>NZ_FOSN01000043.1 GCF_900114285.1 Methylocapsa palsarum | reverse complement strand
AAGGCGGACTGTGACATGGCCGAAGGCGCCGATGCCCATGACGAGGATGGCGATGATCCAGATCGCGTGGGGGTTGAGCGCTCCAAAAGGGCCCAACGCCTTATCCGGAAGGAGCGGTAGAACAATCAGCGTTGCGGCCGCGAAGATCAGCGCGTCCCGGACTTCGCCTTCGCTCAGACCGGAGCGTACAAATCCATGGAGCGCCGATCGCGCGTTCAATAAGACTGTCACCGCGACGGCGACGCCGGCCGCGAGCCCCGGTTGCGTCATTGCGAGGCCGCCGAGGACTGTCGTGGCGCTGAGGGCTATTTCCGTCGTGAGGCCGGGATCCTCATCACGCGCCTGCCAATAGGCCAGTGCGGTCAAGCCGAAAACGCCGATGATCAGGACCGAAAGGAGAGGCACGCCGCCGGTGACGAAACCAATCGCGCCGCTGAGGGATGCAAGCGCAAAGGTGCGAAGACCCGCTGGCGCACGGTCCTCCCCCTCCCCTTTCCGGCGCTCGCGCTCCGTCCCGATCAGGAGGCCGATCCCCAGAGCGACACCTCGGCGGAGAATCACAGGATCGAGATGGGCCATTTGTTTCTCTGATCGTTCCTTTGAGATCGACGTTTGGACCGCCTTTGCGGCTGACCAAGTCAGTGATCACTTCGGCGGCCCGACCCGTTGCGCCAAGCGATAACTAGCGTTCCAGACCACATGGCTTCGATCATCACACCAATCGGAAACAATAGCGCTCGCGCCTTACTGAGAAATTCGCATTTCTGATTCTCATTGATTTCGCCCAGGAATTCTATGAGCGGATGTTTGAGAAGGGGCAGGATCTCGTTTTTGAAATAAACGAGGTCGGCATCGTCGACTTTGGCCGCTATTTTGAAGGGAATGCCCGACCGCTTCGCGATTTCTATGTCGGGCGACATGGCGCCTACGCATGTCAGTGCCTCAACGTTCGATGTGGCGCGTCGCGCAGTTCGACACATTGCGCCTACGCCTGATCAAAGTCGCCGCCCGCGCTGTCGAGATGAAGACGATGATTAAGGTTCATCTGCCGACGTCGTGCCCCGCCCAAGATATTCTACACCTTGTGCTCGGGCGCATACCACGCCTTATCACACGCAGCGCCTGGCAGATCGAACCCTCCCATCAACCCGCAAACATTCTCCGCCCCTACCTCCGGCCGAAGCGGGAAAAGACCCGGCGCGTCTGCAAGGAATTGAAATCACGAAAAACACCCGAGCGTGGCGCCTTTTTGGCGCCATACATGCGAGAGCGCTGCATAATGGGGGCAAGCTCGGCCCGGTCTTCGCTCGTGAGTATGATCACTGGCGCGATAAAATGAAAGGCTGCCCAAGCTCCTGACTTCAGGGTCATCGCTTGGCTGACTTTGCTGCTTCCTTCGCTGCCTCAATCTGCGGCGGCTTGGTCTCCCAGAATGACTCTGAGCGGGCTTTCTCGTAGCCGTAGGCATAGAGCTGGCGCATCGCGTCCGTCTCAAAACCGGTGCCGCCAGTGTAGGGAACGTCTTTGCCGACGTAGCTGAGATGAAAGCTCAAGCCTTCGCGACTAGCGACGTTATAGGTCTGGGCGAGCACCGCCTGGGTGCCGACCCTATTCATAGTAGTGAAGGCGCGTGCGGCGATCACTTCCGCCTGGTTCGGCACAACCTCGAAGCCCGCGTCAATGCGGGCGTTTACGATGAGGTACAAAGCTGGCCGCACATCGCGCGAAACAATCGTCTTACCGCCGAACAGTAACGCGTCCGGCAAGGTAAAAATCGGCGCGCTCACTGTGCCGTCGACATGCATCTCCTGAAATATTCGGTCGTTCGCCTCGATATCGATGAGCTGGGGGGCAAAAACGACGGGAACGCTGGCGGAGGCGGCGAGAACTTCGCGGAACAACTTGAATGCCTTCGGTCCACCCCTCGCGGCTATGGCGCCCATATCCCAGATGACGGCGCGTTGCGCGTCAAGATCGGTAGTGACAACCAGCAGGCGCCGCCCTTTCCGATCCTCGCGCGCGACGGCATTGAGCAAATCATCATCGATATAGCGCTCGACGAGTCGGCCTAGTTGCCCGGGACCGAACAGGCCCGCACCGAAGATCGCTCCGAGTGGGTCGGGATGCCGGATCAAGTTTGCCGCCTCGCCGCTCGTGTACATTTGCCTGAGAGTTCCGTCATAGGTGGGACCGAGAAAGGCGAATGGAGCAATCAGAGCCCCCGTCGAAACGCCGGAGACTACGCTGAATTCGGGGCGCGTGCCGGATTCCGTCCAGCCATTGAGAATTCCAGCACCATAGGCGCCGCTCCCACCGCCACCGGATAACGCCAGATAGATGAACGGTCGCCCCTTCTGGACGACGGCGCGTCGCGCGGCATCATGGAATACGCTCACCGGCGCGTCAGCCCAGAATCGAATGCTGCGCCCGCCGATTGGAACCGCCGCCATCTGGTCAGCCTCGGTAAAGGCAGTCCGTGGCACGCTGGCGCAAGCGCCGAGTAGCACTATGCACAAAGCCAGCGCGAGAGCACCATGTCTGTGCCTCATATACTGGCATTCCCCCGTTAGTCGCGGACCAAAGTATCAATTCCCCGATGATAGGCTTCTTTGCTGGTGTCCCCGAACTGAGCGCTTGACCTGTGCCATTTGGGCCGGGACACGGCGTTGACCGCGGTATCACCTTCTCCCGCAATCGGGAATGCGGAAATTGGATGTATCAAAGCCACATTTCACATCCCGTTAATCGAACGCCGGAAAAATGTTGACCGAACATCCGGGAAGATAATAGCAGGAGAACGCAGCCCAAGGACCAAGGACCAAGGACCAAGGACCAAGGACCAAGGACCAAGGACCAAGGACCAACAATATGAGCTGCTCCTACTAACTATTAAGCAAGGCCCTTTTTTCTATTGTGATTTGTTTGAACCATTTTTGACTTAATCCAATAAATCAGTTTCTCTACAACAAATTCTTTCTTGTCAATAATGAGGCGACTCAGCAGTTTCTGCGAGTCGGTGTGCGGGACCTTTCCAATCTCAACGCCGCCGCCATCATCGGCGCACGAGCCGACTGTCCCTTCGCGTCGGTCGATGATCTTTGGCGGCGCTGCGGCGTTCCAGCCGCCGCTCTCGTGCAAATCGCCGCGGCCGACGCATTCCAGCCGTCATTAAAGCTCGCCTGGCGCGAGGCACTCGCGGCCGTCAAGGCGTTGCGCGACGAAACTCTTCTCTCTTCGCCGCGACGTCAGCCCGCGAAGCCGAGAGGGTGGCACAAATTAAAGAGCCTGCCTTCGCCCTCCGCCCGATGACGGCCGGTGGCGGCGTCGTCATCATCTATTTCTCATACATCGGCGGCTTGCAAGCGCAGAAAATAATCTACTAATACCTTTCGGCGGCGGAGCATCCATGCCTATTTGCAGCCCGCGGATCCGGCACCGTGACTTGCCGCCATTTCCAATACCGATCAAATCATGACCCCGCTTGAAATCCTACTGGGCCGCAACAATCATCTATGCCAACCTCCGTGACCACCGCCTCGATAGCCGCGCCCATAGTGGCCGTACGCATGGCCTCGACCATAATAGCTGGGTCCCCTGTGCATTCCCCTATAGTAACCACCCCCATAATGGCGGCCTACATAGTATCTGCCGCTATAATAAGTGGGCTGGTAATAACCATATCCACATGGCAACGGAAAAGTACATGGAAATTGAGCATGATCAATCGACACGCCGCTAGCATCAGTTAGATGACTCACTTCTGAAATCGCAGGGAGGCCGATGCTCGGCGTTGCTGACGCGGAAACGCCAAAGAGGCCTAACCCGCCGGCTGTCAGCACAAGCCCGGAAGCGATAATCTTCAATAGATTGCTCATTTTTGTTCTCCTAAGTAGGCGCGAGATTGGCGCCCGAAGACGAGGTGTAGGTCGGTTTGACATCATGCTAGTGGCTCGATTCAGTCAGAGTGACTGGTATAGATGCTTGAGTTTGATACGGGCGTCCACTGTGGCGAACTGCCAATAAGCCTTGGCGTTGTTGGCGTTTTGACCATCACCCTAAGCTACGACTCCGTCGATGAGGGTTTGTTTGTCCGGGATGCGGCGATCCAGGCACTGAGACGAAAGGACGTTGATAATTCAGACGGGCGAGACCCCACAAGGGCGCGTTTCTATTGGTATTCAGTGCACCAAGCCGAGCGCCCATAGGATCAGCACAACGATAAGAACCGTCCCGAGCACACCCCCGACGCCTCAGCCCCCGTAGGAATTATAGGCGTAATAACCACCCCCGCCACCAAACAAGAACAATAAAATCAATATGATCAAAACTGTGCTCATCGCGCCTCTCCTATCAAAGGATTTGAAGGGCGACCAAGCGGACCGTTACAAGGTACTTAAGGCTACTGCGGAAACAACCGTACGGCGGGATGGCGTCTGATGCTCAGCTGCTACTTTATACGGTGTTCAACAATAACGGCTTGCGCCGAAAAAGATTTGTTCGGCGCCGCGGCCTTGCAATCTCGTACCCACGCCTCTACAGCCCAGAATGATCCTGTGGTATTCGTTAAATCATTGCGCATTCGAAGCTTTCAGTGCACAAGCTCACCGCATCGCCGACAAGCGTCGCCACGTTCGCATTAGTCTGAGCCCCTAGGTGAGCGACGTTCACATTTCATCCAATTCTATAACAAAGTTCGAAAATAGATTAGTTTTCGTCAAGTTTAAGCCTCAACGGGGCAAGTTCGAGGCGCTATCAGGGCTACCGCTCCCATGTCTTATAGTCTTGACATAAACTGCGAAACTTAAGTCTCGCCCACATTAAAAGCCGTGAAACTGAATAGGAAGGTTCGGAAACTACTCACGACATCATCTCTTAGAGGCTTTTGCCTGCCTGAGAGGCTTTTGCCAACCCTGAGTAGTTTCCGACGGTATCCCTACGCGGCGCGCGCCGCGCATAGTATCATCAATAATTACAAATCTGATCCGATGACGTTAGGCAACTTAATTCGCGTTTGGCCAACATCGTGGATTTAGCAAGCTACACGACATCACCGAAGACGTCGCTGGATTGCCTGAAAGAAGGAAAAATACTTTTGACCAAAAGATTAATAACAGTCGTAGGCGTCATAGCATCGTTTTTGATGTCCCATGCTGCGCTAGCGCAGGGTGTTATTGGCGGTGGTGAACGAGGCGCTGCGGAGGGAGGACGCGCGGCTGGGCCGGTTGGCGCGGCGGTCGGCGGCGTTGTGGGAGGGGTAGCCGGAGGAGTCGTGGGTGGTGTCAGAGGTGTTGTTGGCGCGCCTCGGCATCATCATCGTGGCCATCATCACTCTCACTTCCATCATCGCCACTCCCACTATTAGCACTTCCAATGAGACTAGAGCAAGAACGAGACTGTGAGCAGCAACTGTGGTTGATAGCGAAGCGCTCGTTTGAAATGGAAGAACAGCCTGGGAGAAGTGCTCATGAATAAAACGATAGTCTCCACCCTTGCGGTTATGGGAATGGCGACAGCCTTGGTCCTCGCCATCACCGCACTCGCTCTCGGGAGAGACAATAGCGTAGAAAGGTCTACGCTCTCGATCAGCCAAAGCGTTGACCGCTCCGATGCCCGCATCGCAGTTCTTAAGGCGAACCTCCGCCTCACTGAGGACCAGGCCAAACATTGGAACAGGCCTGAAACTGCGTTGCACGATATCGCGACGAACCACGCCAACAGGACGGCGAACCAGCATGACCTTCAAACCGGGCGCGCCTCTGTGTCAGCTTCTCCGATCGCTGACGGCGACACCGCCGTTGGCGCGCGAAGCGATGTCCGCAGCAATAGGGACCTCGACGACATCGCGATCATGCAAACTCAAGCTGACACCCTCGCAGCCCAATCCGCCGAGCTGCGGAAGATCTCAAATGCCGCTAAGCCGCTCTATGGACTCGCTTGACGAACGCCAACGCCACCGGCTCGCGGAGTTCGTTCATGATGATTTCCTCGCGAATGAAATTGCGGCTATGTGCCGCGCGGCGGACGCATGTTAGAGAGCAAATACCTCTGCACCTACGAGCTACTCTCTTTTATTCCCAATCTCGATGGCAGCAAGACTGTCACGCGGGAGATCTTCGACTGGAACGAGACGATGAAGACGTCGTCCGCGACGGCCGCAGTATACCGCGCCCGAATTCGGCCTCAGCGAATTGCACATCCTGACGATCGAACGCCGGGCGCTGGCACCCGAGGCGATGCTGGGCAAGACCAGCATCGCTGATCAGTTTGGCCCCACGTTCTTCAAGACCAATTTCTGGTTTATGTTGTGCACCACTTTCGCCTTCCAGCCTTGGCACAGCGCCGTCGAGTTTAAACGCTATCTGGTGCGGTTCGCGCACATGGTCTCGGGTTTCGATCGGCACTCGAGGTGATCGGTGGACCGGTGCGCGACAAGATCGCCGCCTCCAAGCGCAAAGGCACGTGCATGTGTGCAATGTCCCGCTTGGCTATCAGAGAGAGAGCAAAAATATCGAGATGGTCCCCGCGGACGAGGAACTGCTGCAGAAAATATTCGCGATTATCTGCGGCATGGCTCGATCGGAGCGGTCAAGTGGAGCGGATCGTTATCCGCGCCGATCGACTCAATTTGACGCTTCGAAGGTACGTCACGAGACGGCTCGGCCGCGCTTCACCGGCCGCAAAAGCCAAGGGAACAGCGCATCCCCTTCGCGTCCGCAAGGGAAACCGAAAAAGGGCGTCGCCTTGCGCCGGGCGCATCGTCGAATATTATTGACGTCGACGCATAGGACTCGCTGCTCAAACCCATCGCGCGCTCACGCCGCTGGATGGAGGCGATCCTTTCTCGCAAAATGTTCTTTCGAGGAGGTCGCCGTGGCGGGCGCGCGGCAATTGGCGAGACCGCGCGATCCGCGAGGTGGCGTTCATTTTTTTCATCAGGAAACGAGTGGACTTCCGGAGCGAAGAGAGCGTGACTGTGGGCATGCCGGGGTAAGGCCTGTCGCCCCCTCTCCTGGATCCCGCCCCACTGGCCCGCCGCCGTTGTGGGGCTTCGGTCGTGACGGCGCATGCGCCGCCGCAACCGAAAAGGATCTCAAAATGTCGCACAGCAAAGCCATAAGACTAATATTCTTCCGCTTCCGAGACTTGAAAACACCTTATCATCTCCGGTTGGCAGCGCGAAACGCTATCCATGGGACGCTTGCCCATCCCGAAGTCGCCGCCCTGTCTGATGACCGTCGTACTCCGCGCCCTAAGCCTCGTCCTTGTTTGCCTCGGAACAGCGTCCGCCGTTTAGCCGCTCTCGACCCAACCTCGTCGCTCAGGCGCTAATCAGCTCGTCCCGAAAGCAGTCGTAGCGAGGGCGAGGCGACCGGTGGCAGAGCGCCCCTGGCGGTCGCTCTGCATGTGGCCCCTGCCCGAAAGCGGCCAGAAATCACGAATGTGGGCTTCCTTCACTAACCGACGCGGTCTGAGGTCTCCACGAGCAGGAGTCTCCCGCCGGCGCTCGGCGAGTCTTG
>NZ_FOSN01000023.1 GCF_900114285.1 Methylocapsa palsarum | reverse complement strand
CGAATATCTTTCACAAGCTGTTCTGCCGGGGCTTTCGCCGGCACGGATTTCTGTCTCATCTGCGCTCCTGAATGGGCTAAGATGAACCAGAAATCTCCCTTCAGAAAATACCCCGATTTGTCCCATGGGCGCTGACGCCGGACAGCCGCACTCGATGTGCTGAAGGGCGAGGACATCTGCCAATACATGCCACAGTATCGTCATCAGGAATTTCTGAAGTTTCTCAAGTTTATCGATCGCGCCACGCCGAAGCATCTGGATATCCATTGCGTTGCGGACAACTATGCGACCCACAAAAAACAGGGAGTTAAAGACTGGCTTGCCAAGCGCCCGCGCTTTCACTTCCATTTTATTCCGACATCGTCATCGTGGCTGAATCTTGTCGAGCGCTGGTTTGGACTGATCACAACGCAGCTCATTCGGCGCGGCGCTTTCAAAACCGTGGAGGAACTCGAACGAACGATCCGCGACTACATTGAGCGCAACAATGCCAACCTCAAGCCCTGCGTTTGGCCGAAATCCGTCAGCGACATAATTCAAAAAGTTAATCGCGGCAGAGCGGCGCTGAACATGCCACAGCTGCAGGAGACCAGCTAATTGTCAACCTTTGCGTGAGACACTACACTACCCTTTTTCCTGCAGTTTGACATCTTTGCCGTCCCGCACCGGCGGTGGAGTCTTGGGGTTGAGGCTGCGGATATAGGTGACGATGGCGTCTATTTCCGTGCGGCTGAGGTGCATGTCAGGCATTCTTGGATGCGGATCCATGAGGAAGGCCGCCAGAGCCTTGGCGTCGACGCTGCGACGCGCAATGTCGGCGAACGACGGCACGTCAGCGCTGCCGCTTTTCTGGTCGCTCGTTACGACATGGCAGGCAGCGCACCAGCGCTTAGCAATGGTGGCGCCTCGCTTGGCGTCGGCCGCGGCGGCGCCCGAGAATGATAGAGCGGACAGCAAGGCGGCGAGGGCGTATCTGGACCGAAACATCGTGGACCTTTTCCTTTTATTGCGATTACCCGCAGGCGCGGAAAGTCAGTTTTTCACGCAGGTGATTCGAGGCGGTCATGAAAACACTCGTCCAATGATAGCAGAATCCGCGACGGATCAACATCCGCGGCGGCTCGACGACAGCCGAGGGAGGCGCGCCGTCAAGAACGTTTCACCAAATATAGTTTGATAGCGGGCTCGATCGAGACCTGGAGACATTCACGAAGCCGGCCGCCCTGCCGGACGGGAGGATAACCAACACTCGAAGATTTATTTAACGGCCCGGCGGCCGCCGGGATATGGCTCAAAGACCTCGACCATCTTGATGATGATAAACATCTCGGCCGTCTCAACTTCATCCCCGTGCTGGCGCGCGACGGGCGGATGCGCGGCGTGTTATCGAATCGCGGACAAATCCTGCTGGCGCGCAACACCGCCAGGTGGCTTTACGAGGTAGAAAGCGGAGAACTGGATTCCAGTGAAGTTTTCAGACGTTATGCTTCCGCCTTGGCTTCCTCTGTGCCGATTACGCGGGGCGTATCGCCCAACCGGCCCAAGCGGCAAGGATCACCAGCACCAAGCCAGGAATAACACGACACGCGAACGCAAATCCCCCCGAAGTGGCGGCCAGCAAGACCTTGGTGGCGGTGTTGGACGTGAGCGCAAGCAAGATGGGAAGCGCGGACTTCCCCGCGGTCAATTTGCCTGCGCCAACCAGGGTTGCGACCGAGATCGCCGCAGAATGAGTATCGACGAAGCCGGCGACCGCCGCCGCCGCGACGACGCCGGCCGCGCCAAACCATTGGTCCAAGGCTCTGGAGGCGAGCAGAATCGCGCTGAGCACGGCGACAAATAACAGCGCAGTCTTGACGCTGAAGGCTTGGCCGCGTTCATTCACCTCAGCCGATGGGTTCTGCAACGCCAGCATCGCGAATATCGCTCCGTAGGCGACTGCAGTGAAGCCCGCGCAGGCAAGCGGAAGCCGAAGCGCGTACAGGGTCGCCATGTTGGTCGCGGCGAGAACAAGGGCCATCTGGATGATGGTCGCGACGGTTGACAGAACCGCGCCAGCCGCGGCCGCCGCAAGGCTCTGTTGCTCCTTGAGCGCGCGCGCGCCCATGGCGCCGATGGTCGCGGCGCTGGAGACAAAACCTGATGCAAGGCCGGAGATCGGAAGTCCATAACGGGCGCCAAGAAGGCGGACCGCAACGTGGCCAACGGCGCCTATTCCCATCACGAGGATTGCGATGATCCAGATTGCGTGTGGATTGAGCGCGCCAAAAGGCCCCAACGCCTTATCCGGAAGGAGCGGTAGAACAATCAGCGTTGCGGCCGCGAAGATCAGCGCGTCCCGGACTTCGCCTTCGCTCAGACCGGAGCGTACAAATCCATGGAGCGCCGATCGCGCGTTCAATAAGACTGTCACCGCGACGGCGACGCCGGCCGCGAGCCCCGGTTGCGTCATTGCGAGGCCGCCGAGGACTGTCGTGGCGCTGAGGGCTATTTCCGTCGTGAGGCCGGGATCCTCATCACGCGCCTGCCAATAGGCCAGTGCGGTCAAGCCGAAAACGCCGATGATCAGGACCGAAAGGAGAGGCACGCCGCCGGTGACGAAACCAATCGCGCCGCTGAGGGATGCAAGCGCAAAGGTGCGAAGACCCGCTGGCGCGCGGTCCTCCCCCTCCCCTTTCCGGCGCTCGCGCTCCGTCCCGATCAGGAGGCCGATGCCCAGAGCGACACCTAGGCGGAGAATCAAAGGATCGAGATGGGCCATTGGTCTCTCTGGTCGTTCAATTTTCGAGATCGACCTTTAGACCGCCTTTGCGGCGCGAACCAGCCTCGACGCGTGACCCGGCCTCTAAAGAAAACTGGCCGTCTTTGACAGGTCTACTTGGATACAAAGCCTGACATTCTGATAGTCATGCGGCTCAATTTTCCCGAATCCGCATTCTGCCCGAGGAAAATGACGTCGCTCATCCCCGCATGATAATTTCCGCGATCACCTTGATTGCGACCGCTTCCCCAAGCGTAGTCCAGTCATAGAAAGATCGCGCCTCTCGTGAGATGGGCAACGAGCTGCATAAAGCTACCGCCTGCCCTCACGGTTCCGGTTGCGGCGTGGCCGCGCCGCTCGGCGGCAAGATGGGATAGGTCACAACCGGCTGGTCGCCGGTCAAGCTGTTGAGGAAGTCTGTGATCTTATTCACCTCATCTTCGCTCAACCCGACGCCGAGCTGACTTGTTCCCATGACCGCCACCGCCTGACGGAGATCCCAGGCTTTGCCGGTGTGAAAATAGGGCGCTGTCAAGGCGATGTTACGCAGTGTCGGAACCTTGAAAACATATTTGTCGCTCGGCGTCTTGGTGACCATGAAGCGGCCCTTGTCGGACCGCGGCAGGAATTCGGCGCCTGGCTTCTCAACCACTCCGAACGGGGCATACATGCCGCCTCCGACGTTGACGCCATTGTGGCAGGTTGAGCATCCTTTATCCATGAACAGCGCCAATCCCTCTTTTTGCGGTGCCGAAAGTTCGTCGGCTCCGCCTTTTAGAAACCGATCAAACGGCGCATTGGGCGTAATCAGCGTGGCTTCAAACACGGCGATAGCCTTCTGAACATTGGCCATCGTGATTGGATCTGCGTCGCCTGGGAACGCTTTGGCGAAGACCGCGCCATAACCCGGGATGCCCTTGAGCTGCTCGGCGACATGCGCCTCCGGCGACGCCATCTCGACCGGATTAAACATCGGGCCGCCAGCCTGCTCTTCGAGATCCTTGGCTCGGCCGTCCCAGAACTGCGCCTTGTTGAATACCGCGTTCAAAACCGTCGGCGCGTTTCGCCCACCGTGTTGCCAGTGATGGCCGATAGACGTCGGTTCGGCGTCAGCTCCGCCGAGCCCCAGATTATGACAAGAGCTGCAGCTGATGGCATGGCTTTTGGACAGTCGGGGGTCGAAGAAGAGCATTTTGCCAAGCTCGAGCTTAGCTGGCGTCGTCGGATTGCCAGGCAAATCCGCTGGGGCTGTCGGGATCGGCTCGAACGACTGCCTCGCCTTCGCCAACAGATCCTCTCCAGCCAAGGTATGAGACGCATTAAATAGATGAAGACAAACGACGGAAAGGAAAGCGGCAGAAATGGGTTTTGCCACGAGGAACTCCCTTGCACTTAGTGGATGAAGCGACAGTTTCGACCTTCTCTTCCGCGATTGAGCTCATTATGATCAGGGTCGTATTTCAGATCGATGAAGCTAGGCGAACTTCATTCAAGCGTCGTCTTCCTCGCGCTGTCGCCGATGCCGCTCAATGCTTGCCGGGTCGTATGGCGTGGAGGCGCTCACCACGGTCGTTGGTCGCCCTCGCCTTATAGCAGCCATCGTCCAATCGGGTCGAACTCACGGTCCAGCCTTCGGCCGCGAGCTTCTTTTCGAGCGCCTCGCGCGGTTGCCAGTCGGCGAGCGACGCCTGACACCCTCGTTTTGCGGCGACGGGCTTCGGACCGAAGCAGGCGACGAGAATGAGCGTCGCTGCTTGCAATGCATTTTTCCGCCAAATCCTCCCTTTGCCAAACCCCGACACGCGAATAAACACGCTGAAATGACGCCCCGCCTGAACGACTCGGCGATTTTTGCGTCCCGTCCGCCGGCGGGAGCGCTAAATTCGCACGAAACTCGGCAACGCGACACAAACCGCATTCTGCTTGTTGAAGATGATCCGGTCCTCGGAACGGCCTCGCCAGCACGCCGAAATGTCGTCCGGCCGGCGCTGTAAAAAGCGGAACGCCGGGTGATTTCCCGTTCGCGCCGCTCACCCTCAACCAGGAAAGGAGAAACGAAAGAGAGGATTGAGATGGCTACCGCTAGCACCGGCCGCGCCGCCAAGGGTTCGTCGCGGGCTCCCGCGCGTTCGCGCGCCCTTGCGGCCCCGCCGCCTCGCGGTTCGCCGCGAAGATCAGCGCAGGGACAAAGGGAAACACCGGTCAGACCCGCTCCCGCGCCAACGCAAGGGAGTTCCCGGCATGAACCGTTCCGCTTCCGAAATTGAAACACTACGCAAAAAAATTCATTGCGCCGTCGTCTTAGAGCGAACGCCGCCCCCCTGGCGTCTCGATCGACAGGAGAGCACCAAAGCCTGCCTCAAATACCGGCGCGGCAATGGTGAGATTCTGATCGTCAATCATGGCGGACGCGGCTGGTGGGATCCGATGAGCGACGCCAAAGGCGACGTTTTCGATCTCGTGCAGCGCTTCGGCCCATCGCTCACCTTCGGCGAGGTTCGCATGGTCCTGCGCGCCTTCGCCGGGCTGAGCCCGGCCTTCCCTTTTGCCGAGCGGCGCCATGAGTCCAACGGCGACGCGGAGCGGGTCGCAGAGCGATATGCGCGGCGGCCGCATCTGCGACGCGGATCGGCGGTCTCGCTCTATCTTGCGAACGAGCGCCGCCTGCGGCCGGCCATCCTCGAAGCCGCCACAAGGGCAGACGTTCTCCGAGAGGGGCCTTACGCCAGCGCCTGGTTCGCGCATCGGGCGGCGGACGGCGTCGTCACTCACGTCGACGTCCGCGGCCCGACTTATAAGGGCGCGCTGACCGGCGGCGCCAAGACGCTGTTTCGGTTCGGCCCCAACGCATCCCGATTTTCCCGCCTCGTTCTCGCCGAGGCGCCGATCGACGCGTTGAGCCTTGCGGCGCTCGAGCGCGTTGAACACGAAACGCTCTACGCCGCGACCGGCGGCGGGATGGGGCCGGGCACGATCGCCGCGCTCGAACGTGTGCTCGCCGAAATGGCGCGGGTTCCCAACCCGATTCTGTGCAGCGCGGTAGACGCGAACGCGGCAGGTGAGCGGTTCGCCGCCCAGCATGAGGCGCTCGCGACCAAGGCCGGCGTCGGCTTCGCCCGCCTGCGGCCGCCGATTGAGGACGGCGACTGGAACGACGTCCTGAAACAGCGAACCCAGGAAAGGGCCGAGGCCGCAGCGCGCTTCCGCAACACCCGCGACTGCCCTGCCTGAGTCCGCCACTGATGGGGCGAAAGCGAAACCGTCTGCGACACCCGCTGCCCAGACTGCCATCTGTGTTCGCCGAGCGATTCCGAAGCAGCCGAACTGAAATAATCAAAATAGAGAAACAAGCCGCTATCGCATCGCCGTGCGCCGCAACAAGGGTGCGACCGGCCAAGCCGCTGCGCTGGTCTCGTCCGTCCCGCTGCGCGCCCTTGCAGCCTGCTCCGGGATGCGAGGCGCAGGGACTGTTCAGCAATCCTCAACAGGAAAGAACAGTCCAAATGAAGACGTTCAAAAGCAAAACCACCGACGGCCGCCGTGATCATTATCAGGAGTTGACCGACACGGTCGTCGCCGCGTTAGAGGCTGGAACCGCGCCCTGGCGCAGGCCGTGGGATCCCGACAAATCCGCGGGTTCGGCGACCCCCGTCAACGCCGCCACGGGACGTCGCTATCGCGGCGTCAATACGCTGGTCCTCGGCATGTCGTCCCTCGCCTTCGTCTCGGGCGATCCGCGCTGGTGCAGCTACCGTCAGGCCTCCGAGCGCGGGTGGCAGGTGCGCAAAGGCGAGAAAGGCGCAACGATCTATTTCTACAAGCCGCTCGAGGTCAAAGACAGCAGCGCGCCGGCTGGCGAGGACGTCTTGAAAATCGTGCCGCTGCTGCGGATCTTCACGGTGTTTCATGCTAGCCAGATCGACGGCGTGCCCGAATTCATCACGCCTAATGCGCCGAAGCCTTTGCAGAAGCGGATTGAGGACGCCGACCTGATCATGAAGGCGAGCGGCGTAACACTGCGAACTGGCGGCGATCGCGCCTTCTACAGTCCTGCAACTGATCACATCCAGTTGCCGCCGGATGCTTCATTTCACAGTCCTGAAGACTGGGCGGTAACCGCTCTGCATGAATTGTCACACGCCAGCGGCGCGGCCCACCGATTAAACCGTGATTTGACCGGGCGGTTTGGCTCATCCGCCTATTCGCGCGAGGAGCTTCGAGCCGAGATTTCCTCGATGTATGTCGGATCGGAAATCGGCATTCCGACGGCTATACCAAATCACGCCAGCTATATTCAGTCCTGGATCAAGATCCTGAAAGAAGACAAGCGCGAAATCCTCCGTGCGGCCGCCGACGCCCAGAAGATCGCCGATTATATTCTGAGCTTCCATCCCCACTACGCGCTGGCGCAACCCGACCAGATCGGCGCGGCTGACGACCGAAGCGACGGTTCACCTGCCGACGAGGCCCTCGCCGCCTGAGCCGAAGCCCTCTCATGGCTCGCGACCTTACCCCCGAGCAGAAGGCCGTCCTGAAGGCCTTCGCCGGCCAAGCCGGCCCCCGCCGGCAATGGCGGCCCTGCCCCCTGCACACATGAAACCGGACCCGCCGGCCAATACGACAACGCGGAGGCGTTGGTCGCCGAGGCCGCATAAAGCCTCCCCGGCCGCAAGCCCTGACGGCTGAGCGCCGAAACAGGCGCGCTCTCAACTCGCATCCCTCGGATCTCATCAACCGCACTCGCGAACAGGCCGCTCCCCAGCGCGCCTGCATCTTCGTTCGGCTGCGATTCCTCTCGCCTCGAAGGATTCCTATGACCCGCCAAAACTCCCAACTCAGCCTTTTCGACGGCACGTTTCTAAAAGGCAGCGGCGCCCTGACGCTCGGCGGCGGCGTCGACAAACCTGTCGTCTTCGAGCCGGACGCCGATGACGACGACGCCGGGCCGAAACATCCGGATCGCACCATCCCAAATCGGCCACGCTTAATTTTCGTCGCAAGGGGAATCGCGCTCTTGCGCACGGCTGGAAGACGCGCGCCAGGGACTATATCGAGGCCATCCGTTTGTCGCTCCTGAATTCTGCACCCAGGCTCTCTCCAGGGCCCTGCTGGAGACCCCGGCCGACGACGCCGCGTTGATCGGCCTTCTCGTTCTCTCGTTCGCCGCCGACAACGTCAGCATGAAAACGAGCGATTATTCGGGCGACGCCCGCGGCGCGATCGTCAAGACCATCACCGAAGACGGCAAACTGACAAAGGATATCAATTCTCTTCGCCAGGCCGCGCGAGAAATGCTCGCCAGCTTCCACTCCTGCAGGCCGGGTTACGACGATTCCGGACTCGTCGCCCGCATCGCCGGGGATGCGATTGGTGCTGACGCTCATTCTCCCGAACACGGGAACGGAAGACTTCCTCAGCTGCCTGTCAAAAGCCGCGATTGAAAAGGCCGCGGCCGGCCTCGGCGTTTTACCTCGCCAGCGAGCCAAGGACACCCGAGCCGCCTTCATCGAGCAGGTTGGCGAGGGCGCCTTTGTCCTCCCGGAAGCAAAATTCGCTCTGACAGCAGCGGAGTTGCTCAAGTTCGAGTCAAAGCCGCGCTGGCATGATTGGGGCACGGACGACGGCGCAGATGAAGATCTGGACGCCGCGACCGCTGACGGCGTCGCGTCCAGCGACGATATTCTTGGGGAGGACTACGATCGGGAAAAGGTCGTCGGCACCGGGCGCTACAGCGGCCGCGTTGAATCCGAAACACCCACTCAATCCGCAACAATGGAATCCATTCGAAGGCGGCGCCGATGAAGCCTTTGGCCACGCGCCGGATCACAATAACCTCGAATCCAACGGCGACAACTGGTTGTCCCCAGGTTGATAAATGGGAATAATCTCCGCCGCTTCAACTCGTCGATTGAAGCGGCGGACTGCCAAACCGAAGGAGCGCAGCGATGATCGATATCAACAGAGTAGCGGAAGGTCTCGCCGCCGACCTTCTGAACAGTTCGGACCCGGCGAAACAGGTTGAATGCCTACTCGTCGACGCGTTCCGCCGCGGGCTTCAACTCGGCCTTTCAATTCCCCGGTCAAATCCTAAACCCGCGGCGTCCAAAGATCAGCCTATGGAAAAGGATGACGACCCATGGACCACGACGCATTGATGATCAGCATGGCCCCGCATAGAGCCGTCGCGTTGCGGATCAATACGGACATCGTTCTCGCCCGCGAAACTGCCGCCGCCCCCAAAGCAGCACAAAAACAATTCCCCCGGCAAACGATCGAAAGCGGCGTCGAGTCGGTGCGTCTTCAGGCAAAGCAAAAGCGGCGACGCTTCGGCTCTCGCCTTAGCCGGGTCCGCCTGGAAATCAACAAATTCGAACGGCTCGCGACCAGCCCCATCGCCGTCTCGGCCGGGGCAACAGAGGACGATTCACTGCCCAAATTCCGCATTCTTCTGGTCGAAGAATTGGTGCTCAGCGACAGCGGAGAATTCACCGTCGAAGCGTCAACCCCTGCTGAGAGCGCCGCGACCCTTATCGAGGTGCGCCACGCCGCTCTCGACAATGATGACGACACGGTCCAGCTGCCTGATGGCCAAACGCAGCACATCGAAGCGGAGGATGTCGTTTGCTCGCGCACCTTCTGCGTGCTCCTCGACGATGACGGCGATGAGATCGGGGAAATCGAAATATCCCCCAAGGCCCATCGAAGGCGTTCCACGGCGCAACGTGCAGAAGGCTCTCCAGCATGATCCGCCAATATTACGCTCGTCAGCGTAGACTAGGAGGTGACAATTCCTACGGCGGCGGCTTCGCGGCCAGCCGATTTGTCGCGAGCCCTGGATCGTCGAATCCTTCGTCAATGGAACCGTTGCCGCCTCGCGAGAAAATCGACTCACAAAAAATGGCAGGCAGCCCGTGTTTTGATCTTGCATGACGATCAGGGCCTGTAGAGCGGAGCAGCCGCATAGTCGGATATGCCTGACGTCTGTACCTACCGCCGCGCCAGAATAATGTCGGCGGCGCTGCGCGGAATAAGCGACGCGAGCTTTGCATTGTCGCCCTGCGACGCCGATCCCGCCTCGACCACTTTCCCCGCCTCCAGGTCCCGAATGACCGCAAGCCTCTGAAACGTTGGGGGCTCTCTCTCGTTAAGGCGCGCCAGCATCGCCCCTTTAATAGGAGTCAGGCCGCTCAACCCAAGAATGGCCAGGCCAGCCCCAGCAACCAGGCCTCCCACCAGGAGCGCGCCTGAAACGATCGACGCAAATGATCCCGCCAATTTTGCGCAGTCACGCATCGTTCCGCGAAATGCGACACTTTGCGACAAACTCTGGCGCATCTTGCTCATAAAACCTCCAGCCGGCTGGGAAGCGGATATACGCTTCCATCGACGTCAGGCTCCCGGATGACGGCGCGAACGAAAAACATTTTTCTGAAAAAACTTAAGGCTTTCTTGCAAAGCCCTCCCTTGCCATCCACACACCTGAAACGCAACCATGCATGATGCATCGCCTCAGATCATCCAAAGGCGTCGCGGCGTCGTATTGGTTCGCGCCACGTCGAAATCAAGAGGCGGGAACACGCGGCAACTCAGACATCCGCACCATGCCTCAAGCCTTGCATTGACTGCCCTTGCGTGATGCGCCAAAACAAGCTTCACCTGAGCGCGTTCCGCGTTTTTTCGCGAGAGACTGCGATATGCCGACAGGTACGATCAGAACAACAAAAATTGACGAGATTAAGGTTCGTGACGGCGTCAGATCCGAGTGCTTCAAACTCAACTGTGGCTCGACCCCAAGCAGACGGTTCGACGAAACAACGCTTGACGGCGTCAAGCGCGCCGTCAAGGAATTCGCCGACGAATTGGCGGCGCAACCGCACTGCTACCGCGTGTACGTCCGCCTCGATGAAGGACAACGCGCCCCGAACGGATTCCGCGCGTTGTCGGAAAGCCGCAACAGCGCATTGTGTTTCCTGGTGAATCCGGAAAAGGCCATGATCCCGGAGAACGCCCTATGACCCGCGGCGCATTTCTCATCGCCTATGACACGCAGCAACAGCAAAAATATCCGTGGGCCAGCGTTCAAAATAAACGTGCTGAGTTACTGCCGCAGTGCGGTGTGGTCACTGGCGCACTTTCGTTTAATCGCATGTCGCGGTCAGTCCTGGCCTCAGAAAACACTTGTCCGTGGTCGTTGGCAAAAGCAGCTCGTCCTTCTTCCCTCCAGCGTAACGGCAAATGAGGCGGAGCGGACGTTCAGCTTTGCGAAGATTGCTCCAGCCCAGCTCGATCAGATTGTCAGGGAACTTTCCGCCCGGGTTAATGGACTGAATATCTGGCTCTATTGTGTACGGAGGATTGTATGATCCTGCGATGAGCGTGATCCCAACCAACCCAGTCTTGCACGGCTCAACGGCGTGCGCCGCGTAGGGGAACGCGCAAGTCAGGCAGATCAACAAACGTCTAGTGAGACACAACATAGAATTTACTTCCTGATTCGTAAGAGTTGTCTGTCGTCCATGGAATGGTTCTGACATGCACCGCCTGATTGAGCCACTGATCTTCGACGACGATCCCGTTGCTATTTTGTCCAAGATAGATAGCCGCATGACTCTGCCCGGGCGTATTGGCATAGTTTCCATCAGAGCCAAATGTGGCGATGACAGTTCCCGGAGCGAGGTTAGTATTGCCCTGCACGAGATCGCCAGGGCTCCAGGTCGAGGTGAGGCCAACATTTGAGGTAGTCTGAACCAGCGCGACGCATTGACCGCTGCCTACTTCTTGACCAATCAAACCATCATAATTCGTGGCGAGCGTGGCGCCCGGGACGCCGCTGCCTGTCCCTGGATAGTCGCCGCTGTCGTTCCCGGCGCCGACAATGATCTCCCCTGAACCATCACCGCCGCCAATTCCCCCGCCTCCACTGAGGCTGCCGCCGCTGAAGTTGAAATCGGGCGCATACGGCTCGCTATATTTTGGCACGACATGCGATGGGACGCCGCTTGGGATGACGACCTGCGGACTTGATTGAGCAAATACGAAACCAGAAATTGCGCAGAGAGACCCGCCGAAAAGGAGCGCCGTACTGAACAGACGCCTTCGCTCTCGCCGGAGAGCGGCCAGCGGCTTCCTATTCCTCTTTGCTCTCCCCCCGCCGTGAAGGGATCGTAAAAGCGTTCGCAAAACCAAACCTCCTTGCAACGAAGGTTTTGATCGTCAGCGGCGACGGCGCGAATGCGAAACTCATTTTTTCGCTGGCGGTAAGAAATTTTGAGAAGCTTCGTTTTGGTCTCAGCCCGCCGTCACTCCGGATGCTCCACGGCGAAGGCCGTCGCTTTAGGTCCTACGTTTTCTTTTCTGAACGCGGACGCCAGGCCCAAACGTGAGATGGCGTCACTGGCGCGGCGCGCACATCGCACGTTTTTCCGGGACCTCATCCTATTTCATCGACGTTACGCATTTCTCGTGCTCGGGAGCCGGAAATCAAAATCAGAAACCGAACGTGCGCGCCCTTTCGCGCCCTCGTCCCGGGTTTGGAGAGGCGCGCATCTGTGAACGCGATGAGGTCGTCCGATCCTGAGCAATGCGGGTTCGCGGGGCTTCTCCGCATGTCCACGTGGTCTTCGTTTTCGGAGGGGCCTGACCGCCTTTTCCCCCGCCAGCGCATTCCCTCGGTTTCGTGCGGCTTAGCCGGGCCAACCGGGCCAGCAACGGCGGAGGGGCGGCTATTTTCCGCCGAGGCCGGGCAGGTCTTTCGGGCCCGACGCAAGCGCCGGGTTCTTTTGAGTCAGGCCCGGCCCTCTTTGCATCGCGAAACAAAATGGCCGCCCCTCCGCCGTCCTCCGCTTTTCTGCGGCCCACGCTGCCGCCACGAGGCGGCAGTCGAGGGTGCAAGCCCGGTTCATGGCCCGGCTTTTCGGCCGCACCGAGGGGAACGCGCTGGCAGGGGCCAGCGGCCCCCGGCGCTCCAAAAAGGATTACGATCATGGCTTTCAAACGTTCAGCGAAAACCGCTTCCGCCAAGGGCTCCAAGACCTCTCGCGCCGCCCTCACCATCGAGGCGGCCCGGCTCCTATGCCCGAACGAAATGGTCGCGGAAAAAGTCGCGGCGGCGTTCGCTCTCCCTCTGCCTGATTTCCAAGGTATCCGAGAAACCCACGAAAGCGTGCTCCGCCAGGCCTGGAACGCCTTCGACGAGTCCCTCAACGAACGGGCGACCATGATGCATTTCCAGCGCATCACCGGAGCCCTTGTCTCTTCCGCTCTGGGAGCCGGGCGCTTCTATTCCCAGAAGGTGACGGAGGCCAAGGATGCAACGGCGAGACTCGCCAACGAACATCGGGACGAGGACCGGGACGCGCCCGTCGGGTTCGACAGCAAAGCCGACCGGACCCGTCAATTCGCCGCCGAAATGGCCTTGCAGGCCTACGCCCTCCTCGCCGCGGCCGAAGGCGCCCTTACCGCCTACAAGGAAATCACCGGCGAAGACTGGAAAGCCTACGAAGCTCAAGCCGAGGGGCCCGCAACGGTCGAACGGCGCTCCGCCGCGGCCGAATTGAGCGCCTTCCAAAGCTGACGCTCCTTGGCGGGAACCTCCGGGTTCCCGCCTTCCTTTTTGATCCTCTGAAAACCGAAACAACCGCAAGGACTCGCGGCGCGACGCAGTCATAACTTACCTGCCCGCTCAAGCCCCAACTAAATTCCCCGGAGAAAATCATGAAGTCCTATGCTAGACTTGTGGCCATGAACTTGGCCGTCCGTAAAACCATGACCCTCGCCGAATTCCTGGAATGGGAAGCCCGGCAAGAGCTGCGCTACGAATTTGATGGCGAAACTCCGGTCGCGATGGCGGGCGGCACATTCGCTCACGCCGCTATCCAAAGAAACCTCGCGCTCGCAATCGGCGGCCGATTGCGCGGCAAACCCTGTAAATTCGTAGGAAGCGATCTGAAAATCGAAGTCGCGGGCAGCAGCCGCTACCCAGACGGCTTCGTCGTCTGCTCACCGGTCGCAAATGACGCTATTATCATCAATGACCCCGTCGTCATTTTTGAAGTGCTCAGCCCAATCACAGCCAGCACGGACCGCACGATCAAGGCCCGCGAATATCAAGCCACCCCTTCCGTTCAGCGCTACGTCATGCTGGAGCAAGACCGGATAGCGGCGACGGCTTATGTCCGCGCAGATGGAGACTGGAACGTACACGTTCTTCTCAACGAGGCCGTCCTCGCGATGCCTGAAATCGGCGTCGAGTTTCCCCTCGCCGAACTCTACGAAGGCCTCGATCTCACCCCTAACGCCGATCAGGATGATCGGGCAACGTCCGATCAAACCTCCGATCGGTGACATCGCCTTGCGCCGGCCTCCCTGCGCAAGCGTTCAATTCGAGAAACGCCTGGGTTGGGTTCTTACGGTTCTCAAGCGCGGGTAGCCCCAGCTCCTCCTCCCTCTCGAAATGCAAACCAGGCGGAGCCTGCAAGATCGCCAGTTGCAGCGCCGTCGCATTTCGGACGACCGTTGCGCGATCAAGCGTCTGCAAATTCGGACGCATTTTCGGCGAAACCTCTGTCTTCAAGTCCGCCAAAGAGCGGCCCGGAGCCTGCGGGTCTCCCCCGCTGGTGATGCGTCCTGACGCGAACTCGCCGCCGCGCTAAAATCGCTCGTGAGCCACAAACCGCTCCGGTTCGTCACCGACATATTTTTTGTACGCTGCGATCCAATCGGTGCGGATCGCATCCTGTGCTTCCTTCAATGGGACCTGCCCAGCGCAGACCTCGCGATGCAAAACGTCTTCGAGGGCGTCTTTGACCTCCGCGGTCCACGGCTCCGTCAGCCGGCTTTGAGGCCATAGGTTCTTCGGATCGTTGGGGGCGCCCCCAATCGAGATTGGGACAAGGTGATCCAATTCAAAATCACGCCGGTCCACATTGAACAAATGATAGGATTCGAAGACCCGATTGCGCAGCTTCCAATCGTAGTGCCGGATGCTCGCCGAGTACCCCACCTGACACATCACCGCCGGATCGACGTCCTCCACTGCCCCTGGCGTCAACGCCGCATCGGGACGGATTGCATCCGCTGGCTGCGCCGCCGCAAACCACATGATCGCCCCCGCGCCTAGAGCGCCGCCGCCAGTCGAAATTCTCAGCATCTTTCATCCCCTTTTCTTGAAACGCCTATTTCGGCGAGGAGATCAGCCGAGGCGAGAACGGCGCGAACGCAAAATTCAATCAAGCTCTTCGAATACAGATCCCGCTCCTTTTGGGTGCCGATCGTTGAGGCGCACTATGCGCACTTTGATGTTCCGGCAAGGCGTGCGTCTCTGAGCCTTAGGCGCCGAGCCGCATTCCTGTTCATTCCGGGCGCGTCGATGATGGAATTCAGCAGATTCCCAGATCTCACACGGCTGTCTCATGAAAGAGCCTCAGCGTTCGCAGTCCATTCCGGCGCGCCCCTCGGTTCTGTGCGGCCTAATCCGCGCCAACCGGCCCGGCAACGGCTCCAGACAACAATTTTCCCCTTCGGCCTTTGGCCGAATTCCTCGCGCGCCAAAATAGCCGTCTTCCACCGTCCTCCACTGCGCTGCGGCCCTTCGGGTGCAGGCCCGGTTCATGGTTCGGATTTTTTCAGCCGCACCGAGGGGGACACACCGGATGAACCGGA
Source organism: Methylocapsa palsarum (assembly GCF_900114285.1). Lineage (GTDB taxonomy): Bacteria > Pseudomonadota > Alphaproteobacteria > Rhizobiales > Beijerinckiaceae > Methylocapsa > Methylocapsa palsarum. The sequence continues at coordinate 14,797 of NZ_FOSN01000023.1, read as the reverse complement.
AATCCCGAGGCGCTTTGAAACAGGAGTTAGCATCATGAGCCATATCGCAGAATTCAAGATCATCGGCCGCGTCGGAGCCATCAAGGACGTCGGCTCCACGCTTCGAGTCAGCATCGCTTCAACCTATTCCCGCAAAGACGCGCGCGGCGATTGGCTCGACAAATCAAACTGGAACGAAATCACAATCTTCAATGACGCCACTCAGGGCTACGTTAGACGGAACATCAGCGTCGGAGACCTCGTCTACACCGACGGCGCGCTCGGCCAGAACAGCTATGAAAAAGACGGCCAGCGAGTTTATCAGGTGACCCTCGCGTGTGAGCGGATCGATCGCCTGGTGAAGGCCGACGGCAAGCCGGATGCGTCGAGCGAGAAACCGGCCGGTCGCGCGGCGGAGCTCGTGGACGATAACGTCCCGTTCTGAAAAGTTTGCAATCGGCGGCGTCCCGACCGGGACGCCGCTGTGAGCTGCTCAGCTTCTCACTGGAAAGAATCCTGCCCGAGGCGACGGCCACGCTACCTGTAATACACTTGGAAAATCCGGCTTTTTTCGATCCCAAATCAAGGCACGTCACCGGCGCGGTCGCGGCCCTTTGTCACCAGAACAGACCTGTAAACCAGTTTGCCGCCGAATTCGGTAGATCCGCGATGTCGCGCGGAGTCAGGTCCTCTAATCTGCACGCCGGCTGGGGCCTCGCGGCCGCGCCGATCTGCACCCAAATCGCATTATCCGCGCATCTTGCGAAGGCTTCTCTGGCGGGCGCATCCTGCCATACCCGCGCCTGATAACCGGAGCTAATGAGAAAAAGAGCCACGCCTGCGATCGTAAACCCCATGCGCCATGCGAACTTCCGATTGTATTCCGTTTGTTTTAGGACCAGCCACTTTTGAGATTTCGAAAGCAGTTGCACCGCCATGTTTTCCGCTACTCGGGAGACGGCTTTGTCTGTCTCGAAGATGGTCTGGTCTTGCGCCATTTTCGAAAGTCTTACCGCCTCCCGGGCGCCCGCGGTCACATCTTTTGCCCCCGCCAACAGATCCGCAAGCTTCTTGCAGTCCGCATCGGAGGCGTCTTTTGACGTTTGAACCAGTTTCGCAAAATCATTGATCGCCGCTATGTTCGTTTGCCCCGCCGCCCTGATCGCCGCAAGCAAGGCGGAAACAAACCGGCCTTCCAACTGGTCCGCGTGGACGCCCCAATCTTTCGCGGCCTCCTCGACTGCTTTGATTTCCCTATCCAACTCGCCGCATCCGCCCCATACCGCCGTCAATCTATCGTTCGCAGCGTCCGTCATATCCTCGCATCCTCGCATCCTCGCATCCTCGTGGCTCTCGTTTCGTTCAACATATGCGCGGCGCTCACGCTATTCCCGCGGCGGGCGACGCCTTTGCGCGCTTCTTTTCTTCATTAAACAGCGAGGCTCCTTCAAGAGGCTCATCGGCCCGCATCTTTGGCAACCAAAGAGGCGGGATGCGAACATACATCGCCGGAAGATGCTCCTCCCACCAAATGCGAACGCGCGCCTTATCAAACATCGACAGGGGCCGCCCCCCATTCTTGGATCGCCCGCTCATCGCCTCATCAAACGTCAATTCGCGATCCGTGACTTGCGACATGCAACTGAGCCGCGGCATCGTGATGACGCGTGCTCCCCTCATGACTGCCGCCCCAACGCTCGAGTCCTCCATGACCTGCGCGAAGGCGGCCTCCGTCGATCTACCTGTTAGAATCAAACCCGTATTCAGAACAATGAGCGTCGCATCAGCCGCGAGAAGCCCGCCTTCGGAAAACCTGGCGAGATAGTCGAGATCGGCCAGTTCCGGGCCAACCACATGAACCAAAACAACGCGCGCGCATTCTCTTTCCAGCGTGGCCACGAATGGCATGTCTTGGACCAGCCGCCCTAACGGCGTGTCGCCGCCGCCGATGTCCAGAACAGCGTCTATGCCGCGCTCGACAAGGTCGCCGCACCGGGCATCCAGCCACTCCTTGACATCTTCAGGATCGGCGGAAGGAGGTTGCTTGGCGTCGTCACAGAACAGAGACATATTGTAGGTTGTATTCAGCTTGTCGGCGTCCCAAACTTCAAAGCTTGCGCCTCTGGACCGCATAAACTGCGTCGTCGTATTCAAAAATGATGTTTTCCCAACTCTCTGCCGGCCGACGACGATCAGCAGAAGAGGGCGACGATCATCCATGTGTTCGTCTTGCATATGCGTTATTTCCTCACAATTCGACGTGGATTGGAATGCTGATCCTTGAATGCAAAGTCTTCATAGATCGCTTCATATTGACTCTTCACATGCTCTCTCTGTTCATCTGTCAGCCCTTCTTCCTCCCATGGTTTTTTCTTCGCGGTTTGCTCCATAATCAGGGTCGGCAGCTGGGCCGATGGCGCTGCTGGGGATCGATGAGCGGACGCGGCTTCTGGCCGCCACTCTTTTCTGAAATGAGAGGGAAACACTTTGCGCGCCGCGGCCTTGGCCTCGCGTTCAGCCTCCGCCTTCGCGCGCTGCGCGTCGGCGCGGACTTTCTCTTTTCTAACCCGCTGCCACGTCCTTTTCGCATTGGCGGGCGTGATGAGTTGCCCCCTTTGATCGGTCAACCCGAGCGACGTAAAATGTCCGCAGAGCTCCCCCCAGCAAATGTGATTTCCCGCCGCCTTCTCGACGACGCTCTCGTAATTGTCGAGGAGCCACCAAAACAGCGTCGACCGAGACTTCGGACGACGGATCGTTTCAAGTAATGACGCCGTCTCTTTCGTCGTTGTTCTCATGTCCGCTCCCGGCTTCCGTGCGGCGGGATCAAAAGTCCTGCCCGTTCCCAAGCACCTAAACATCGGGCGGCGCGAACGCCTCGCGGTCTTTCCTCCGTCCACAAATGTTTTTTTCGCGTTCGCGCGCGGCGTCTCCCTGTGGCTTTCTCCGCCGCACATTACGCGTGCGAGCTGTATCGTCGGGGACGTCAGGTAGTGGCCATCGCGTCGCCATCTGGTGGCCGGCTTGGCTCCACATAGTGGCCGGGAAGGAGACAGCAAAAAATCAAAAAGTTAGCGACATGGACCAATGCACCATTAGTGCGGGGCCGCTTGCTACGCGCGGGCCCAAAGCCTGCGGCGCTCGCGCTCCGCGCGGGGAGGGAAGACACCGCAAGAAGAGGTAGAGTCGGCGGAGGCGCCGGATCAATGTGCTCGGAGCCTGCGAGGCATTGCCTGCAATCTCGGCTCTGGGAGGGCGCGCCATCGGTCTCCGAAAAGGGGAGCCGCGGCTTTCGTTCAATCCGACATGCGCTTTGAAAAAAACGGGTTTGGCGTTCGCGCGCCCCGCTGGCAGCCTCATCTGCACGGGAGTCGTAACCCACGCAGATGAGGAGATATTTCATGCCCGCCGATACCGACCTCGTCGAACGCAAGGACAGCATCGAGTCTTCCCTCGCTGCTCTTCTGGTCAACGGCCACGCCCTGCAGGATCAGATGGCGATCCTCGACGCGTCAGTCAGGAGGCTGATCCAGCTGCTCACGCAAAGCCGCGAGGACAAGGAATCCTCGCCGCTGATCGAGCTTTTCGGCCGCCTGCTTCAGCAGCAGACGATCCAGATCGATCTTTCGAAGAAAATCCTCGAAGTGGTGATGGCGCTCGATGCGCGGACGCCGGCCTCCGACGTCGAGGGGACCGCGCATCCGTGCTGAATTTCGGCAAGGTCGCCGCGGCGTGCGAGGGCGAGCACGTCCGAAAATACATGACGCAGGACGCTCCTGAGCCGGCCGACGAGGACGGGCCCATCGGCCTTGCCGGCCGCGCGCTCGAGAGCGGCGAAAAGCTGACCGCCTATTACACGGGACGGGACGAACGGGCGAGCTGGCGCCCGGATATGCCTGCTTCAGTCGCGGCGGCGCTCGGGATCGATCCTCGAACGCCGCCAAAGGACGCCGCGCTCGACCGATTGTTTGAGGCGCGCCGCGCGAGCGACGGCGAGGCCTGGTCGACGCATCAGCGCAAGGTCTCCGGCTTCGACTTCGTTTTCTCTCCGCACAAATCCGTCTCGCTCGCCGCCGAGTTCGCGGCGACGCCGTCCGAAGCCGCCGCCATCCGGACCGCCCTGATCGAGGCCAACGACGAGGCCTTGAGATACGCCGCCTACGATCTTGCCTGGGCGCGGAAAGGTCATGCTGGCGAAAAAGGCTCCGACCACGGAGAAATTGGATGGGTGACGTTTTGCCATGACGCCGCCCGCCCGACCCTTGCCGTTCAAGATGGGCCGGACGGCGGAACCTACCTTACGGAGGCTCCGACCGCCGGTGACCCCCACTACCATATGCACAATTTCATCCCGAACCTGGTCGTGACTCTAGACGGACGCGTCGGTTCCATCGACGCCCGCGCGCTCACCGCCGACAAAGTTCATGAATATGGCGCCTATTTCCAGGCCCAGCTCGCTGGCCGGCTGAGGAAGCTCGGCGCCCGGACCGGCTATGATGACGAGGAACAGGCCGTCGTCTTGCCCGACATTCCGGACGCGGCGGTCGCCCTCTTCAGCAAAAGGGATCGCCAGGTCATTGGCGACGCCAAGAGATATGCGCGCGAGAACAACATCGATTGGGATGACCTGAGCTTCGAGCGCAAAAAGCAACTTCTGCACGAGGCCAGCGCCGCTGGGCGGCTTGGCAAAACCAAAGAGGACGCACGCGAGGTTTGGCGCGCTCAGGCAGCTGGCATCGGATGGCGGCACGAAACTGTCCTCAACTTGGCCAGCCAACCGATTCTTTCCGAGAACGACCGCCGCAACGCGGCCTACGACTGCGCCGCGCGCAGCCTTGCCAAAGAATTCGTGACGGCGGCCGTCGTCGATGACGACAAATTGCGGGTTCACGCCGCACGCGGATTGATCGCCGCCGGGGTGGATGGCGGCCGCAAGGACGTCGACGCCGTCGTCGCCCTTCTCGAAGAGCGCGGCGTCGAACGATTCGGCGTCCGCGTCGATCTCATCAAGGGGATGATGGGCGGCAAGCTAAAAGTCACGCACGCCGAACAAATCCAGATTGAGAAGAGTCTTTCCGCCAAAGCCCGTCAAGCGGCGGCCGACATGTCGGATGTCCTGTCGGTCAGCCAGATCAAGCGCGCCATGGACGACGCCATGCGGTGCGACCCGGGCGTCAAGTTCACGCAAGAACAACAAGCGGCGATCTACGCCCTTGGCCGCGGCGGCAAGCTTTCTTTGCTCACCGGCGTCGCCGGCGCCGGCAAAACAACCCTTTTGACGCCGCTTGTCCGCGCCTGGCAGGCGACGGGACATAATGTCGTGGGCATGTCCCAGGCCTGGCGGCAGGCCGACGCCCTCAGGGAGCCCGGAATCAACGAGACCTATGCCCTGCAGACCCTGCTGGATCGGATCGAGACGGGCGAATTCATCGCAACCTCCAAAACCGTCCTCGTCGTCGACGAAGTCAGCCAGATCGGCCCCCGGTCCATGCTGAAACTGCTGCAGGTCCAGGCCGAAACAGGAATGACGATCAAGCTGCTGGGCGACCGCGAGCAGGTTCAATCCATCGAGGCAGGCGACACGATCGAGCTCTTGCGCCGCGTCTTGCCTCACTTCGCCCAGCCTGAAATTCTGACGGCGCTGCGACAGAAGGATTCGCATCATCGTGAAATCGCCGCGCTTTTCCGAGACGGAAACGCGGCGGAGGCGTTCGCTCTGAAGCGCGATGACGGAACCGCGAAACTCGTTGAGGGCGATTATGATCAGGTCGTCAACGCAATCGCCGACCTTTATATTTCGCGAGCGGACGCCCTGCAGGCAATCGATCCGCACTTAGGCGTCACCGTGACGACGCTGACGAATGCGGAAGCCGCCGACATCAGCAAAGCAATCCGCGTGCAGCTGAAGGAACGCGGCCAGATCGGCGCGGATGAGACGCTGAACAAGGCGGTTTTCTACAGGGGTGAAAAGGCTGAGCTTTTCGACCTGCCGATCGCGGCAGGCGACAAGCTCCGCCTCTATCGTAAAACAATGGCCTTGTTCGACGGCCGTCTCGGATCGATCGGCAATAACGGCGACATTGTCGAAGTTCTCGGACAATCGGCGGCAGGCCTTGTGCTCCGAAACGACCGAGGCCAAGTCGCCGAAGTGGAATGGCGGCGGGTGGCGGACAGAAAAACCGGCCGCCTCCTTCTGGGGTTCGGGCGCGCCTTCACCATCGACGCGGCGCAAGGCATGAGCACCAACGGCGAGCACATCAACGCGCTGCCGCGCGGCACGTCGAGCGCCACCGCGTTCAAGACCTATACGGGAGAAAGCCGCGCGACCGGGCAGACCCACACGATGATTTCGAAGGCGGCCGTCAACGCCGCCGTTAAGCGCCGTCAGGCGCTTGGCGACGTCACCCCGATCACCGACGCCGACCTTTGGAACCGCGTCGCGGAAGACACGTCAGCAAAGCCATATAAAGCTCTGGCCATCGATTTGGTTGTCAAGGCGCGCAAAAACAAAGAAGCCACCGTCGATGGAGGCCTGTCCTCGCACAATTGCATTGAGACGGCGGTCTTAAAGTACCCGGACGTCGCGGAGACGATACGCACGACCGTCGAATTGGCGGTCCTGCGCGACTATCTCGTCCGCAACCGCGAGATCATCGAGGATTTGCTCCAGCGCTGCGCGTCTACCTTGCAAGATGCATCCAAGGCCGCCGTCGAACATTTCAATAATCTCAAAGGCGCCAAGCTGCCTAATTCGAGCGACGGCGGTGCAGGGATAGAACCTGACGATCCGGCGACCGTCGAGCGGCCCCGCCGATTGCCGTCGCCGCAAGTGTAAGCCTAGATCGGAAGAGCTCGTGATGAGAGACGAGCCTTGACCGCGACAGGATGGCTGGCGGCTTTCGACTTGGAAAAAAAGGGGGCTTCTGAAACTTTGCAATCGATTGCCGAGCAGTTATTCTTGACCACGCTCGCACGCCCCACCTGAAACTTCACATTTGATTTGAGATCCGACTGAACGGCGCACATTGGGGTGGTTGAAGTGAAGGCCAAGATTTTTCTGCTTTCGCTGAGCATACTTTGGCTATGCGGCGTAGTGTCAGCGTCAGCTCTGGAGCAAGGTGCTGGTCATTGCGCCGCTGCTTCAGTCCCGATTGTCCGAAAGATTCCGCCGGAGATTGAACAGCACCTGCAGGATTGGTGGCGCATCGCAAACTTTGATCGTGTTTTTCAAGTTTTGCTTGGCTTAACGGGGATGGTGTCTGCTCTCGTAGTTTCCACGTTCACTAATGAGTTAGGGACCCGCAAGACGAAGATTTTTTCCTTTATCGCCGCGCTCTCATTTGGTGTGATGAGCGGATTCGATATTGGAGGAAAGGCCGACGCAACACGGAGCGGTTGGCGGCATTTAACCACGGCCATTCTGAAGTTTAAGAACGACCCTTGTTATTCATATGACCAATTGATCGACGCATATTCGGAAGGTGAAGCTTTGGTTGGCAATGTTCCGTTCCATACGCAAGGGTCAGTCACGACCTTATCCAGTCCGATCCCTAACGCCAGCGTCAAACATGAATGATGGCCAGTTGCTCTGGCGGTCGCTGCTCAATTTCGGGCGGCCGTTACTGGCGCAACTGAGACCGGCGTCCGCGACTTCATCAAATCCTAAAGCCGGACCCAGCGTTGCTCGTCGACGCCGGCCAAGAAGAGCAATTCGTAGAGTTTTACCGTGAAAAGGCGTGGCTGGCGGGAATCCTGAGCAGTGGTAGCCTGGCTTCGGCAAAATGAAATTGACCCAACCGTCGCGTTCCCTGCGAGGCTCGAGCGTACGGCTTCGGTCATTGACATCGATGACAGCGGCCGGGTCGAAGGTCTTGCGGTGGCAAAGCACGCCAATCGCTTGCCAAACATCCTGTCGAGGGGGGGCCCGCCGTCCCCACCTAGCGCCCCGCTCGCCATCGAGGGGCTTCGGCAGGCGCACTTGGGCACGGATACGTTAGCGGCCGCCCAGCGCCCTGACTAAAAGCGTGCAAGGAGCGATTCTCGTTATCGGCGGTAGCGCACGCGACCGTAGCGTGCCGGTCCCGCACGATTTGCGCCAACACGCGCCGCAAATCGTGACGAAGGCAAAGAGCACCAGCAGCGCCGCGCCGGACAAAATCATCGCGAAACCCTCGCCGCTTTGTTCGTTGGACCTTTGCTCTCGCCCGCGAGTTCCGGTTCGGCGGCGGCCTTAGGAGACGGCCGTGAATAACTGCTTCATATTAGCGGTTGGGCGATCTCGACGTCGCAGGCGAATCCACTCTCCCGCCGGTCGCCAAATCGTTTCGGTTATTGTCCGGCGTCTCCTTAGCAACGGCGGCGCTCAGCTCTTCGATTTGGCTCAGCAATTCCGTTTTGCTTGTTGGCTCGTCGAGCCTGGGTTCGAGCATCCGCAGCAGCTTGTTGCGGCGGCCTAAAAGCGAGAGGCTTGTTTCCCGAGCGGCTTGCGCCGATGCGCCCGACGCCCTCTCGATCTCGATGATCCTCGAAAGACCCTCGATATCGACCGATCCGGAAACAATCTCGCTATCCTCGCCCGGGCCAGGCGTCCCGCCGACGCCGGATTCGAGCAATTCCGTAAACGGCGTAACGGGAGCGCCCGGCTCTGAGAGCCGTTCAAACGGGGCGTCCCCCGCAGCTTTAATGGCGGCGGCGATGCATGTTTCTGCATTTCCGCCAGCCGCGGCCGCCGCTGAAAAAGCGTCGATCATCGCGCCCAATGTCGGCGAACGAGCCGCCCGCGCCCCTGCCCCCGCGAGCCCCTTTTCGATCGCATCAATTAAGCGGTCCACCCGCGCCGACACGGCTTTGATCGCCGCGGCGTCCGGCACTGGAAGGGCGACAGGCCGATTGAGTCGCAACGGGCCGGACACATCGAGCTCCGCATGAAACAGCTTGGCGTAGATGCGGCGCCCGCCGAACAGAATGATCGCCTCGCCTTCGATCAGCCTCTGCAGGTCGGTCCAATCGACGCGGGACACCTCACGCACCTCGGCGTGCCGCGCTTCGGCGTATTCGCCAGCGCCGCCGCCCTGATAGCTCGTAGCTTGCGTCACATAGGTGTCCCCGGCAGTTTCCTGAAGCCAGCGGCGGGTCCGGTCCGCATCCTGCTGGCGCATGGCGACGGTCAAATTGGCGTTGCCCAGGAGTGATTGGGTCTTCTCGCCGATCCGCGCCCAAATCCCCGACACTTCCTGAAAACCGAGCCAGAACATGATGTTCAAGCCTCGGCCCATCGCCAGCATGCGGTCCATGCCGCTTGCGGCGTAATAGGCGACCTCGTCCAGCACGACGTGAAACGGCGCGACGCCCATGCCAGGTTTGTTGGCGACGATCTCGCAATAGTCGCCCTCGAGGCGCGATCCGAGCATCTGCGCCATCATTCCCCGCAGTGCGGACACGACCAGCTTGCCGAGGGCGGCGAGCGTCGCGTCGGAGTTTTCCAGGGCCGGAAGGTTGACCACCAGAATACGCCGGTTGAGGACGATGTCCCTCATATCGATGTCGCCCTGCTCAACGCGAAAAATATGCGCGAGGCTGACGGCGAGCTGGGTGAAGGTCGCTGTGAAATAAAACTGGGCGAAACCATGCTGTTTGCTCGGCTCATCCCCCTTCTGCTTGTCAAGCGGCAGCGAGGGATCATAGCCCGGCAACTCGCCGAGATAGGCTTTGAGCGGCCAGAGAATATCCTCTGGAATTTCGTTCTCGACGCTGACCGGCTCTTCTTTCCCGGTGTCGGGATCCCGCACAATGCAGATCTTCTCCATCGCCAGCTTCCAGATCCAGCGAAGCTCGATCGAGAAGCGAATGACGTCGATGTTGAGAGGAATGCCTTTATTGTCGCGCAGCCAAACCAGCGCTGGCGTGATGGTCCCGATCAACGCGACGGCGCGATCGCGGAACACGCCGTTCGAGTCGCTTTGACCCTGCTCGCCGAGCTGGCTCGCCAGAAGTTCGCGGATCGCATCGGCGTTGCCTGTGCCGAAGGGGTTGAACGTATTGCTTTCCCTGGTCCCGCTGGCGACGAGCAAATTCAGGCAAAGGACGTCGTCGATGCGTCCGAAGCGCCGGGCCAGGGCGCAGACCTCGCCATAAAGCTTATTGTCCGCCTTGCCGTCGACCAGCACGAAGCCGCTGCCATGACAAAGCGCGTTGGCGAGAAAGCTGACGATGGCGGTCGTCTTGCCGGCGCCGGTCGTGCCGGGGACGGTGGCGTGCTGGCGCGCATCCTCCGATGAAATCCATAATTCCTGACGGGCGAGGTCGCGCCCCAAATAAATCGTTCCGGCGGCCATCCGCGGCCGCCGCGAGGAGGGCTCGGGATAATTGTAATCCTTCATCCTCGCGCTTTGCGGCAGACGCAGCGGGAGCGTCACGCGGCGCGTCAGGACGAGAGCCGTGTAAACAATCGACCCCGGCGTGATGACGTCGACCAGAGCCGGTTCGACGAACATCACTATGGCGCCGCAGGACAAAACGATCCCCGACGCTTCGCTCATCAGCGCGGCCCAAAGGCGCGTCGAAAGAGGCCTTGTGTCGCGCAGATGCTCCGCGCCCGTGCGCTCGAACCGGTCCTGCGGACCGACGATCTCGCGTCGAATCATCATGGCCTCCCAAGGCGCCGGCGAGGCACGCTAATTGAGGCCGAACCTTACGGGGCCAGACAAAGTCTGAGCCGGCGGCGCTCCAGGCGGCGGGGTGATTTGCGGCGGCCCCTGGAGGTCTTTCAGCAATTCAGCCTGCGCCGCGGGCGCCGGGAAATGATGTTGATCATTGGCGAGCAGCGCGCCGGAAGGTTGCGACAGACTCGTGGCGGCGGAGGGCGGAGGCGGCGCAGGGCTCATCCCGCCGACTTTGTAGGCGAAGCCGATGGCGCAAACCGCAAGCGCCGTGACTGCGATTCTCGCCATGACGCCTGTCGCGCTTTGGCTGGACCCGCCCGTTCCTGGCGCCGCTCCGCCCAGGCGCGGTCCATCATTGGCGCCTAAGCCCGCTCTCGCGTCATGAACTGCGTGAACATGCAGCTCCAGCCGGATCTGGATCGGTTGCGCCTTATCGTTGGGGAAATTGGCTTCGTTGACTATCTTGGTCACTGACCGCGGCCCTCTTATTGCCTCTAAGTCTGAACCTCGCGCCAGGCCGCGCGAACACCAAAACGGATTCGGCGCCGATGTTTTCAACCCTACTTTCGTTGGCTGATCCGGCGCAGAGGATCCTAGGTCAAAGTTTTACGCGGCGCCTGCGAGCTTGCGTCAGGGCCACTACTGTGGGGCTGCTATAATGCGCACATATTTGGCAATGGCGATTAAGGCTTGCCGGGCTAGGAAAACTGTCACAACATGAGCTTAAGAGAGGCTGCCATTAAGCGCAAACACAATCGCGTCTCTTTAAGGGGGAATTCTATGCGGATTACATTCGACAATCATCTGCCTCTTGGCGCGCTCGACATCGTCAGCACAGGACAGAGCGGCGGGTGGGGAGAAATCATCATCACAGCAGAGTCACGCAGCGTCAAATTTACCGACGCGGTCTCGGCGCCGGCGGAGCCAAATGCGTGGTGCTATATTCGAAGCGGCTCGCCGCAGGGGCGCGCCGTGACGCTTGAAAATTACCTCGGCCCCGTCATTAATGTGACGCGAGGGCGCCCTCTCAAGGTCGTCTGGATTAACAAGCTTGGGTCGATGCCCGCCGAAAAACTGGGTGACGCTCGCTCACTGAGCGTTCCTCCGATCCACCCGCTACCTATGGATCTGTTTAATGACATCGACCAGTTCAAATCGATGAACTACCCAGTTGGGGTGGTCACGCATCTGCATGGCGGCAAGGTCCTGCCTAGTTCCGATGGCTGGCCGCTAAGCCCGGCGAGCTTCGATAGCAATCCTTTCCAAATGCCGGCGCATCGCACATATTTTTACCCCAACGACCAACGCGCCGCGATGCTGTGGTTTCACGACCATGGAATGGACAATACCGCCGTTCAGGTGCACGCAGGTCTAGCGGGTCTCTACCTCGTGCGCGACGAATCGGACGCCGAGATTTTTCACCTCATCGGCGACGAAACGCAAGAGTTGCCGCTCGTCATTCAGGACCGCTGCCTGAACGCCGACGGCGCGGGGATCGATTACAGTAAAGGCGTCCCGCTCGAGACCGACTCCACTACCGGAAAGCGCAAATTCAAACGTCCTGAATTCCTCGGAGATACGATCTTCGTCAACGGCCGGCCGTGGCCGCATGTGCACGCCAACCCGAAGGTGTATCGTCTTCGAATCCTTAACGGCTCGAATGCGCGCAGCTATGCGCTGACGCTTGCTGACCCCGATGGAAGGGTTGCAGGGAAAATTTGGTACGGCGACCTCCTAACCGTGATTGGTAATGATGGCGGTCTCTTCAGTCGCTCCGAACCGCTCGCGGCGAATGACTATCTCCTGCTTGCGCCGGGCGAACGTCTCGACGTGCTGGTTGATCTTACTCAGTTTGATCCGATGATTTTGTCCTCGCTCAATCTCGTCAATCTGGCTCTCGCGGGGCTCGACCCTGTCGATCCCGAACATGAGCCTATCTTCCAGACCGATGCGAATTCCGTTTTCGCGCCAGGGACGGCAGAAGCGCTCGAGGCAATTGGTTTCACGCAAGAGCCAGATGGGCCGCACGCTAAATTGCCGCTCGCCAATGTGCTCCAATTGCGAATCATCGCAACCGCGCATACGCATGGAGCGGCGGATCCCGGCATGCCGGCGATGGCGCAAGATTCCGCGCCTATTCCGCTCGATGGCGCAACGCTGAACAAGATCCTGCTCAGCTACGCGAACGACGATAGCTTCCACTGGGACGCCAGTAAGCCGGCGCTAGCGCGTACGCCAGCAAGCACGCCCATCGCACAGAACCGCTTCGTTCTGATGATGAATGATACGTCCGGGAAGGCGGATGCGGAGCCAGTGAATCCCATTACAGGCGGACCGTGGCGCGACACGCAGATCTGGGAGCTGCGGCCCTCGACGGCGCCGGAGGGAGACCCAGCCGCGTTCGTCGTACCGTTCGACGCCAAGCTTACCAATCCGATGCAGGAGGGGGCGCCAGCGATTGGCGTCCCCTATGAGGTCTCACAAGCCTTTTTCTTCGAGCCGGAGGACCCCAATCAACCGCACGCGCAGCGGAAGGGCGATCCTATGTGGTCCCTTTCCACGGAGAACGTCAATCCGGCTGGTTACCCGCCAATCTACAAATACGCACACCTCTACCGGCACAATCCGTCCGTAGGCCGCACTATCATCCGCCCGCGCGAGGGATCCTACGAGCGGTGGTATGTTGCGAATATCGGCAACGATCAGGCCAATCTCGCTGATGGAATGCCGGATATGCATCCTTTCCACATGCATCTCGTAAACTTTGTCGTCACGCGGCGGTTTAAACTGGAAAAGGACGCGTCCGGCAAGTCAATTTTCGCGCTGATCGATCGCAGGCTTGATTTTGATAAGATAACCCGCCACGACACCGTACGGATACAATCGAACGAGCTGGTCGAGTTATTGGTGCACTTTCCCAAAGGCTACGCTGGGCGTTACCCCTATCATTGCCACCTGGTGGAGCATGAAGATATGGGGATGATGCTGCATTTTGAAGTGCAGCCGGTCTGCGCTTCCTGAGGTGTCGCTGCGGCGATGACCGCGACGGCGCAATCGATCGCCGGCGCGGGTAGAGGCGCGCCTGCGATCCTCTCAGCGGTCCAATGATCCCGTGCTCCGATCGCCTCGATGCGTTGCGCCGGATGGGGATGCGAACTGCGCCCCTCCGCTTCAAACCCGAGCGAATGGAGGGCATACCAAAGCCGCCGATCCACAAGCTTCAGAAATGGGAATTGACCCGGCGCCAGCACACCACCCTTCAGCCGCGCGGCGGTCAGCGCGGACATCAGACCCGGAGTCGTGAAGAAGTGCCTGCCTATGATTTGCGTGACTGGCGCGGCGATATCGATTTGCTTCAGCACGTCGTCAGCGGTGCTGACGGCGCCCCCTGGAAAATGTAGCGGCGCGTCAGGCCCGGCGGCGGGCTCGCCTTGGCGGGCGGCAAGCGATTGCGAAAGATCGCCGAGAAGCCTGACCGCCTCCGCGCGCTTTTGCGCATGATGGAGGGCGATCACCGCCAATATGCAGCGCACGTGAGGTTTGGCGCGCAATGCGCCGCGCCATGGATCGCCCAATTGCCGCGCCAGCTCCTCGCGCGCGTTCCGTTCGCTGAACGCATTCTTTTCAATCGCCCAGGCGGCGATCCATTCGTTGACATGCAGCGCGGCGTCCGCCGGACGCGGCTCGCCCTTGCGGACATCGACAGACGCCAGGCGCCGGTCAACAAAGGCGGCGCCGGCGCGGAAGCTCTTGGCTTGTTCCTTGATCAGCCCGTCAAGATCGAGTTTTCGCGCGTAACGCGCTGGCGCTGCGCGCCAGACGCACAGCGCGGCCTGCAAGAAAACAAAGCCCATCGCGGGCAAGAGAAAAAACCGTCCGATTTCGCGGGTGAGGTGAACGATCTGAGGAAATGTCACCCGGTCCGGATTCGCCGCCAGAACTTGACGATCGGCGGCGTCGAAGCGGCCGGTGAAAGAGTGAATGAAAATCATCTGCCAATGCGAGACGTGCATGATGATCGCGCTGATCTCGCCATGATGAAAATACCAGAGCTCCCATCCGCCGACGCCAAGGCCGGCGGCGATGATGATGAGGCTATAGCCGGTATATTCCTCGGCCCCCAACAGCCGGGAGTCGCGCGCCGCCATCAGCTATCT
>NZ_FOSN01000038.1 GCF_900114285.1 Methylocapsa palsarum | reverse complement strand
TTGCCTCCGTGAGCGGTCGGTTGGAATTACCCGCAAGGATCTTCATCGCGCTCGCCGCTCATTCGCCCGATAGGGTTGCTAGGACGGATAACGTCTCGTTAACGGTTAGAGGGGTTTCTGGCCTATTTTCTGGCGCTGCCATCGTTTCCGCACCGTCGTCCATGATCGCGAGGGACAGCTGCTCGAGCCAATCGGTTGGCGACCTAATTTCAGCGGGAGCCGATATCGAGATCGGGATCAGTTCTTCAAGGATGCGGTGACCGCGCCGGATCATCCGGCCCCGACCCCGCTCTGGCGTTGGTCGTTGGCCAAATTTCGGAGTGAATTGTTTTGAAACTGCCGTTCAGAGTAGCCATAGCCTCGTTCACGATGGTGATGAAGACCGTCGCTTGCCGCTTCCTGTGTGGAGCATTTACGGTTTCGCGTTGAGGATGAGGACGGCGTTTCGAGGCCGGCGAGAGTACACCCGTGAAAGTACACCGCATCAGAGAGCCGCTCGTCAAGCCGCTTGAATGCGTCTATCACTATGCGCCAATTCATTTGTGCTGTCTCCTGCGGAGCCTGAGTGACCTGGCAATGTTGATCAGTGCCGCAGCTGACGGATCAACCGCTTGAGTTTTAAAGTCTGCACCCCGCCCGCATAAACAAGCATTACTGATTTCAGCAATTTGCATAAATAGCGCATAAACGGCGTGGCTTTTTGACATTGATTGGAAACGAAAAATCAGGAACCGTGAAAGATCATTGTATACACTTCAAAAATCAAATGGCGTCAAATTCGCGGCGCTGACTCACATGTGTTACGATGCATACGTTTCTACGATATCTCATTGCCCGAAGCCGATCATGCACAAGCGCCTGTCACTGCTCGTCCGCTCTGCTCTCTATGCATTACGCGGAGGATTTCTTGTTAGGCCTTTAGTTATCGCGCTTCTTCTCGGGGCCGCGGGCGCGATTTTGTCCTTCGCCGAGGAGTACGCCCCGGCTCTCAACGCCTGGATTCCGGAGGTTCTCTTTCCGTCACACCAGGATCCGCAGGTTGCGCAAACGATCCTGGCGGGCATCGCGAGCTCGACCATGACAGTCGTGTCGATTATTTTCGCGATCCTCCTGATGACGCTGACCTTGGCCTCCACGCAGTTTTCGCCCCGTATCCTCGTCAGTTTCGTCAGAGATCGCAGCACTCAATGGACGCTTGGAATCTTTCTTGGCACATATTGCTTCTGCATGGCGGCCCTACCAGCCGTAAGGTCTCATCCTCGTCCTTTCGTGCCTGTGGCGACCGTCATGACGGCTATGATATTGGCGCTCTTGTGCGTCAGCTGGCTGATTTTCTTTATTCATCACATATCGCAATCGATCAGCGTCAATCAGATAGTTGATCGTATCGCCCGGGAGACCGAGCTCGTCATTGATGACCTCATGCCACACCCGCGCGGTCCAGCCGAGCAACCAGAGCACGGGGGCCCCTTCCGCAAGGCGCGCGAACGGCTCATCGTTAGCCGGAGGTCAGGCTACATCCGGTTTGTCGATGTTCCCTTTCTTGTCGAACGTGCAAAAAATTACGGCGTGCAGATCGTCCTGGAGCGACGGGTCGGTCATTTCGTTCCGTCCGGCGTTCCGATTATGCGGGTTTTGGAGTCCGGTCGGGTGACGCCAGATCGAGAGGCTGAGCTACTGTCGGCCTTTGATATTGGTCCTGCTCGCACGATGCAGCAAGATGTGGAATTTGGGATCATTCAGATCGTCGACGTGGCTTTGCGAGCGATTTCTCCCGCTATTAATGACCCCAGCACAGCGATCAGCTGCATTGATCAGCTTAGCCGGGTCCTTATCAAATGGGCGGGTCGTTCTCCGCCCCGAACCTATCTTCACGGCCCGCCCCATGTTTTGCGCGTCGTCATGCCCTGGATCGACTTCGATGGCTTGCTCGATACCGCGTTTGAGCAAATTCGTCATTACGCCAAGGCCGACATCGCCGTGAGTCTCCGTCTGCTACGGGCGTTTGATGATATTGCGAGCACTGGAGTGCCGCCTCAAGAACTGCAATCCCTGTTTCGATGTGGCCGGCGTGTGATCGAAGGCTGTGAGGAAACGCTCCCTGAGGCGGATCTTTCAAGACTGCGCGAGCGATTGAAGCGATTGGAGGGACGGTCGTTCGCGCATGATCTGAGGGAAGTTTGACGCTCACCCTAGAATTAGCCGATTTTTTCTCACAAGCGCTAGCTCGGCCAAGCGCGCGACAGCGCGGTCAATGACCGTAATGATTCCCGGATCGGCGGTGAGATAGCCCAAGGTCCGGCTGTAGCCGATACGAAGGAGAGCATGCAAAACCGGGGGGGATCTTCGTTTTCGCGGTTAATCTCTTGCTATTATGCGGGGGGCGGAGCGATGCAAAAGCTCGTATGGCGGTTGAGCTCGAGGCTGATCTTGGCGATGGATCGGCGACCGAAATCGAAGTGGGGCGGGTCGAGGGGGAAGACTGGGCGAACCCCGAAACACTCGGTTTGTCGCTCGGCGAGGCAAAACGGCTCTCGGCCGCCATCCAGACCGAAATCGTCCGGTCGCAAGCGGCAATAATGGGCGAGCGTTACCGATGCTGCGGGCAATGCGGGTCCGACCTGTCCAGCAACGGATATAGGCAGGTGACTTTTAGATCCTTGTTCGGTGAGGCGCCATTGCGCGTCCGGCGGTTCCAGATTTGGCCCTGCCTCGAGGTCGTTCCCCAAGCGCCGAGAAGTTTTTCGGCGCTCGCGCTCGAAGGCGGCGTCGCGCCTGAACTCGCCTATGTGACCGCCAAATTCGCAGCCTTGGCTCCCTTCGGAAAAGTCGCCGAGTTCCTCGCCGAGCTGCCGCCCCTCGATGGCGCGGTCAACGCCGGCACGGTGCGCAATCGGACCCGCCGGGTCGGCGAGCGCATCGCGCGGCTGCGTACGGCCGGAGCCCCAGATCCCGACATCGACACAGTGACCCCGGCGGTCGTGATCGGGCTCGACGGCGGCTGCCTGCGCAGCCGGCATCGTCGCCCCGAGCGCAACTTCGAGGTGATCGCCGGCAAGGTGCTCAACCTCGATGGATCTCAGCATCGCTTCGCTTTCGCACGCAATAGCAAGTCCGCGAGTGAATTCGCCGACGCGATGGTGAGCGCTGGCGTCCGTCTCGGCACCCCGGCGACGGTGCTCTCGGACGGCGACGCAGGGCTGTGGAAATTGCAGCGACAGCTCGTGCCCGAGGCGACACTCCTTCTCGACTGGCGGCACATCGCCATGCGCTTTGAGCACGCGCTGCAGGCGGCACGAGGCATCGGTCAAGGCACGACCAGCGCCTATCTTCGTACCTACGCCGTTCGCGATCTCGAGAGTGCCAAGTGGAAGCTCTGGCACGGCCGCTCGAGCGCCTGTCTCGGGCGCTTGGCACAATCGGCGAATTGGCTCGATTGCGGTCACGTCCGCGACGTCCGCAGTGCTGTCGCTACCCGGCGCTACGTCAATGATCTGATTGAATATCTTCATGCCAACCGGCACGCGCTCGTGAACTATGGACGCCGTCGACATGAAGGATTGCCGATTTCGACCGCCTTTGTCGAAAGCGCGGTCAACGAGATCCTGTCGAAGCGCATGATCAAGAAGCAGCAGATGCGCTGGAACCGCTGGACCGAGCAGCCCTTCCTCGACGTACGCACTGCAGTTCTCAACGCCACGCTTCGCGGATCGTTCAGGCGGTTGTACCCCGCGTTCCAGGCAGACAACGACAATCGTTCCGCGCTGGTCGCAGCGTGATGGTCCCCACCGTTTTGCATGCTCTCGTGGCTCGTCCCGTCTGGGACAGTTATTGCGCCCGGCCTATTTCAGTCTGCGTCAAAGTATTTGGCAGCGTTTGCGCTATGATATCGCGGCCTTGCCAGCAAAGCCGGGCAGGGACAAACTGCCCGGCGAATGTTCTTGAACGGATGAAGGCGTCATCGAAATGGTTTCGACGATGGCGGCCATGCCGATGTCGAAGGGCATCAACCAAGGCGCGGGGCTAACGGACATGGATGAGAACTCGGAAAGGGAAGTCACTCGCTTCGGCGCCATCGCCAGCACCGTTTTCCTTGAAATCGAGATCCTGGCTTATATCGTGTTGGGTCTTTTGCTTGCACTGACCGCTCTAATGGGGATCGGCGGCGCCGGCATGTCGATCTGGACCGCGGTACAAGACCATGGCGACGAGAATGCGCTCGTTCTGACCATCGACCGGCTATTGTTTGTGCTGATGGTGGTTGAGATCCTGCATACGGTGCGCGTGTCCTTCCGTTTGGGGACGCTCGTGTGCGAACCATTCCTGATCGTCGGACTCATCGCCTCAATCCGGCGCGTGCTGGTCATCACTCTCGAAACGTCGCAAGTCAGCCAACCGGGGAAGTGGACTCCTGATTCACAGGCGCTGCTGAATTCGACTATGCTCGAACTTGGCGTACTTGGAGGCCTCATCCTTGTCATGGTGATCTCGATTTTCATGCTCCGCTTCAGCGAGAAGACTATTCTGAACAAATGAGCGACTCGTCAGGTTTTCGGGGCAACTTGCACTTGTCGCTGTCCGTCGTCAGGTTATTTGAGACAACTTGCGGGCGTCAGGAACGGAGGCTCTGGCACATGATAGAGTTTATGCAGCATGCAGCTGATGCTGCAAGCGACGATTGGCGATGGTCTGGCGTTTGATTCTTTCGCGTTCGAGGAGAATGCTCTCGGCGCGCCCGAAGTAGACGTCAGCCGGCGTGAGATTGCCGAGGCTCTCGTGATAGCGGGCATGATTGTAATGCTCGACGAAGGCGGCGACCTGCTGTTCGAGATCGCCTGGCAGGTAGTAATGTTCAAGCAGGATGCGATTCTTGAGCGTCTGATGCCAGCGTTCGATCTTGCCTTGTGTTTGCGGGTGGTAGGGCGCGCCCCGGACATGCTCTATTTTCTTTTTCTGCAGCCATTCCGCAAGATCGCTGGCGACGTATGACGAGCCATTGTCCGACAGGAGCCGCGGCCGGTGAACGACAGTGACCTGGTCGAGCCCGGAAGCGCCAGGTCGAGCGTGGCGGTGACGTCCTGCGACTTCATGGTGGCGCAGAGTTTCCAGGCGACGATATACCGCGAGAAGTCGTCCAGCACGGTTGAGAGATAGTACCAGCCCCAGCCTGTGACCTTCAGATAGGTGAAGTCAGTCTGCCAGAGCTGGTTGGGCGCCGTGGTCTTGTCCTTGAACTCCTCCGCGGCCTTGATCACGATATAGGCTGGGGTTGTGATGAGGTCATGGGCTTTCAGAAGGCGATAGACCGAAGCTTCTGACACAAAATACTTTTTCTCGTCGGTGAAGCGCCTGGCCAGTTCGCCACCCGGTATTTCGCCTTGGGGATCTTGCGGCGGCGGCCATCATTGAATTTATAAGGCATGGATTGTCCGGACCAGAGAGGCTTGAGCTGGGTATCTTACAACCCGCGCCCGAAGCCGTCACCGCCGCTCCTAAAGAGCGAGTACCCGGACAAATACAATCTAGAGTGTATCCACGCACCAACGCCGTGTCTAGACCGCGACCGAATGACGGGCGGCGTTTGAGCTGAGATAAGCGTCGAAGACAGACGCCAGAATGCGTGCGAAATGGGGCGAACCCGGATTGAGCGTCAGCTGGCCCTTGGACCGGACGAGCAAGCCATCGTCTTCGAGTTCGGCGAGCGAGTCCTCCTCGCCGGTCCACCAATCGTCGTTGTATCCAAATGCGCGTCCGGCTTGCGTCAGATCCACGGCGCCGTCGCACATAATCCTTTCGATGACATGGGCGCGAAGCAGGTCCTCGCCTCTCATCTCGTGCCCGCGCGCGACCGGCAGCCGTCCCGCCGCGACCGCCCGCGACCAGGCTCCCGTCTCCGAAATATTCTGGACGTATCCGTCGGGCGTGCGGCCGATGGAGGTCGCGCCGACACCGATCATGGTCTGCGCGGAATCGCTGGTATAGCCCTGAAAATTGCGCCTTAGCCGTCCCGAGGCGGCGGCGATGGCGAGGGAATCCCCCGGCAGCGCAAAATGATCGATGCCGATCCGTATATAGCCGCCCGCAACGAGCGCGTCGGCGGCGGCCTGCGCCTGGGCTGCGCGCTCTTCGCTTTGCGGCAAAGCGTCGGCCATGATCATTTTCTGGTTCTTCGCCATCCAGGGCACATGCGCATAGCCAAACAGCGCAATGCGGTCCGGCGTCATCTCGATGCATTGCCGGACCGTCTGCGTCAGCGACGCGGCGGTCTGGTGCGGCAGCCCGTAGATGAGGTCGAAATTGATCCGGCTCACGCCTGCGGCGCGCAGGCCATTGGTAGAGTGCGCGACCAGTTTGGGAGGCTGGATCCGGTTGATCGCCGCTTGCACCCTGGGGTCGAATTCCTGAACGCCGAAGCTTGCCCGATTGAAGCCGAGCGTCCCGATTTTTTGGATCATGTCGTCGGTCAGCGTGCGCGGATCGCCTTCAATCGCAAGCTCCGCGTCCGGCGTCAGATGAAACCGCTGGCCAATGCGGGCCATGATCCTCGCCAGATCGGCCGGATGCAGCGCGGTTGGCGTGCCGCCGCCGAAATGGAGATGAGCGACCGGCATTCGGGCGGGCAGGGCGTCCGCCACAAGGTCGATTTCGGCGAGCAGATGATCGATGTAGTCGGTGACCGGCGCATAACGCGCGGTGAGCTTCATGTTGCAGCCGCAGTACCAGCACATCTGTTTGCAGAACGGAACGTGCAGATAAAGCGAGATGGCCTCGTTTGGATCGAGCCCGGCGAGCCAGTCTCGGTAGAGAGTTTCAGAAAAATCCGGCGCAAAGTGAGGCGCGGTCGGATAGCTCGTATAGCGCGGCACGGCGCGCGTCGCATATTTGTCGAAGGCGGACGTCATCTGGAGGTCTCTCGCTTGCGGGGCCGACGCAATGAATTAGTCTTCCATTCCTGACCTAGGGGTCAAGCGCCGCCGCGCGCCGGTCCCAGCTCACGGCGAAGCGGCAGCAGGCGTCGCCGCGCGCCTCGCAGTCCGTTTCGATCACCTGTGCGCGGCGAGACACGAGCGCCTGAAACAGACGCTGAAAAACCGCGGCATGCCAGGCGCAGACAGGCGCTCCGGGCCGCTCCCCGGCGCATAATGGATTGCCCGCGATCTCGAAAATAAGCGGCTTTCCAACGCGGACGGAGAAAACGCCGGAGCCGGCGAAGGTCCACGCATGGGCGCTAATCGCCGAAGCGAGCGCTTTCGCCGCGAGAGGCGCGGGAAGAGGTTTCAGGACGGTTTGAACGAGGGATGGAATACGGTTCGCCAGAATATAATTCGCGGTGCGCTCCCCCGCGTCGGTCAAGATCATCTCCGCTGTGCCTGCGGGCAACAAGGTCCGCGTCAAGCGGTGCAGCCTCGCGACGCGGCGCTCGTCGACCATCGCGGCGGGCCGATCGGCAAGCCAATCCTCCGCCCTCGCCGCGGAAAACAACTGGACCGCCTCGGCTTCGAGACCAGCAGCGATCAGCGCCGCGTGAAGCTGCGTTACGGCGTTTGGCCCGATACGCGCCGTAAGCTCAGCGGGAGGATTTGCGGCGTGCGTACGGCTAAAGAAGGCTGGGAACGTTGGCGTCATCTTGTTCCGTCATCTGCTCCGTGCCGCCGCCGCAGGCGGTCCCGATCGCCATCGGCGCCTTCGCTTTCCGCGATCGGTCCGCGTTCGCCGCCCAGTCGGCGGTCTGGGCCGGGGTCAGCGTGCGGCTCTCGTCGAAATCGAAATGGACATTCTTTTTCGATTGCGGCCCCCAATATCCGACCTTGCCGAGATCGTAGAACTTGCGCTCCACGCCCGATTTGAGGAAGGCCTTGAGGCAGCCCAGAAGATACCGGCGGCGTTGTCCGGTTCCCGCCCAAGGGTAGGAGAACAGGGCCTTGCGCATGTAGAAGCGGCGGTAATTGTTCATCACCCGGTCGAGCAGTTCGGCGCGCTCCATGGCCTGCGGCTTCAGGATCGGCGTCACGAAATTATATTTTTCAAAATCGAAAATCTCGACCTTGTCGCTCATCTCCTGAAACAGCGAGGTGAACGGCCACGGCGTATACATAGACCAGTTGGCGAGGTCCGGCTTCCAGTCCATCGCCATCTTGTAGGTTTCCTCAAGCGTCTCCGCCGTCTCGTTTTCGAGGCCGACGATGAACTGGGCCTCGACGACGATGCCCGCCTCGCGCAACAGCTGGATCGCCTTCTTGTTGTCCGCGACCTTGGTTTCCTTGTTGAAGAGATCGAGCTTCAGCTGGGCGGCAGCTTCGGTGCCGAGCGACACATGGATCAACCCGGCCTTGCGGTAGAGGGGAAGCAGTTTTTCGTCCCTCAGGATGTCTGTGACGCGGGTGTTGATCCCCCATTGCACCTTGGCGGGCAGGCCGCGCGTGATCAATTCCTCGCAGAACTGGATGAATTTCTTGCGGTTGATCGTCGGCTCCTCGTCGGCGAGGATGAAGAAGCCGACGTCATGCTGTTCGACCAGCGTCTCGATCTCGTCCACGACTTTTTTCGGGTCGCGCACCCGGTAGTCGCGCCAGAATTTCCATTGCGAGCAAAATGAACAGGTGAACGGGCAGCCGCGCGCCATGTTCGGGATGGCGACCCTGCGATTGAGCGGGATGTACTTGTACTTCTCCCATTCGAGGATGCTCCAGTCGGCGACGATCGCATCGACGTCCTTGACCGTCGGCGCCGCCTCGGTCGCGACGATCTTCGCGCCCTCCGGCCCGGTCTCGGTAAACGCCAGCCCCTTGATCGTCCGGCGTTCGGCGGGCCAGCGCCCCTCGTCGATCGCGCGCACCAGATCGAGCAGGATCTCCTCTCCTTCGCCGCGCACGATCACGTCGATCCAGGGCGCCTCGCTCAAAACCTGCTGGTACATGAATGTGGCATGCACGCCGCCAAGGACCGTGACCGCGCCGGGATGGATTTCCCTGGCGATCTGCAGCGCGCGCTCGGCCTTGTAGATCGAGGGGGTGATCGACGTCGCTCCGACGATGTCGGACTTTTCCGCCGCGATCAGGGCGGCCAGCTGTTCGTCGGACAGGTCGTTGGTCATCGCGTCAATAAAGCGGACGTCGGAATAGCCGGCCTGTTTCAGCGAGCCGGTCAGATAGGCGGCCCACGCAGGGGGCCAGTTTCCCGCGATCTCCGCGCCACCGGAATGGTAGTTCGGGTGAATGAGGAGGATGCGCACGGACCGTCTCCAAGTGTCATTAAATAATGACATATTAGCACGTCAAAAGTTTTAGACAATCAATTTCCGGCGCCGTCTCTCCAGCAACTGCCACTGGGCGCCTTGAGACGCGGGCGCTTCCTTGTGAGCGGCCCTCAAACCACATATTAACTAAAAGGTTATATAACTGGTCGTTACAGTTCATGCGGGCCGATCATCTCAGCAGCACGCTCTCCGCACTCGCTGATCCCCGCGAAGGGCTATTATCGCGCGGCTGGCCCTCGGCGAAACGAGCGTGGCGGAACTTGCCCGACCCTTCGACATGAGCGGGCCGGCGATCTCGAAGCACCTCAAGGTGCTGGAGGCTGCCGGGCTTATCAGCCGCTCCCGCGACGCGCAGCGGCGGCCCTGCCGCCTCAACGCCGCGCCGCTTGGCGAAGTCGCCGCCTGGCTGGAGCGCTATCGTGTTTTCTGGGACGCCAGCTTCGATCGTCTCGACGACTATCTTCGGCAGATGCAGGTCAAGGGAGGCCCGCATGAAGAGCGACCATGAACTGGCGGGCCGCGTGCTCGAAATCACGCGGATTTTCGACGCGCCGCGTGCGCTCGTTTTCGAAATGTGGACGGATCCCGCGCATCTTTGTCACTTGATGGGTCCGCGCGATCATCCGGCCGTCGAACTCGGCGGAGATTTCCGGCCGGGCGGCCGCTGGCGCAGGTGCCTGCGGCCGGAGAACGGCGGGCGCGAACTCTGGCAAGGCGGCGTCTACCAGCGTTGGTGCATGAATAGAAATTGCGGCTCGTTTCGGGCTTAGGCGGGTTAATTTAATTGACCCGGACGGAGACCGGCATACCGAGACTGGTCATGCGGTTGAGGACGTTGCAG
>NZ_FOSN01000033.1 GCF_900114285.1 Methylocapsa palsarum | reverse complement strand
CGAATATCTTTCACAAGCTGTTCTGCCGGGGCTTTCGCCGGCACGGATTTCTGTCTCATCTGCGCTCCTGAATGGGCTAAGATGAACCAGAAATCTCCCTTCAGAAAATACCCCGATTTGTCTCATGGGCGCTGACGCCGGACATGTTCATTCTGACGACCTCATGCTTGAATTTGCGACCGTGAGCTCGAGAAAACTGTCCGGTCCGTAATGCAGCGTGTTCCGGGAGAAATAGGGCGGAACCTGCATGTCGGATTGTGGGTGGCCGTGGCTGACGTCGCTGCGCAGCAAATCGGTGCGGCTACCAATATCGAGCCGCAGACGCTCGCCCGGCCTCAGCACGACGGGCTGGGGCGTCAAGCTGAAACTCAGCGCAACGGCGACGCCCGGCGTCAGTGGTTCGGGCGCATCGATGTCAATGCCGATCTCGGTTGCGGTGGATCGCGCCGCGTCGATCCGGCGGCAGGCCGGACGGATCGAACCCATCGACAGGATTTCATAGGTCCCGTCGCGCGCGACGCGCCCCGTTCGGGCGATCACATGGGAAATCGCCTTCTCCGCCGCCAGCATCGCGTTCTGGCAATCGAAGGAGGCCGCGCTCGCTCCCAAAAAGGCCGGAAACTCCGCCGTCGAAAGAGCCAACAGCCCAGCCGTTTTAACTGGTGGTTTCGCCATGCCGATCTCCCGACGCCTTCACAACCTCATTTCGTCGAACAGGTTTCGCTGTCGCCATCGCGGGTCAACGTCGCGTTCTTTCCCTTGATCCAGAATTCGACGCCCTCGTCGGCATAGCGTCCCCCATCGGCGGACATCGCTTGCGGCAGGGTGATGGTCTCTCCGGTTTCAAAAGTTAGCGCGACAGTTCCCGTCTCCATGCTCGGCGGGGAGAACCGGGCGGTCAATTTCGCGCCGCCGCTGCACGCGTAACGCGCTTCGGTCGCATGAACCTGGCTGGCAAAGGCCAGGATCGCGGCGGCGCCCGCGAGGCAGGCTCGTTTCGAGTATACGGCCGACGCACTAGCGGAGTGAGGCAAGACCGGGCGGAGGCTGTAATGGGATGAGAATATTCCACTCATGTAGTCATTCCTTGTTTGTGGATCGCTCCGCGTGGCCCGCCCCCGGCTGACGCCCGGCCGCGCAACAACACGGCGTCATCCACCCAGCGTCGAAGCCTCGACATTCAATCGCCGAAGTGCTGGGCGGCGTAATCGATCCCGGCTTGCACCTCGCCCATCGCCTGTTCGATGAGGCCTACGGCGATCGCCTTGTGACCACCCTTGTCGGGCGTGGCCTGGCGCAGCGAATAAAGAGCGCCCTGAAGCTGGTTCAGCGCCCGCTCCATATTGCCCTGGTAAGCGAAGGCGTCGCCGGCTGGGGCCGCGAGCAAAGCCGCCCCTCCGGCGCCGGCCGCGGCCAAGTGGAGGAAATTGCGGCGGGAAGCTTGGTCCATCGTCATTGTTCCATTCCTTACTTTCATGCGTGAAGTTTTTGGAGAGCTGGCGGCAAGCCGGCTCCCGGGGAGAATGCAATCAAGAGCCCGACGCGGCTACGGGCGGCGCATTCGGCGACGGTTCGAGCGGCGTCAGCGACGGGAACAGGCCGCCCGCGTCCTTCGGAAAGCCAGCGGCAGCCATGGCGCGAGCCTTGGCCTCGAAATAGGAGCGCGACCAACGCAGCCGTTCGCCCTGTTTCGACTGGCCGACCGATTCGGCGATGCTTTCGAGGCTGATCGGATGGCCGGCATTGCCCCAATTGCCCTCGGTCACCTCGTCAATGACCGTGAGGATGCTGCCGCCCGCGCCGCTGCCGGCGACCTCGGCGATGGCGGCGGCGACCCAAGCGTGGACCTCATTCTTGTGGGCGATATTCATATAGCCTTCGGGAATGGCGATATGAACCAGGAACTTGCCGGGCGGCGACACATATTCGTCCCCAGCGCTGCCGCCGATCCACCAGTCGTCCTCGGCGAAGGCGGTGAAGAACACCCAGGCGAAGCCGCGGCCGCCCGGGGTGTTGGCGCCGCCCTCCATCTGGATCAGGACATCGGTGAGCTTTTGGGCGAGCACCGCCTTGGCCTCCTTGTCGAGACTGCCGGCGGCGTAGCGAACATCCATGATGGGCATGAGCGGGCTCCTCTGCGCTTTCCATTTGATCTTCAAGAAGCTTCGGCCTGTTCCTTTTCCCAGGCGCGAACGCGGTCGTCGTCGATAATCGCGGTTTCCACGATAAAGACGTCGGTGGCGTCGGCGGCTTCGAATTCCAGCGTTTTTACGCCCGACGCGCCGAGGCTGTCGCGGCGCCCGAGAGTCGCATCGCCGCAGGTCAGCGTCCCATCGACAACAAAGAGATAGAGGCCATGTTCGGCCGAGCGCGGCGCATAGGCGAAAGCCCCTTTGCGATCGGTCACGAGGCGTGAGACGCGCAGGTCCTGCGGAAACGGCAGGGCGCCGTCGGCGTCGCCGACCAGCTGGATTATCTGGTTCCGGCGCGTTCGCAGGTCGAAATGGCCGCGATGGTAGGAGGGCGGCAGATAGAGCTGGCTCGGCAGAACCCAGAGATAGATTGCGTTCATGTCTTCGGGGCTGATGCTCAGTTCGCAATGCTTGCCGCCCGAGCCCGCCGAGAAGACATAATAGTCGCCCTGGCGCAGCCGGTCGACCGTGCCTTCGCCGGCGGTGTTGATATGGGTCAGTTCGCCTTCGAGCACGAAGGCGCAGATCACGAAATTATGGTGCGGATGCATATTGTAGCCGCAGCCGGCGCCGTGAAAGGTCTCGTCGCCGAAGACGCGGATCGGGCCGAAGCCTGGACGGCCTGCCTGATATTGATGGAAATTGAAGCTGGACTCGCGGGTGATGAAGGCACCCGGATGTCCGGCGACATAGGATGACGTCGGGCCGTCAGAGCTGATGACGTCATGGCCGCGCTCATTGGCGCGAAGAACGAAAGTCGGGTTCATGGTTTTGCTCGTGAGTTGGGGGCCGGTCAGGCGGTCTGCGCGAGTTGCGGGCCGCCGGGAGCATAGCCGATGACGACCATTTCGAATTGCGCTTTGGGCGTGCCGCAATCGGGACAAACCCAGTCCTCGGGCAAATCGGCCCAGCGGGTTCCGGGCGCGACGCCGTGCTCCGGCAGGCCGAGGGCTTCGTCGTAGGAAAATCCGCAGCCGAGGCAGATCCAGCGTTTCAGAGGTTCTGACATTTTGATCTCCCACACGATGGCAACGCGCCAAGTTAATGTAATTCCTTTTACATTTCACTCCTGGCGAGTCCTGAAAGCCGACCGCGCCGGCGAACGATTGATGCATCGCGTCGAATTCCCTGAACAAGCGTTAGATGGACGACGCGAGCTCCGCATCGTCAGAACTGGTGACGCGTGGGGGCTCGAGCAGATGGTAGAGGTCAAACGTTCAGTCTCGAAGTGCTCGACGAGGTGATTTGATCGGTTGGGCGCCCAGCGAATTGATCAGCTGTTTTCGACGTGAAAAAATAGAGCCAGCATAAGGGGGCGATCGCAATGGATGCTGCATTTCTCGACCTCACCTTCCCGACAACTGAGACCGGTCGACGAAAGACAGTCGAAGATGACGCCGCCCTGATCCGAAAACTTCGGGAAATCGTCGGCTCATCGCACGTCTTGACCAGCCCCAAGGCGACACGTCGCTTCCGCACAGGCATTCGGTTCGGCAGCGGCGCAGTCGTGGTGAGCCGCCCCCAAGTTTTATCCGCGCGTGAGTTCGCTCCGGCGGTTGGCCGGCCGAGCCGCTGCGCTGGTCTCGTCCAGCCAGCTGCGCGCCCTTGCAGCGTGCTCCGGGATGCGAGGCGTAGGGACTGGGATGATCCTCCGGCCGTTCATGCTTGGCGAATGTGACGCGGGCCTTCGTTCCACAACTTTATAACACGCACTTTAGGATCCCTAACTTTGTGGCCCAAGATGCTAATCGACGCGGGATCAAGAGCAAAATGTTGGCCTAAAGTCACGTTTAAGCCGATCCAGCGAGTTGCTAGCACGCATCCGAAATGTCCATGCGAAAAGAGCGCAACATTTCCTTCCAGCCCTAAACATTTTGCGATCAGACTATCGGCGCGATCTGAAATCTGCATCGGAGTCTCGCCGCCGGGACACCCGTCCCGAAACACATTCCAGTTCGGCCGTTCCCTCCGAATGTCTACGGAGCGCTTACCTTCATAGTCACCGTAATCCCACTCAGCCAGACCCGGTTCGACGATGGCCGTTTGCTCGAATCCCGCCAACTCGCACGTACTGCGTGCACGAAGCCGTGGACTCGTCAACACAGACGAAAAACTGACTTCCCTGAGCCTTGGCTCAAGCTCTCGCGCCTGTGCCTCACCTTGCTCGGTCAACGGAACGTCGGTCACTCCGGTATGCTGGCCCGCGAGCGACCATGAAGTCTCACCGTGTCGTATAAGGTAGAGCTGCAGGCTCTTACGATTCGAAGGTATCAAGTTTCCACTCGTTTCAATGCGCGGACGGACGTTCCGCATAGCCACTTTCTGGAGAACTGTCTCTATTTACTCTCAACGATTTTATTCATTGCAATTGTGCGTACTTGAATCAATTTTTACGACCACGAAGCACGCTGCAAAGAGCGGCGGCGCTGGTCGCATTGCGCAGTCCCTGCGCGAACTCCTGATCGCGAAGCCGCCTTGATATAGCGGCGAGGGCGCCAAGGTGCTCGCTTCCAATATTCGTCGGACTCAGGAGAAGAAATATCAGATCAACGGGATTGTCGTCTATAGATCCATAATCAATCGGGCGCTGGAGACTCATAAACAAGCAGAAAGGCTTGTCGAGCCCTTCAACGCGCGCATGAGGCAAGGCGAAACCTCCACCAAGACCAGTTGAGCCCAATTCCTCGCGGGTCTGAAGAGCGTTCAAAATTGCGCTCTTATCGATGTCTAAGCAATTCGCCGCACGTGACGCCAAATTCCTCAGTAGCTGTTCCTTATTGGGAAACCGAGCGCTAAAAACGACCCGGCTGGGATCGATGAGATCGAGAAAATCCATCTTAGTGCCTCACGAAAGGTTTCTGACTGTTCCGACTGTTTTCGCGAAGTGGAACCCGACCACATTTCTCCGAGAGCATGTGAAAGCGCCCTTCTCAAAAGCTTTCAAACTACATCCAGCGAATTAGCAAAAGAGCCTATATATATATTGTTTATTTTCGAGACCACATTCTAGGATTGCCTGTTTATGTCAAATTAGGGCAGTCTGTGAGTGGCTAGTTCGATTTTAGTCCACGCGGCCGACACAGAAATTAAACCCGATAGTGAATTCTCAGTCTGGAAATTACTCCAATGGTAAGCCTATCCGCTTCTAACTTACAAACGGTCGTATCAAAGTCTCGGGGTTCGCTCGTCTGTTTTTTTGATCGTATCGTTCCTTCTCGCTTGCGCCTTTTTCAAAAGCTGGTCGCGTCCTTCAAAGCTGCCTTTGACTTGGCTTCGGATCCGCCGCCGTGCTTTTACTTGGAAGGCAGCCCCCTGCTCGACGAGCCGTTCTATATCTCTCTGCAGGAAATTGGAAATGTGTGTCTGCTAAACGGCGTCAAATTTCAAGATGACGAAAATCTCGGACGCCAAATTTCCATTGAAGATCGAGAGGGGTTGAATGCCGCCGTGATGACGCACATCTCGTGGAGCGGCTATCTAGCAAACCTCGATTCAATCACTAGGTGGAGGCCTTATTGGATCAGAGGACGGGTTGAGTCCAGTTCTTGATCTTGTCGAGTGAGTCCCGGCGCCGTTAACATGATCTTCGCAGGGCGCAGTGACTTCTTTAATGTAGCTCATTTTGTATTCATTGGCTGCCATCAGCGAAACGATAACCCATGCCAGTTTCGGTCACGATGATACGAGGCGTCGAAGGATCCTCTTCGATTTTTGCGCGGAGGCGACCAACGTAAACACGAAGATATTGCATATCGTCGGTATTTGCGGGCCCCCACACGGAAGTCAGGATTTGCTGATGGGTGATAAGACGGCCTGGATGCCTCGCGAGAAGCGCTAGAATATCGTATTCTTTGCGTGTTAGCTTGAGGGTGACGCCGTCCTTGATAACAGATTGTTTAGTTAAATCTATAAGGAGTCCATTCGTCTTTATCTGTGTCCGTTCAGGAGCATCGGTGGCCGCATGGCGCAACGCGGTCCGCAACCTGGCCGTGAGTTCTCCGATCCCAAACGGCTTTTCCACATAGTCGTCCGCGCCCGCGTCAAACGCCAGGATTTTCTCCGACTCTTGGTCGCGAGCTGACAAAATGATGATTGGAACTTTTGAAAATTCGCGAGCGTGTCGCAATACGTCCTTACCGTCCATGTCCGGGAGCCCAAGATCCAACACAACGATGTCGGGAGCTGTGGTGGCGATGAGCCGCAAAGCGTCGCGGCCGGTTTCCGCGCTTTGCACCTCGTAGCCGCAGGCCGTCAGCGCAGGACGTAAAAACCGATGAATTTGCGGCTCATCGTCGACGACGAGAACGCGATTGCCGCTCATTTTGCGACGCCTCCAGCCGCTTGTTCGGGAATAGGGAAGCGCAGCACGATACGCGTCCCGCGCCGTCGGATCGCTGGGCTTTGGGCGAGGATCGTTCCACCCATTGCTTCAATGAGGCCGCGGCAAATGGACAGGCCAAGCCCGGTTCCGGCCTTGCGCCCGTCTGGCCGGCCTCCCCGATAGAACTTTTCGAAGATGCGTTCGAGATCGGCGGGTTTTATACCGGGTCCCTCGTCCGTCACCGAGACGACTATGTCCGCTCCGTCTCGCCTGGCGTGAATGATGGCGTTTGAGTCGTCACCGTATTTGTGGGCGTTGTCGAGGAGATTAAAGAGCACCTGCCCGAGGAGATTGGCGTCGCCGCGGATAAGCGGCAAATCTCGCGCGATGCTGATAGTAATCGCCTGTTTTGGAAACGCTTTCTTGCATCTCTCGACGGCGCTGCGCGCGATTTCAGCGATATCGACCAATTCACGGCGGGGCGCAAGGGCTCCCGATTCGATCCGCGACATGTCCAGCAGATTGGCGACAAAGCGACTCAGCCGCGCCGCCTCTTCTTCAATGGAGACCAGAAGGTCGCGCCGATCCGGCGGCGGGATTTTTTCACCCAGTTGAAGCAAGCTGGTGACGGCGCCGGTGATTGACGCAAGAGGTGTTCGAAGATCATGGGAAAGCGACGCAAGGAGCATTGTGCGCAGCTTTTCATTTTCCTCAAGCGCCGCCGCCTTGACCGAATCGCTGACCAGCAGCGATCGATCAATCGCGATCGCGGTCTGTTCGAGAATAGAGGTCAGCATCCCCTCATCCTGCGGCGAGAGCGGCTCGTTAGCGATTTTCGGTTCGATCCCGCACACGCCGACGACGCCGCGGGGCGTGACCATCGGCCGAAACTGAAATCGCACATTTGGCAGCGTTCCCGTTCTCCATCCCGCCGGCTCGGACTTCTCCAGCGTCCAACGGGCGGCTCCTGCCTCCCCCGCGTCCAATAGGTCCACCGGAGGCCATGCGGCATAGATGTTTAGTTCTCCATCATTAGGCCGAAGCAGCACGATGCACTTCGCCTGGAGGGCTTTTTGCGCATGCACGGCGGCGGCCCAAAGCACGTCGTCGAGCTTGGCGGCTCCTGACAGCTTGCGGGAGAAGTCGAACATCGACTGCGCCGCTTGCATACGGGCGCCCATCGCAAGCGTTTGCTTACGAAGCCTGCTCGCCAGCATCGCGGTGACGAATGCGACGGCAAGAAAAACGATCAGCGAGAAAAATTCGTGCGGCTGTGAAATTGTAAACTCATAGCGAGGATCGACGAAAAAGAAATCAAACGCCAGAAATGAGAGAATAGAAGCTGCCGTCGCCGGATAAATACCAAATCTCACCGCGCAGAAGATGACTGGAATGAGGAAGATCATCGATAAATTCGGCAGGCGCAGCCACGAGTCCAGAAAATGCGCCGCGCCGACGGTGACACCGACGGACAGCGCCGAAGCGCTCATGCCGATCGCTAGTTTCGCTCGAGACAGGCGCGGCCACGGGCGCTGTGCGACAACTTGCGGCGCCGGCGATTCAGTAACCACATAGACGGCTATGTCGTTGGACCGCCGCACAATTTCTTCGTTGAGGGACCAGCGTAAGATTCGGTTGATAAAACCCGCGCGCGAGCGTCCCACTACGATTTGAGTAATATTTTCCTGCCGCGCAAATTGCAGAACTTCTCCGGCAAGATCGTACCCGGACCGCCGCTCCGCCTCGCCGCCGAGCCGTTCCGCGAGCGCGAGGGCGTCATCGACGAGCTTTGCACGCTCGGGATTGATTTCCTCTTGGCCTCGAGGCTCGACATGAAGCGCGATCCATGGGGCGTTGAGACCGGTTGCGAGCCGTGCGGCGGCCCGCACCAAGAGTTCCGCCGATGCGACGCCGCCAACGCAAACCAGCAGGCGTTCCGAAGTCGCCCAAGGACCTTCGATGGCGTTCTGACGCAGATAGTCG
Source organism: Methylocapsa palsarum (assembly GCF_900114285.1). GTDB lineage: Bacteria > Pseudomonadota > Alphaproteobacteria > Rhizobiales > Beijerinckiaceae > Methylocapsa > Methylocapsa palsarum. The sequence continues at coordinate 8,314 of NZ_FOSN01000033.1, read as the reverse complement.
ACCATTTGATCGTCGACGCGATCGGCGGTCCGCCGCAGTGCGAGTTCGCGCAGGGCGGTGAGGTTTCCAGGGGTAAAAAAGTTCTGCGTTGCGCGCTTGGCGGTCTCCGGGACGTAGACCTTCCCTTCCTTCAACCTCTGCAGAAGTTCATCCGGCGTGATGTCGACAAGAATGACGTCCGAAGCCTCCTGGAATACCAAGTCGGGCACAGTTTCCCGCACAAGAACCCCGGTAATGCGTGAAACGACGTCCGCTAAACTCTCAAGATGCTGGATATTGAGCGCCGTCCAGACGTCGATCCCGGCGCCGAGGAGCTCTTCGACATCCTGCCAGCGTTTGGGATGCCGGCTGTCAGGCGCGTTCGTGTGTGCAAGTTCATCGACGACAATGAGCTTGGGGCGGCGCGCCAATGCGGCGTCTATGTCAAATTCCTCAATGGTGCGACCTCGATACTCAATTTTGCGGCGCGGGAGAATTTCTAGCCCTTCCGTCAACGCTTCGGTTTCATCCCGTCCGTGCGTTTCGACGAGACCGATCACCACGTCGACGCCATCATTCTTGAGCGCGCGCGCCTTCGACAGCATGGCGAAGGTCTTGCCAACCCCCGGAGCGGCCCCAAGAAAGACGCGCAATTTTCCGCGTGACTCATTGTCCGTCAGCGCCAGCAGCGCGTCTGGATCAGGGCGGCGATCCGAGTGCTTGTCCATTTGCGCCACGTCGCGGGTTCTCTTAGGGGACGGAATTCGACAAAGCTTATGCATCCCTTTGCACTTGAATGAAGCGGACGCGGTGCGCCTTTTTCTACAAGAATATGGTTCAAATCAAAATGTTCGGCCAGCCTCCATGAGCACATGTTCGGCTAGCGGTCCAAGGGTAACAACGGGGAAGAATTGAAGCAACGTGACGATAAGCGCGACGCCAAGAAGAAGGGAAATGAAAAGCAACCCATGCGTTGGGAATGTTCCCGCCGAAGGTCGAGCCTTTTTCTTCTTAGCGAGCGAGCCGGCGATGGCCATAATGGGGATGACGCTAGCGATGCGTCCCAAAAGCATGACGATGCCGGTCGTAGTGTTAAACCAAGGCGTGTTTGCTGAGAGCCCAGCGAACGCCGAACCATTGTCGGAAGCGGTCGAAGCGTAAGCGTAAAGAATTTCAGTAAACCCGTGTGGACCCGCATTGCCGAGACTGTCGAGAGAGATCTTTAAATTTGCCGCGATTGCCGCGAAGCCCAGCATGAGGACTGGCGTAAGGAGGAGGGAAAGCATCACAAACTTGATTTCTCGCGCCTCGATCTTCTTGCCTAGATATTCGGGCGTGCGCCCGACCATGAGCCCAGCCAGAAACACCGTGAGGACGGCTAGAAGCAAAATGCTGATGAGCCCCGTCCCAACACCGCCTGGGGCGATGCACCCCAATAGAAGATTGAACAAGGGTGACAAACCGCCGATTGGCGTCATCGAATCAAATGTCGCGTTGGCGGCGCCAGTTCCGGTCCCGGTCGTCGCGACCGCAAACAGCGCGGCGCTTGCCTGACCGAAGCGCACGTCCTTACCTTCTAGATTCCCAGCCGAGGACTCGACCCCAAGCGCCGTCAACAAGGGGTTTCCGTTGGCTTCCGCCCGGTACAAAATCGTCAAACTGATAAGAAAAATGAAGGCCATAACGGTGAGTAAGCTGCGTCCTTCGCGCGCGTCGCCCACCATCCGGCCAAAGGCGAAAACGAACGCGACAGGCAGAACGAGCTGGCTCCAACACTCAAGCAGGTTCGACCAAGCGTTCGGGTTTTCAAAAGGATGAGCCGAATTGGCGTCGAAAAATCCGCCGCCGTTGGTTCCAAGGAGCTTGATGGCCTCTTGACTCGCCACCGGACCGATAGCGATCGTCTGCCGCGCGCCTTCAAGAGTTGTCGCCGCGAACGATCCGTGCAAGGTCTGAGGAATACCGAGCGAAATGAAAATGAGCGCGAGCAGAATCGAAAACGGCAACAGCACGTAAAGCGTCGCCCGGGTCATATCGACCCAAAAATTGCCGATCGTATCGGTTTCGCTGCGTGTCAAGCCGCGCGTCAGTCCGAGCGCCAAGGCCATGGCTATTGCGGTGTCTAGAAAGTTATTGGTGGTGAGACCGGCCATTTGTGTAAAATGGCTCATTGTCGTCTCGCCGGCATAGGCTTGCCAATTGGCGTTGGTGATGAAGCTGATCGCCGTGTTGAAGGCGAGATCGGGCGCTATTGCGTCACGCCCGTCCGGATTGAACGGCAGAACGTTTTGAAATCTTTGAAGCGCATAGAGCGTTAGAAAACATACGGCTGAAAAAACCACCATGGACAAAGCATAACACAGCCAGCTTTGCTCTTTTCGAGGGTCGACGCCAGACAATCGATAAAAGACGCGCTCGAGCGGACCGGCGATAGGTGAAAGGAAGCTGCGCTGGCCGTCAAAGACTTTGGCGATAAAGGCGCCCAAGGGCCAAGCCGCCCCCACGACCAGCGCCAGCACCAAAAATATTTCGATCCAACCTCCGAAAGTCATCAATCAGCCATCTCGTCTTGATCAGGGCGACTGCGACGAAATCTCGCGCTGTCTCTGGATGCACTTCGCACTCTAGTATCGGGTCTCTCTGGGCCAACGATTCTCTGCGTCTTACCGCTCGGCCTTGATCGCGAGGTTTACTTTAAGAACCGTTGCATTCCGAGGTTGATGCGCAGGGTCACGATGATCGTAAATTAAATCAATTCATAATCATCGTGACCTGCTTGACCTAAAAGCGGAACGAGTTCGAAACCTGTTTCGCTCTTCCGTCGTCGCGTTCTAGCGTAGCGTGTCCAGCGCTAAATTGAGGCGCAGCACATTAACCCGCGGCTCTCCGATTATGCCCGCGAATCTGTGTTCGGTAGCGGCGTTCACGAGACCGCGCACGCGCGCCTCGCTCAGCTTGCGCGTCCTGGCGACCGTGGGAACCTGCGCTTGCGCGTTTTCCGGAGAAATATGCGGATCAAGTCCAGACGCCGACGTGGTGACGGCGTCCGCTTCGAAAGCCGGGACGCGGCCAGCCGAGAAATCCGCCTCGATCGACGCCGTCACCCGGTCAACGAGCTTCTGCGATGTCGGTCCGAGATTTGAGCCGCCTGAATTGGCGGCGTTATAGGGCGCGTCGACGGTCTTCGTGGCGTCCGCCGGATCGGGCGCGCTCGTCGCCGAGGGACGACCGTGGAAGTAACGATCAGATGTAAAGTTCTGTCCGATCAATGATGAACCGATGATCGCTCCATCTCGCTCGATTAGGCTGCCATTAGCTTTATGGGACAGCACGAGTTGAGCGATCGCTGTGATCGCCAGAGGGTAGGCGAGGCCGGTCAAGATGGTGAACAGGACGATCATCACGATCGCGGGGCGTAATTGGGCCAACATGACGGGCTCCTTAGGCGAGATGCAATGCCGAGACGGCGAGGTCGATGAGTTTGATGCCGACGAACGGAACCAGGATGCCTCCCAGGCCGTAGATCAGCAGATTGCGGCGCAAGAGAGCGGCCGCGCCGACAGGGCGGTACGCGACGCCCTTCAACGCCAGCGGGATCAGGGCGATAATGATCAAGGCGTTGAAGATCACCGCGGACAAGATGGCCGACTGCGGCGAGGCGAGTTTCATGATGTTGATCGCCTCCAGCTCGGGATAGGTGACGACGAACAGCGCCGGAATGATCGCGAAATATTTGGCGACGTCATTCGCTATGGAGAACGTTGTCAGCGAGCCGCGCGTCATGAGCAATTGCTTGCCGATGGCGACAATTTCGATGAGTTTCGTCGGATCGGAATCGAGGTCGACCATATTGCCCGCCTCGCGCGCGGCCTGCGTGCCCGTTTGCATGGCGACGCCGACGTCGGCTTGCGCCAGGGCCGGCGCGTCGTTGGTGCCGTCGCCGCACATCGCAATGAGCCGACCGCCCTGCTGTTCCTTCCTGATGTAGGTCAGCTTGTCCTCGGGCGTCGCCTGCGCGATGAAATCGTCGACGCCGGCTTCGGAGGCGATCGCCGCCGCCGTGAGCGGATTGTCACCGGTCACCATGACGGTCTTGATGCCCATCGCGCGCAAAGCGGCGAACCTGTCCTTGATGTCCGGCTTAACGATGTCCTTGAGGTGCACCAGGCCGAGCAGAAAGCCATTTTCGGAGACGGCAAGCGGCGTGCCGCCGGTGCGGGAAATCCGTTCGATGGCGCGCTTGAAGTCCTCCGGCAAATGGTCCTTGGGCACGCTGGATTGGGCAAGGATGGAATCAACGGCGCCCTTGCGCAGCGAGCGGCCGGGAAGGTCGACGCCAGAAATCCGCGTATGTGCAGAGAACGGCACAATGCGCGCATCGGCGTCGTCTGCAGGAGCTGCGAGCCCGTAACGGCTTTTCGCCAGGGCGACGATCGAACGGCCTTCCGGCGTTTCGTCCGCGAGCGAGGCGAGCATCACCGCTTCCGCCAATGCATGTTCCGCGACGTTTCCGACGGGGATGAACTCATCCGCCATCCGGTTGCCGAATGTGATCGTCCCGGTCTTGTCGAGCAGAAGCGTGTCGACGTCCCCGGCCGCCTCGACCGCGCGGCCCGAGGTGGCGATCACGTTGAAGCGGATCAGGCGATCCATGCCGGCGATGCCGATCGCCGACAACAGGCCCCCGATGGTCGTCGGGATCAGGCAGACGAGCAGCGCAATCAGCACGGTGACGGACAGCATCGTCCCCGAGTAGCGGGCAAGCGGCCACAGCGTCACGCAGACGATGAGGAAGATGATGGTAAGGCCGGACAGAAGGATCGACAAGGCGAGTTCATTGGGCGTTTTCTGCCGTTCGGCGCCTTCGACGAGCGCGATCATGCGATCGATGAAAGTCGAACCGGGAGCGGCCGTGATCTTCACCTTAATCCAGTCGGATAAAACCGTGGTTCCGCCCGTCACGGCCGAGCGGTCGCCACCCGCCTCGCGAATGACGGGCGCCGACTCGCCCGTAATCGCCGACTCGTTGACGGAGGCGACGCCTTCGATGATTTCGCCGTCGCCAGGAACGAGATCCCCGGCTTCGACGAGAACAATATCGCCAAGCCTCAGATCCAACGCAGAAACCCCTTCGATGACATCCTGCATGCCGCTTCTGTTGTTCGGATCAATCAGCCGCTTCGCATGCGCGTCGCTCCGGGTCTTGCGAAGTGCGTCAGCCTGGGCTTTCCCCCGTCCCTCCGCGACGGCCTCAGCGAAATTGGCGAACAGCACAGTGAACCAGAGCCAAGCCGCGATCTGGCCCGAGAACGAAGCGACGCCGTTCTGCGTGACGACGTCGCGGATGAAGAGCAGCGTCACCACCACGGAGACCATCTCAGTGACGAAAATCACGGGGTTGCGCGCCAGCTTGCGCGGATCAAGCTTACCGAAGGCGTCGATTGCGGCGCGGCGGATAATGGCCGGATCAAAAAGCCCGGGGGTTGCGGCTTTGGTGGACATATCGATGACTCCGATCAGAAGGTTTTCCCAGCCTGCAGCAGCAAGTGCTCGACGACGGGGCCGAGGGCGAGGGCGGGAAAATATTGGAGGAGATAAAGGATGACGATCACGCCGAGCAGCAGGCCGATGAACAAAGGCCCGTGCGTCGGGAATGTGCCGGCGGATTCCGGAGATTTTTTCTTCGCCGCGAAGGAGCCGGCAAGCGCCATCACCGGCACGACATAGGCGAAGCGGCCAAGAAACATGGCAAGCCCTAGCGTCGTATTGTACCAAGGCGTGTTGCCGCTCAATCCGGCAAAGGCGGAGCCATTGTTGGCGTTGGTCGAAGCGAAGGCGTAGAGGATTTCCGACAGCCCGTGCGGACCGGAATTGCCCAGACTGTCGAGCGCCGATTTCACCAGCACGGACGCCGCCGAAAAACCGAGCACGGTCAGCGGATAGATCAGCACCGCCAGCATGGCGAGCTTCATTTCGCGGGTTTCAATCTTTTTGCCGAGATATTCCGGCGTGCGGCCAACCATGAGCCCCGCGACGAAGACCGCCACGACCGCAAGAACGAGAAAGCCGTAGAGCCCCGCGCCGACGCCGCCGGGCGAAATGCAGCCAAGCAGCATATTGAACAAGGGCACCAGGCCGCCGATGGGCGTAAACGAATCGTGCATCGAATTGACGGCGCCCGTGCTGGTCCCGGTTGTCGCCGTGGCGAAAAGCGCGCTCGACGCGACACCGAAGCGCACTTCCTTGCCTTCCATATTTCCCGGAGAAGTCTCGACGCCGATCGCGCTCAGCAAGGGATTGCCGTTGGCTTCAGCCCAGTAGGCGACCCCGACGCCGACGACAAGCACGATGCCCATGGCGATGGCGATCGCGCGTCCCTGACGAAAATCGAGGACTATTCGCCCAAAGGCGAAGACAGAGGCGAACGGCACGACGAGGAGGGCCCAATTCTCGAGCAGGTTCGAGAAGGCGTTCGGATTCTCAAAGGGGTGTGCGGAATTGGCGTTGAAAAAGCCGCCGCCATTCGTGCCGAGCTCCTTGATCGCCTCCTGGCTCGCGACGGGCCCTATGGAAATAATTTGTTTGGCGCCTTCGAGCGTCGTAGCTTCGAGCGAACCCGTCAGCGTCTGCGGACTTCCGAGCCCGACAAGAGCGAGCGCGACGACAATCGCCAAAGGGAGCAGCACATAGAGCGTTGCGCGCGTCAGATCGACCCAGAAGTTGCCGACCGTCGCCGACTGGGCGCGAGAAAATCCTCGCACCAGGGCGAAGGCCATGGCGAGGCCAGTAGCCGCGGAAACGAAATTATGAACCGTCAATCCAAGCATTTGCACGAGATGACTCATCGTCGTCTCGCCGCTGTAGTTCTGCCAGTTCGTGTTGGTGATGAAGCTCATCGACGTGTTGAAGGCGAGGTCGGCCGGGACGGGGTCAAATCCTTGCGGATTCAGGGGCAGAACACTTTGAAACCGCTGCAAGGCGTAAAGCGAAGCAAAGCCGACGATGCTGAACGCCAGCATCGAGTATGTATAGGAGAGCCAGCTTTGCTCCCGCGCCGGATCTACCCCGGAAAGCTTGTAAAAAGTCCTCTCGACGGGCGCCAGCGCCGGCGACAATAGGGTGCGCTCGCCGGATAGCACGCGCGCGATATAGCCGCCGAGCGGGATTGCGGCCGCGAGAACGGCCGCGAGAACGATGGCGATTTGCGCCAAGCCGATAATGGTCATGATGTCAGCCTCATGGAAACCCGAGGGGTTTCATTTAGAATTTCTCGGGATGCAGGAGCGTGTAGACAAGATAGACGCCGAGCAAGACGGCGACACTCAGGCCGATGATGGGTTCATACATGGCGGACCTTTCAAAGACGCTCGCAGACGCGCGCATAGGCGCTCACCACGATGAATAGAACGACGCCCAAACCGACATAAATAAGATCGGACACAATTTTCCTCCTTTTGCAGGTTGGAACGATATAGAAGAGAGCGGCATAAATTTTCTATTCGTGATTTGCGCGGACGCATAAATATTTCATAAATATTGGCGTCGTGAGGTCACTGACGCTTCCGCTTCGCATGAAGAAGAAAATCAGAAAGCTGGATCCCGATAGGCAAACTTGGGTGATTTTGCAGCACAGCTTACGCTCTCGTCAGACCTTGCGCACACACTCGGTCCTGCAATCGCGCCAATCGCTCCCGCAATCGCGGAGCTAGTCGAACAGACTAGAAACGCTTTCTTCCTTGGCGGTTCGAGCGATTGCTTCGCCTATCAAGGGCGCGATCGAAACAATGCGGATATTATTGGAAACCCGGGTCGCTTCCGTGGCTTGGATCGTGTCGGTGAGAACAAGTTCCTTGAGCCGGGAGGCGGCGATTATGGCGACTGCTCCGCCGGAAAGAACGCCGTGAGTGATGTAGGCATAGACTTCCTGGGCGTCTTCAGCCAGCAAAGCATCGACCGTGTTACACAAGGTTATTCCCGAATCGACGATATCATCGACCAAAATGCAGGTCTTGCCGGCAACATCACCGATAATATTCGTGACTTCCGAGTCGCCGTCGCGTTCGCGGCGCTTATCAGCGATAGCGAGTGGCGCGTCGATGCGTTTTGCTAAGGCGCGCGCGCGAAAGACGCCGGCGACGTCAGGGGAGACCACGATGACATTGTGAAGTTCCAGGCGCTCCTTGATGTCGCGGACCAGGGTCGGAGCTGAATAAAGATTATCCGTCGGTATATCGAAGAACCCCTGAATTTGGCCGGCATGAAGATCAACTGTAAGAACACGATCGGCGCCCGCCCTTGTAATGAGATTGGCGACGAGCTTGGCGGAAATGGGAGT
>NZ_FOSN01000039.1 GCF_900114285.1 Methylocapsa palsarum | reverse complement strand
TGCTCCATTTCCTGAAGTCTGTATCCAAGGGCCAGGACAAGAAGATCGCGGCTGATCCGCGGCGCCTCGCTGCGATAGAGCCGCCGCCATTCGCGCCTTAGGTCCTCAAGGCCGAGCGAGCGGATCCGCTCGATCTCGGCCTCGATCGCGGCCGGGTCTGGCGGCGTCATGGCGAGGCGGCGGCCCTGGCGGAAGTCTTGCGCTTGACCTTCGGCGGCTGTGGGTCCTCCACGCGATAGATCCGTTCGTCCCCCAGCTTCTCGGAGATCAGAGTCAAGCCCAGCTTCTTGCGCACCACCGCCGAGAGGAAGCCGCGGACAGAGTGTTTTTGCCATCCGGTCGTCTTGATGATGGCGGCGATCGTCGCGCCCCTTGGCTGTCTGAGTAGAATGAGCACGGCCTCCTGCTTGGTCTGCGCGCGGGCTGACGCCGACGAAATGAAGTCCGGGTGCGTAAGTCCGTCCGCGCGGCTTCTCGCGTGCGGCGGCTCAGTTATTTTCACGGTTTTGCTGTGCGACATTTTGAGATCCCTTTCGGTTGCGGCGGCGCATGCGCCGTCACGACCGAAGCCCCACAACGGCGGCGGGCCAGTGGGGCGGGATCCAGGAGAGGGGGCGACAGGCCTTACCCCGGCATGCCCACAGTCACGCTCTCTTCGCTCCGGAAGTCCACTCGTTTCCTGATGAAAAAAATGAACGCCACCTCGCGGATCGCGCGGTCTTGCCAATTGCCGCGCGCCCGCCACGGCGAACTTCCTGGAAGGAACATCCTGCGAGAGAGGATCGTCTCCATCCAGCGGCGTGAGAGCGCGATGGGTTTGAGCAGCGAGTCCTATGCGACTTCAATCGTATTCGACGATGCGCCCGGCGCATAGGCGACGCCCTTTTTCGGATTTCTTTGCGGACGCCGGCCCAGCCGACGTCTGAACGGGGCATTGCATCGCCGTCACCGCCTTTGGCCGGGGAGCCAATAGGGACAGATGCTGTCCTGTACTGCAGGAATCGCATTCCCGAACATCGTAAGGTAATTGAGGCGTCGGCAGACGCTTAGGATGCCGCAACGTTGCCTTGGTTTTTATTTGCGGACGCGGCGGCATGGTCGCCATCATTTTAACGGGCCGCATGGTGTTCCTTCTTCACCCTTTGCACTGATAGAGAAACGATATCGCGGCGTTCATGCCCTCCAATGCGGCTTCCCAGCTATTTTGGCTGTCCAGATTTCTACTATGTTCGGAAGGGTCGATCTCTTCCACGCACTTGCGCAAGCGGGCGGGCCGCCTGTGCAGGTTCTCATCGACTCCTCGGCAGTGAAGGCGCATCGATCGGCCAGCGGCGGCAAAGGGGGGGGAGGAAAATCAGGCGATCGGCCGCTCTCGCGGCGGCCGCACCACCAAGATCACGCCTTGACCGATGCGGCCTGTCGCCCGCTGTCTTCTGACCGGCGGCCAGGTCGCCGACTATACGGCGGCCGCGGTACTGCTCGCCCGGCTGCCTCCTTGCGAAATCCTGCACGGCGACAAGGGTTACGACAGCGACGCGATCCGCCGGGGCGAGGAACGCAGCGCGATGCCGAACATCCCGCCAAAAGCCAATCGGAAATGGAAAAACTGCTTTTCGCCGTTCCTTTATCGCCGCCGCAACGCCATCGAGCGCATGTTCTGCCGTATTAAAGACTTCAGGAGGGTGGCGACGCGCTACGACGGAAACGCAGCGAACTTCCTCGCCGCAGTCTGCATCGCCGCAACCGTCAGCTATCGGTTATGAGTCTGGACCCCCACACGATTAATTAGATCGTCGAAGGCAATCATTTCCGCCCGAAGATGTGTGAATGAATACCTTCAGCCGAGCGATACGCAGACAATTTGCCCTTGGACGGTGCTGGCGCTCGCAACCGGAAAAGTCGAATTACGGCGCTCGGCGTTGGAGGGAGGATTTCTCGCCCGATGCTTCTCGTAACCTCGAGCGAGCTGGCTATCCTTTCTTTTGGCCGGCAGAGAGGCTTGTGAAATTCAAAGCGACATGATGTGATTCCTGATTGGTATGTCGATTATCGAGCGAGCGGTAGGTATTATTGGAAATAGTTTCTTTCAACAACATTCCGAAAAACAGGTAGTTGGAGGTTCGAACCGCACTTTTTAATCACACGAAACATTCCCTGCCATGGTAAAGGTTGCAGTCAGGCGGATCCTTGCGAAGATCTTCATCGAACTGCCATATTCGACCATATTTTGAGAATGTGGTTCACTTTGATTGCATCCTTTGGATCGTTGTCTCACATGATGCTTGTGGCGATCATCCCAATGACGGCCACGGCCATAATCGCCGTTGAAACCCAGCCGATCCATCGCAGCACACCGACGACGACGTTTTCTTTCATGATATCGGCACGAGCACTCATTAGCATCATCATAGCCATAACCGGCGCGGCGACAACGCCATTGATCACCGCGCTCCAGAACAGCGCCTTGATCGGATCGATCGGGGAAAAGTCAATGGCGGTACCGACTAAGGTGGCGATCGCGATTGTGGCGTAGAAGGCTTTGGCCTTGCGGGGTTTCCGAGCTAGCCCGATAGGCCATTGGCGGGCCTCCCCCAACGCATAGGCAGCGGAGCCGGCGAGCACCGGAATTGCGAGGAAACCCGTGCCTATGACGCCAAGGGCGAAGATGGTAAAGGCAAAACGGCCGGCGACGGGCCTAAGGGCCTCCGCAGCCTGGCTTGACGTTTGAATGTCAGTCGTTCCGTTCGCGTGCAACGTTGCTGCTGTCGTCACCATGATGGCCAACGCGACCAGAGTTGAAAAGCCCATACCTGCATATGTATCCACTCTTATGCGCCCGATCGCCGCCTCCGCCTGCTCTGGAGCGTCAACGAGCGGCTTTCGTTTGGCACTGGCCCTCTCATCTTCCACTTCTTGCGAGGCCTGCCAGAAAAACAAATAGGGACTGATGGTTGTCCCCAGAACAGCAACGACAGTCGCCCAGAATGCCTTGTCGGCGGATAGAGTCGGAATAAAAAAGCCCCTGGCGAATTCATCGAGGGGAATTTTCGCGAACAGCACCGTGCCGAAATAAGCGAACAACGACAGCGTCAGCCATTTGAGCACCGACACATAGCGCGAATATTTCACCAAGATTTGCAGGGCGGCGCTTATGAATGCAAAAAGGACGACATAAATCGCAGTGCTTCCTCCCACCAGAAGCCTGACCGCGTCGCCCATCGCTCCCAAATCAGCGCCGATGTTGATCGTGTTGGTGAGGAAAAGGAGCCCCACAGTGAGATTTAGAATCCACGGAGGAAAATGCGAACGCAAATTTCCGGCTATACCCTGGCCTGTGGTTCGTCCGATTCTCGCGCTGATTTCCTGAATCCCCGCCATCAGCGGGTAGCTGAAAAGCATGGTCCAGGTAATGGCGAAGCCAAACTGCGCGCCGGCCTGGGAATAAGTCGCAATCCCGCTTGGGTCGTCATCAGCGGCGCCTGTGATGAGGCCCGGCCCTAACCGATCCAAAAGACGCGGCTTCGATGCCGTGATCGACAGCTTTGGAAGCCCTGGATCGCCCTCGATTGACGTCACACGCGTTTTCTCCAGCCTGGTCAACGGTTTGCGAATTCAAAGCGCCCCCGTCAAAGTCGGTCCATGACTTTTCTATATCAGTATCGCAGCCAATGTCCGGCCGATAGTGAGCACTTGTAAAAATGCACTATCGGAAAACGAACCCCGAGCTTTGCGTTCAAAATGGCAAGGGTTCGTTACAAAACTCGTTTGGCAATGGGTCCCTGCACCGTATCGGTAAGAACTGGAGTGTAGGGTAGACCAACGAAACTGCGCCAAAGTCATATTTCGTCGTGACGGTTCTGTCGAAGGCCATCTGCGAACCGTAACCGGGCCCGGGTTTTCTGGAACCTCGTTGCTCAATTGCCGTCATCGTCTACAAATCGGCTTCCGCTGATTTTCCGTAACTCGCGAAGATTCACAGAACCTTTCTGACTGGTGAATGCCGGATCGCCGCCGCCGCCACTCTGTTGAACCCCACTGATTTGATGATCACCGCTATCATATGTCGTAAAATTGTTGTCTTTTTCGATGAGAAGCCGCCGCGCCTTCGAAAAAAAAGCATACCGCATGCTGTTTTGCGATCCGGTCGATGACGGATCGCCCAAATCGTTGGGCCACCATTGCTCGCCGTGAGACATCGGCTTCATCGGCTCCATAGGTTTCATAGGTTCCATATTCAAAACCTCCTTGTTTAATAATCTGCGAGGCAACGCATCAGGTCTAAACCGGTTGCGGCTCAGTTTCGGCTAAGACGCCGCGTTTTCGCGACGAAAGACGCTCCTGGCATTTGCGCGGGGCGCTGAATGCAAGCGCGTCATTGAAAGCCGGGGTTCTCAGAAAGCCGGGGTTCTCAGCGGTTTTGAGCGGTGCGCGCGCCGTTAAGTCGCTGACGGCCGCGCGGGTGAAGCGCGAAACGTGTTTTATCCCATGTATATAGCGAATTGCAACCGCCGGGCCCGCGTGGATCAAAAACTTTGGGGCAAGGTCACGCGCCTTCGATCGTAGAACCTCGAATGGATCGGAATGCCTTTATTCAATCAAAAACGCGCTCTGCGGCTTAAGCGGGCGGAAGAGAAATGGCGCGACGAAATCAATTATTTCGACTAAAGTTTTTCGTATAGTCGAAATTCAGTTTGAAATCATTTTGAGACATTCTCGGAACGGCAAGCGCTATCCACTTCTCATTGCAAGCAACCTAATTTTCAGAATTCGAGCCTTATTCATCCTGAAATTCATTCCAATCCGGAGGGTTCGCGGCCCCTTCCTCCACTGCTTATGCGCCTGCGCTGCGATCATCATATCGGCGCTTTGTGAGCACGCGGGAGCAGCGCCGCGGTTTTTTTCTCCGTCGTCCGCCTGGAACATGCCGATCCCCTCATCGGCCGTTTTCGGGGGGTAAAACAGTCGCCTCCCGCCGCCGGCTTTCCGATAGGCTTGGCGGGCCTTAACGATGGCTGCCGCCACCAATTTCCTTGCCTCGAGGTACTCGCTCTGAGCGGATGCCTTGGCGGCGTCCAGTTCGTCTTGGCGCAGTCGAAAATCGGCTTTCTCGCGTGTGCGATCGCCATCGAGCTTTTGGAGCGCCGCTTCAGCTGCCGCGAGCGCCGTTCTATCCGCCGCTGGATTAGGCGGCGCGTTTGGCTTTGGCCTCCCCTGGCCGAAGACCGCGCAGGCGCGTCCGGCTCCTTGGGCAGGCTTGCAGGCACTAGCTGAAACGGATCTTTCGACCCGACGACGCGGCGCAGCGGCGTCTCGGGATGTTTCAAGGCTGCCTGTACCGCCGCCTCATCCGTGGCGATCCTGGCGTCGCCGCCAGCGAACAGATTTTGATGTGTGCCCCAAACACGCAGCGCCGCCGCTTGGCTCGACGCCGACACGACGGTGTCGTAGAAGCTGAACTGAGTTTGGAAGACTTTCAGCTTGCGCCTCGCCATCTACTTCCCCCACTTTCGCTTGGCGAGCAGCGGCAGCGTGAATAGGCCGACTCGCCGCATCAACGCTTGAACGCCGCCTGAAATGCTCTGTCCCGCGCCGCGAGAGCGAACGAGTTTATCGAAAGGCGCAACCTTATATCGTCAAGCCCAACAGCTTCTGTGGCCTCGGACAGCGGCCGCTCTCGCCTCCAGCCGAGGCCCCTCCGAGCCGCGTGTCGCAACGGCGCATCCACGAGTCAGCGGGGGCGCGCCTCGCCGAGATATTGCATTGGTCCGCGGTATCCCGGTAGCGCTGATCAGCCTCTTCCGAAACCAGACGTAGCGGGGCGAACGGACCGATGGTAGAGCGCACAATACTGTCATCCAGGAAAGCGCTGGTGTCGGCCGAAATCCGCTGTTCATTCATAAGGGATTGTGTCGCCTCGTGAGCGCCAGCGGCGTCCTTTTATTGTCACAACCGGCGTCTGAATTGCTTTGACGGCCGGAGCGTGAGGACTCCGCCTGACAAAAATCTGTCAGAATCAGCTTTACATATCCGGAGCGAAGCCGTACGTATAAGTATTTATTATTGGTGAAGAAACTGAGGGTCGCCTCCCGAACTTGCCCCGGAGGTCCAAGCCATTTTACTGTAGCGAATTCAAAGTCTCTATTGCAGCACTAATCCATTTACCCCTTTCATTGCCCCCGCGGCGTCCAACTAGGACGCACAAGATCCGGTGGAGAGCACGGGAATCTCGGACATGCGTCTTTCCGAATTGCCGACGATGCCAAAGATGGACGTCGAACTGAGGCGCCTGATGGAACGGGATCTACGCGACGCCGTTGCCAAAATGGCGTTCCAGATCCGCTACCAGCCACAGATCAACATCCGCACCAGACGGGTGACGGGGTTCGAGGCCCTGTTGCGATGGCAGCATCCGGTCTGGGGCGCCGTGTCGCCCGACGAATTCATTCCGGTGGCGGAGGAGACAGGGTTGATCGGGGCAATCGGCCAATGGGTGCTGGAACAGGTGTGCGTTGAGGCCACCACATGGCCGGCTGACGTCAATGTCGCCGTGAATGTATCGCCGGTCCAATTTGACAATGGCGGGCTGCCCGAAATTGTCTCTGCCGCCCTTCGGAAGGCCGGCTTAAACCCCTTCCGGCTGGAACTCGAAGTCACGGAATCCGTGCCGCTCCAGGATAATCCCGTCACGTTGGGCACGTTGCAGGCGGTGCGAGACCTCGGCGTCCTGCTCGCGCTCGACGATTTCGGCCTGGGCTTCTGCTCGCTCGGATATCTGCTCCGCTTCGCATTCGACAAGATCAAGATCGACCGCTCCTTCGTTGCAGAGTTCGGGAAGGCCGAGGTCCCAAGCGCGATCGTCCGCGCCATCATCGCGCTCTGCGGCAACCTCGGCATCATATGCACGGCCGAGGGGGTGGAGACCGAGGAGCAACTGCGCTTGCTCCTCAACGAAAACTGCGCGACGGCGCAGGGCTGGCTTTTCGGCCAAGCGGTCACTGCTGAAGAAATCTCAGCCCTGCTGGCGAGAACCAATCCAGGCGACGGGCCTGATCCCGGAGTCAAGCGGCCGCCGCCCCTTCGCGACGCCTTTTTTTCCCAAATCGCGGAGACTGCCAACGACATCATCATCGTGACGACGGCAGATCTCGAAACTCCGGGTCCGCAGATCGTATATGTGAATGGGGCCTTCACGCGGCTTACTGGCTACACAGCGGACGAGGTGATCGGGCGGTCGCCTCGAATTCTGCAAGGACCCGGCACCAGCCGACTGACGCTCGATTCGATCCATGCCGCCCTACGGAGCGGCCTTCCGGTCCGTGAAAAAGTGCTGAATTACGCCAAAGACGGCGCTCGCTATTGGCTCGATATGCGGATTGTGCCGTTGCTTAACGCCAAGGGCGAGATCACCCATTTCGCCGCTATTGAGCGGGACGTGACGATGGACAAGCGGCGGCTGGACGAGCTTGAGTTCCTAGCGGACCGCGACACTCTCACCGGCATTCCCAACCGACGGTCCTTCCAGAACGTTCTCAAGACCGAGATTGAATGCGCTCAAGCGCGTCAGGGCGCGTCGATGCAAGGCGCACTATGCTTAGCCTTAATCGATGTGGACCACTTCAAAAAGGTTAACGACGAAAGAGGCCACGCTGTCGGCGACGCGGTGCTCTGCGGCTTGGCTGATCGCCTTGCCGAGATCGTGCGGCGTTCCGATACGCTTGGCCGCATTGGCGGCGAGGAGTTCGCGGTTTGCATGCCCCGTATCTCGCTCCGCGATGCGAAAGGGATCGCAGAACGGCTGCGGCATGCGGTGGCCGCTCAGCCCTTCGATACGCAATCGGGGCCGCTGGCCGTAACCGTCAGCATCGGAGTGTCTGCATTCACCCGGGGCGACACGCTGAAAAGTCTGATGGAGCGTGCAGATGTGGGGATGTATGCGGCGAAGAATTCCGGCCGTGACAGAGTAAGAGCGGCCTGCCCGGATGATGTTGCGCATTAAAGCCGACATGTATCTCGCAACTTGCGTTTGAACCCCGCGCTCCGCGCCATTGTCCGCGCCTGCAGCGTCAGGACTTATAATGGTTCGCCTCTGCTCGGGTGATCTCAACTCCGCTGTCGGATTTTAAACCGTCACGAGCCGCGCACGCGCAACGTCACGCGCCTGTCGTCAGATTGGCCCTTTAGTTTTTTCGCCCTTTTGTATCGCCCTGAAATGCCGTCGAGGGCGGGGTGAGAAAGGCGTCAAACCGCTCCCTGACGATCGCGTAGCATTCACACGAGGCCTTTTCGAGGGCAGAACGATCAAGAATTTGCATCATCCCTCGGCGATAGCTGATGAGGCCGGCGGTTTGCATACTTTGAGCCGCAAGCGTCACCGATTTGCGATTGGCCCCTAGCATGCCCGCGAGAAACTCGTGAGTGTATGGCAGATTTTCGCCTTCGGCCCGATCATGCATCATGAGAAGCCAGCGGCAAATTCTTTCCTCGATAGAATGCATGGAGTTGCAAGCGACTGTCTGCTGGACTTGAGACAGCAGCGTCTCCGAATAGCTGACAAAGAGATCGCGCATCTGTTCACTGGTCCGAAATTCGGTGTGCAGGACTTCAATCGGGCATCGGCGCATAGGGCCCTCTAATTGTACAATGCATCGATTGAAGGAGGTCCGACTGTACATGGCCGAGAACAGGCCGAACGCTCCCTCTCGCCCTATGTTTGCAGTTTCAATCGCCGAGCCGTTCTCCAAAACAGTGAGTAATGAAAGAACCGCGCCGCTCGGGAAGTAAGCGTGTTTCAGGGGGCCGCCCGCTTCGCAAACGATTGATCCCAACTTAAGGGTGACAGGTTCAAGATGCAACTGGATCCGGTTGCGGATGGCCGGCTCCAAAGCGTGGAGCAACTGATTTTCATGCTCCGAAGGCAGGATCTGCCCCATTACGCACCCCTCCAGGCGAGATTATTCTTTGTTCTATCGGTGGCGTCTACCACAGACAAAACAATTTATACGTGCATTAGTAGATTTTGTCATTCTATCAAAAACCAACAAACATCATCGTGAGCTGAGGCAATGGTGTCTTCCGGTGTATGTTTGATTTTGGAAGATGAACCATGGACCGCTTTGGATTTAGCTGACTACGCCAGCTTTTCTGGATACGAACTCGCTGGACCATTCTCGACTTTCCGGGACTCTCTTGCTTATCTCGAAAATCATACGCCGACCTTAGCGGATGGCACGAGCATATCGATAATTGAAAAGCTTACACACAAAAATGTGCCTTTCATCATCTATTCTGGCTACGGCCGCGGACACCTCACATCCACTGATTTTGCATCTTACGCATGGATCGAAAAACCCGCCAGGGCGCAAGAAATCCTGTCAGCCGCCGAACGGCTATTAATGCCATCTCGCGGCTCTTATAAATCAACACAGCGTTTCGAAACAGATAAACTGGCCCCA
>NZ_FOSN01000036.1 GCF_900114285.1 Methylocapsa palsarum | reverse complement strand
CGAATATCTTTCACAAGCTGTTCTGCCGGGGCTTTCGCCGGCACGGATTTCTGTCTCATCTGCGCTCCTGAATGGGCTAAGATGAACCAGAAATCTCCCTTCAGAAAATACCCCGATTTGTCTCATGGGCGCTGACGCCGGACAGCTCCAGAATTCAAGCGGATCGTTATAGGCTGAATAGTGCTGGCAATAAATCACGCCGCCGTCGAGATTCCTGAAGGAATATTCTATCGCACCGCAAAATTTCAATAAAAATTGTTCTGATTTTGGCATTCTGGCGGTCTGCCCTCCGTTCAGAGAGGCTTGATCTCACTTATTCCCGTTCCAGGCGATGAAAAATCCGCAGATTTCACCTTCATCCACGTATCTGCACGCTTCGCCACTTCCGAAAATTGCTGACCCGGGGCGATCCTGTTAAACTCCGTATTCACGACCAAGGCCCAGTCCCAAAGCAGGTCTCGCAGGCCACCGGAGATACCCTGCCGCATCCAGATCTGCTCAAGGTCGAGCCTGTCGCCCATACGATCTGCGACAACAGACAAAACGTAGGTCGCGATGTCACTCCAAGCCTGAGTAAATGTCGACTTTGCCGCCTTCGCATTGATCATTTGCTGAATTGAATTGTACAAGAGCGCCTTGGCGATTATTTTCCGAAACCACTTTGCATCAAGTGGATCAGGCACAATCGATGGATCTTCATCGAGCGCCTTCATGAAGGCCCCAAAATTTTTTTCACCTTTCAACGCTACTTGGTTCGGCTTGCCACACCAAGCCTCGTGATATTTTGCAATGTCATTTTTGGTCAGCTTCCGATTTGGCGGGATCATCTGCTGCAGCTTCCGACGCTTCGCAGGAGTGTTGCCTTCTCTCAACATCATGACGTTGTAGGCACCAGCCGCGCGTTCGTAGAACCATCGTGACGCGCCGTCAGGGCACCAGGTTTCATTGGCCAGCTTTTCGAGTTGGACGTGAAACGGGCGGTTTGCCGATAGGTCCGACATCTTCACGGCGTTCTGGCTGTTCGCATAGCGGGAAACGTTGCTGATCAGCCGTTCGCGTGCCTCATCATGCGATTCCTTGAGAATAATGATCTTCGCGGGAACCATGACATGGCTGAGGTCTATCGTCTTATCGTCACGTGACGCAAAGTAGATAGAGGACGTAGTCTGGCCTCCATTTACGATCTGTAGACCTCTCAAGAATGAAATC
Source organism: Methylocapsa palsarum (assembly GCF_900114285.1). Lineage (GTDB taxonomy): Bacteria > Pseudomonadota > Alphaproteobacteria > Rhizobiales > Beijerinckiaceae > Methylocapsa > Methylocapsa palsarum. The sequence goes on along the minus strand of NZ_FOSN01000036.1, from coordinate 10,450 downwards.
CCGAGGTTTCCATCGTCCCCAAGTTTGAATGCCGCTTCGTCGCAGACGAGAACCAAGCCATTGTTGAACGCGAGGAAATGCTCTGGTTCCTTTCGGAGGGTTTCTACTATTCCCTTGTTCACGGTCTTCTTGGCACCCAGAAAAGTCCGCACGTTGGCTTCCAGCAGCCGCGCCCCAAACCTGAGGTAGAGATCTCGAATGATCTGCCCCGGAATTGCTGTCAGCGCATATTCATAGTCAGCATCGGGGTCGGGGACATGGACACAAGGAAGTGGCCTTCCTATGGACTGGACGAAACTGAGAGCCAGTTCGTCCCGAGGCTTGCCATCAGTGTGGCGGAACAGCCGCTCCATATCCATGGCCTCTACGGCCACCATCTTGTTCTGGACTTCCTTGTTCGAGAACCGCTTGGTCTTCGTCTTGCCGTCGGTAATCACGAACACCCGTAGTCGGTCGAGGCTACTCCAGCGGGATCGGATAGTCGCAACAAGATCTCGGACCGGATGGGTCGGATCAATCTTTGCGTCGAGGGTCCCGTTAGCAGCGCGAAACAGAAAACGAACGCCTTCACTGGCGGTGGCTACTGCATCCGAGTCCGCAAGATCTTGAAGTTGCTCGGTTCCAAAGTAGTGGGTGACAAACAGGTCGAGGGCGGTTTCGTCAGCGCTAAGAGCATAGCCAGTTATGCGCAGCTTTGCGTTGCCGACCTTGCCGTTCCAGTGACACACTACGGGCTCTTCGCAGATCACTGTCTCCGCCACATGCTCCATCACCGTTTCGGCAAAGACGAGCTCTTCCGAAGGGAATGGTCCTTCACCTGCCTCAACACGCTCGGCAATCGTAGTTTGCAGGTCGGAACGGAAGTTGCGGTGAAAATCTTCGAGGCTCATATCATTCCAGTCCAAATTCGTTGATCATCTCTGGAATCCCGATGGAAGGGATTTCGAGGGCGTCAAGGTCGAGCACATAAGCAGCTGAACGGATGGCAGCAGGCAGCGCGGCACGCATTAGGCGCGGCATGTCGCCTTCGACGCGGAGAGCTCTCGCGTCTTTCATTGACAGCGTGCGCCCGTAAAGAGTCGCATGTTCGTCGAGGAATCCCATCACCATGAGTAACGCCTCGAATGCGCGTTGCACGCCAGCTAATACAAACTTCTCGCGGAGTTCTGAAGTAAGGCTGACGAGCGATATCCCGTCGGCGTTTTCCTCGAAGCGGAACGCGCAGAGGAAGATCGGCACCCTGTCACCGTCCAGTTGCTCGATGCTGTTGATCCGCGCAAGGAAGCTGCCAGTTCGGACTGTGCTCTTCACCTCGATTGCGCCAGCCCGAACGTGGAAGTCCTGTGCCGACCGCAACGGTCCCCGCCAATAGTCGAGAGCACCCGCTCCGACGGAAGTGTCTACAAGCAGTTTGAGCATCAACAGCTCGCCGAGCAGGCCGATCTGCGCATCGGGGGAAAGTGGACGGTGCGTTCGAGCCATGAACGCCTGCCACTCCCTGACACGTTTGAGGAAGGCCTCCATCATGTCGCGGTTCGCTTTATCGGCTGCGGCCTCGAGCGACTTCAAAATATCGACGACCATGATGGCGAAAATTTCCCGTGAACCTTCGGGCCGCCTCACGAGGGCAATGGCCGTTTTCCCGGCGAGCACAGCCTGACCTTCAATTCGGGAGACGTCAAAGCCCTTGCCTTCGGGCAGCCGAGCCGAATCTACCGGACATGATCCTGGAAAGGAGACGATCAGTGCTTCCCTCACGAGGGGAAAGTGACAACCTGCTTCGACCGAGGCAGCGCCCATTCCCGTTAAGTGGACAAATCTCCAGTCTTCACCCGCTTCCCGGAGCGAAAGCGCTCGCCACGCACGTACGAGCCCTTCTTCAGTCCACCCACTCATTGAGGCCTCCCCACAGTACGCTGTTGGCAATGTACCTCGAGTTGGAGACCCTTCTCTTGGAAGTGCTGGATGGAAAACTGATTGCCCAGGCAACGACAGGATCAGCGTCCTTCAATTCGTCGACACGTGCACCCTCCGGATCGAGCAGGTAGAGCATCAGCAAGCCGCGTTCCCGGCGAGCCGGGATGCCTGTTTCAGTGTTGCCTTCCCCGAGAACGTGCCGGATCTGGGGACCTCTCGGTTCTGACGGAGGCTCCTTGCCCTCGTTGCGATCGGTGTCGTTGCGCCAAGTTTTCTGGCTGAGCTCCAGCGCCGCTTTCCATTGTGCTTCGGTCAGATCGATGGCCTGATCGCGAGACGAGATCAGGGTCTTTATCGAGTAGCGATCCGCATGTTCGGTCGTTCGATTCCGCTGCAGCATGTTGACCGAACAACCGCCTACAGTGCGGTGTTTGTCGTCCGGGCCACTGTCCTTTCCGATCAGTGCGACTGTCCAGCTCGTGAGCTCTCGATCCTTGTTCATCTCCTCTATGAAATCTGCGATCAGCGGACTCATGATCCGGAAGCTGGCCGGGTGCGTCCGGTACTCCCGAAGGAATGAGATCACACTCAGAGCCGCCACACCGCGCCATAGGTGACCATTCCACTTCTTACCATCTGGCACGAAGAACTGGTCGTTCAGGTCCTTTGATGGGCCGAGTGCCCTGATGAAGCGATCCGCAGTCTTGAAGTTCGTCGTGATGTCGTCCTTGCGGTTGGGGAACACGATGGTTTGGAGAAGATCGCCTGAATAGGTCAACTGCATTGCGCGAGCGTTCCTCATCTTGGCTCGCGAGGTGACGGTCAGCACGGAATGCGATTTCACGCGAAGACCGAACTGTTTGGGCGTGGCGCCTGCTGCGACCATGTTGTCGAACTCCTGGCGCAACTCTTCGGCCGCATCGGCTATATGGCCGAACCACTCCACCATTTCCTGCGACGTGTAGAGGCGGCAGACATCGAGGTAGCCGTCGCGATAGCCGAACCAGCGCCCCATCTGCATGAGAGTATCGTACATGCGTGCAGTTCTCAGGAAGTAGCTCGTGCACAGACCTTCGAGCGTCAGACCACGTGCCAACTTGTCGCCGCCAATGGCAATCACTTTGAGGCCGGTACTATCATTTTCGGCATAATCGAGTGCGTCTTTCGCGGTACCGTTGATCTCGCGCACGCGAATATCGGACAGGACATCAGGGAGTACGGCACGGATGGCCGCCCACGAGTAGTCTTCCAGCACCTCTCCTTCGACGAAGGCGTAGCGGATTCTCTGCATGTCGAGCAGGAAGATCTCTTCATATTCCTTGCGCATGGACGCCTCGAGGTTCGCAAGCTCGATGCCGCGGGAGTAGCGGCCCTTCAAATCGCGCACGTAATCGGCGACCTGGTTTACGACGACGTTCTGTATCGAGGTGAATCGCGTGACATGGATGAGCATCGAGGAATGCTTGCTGCTCTGTCCCCGCAGCTTCCGCACTGCACAGGCGTAAACGAAGGAACGGATCGCTTCTGCGAGCGAGTCCGGCACGTGGTCCTCGCCCCGCCAACGCGGCCGATAGCCGATTTTATGTCGTGGCGGCATCCAAGGCTGGAATTCGTTGTCCGACAGCGGACGCACCAGAGGCAGATCTTCGGGCATGCTGGAAGACGATCCGAAGACACGTCCCGGTCCGACATAGTTCGATGGTGCAGCAAGACTTGTGATGAAGGCGGCAGGGAAGAGATCCTGTCCGTGCTCCTGTGTTTCCCCGCGGTCATGAATGAATATGTTCGCGAAGGGCGTCGCCGTGTAGCCGACATAAGCCTTCCGCGAGAAGTGATGGAGGATTGACCGGATCAACCTGTTTATGGTCTTGGGTTCGTGTTCGAGGTCTGGGTTACCAAACTCGTCCACGACATCTTCACCCGTGTCGACCGATCCATGATCCGACTCGTCGTCGATCACTACTAGAGGCAGGTTGGTAACGAGCTTGCGGCCGGTTTCGGGGTCGACGTGATTGGCGACGCGGTTGCGAATCCAGTGCAGCAGACGCTCGAGAACCGTCTTGTTCTTCTTGACCACGAAGAGCCACGGTCGTTGTTCGGGACTGATGTTCATCTTTGCAGCAACAGCCGTATTGAAGTCGCCCTTGTCACTTCGATTTGTTGCAGCGTTGGGGCGGACGGAGGTGTCCTTATCGATTAGTCCCACCCCGACCGCGGGAAGCTCGTCAGCGTCAGCGATGGTGGCAAAGCCAAGGAATCCCTCGTCGAGGCGGATCTGGGTCTGCGCCCTGAGGTTGTTGTGCAAGCCCGCCAGCACTATGATGATCTTGTAGCCGGCGTCCGCGGCCTTGCAGATCAGCCCAGTGTAGTTTCCGGTCTTTCCCGACTGAACGTGGCCCACGACAAGACCGCGACGATCCCATGCACCCTCCCGGGTCGGATCCTCGAGTTGTGACAGGACTTCGTCCGTGGCGACGTCAAGGGCATCTAAGGCCGTCCAAGGGATGCGTGCTTCCATATACTCGGAGTAGCGCTGCCAATAGGTCCAGCCCTTCTTTCTATCCGCATCGAGCCAAGCGACATGGTCCTCACCGCTAGAAAGGGTAGCATTCTCGCCCACCGTGCGGCTTGATCGGCGGATCAGTTCGTCAACGAGTGCATCCCTATCGACAAGTACAAAATCATCCTCCATCATGATCGAGAGCTTGTTTATCTCCTTATCAATCATTTCCGGCGTGACAGGGCTCTGAGCGCGCTCCGCTGCGAGGCGGAGCATGTTCTGCGCCATGGAAAGGATTGAATCGAAAGCCTTCTGGTTCGAAATCGTCATTGTGTGTCTTTCACTTCAATGGCTGCAATCAGATTGAGGTGCCGGTCGAACGGGGGCGTGCGGCCAAGCCGCTCGCGCGCCTCGGTCGGGCTTAGACCGCGATACTTCATCAGAGCTTCAAACATCGAGGACAGCGTCTCCATCACCTCGTTGTCGGTCGCCCCAGCGAAACCTGTCCTCGGCGTCTCCTTGTCTTCCGCAGTATCCAGCCAGATGCGTTGCACTGGCACCGTCTCCTCGATGAGCCGGAGAAGAGCGAGGATGTCGGGTTTGAGCGAACCGGCGCGATTCAGGATCGAGGCGACGAGGTCATGGTCACGGGCAATCCGGTAGGATGTTCCTTGTGCCGACCGGCGCACCTGCCAAGTCTCTGTCAAAGCATTCGAACGTGACCCGGAAACTGGCGTGATGTGGCCCCGGTGCGCAAAGACCCGTCTTGCTCGGTCGCGAGTTTCCGATGCCAGATGGTGAAGCTGAGATCTCAGTCGTACCGGTGGACTGGCCGTCGATTTCAGGACATTGATTTTCCACTCGGCGTCCGCGCTGTTCGGTATGTCGAGCCGGATGCGGGCAAGCCTGTGAGCTTCATCGCGCGGCCATGGCTTGCCGCCATCGCCCAGACCCAGCCAGCCCCCGGCCAGAAGGAGACGCTTATTGCGGTATACGTAGAAGCCCTCCTGCTGCGTCCATCCTGCAGGCCCGGCTGCGGCGTCCTGTTCGGTGGGCTTGAGCATGTCTCGATGAGGAAGAACATGGCATTGGACTGTCACACCCGTGGTGTGTTGGATTTGACTCTCGGGTTTTTCAAGCGCCTTGCTGGGGTGTCCCATCAAGTACGGATCCCACGGCTTCACCCCTCTGCCATTGAGAAGGAGGCGAAGCTTGGGCTGTTGGCCATCGAGAAGGCGATGAAAGGTCATTGCAAGATGCGCCTCTACACGATCGACGAGCTCGATCATGTCGGTGGCGGCGAAGCCATCGGTCACAATACGGTCGAGCTTCTCCCAGAGGACGACAGTCCCGTGGTCCAACTGGTCGAGCGGTGCAAGCAGATGCTCTGATCCCGGCGCGGGACCCTCAAACAGTGGCCATTCGACGGCCGGATCCTGACCGATCAGGTCGAGATCCCAGCGCAGGCACACAACACGTCCGCCGTTCTGCCGACTGGCAACAGTCAGTCTTCGAGCCTGCGAGAAACTGGCCGTCTTCAGCCCCAACCCGAAGCGCCCAAGGTCACTCGCTGCGCGTTGAGCCCTCGGATCGCGTGCTCCGAGCCGCATTCCAGCCTCCAGCGAGGCGTCCTCCATCCCGCAACCGTCATCAATGATCCGAACCCAGCTTTCCGGACCCGCCCATTCGAAGTGAACGGAGACTGTGCTTGATCCCGCAGAAATCGAGTTGTCGATCAAGTCTGCTAGCGCGGTCGGGGGCGCGTAGCCGAGCCCCCGAAGAGACTCGAGCATCGAACCAGCGTGAGGAGGAGCATTTCTTGCACCCAAGACATTAGCTTTCCAACAAGAAGGCAAATCGGCCTAGTCTGGTGGAATGCCCCAGAACCCTCAGCGCCTTAGTTTCGATCTGACGTATGCGCTCGCGGGTCAACCCATATAGCTGACCAATTTCTTCGAGGGTCATTTCTGAGTCGCGCCCGATCCCAAAGCGCATCCGTATAATGTCTGCCTGGCGTTCCTGAAGTTCAGCGATGGCGTTCGCAATGATTCTTTCGGCCTCGGCCAGATCGAAGACATCCGAGTTTTCCTGCTCGGGCAGCAGAGCGTCCCAGTCGTCAATGCTCTCGGGATACTCAGCCTCGCGGGGAATGCTGCGGAACTGCCGGACCTGGTCAGCTGTCCATTCCAGTTCCACGGCGAGATCATCATCGGAAACAATGCCCTTGGACCGGACGCCGAGCTTGTCCATGGCACGATCAAGCTTCGTGAGATTTTCATGCCGATGAACGGGAACACGGATTGCTGTGCCTTCGTCCGCACGCCATCGCGTGATGGCCTGTCGCATCCAGTAGGTGGCGTAAATGAGAAAGCGATAACCGCGCTCTGGATCAAAGCGCCATGTGGATCGCTGCAGCCCCATGAAGGCCACTTGGAAGACGTCCTCCGGCTCTTCGCCTTCATGCACGTTCCGTGCTGCAAAGCGCCGCACATAAGGCAGGTGCTCCCGGATAAGACGCTCGGTAGCGGCTTCGAAGATCAGAATCTGTGCATCCAAATGGACGGCGAGCTCTTGGCACGCTGGATCCTGTTTCAGTATGCGGACCAGTTCCTTGTGGAACGCCAGAGAGAAATCGAGCGCATCGAGCGCCATGAGCGCTTCTCTTCGCCGTTTACCATCCATCACGCGACCATTGGTCTGCCAGGACTTCAGGGTTTCTGCCGCGGCCATGACCTCGGCCGTCTCGTCATGGCCCGGGCGCGAGGGAATAATGGTCCGCAGGGAGACAGTGCCCGGATCTCGGAAACCGTCGCGGATGTTGTCGACCACATCGAGGATCGTTTCGACGGCAACTTCGGAGGCGAGAATCCCCAGCTGGAGGTCCTGCTTTGCCCGGACCATAGGCTCCAGCAGCTGCAGTTCGTATGACTTGTCCATGACGAAGCGCCGCGTACCTGGCAGCCGCGTCGCGCGCGTGAGGACTGCCTCGATCGCATCAGGCAAGTCATCGGGCGATATGTCCGATCTGGCGTCCCAGAGCGCGGCATCATGCCCGTTCTCCTGAACGAGGTCGAAGCCCGCAGCTTCCAGGTTCCGCTGGAGATTGATGCGTAGTTCCTCGAGATCGCCATTCCCTTCGCAATGGGCGACGAGGCGATCGACGTCTTCGAATGACCACCATCCCTTCGCCAGCGTCTGCTCTACCCAGGTGGTGCAGATTGCCGGATCGATCGACAGCCGCGTGCCTGTCTGGACGACAGCGCGTTTGATCGATTGCCGTCCGCGGTTGCGGACCTTCAGGAAGTCATTCTCTGCACCGTGATCGACGGCTGCTGCGGCGCTGGAATCAATGCCCCCTCCAGCAATATTTGCAGGTGAAAAGTCGAGATTCCAATCACCATCCTCGTCATCAGAAACGGCACGTGCCGAACTGATGAGCGCGATGAATGTCCCCGACGCCGCTTCCCCTGTGTACTGACCGAAGAACTCCTCTGGTTCTGCCTCAGCCTCAAAACTCAGCAGGTTATCAAGGTTGTCAGTCGTATCATTTGGCTCCATCCCCTGGACCAAAGTGAAACGATGCTCTGGATCAGCATCGGTCCCGGCCGGAGCGGTCTCGATCTCCGCTATATCTTCGCGCTCATCGACGGTCTTCGGCTCCGGCGACTTCGCAACAAGCGAAGACAGCAGCTGCGCAGCGAGACCGTGACCTTCGGCAAATGCCACATCAGCGGGTGTCTGCCGGTTATGATTCAGTGATGCGGGGTTGGCACCCGATCGAATGAAGAGATCGCAAACGGCAAGATTCCCCATGCGGCCCGCTAGGTGAAGTGGCGTGTCCCCCTTCGGATCGGTCGCGTGGAGGCGGGATGATGCCGCGAAATCGGCAAGCTTCTCAGGCTTCCCTTCGGCAATCAGCCGAATCTCGAAAGAGCCGAGAACATGGCTTTCCTGTTCGCTCGTCGCTTGGGCACGATTGCCGAGGATGCGGGACAGTCTATCCATGAACTTCATGGACGACCTCCCTGTTGAGAAGCACGATCTGCTGGTCCTGCGGTTTCCTTGCGCCAGGATCAGTATCAAGCCCGAGGCGCCTGAGCGCATAGTACAGTAGCGCGCGTCTGACCTTGATCTTCGCCTTGCCCCCACGCATCCCGTAGTCGAGCGCGATGCCCCTGGCCTGGGTTTCGGAGAGGGCGGGGTGGGGCCCGATCTCCAGTGTGACCTCGTCGTTCCAGTCGCGGTCGTCCTCCGCAGGCACTCTGCTCTCCCGCGACCCTCGAATTTCGAGCATCCGGGAAAGCAGGAAGTCCTTGAACGCTTCGTCGGTCACGCAGAATGCCCGGGTGTGCCAGCGAAATCCGTCGAACCCAATGGCGTGCGGAACAATCCAGCGCCAACGCGGCTCCGGACTGGACAGGGACTGATACTTCACCTCAATCGCCTCGGAGCGGCGAATGGCACCTACCACCGACCGGAGTGTCACCGGATTGACGCCGCGCGCAGGTGTCGGCGCGGACGCAAAGGGCGGCAGATCGGCAATCCACGCATCCTCACGGTCGAGGATCCCGTCCGACACCGACCGCAGCTGCGCGAGGTAACGGCTCGCGTCAGGTTCGAGGAACCGGGACTTGAACCCGGGGCCACGGACGTAGGTCCGCGCGCACTTGTCGTAGACCATGTTGTCCGGTGCGAAGCCGATGTAACGGTTCAGGTCGGCGGACGCCTGATTCACCGAGACCCCGAACTGCTGCATCAGGTCACTGCGGTTCACGCGTCCGTCCCAGAACAGGCGGAACTCAATGAACTCGAGACGCTGCCCGACTCCCCATCGCAGTTCCGTCTTGTCCATCGGTACCATTCACGCCCAGCCAAACGACCCATACCGAAACTAGGCACGCCCAGTTACTGGCCTATCTCTGCAAGCTATCGGAGAAGCCCCGCACTTTCAATCGAAAAGGGGCGAATGACTGAGCACCACAACCGATATTTGGATCAGAAATGTTGTTCGGCGTGGGATCCCAACGCCGATCGGCACGGCAAGTAACTGAATTTACGGCGCCAGAGGGGTCATTCTCTGAAGCCGATTCACACTCGCTCATGCCGGCAAGAGCGGACGGCGCGCCGTCTCGGCTTTCATCGCCACCGCCTTCGCGCAAGTCGACGCCGAGGCCACGAAAACCCAATGGCGCAAGGTCCCCCGCTTCAGCACCTCCCACTTGATCAGACCGCCAGTCTCACTGTCATTCTCCGGCACATCGCCGGAGACGGGCCGCCTCAACCTCGCTGGGCCAGAATTCTTTGCCTCGTCTCTTTGCCGAATTTCGAACGAAACGCCATCCTCGAGAACAGGATCGTCGTCAGGACGAGTCTTCCACAACTTATCCACGGCAAGACGGGTGCGCTCGGCCTTGAGCACGCCATTGATGAGCTTCGAGTGACTTGAGGTGCGGTTTGCTACTGTCGTAGACGTCGGGTGGCGGAAGCGCCGGGGCTCCAATCGCACCTGAAATCTCGGTATACCAGACATCGGCTGATCGCACGCGGGTCAGCATCCCGTAGAGCAGTTCCATGCGCAAGCCACGAAGACGCGCGCCCGACGAACGCTGTGTTGCCTGTCCTAGTATCAGTCTGAGATTCCAGCCCGGCTCCCGGAAGGTCGTGGCGGCGAAAGTCGAATCGAGATGGACCTCGGTCTGGGTTCCAAACCTCGCCGCAGCGGGTTCATTGGGTTCAATGTCCTTGGGCTTTCCCGCCAGGTCGGAGCAATTCTTCTCCATCGCCTCGTCGATGACCTGGGGCGGCAGAATCATGCGGACCACTTCGCCGTCGTCGCGGACGCGCCAGGAAAGCCCGCCTTCCCCGGCTGCATTCCAGACAGCGACCTCATGTCCGGCGTCAGCGCCCATGAGACAAATCGGGGTATTTTCTGAAGGGAGATTTCTGGTTCATCTTAGCCCATTCAGGAGCGCAGATGAGACAGAAATCCGTGCCGGCGAAAGCCCCGGCAGAACAGCTTGTGAAAGATATTCG
>NZ_FOSN01000044.1 GCF_900114285.1 Methylocapsa palsarum | reverse complement strand
ATAGCGACCGGGAGGATGACCTCCTCGACACCTTCTGCTACGGCGTCGCCATCGCTCTTGGAAATAGCGAAGGGTTTTAGCGAAACCTTGATCCCTGGGTCACCGCCTTGTCCGGGTCCACGCGCCCCCGTAAAGTAAACTTATCTACTTCAAGGCGTGCGAATGCCGGTTCAGCCTTCAGCCCGAATCTTCATTTCCTACTCGCGCAAGGACTGTCATCTCAACGAAGAGCGGCCAATCCGCCGGCTGGGCGTGACGCACCGGCAATTGCTGGGGAAATCGATCGTCCGGCGCTCAAGTCTTTGCAGGACGAGCCTTGCAAGTTCAGCGAATAGCGGCCTCAGTGAAAAATCTGGCCTTCAAGGATCACATCTCAGCGAAAATCAACACACCAGAGCCCTCGCCGCAAGGAGCGGTCAACGGATAGAAAGAGGGGCCTCGGGCCGCGCGTATCTGATCAGCAAGTCTCGAAGAAGCTGGTTCGGAAACCGGCGACTCTGAATGATGGCATAAAAGCTCTCGGTGAGTTGCGAGATTCGGCAATGCTCCACGAGTTCTCCGGATTCCAGCTCGTCACGCACGACGATCGGCGGCACGAGCGTCACGCCTTCTCGCTCACGGGCGAGCAGACGCAGCATGGCCATGTCATCGACTTCGGCCAGGATGATCGGCCGGATGCCGGCCAGATCCAGCAGACGGTCGAAGCCAACCCGGATGTCGCTGTCGAGGCTCGGAAGCAGGATTGGCTCACTGCGTAGATCCTCAGGAAAGCTAAATGGGTGTTTATTCGGTCTGGCGCGGCCGACCAGGCTGACGGGCTGCTGGTTGAGCAGGTGATTACGAAATGGCGCGCGGGCCTCTCGTTGGGCGGCGCTATTTGAAAGAACCACATCGATGGCGTGGGCTTCGAGCTGCGCCATCAGGTCGCGTGTAGTGCCGGATCGGACGATCAACTCCACATCTGCGCGGCCGACAAGAGGGCGCAGGAATTCAAGCTGGAAGTTTCGCGACAGGGTCGTGAGCGCGCCGATCCTCAAGACCTGGCGGTTGGCCAAAGGCCGCCCTTCGAGAGTGCTGATCAGCTCGTCGCCGGCCTGGAACACGGTGTCGGCATAGTCGAGCGCGATCTGGCCGGCTTCGGTCAGGACGAGCCGCTTGCCCACGCGCTCGAATAGCGGGTGACCCATTTGGTGTTCGAGCTTCTGGATCTGCACCGATAGCGCGGACTGCGACAGATTCAGGCGCTCAGCTGCTCGGGTGAGGCTGCCTTCATGCGCGACCGCCCAAAAATAGCGGAGATGGTTGAAGTTCAGGTTCTTCATATCGTTCTATAAAACAGAACGAAATAAAAGAAACAATGAATTTTTCATCGCCTAGCCCAGCAGGTACCTTTTTCTCCGACCCGTAAGGTGCATTTAGGGGGATAGCCTTTGTTAATCGATCTTTTGCCGTTGTTGGCGCCTGCTGCGCTGTTTCTGATCGCCGCCGTTGGATTCCTGAGCCGCAGCCGACGGACCCGCAACCGTCTGCGGCTGGCTGAAGCTCCGACGCTGGTTGCCATCTTGGTTGCGGTGGTCTCGGCGGTGGTGCTTGTCCTGCACGGGCCCGCGGACAGCCGTCTCATCGGGCTCGGCGGCGTTGGATTGTCGGTTCGGATCGATGCCATTAGCGTCACGATGTCCCTCCTGGTCTCGTTCATCGGCTGGGTCGTGGTGCGTTACGCCGGGACGTATCTGGACGGTGAGGCGAGGCAGGGCGCGTTCACAGGCTGGCTCTGCATGACGTTGGCCTCCGTGCTGCTCTTGGTGGTGTCAGGCAATCTCGTGCAGCTCGTTCTAGCCTGGGTCGCCACGAGCCTCTTCCTGCACCGGCTTCTGCTTTTCTATCCGGACCGCATCGAGGCCCAGCGCGCGGCAGCGAAGAAATTCGTCACGGCGCGGATTGGCGACGTGGCGTTGATCAGCGCGGGGGTGCTGCTGATGCTGGCCTATGGCACGACCGACATTGCGGCCATCCTGACCGCCGCCCGTGCGTGCAGCGGCGGCGGCTTGGCGATCGCGGCGTCGGGCTTCCTGGCGGCGGCGGCACTTTTGAAATCAGCACAGTTTCCGACGCATGGCTGGCTGACCGAGGTGATGGAAACCCCAACACCCGTCTCGGCGCTTCTGCACGCGGGCGTCATCAATGCCGGTGGGTTTCTGCTGATCCGCTTCGCTGACGTGATGTTGCTGGCCCCGGGCGTGCTGGCGGTTCTCGTGGTGATCGGCGGCTTTACGGCTCTATTCGGTGGGTTGGTGATGCTCACTCAGCCCGCGGTGAAGACCTCACTGGCCTGGTCGACCGTCGCCCAGATGGGCTTTATGATCCTGGAGTGCGGGCTTGCGCTGTTTCCGCTGGCTTTGCTGCACATTGTCGCCCATTCGCTCTACAAGGCTCATTCCTTCCTGGCTTCCGGCGGTGCGGTCGAGTTGATCGCCGCTAAACGGAGACCCGGCCCCGTGGCCATTCCCAAGGCCGGCGCCGTCGGGCGGGCCTTCCTGCTGGCGCTGGCGATCTATGCGGTCGTCGGGTTCGGTTTCGGCTTCCAACACAAGTCGCCCCAAGCCATCGCCCTGGGCGCGATCCTGATCTTCGGCGTCGCCTACATGCTCGCTCAGGGATTGGCGGACGCGGCGCCCAAGGCCTTGACCCAACGCACGATCGTCTACGCCGTCGCCACGTCCTTCAGCTATTTTGCGCTTCAGGCCTTCGCCGTCTGGCTGACGGCGGGCGTGTTGCCTGCCGCGCCTGCGCCTGGTCCGCTGCAATGGGCGCTGATCGTGCTCGCGGTGATTAGTTTCGGCCTCGTCGCCATCGTCCAGGCGATGTTCCCGCTTTGGGCCTACCATCCGGCCGCGGCGGGGCTGCGCGTGCATCTCTCGAATGGCTTCTACGCCAACGCGGTGTTCGACCGGCTGCTCCGCGGCTGGCGGCTTCGCAACGCAACCTGATTTCCTCCGAGGAAAAAATGATGAATGTAGAGACTTCAAGCGGGCGCGATTCCCTGGAACTGGACGCCGCTATCGATTGCGCCGCTCGAGCCATACCACCGGTCTGGCCGTTGGCGTCGAGCGTCGCGGTCAATCCATTCCTCGGACAGACCCATGAAAGCCTCGCCACAGTAGGCGCCCGTCTGGAACGTGTCGCGGGAGCCTCCGTCGCCATGCCGCGAAGCTGGTACCAGGAGCGGATCGTCAGCGGCGTCATCACCGATAGGGATTTATCGGACGCTCTGGCGAGCGCATCGTCAGCGTTTCGCCCCGCTGACCTCGCGGCTCTGAAGTCCGCGGCGCTTGCATCGACGCCCGCGATCAGTGCGGTTCCGACAATCGCCGACCTCGCCGCGGAGGCCTCGGGGATCGATTGGCCGGGGCTGATCGCCGAGCGTTTCGGCAGCTGGGCGGCAGGATACTTCGACGAAGGACAGGCGCTCTGGGCCGCGCCGCGCGCCAAAGGCGCCTATGGCGCCTGGCGCGCCGTCGCGACCCACGATCTGACGCCCGAGATTGCCGGTCTTTCAGGTTTTGCGACCCACGTCTCGGAGGCGCCGGAACATGCGCCGGAAGCGATCGCGAGCGTGGCGCAGCGCATTGCGCTACCGGCCGAGGCTCTTGAGACCTATTTTCATCAAATGCTCATGACGCTGGGCGGCTGGGCGCAATACGCCCGCTACCGGCTCTGGCGGGCGGAACTCGGCGAAGGCAATGACGAGACGATCACCGATTTTCTAGCGATCCGCCTGATCTGGGAAGCGGCTCTGTTCAACCGGTATGAGGACCAGATCTGCGTTCGGTGGGGGGTCGTTGTCGCCTCCCATGCCTCGCCTGTCATGCCGACCGCCGACCATGTCATCGACGCCATATTGCAGGAAGCGTCGGAACGCGCGGCGCAACGGATCCTGGCTGAAACGCTCGCCGCGCCGAGAAATGGGTCGGCGGAAAGCCGTCCTGCGCTCCAGGCCGCCTTCTGCATCGATGTGCGATCCGAGGTTTTCCGGCGCGCGCTGGAATCCGTAAACCCGGACATCCAGACCCTGGGGTTCGCCGGCTTCTTTGGGCTGACGGCGTCGCATCGGTGCTTCGCTTCGGACGTCAACGAACTTCGGCTGCCCGTGCTCCTGAATCCCGGCCTGACCACCTGCTCGGGCGGGCCGCAAGACGCTGCGGCAGATCAGTCGGCGCGGTTCAAGGCCCGCGCCAAGCGGGCCTGGGGCCGGTTCAAGCTCGCGGCCGTGTCGTCCTTCGCCTTCGTCGAGGCGTCGGGACCGGTCTATGCCGGTAAGCTCGTAAGCGATGCGCTGGGACTGCACGGCACGCCCGCGCCGAACGATCCTGCCCCCCGTTTTGATCCAGCTCTCGATCTCGCCACGCGAACCAAAGCAGCCGAGACCGTGCTGCGGGCCATGTCGCTGACAACCAGTTTCGCAAGGCTCGTGCTGTTGGCCGGTCACGGCGCAAACGTGGTCAACAACCCCCATGCCAGTGGGCTCCATTGCGGGGCCTGCGGCGGCTATTCCGGCGAGGTCAATGCGCGGCTGCTTGCAGTGCTGTTGAACGATCCCGAGGTGCGCAGGGGCTTGGTTCCTCAAGGGATCGAGATTCCGGCCGACACCTTGTTCCTCGGCGCTTTGCATGACACGACGACCGACGCTGTCACGCTCTATTCCGGCGACTGCCCGTCGGCGGCCCATGTCCCTGACTTGAACAACGCAAGAACCTGGCTCGCCGCCGCGGGCAAGATCGCGCGGGGAGAACGCGCTCTGCGCCTGCCCCGTGCGGCAGGAGAGGGCAGCCTCGCCAGGCGCAGCCGCGATTGGGCTGAGGTGCGGCCCGAATGGGCCCTGGCCGGGTGTAAAGCATTTATAGCGGCGCCCCGTCGGCGCACGGCGGGCAAGACCCTCGAAGGGCGCGCCTTCCTTCATGACTATGACTGGAAGATCGACAGGGGCTTCGGCGTGCTGGAGCTGATCTTGACTGCGCCCGTGGTCGTCGCGAGCTGGATCAGCCTGCAATATTACGGATCGACCGTGGCGCCCAAGCTCTTCGGCGGCGGCAACAAGCTCCTGCATAACGTCACCGGCGGCATGGGTGTCGTCGAGGGTAATGGAGGCCTGTTGCGCGCCGGTCTGCCCTGGCAATCTGTCCATGACGGCGAACGCTACGTCCACGAGCCCCTGCGTCTGTCCGTCTGCATCGAAGCGCCGCGCGAAGCGATGACCGAGATCCTGAAGCGGCATGACAGTGTTCGCGCGCTGTTCGATAATCGCTGGCTACACCTCTTCGCCCTCGACGAGGCCGGCCAGATGGCCTGGCGCTACGCCGGCGATCTCCAATGGTCCGCGATGAATGTCGGATCCGACCCGGGGATCCCTTTGAAGATGGCGGTCTGAGCCGAGTGAGACTGATGAAATTGAGACCTCGAGTGCCAACGGCGCGTCAGCGTTGGGAGGTGGGGCGGCCGGGGATGTTTGGCCTGCTGCCGGTTTCGTGGACAGGCGATTAGGCTAACCCGACCTTCCTTTCGAACTCAATCGGGCTGACATAGCCGATTGTCGAATGTCTCCGGGTCGCGTTGTAGAACCGCGAATATGTCGGCTCTCGCAGCATCGCGCGTCCGGTAAACCTTGCGGCGGATTCTCTCCGTCTTGAGAGACGAGAAGAAGCTCTCCACTGCGCCGACCAGGTGGCGTTTTTCTATCTCGGAGAAATGATCGAGATTGGCTCGACTGCGCAGATTGAACCGCGCCGGGTTTGCCGGAGGCTCCAACTTCCAAATAGGACGGAGCGATGACGAGCAAAAAGACGAACAAGTTCTCCGCCGAGGTCCGCGAGAGCGCCGTGCGATTGGTGCTGGATCAAGAGGGCGATTACCCTTCGCGCTGGACGGCCTGCCAGTCGATTTCCGCCAAGATCGGCTGCTCGGCGCACACGCTGCTTGACTGGCTGAAGAAGGCTGA
>NZ_FOSN01000056.1 GCF_900114285.1 Methylocapsa palsarum | reverse complement strand
GGGATCAAGGTTTCGCTAAAACCCTTCGCTATTTCCAAGAGCGATGGCGACGCCGTAGCAGAAGGTGTCGAGGAGGTCATCCTCCCGGTCGCTATGCTTGTCGCCGATGCGGAAACTCTCGATTTGATCAAGCAGATGGTTCCGTTCCCGCCGTTTGTATGAAACAGTCTTGTTGAAAGCGCGCTCCGTATATTTGACAAGACCGCGGTGCACATAACCTGAGACGGAAAGCGCTCGTTCGTCTTTGCCCATGGCTGTAAGCTTCGATTCGATCGGAGAGGCCGGCATTCCGCGCCGTATGGCTTGCTGCAGCAAGATCGTGCCGGAGTTCTTGTCCTCGATGAAAACGCCCAAAGACCCTGCGCGCGCCCGGCAGAGACTCGCAAGTTCGTTAAGCTGATCAAACACGTTCGGCAGCCAGCTCTCCAGGAGAGCGCCCTCGATCTGCACGATGTCCCAGTCCAATATGAGAAGAGGCGCGCCGCCGAAATGCTTGTTGACGGCGAAAAAGGTGACGGCGGTCGCGTCGTGGTCCGTTCCCGTCTTGGAGGCGGTGTCGATCACCGCGAAAACGCCGTCGCAAAGCGGCGGGAAGGGCGCCGGTTGATTGTCAACCAGCATCCTTTCGCGACTGAAGAAGGCGACCCCGGCCCAATCCACGAATTCGGCGAGATATTCCTGGGCGTAGACCAGGGGATCGTTCTCGCGGATCAGATCGGCCCTCAATTGATCGCGCCGCTGGCGCCAGTCCTCTTGGCGTTCTTCGCTCAGGCGCTTTGGAAGAAGCGGGTTGTCCATGGTCGTCGCATGATGCTCATGGAAACCATGCCTGGGGTCCGTGCAAATGGCGTAGAAGAAATTGTCGGGGTCCTTGCCGGCGGCGTTGGAGCAAACGAGAGCTTGGCCTCCATAGTCGTAGAGCGTCGGCTTGATCGATCTTTCCCAAATCGCCGCCATCGACCCGACCGTCCGATTGTCGCCGTTCTTGGCGAAGGCGGCTTCGTCGATGACGATCCTCTGATAGCCGCGGCTGCGGCCGGCCATTTCATTGTCGAGGGACCAAAAGTCCAGGCGTCCGCTGGTCCTCACCCGGATGAGCGACGCCTTCGCGCTCTCCTCGACAAGCGCGGAAAACTTTTTCGCAAGATCGTAATAGACTTCCTGGGCGAGCATGTGCTGCGGCGCAACCCACGCGCACGCCATGCCTAAGACGAGTCCTTCAGAGATCCACGCCTTGGCGAGTTCGGTTTTCCCAAAGCGTCGTCCACAGCGCAGCGCCATGAATCTATGCCCGCGAAGCGCTGTATAAGCGGCGATCTGCCCGGCATGAAGACGTCCAATCGATATTTCGATCTGCTCGGATTTGGTTTCGCGCCGATTCATGCCCTTGCTATTCTCTTTCGTCGTGCTGGGAGGCGTCGCGTCCTCGGCGTGAGTCCTGGTTCCGCGCCTTTTGGACGCCTGTCTGACCCGGGCGATCAGGCAGCCAATCTCTGATCACGATCCGCGCGACGCCGGCGTCGCCGCGCCGATTCAGGCGCTCGAGTATCTTCAAAACGAGCGCGGCAGCCTGGACGTCGCCGCTCGCAGCCCGATCCAGGAGCATCCGAAGGTCGAGCTCCCGCCCCATCGCAACTTTCATCCGGCCGCGCTCACGATAGGCGATCTCGGAGTTGAGGACCTCGTTGATCATTTCGGCGAGCGGCGGCGCTTTTCGTTTCGGGCGCCCTTTCGGGTTGCCCGAGACGCCGGCCTTAAATCGCCCGCTCTTCGGCGGCTTCTTGTAGCCGACGTCATCGTCGGTCATGCTCAGCGCCCTGCAAGGACATCGCGAAAGCGGTGGTGTAATCGTCGTCGACGAACGTGATTTCAATCCCTCCGCCAGACATTTGGATGGCGAAGTGATGGTAATTCAACAGCACGCGCGAGGCGCGGGCGCTGCCGGACATCGCTTTCTGACGGAGCTGCAATATGATCGCCGCCATGGCGGGAACCTTTGTCGTCTCACCGTTGATTTTCATGGGGACGAGCCTGCGCAAGAGGCGGGTGATAATGTCGCCCGCGCTCTCGGAGCGTTGGGTTCGCCGCCGACGGGCGCGCGTTCGCGCCGCGCCCTTGCCGCTCGGCTTTGCCCGCGATGCGCCGCGGTCGCTTTTAGTTCTGGCCATCAGCGCCTCGTCTTTCGGCGCCTATCGCGTCAAAAGTCTTGCCGTTGGCGTGAACGGCCGTTTGCTGCGTCATCTTCTGCCAGCGCGAGATGGCGAGATCGACGTAAAGAGGGTCGAGCTCGATCCCGAAGCCTCGCCGACCCACGCGTTCGGCCGCGAGGATCGTCGTGCCGCTGCCACAGAAGGGATCGAGGACGATGTCGCCGCGTTTCGTCGCGTCCAGCAGCGCATCGGCGACCATTGCGATCGGCTTGACGGTTGGATGCAGATCCAGGCCCTTGGCCCGGCCTTTGCGCGGAAAACTGTTGGCCCCGGCGTAATTCCAGACATTGGTGCGATTGCGCCCGAAGCGTCCAAGCTGAACGTTATTGCGATGCGGCTCTTTGCCGTTGCGGAAGACGAAGACAAGCTCATGCCTTGAGCGATACAGCGAGCCCATGCCGCCATTGCTCTTGACCCAGACGCAGAGGTTGAGGAGATCGAGGCCTTTGGCGCGGCCGGCGGCGAGCATCTCGCCCATGTGACGCCAGTCCATGCAGGCGTAAATGACGCCGCTTGGCGCGACGCGCGCGGCGATCAGCTCAAATATCTCCTGGAGAAAGCGGCTAAACTCGTCGGCGGTCATTTCGCCCGAGGCCATGGCGAATTCGCGATGCTTCTTCGCGCCGCCGCCGCAGACGTGGCCGTCGATCTTGACGTTGTAGGGCGGGTCGGTGAAGACCGCCGCGGCGTGTTCGGTCCCCAGTAGGGCGTCGTAGGTCTTGGGATCCAGCGCATCGCCGCAATAAAGGCGATGATCGCCAAGCAGCCAAAGATCGCCAAGCCGCGAGGCCGCAGGCCCCGCAGCCGCCTCGAACTCATCCGCGTCGCTCGGATCCTCCGGCGCATCGAGAGACTGAATGCGAAAATCGATCTCGGGGAGCTCGAAGCCAACGTCCTCGATGTTGAAGTCGATCGCAAGTTCGGACAATTCCTTGAGATGCGCGGCCAATGCGGCGTCATCCCAGGATGAGCGATCCGTCAGCTTATTGTCCGCCAGCATATAGGCCCTGGCTTGGGCCTCGCTTAGATGGTCGAGACAGATGACCGGGATCTCTGAACGCCCGAGCAGTTTCGCCGCCTCGAAGCGGCCGTGGCCGGCGATCAATTGTTTGTT
>NZ_FOSN01000060.1 GCF_900114285.1 Methylocapsa palsarum | reverse complement strand
GCACCAACTGCAGGCCGCTTAACCTTTAATGTCGATGAGCCAGAACCTCCGTTCCGAATAACCTGAAACTGTCTCAAATCATCTGACGACGGACAGGCCCGTCTTACATCCGGGAATGATGGGAGACGGCACGGAAGAGCAAAACCTCGGAGAGCGCGGTGATCCTTCGGCACGCATCAAGGAAGATGAGGTTGATGCGGCTTTCAACCGACAACAACCAAAGAAGAAACTCTGACTTTCGAGTCCGACGGCAGGGTCAGTAATCCGGACCATCAGCCAACGCTATGAGATCCCCATGCGCTTTGCTTGGCTTCTTCGGCCATCAGGCGCGCGATTGGGGTAGCGAGGCGTGTGGAAGGTTTGTTGGGCCTGCACCCGAATCTGGCTGCTGTTCGCCCGGGCCCCGGCGTCACCACCCTCGTTGTTGTCTGGCTCCAGCGAACGGCTCTATTCGGACCTGGAGTCAGCGCAGACAACGCCAACGGCGGAGGGGGCTAGAGCGGACTTGTCATTTTGAAATTGACGACGTGGTCAGCGTACCGTGGGTTATCCCTCGCAGCAGCCGACCCAAAAGATCGGCCCCAGTGATAATGCGCTTTTGCTTGCCCCACACCAGGATGAGGTCGTGTTCGATGACATCATCTCCAGGTTGTTCCGGCTTCGTCTGCATCAGCCCAATGACGCTACCAAGTCGCGTTCTCATGTCTGTAACGACGATCGGCCGATGCCAGTAGGGCTCGGGACCGACCGATACTTCGTTGAAGAGGACATCGCGCAGAAAATGGTGGGCGTTTAGAACGATGTGGGGCGCATCAGAGTCGTCGACAAAAATGACCCACTTTCTTCCCGAAGCATCTAATCGACGCAAGAATGGATCGGTTGGCATGCGTTCGAATGTCGGAAAAACCGGCCAGCCGTTCACAATTGGAAGCGCTATGACGCTATGGGGATCGACGAGTTCCCCCTCGTCCAGCACGCCGATGTCGTCGAGGTCGAGAAAGTTCATTGCGCCAGTCCCCTCCAGACGACTGACATCCGTTCCTTCGGCCTCCATGTGCTTCGACAAAAGGACACGGAAATCGCGCTCGCGGAGCAATGTGATGCTTTCTGGCCCAAGCCACCAGTCGAGAATCAGTGCCGTAGGTTTAGCAACCACGAACAGCATCAGCTGATAGAACTTAAGGAAGGATGCGAACTTAGCAGCCATGCGTACTGCATTTCGCGAGAAATAGGCCTGCGGAATTATTTCACCTAGTAGCGTGATGACGATGGTCGAGAATACAAAGGCGCCCACGCCCGCTAGGACCGATTCAGATAACAATGTCAAAAGGACGTTGGTGGCGACATTGCCCCAAAGAATTGTCGCCAACGTGAAATTGGAATTTACTCTTAGCTCAAGCACCTTGGCTGCACTGGCGTTTCCACCGGCAGCCTCCACCTCAAGTCGCAACTTGCTTACGCTAAAAAGAGCCAGGTTCAAGCCTGAAAAGAGGGCCGTTTGCATTATGCAAAATGCGATCCCGAGCCACGGAGCAGCATTGGTATTTAGGATGTGAAACATAGGATACCGCCTGTCGCCGTGACCTCCGCCATCGGCTCACGGCAATAGAGTACTTGATGCCGGCTTGATGACGAGAGATGTGCGCGATTTATGAGACGCCGGGCTTCAGCGTTGTGGCTCACGCATGGAAATAGTCCTTGCCCAAGTTTTTTCAGACAAGCGATCGGCGACGCGCCGCCAGCACCACCCGCCATGCCAACATCCGTGCGCAAAGACAAAGGTTTTGCCCAGGCTGGTTGCTGTTCCGGCGCCGCCCGCGGAAGCGTTGAGCTGAGATCAGGAGTAAACCCAAGGCCGCCTGCACCCGCGCGCATCGTTCGACGCGATGGCGAAGTCGTGCCATTGCTCATCACTTCGCCTCCTATGACATCTGCGTCAGATCTGGATGTGCTTCGCTGCTCATATAAGAAATCGGCGTCAGACGCTATTCCTTGAAATGCCAGAAAAGTAGATAGTCCGCCGGTTTTGGGTGGCGTTTTTTGTTTAGGGTACCTCGAAAAAATTGTACGTTTGATAGGACGACCGGCGAATGAAAATCATCTGCAAATGCGAGACCTGCATGACGATCGCGCTGATCTCGCCATGATGAAAATACCAGAGCTCCCATCCTCCGACGCCAAGGCCGGCGGCGATGATGATGAGGCTATAGCCGGTATATTCCTCGGCCCCCAGCAGCCGGGAGTCGCGCGCCGCCATCAGCTACCT
>NZ_FOSN01000045.1 GCF_900114285.1 Methylocapsa palsarum | reverse complement strand
GGGCGTTATCTCAACAGCTTGACTGCTCGACCACATGAAACAACCGTAACCGAATGAGGCGAATTGTCAAGCTTTGCGTGAGACACTACACTAGCATCGGCGAAGGCCGGCAAGCCGGGCGTCTCGAGGAGCTATGCGACTATTGCCACGCAAACAATTTCTAATTCATGTTCGAATTGCTCACGCCCGCCGCCCATGCGCAGCTGGCTGTCGTCGGGGGTGATCAGAATCGTTACGACAGTAAAGTGCGACCCGCACTGATGCTCGCTGCGTTGGAACAGCTTCAAAATTCCGGGTTGAGGCTGACGTCTGGAAGATCGAAGGTTTTGATCGGCGCGAGGGTTGTTTCAAGATCGTCGAAATGGTGCGCCGTGACGGCCGCGAGCAGGTCGGTTGCATCATTCTCGGGTGCGGCTCCAATGAACAGAAGGTGATGAAATGGCTCCGCGTGGCGGCCGTAGTGCCGGGATTTATCGAGTTTGCGGTTCGGCGAACATCGTTTTGGGAGCCGCTGGTGGCATAGCGCGACGGTAAGATCCAGCGCCAGAGACGGTCGAGAACATCGTAGCAGATATCTTAAGTGTGTGACGGTGTTTGAAGGCGCGACAAGGTGATCATGCCTTACTTCCCGCACGCAACTTTAAGGAAACTGCTTCGGGAGTGTGCCTGACATTGGAATTCTGGCGAGGCCAGGATCATCCGGCACGATGAAGCCTAATCCGACAGTGCGTAAAAAGCTGCCGCTCGATCGGTGAATGCATGATCCATCCGTTGATCCCAGAGCCGCAGACCGCCGGTGATTCCGGCTGCGTTGGAAGCGAGCTTCACATTGGCCGGCAATGCGATGTCGATCAGCTTTGCGTTGCCGCCGCCAATGAAGAGGGTGTCATAGTTTACGACAGTTTCGAGGACGCTGATAATTTTGCCGATACGCTTGTTCCATCGTCGCCGGCCAATACGCTCAAGCGCCGCCTTGCCCACGTGGTCGTCATAGGTGGTATGCGTTCGAATAGGATGCTGGCTAAGTTCCAGATGCGGTGCGATCTCGCCGTCTTGGAACAGGGCGAAGCCCATCCCTGTCCCCATCGTCAAAACGCATTCCAGACCGCAGCCGGTGATCACTCCGAGGCCCTGGATGCTGGCGTCGTTGAGCACGCGAACCGGCTTGCCCAAATTACTGGTCATGACCGCCCCGAGCCTGAAATCACGCCAGGCCTTGGTCCCGAGATTGGGCGCCGTCAAAATGAAATTCGTTCGCACCACGCCAGGAAAGCCGATTGAAACGCGATCAAACTGGCCGAGCCTGTGTGTGACGCGCATCAGCGTCGCGACAATGGCCTCTGGCGTGGCGGGCTTCGGCGTCTTGACGCGTACTGGACCCGAAGACATCGCTCCGGATTCGTCGAGAATAGCCGCCTTGAGATGACTGCCGCCTATATCTATGGCAAGTGTCATCTGTTCCGTATGTCCGGTGCGTGCGTTGGCGTTCATGGGGTCCCCCTTAGGGCAAGACTGTGCTTCAGGCTGAATTTCCCGGAGCTTGCGCGTTCATCGAGTCGCATGAGTCCGGAGCTGGGTCGCCTTGAGCCCAATTTCACAGCGCTCCACAAGTTTTGCATCGCCTGCGAGCACTTCGAACTCGGTTTCGTCGCCGACGCGCAAGAAGCGAATATCAAACCTCTGCTGCGCTACAAGAAGATCGCGAATCGTGATGTCCGGCAGCCATTCTGGGAGCGAGGGGTCGACATAGAGTTTATTCCTTGGCGCGTCAGGCAAAAACCCCAACATGGCCTGGGTCAGCATAAAGATCGATCCGGCCGCCCAGGCTTGCGGCACATTCGCGCCGATGTACTGCACCGGAAAGGTCGTTCCGTCGCGTTGAAAGGCCGTATACAGTTCAGGCAATTGGCTCAGCTGAAAATAACTGCCTCCGATACTGATGTCATGGGCGATGCAGGCGGCCTCCGCGCTAAAGCCGTAGAGCTTGAACCCCAGGGCGATCAGTCCATTGTCGTGCGGCCACACCGATCCCGTCTGATAATTGTAGGGATTGAATGCCGGATGATCGGCCGAGAGCGTCCGGATGCCCCATCCTGTCCACATATCCGGCGCCATCAGGCGTTCCACGACCAGCCTCGCCCGCTCGCGCGGGACGATGCCGCACCAGAGGCAATGGCCGGCGTTGGAGGCGATGGTTAGGACTTTTTTCTTGTCCCCGTCGAGCGCATAGGCGTAAAACCCGAGTTCATCGTCCCAGAAGGCCGCGTTGAAACGTTCAAACAAAGCGGAGGCCTTGGCCCGCAATTCTTCCGCGCGGTCGCCCTTTCCGACGGCGTCAAATACCTCGGCCATGCGGAGCCACGCGCTGTAAACGTACCCCTGGAGCTCGCAGAGCGCTTTTGGTCCTTTTACGAGCGAGCCATCGGGATAGACGACGCTGTCGCCAGAGTCCTTCCAGGCCATGTTCTCATAGCCGGCCGGCGAGCGCGTCTGATATTCCTGGAAGCCATCCCCGTCGCGGTCTCCATAATGGTCGATCCAGGACAGGCATCCCTCGGCGGTCTGAAGATGCCGTTCCAGCAAGGATCTGTCGCCGGTTGCGCGCCAGGCCGCATGCAAAGTGATCAGATAAAGCGGGGTGGCGTCGGCGGATCCATAATAGGGCGTGTGCGGGATCAGTTTGAAATGAGCCAGTTCGCCATAGCGCAATTCGTGGAAGATCTTGCCTGGTTCGGCGTCGCGGTATGGATCGTCGCCTTTGGCCTGAAACGCGCCGAGGAAATTGAGGGAGCCGCGCGCGAACTCCGGGTAGATCAAAATGTTCTGCAGCGAGACGATGAGGCTGTCGCGTCCGAACGGCGCTATGAACCAGGGAAGCCCGGCGGCAGGCAAGAAGACAGTGTGATCCGTGCCCTCGATCGGCAGGCGCAGCGCGGCCATGTCTTCAAGCGCGCGGCGAAAAAGCCGGTAGAATTCCTCGTTGCTGGTCTCAATTCTGGCGACCGTCCGCAGCCAGTCGGCCAGAGTCTCGGCGTGGTTCGATCTGGGATGATGTTCTGCGCATTCGCGCGGCGGCGCCGAATGTTCGCCAGCGTCCGTCAAAGTATAGAGTAAACACGTATGCCAGGCTTCTCCAGGGTCGAGCGCGATCTCGAAGCTGAGACGGCCATTCGCATAAACCGCCTCTTTTGGAATGCGCTGCGCGGAAATCGTAACCGCCCTGCTAAAGTCCTTGTTGCGATAGGTTGTGCACAGCTGCTGGCGCGCTGGCGTCCATTCTGTCGCAATCCGACCCCGGCGAACAATGTTGCCCGCTTTCACCTCGAAGAGATCTGCGAAGTCGCAGCGGATGGCGATTTCGAGCTGGAATTTGACCGACTTCATGCTGTTGTTCGTAATGTCCAGATCTTCGTGCATTCCACGATGGATCCATCGGCTGATGGTGAAGCCGAGCGTGCGTGGCGCAATGACGCCAGACTCCGTCGCAAGCAAACGATTGGTCAGGAAGATGCGCGACGCGTAATAGGCGACGGGGCCTCCGTTCAGCAGCTCCCAGGGCTCTCCATTGGCGTAAACGGTCCAGCTGCTGATGACGCGCGTATCGAGAAAGTAGAGCCCCCTTTCGCTTGGCCAATGGATCTGTCCGTCGGGGTCGCTGATCAGGACGGTCTGACCCTGATGAATCGAGATCTGAGGCGGACCAATCTGAACCTTGAACGGCATAGTGGTGCGCTCCCCCAAAATGACCCAACAGACAATGCCTGTCGCCCTGTCGTATGGCCAAGGCTTTTTCCCTTTCGGATGGATATAACGCGCGGGACATCCATTTCATCCTCGGGCTAATGCTTGATTATTACGTTTTTGGATGAATCGCCGTCTCGGGGCGATCGTCTCGGGTTATCCGCCCTGGCTTTGCCTTAGAACAGGGCGCGGTATAAAACGTTCCGGAGATTGGCGCCTGAGCGCCTTGAAATCTGCGAACATGGAAAACCCTCGAAATGCCCCGCCCTGTCTCCGATGCCCTGGTCTTCTTCGGCGCCACGGGCGACCTGGCCTACAAGCAGATATTTCCGGCATTGCATGGACTAGTTCGCGACGAAGGGCTCGATGTGCCCATCATCGGCGTCGCCAAGGCAGGATGGTCGCTCGATCAACTGACGGCGCGCGCCAGGGACAGCCTTTCAAGTCATGGCGGTCTCGACATCAAATCCTTCTCCAAGCTTGCCCGTCTGCTCCGCTATGTCGACAGCGACTACAATGATCCTTCAACATACGTGCGACTTCGCCAAGAACTCGGCGAGGCGAAGCGGCCGCTGCATTATCTCGCCATTCCTCCAAGTCTGTTTGGGACAGTTGCAGAGGGGTTGTCGAAGCTCGGCGGAACGGGCGCGCGCCTCGTTGTCGAAAAGCCCTTTGGCCACGATAGGGAGTCTGCGCACCAGCTCGATCGCATTCTCAACCGGTTTTTTCCGGAGGAAAATATCTTCCGGATTGATCACTATCTTGGCAAGGAGCCGGTTCAGAACATCCTTTACACGCGATTTTCGAATGCGATGTTCGAGCCGATCTGGAATCGCGTTTACATCAACAGCATCCAGATCACGATGGCTGAAGGCTTTGGAATCGAGGATCGTGGAAAATTCTACGATGAGACCGGCGCTATTCGCGACGTCTTCCAGAATCACATGCTGCAGGTGCTCGCCAGCCTGACCATGGATCCGCCGACGGGAGAAGACTGTGACGCTATACGCGACCAAAAAGCTGCTTTGCTCAAGGCGGTGCGGCCGCTGAATGATGCGCATATCGTTCGCGGCCAGTATTCAGGCTATCAGTCCGCGCCCGGGGTCAAGTCTGGGTCTGCCATCGAGACATTTGTCGCGGCCAAACTTTTCATCGATTCGTGGCGATGGGCAGACGTTCCCATTTACATTCGGGCGGGCAAGGCGCTCCCTCTGACCGCCATGGAAATTATGGTGGATTTCAAGAGACCGCCGCGGGAATCCTTCGCCGAGGTGGTTGCGCCGGCGTCTGGCCATTTGCGGATCAGAATTGGCCCGGATGTCGCCATTGCATTAGGTCTCCGCGTAAAGCGTCCGGGAGAGCGTATGGAAGGCCAGGACCTTGAGCTGATCCTGACCGAACAGGAGTCTACATCCATGCCGCCGTATCAGCGTCTGCTTGGCGATGCGATGCATGGCGTCGGGGATCTTTTCGGGCGGCAGGATATTGTCGACGCCCAATGGCGGATTGTGGAAGCCGTCCTGAACCTTGAGGCTCCGCCCATTGCATATGCACAGGGAAGCTGGGGACCGGACGAAACCAACCAGCTGATCGGGACTGACGGCCCATGGCATAATCCGAAACCGGCGCTCCCATGTCCATGACCTTGTCTTCCTTTTCTATGTCGAGAGCACGCCCCCTTGATAATGGTCGCATTCAGACTGATTTGACGTCGCATTGACCGAGACGCACGGGATCAGGCGGTTGGGCCAGTTCCCTTTGGACGGAGAGGATCGGGGCCGGGCAACATGTCCATGCCATATCTGCTCAGAAGTTCAGGGGTCATCTTGATGATGCCGGAAGCATTTTTCGGCGGGAGGACGCGTTCGGTTGCCGGCGTCGCAAACTTCACTAGGGCCGCCTCAAGACTGGCGGGTGTGTAGCCGTTTAGGAAACGCGCTGTTTCGCTGGCCACGCGGAAGGCGTGCCGTGTATTGCGGGGAACCATGAGGAAGTCACCGGTCCGCGCCGTCTTGATTTCATCGCCTGTCCGTCGTCAGATGATTTGAGACAGTTTCAGGTTATTCGGAACGGAGGTTCTGGCTCATCGACATTAAAGGTTAAGCGGCCTGCAGTTGGTGC
>NZ_FOSN01000025.1 GCF_900114285.1 Methylocapsa palsarum | reverse complement strand
AACGCGGGCGGCCAGGCGGGCGCGACCCGGCCGTTCCTTCTCTCTGAATATTCGACCAATATCGTCAACGCGCATCAGCTCCAGCTGATCGCGCTGGATACAAAGGCGAACTACACGCTTGGCGCAGACATCGACCTCGGCTCCGCCCTGACGAACCCTGCAGAACACTGGTTCACGCCGACGAACACGCCATATCCAATTTCCGGCTTCAACCCGATCGGCCAGGGGGGCAATCAGTTCACCGGGACCTTCGACGGCCAGGGCCACACGATCTCGAACCTGACCATTCAGCGCCCGACGGACGCAACGAACGCAGCAATATGGACCGGGTACAATGTGGGCCTGTTCGGCTATGTCGGCGGCGCGGGCGTGGTCGAGGACGTCAACCTCGCGGGCGGCGGCGTCACCGGCTACAGCAGGGTCGGCGCGCTTGTAGGTAAAAACCACGGAACCGTTCAGAGCAGCTCCGCGTCTGCGTCGGTGTCGGGTGAGGATCATGTCGGTGGCCTCGTCGGCTGGAGCTATGGAACAATCAGACAGAGCAACGCCTCTGGGGCAGTGACGGGCGACACTAATGTCGGTGGCCTCGCGGGAGTAAATAACTTCAGCGTGACTTCAAGCTTCGCGACCGGAACCGTCAGCGGCTTTTCCAACGTTGGCGGCCTCATTGGGGGAAATCTAGGCGCAGTCTCGCAATCCTATGCGACGGGCTCGGTCAGCGGCGCGGCTGTGTACGGGGCCCCGGACATCGGCTCTCTCGTTGGTTACAACAACGGAGCCATCAAAAACTCCTACGCAATGGGCGCCGCCAGTGGCCGATCCTATGTTGGCGGCCTCGTAGGTTTGAACGACACTTTTGGCTCTATCACGCAGTCCTTTGGGATGGGAGCGATCACCGGCTATGCCTATATCGGCGGCCTCGCCGGCGTGAACAGTGGTTCTATTCTGCAATCTTATGCTACAGGGAGGACGACAGGCACGATTGTCAGCGGCTTTTCTGCCGGTTGGGGCATCGGCGGCCTGATCGGCGGCAACATCGGAAAGGTCACGCAATCCTATGCAACGGGGATGGTCAACGGCAGCGCCTCAGAATATGTCGGCGGTCTCGTGGGATGGAACTACACCTCAGGCGGCTCCATCTTGCAATCCTATGCGACAGGAGCGGTCAGCGGCGCATACTTCACCGGCGGACTTGTCGGATATAATGACGGCGTCATTTCGCAGTCCTACGCGACAGGGACAGCCAAGGGTTTTGGCTTTGGCTTTGGCAGCGGCCCTGGCGGCCTCGTCGGATATAGCACCGGCGCCGTCGCCAACTCGTATTGGGATATTCAGACCAGCGGGCAATCGACAAGCGCTGGCGGCGTGGGCCTCACCACCGCCGAGCTCAAATCTGGCCTGCCATCGGGTTTTGATCCCACAATTTGGGCGAGCAATTCCGGCGTCAACAACAGCTATCCCTACCTGAGGAGCGTTCCGCCAACGCCTTGACGACAAAGAGCCGGGCTAATGGGCCCTCAACACCGCGAAGGTCCAGCCCGACAAAACCGCTGACGAAAACACCACGTTTTTACACGACCTCGGTCGATTTCTGCCGCTCGCCAGAGGCCCAAATCAGTCCGTTTGCGAACTCAGAATCCATGTTTTTCAAGCGACTGCATTTAAATTCACTCGGCGGCCTTTAGCATTGCAGCAAACACAATCAACTCCGGATAGCCCGCTTTATGATGCTTTTAACTGACGGATTAGGTCGGGTAGTCGGTTTCTTAATGTCGTTTCAGTTGGCAGGGCTACGCTCGGATGTTTTTCCGTAAGCCATGCGCGCATGTCTCGCGCCCACTCCGCCGTCGGCTTAGACAGGCCATCGGGCCGGAAACGACGGCGCACCTCAGCTTCCACGAAGGGCCAAGTCGTCGGTCTCCCCGGCAGCCCTGTTGCATAAACCGCTGAAACGGCAGTCGAGGGAGCTGCGACGGTCGGTTCGGACGGTTCGTTCGGAAGAGCGTCTAAGGCCCGCTCAAGTTGGTCCGGCGGAATTCCCCAGATAGGTGGCGGCAGTGGGCGTCCAAAATTGGATTCAATAGCGATTGGTTTGGCCTTAAGCGGCGCCATCCACTTCAATTCTGCGTAGATGGGGCGCGGCGACGATGCAGCCATACGCTGTGCGTCCATGGCCTGCTTGCGATCTTGCTTTCTTTTTCGCGTTTCGCGGATGGCAAACAGACAGGTCCGGTTCGAAACGTGATCGTCGACATACGCCTTCATGTCCGGATATTGTTTGTAATAGCCGTTGATTATGCGCTCGCGAGAATTATCGGATTGCATCTGTCCCTTTGCATAAGCTTCGGCGAACGCCCAAAACCAAATTTCATCTTCGAGCCCCCTTTTTAGATCGAGGAGGGTCAGGCCGTCATTATGATTTGCTATGTCAATGGTCGACATCGTCTATTCCCGGTTGCTCGAGCCCGCACGAGTGATTTGGGCGTTGACGGCTGGGCAATCAATTCTCTCGCGCTTTGGAAACATCCCGTTTCTACTCGAAAAGATCCCCCAGCTCCTCGCGAAAGTATTTAGTGAGCATCCGTCTTTTTTGCTTGGAATATAGAGCAAATCTCGTGACGTTGCTCGCTCGCTCTCGAAGTGACCGCTGACCAAAGCCGCTCGACAAGGAAAGCTGCGACTGCTGCCCGCTTTGGCGCAATAAAGGCCGGCCAGAGCAGATCATCCTTATTGGATAAAACTAATCCCTGATCAGCGACGATGGCCAGAGCCGAGCCGAAACCAACTCCGTATTTGGCCCCTTCGACGCGAACCCCATAATACCGGCTTTCATTCATCTCGTTCTCCTTGCGCCATGATCCTAAAGCGCAAAACTCGACTGCGGTTTCTTCCCGGTGTTCCGTGCCTCCAGCGACGACAGCGAAACGCCGAGCAGCCGAACGCCTTTCTCCACCGGAAAAACATGGGCGAGGAGGTCGAGGCTTTGCCGTTCGAGATCCGCTCGCGGCACGATGGGCGCATCGCCGGTTCGGCTTCGCGTGATCTGCTGGAAATCGGCATATTTCACTTTCAGGGTCACGGTCCTCCCGCGGGTTCCCGCGCTCTCGCAATGGCGCCAGACCTTTTCGAGTAGCGGCTGCAGGGCTTCGCGCGCGGAGTCAAAGGTAAAGAGATCCGTAAAGAAGGTGTTTTCCGCGCCGACAGATTTCCGGACCCGGTCGGCGCGAACGGACCGCTCATCAATTCCGCGCGCGATCGAATAATAATAGGAGCCGGATTTTCCGAACTGATGTTGCAAGAACGCGAGAGACCGCTCCTTCAGATCGAGCCCCGTCGCGATCCCGAGCCGGTTCATCTTCGCCGCCGTCGCCGGCCCGACGCCGTGGAATTTTCGCACCGGCAGCGTCTCGACAAAGCCAGGCCCCATTCGCGGCGTGATGACGAACAGCCCGTCGGCCTTGCGGTGATCCGAGGCGAGTTTCGCCAAAAACTTGTTATACGAGACCCCGGCTGAAGCGGTGAGATCCGTCGCGGCGCGAATCTTGGCGCGGATGTCTTCTGCGATCTCGCGCGCGACGGTCATGTTCTTGAGATTGTCCGTGACGTCGAGATAGGCCTCGTCCAGCGAAAGCGGTTCGATGAGAGGCGTATATTCGGCGAAGATCGCACGCATGTGCTGCGAGATCGCCTTGGAGATCTCAAACCGCGGCTTGACGAAAACCAGATCCGGGCATTTGAGCTTTGCGAGGATCGAGGGCATCGCCGAACGCACGCCAAACTGGCGCGCTTCATAGCTCGCCGCTGCGACGACGCCGCGCTCCCGCGAGCCGCCGACCGCGACCGGCTTGCCGCGCAGCTCCGGATTGTCGCGCTGCTCCACAGACGCAAAAAACGCATCCATGTCGACATGGATGATCTTGCGCAGCCGCGCGGGCGCGGGCGCGCTATCTGAATCGCGAAGGCGCCGCGCGGCGGCGTTCCTCTCACATCGATCGCTCGTGCGCATGACAACGCTATTCATGCCACGAGGCCTCCCTCGTCTTTCTTTCCGCCGCGCGCGACAATCGTCAGCGCGCCGTCAGGAAGCGGCCGCTGCAGCGTCAAGGCCTCCTCCGGAGGCGCATTCATCCAGAGATCAATTTCATCCTGGGTTGTGAGGATCACCGGCATGGCTTTGGGATGGATCACGCCGACCTCCTTGTTCGCGTCCGTCGTCAGAAACGCGAAGATGTCGTTCGCCGTCTCGCCTTTCCTTCACCTTGCGGACCGAGGTCCAATGGGTCCACACCCCAGCAAAGAACGCGAGCGGCCGGGTCTCGTCGAGGGCGAACCAGACAGGCGGTTTTGCGCCATCTGGGAGCGTCTCATTCTCGGAAAAGCTGGTAAATGGGACGACGCAGCGGTTGGCGGGTTGCAGCCAGCGGCGCCAGTGCGGCGACTTCACATTGCGAATATTGGTGATTCCGGGATCGCATTTCTTGCCCTTCAGCGCGAACACGGGCGAGGGCATGCCCCAGCGCGCCAGCGTCAGCTCGCGGCCCTCAGGGTGATTGCGCACGAGCGGAGCCGCATAATCGGGAAAGATTCCCGGAAACGGCGGCAGATTGCCGGTCCGGTCCTGCATCGCCCGGGAGAACTCGCGAATGGCCTGCTGGCCCTTAGTGTAGGAGTAGAGATTGCACATCGCCGTTCCCTATCGCCACATGCCGCGCATCCGCGCGCCGATGTCGACGCGCACCTGCCTCGCCCTGACAGCGCTCGCCGCCTCCGGCCTCACAGCGGGCCAGGCTGCGATCTCGAAGAACTTCAAAAGAGCGGCGGGAATGAAGCGCGTGCGCGCGCCGGTGACATGGCGGTCGCCCTGCGGATGCTGGCCATGGGTGAAGAAGCGCTGCGGAACCAGAAGATCGAGAGTCTCCATCGCCCGCGTCATGGCGACATAAAGCAGGCGCCGTTCTTCTTCGATCTCGGCCGTGGTCCCCGTCCCAAGATCGGAGGGAATGCAGCCGTCGACGGCGTTCAAAAGAAACACCGATTTCAATTCCTGTCCCTTGGCGGAATGGATGGTGGAGAGGATGAGATAATCGTCGTCAAGATGCGGGACGCCGGCCTGATCGCTCATTGCGTCGGGCGGGTCGAGGGTCAGCTCGGTCAGAAACCGCTCGCGCGACGGATAACCGGCCGCGATCTGTTCCAATTGCAAAAGGTCGGCCTGGCGCACCACAGAATCGTCGTGAATGCGCTCGAGATGGGGCTCATACCAGAGCCGCGCCAGCGCAAGCTCCGCCGGCCAACCCGCGGCGGCGGACCCGATCTGCATCAACGCCTCGACGAACGCGGTCCAGTCGGCGCCGGCGCGCGGCGGCGGGGCCATCTCCGAAAGTGCGGACCAGGGGTCCGGCTGCGCCGCCATCAGATCGAGCGCGCGCTGGGCCGAGCTTGGTCCGACGCCGGGCAAAAGCTGCATCAGGCGGAAGCCCGCGACCCGGTCGCGCGGGTTCTGCGCAAAGCGCAGCAGCGCCAGCATGTCCTTGACATGGGCGCTGTCGAGGAATTTGAGGCCGCCGAATTTGACGAAGGGAATGTTGCGCCGGGTCAGTTCGACCTCGAGCGCTCCGCTGTGATGGGAGGTCCGGAACAGGACCGCCTGTTGCTTCAGCGCCGCGCCCCCTTCGCGGTTCTCCAGAACCGCCTCGACGACGTAGCGCGCCTGATCGGCTTCGTCACGGACGGTGACGAGGCGCGGGCGTTGTGAGGATTGACGCTCGGTCCAGAGGTTCTTGGTGAAGCGCTCGGCGGCGAGATCGATGATTGCATTGGCGGCGGCGAGGATCGGCTGGGTCGAGCGATAATTGCGATCGAGGGTGACGATGTCGGCCTTCGGATTGAAGGCCGCCGGGAAATCGAGAATGTTGCGCACGCAGGCGGCGCGGAAGGAATAAATCGCCTGGGCGTCGTCGCCGACAACGGTGAGCCCCCGGCCATCCGGCTTCAGCGCCATCAGGATCGAGGCCTGCAGCCGGTTGGTGTCCTGGTATTCGTCGACGAGAACATGATCGAACCGCCCGCCGATGTCGTCGGCAAGCAGAGGATCGCTGACCGTCTGCGCCCAATAGAGCAGCAGATCGTCGTAATCGAGAATGTTCTGGGCCTGCTTGGCCTCGACATAGGCCGCGAACAGATCGCGCAATTGAACGCTCCAACCGGCGCACCAGGGGAAGAAACCTCCCAGAACCTCCTCGAGCGGCAACTCCGCGTTCACCGCGCGCGAATAGATGGCGAGGCAGGAGCCTTTGGTTGGAAACCGGCTCTCCATTTTTGAAAAGCCGAGCTGATGCCGCACGAGGTTCATCAGATCGGCGCTGTCTTCGCGATCATGGATCGTGAAAGCCGGATCGAGGCCGATCTGCTCGGAATAGTCGCGCAGCAGCCTTGCGCCGATCCCATGAAACGTCCCGGCCCAATGGAGCGCGTCGGCGAGCGCCAAAGCGTTGCTCTCCAGCGCCAGCGCGCAGATCTGCGCGACGCGCCGGTTCATTTCGGCGGCGGCGCGTCGCGAAAACGTCATCAACAGGATCCGGCGCGGATCGGCGCCGTGGACGATCAGGTGGGCGACGCGATGCGCCAGCGTGTTGGTCTTGCCTGATCCCGCGCCTGCGATGATCAGCAGCGGCCCGCCGATCGCTGCGTCAGTGAGCCCAATTCCGTGCTCCACGGCGCGGCGCTGGTTCTCATTCAATTTTTCCAGATGCGCCTCGCTCACCCACGCCCCCGATCGCTTGGCTTTTTCAGAATAAATCAGGCGGCTGCTTTCGCTTCGCTTGGTTCAACGCTGGGTTTCGCGGCGGCAAGCAAGCGGCGGATTGACTCTCGACTCGCAATCAGAACATTTGGGGAACATATCATCCCAAAAACGCGTTGGGAAGACGCCGCAAAGGCCTTTTATCCTATGAAGGAAACTACTCCCAATCCCGTCGTCGCCGAACTTCGCGCGCGCATTCAGCGCTTTGAGGCCGTAGGGGCGCGCGGCCGCAAGGCGCTGCCCTTCGGAATCAAGGAGATCGACGCGCGTCTGCCCGAAGGCGGCCTGGCGCTCGGCGCATTGCATGAGGTGGCCGGCGGCGGCAATGGCGCGATCGACGGCGCCGCGGCGGCGCTGTTCGCCGCTGGCGTCGCCGCCCGGCTTCGCGGAAAAGTCCTCTGGTGCGTCAGTCGCCAGGACCTGTTCGCGCCGGCGCTGGCGCGGGCCGGACTGCCGCCAGATCGGGTGATCTTTGTCGAGGCCGGCGACGAGAAGTCCGTTCTCGCCTGCTTCGAGGAAGGCCTGCGCCATGGCGGTCTTGGCGCGGTCGTCGCCGAGGTCGCCCGCCTGTCGATGACCGCCTCGCGCCGGCTGCAGCTCGCGGCCGAAGGCTCGGGCGCCATGGGCGTCGCCATAAGGCGCTGGCGGCGGCAGGCCGACGCCGCCGATTTCGGGCAGCCGACAGCCTCGGTCACCCGCTGGCGCGTCACCGCGCTTCCCTCGAGCCCCTTGCCCGTCGAAGGCGTTGGGCGCGCAAGGTGGCGGCTCGAATTGATCCGATGCCGAGCTGGCGAAAGCGCCGATTTCGAAGTGGAGGCCTGCGATGGCATGGGTCGTCTCAGTGTTCCTGCCGACCTGGCCGACGGACCGGTTCAGACGAAAACTCGCCGCCGCCGCGCCGCCGGCTGAGACGCCGCTTGTGCTGATCGGCCGCGAGGGCAGGCGGCGTGTGGTCGTCGCTGCGGACCCTGCCGCTCAGGCCGCGGGGGCTGCGCATCGGCATGCCCGTGACCAAGGCGCAGGCGCTGACGCCGGGTCTGATCGTGAGGGACGCCGATCCCGCCGACGACAGGCAAGCGCTCGAACGCCTCGCGCTCTGGGCGCTGCGGCGCTATGCGCCGATCGCCGCCGCCGACCCGCCGGACGGAATCGTCATCGATGTGACTGGCGCGGCCCACCTTCATGGCGGCGAAGACGCCCTGGTCAAGGGCCTGGTCAAGCGGATCGCGGCCTCGGGCGTCGCCGCTCGCGCCGCCCTCGCCGACAGCTGGGGCGCCGCTCACGCGCTGGCGCGTTTCGCCGCACGGCCAGTGCTCGTCATTCCGGCCGGGGAGAGCGCCAAGGCGATTTTCGATCTGCCGGTCCGCGCCCTGCGCCTGCCAAACGCCATGGTCGACAATCTTCGTGTTCTCGGGTTTCAGAGCATCGGCGAACTGGCGGCGACGCCGCGCGCGCCGCTCGCCCTGCGCTTTGGACCCGAACTCGGCCGCCGTCTCGATCAGGCTTTGGGACGGCTCGCCGAGCCGATCATTCCGGTGCGGCCGCCGGACCTCATCGCGGTTCGCCGCGCCTTTGCCGAACCGATCGGCGCCGCCGAAACCATCGCTCGCTATACCGGCCTGTTGGTTGCCGCGCTGTGTGACGCGCTCGCTGCAAAAGACCTCGGCGCGCGCCGCCTCGACCTTGTCTTTCATCGCGTCGACAACAGTCTCAAAGCCATTCGCATTGGAACGGCGGCGCCCGTTCGCGACGCCAAGCGCCTAACCCGCATGTTCTGCAACAAGATCGAGACCATCGATCCAGGCTTTGGGGTCGAGATGATGAGCCTTGCCGCCACCATCGTCGAGCCGCTCGTGGCGCGGCAGTTGATGTCATCGCTTGCGGACGATCCCGATACCGACGTCTCGGCTCTGATCGATGCGCTCGCCAACCGCGTCGGCGAAAGCCGGGTCTATCGGCTGAAACCGGTCGCCAGCGATGTGCCGGAGCGCT
Organism: Methylocapsa palsarum; assembly: GCF_900114285.1. GTDB lineage: Bacteria > Pseudomonadota > Alphaproteobacteria > Rhizobiales > Beijerinckiaceae > Methylocapsa > Methylocapsa palsarum. The sequence goes on along the minus strand of NZ_FOSN01000025.1, from coordinate 14,742 downwards.
CCGTCCAGCGGATCGCGCCATTGGCGCCGGCCACCGGTGAGGAATGGCCAAACCATTGGCCGCGGCCGTCGCGGCTGTTCGCCGCGCCGGAGCCGATCGACGCAATAGCGCTGCTGCCCGATCATCCCCCCGTTGCGTTCACCTGGCGCGGCGTCCGCCGCCGCGTGAAGCGCGCCGATGGGCCTGAACGCGTCTTCGGCGAATGGTGGAAGCGCGACGCCGAACTGGCGGCGGTGCGCGATTATTTTCAGGTCGAGGACGAAGCCGGCGAACGCTACTGGATCTATCGCGCCGGCGACGGCGAGGACGCCGCCACAGGCTCGCACCGCTGGTTCCTGCACGGACTGTTCGGATGAGCCCGCGCTATGCCGAACTGCAATGCACGTCGCATTTTAGTTTTCTGCGCGGGGCGAGCTCCTGCGACGAATTGTTCACGCAGGCCGCAAGCCTTGGCGTCGAGGCGCTTGCGATTGTCGACCGCAACAGTCTCGCCGGAATCGTTCGCGCCCATGAGGCGGCGAAGGCGACCGGGGTGCGCCTGATCGTCGGCTGCCGCCTCGATCTGTCGGACGGCGTGTCGGTCCTCGTCTATCCGACCGATCGTCCCGCCTATGCGCGGCTTTGCCGTCTGCTGTCCCTCGGCAAGAGGTGCGCCGGCAAGGCGCAATGCCGGCTCGACTGGTCCGATCTCGCAGCATATGGCGAGGGCCTGATCGCGGTCCTCGTTCACGGCGAGGCGGATGAGGCCTGCGCCCTGCAGCTGCGCCGGCTCGCGCAAACCTTCGGCGACCGCGCCTATCTGGCGCTGACGCTGCGCCGCCGGCCGAACGATGCGCTGCGCCTGCACAATTTGGCGAACATGGCGGCGCGGGCCGGGGTTGCGGCCGTCGTCACAAATGACGTGCTGTTTCATGTCCCAGCGCGCCGCCTGCTGCAGGATGTCGTCACCAGCATCCGGCATAATTGCGTCATCGACGACGCCGGGTTCCGGCGCGAGCGGCACGCCGATCGCTATCTCAAAACCCCAGACGAAATGGCCCGGCTGTTCAGCCGCTATCCGGAGGCGCTGGCGCGCACGCTCGAAATCGCCGGGCGCTGCCGCTTCACGCTGGACGAGCTCGCCTATCAATATCCGCACGAGGCGTTGATCCCGGGCCTGACGCCGCAGCAGGCGCTGGAAAAGTTGACCTTTGAAGGCGCGGCCGAGCGTTATCCCGAGGGCGTTCCCGACAAGGTAAGAGCGCTCCTCAAACATGAGTTGCAGCTGATCGAGACGCTCGGCTATGCGCCCTATTTCCTGACGGTGAATTCAATCGTCCGCTTCGCCCGCAGCCAGGATATTCTGTGCCAGGGCCGCGGCTCCGCCGCCAACAGCGCCGTCTGCTACGTGCTCGGGATCACCTCGATCGATCCCGAGCGCAACGACCTCCTGTTCGAGCGCTTTGTCTCCGAGGAGCGCCGCGAGCCGCCCGATATCGACGTCGATTTCGAGCATGAGCGGCGTGAGATCGTCATGCAATGGGTGTTCGAGACCTATGGCCGCGATCACTCCGCGCTCTGCTCGACGGTCGTTCGCTACCGCGCCAGGGGCGCGTTGCGCGATGTCGGCAAGGCGCTCGGTCTGCCCGAAGACCTCATCAAAATGTTGTCGTCCCAGGTCTCGGGCTGGTCCAGAGAAGGGATCGATCCCAAGCACGTGGAGGAGCTGAACCTCAATCTCGGCGACCGGCGCCTGCGGCTTGCGCTCGACCTCGCCCGCGACCTCATCGGCGCCCCCCGCCATCTGTCGCAACATCCCGGCGGCTTCGTCCTCACTCATGACCGGCTCGACGAGCTCGTTCCGATCGAGCCGGCGGCGATGAAGGACCGGCAGGTGATCGAATGGGACAAAGACGACATCGACGCCTTGAAGTTCATGAAGGTCGATTGCCTGGCGCTCGGCATGCTGTCCTGCATGAAGCGCGGCCTCGACCTCTTGGCCGCGCACAAGGGCGTCACCCTCGACCTCGCCTCGATCCCCGCTGAGGATCCACGCACTTACGCGATGATCCGCAAGGCCGACACGATTGGGGTGTTCCAGATCGAGAGCCGGGCCCAGATGGCGATGCTGCCGCGGATCAAGCCGCGCACCTTCTACGATCTCGTCATCGAAGTGGCGATCGTCCGGCCGGGCCCGATCCAGGGCGACATGGTGCACCCCTATCTGCGCCGCCGCGAGGGCAGGGAGGAGGTCGTCTATCCGACTCCCGAGCTTGAGAAAGTGCTCGGTAAGACGCTCGGCGTTCCCTTGTTCCAGGAGCAGGCGATGCGGGTCGCGATCGAATGCGCCGGCTTCACCGCCACTGAGGCTGACCAGCTCCGGCGCTCGATGGCGACATTCAAATTCACCGGCGGCGTTTCGCATTTCCGCGACAAACTGGTCGGCGGCATGGTCGCCAAGGGTTATGAGCAGGCCTTCGCGGAAAAGACCTTCATGCAATTGGAGGGTTTTGGCAGTTACGGCTTTCCCGAAAGCCACGCCGCCTCCTTCGCGCTGATCGCCTACGCGTCGTCCTGGCTCAAATGTCATCATCCGGATGTGTTCTGCGCGGCGCTTCTGAACGCCCAGCCGATGGGCTTTTACGCGCCGGCGCAAATCGTCCGAGACGCCCGCGACCATGGCGTCGAGGTTCGTCCCGTATGCGTCAACGCCTCGCGCTGGGACTGCACGCTCGAGCCAACGAACCGTGAGGATCGCTTCGCCGTGCGGCTTGGCCTGCGCATGGTGCGGGGGCTCTCCAATATCAACGCCGCAACGATGATCGGCGCGCGCGCCGACAAGCCATTTGCCTCGGTCGACGATCTTTGGCGGCGCTGCGCCGTTCCCGCCGCCGCCTTGGTGCAAATCGCCGAGGCCGACGCCTTCCAACCGTCGCTAAAACTCGCCCGGCGCGAGGCGCTCTGGGCGATCAAGGCGCTGCGCGACGAGCCGCTGCCTCTCTTCGCCGCCGCATCCGCCCGCGAAGCCGAGGCATTGGCGGAAATCAGCGAGCCCGCGGTTAATCTCCGGCCGATGGCGGCCGGCGGCGAGGTCGTCGAAGACTACGGTCATGTTGGGCTGACGCTGCGCAGCCATCCTGTCTCGTTCCTGCGCGAAGATCTACGCCGCAAAGGCGTCGCAACCTGCACTGATGCAATGCAGGCGCGTGACGGACGCTGGCTTCGCGCCGCCGGACTTGTTCTCCTCCGGCAGATGCCCGGTTCCGCCAAGGGTGTCATGTTCATCACCATCGAGGACGAGACGGGCATCGCCAATCTCGTCATCTGGCCGAAACTTTTTGACAAGCAGTGCCGCGCAATCCTCTCAGCCAGCATGCTCGCCGTCGACGGCCGCATCCAGCGGGAAGGCGACGTCGTGCATCTCGTCGCCCGGAATCTTACGGATCTCTCGTCACTTCTCGCGAGCGTCGCTAATCGCGACTTGGCCGCTGCGTCGCCGTATAGACGCGAAGGCGACCTCCATCGCTCAAGTCCCCGGTCGATCCTCTGCCTAAAGGATTAACAACCCGCGGCATGCCGACTCTCCACGTCGATACGATCAAGGTGAAGGCTCGGGATTTCCGGTAGGGCTGGTGTCTGCCGGCAGCCTCGGCCTTGCGCGCCGGCGCCTCGCGCCGAGACACCTTCAAAAGACTGGCAAGGTGAACTCGCCGACACCGCGCGGAGTACTGAGCCAAAATAAGCTCAAGGCGCTTGAAAGCTGCCTTCGGCAGTTGTGCGACCCACTCGCTTTCCGCTTTTGTCCCAAGCTTCAATAGTCCAGACATAGCGATGGACTGCGCCGGCCGGCGGGCATGGCCCTATGTAATTGATGGCGCCCTCAGGCACATATCCGCCGCCATTGTACTGAACGTTGCCACCGCCATGCAGAAAGTTCGGCGCGTCTTTGTCGGTCATGGTGAAATGCAGGCTTTCCGTTCCCTTTGGCGCGTCGTGGATCGTGAAGGCTGGCGAGACTTTGCCGCACGCTGTTATCCCTGACCATGAGAAGCGCGCTTCGAAAGCCAAGGCGCCATGTTTCGAAGCAAGCACAAAAACGGTGGCGAACCAAAAAAGTCGGGCCGGCGGGCGCATCTTGGATCCTTTCCGCTGTTCGAGTGGGGGTCTATCATAGGGCTAAAGGCTGGTTTCGCCAGGTTAGGTCGGATCAAACTCATCGACGTCGCGCTTGCGTCTTAGTCGAGCGAATTGGTGATCAACTCCGTGCTCGGGCCCCACGCTCCGGAAACCGTTTGCGGCGCGATTCGTTTTAGAGGGTGAGGTCTGAAGCCAATCCCATGTCCCGCCTCTCTTATCCCAACGAAAGCGCCACCTATCGAGACGAGCGAAACAAACTTCTCGACGCCGAGATCGCGCTACGCGCGCAAATAGACACCGTCCATGCAGAAGGGCCAGCTCTGTCATACATACCTTGTTAGGGCGGCTGTTTAGCGATGGCTCTCGTACGATAGGCAATGGACCCTAAAGTCCCGCATCGTCCACCGCGCGTTTGGCGATCGCCGACCAATCAAGATCACCGTCACCATGAGCCAGGGCTGCTAAGAATCGGTCGCGGATGATCGCGGCGAAGGGCAATGGAGTTTCAAGCTTTTCACCTGCCTGCTGCAGTAGGCGGTTGTCCTTGAGCCCAAGAAGAAGTTTGAAACCCGGCGGTGAAAATGAGCCATCGCGTATGATAGACCCATAGGTCTTGTAAACCGGCGCCGCGAAAAGCGTCTCCGTCAGCAATTCGTAGACTTTGGCGGTTTCGATTCCACCCTTCGTCGTTAACGCAAAGGCCTCCGCCAGGCTTTCGATCACGCCAGTGATCAGAAAATTCCCCGTGAGTTTGACGAGATTGGCCTGAGAAGGTTTTTCGCCCATGATGAAAATGCGCTGTCCCATCGCTTCCAGCGCTGGCCGGATTTTTTCGACTACGCCGGCTTCGCCAGCGACGGCGATGAACAATTTTCCGGCTTCAGCGGCGTCTGGACGCCCAAACACAGGCGCAGTGGCATAATTCTGGCTTTGCCCAGCGTGCGCCTCAGCGAGACGCTCGGACAACGCGACCGAGATCGTGCTCATAGAGATATGCGTCGCTCCTTTGGCCAGCCCGGCGATGATTCCGTTTTCGCCGAGGCTCACCGCCTCCACCGCGCCGTCGTCGGCCAACATCGTGATGGCGATTTCGCAATGTTTGACCGTCTCTGCAGGCGTTTCTCCGATGCCGACGCCGAGCGCGCTGAGCGCCTTTGCTGGCTCAGGACTTCTATTCCACGCCACGACTGTGTGGCCATGCTCGACGAGGTTGCGCGCCATCGCGGTCCCCATGCCGCCCAAACCAAGAAATGCGATATCCATCGACTCATCCTCTGTCCCAGTCGTCATGCCACTTTAGCCGTAATTGTCATCACCAATTGGAGCCCAAGAACGTTCGCGCCGAACACTGAACGTCTGCGCCTCTTGAGTAAGGAAGCCGCCATATGTGGACAAGCCTTGTCATTGGAGTCGTGGCCTATGCAGTGCTCATCATCGGCATGTTCGCATTCCAACGACGATTGCTGTACTTTCCCGCAAAAATGACGGCCTCGCCCGCGGCGTTCGGTCTTGCAGGCATGACGGAATTATTTCTTGAGACGCCCGACAACGTCAGACTGCAAACTTGGGTTCAGCCCGCGCGCCCTGGTTTTCCCACGATTTTGTATTTCCACGGCAATGCATTTCATCTCGGCGAACGCGCTGCTTGGTTCAAGGGTTTCATCGACGCAGGTTTTGGGCTCGTAGCGGTCAGCTATCGCGGCTTTGGAAAGAGCGAGGGCAGCCCTTGCGAATTGGGAATTTACATCGACGCCCGCGCCGCAATCGACTATGCCGAACGCCAACTCAACTTATCGCCACGGACGCTCGTTTATTTCGGAGAATCGCTGGGAACAGGCGTGGCGGTGCAGATGGCGACGGAGCGACCGCCCGGGCTTTTGGTCTTGCAGGCCCCCTACACTTCAGTCGAGAAGCGCGCCGCTGAGATTTATCCCTTCCTGATCGGCGTGCGCCACCTCGCTCGCGATAAATATAACTCTTTGTCAAAAATCGGCCGGGTCGACGCGCCCATTCTCATCCTTCATGGCGCGAACGACGCTGTCATCCCACTCCGCCATGGAGAAGCACTGTTTGCGGCGGCGAAAGTGCCAAAATCAATGATGGTTTACGCAAACACGCATCACGATGACTTCACGTGTGCACAAATCACAGATCCCCTCAAAGAGGCGGCGGTAAAACATGGTCTGATCAAAAATGTCGTATCGTAAGATTCTGCCGGTAAAAGATGAAACCCAGTGGGAACCGCCATGCCGGTGCCGAATCATATGACGAAGGCCCAGCCGGTCAAGGGGACGCCGCGCTCATCATTGCGCCAACGTGTTTGCCTGCTTGGCGCAACCGGCACCATAGGCCGAGCGACGCTGCGTGTGCTTGTGCAACGCGGTCATGACGTTGTTTGCTTCGTTCGCCCGCAGGCCGCCCGGGGCTGGCCGCGCGCGACGGAGGGCGACGGCGCGTTCTTCAATGGAGCTGCCGCGAGGTTCGTCGATGTTTTGAATCCAGCATCGCTGACGCGCGACGGCTTTCAGGGCGAGCGGTTTGATGCCGTCGTGTCCTGCATGGCCTCCCGGACGGGCGCGCCGAAGGATGCGTGGGCAGTCGATTATCAGGCGCACGTGGATTTGCTTGCGGCGGCCCAGGAATCAGGCGTCTCTCAGTTCGTGCAGCTCTCCGCGATCTGCGTGCAAAAGCCCGTCCTCGCGTTTCAACATGCCAAACTGGCGTTCGAAACGGCGCTCATGGAGTCGGGCGTCCCATATTCGATCGTAAGGCCGACGGCGTTCTTCAAGTCGCTGTCGGGCCAGGTTGAGCGCGTGCGGCGAGGCAAGCCGTTCCTGGTCTTCGGCGACGGCATGCTGACGTCCTGCAAACCGATCAGCGACAACGATCTCGCAATTTACCTGGCGCAGTGTCTGGAGGACGAGCTTCGCTGGAACCGAGTGCTTCCCATCGGCGGACCTGGGGCTGCGGTCACGCCGCGGCAACAGGGAGAGTTCCTTTTTGCGCTCCTACGCCGCCCGCCTCAATTTCGCAAGGTGCCGCTCGCGATGCTCGACGGCATTGTCGGCGCTCTGAGCGTGATCGCCCCCATCGCGCGTCCTCTTGCCGAAAAGGCTGAACTCGCGCGGATCGGACGCTACTACGCGACCGAATCCATGCTGTGGCTAAACCCCGAAACCGGACGCTATGACGCCGACGCAACGCCGGCGACAGGCGCCGAGACGCTCTTCGATTTCTACTCTTCGGTTATAACCGGCGACATCGCGCCGGAGCGTGGCGATCACGCCGTGTTCTGAGCCCGCAAACATCATATCTCTCCGCTTCGGCTGGCGGACTGACCGAATTTCCCGCAGGGCGTAGCTGATCAAATTGTGGCCCATTGCGATCACAGGGACGACATCGGAACCACGATACAGGACTGATCAACTTACGAGCCCGCTGAGTGCTCAAAGCGGCAGTTACCGGGAGACCGCTGCCGTTTTGAGCTTGGATAAGGCGCGAATGCTTACGCGGACGCTGGCCGGCTTGGCCGCTCCCTTGACCATCTGGCCGGTAGCAGGATTGCGAACCAGGGTTCCGGCCTTCCGCGCCGGCACTTTACGCAGAGACACTTTCAAAAGACCCGGCAAGGTGAATTCGCCGACACCGCGCGGATGGACTGAACCGAGCAATACGCCTTCCAATGTGGCGTAAACTGATGCCGCGGTTTTCCGCGGCAGATCGTTCTGCTCGGCGACAAGATTGATGAGCGCCGCCTTCGTCAAGGTTTCCTTCACCGGACGAACAGACGCTCCCTTCGCCAAGCTCGCCTTGTTAGTCGATGCTGGCTTGCTTGTTTTTGCCTGAGCCATAAGAACTCTCCATGTGTTGAACGAACCTTCGCATGTTGATTCGTGCGCTAGCTGATTCTTGCTAAGGATTTACAGTTAATTCCGAATTAACGGAATTGCGTTCGAGGCGAATGTAAGCGCGTAAACATCCTTTTTCCCATCCTCCAGAGAGATTGAATTAATCCAAATTCAGGTCGGCCACGGTCACCCGGCCGTCCGTGACGTAGCGGTTCACCTTTCCGATCACGAGGCGCTCGCCGGGAAGGTGGGCGCGGACATTCGCGATCACGCCGCACCCCTCGAGTTCGCCAACGATGAAGTCGCGTTCGGCATTGGTGTCGGCGTCGGTCGCATGGGTGACCTGGAAGGTCAGGCGCGTGAGGGACAGGCCCGTATCCCGCGTTCCCGCGCCGACCCAGATCAGAGGCTCGCGGTCCTGCGGCGGCGCGGCGTTGCGCCAGAACTCGGGCGTGTTGAGTTCGGCCTCTGCGCGTTCAATGGAGATCGCCCAAAACCGGACGTGATTGCGCTTGCGCGGGCTGCCGCCGATCGGCCGCTGGAAGCCGATGTCCTGGCCGCGGCCGAAGAGATAGAGCGTGCTGAACGGCGCGGTCGGATAGGGCCTGTTCAGCACGAAGGCGGCGACCATCCGCCAAGAGCTGCGCAGGCTCAGGGCGTCGGCCTCGTGCCAGCCGGCGGCTGCGAAGGCGCGTCTGAGCTGATCCCGCGTTCCGATCAGCGTAAGGTTGACCGGATCGCCCGGCAGGCCGTCTCCCGTCGTCGTGTAGCTCGGAACGTGGCCGCGGTGCAGGATGCGCAGGCCGAGCCGGATCGCGCGCGGGAGTATCACGTAAGCGGCGAGGGAGTAGGTGACCGCCAACGCCAGCGCCAACGGCAGACGCCTATCAGCCGAATGGAACACGACAAACGCGATGACCCAGACGGTTAATACGCCCAAGCCGAAAACGAGCAGGCGCTCGAAGAGCAGCCGCAGCACCGTCATTGTTTGCTCCGGGGGCCGATTCGCATCGCAACTTGTCGCCTGCCGAGAGCTGAGGTGCAAGGACCTGCTTGCGCGGCTCTCTTCGACCCACGCCTCGAGACGCACAGGCGCGCCGTTCGCTGATAGGAAGACTTCAGGCGGCTCAGAAGATTCGAAGGATGGCTGATGGCGCGCCGCCGCAGTGGGCTCGACCCGGCGGCTCATCTCGGCCGCCGCCCGGTGGGAAAAAGTCATCAGCAGGATACGACGCGGATCGGCGCCGCTGATGATCAGATGGGCGACGCGGTGCGCCAGCGAGTTGGTCCTTGCCGGGGGAAGCTTCCAGTTCGGCCGCGGAAAACGGCAGGTATAGCCATTAGGATAACGCTCCAGGTAATCCTGGTGCTCAGGCTCGGCTTCACAGAAGTCGCCAGCGGGCGTTACGTCGGTCACGACTTTGCCGGGCCAAAGGCCGGTTCGCATCGCCGATGGTGTCCTCTGCGACCCGCTTCTGATCCTCGCTCGTATAGAAGATCGCCGACCGGTAGCTCGCCCCGGCATCGTTTGCCCTGACGATCAGGATGAAGCGGGTTGCCCATGGTTGCTAAACGCTGGGCTCAACAGGATGCCAGCGCGAGAGCGCGGCCTGGATGGCATGCTGAAACAGTACTCGGCCTGGCGCGCATTGCCGCTCCCTCAACTTGGAGAGTTCTCGCAAGGCCCATTCGACCGATCCGATCTGGCGCGAAGCCGCGAGAAGGTGCTTCACGGCGTCGTCGACTTCCGCCACGCTCGGGTCATAGCCCCCACCAGCGAGCAGGCTCGAGAGAGCGAGCAGCGCGACGGTGGCGGCGAATTTGGGCTCCTTGCCGCAGAAATCCCGGGCTGCCCGCACCAGCGTCGACGGGTCTGCGCCGTGGGTGGCGGCACACTCGACAGCGATGTCGAAAAATCCGGAATCCTTCGCGGCCGCAAACCATTTGCCCTTGTCGCCCCGGGTTTCCATCAGATCCAGGAGCATCCGGCGGCTGTCACGGTCGGGATATGTGCGGACCAGAGAGCGGTAGACCGATAGGTTCGTCGCGCCGCTAGCCGCACGCAGGCCATAACGTCGATAGGCCTGGTCCGAGCGACCGTGGTCGATCAATAGTTTCTCACAAAACCGGTCGATGGACATTTCGGAGACGCCGGGATTTGTGCGGCTGCGGGCGTCCTCGGCATACGCGATCGCGGCTTCCCACAATCCCTGGCGAACCAAAGCTTCGGCGCCGAACCTGCTCCAGGACCAAAACTTCGTCCGTCGCGTCGCCAGCAGTTCCTGAAGTTCGTCGTAACGGCCGCCTTCGAGCAGACACGACAAGCAGATGGATGCTCCAATTACATGATGGAAGGTTTGATGGTCGGCCCAGGCGCGCCGCACCATTTCGATCATTCGGTCTGCATATTCGTTGATCAGGTCTGGATATTGGGCGATCTCGCCCCAGCGATCTTCGAGCGGCGCCAGACATTCGACGCCATCGTTTTGCACAGCCTCGAACAATCTCTCGAGCCACTTTCTTCTGGTCGCGTGGTCCGCCGGCGCGAGGGTCAGGATCGGGATTAACTCGGTGAGCGTGCGAAAGACCGCGGCGCCAAGGGAGCCTGATGAGGTGTCAATGCCCTGGAACGCCGGCCAGATGCGCTCCATCAACGACACGACGCCCTCTCCCGCCGCGATAGGATCGGATTTCGCCACGGACCTGATCTCGACGGCAGCTTCCTTGAGCCGGCCGATGGCGAGACTCGACCCGCGCCAGCCATAGGCATTGGCGCGAAGTTTCGTCTTGAACTGCCACTTGCGAACTGACGCCATCAGTCTCGCACACTATTTCTAAGGTCGGCCTGATTTAGCCGCTTCACCAAGGGTCACGGCCTGTCCCAACGAGGTTGGGATTTTGCGGCGCCGCGATCAAGGTGAGAATGCTTCTCACCAAATCGGTCGTGCGATTGGCGAACGAAAGGACTGCCTCTGCGATCCGTCCCGCTTCCTCAGCGTCGACGGGCGCACGTCTACCGCGCTCAACGACACGTTCCCGGCGTGTGCGTCAGCGGCGACGGCATAGAGTACGGGACAGAGCCATTGCCAGTCGCGGCTTCCGGGGAAGCAGCCGCGCCGGCCGGCTCGTTCATCCTGGGGCCGATCCAATGCAAGTTCTCTCCATGCGTCTTCAGCCAAGATTCGGCGGCCGACACGTCTTTGCAAAGTCCGCGCACGGCGTTCCAGAACGCTGACGAATGGTTCATATGCACGAGGTGCGCGACCTCATGCGCCGCTAGGTAATCCAGCACGAAAGGCGGTGCCATGATGAGGCGCCAGGAGAAGTTAAGCGCCCCAGATGACGTGCACGATCCCCACCGGCTTGTGGTGTCGCGCAGGGTGATTTTACGGACGCGGACGCCAAGTTGAGCCGCATGGCGCGCGACGGCGGCCTCAAGGTCGCGCCTCGCCTCCCGCATGAGAAAATCGCGGACCCGCCGCGGTACAAAGCACGCCTCGGAGCTCACGCAAATCAGCGGCTCTGCGCTGGACCCAAAGGATTCCTCCACGGTTTGGACCCAGACAACGCTCCGCTTCGCGGGTCGATGGTCGATCCGGTGCGGAACGCCGCGCAGCGGCGCCAATTCTCCTGGCCCCATGTGAAGTCTCTGCGGCAACTGGCGAAGCCGGGAGCTGATCCAGGGTGCCTGCCTTTCGGCGAAGAGTTTTGCGTCGATGAGTTTTGCGCGCGCCGGAATCGTCAGGACGGCATCCTGCGTCGCGGCCCGAACCCTCAATATAAATCGGCGCGCGGCAGCGCTTCGTTTGATCTGGATCCGATAGGTCTCGCCCCCGTGAGAAACGTCGAAATGAGAGACGTCGGAACTGCGGGGCGAATCTTTTCGTAATAGGCGCGGCATGCTGTGAGATTAGAGTTCCGCCAGCTCTACCGCCACCGCTGCGAGTGATTGTCCCACAATCTTTTTTTGCATGGGACAAAAAGCGAAAAAGCTGAGTGCGTCGAATCCGGCTCGGCATGAACGAGAATTCGAGGCGCACTCTTTTCCAGAAGGGGCTTCCTTCACGCTCCCCTTGTGCGCGTCATGAAGCTCCCGCTTCGTCGCCGCCCGCCGTCTCAGCGGCTTGCTCCGGTAATGTGGTCGCCGCACTACTGGAGCCAGAAGGTGCGCCTCGCCCGGCGGCGGCGAGGTCCCGCTGTTTAGAATTTTTCGTCTTTGACGGCTTGGCAGGGAGTCCAACTGGCGCGGCCTTTGGCTTCAGCCGTCTTCCGAGCTCGGCCACCTGTTGTTCCAATTCCGCAATGCGGTTGGCAGAGAGTTTTGCCTCCCGCGCGGCCTCTCGGTTCTTGGAGCGAAGCTTCGCATTGACCTGTTCCAGCTTTTCTATCTGGACGCGTAAGTCGCCTTTGCTCACTTGACCGAGAGGGGCCGAGGTGGACGCGGCTGCCTTGGATGGGCTGGCGGGTTTCGCGCCAGGGCCTGGCCGGCTGCTCTTTCCTTTCGGCACGGGGGCGCGAGCCGGCGCTGAACCTGTCTGCTTGCGTCCCTTGAGGGCTGGCTTCACTGCTTTGATCGGGGTTATGGCTCGCGGCATGGCTTTCACGTCCTGGCGGGTGTTATCGCAGGGAAATCAATTGGCGCCCTGGCGCCCCACAGCTGGCGCGAACTCCGACCGATTCGTCCGCATCCTATCGATCGATACTATCATTGACTCTACAAGCAAGCACGCGGCGCAAAACCCGCGAAAATATGTCTTGCGTAAACGCTTGCAGGCGAGAACTTTGGCTGAGATCGCAAGGTAAACCGCGCTCCCAGAGCCCCCCTCGCAAGGCCGCCGCACTCCGATTTTCTCTTTCAGGTCTTTGGCGATCCGCCAGCCAAATTTTTGGCGCGCCTCGATCGTCATGCTGGCCCGCGTTGGTCCGTTAGGCGGCACCTCGCCTCACTCGACAGGCGGCGCGAATGATCCTGAAATGACAATCCGAAATGGCGGGTCCGGCCACAAGGCATCCCAGATAAAGCGGCCGGCGCCCCGCGAGAACATCCTTCCCGCACTAAAAATAGGACGCAGGCGACACTTCTACCTGCTACTCGGCCGCTTCGCTTTGTACCAAGCTGACGCCGGACGGCGAGGCTGCACGGCGGCCCCGTGTTTTGCCGGCTGACCACTTGCCGTCCTTGGTCTTGGCGAGACCTCGCTTTTTCAACCCCTGAAGCGCGAAGGACACGGCCCGATTGTTAACCTCGCGGCCCGCGGCATTGATGCGCTCGGAAAGCTCAGCAGCCGAAAGAGCGCCGTGCTGGTCAAGAACTTCGCTGATCGCCGCGGCGAGTGATTGACGGGGCTCCGCCGCCTTGCTCGCCAATGGCTTGCTTGTTTGAAGTTTGCGACTTGCGTGTTTTGGCCCAGGCTTTTGCTTTGCCTTCGGCGCGGGGGATGGCGCTACCTTTGTTTGCCGCGCTGCAACCTTGTCGAGCGCCAGGAGCTCACGTTCAGCGATCCGCAGGTGGCTGATTTTCGTCTCCAGATCGGCGATCTTCTCGTGAATCCGTTCGAGGGAAGTTTGCATCGATTTGTTCCTTATGTGGGGGAAAGACGCGGCCTGTGGTCCTTGGAGAAAGTCCGAAACATCCAATCGGCCAATCCAGAAACCTTCGAAAACGGGTCCGCGTCACTCAAATCAGCGAACTGATTCGCACCCCGTTTACGCTTTCTACCGCAGAGCGCATGTGTCTCACAATAGGATCTTCGATTCTGTAGCGGTCAAATACAATGTTATTCGCCACGCAGACCGATCAAAGTGTGGAGTTTCATTTATTCGATGCAGGCATTCTTCAAGTCTGCTTCAGGGCACACTGGCGTCAACTTCGCGCCTCTGGGTAGAACCACCGCTGACCCCCACAAGCATGATTACCGATTTCACGCATCCGACGATTCTCTCACCGACGGTCAAAGTTTTTGCGCATCCACCAGCGGCGGCAGCTTGGACTACGCGACGGCCTGGCGGGGGCGAAAGCTCTCAACCATGCGTACGGGTTGCGCCCGATCGCCACAGCTTGGTGTTGCAAGCAGGTCAGAGGCGGCGTTTGATATTATCGTCCCGCCCGTACCTTGCAAAGATATGATCCTTTGAAGCCCGCTCACACCAATCCTTCGCGTGAAACCCTCGCCGGCACTGTCGAGCGGGTGACGTTTCACAATGAGGAGAATGGATTCGCCGTCCTCAAGGTGAAGGCGCGCGGGCGGCGCGATCTCGTCACGCTGGTCGGACACGCCGCCTTTATCTCCGCCGGCGAATTCATCCACGCCGTCGGCGTCTGGCTCACCGACCGTACCCATGGCCTGCAATTCAAGGCCGACACGCTGAAGACGACCCCACCGACGACGGCGGAGGGCATCGAGAAATACCTCGGCTCGGGGATGGTGCGCGGCATCGGTCCCGTCCTCGCCAAACGAATCGTCGGCGCGTTTGGAGAAGCGACTTTCGAGATCATCGAGGCCGCGCCCGAGAAGTTGCGCGAGGTCCCCGGGATCGGCGAATTCCGCGCCGGCAAGATCGCCGCGGGCTGGGCCGAACAAAAGGCTGTGCGCGATATTATGATTTTTCTGCATTCCCATGGCGTTGGGACGTCCCGGGCGGTGCGCATCTTCAAGACCTACGGGCATGACGCCATCGGCGTAATGACCGAGGATCCCTACCGGCTCGCCCGCGACATCAAAGGCATCGGGTTTCGCACCGCCGACGCGATCGCCATGAAAATGGGGATGACGAAAGA
>NZ_FOSN01000034.1 GCF_900114285.1 Methylocapsa palsarum | reverse complement strand
TGCTCCATTTCCTGAAGTCTGTATCCAAGGGCCAGGACAAGAAGATCGCGGCTGATCCGCGGCGCCTCGCTGCGATAGAGCCGCCGCCATTCGCGCCTCAGGTCCTCAAGGCCGAGCGAGCGGATCCGCTCGATCTCGGCCTCGATCGCGGCCGGGTCTGGCGGCGTCATGGCGAGGCGGCGGCCCTGGCGGAAGTCTTGCGCTTGACCTTCGGCGGCTGTGGGTCCTCAATGCGATAGATCCGTTCGTCCCCCACCTTGTCGGAGATCAGCGTCAAGCCAAGCTTCTTGCGCACCACCGCCGAGAGGAAGCCGCGGACCGAGTGTTTTTGCCATCCGGTCGTCTTGATGATGGCGGCGATCGTCGCGCCCCTTGGCTGTCTGAGCAGAATGAGCACGACCTCCTGCTTGGTCTGCGCGCGGGCTGACGCCGCCGAAATGAAGTCTGGTTGCGTAGGTCCGTCGGCGCGGCCTCTCGCGTGCGGCGGCTCAGTTTTTTTCACGGTTTTGCTGTGCGACATTTTGAGATCCTTTTCGGTTGCGGCGGCGCCATGCGCCGTCACGACCGAAGCCCCACAACGGCAGCGGGCCAATAGGGCGGGATCCAGGAGAGGGGGCGACAGGCCTTACCCCGGCATGACCACAGTCACGCTCTCTTCGGCGCGGAAGTCCACTCATTTCCTGATGAAAAAAATGAACGCCACCTCGCGGATCGCGCGGTCGAGCCAATTGCCGCACTGATTCCCTGGATTTCGACGCGGAGGGGGAAGGCATTCCCCTCCTAGATCAGAGCGCCCTGGCTGGGAGCCGCCTTGCGTTTGACCCAAGGCTCGCTTGTCCGAGTCATTTCAATCATGTTGTCGGGAAAGCATCGCTTCTGAAAGCCCATCACGTCATCGAACGTGCCGCGGAGCCACTGATCGTATTCATGTGGCAGCAAGAGCACCGGCATGCGGTCGTGGATGGGCCTGATCGCCTCGTTGCAATCGGTCATCGCGCCCGAATAGACCGGACCCCATTCCTCGCTGTCGCGCCACAATCCGCCCCAGCCGAAGATCGGCTGGTCTTTGACGTTGAACCAGGTGCGGGTCTTCGAACCCTTCGCGCCCTCCGCTTCGGCGAAGCCCGTCACGGGGATGATGCAGCGCCATTCGGACTTGCGCGCGAGACCGACCCAGAAGCCCTTGGCGAGGTCGGCGATGTTGTTCACGGGGATGGGTTTCGATCCCGGCTTCATCGTCTTGAGGCGGACGGGAAAGCCCCAGGTCATCGACTGTAGAATGCGAGCGCCATCGCGTTCGCGCATCACCATGCCGGATGTGCCCGGGTAAACCTCTTCACCGGCGTTCGATGCGAGCGCCGTCGAGACGCCGAAATGATCGGCGAGATCCTGAAGGTTGCTCTTGACGGTGTAGAGATTGCAGATGTGGACGGCCCCCCACTTGTCAGGATGGTAGCAGAGTTCTGACCCGATCGCTTGCTATCAGATGTCCGGCCTGTTTGCGCGGACAAAGCCCGCTGGCCGAGATGGTGTTCGCTACGCGCGCTCCAAGCACATGGGCGACATTGAGGCTGCCAGTGTAATCTTCGGAAGCTCGCGCGTATCGACCGATCGGTCCTTCCATCTACTGCGTCCTGCAAGTTTGTGGGCTATCCGCCGAGCAATCTTGCTCGCCGGCGTGCCGATTTCGGATCAGGTGGGCATGGCGGCTATCGGCCGGTTGTAGACGCCGCCCGACACCATCAAGCGCCAGGCGATTCGGGCGAACTTGTTCGCCAAGGCCACCGCGACCAGCTTCGGTGGCTTTCGCTCCAACAGCGCCGCGAGCCAGGGCGTGGGCTTATGGCGACCTTTTCGTACGTGCCTTAGCAACGCGGTAGCGCCAACTATCAGCGTCGATCGGAGCGCCGAGTCTCCAGCCTTTGTGATGCCGCCGTGTCTTTGTCGGCCGCCAGTCGAATGATCCTTGGGCGTAAGCCCCGGCCACGCCGCGAAGTCGCGGCCTGATCTGAACGTCTCCGGCGGCGGCGCTTTCATGCTCAGCATGGTCGATCCAATCGGCCCGACGCCGGGAATCGTGGCGATACGCCGGCTGACATCGTCCTCGCGGTGCCATTTCATCAGTTTGGCCTCGATCTCCTCCAGGCGCGTCTCGATCGCGGCGTACTCGGCAGCCTGGAGGCGGAAGAGATCCCGCGCCATATCCGGCAGGGTGTCATCGTCGAGCACCCGCTTGATGAGCGAGTTGACGTTCTGCCGGCCGGCCGGGCCGATGATGCCAAACTCAGCCGCATAACTCCTGAATGCGTTCGAGAGCTGCGACTTCACGCTGACCAGGCGCTCCCGCACAGTCATCAACATGCAGGCTGCTTGCCGCTCCTTCGATTTCACCGGGACGAACCGCATGCTCGGCCTTGTGACCGCCTCACAAAGCGCCTCGGCGTCCGCAGCGTCGTTCTTCCCGCGCTTCACGTAAGGCTTCACATACTGAGGCGGGATCAGCTTTACCTCGTGTCCGAACGACCGCAAGAGGCGTGCCCAATGGTGCGAGCTGCCGCAGGACTCGATGGCGATGAGAACCGGCGGAAGCCGCTCGAAGTAGCGGATCATCTCGGCTCGCCGAAATTGACGGCGGACAACCACGACCTCATTCTCGTCAACGCCATGGAGCTGGAACACCGACTTGGAAGTATCCATGCCGATGCGAACGGGAATATTCATTTGGACTCTCCTCTAATCTGACTGTGACGCAGAGAGCGCCATAGAGCCGTGGGGATGAGAGGCCGTCCACACCAGCACAAGGTTTATCGGTTCCCGCGTCGTTGGGCGACGGGCTCGCAACGTATCACGTCCGGGTCCACCATGCGCAGGAGGATTGCCGGATCGCCCGGCGCTTCGCCCAGCCAGACCGGCCAATCCTCGGGCTTGAGGATTAAGGGCATGCGGTCATGGTACGGGGCGATGGTCGCGTTGGCTTCGACCGTGATCACGCAATAGCTGCGCTCCACGCGATCACCCGGCCAGACGAAGGACTCCCACAATCCCGCCCAGGCCATGGGCTTGCCATCGGCGCGGGTCACCACGTAGCGCTGCGCGCGGCCGTCCGTCTCGGTTCTGACGTAGTATTCTGTCGCCGGCACGATCGCCCGCCGGCTTCGAAAGGCGTCGGCGAACATCGGCAATTCCTGAACCGTCTCCGCCCTGGCATGAATCGGCCGCACGGCCGTCGTCGGCCGCTCGGTTTTGTACGGAAGCAGGCCCCAGACCAGATCGCCGAATTCGCGCTGGCCGGATTTGGGATTGCGGCGAATGACCTTGGCGACCGCGCCGGGCTTACCTTCTTCCATGATCGCCTGACGCCTCCTCGGTCCTGTCGAGGGCTTCCAGGCGGTCGGGCATATCGAGCATTTTCAAAGCGGCGGCGGTCAGCGCCTCGGCAATCGTCGGGTAGGTTTCGGCGGAACTCATCGCCACTCCGTTCGGAAAGCTCACGGTGGCCTGATAGCCGTTGCCCTTGGGCGTGGCCGACAGCGTGATGGTGGACATAGGTCTGGCTCCCGTATTCCCGCGTGGCGATGAAATATAGCGTATGGCTGAGCTTTGAGACATTTGTCGGCTGCTAGAGAGATCAGTGGAAGTTCCGGCTCTTCACTTTGATCGTGTCGATGTGAAGGTCGGGAATATAGATGTCGCGGGTGCGCAGCCCCTTGGGCGGCAGCTCGCGCGGATCGGGCCCGCCGCCGGCATGGGTGACTTGGTCGCCTCGGCCGTGCGGCAGTGGGAAGGCGGCATCTCGTTCGCCCACCGTGGCAAGCTCGGCCGAGAGGTCGGTGAGCTTGTGCGCGACCAGATGAACCACCTCGCCCTCGCGCTGAATGCGACTGCGGACGGCCATCATGCTGGCCCCCATCACCACGCGGCGGAATTTCTCGAACACTTGCGGCCAGACTACGAGGTTGGCGATGCCCGTTTCGTCTTCCAAGGTGATGAACATGACGCCCTTGGCGCTGCCTGGCCGCTGGCGGACGAGCACGAGGCCGGCCGCTTCGAGCCAGCGGCCATCGCGGGCCTGCATGGCCTCGGCGCAGGTGACGACACGGCGCGCGGTGAGGTCGTCGCGCAGGAATGAGATAGGATGGCGGCGCAGCGTCAGCCCGACATGGCCGTAATCCTCGACCACCTCGCTGCCGGCCGTCATCGGCCGAAGGGCTACGGCGGGCTCGTCGACCTCCGGCACGGGTTCCTTCTCGCGCGCCGTAGCAGCCGCGAACAGCGGGAGCCGCTCGTCCCGCAGCGCCTTGATCGCCCAGAGCGCTTCGCGCCGGGCGAGCCCCATCGCCGGTCGGAACGCGTCGGCCTCGGCGAGTTGGACGAGCGAGGCAGAGGGCACGCCGGCGCGTCGCCAGAGATCGTCGAGCGAGAGATAGGGTCGGTCAGCCCGGGCGCCGACGATGGCGGCGCCATGGGCATTGGCGAGGCCCTTCACCATGCGCATGCCGAGTCGTACCGCGAACCGCCCCTCGTCGCCCGCTGGCTCCAGCGTGCAGTCCCAGCGCGAGGCGTTGATGCAGACCGGCCGCACCACGACGCCGTGGGCCTGGGCGTCGCGTACGATCTGCGCGGGCGCATAGAAGCCCATGGGTTGCGCGTTCAAGAGCGCCGCGCAGAAGACATCGGGATGCCAGCACTTCACCCAGGCCGAGGCATAGGCGATCAGCGCAAAAGAGGCTGCGTGGCTTTCTGGAAATCCGTAGCTGCCAAAACCCTCAAGCTGCCTGAAGGTCTGCTCGGCGAATTCCTGCTCATAGCCATTGGCGACCATGCCGGTGACGAGCTTCTCGCGGAACGCGGAGACGCCGCCGGTGAACTTGAAGGTCGCCATGCTCTTGCGGAGCTGATCGGCCTCGCCCGGCGTAAAGCCTGCGCAGACGATGGCGACCCGCATCGCTTGCTCCTGAAAGAGCGGCACGCCCAGCGTCTTCCCGAGCACCTGCTCCAGCTCGGGCTTGGGATAGATGACGGGCTCCAGCCCCTCGCGCCGTCGCAGATAGGGATGCACCATGTCGCCCTGGATCGGGCCCGGCCGGACGATCGCCACCTCGACCACCAGGTCGTAGAAGGTCCGGGGTTTGATGCGGGGAAGCATCGACATCTGCGCACGGCTTTCGATCTGAAATGTCCCGAGCGTGTCGGCCTTGCGGATCATCGCGTAAGTGCGTGGGTCTTCCGCCGGGATCGTCGCGAGATTGAGATTGACGCCCTTGTGCGCGGCCAGCAGGTCGAACCCCTTCTTCATGCAGGTCAGCATGCCAAGGGCGAGCACATCGACTTTCATGAAGTGCAGCGCGTCGATGTCGTCCTTGTCCCATTCGATCACCTGGCGGTTGACCATGGCGGCGGGCTCGATCGGCACGAGGTCGTCGAGCCGGTCGTGGGTCAGGACGAAGCCGCCCGGATGCTGGCTGAGATGGCGCGGCGCGCCCATGAGCTGGCGGGCGAGGTTGAGCGCCAGGCGGAGGCGGCGGTCGGAGAGGTTGAGATTCAGCGCCTCGACATGCTTGTCCTCGACGCCCTCCTTAGACCAGCCCCAGACCTGGGACGACAGCATCTTGATCAGGTCCTCGGTCAAGCCGAGCGCCTTGCCGACATCCCGGATCGCGCCCTTGGTGCGATAGCGGATCACGGTCGAGCAGAGCGCGGCATGGTCGCGGCCGTACTGGTCGAAGATCCACTGCATGACGCTCTCGCGCCGCTCGTGCTCGAAATCCACGTCGATGTCCGGCGGCTCGCGCCGTTCCTCCGACACGAAGCGCTCGAACAGGAGGTCGTTTCTCGCGGGATCGATGGAGGTGATACCAAGCACGTAACAGACGGCAGAGTTGGCGGCGCTGCCGCGGCCCTGGCAGAGAATGTCCTTCGAGCGGGCGAAGCGGACGATGCTGTTCACCGTCAGGAAATAGGGCGCGTAGCCGAGCTTCTCGATCAGTCCCAGCTCGTGGCGCAGCGTCTGCACCACCTCATCGGGCAGACCCTCCGGATAGCGCCAGGCGGCGCCCTCCCAGGTGAGCATTTCCAGCGTCTGCTGCGGCGTCAGCGAAGGGTCGGCGCGCTCCTCCGGATACTGATACGCTAGCTCGTCGAGCGAGAAGCGACAGCGCTCGACGAGCTCGACCGCGCGGGCCAGCGCCTCGGGATAGCGCGCGAACAGGCGGTGCATTTGCTCGGGCGGCTTCAGATAGCGATCTGCATGGCGCTCGCGGCGGCCGCCGAGTTCGTCAATGGTGACGTTGTGGCGGATGCACGTCACGACATCCTGCAAGATGCGTCGGCCAGGCTCGTGGAACAGCACGTCGTTGGTCACGACGGCCGGCACGCGCATCGAAATGGCGAGGTTGGACAACTGGAACAGGCGGAGCTGATCGTTGGGCCGCCGGCGCAACGAGAGCGCCATGTAGGCACGGTCGCCAAAGGCCTCGCGCACGCGCCGCAGGCGCAAGCCACACTCCTCGTCGGCGTCGTCCGGGACAAGCACGACGATCAGGCCCTCGCCGTAGGCAACGAGGTCATCCCAAACGAGATCGCATTTGGCCTTGCCGCCGCGCTTCTTGCCCAGCGAGAGCAGCCGACACAGCCGCGAGTAAGCAGGCCGGTCGGTCGGATAGACCAGCACGGACAGGCCGTCGCTGAGATCGAGCCGGCAGCCGACCACCAGGCGCACGCCGGTGGTCTTGGCGGCCTCGCGGGCGCGCACGACGCCGGCGAGCGAATTGCGGTCGACGATGGCCAGCGCCTCGATGCCCATCATGGCGGCCGTGGCGAACAGCTCCTCGCAGGACGACGCGCCGCGCAGGAAGCTGAAATGCGAGGTCACCTGCAGCTCGGCGTAGCGCGGGCCGTTCATCCGAAGATCCCATGCAGGAACCAGCGTTGCGAGCCGGTCAGCGGGTCCTCGCCGTCGCCGGCGCGGAACACCCAGTAGCGTTCGCCGGCGTCGTCCTCGACCCGGAAATAGTCACGCACGGCGTCGAGTTCGGGATCGCGCTTCCACCACTCGCCGAAGACACGCTCGGGCCCATCGGCGCGCTTCACCCGTCGGCGCACGCCGCGCCAGGTGAAGGACGCGGGCGGATGGTCCGGCAGCAGCGCGACGGTGTCGATCGGCTCCGGATGGGCGAGCAACCGCGATGGCCGGGGCCAATGGCCGGGCCACTCCGCGCCGGTCTCCGGCGCCAGCGCCGGGATGTGGCGCACCGACCGCTCGGGCACGTCGCTCGGCACCGGCGCCATGCGATAGAGGTTCTTCTCGCCGACCCTGTTGGCGAGGAGATCGATCAGGCCGGAGACGTCGGGCTCCGGCTCCTCGACCAGGCTCGAGACCGCCTGCTTGGGCGCCAGCGGCTCCGCCACGGTGGCGGTGAGTGTCATGATCTCGATGCCGAAGCCGGGATCGATGGTCTCGATCTTGTCGCTGAGCATCCGCGTCATGCGCTTCGCGTCGCGCAGCGGCAGGCCGGTCCCGACGCGCACGGCCTGGGCCTGATTGTCGACGCGATGGCAAATGAGATCGAGCCGCCGCGCGCCGAGGCCCTTCTGCTCCAAGGCGTCGCAGAGCTGGGCCGCGAGCTTGCCGATATAGCGCGCGATGGTCTCCGCTGCGCCGATCGGTTCAGCGAAGGCGCGGCGGATCTCGATCAGCGCTTCGGGGCGGATAGGTTCGATCGGCTCGGCAATCCGGCCGGTGGCCTGATCGAGGCGGCGACCCAGCTCGGGACCGAAGCGTAACGCAAGCGGCGCGCGTGGCTGCGCCAACAGGTCGCCGACGCGGTCGAAGCCGAGCACGCGGAGACCATCGACCAGATCGGGCGCGAGCCGCAGGGCGATGATCGGCAAGCGGCGGACATCGGCCGCGGCCTTCCCCCGCTCGGAAATGTAGCCCGGCTGGGCGCTGAAGCGCGCCAAGGCGTGGGCCGCGCCCCAGGAGTCGGCGATGGCGGCGCGGGCGCGAAGGCCGACGCCGGCGAGCTTGTCGACTAGAGTCGCGAGCAGGGCGGCCTCGCCGCCATGCAGATGATCGGCGCCAGTAGAGTCGATGATGATCCCGTCCGGCGGGTCGGCGGCGACGATCGGCGCGAACCGCTGCAGCATCCACAGCGCCAGCCGCTCCAGCGCCTCGGCGTCGGCGGCTGGATCAGCGTCCTGGATCACCAGCCCCTGCACCAGCGCCTGAGCCTTGGTGGCGGGCATGCCGACGCGCAGGCCTGCGGCCTGGGCGGCGGCGTCCGCCGCCAGCACCACCCGCCGTCTCCCGTCCCGGCCCACCAAGATGAGCGGAGCCTCAGGCGGAGGCGCTGCGTCGCCCGTCTTCCGCCTGACCCGGTCCGTGGACAAGGTCGGCAGGAAGACGGAGATGACCCGTGTCATCGCACGCCTCCAATTCAAAATCGGCGCTCTCACCGGCGCGGCAACGGATCAGCTCGATCAGCCAGCGCGGCCGGCCGACCCCCGGAACGGGGAGTGGTGTGGAAGGCAGCGCCGAGACGCGCCAGCGCGAGGTGGCGGCCGTTGGTTGCCCGAAATCAGACGCCTCGGTTTGCCGGCGCCAGCGCCGGAGCGCGATACCGAGGGTCCCCGATCCTTCGGCAGCGAGCTGAAGCCGCCTCGAAGCGGTCATCGGCAGGCGGGCGACTTCGGCCACCACGGCGCCCAGGCCGGCGTGCCGAAGCCCCTCTTCAAAGCAAGCGAGGACGGTCTTGTCGTCGCCGCCTTCGAGATAGATGACGCGGTCGGATTTCAGGCCGGCTTGTGAGAGCGCTGGGGCGAATAGGTCTGGGCGGGTGACACACCAGAGCACTTTGCCGCGTGTGCGCGCGGCGATCCCCGCGGTGAAGAGCGCGGCGGCGGCGCCGTCGAGCGCGCCGTTTCCCCCACCGGCGACCTCATGCAGCGCCCCGCACGGGAGTCCGCCGCTTGGCAGTCGTGAGTCCACTGCGGCGAGACCGAAGGGCAACACCGTTGTGGCGCGCCGGTGCCGGCCTTCGATTTGCCGAACCTGGACACGCAAAGACTCAAGGGCGGACGGGGGCCGCACAGCGTATGGTGTCCTCCTGGGCACGGTGAGAGATCATGTTCCTTATTTGTTCTCCATGTTAGGCCGAAGAGTCAAGGATGATCCGACTCAAGGGCCCAGCCCACTTGAAGTGGCCGGTTATTGGCCGTACATTGGACGAGGAGAAAAGCCATGCCCAGTACAGCATCGAAACCGGCCAGTGGGCGCACCCGAGCGGAGCGCTTGGAGGCCCGTGTCACCGCAGAGCAGAAGAGTCTGATCGAGCGGGCCGCTGCCCTGCAGGGCCGGAGCCTAACCGATTTTGTGCTGACGAGCGTGCAGGACGCCGCTCGGCGCGCAATCGAAGAGCATCAACAGCTTGCGTTGTCGGTTCGCGACAGCGAGGCCTTCGTTGATGCGCTGCTAAATCCCCAGCCGGTAAACGACCGTCTCCGCGACACGGTCCGCCGCTATCGCGAGCAGGCCGGCGTTTGAAGCGTGGCGGCTGAAGACGAAAAGCTTCGCGTCGAGCCGCTCGGCTCAGACCATGATCGGTCGGGGTTTGAGAGCGGCGTCGAGCCGTTGGACCGATATTTTCGATCGCAGGCTGGTCAGGACGCGCGGAAGAATATGGCCGCGCCGTTCGTCCTGGTTCAGCCGGATGGGACGATCGCTGGCTACTACACGCTCTCCTCGACATCTGTGCAGCTCGGCGAGTTGCCGGAGCAAACGGTGCGAAAGCTGCCGAAATATCCGCTGGTGCCGGCGACGCTCTTGGGGCGCCTCGCGGTGGATCGGCGACACCAGGGAAAGGGTTACGGCCGCTTCCTCCTAGCCGACGCGCTCTACCGAGCCGCGCAAAGCGAGATCGCCTCGTTCGCAGTGATCGTCGATGCGAAGGACGAGAATGCCCGCCGCTTCTACGAGCGGGAAAGTTTTCTACCGCTTCCGGATCAGCCCATGAGGCTATTTCGGCCGATGGCGGACCTCAAACAGCTATTCAAATAAGGGCGATTATCCCGGACTTGACTTTACGTAAAAATCATGCGACCTTCCTCCCATAGACGGAAGGAACGGCCAAATGTCCGGGAAGCAGCCTAAGCCAGTCCATCAAATGAGCGTTTCTGAGTTCGAGAAAATGTTTCCGAACGAAGACGCTTGTTGCGCTTATCTTGTCGAGCGCCGCTGGCCCGATGGCGTCCGTTGCCCACGTTGTGGCGCTGAGAACCCCCATAAGAACCCAACGCGCCCTTGGAGCTGGCAATGCTACCAGTGCGCGCCTGCAAGCAGCTACCGCTTCTCGCATCTTGCCGGAACGATCTTCGAGAACACGAACAAACCGCTCCGCGAATGGTATCGCGTCATTCATTTGATGCTCACTAGCAAGAAAGGCATCAGCGCCCTTCAAGTCATGCGCTACATGGGCTTCGGCTCTTATAAAACTGCTTGGGAAATGTGCCACAAAATCAGGACGGCCTTGGTTGAAGACGTCAAGCAACTTGGCGGCATTGTCGAAGTGGACGAGACATTTGTCGGTGGCCTCGCAAAGAACCGGCATATCGACAAACGCGGTAAGGGCGGCGGGACCGGCGGCATAGGATCGGGAAAAACGCCAGTCGTCGGCGCGGTCAAGCGCAAAGGAAACGTCATCGCTCGCGTTGTCGAGAATGTAACGTCCGCAACGCTCGAAGCTTTTGTTCACGAAGCCGTTTCCAACAAGGTCAGCCTGCTTTGCACTGACCAATGGGGCGGATACAAAAAGCTTGGCAAAGAATATCCGCATGGCGTTGTCGATCATTCCAAAGGCCAATACGTTGTCGGCTCTATCCACACTCAAACCATCGAGGGTTTTTGGTCAATTTTCAAACGCGGCATTGTCGGAAGTTTTCACAAAGTTAGCCGGAAGTACATGCATCTTTATGTGGCCGAGTTCCAATTCAGATACAATAACCGATCAAATACAGATATTTTCGGACAGGCGATCAAGGGATGCTGACTGATTATCAGAAAGGCTCAATTTTCGGGGCAACATTATTCGGTATTGCATTCGCTTTTTCATTTGCGACATATCAGCCAGCCAAGGCCATACCCCAAACACCCACCTCCGATGTAGCCAACAATAAGCAAGCTGGTCGACTTTAAGGGCGCGCATAGTGGCGGAGCGCGTCCAAAGGCAAAGTGTGAATTGATGCCGCCCGTCAAAATTTCCTCGCCTTTAATTAATGCGATTTCAGTACCAAACAATTTGGGACGGTCTGCGGGGCGGTACAGCCATTAAGGGTGCTCCCGCACGCCGTCCTGCGGCGCGACGGGGTCTTGTAGCAATGCAGGAACTAACGCGAGCCTTCGCTTGCTTAGGTTGTGGCTGTCGTGGTGGCCCAGGCTATCGGGGCCCAGACGGAAAATGCGTCGGCTGGGGCAATATCGGCAAAGTGTGCGGATCCCCGCCGACGGAGCGCTGTAAAGCCGAAGGCGAAAATGCCGGTGCCAAGGATGCCCGGATTACGGCGTCAAAGCGCTGAACGCCAAGAAGCCGCGCCATAACCACGATAATGAGCGAAGGTTCGCTTGCTCGTTACTGAAAAGCGTAAGCCTGCTCGCACATAAAGAGTGCTCCGGTCCAACCGTACAGAAGCCCTCCTCGGACAACATCCACGGCTTCCGCGATCGGGTCGCAGGAGAATATCCATGCGCCCGTCGCTGCGTATATCGCGATAATTGCTGGAACGAGAACGATCTGCTGGATCAACATGGTAGGCCACTCCATCAAAGAGGCGCTTAAAGCGCTTAAAGCCGCTGGCTATGAAGTTATTAAATCCGACGAGCTAAAAAGGTTGCGCACCCAGCACGATCAAGAGACTTGAGGCTGACAAATCGGCGACGCAGGCAAATCGCCGGGCCGTGATCGCTGCCCTCGAATTTGCCGGCGTGATCTTCGTCGAGGAGAATGGCGAGGGCCGGGGCGTCCGGCTACTCAAAGCCAAGTCGGAGAGCGTAGTGGAACTCACCGAACGGATTGAGCATTGGACGAAACAATCGCCGAAATCCCTGTGGCTGGCCCGCCGAGCCCAGGCATGAATCAGCTACGGGAAGCATTCGCCAAAAAAACACCGCACGAAGCTGAAGAACCGGCGCGCCACGATCAAAAAAGCGAGGAGTCGAAGTGAGTTAGGGCGTCGAAATCGAATTTCTTCCCCTCGATGACGATCACGTGCGGGCTAGGATCAGTTGGCGTGAACAGGACGCTGGGGGAGGCACGCTGATGGTTGAAGTCACAGTTCGAACCGACGGAGATCACCCGAAGTCTCACGAGACGCGCAAAGCCGATGCCCTCGCTCTCGCAGCGCGCTTTGTCCGAGCGTCCGCCGACACTATCCAGGGCTGAAGGAGCCGAGGATCAAGACGCGCGCCGCCCTCGAAGCTGCTGACGTCGAGTTCATAGCGGAGAACGGCGGTGGAGTTGGCGTGCGTCTGCGGAAGTCCGGCGCAACCGGAAACCCGGCCGCCTGGATCGAGATTGAGGATCTGAAGGCCAAGAACGACGTCTGCGTTCGACGGCGCGTGAATATCACAGAGGCCGCTGTCAACGAGCGCCTGTTATTCGAATATTGAACTCTGAGTTTCAAACCTATCGTCAGACGTTGGAGGCGCGCAGGTTTGGCATCATCATCAAACACAGATCCCCGCGCTCACTCTGCGCCTATGGCGGCGGGAACTCGACAGTCAATACGACACCGGGCGCGTTGGCCATCTGCAATGAGCCGCCAAGCTGCGTGGCGAACGCCCGCATAATGCTCATCCCAAGAGAACGTGTGCGCTCCTCTTCCCTTGGCGCGAACCCCTCTGGCTTTTTGAGGTCTATTCCCGGCCCGTCGTCCCGAATGGTCAGACGGAGCCGAGCGGCCTCCGGCTTCGTCAACGAGACTTCAAAGTGAGAGCCGAGGCCCTTTGAGAAAACGTGTTTCAACGCATTCGTCGCGGCTTCATTGACAAAAAGCGTGATGGCCGTCAGCTGATCCACGGAAAGAGGCCCTTGCGTATCGATTTGCAGACGAACTTCGACAGGCAAACCGCGAAAGACCTCGTCAAGCGTTTCCCGCAGAACCATCTCGAGGCCATCCCCTGAAGCGGAGACGTCGTAAAAGCGGCGGTGAAGGCGCGAGATCCTCGTGATTCGATCCTCGGCTGAAAGCATCGCGTCCACCGCACGTTGATCCATCTGCTTGAGCCGAGCGTTTCGGAGAATTGCCACCGCCATCTGCAGGTTCCAATGCGGCTTCCCAGCTATTTTGGCTTTCCAGATTTCTACTATGTTCGGCAGCGACACGTGAAACGTGAGCTTTACCTTTAGACGATTATTTCGTGGAAAACTGTTTTCCAGACCGAGGGGTGCGTCATGGCTCGATCGGCTGAAGCGGGAGGGTTTCAGTCAGTCCGCTCCTGGGACTGCTATTCGGTGAACTGCCATTCTGCCTATGGCGTGGCTGTGCCGGAAGAAGTCAGTTTGTTGTCTGTCACCGTAAGCAAGAAAAGAATACTCGCCAGGGGACTTCTGCACGGCGATGGAAATTGATGTCAACAGCTCTGACTGGTGTTGCGTCATCAAATGCGCACACAGACTGTCACCGGCTGCGAACGCATCATGCCTGTCCGGCCGCCGCGCCAAGATTGGCGCGGCGCACGAGGCCCGACCCTTACCCAAGGGTCGAGACGTAGAGGTTGCGATCGTCGTTGATGCCGCGCCAGGCGAGGACGAGGCGGCCATTCAGATTGGCGATGGTCGGACCCGCCTCGCTACCGACATTCGGAACGCTGATCTGCCCCGAGTAGGCGCCGTTCTGGAACCGCGAGAACCACAGGGCGTGATCGCCCGGCACGCCTTTCCAGGCGAGCACGAGTTCGCCGCCGCGCACTGTCGCCGACGGACCGGCGCTGGTGCCGATGTCGATCGGTGTCTCGCCCGAGTTAAGATTGCCGGCGTCTACAAAAAACACCTTGTCCTGCGGGCCCCAGATGCCGTTGGCCGGATCGATCAGAATGGCGTGATATACATTGCTGTCGCCGTCGATACCCTTCCAGTACATGTGGAGCTGCAGGTTGTAGACGACGAGCGCCGGGGCGCCAGACGTGCCGCGGCCTGCGATCTGCTGCTGCGGCGACCACTGGCCGTTGGCGCCAAGCTTTGACCAATAGATGCCGGAATCGCCAGGCACGCCTTTCCAGGCGAGAACCATCTGGTTGTTGAATTCGATCACCGCCGGCCGCGCAGAGGTTCCGACTGGGATACTTTGCTGCGGCGTAAATCCCTGGACATCGAGGCTCGTGTTGCTCGACCAGTAGATATTGTGATCGTCGCCGACGCCCTTCCATGCCATAAACAGGCCTACGGCCGGAAAGCCGTCGCGAGACGGTGGATGAAAGGTTGTCAGCGACGGACCGTTCGAGGATCCGACATTGGGGATCTTCTGCTGCGGCGTCCAGTTAATGCCGTCGCCGCTCGATGCGAAGTAAAGCCCCGAATCGCCCTTCGATCCGGTCCACGCCATGAACATCTGCTGAAAGCCCGTGCCGGTGAAGGACGGCTCCATAACAAACGCGAGCGATGGGCCGTCGGTCGAGGCGCGATCGCCGAGCCTTACCTGCGGCAGCCAGCCATAGAGGCTCTGGATCGCTTCGATGGTTTCCGGATCGAGCGCGTTAAGGGTCGGCGCGAAGGGATACATCACCGAGGCGGAGTTGGTCGAATGCGACAGCCCGAGCGTATGCCCGGCCTCGTGCAGGGCGACCGCGAGGAGGAAGGCCGGGGTCCATGTCGTGCCAGAATCAAAATAAAGATTTCCGGAGGGCGGCGCGAAGCCGATGCCGATCGGCCCGCCCGGCTGGCCAAGAGTCGGGTTGAGGTTGGTGCCGCCGAACTGCACATTGATGTTGCTGCCAGCGCCGCCGGGAGTGAAGCTGAAAAACGGCTGCGCCGCCTGATATTGCTGGTAGGCGGAAAAAATAATGTTGCTCGCCTGCGCCGGTGAGAGACCCTTGACCCCCGCCGGATTGATGTTGACCGTCAGATTGCCGCGCGTCCAGGTTCCGATCGGCGTGCCGTAGGTCAGGACATGGATCCCGCTGGTCTGCGCTGGCGTGTCCGGTGTTCCGCAGAAGCGATGCGTCAGGAACGCGATCAGCGCGCTTATGATGGAATGATCGGTGAGCTGGTCGCTGGCGTAACCAAACTGAACGCCGAGTTTATGGACGCCGGCGAGGATCGCCTGTTCGCGATTGCGGTCGGGCGCCGCGTCCGTCAGCAGGCCAAGCCTCTGAAGGCCGGCCGCCGCCGTGTGCAGCTCAGTTGATGGAATGCGCAGCGGCCGGCGTTCGACGAGAATTTGATCGGGCATTTGATTCTCCGGGGATGCGGCGCCGATGCACGGCGCCTATAACACCGGCCACGATAGCAAGCGGCCGGCGTGGGAAAGGTGCATCCGCGCACGCGCGGCCTGGGTCGCACTGTTGCGCCGGAGTGATGCTCCAGCGACGCAATCCTGCGCCAGCCACTGCGCGCCGTACTTATGCCGCCCTTAATTTTTCGTTAAGATTTTCTTGACGCGCGTTGCTGGGGCGGGCGCACACGATCGGCCCAATCGTCGGATTCTGGATCAGGAGCTGAATCTTTCCGTCCTACATCGTCGCCGGACCAAGATGTGTTGACCATCGGAGTGACGAATAAAGAGATAGGTCATGAACCCGGTACGGTGGGAGCGGTTATGGAAGAACTTTCCGTTTCGACCGGACAGCTGGCGAATGTGACCTGCCACTGAACTTTCATCCGGCGGTAATTAGAGTCTCGGCGGAGTTTACGCCGTGTGGCGCGGGTTGAGCAACCTGTGATCGGCGGAGTT
>NZ_FOSN01000040.1 GCF_900114285.1 Methylocapsa palsarum | reverse complement strand
GTTTGAAAGCAAGCTAATTGATGGCACTTAAAAGCTACACCATGACGGTATCTGCGCCATGATCGCCGTTTAATGGTAGGAGTAGCACATGGCCTCAGCGACACTCGTAAAACGTGATATGTCTACAAGAATCATCGATGTAGCCGAGCACTTGTTCGGAGAGCTTGGATTTAGGAAGACAACGGTCTTCGATATCGCCCGTGAACTGAAGATGTCTCCAGCAAACATTTATCGATTTTTCGACTCGAAAGCGGACATCAATCTAGCTGTCGCGCGCCGCCAGCTCGCGGAAATCGAAGCCCTCGTGGAGCAAATCGCTGGAAGCTTCGGCTCGGCGAGCGACCGGCTGCGACGTTCCATAGCGGCGATTTGTAATTTTCACACGCACCAATCCGAATGTAGGCCGAAACTCCACGATTTGCTGGTAACGGCGTACGACGAGCGTTGGGAGGTGGTTCCAAGTCACACAGAGACCATCGGTAGTTCCCTCGTCCGAATCATCGGTCTGGGTATGTCCGAGGGAGAGTTCACAATTGGAGAGGCAGACCTTGCTGCGATGCTCGTTCAAAGCGCTTGCATGCAGTTTTGCCACCCCCGACTTATTACGGAAGCCGCGCAAGGCCCATCGCCGCTAATCGATCAAATGTTTGCTTTGTGCCTCGCTGGACTGACGAAAAACGCTACGGTGTTCGTCGCACTAGAGCGGGCTCCGAACGATTTGAATCGAATTGGGATTTCGGAAATCGGCTGACATCTGATTCATGATTCCCGCCGCGCAAGAGAGGCGGCGAAAACTTGAGATAGCAGCGTCTCAGCCTGCGCCAACGCGGCGATAAGGTCAGGCTCGATGTCATCGACACGGGCATGGGTATTCCCGCCGATCAGCGGGCAGAAATCTTTGAGGCGTTCCGGCAGCTCAACAATCCAGCGCGCGACAGCGGCTTGGGCTTGGGTATCGGCCGGGCGATCGTTTCCCGTCTCGCCCGTCTGATTGGAGCCGAGGTGCAGGTCAGCTCAAGGCTCGGACATGGCTCTCGCTTTTCGCTTCTTCTTCCGCTGGACCGCACCACCGTGGCCGACATCGCTGCCAAGTCGGCGCCCGACGATTCTGGCGGCCGCATCCTTCTCATCGAAGATAACGCCATTGTTCGCCAAGGCTATGAACTCCTGCTGATCCTTTGGGGATATGAAATTCTCGCCGTGGCCACCGGCGAGGAAAGCGCTTGACCACGGCGCGCTGAAGAACCGGCGATTTGACGCCGTCGTTGCCGACCATCGGCTTGGCCCCGGTCTGACCGGCACGGCCGCGGCGGCGGAAATCGCGCGCCGAGCCGGACGCAAAATTCCGACCGTGATTGTCACGGGCGACACGGGTGAGGAACGGCTTGCGGAGTCTCCAGGAGCGGCTTCGCCATGCTGCACAAGCCGGTCCCCGCCGATGTTCTGCGTCAAATGCTGGCGTCGCTGGTGGGAAATGGGAGGTCTTCATCCGCGGCTTGATCTTCGGATCAGCCTCGTCGGCTGAAGGGCGTAAAGACAGTCGTCAAGCGGCAGGAGCGTATGGCGTCTGAAGGCGACGAGGATCGCCTCCTCCTCGATTGAGAGGACCGTCGATCTCGGTTCTTTCGGACCGGTCGGCAGATCGCCCGCCGATGTCCGCTTCTTCCATTTCGCGACGGTCTTCTGGTTGATCCCATAGCGCTTGGCGAGCGCCCTCAGGCTCTCTTGACTATTTTGTATCGCTCGACGCACCGCCTCTGTCGTCGTGACGGTCCCGTGGAGAACTTGAGCCATAGCGCATCCTTCCATTCCATGGAAAAGGTCGCACCATCAAAGCCTGGGATCAAACATCTAGAGCGAAGCCGGACATGCAGAGCGCGCGGAGCTGGCTCCGGTCGGGCGTCATGCCTCCGACGAGGCGGCTAAAATTTGCCATCAACTGAAAATATGCAGGCATCAGATAAAGAGGCCGCCAGCATTGCTGCAAGCGGCCCAAGTCATGGGAGGAAACGCCCATAGAGGGGCATGCAGCAAGGGTGTTGCTGCATTGCAATATAATGGGCGCGAGACCCTGTAAGGTCAAGCTGCGGCGACATCACCTTTCTGCGAGGTTCATCGCCGGCTCGCCGGAAAAAGCCCGGCCCAATAAAAGGCCGTCTGCATCGCACAAGCGGCCCCTGTCGAAAGGAAATGCCCAAGGCGTTAGACAAAACCTTGTGGAGCGGCGGCGCGCTGTCGCTGTCTGTACCGTTTTGATCGCGCGGTTTAAAAACCCTTCGATTCCCGTGGCACAGAGCCACCGTCTTAACGTTACAAGGCGCCGGTCGCTCAAAGGTTGCTCAAGGACCATCAGCGATAGTCATTGCGGCAGGTGCTCGAGGACGGGCAAATCCCAGCCGACCACTGCGTTTGCGCTGGCGGCTGATTTGGCGCAGTGGCTGTTCGAAGAGTTCCGAGATGCAACCAAAGCGCCCAGAGTTTCAGACGCAGTGCATCGGACGGGTGATGTTGTGTGGCGCTGCGGGCAGCCGCCGAGGCGTCAGAACGGTCAGAGAATTCGTTTGCATATTGCCCCCGAGGGGAGATTTCGCGTCCAATTCCGACCGCCCCAATGCCCCTCTGTGGTCGCTCCCGCAAATCGAAGATCGACCCGGGAAGTAACGGCGGACGCGATTGATTCAACGCAGAACTCCAAAACGCATGGCCCAAAAAACGTCGGAGCAAACAAGGCCGCGAAATTGAAAACGCTATGGAGTCGGGCCGAACATATGGCCTTTGATAATGAGACACGCTCTTAAAGGACGGTTCGCGAGAGCTGCCGAACAAGTTCGCCTCATATCAAAGACAAGTTCGCCTCATATCAAAGAAAGGCGCTCCCTCCCTGAGTAGGGATCGCTAGCAGCAGGATGGCACCCCCTTTAACCAACATGCATAGATTGCGTTCGCGGCTTAATTGTGGGCGCAGCGTAGGAGGCCATATTGATCGCTCCATTGCTTTCCGGAGCGACATAGGGTCGGTGTTCATGTTGCCGTTGCCCTTCACCACCGCCATCTTCCGTTGCTTTGGCGCCATCCCATCGACAAGGTGGCGCCTCCGCCAGCCATCGGGGAGCGCTCCGGCGCCCCCTTTGGCTTGAGCCCTTGTCAGCAGTCATATTAAAGCCTCCGGTTGTGTCTATTTACCGCAGCCAGATGTCTCAGTTAACCGTGACGTACGCCACGGTTAATTTTCGCTTGTGAGGATATACGTATGGGCACCAGCGCGGCAGACGCCAATGGATATTTGCGCTCTTTAGTCATTCGCCGCTTCGGGCGAGAGGCGCTGAAGGAAAAATTGAAAAAGCTCGGATTTGACACCACCCACTGGGTGAGGGTCGTCGCATATCGGGAAACGCACGCGTTAATTGAAGAGATTGCAATAAATAAACTGGACGTCCTGGAGATCGCTCCAGGCGACTACTGGCGCCAGTTGCCCTTTAAGAGTTACACCTCGGTCAATTATCCAGATTTTGATGTCTGCAAAGATGTTCTGGACCGTAAATTCGATTTAATCATCGCCGATCAGGTCTTTGAACACGTTAAGGTGCCTTGGACGGCCGCTTGTAATGTGCTGCGAATGCTTCAACCAGGCGGCCATTTTCTGATCATCGTGCCTTTCTTGCTCAAGGTTCACGGTTATCCGACCGATTGCACCCGATGGACCGAAAATGGCCTGAAATGGCTCTTGGAGGACGCAGGCTTCGCCGACGCGGATATACGTTCGGGCTCCTGGGGAAATCGTCAATGCGCAACGGCGAATTTTCGGCATGGCTGGAGGATGTTCGGCTGGGGCAAAAGTCTTAAGAATGAGCAGGACTTCCCGGTAATGACCTGGGCTTTGGCAAAGCGCCAATAGAATAAGTTGAGAATAAGCGCGCCGCGCGAATATGTGATTCCGAGTGTCAATCAGCATTGAATCGGGACCCCAGATTTGCCTGGAAAAAGGACCCGCTTTGATACAGTCGGGAACGACAGCGCTCGCGCCGGCGCAGCTGGTGCGGGTTGCGCAGCCGGGCGAGCCGCGCTCCGGGTTCCGCTTTTTGGCCGCTACAATGTCGATTTGGTGGTCTGCGGTCGCGAGGCGAACCCGACGCTGACGCCGGTGCTGACGTCGACCGCTACGGACGTCATCGACACGACGAAAGGCACGGTGCACATGGTGATGGGCGGCGGGGAAACCTCCTCACCATCGAACGGGCTCTTCTTCCACCCGCCGCACTGCAGGGTGATCGTCTCGGTCGGCGCGCCTGATCCCGTGACCGGGAAGCGGCCGTCAGTCTACGTAAGCGAGGATGCGCCGTGGTTGGCGGTGCGC
This sequence comes from Methylocapsa palsarum, assembly GCF_900114285.1. Lineage (GTDB taxonomy): Bacteria > Pseudomonadota > Alphaproteobacteria > Rhizobiales > Beijerinckiaceae > Methylocapsa > Methylocapsa palsarum. The sequence continues at coordinate 3,949 of NZ_FOSN01000040.1, read as the reverse complement.
AGTGCGGTCCACGCCTACGGCTTCGCGGCCTTCACCGTCGATCCGGGCTCTCAACTCGGCAAGCTTGATGAAAGTTGTCTATTACGACGTCGTTGGGCCAGGCGGGCAATTGTCAGCGTTCGAGACGTTCAACATTGCGGCGCCCCCGCCGGGACTAAGGGCCGGCCGCGGGACGGGATTTCGCCGCTAGGTCTGCGATAAGCGTTCACTTGCAAATCACAAGCATGTTTCTCGTCAGACCGTAAATGGTAACACTTCAGTGGTTCGGATCAGAGCTCCTTTTGAAGTGTCCGCTTCTGATGACGGCGGGTATTCCGCCGCGCCGAAAGTAGTTTATTGTCGTGTCAAGATAGGTGCGGTCGCGTGTGCCCGGAAGAAACGCAACATTTCCCGGCTGGCGTCAGGACCGCGCGGATCCGTGAAAGAGCCGCTCGCGCTCCCACCCGACCAAGCATGGCCTGCGCCGTGTAGGACCCATTGCTCGAGGATCTCCTTTCCAGCATCGTCTGTTTGCACCGTGCGAGTGTAGGCCATTCCGTGCAGCGTCTCGCCGCGCGTCACCGCCTTGGCTAACGTCGCTTCTGGCCTCGCCTGGGCAATGACCTGGTCTGCGTTGACCAAGTTGACCGTCCGATCACCATCGCCGTGGAATACGATCGTCGGCGCCGCCGGTCGATCGCCCCGCGGGCGGATCACGCCGCCGCCGCTCATAGCGGCGAAGGCCGATGGCATGTCCTTGGCGGCGCCGCACGCCAGGCCCGAATGCACGCCGACCGCTGCGAACAGGTCGGGATAGGTCGCCCCCATAATTGCGGCGGCGGCCCCCCCGGCGGAGAGACCCGCCACGTAGACCCGGGTCGGGTCGGCCGAGAACTCGTCGACGACCGCCAGCGCGATGCCCGCGATTAGCGAGGGCTCTCCGCCGTCGCGACGCTGATCTCCGGTGTTGAACCAATTCCAGCACTTCTGCATGTTAGCTGACTGCGGTTGACGCGGATAGACGACCAGGAAGGTCTCCTCCTCAGCCAGTTCATTCATCCTCGTGCCGGCCGCAAAATCGTCCGGGTTCTGGGTGCAGCCGTGCAGCATCACCACGACCGTGAGCGCTTGTCCGGCGTAGCCGCTCGGGATGAAGACCTTATAAGTCCGGCTGCCCGCGTTGTTGGAGCAGGTCCGCTCCTCAAAGCGAGCGCCGTCCGGCACGGGCAGTGGCGCCTGCCGTCTGGACGCGAAGCCTTCGCCCAGGTCGGAGAAGCCCCGCTCGGCGCCCCGGCTGCGAAACGCCTTCATCGTCTCGGCGATATCGGCAAAGGCCGAGGGGTTGCCGAACGGCGCGGATCCGCCGGCGGCCGGCTCCGTCGCGTAATCTGTCCAGGCGGCGCCGGGAGCCGTGGGGGCCATCATATCGATCGTCGGCCAAGAACGCTTGGCGCTCGATGGCGACCATTGTGCTGCCCGGCCTGGCTCATCGCTCGCGGCGCCCGGAAGCTTACCACCCTGGAGTAGCGCCATGGCCTCGTTGAGCTTGCCGGCCTGAGTAAGCCGGGTTACTTCGCCCATGTCGATCTTGCTGAACGCGTTCATGATCGTGATCCTTCATTGGCCCAAGCTGGACCGGGGGAAGCCCGCCCTGCGGCGAGAGGATGGATGTGACGACTCAAACAATTCGCGTGAACAGCGCGGCCTTGACTGCAGGGCTGGCCTGGAATGCGCCAAGGACTTCAACCGACGCGATCGATGCGCGGGCGAGTTCGGGCCGTCGGTCACGGCTGCGATTGACCGAGGCCTGTTTTCATCTGGGGCGCCAGCCTCATCTCGCGCAGGACCCATTTCTGGGCGTCGTCCGGAATGAAAAAGCCGCCGACCCCTGACGAAAAGAGCAGGTCGAAAACCTGTTCGGTCACACGGGTCAGCTCTTTTTCCATATCTTGGTCCGCCTCCGGCCTGGGTGGAACCATGATGACGATCGTGTCATCCGCCTGCTCGACGATCTCGATCTTCATATCGGGGCCGGGCGTATAACCGAACTCCTCACAGACGACCGCGACCGGGTTCGCGAGCAGTCTGGCCCGATAGTCAGGATCAGTCGCGATGCGCTCGTAATATTGCTCGACGAAATCGGCGTTGCTCACGATCGATCCTCCTCTTTGCGGGCGGCGTTGCGCAGGGCCAGGAGCTTAAATTTGGCGGCGACAGGAACCACCCATATGAACAGCCCTTTGCTGGACCAAAGGTCCATCTGGTTAATGGGCGCCGTCGGCGGCGGCGACTGCCGAACTCTGGCGGGGGGAATTGTAAAGTAGATCGTATCGCGCCGCTGCGTCACCACTCTCACCTTGACGCCGGCCGGGACCTCCACGCCCATCGATCTTAGGGCTTCGGCCGGGTTGCTCTCTACCTGCTCGGCGAACGCGTCGTCCGTCCAGACGCGCTTGGTCAAGTCTCGTTCGAAATCTCCGGACACGGATGTTTCCTCCATCGCGCTTCGGTCATTTTGCGCCGCGCCGCCGCCGTCAGCTGTCGCAGCGCAACTCGGACGCCCCGGACGCCTCTTTCATGGGCTTCCAATGCTCGTATTTCGTCGTGCGGCCGATCCCGGGATTGAGCGCGTTGCAGAGATCAAGCGTCTTGTAGTGCGACACCAATGCAGGCTTGGCGTGATAAAGGTGTACGACATTATGCTCGGCGGGATATTCCGCGCCCCTCCGGTCGAGCAACTCCCACATGCGTTCCTCGATCTGTTGGCAGTCGGCGCCCTTCGCCACGATATAGTCCTGAGGGAAGACGTGGCAGAAGAAGTGGCCGCAGTAAAGCTTGTGGATCAGCGATTTCTCGATGTCCGGCGGCAAATTCCTCGGGCCGCCGCTGAAAGCGACGGAGCAACCGACCGGCTGACGCGAAGGGCGTCAGCGGCTTGCCGCGTCCGGCTGTGCGCGCATGACGCGTTCGTGCAGCGCCACGCAATGACCCACAAGGTTTTGCCGCGAAGAAACGAATTGCTTGAGCGGCGTGTCGATATCGAAGAAATGGATATTGGCGATGAAGCCGTAAATTCCGGCGTCGATACTGGTCGGCTCGACCCCGTGGACGAACCCGCCGTCGGGAATGAGCTCGGCGAGGACTCCAAGATCGGCGAGACCGCGCTCGTAGGCGGCATCCGGAGCGTAGCGGCCGATTCCCTGATAATAATACCGCTGGAGATTGAATTCCCGCGCTTTGGCCAATCCTTCGTCGGTCAGGTTGGTGTGTTCGCGCATGAGCGCGGCGCGGAAGGCCGGCCAGTAGCGCTCGTCCTTCCAGCGCGAATAGGACATCACCCAATAAAGGTCGTCGAGCAGGCGCGTTGTGAGCAAGCTCAAAGCGCGCTGCCTCTCGCTCAAGGCGCCGTCGATGGTGAGGCCATATTTCCGCGTGAGATGGGCGATGATGGTCTCGCTGTCGCCGACGACTTCCCACTCGTCGACGATGAAGGGAAGCTGCCCTCGTGGGGCCTCCGACGCGTCGAAAAGATGTTCATGGACAAAAGGCAGCCCGACGAGCCGAAGGAAAGCGAAAATCTTGAGGCCATAGCCATTGTTGTCGGCCACGCCGAAAAGCGAAGGATAGGAGTATAAGGTGATCGTCACGGCGATGCTCCATCTTGAGCCGAGAATTTCGGAACGCTCGCCATAAGGCAAAGCGTGGCCCGTCCGCTGCAGCGGAGGAGGCGGCTTGGGATCAGGGCGCGGGCCAGGCTGTCGCGACCTCGATCAGGGATGGGCGGCCGGCCTTGAGCGCGCGGGCGAAGGCGGCGGCGAAGGCCTCGTCGGCGTCGACCCGCACCGCCTCCAGCCCGTATCCCTTGGCGATGGCGACGAAGTCGATGCCCGGCACGTCGAGGCCGGGCACGCGCTCCGCCTTCAGCACGCCGGCGAACCACCGCAGGGCGCCATAAGTGCCGTTGCGCATG
>NZ_FOSN01000035.1 GCF_900114285.1 Methylocapsa palsarum | reverse complement strand
CACCAACTGCAGGCCGCTTAACCTTTAATGTCGATGAGCCAGAACCTCCGTTCCGAATAACCTGAAACTGTCTCAAATCATCTGACGACGGACAAGCAATGACCTCCAACTTCAGCTACGCTCAGCGTCAGATGCGTTTGAGATGGGGAAGGCGCTTTTTTCCGTCGCGGGCTCCACCACTGCTGGAGGGTACGAATGAGCAAGAGCCCTTTATGCCTTGCGACTGCATTCGCCGTTATGGCTCCCTTGCATTTGTCGACGCCCGCTCGAGCCTGTAAAGCCCGGCCGCATTCCAGCGTGCTGTGCACTATCGTTCCGGCCTCAGCTGAGGTCCGGGATGCGCCGAACGGCCGCGTCGCGTATGAGGCAAGCGGAAACGTGCGGGTTGCCGGGCAATCTCGGAATCGGCAGTGGGCGCATATCGAGGTGCCCTGCAATGGATATACGGGCTGGATGGCCCGCCAAAATCTTGCTTGCGAAAGTACCGCCGCCGCCAGCGCACATGAATTCGCAAAGCCATAACCTAGAGTGGATCGGATCCAGCGGAAAAGGCTCGCAATAAAGATCGACCATGGCGCGGCCCACGCACAAAAGCGCGCGAGCATTGGGACGGTTCTCCAGGCAGGAGTCGGTCGACTGTGAACACAGCTCGCGGTCGGATGGCGACAATTCCAGCGCTATCTTGAACATAGGATCGCTTCGCAGGGAATTGGCGTCGTTGCCGTATTCGTAGGCCGCCGCGATCTCGGCAGTCGAAAACGGCTGATGTCGGCAAGGCTTTCAGGAAACTCTCTGTGCAGTCAATGACGGGAAATCCCTGACAAGACGAGATTGCCAGAATTCGTGCATAATCGACGTGCACGACGAATTAAAAAAAATAATCAATAACAAAAAGCGGAGGATTGATTGTGTTCTTGGACAGTGGAAGTCGGGACTATGTCAAGCAACTCCATAATGAACTTCTCCTAGCGGTCAAAAAATTGCGGCGTAGCGGAAAACTGGTTCAAAGCATCTGCGTGGCGATTCAGAAGCGCAGGCCCAACGACAAACTCGCCGAAAACCTACTTGCGACAGTCACATGCCTAGATCAAGAATTGACGGATGCAAATCTCGACGCCCAAATGCTCGAACCGAAGGCCGAGTGTTTGGCCAATAGCGGCCCTGCGTGTGCAATCCTAGTCTTGCCCACTTCTCGTCCGCCTGCATCCAAGATTTCTTAAGAAGTCGGCCAACTAGACTAGTGCCGCTCCGCAGGGATTATGACTCTTTGGCTGGGTCTGGATAGGCACGCGCCAGCTTTTGTCTGGCTTTATCGGTGGTGAACATCTCGTTGATACGGGCGCTAGCGTTGTTCCGCTGTCTTTCCAGGCTGCAATCTCTGAAACCAATTTGTCGCGTTCGCCGTTGCGTCGATCCAGGCACTGACCGCGCAGCATTCCGGTTTCGATCTCGACCATGTTGAGCCAGCTCGCGTGCTTGGAGGTGTAGTGCAACTCCAAGCACGCAATATTCGATGCTCTTCTGGGGCCGGGAAGGCTTCGTAACGCACGCCGGCGGAACGGGTCGATAGATTTGTCTAGCACGACCCGTATCTGCTCAGCCTGGTGTTAATCGGCAGCGGCACGATCGAACCCGGCGAAAAGTCCGCCAAGCCGACGCCCCGGAAATCCAATAACGCCATCGCCAAAACGCCGAGCTCTGCGGCTTTTTGCGTTCCCTCCTGATCCACATCGTCGGCACAACTTGTACAACGATCAGCGACGCGAATCTCTCCGCTTTTCCGATTAGGATTTGCGTCGGTTCATGGCGCACAGGGGAACAGTGGAAATCGATAGCGCCGCCGCCGAGAAGTGCGCTCGGCATTCGTCGCTTGGCCTACGGATTTTCGTGGGGCTCAAAAGGATGAGCACAAAAGCGATAACGAGAAATTGGGGAAATGCCCCCTCCCCCGCGCCATGCGAAAGGCCTCGGCGACGGCGTCGCAAGCCCTTTGGAGCAAGTGAGTCGCTAACCGAGCGCGGCCACCGGGCCGAGCGACATCGCGGCGATCAGAAACGCCGCAGCGTTTTCCAGTAGATTAGGCTCGCGAAGCTGTGACATACTTGGTTTCATCTTTGCCACGCAGTGCAAAGTATCCGCATGTAATTAAAGTCATTGCAGAAATGGATTGAAATATTCCACCGCAGAAATGTTGAAAAAGTCAGTTCTCTTCGCGCCTCGATCGCGGGCCTGAGATGATCTTTAGGGGACTTAGGTCCGCAGCGCAGCGGGTTGCCGACGACTCGCGGAACGCAATGCTTTGACCGGTGGCAGCTCGTGACGCGTCGCCATCGCAGCGCGCCGAAGACGGCTTGTTTTGGCTTCGTCGCGCCGAGCGCGAGTATCGTGTTTAGGACCCCCGCCTCGACGCGGCCGTCCTCCAGTCTGCCGAGACCGTCCGGCCGCCCCGCCGCGCAGCGCGCCGAGAAAGATGCCGACCATCATGAGCTAGGCGTTTGGCTCGCGTTCAGGAAGGGCAGCCATTGTTTTTACTATAATGTCTCCATTTTATCCATGAATTACTCTGGGCGGTTTCCAAAGGCAGCGCCCTTGCGCGACGGTCTCTATCCAAAGCCCGGGAAAAATGTTAGCGATTATCTTATAAAAAAAGGTAGGAACTTCGCAGAGGGAGGAACTTCGCTATGTCCCAGGCGAAATCTGCTGCAAAGGGAAAGCGTCGGCGTAAAGCGATATCTGCGCTCGGGATCGCCGGGGTGTCCCTGGCGACGGCGGCCGGCGATGACGGGGCTTACGCATCGACGGGCGGATCGGCGGCGGAGATACCGTCGCAAAACCATATCTTCATGCTTGGCGAAGAAGAAATATCTGATGTCAGCTTGGCGACGTTCTACGTTTTTGACAAGGAAAACGCCCGTTCGCCTGAGGCCGAAGTTCAGGTAGCCTACCGGGGCTGCGGTGGGTGCAGGGGCTGTAGAGGTTGCGCTGTAAGAGCCTGCAGAGGGTGCGGCGGCTGCAGGGCCTGTGCGGGCTGCAGAGCTTGCAGGGCCTGCGGCGGATGCGGCGGCTGCGGCTGCTGTCTGTCATGGGGCGCCTGCCGCGTTTGCTAGATCCGAGGCTCCTGGCGATTGCGACTGACGCACGCGGCAATGTCGTTGGCTTGACGGATTACGTGGGGCCGTGGCTATATTGCTTGGCGCGTCGAATGGCGGCAGGGTCGCGGCTTGGAGAATATCAGCCTTAAAATGGCGAACCCCACGAAGTTCGAAGCTCCTAAACCTACGCGCGCCGACCGCTTGAACGGCGGTCGGGGCCCCTTTGCGACACGGAACGACAAAGATATTCCGCAGTTTTCGCCAAATTTCACCGTCTATGTTATCCCGCCTGATGTCGTTTGCCTCTATTCCGAGGATCGGAAGTTTTTTCTCCACGGCGAACTCTATTGCGCGCTCGCCTCGGCAATCGGCAGTGGCGGCAAGAGTTTTCGGGAGCTCGTTCGCGCTCTCGAGAAAGATTTTCCAACGGACAAAGTCCAGGAGGCGCTGAAGCGGCTGACCGAACGCCGGCATCTGGTCACGCCGTCGAACTTCTTATCGGGACCAATGGTCGGCTATTGCGCCGCTCTTGGCTTGCCGCTGGAGACTGCGGAGAAGAACCTCCGGAACTGCCGTGTGCGCCTTCAGGCAATCGAGGTAGAAGGCGCAACTGAACTCAGCGCCGTCCTTTCCGCCCTTGGCGTTCGCGTCGTGACTCGCTCTCCCGATCTGACAGTGACGCTCGTGAGCGATTATCTCGAGGAAAGACTGAGCGAACTGAACCGGCGGCATCTGTCCGACAACACGCCCTGGTTGCTCGTCCAGCCTTCCGGCATTTTTCCGCTCGTGGGTCCTATCTTCGCTCCCGGCGAAACCGCCTGCTGGACCTGCCTTGGCGAGCGCATGAAACGGAACCGGGAGGTAAAGGCGTTTCTCGACCGCGGACAGGCCCGCCGCGTCGCAGTCTCGCCGCTCGCCGGCAACACGCTTGGACAGGGTGGCGTCCAGCTCGCGGCCATAGAGATCGCAAAAGCGATCGCAACTGGTTTTCGCACGGAATTACGCGATCACATCATCAGCCTCGATTTGTTGGGCGCGACCACGTCGAAGCATTATGTGGCGGCCCGCCCGCAATGTCCCGCCTGCGGCTCCACTGATTTGCGCGACCCCGGGCGCGCGCCTTCGCCGCCCGAATTTGGCGCCGGCGCCAAATTGGTGATGACGAGCGGGGGGTTCCGCACCGTTCCGTCGGGGGATACCGTAAAACAATTCCGAAAACACGTAAGCCCCCTCACCGGTGTAGTGTCGCGCCTCGAACGCATCGATGTTAACTTCCCGATGAACACCAACTATCGCGCCGCGCACAATTTTGCCGGTCCGGCAGCGACGCTTGACGAGTTGAGGGCGGGACTAAGCGGTGGCAGCTTCGGCAAGGGAAGCACCTCAGAGCAGGGCGAAGCCAGCGCATTGATGGAAGCGATCGAGCGATACTCCGGGATTTTTCAGGGCGACGAGATCAGGACGACGCGACGGTCGACAGATTTCTCTGTCGGCGAGGCGATTCGTCCAAACGAGGTCTTGTTGTTCAGCGACAGGCAATATCGTCAAGGGCAGGAGCCGGCGCCTGACTCGCACGATTGCCATTCGACCCCGGCCCCGTTTGATGAATCAGCAGAAATAGAATGGTCGCCGATCTGGTCGTTGCGCGACAAACGTTTCAAACATTTGCCGACCAGCCTTTTATATTTTTTCTACAGAGGCCCCGCCGGCTACCACGCGCACGCGGATTCCAACGGCTGCGCAGCTGGCAATACGCTTGAGGAGGCGGTTGTCCAGGGATTTCTGGAGCTGGTCGAACGCGACGCCTACGCAATCTGGTGGTACAACCGATCGCAGCGGGCGGAACTAGACCTCGACCAGATTGGCGATTCATATGTGCAGGATCTGCGCAACCAGTTTGCCGAAGCCGGGCGCCGGCTTTGGGTGCTTGACGTCACCAGCGATCTGCAGATCCCGTGCTACGTGGCGATAACGCACTGGATCTCGGACGGGCAAGAAAATGTCGAATTCGGTTCCGGGGCGCATTTTAGTCCGCGCATCGCGCTATTGCGAGCGCTGACGGAGCTCAGCCAATTTCTGGCCATCGGCCTCATGGGCGGCGGCAGGGGAGAGAAATCGAGCCTTGACGGCATCACCCCGCTGCGCCTACGGGATCACCCGTTCTTGACGCCGAGCCACAAACCGGCGACCGGATCGGGCTCCGCACCGAAATTCAACCACATCGAAACCAGCGAGCAGGTAGCCGACTGCGTCCGCATTGCTAAGCGAGCGGAGCTTGATTTCCTGGTCCTCGATCAGACGCGCCCCGACATCGAGGTTCCAGTCGTCCGGGTGATTGTCCCCGGCATGCGGCATTTCTATCGCCGCTTCGCGCCGGGCCGACTTTACGACGTTCCGATAAAGCTCGGATTACGAGACCGGCCCATTTTGGAAGATGAACTTAATCCGATTCATCCCCACACCTGAGGTTCATTCGAGGCTTGCACGCTCCCGGAATAAAGAGAGGGCGACGGGCGCCGCCTCCAACAATCTCTGCCCGACTTTGCGGTCACGTCACGCTCGAAGCGGGCGCGAACGGGAGAATTGTCGCAACCTTCGGAGGCTATTCGGTCGATCTCGGAACGTTCGGCGCTGGCGCGGCGGATCACCTGGAGAAACTGGGCGCAGGCCTGCCGCTTAGCTCGTTTGAGTGCGACAACCGCATCGTTGACGAGGCGCTTCATGCATTCGTGCGGCGATTGGCGCGCCACGGCCTGTTGGAGTACCGCTTCGGGCGTTCGCCCGATGGCGACGCTCAATGTGTCATTGAACCGCAACATGCCGATTATTGGCCGGGAAAGCCTCACCTCGGCGATTCCGACATCATCGTCCTGTCACGGTTCGCTTACATGCGCCGACGCGGCGATGCCATGGTCCTTGAATCGCCCCGCGCGGGCGCGTTATTTCAGATTTGCGATCCCAGAATTGCCGCCGCCCTGGTCTTCCTGTCGACGCCGCAACAATTGAAACAGCTCCGGACGCAGGATGGTTTTCTAGGAGTCGAACTGCTCGCGCTGTTGCTGGATTGCCAAATGCTTTTCAAGACCGCCAGCGACGGTGGCCTCCGCGTGGCCGAGGGCGACGACAATTTAGTCTTGTGGGACTTTCACGATTTTCTGTTCCACGCCCGCAGCACGGAGGGCCGGCACGCCAACCCGCTGGGCGGGGTCTATCCATATGCGGGCGTTATACCGCCGCCGCCGGCACTGCGGCCGCGGTGGCCAGGAACGAAAATTGATCTTGCCTCGGATTCGGCCGCGGACCCGAAGGCGATCTCGGCGCTCGCACAGCTGCTGCGTGAACGTCACTCGACTCGCGACTTCGATCCCCGGCGGCCAATCAAGCTCGCGGAGCTCTCACGGTTTCTCGATGGCGCCGCGCGCGTCATTTCGACATGGAGTAGCCGAGTCGAGCTCGGCGGCGGCGGTCCGATGGTGGCCTACGCCTCTAGGCCTTATCCGTCGGCGGGCGCCGCCTACCCGCTGGAACTCTATCTTGCCGTGCACGAATGCGATGGGTTGACAAATGGATTCTATCATTACGACGCCGGAGGGCACGCATTGGCGGCGATCGCCGTCCGCCCGCAGGACCTCGAGGCTCTTCTGACGGGGGCTGAATTTGCAATGGGCGCGCGCGGCAAGCCGCAAGTCCTGATTACGATTGCCGCTCGCTTCAGCCGGATCTCATGGAAATACAGCTCCATCGCATATGCGCTCATTCTGAAGGACGTTGGCGCGTTGCTTCAGACGTTCTATCTCATGGCGACGGATATGGGCCTCGGCGGCTGTGCCGTTGGAAGCGTCAATATCGAACTGTTTGCGAAAATGACGAGGATCGAATTCCACATTGAGGGTTCGGTCGGCCAATTCGCGATCGGGCGTGAGGCAAAACCGGATGCCTGAGGCTGAGGACGTGAAAGCTCGGTCAACAGAACGCATCGCAGGCCGCCTAGCCAGTAAATCGCCGGGCCCGCGCGCTGGCCGGATCGCCCGCCACTACGCGCTTGAAATAGCCAAGCGGATGTGAACTCCGCTTTCCCTCCAATGCGAAAATTGCACCCTGAGGGTCCAGACATCGGGTGACCCAGCTGCCGCCGGGTATTTCAAGCGGCCCTTCAAGGATCTGACCGCCGCCTGTTCTTACGCGCTCGGCGGCTGCATCAATGTCGGCGACGCCAAAGTAGTACAGCCAGAACGGGAACGGCGCCGTGGCCGGTTTAGTGAATATGCCGCCAGTCGTCTGTCCACCCGAGGAGAATGGCTGGTAAATGCCTATCGGACCGACTTCTGCCTCCGCCTTCCGCCAGCCAAAAATTCTGCTGTAGAAGGCAAATGCCTTTTCCGCGTCGGCAGCGAGCAGTTCATGCCAGCTCACATGTCCTGGCTGACCAAGCTCAACCGCCTGCCGCGGACCGCCGCTTAGCCATTTAAACAATCCGAACGTGGCCGTCTCTGGGTCTGCCAGGACGGAAAAACGGCTGACGTTTGGAATGTCTTTGGGCGGAACCAGTACGGCGCCGCCAAGCTGTTTGATCTGCTCCACGGTCGCATCGACGTCGTCGACTCCAACGTATCCGATCCAGCGCGGCACCGCGCCTATTTCCTTCGCGGCCTCCGGGAAGGCCATGAGGCCGGCGACCGCGGCATTTCCTGCGGTAAACAGGGCATACGTCATATTGCGGGTCGAGGGATCCCGCGCGCCCCAACCCATCACGTCGGCGTAGAAAGCCTTGGCGGCCGCCTTGTCCGCGGTCATCAGCTCGTACCAGACGAAGCAGCCATCCGGATCGACCATGCCTGTTTTCCGTTCGAGAAATTCAGGATCCGCGTCTGGGAAACTTGCGCGCTGTCGATGGCGACCAGACAGTTCGCCGGTTTTCAGGAGATGAGGGTGAGATAAAGCGCACATGTCGAAGTTAAGCCAAGCGAACCACTGAATCAAATTTGGTTCAAGCCGGCGCTGCATCACACATGGGTCGCCGTGGGAGCGGCAAGGCGAGTCGTCAGCGAGAACAGGCGGTCATTCGGAAGCCTAGGACGATATCGCCACCGAAAATGAAGGCGTCCGGTTCGCGGCCCGCGTCGGAGCACCACGGAACTCTCCGGCATAAGCATGGCCGGGGCCAACGTCACCTACAGTCGTAGTTCATAGACATACTTGGCAAGCATTCTCCACCTCAACATCAAAAAGCCAGCTGAAGTCGCAAAAAGCGTCAAGACTATCGAGATCAAGCCTGGCGCGCCTGCAAAGACAGCTTGAAGAAGCGCTTCTTTGTCTCCGATAATGCGGGTCGGTGCGCCTGAGGCGCCGCTGACCCCACGTATGAATTGCGCGCCTCGCCGCTGCCCACAAATCCAACTTGCAGCTTGGTTTCAACGCGTCCTCGGCTTCGACGTGCGTGCGAGTATTTCCCGATTGCGAAAATAGCAATCGGCGGGTTAGGTGATTATAGGCGCTCAAGCCTCAAGCGATCCAATTCTCTTCTAAATATCTTGCTCACGGCGGCCCGAAATGCCTGAGCGTCTTATACGGCATGAGTAAACAAAATCGTCGGACCTCAGAACTCCAAAAGTCACAGGCCGAATGGATAGGTGTCCGGCGCGCCATGTGGGCGGCCGCCTGCAAGCGGCGTCACTGCGCCGGTCTGCTCGAACCAAACATAAGCATCGAACTGGTCTGGCAGAACCGCCTCGAAATAATGGCTGAGGAATTCCGTTTCCGGCCGGTAGATCACTCCAATGGCGCGCTCGAGCCTGGGCTTTGATAACGCTTTGCGCACTTCGGCTTTTTGGCCTGATCTCCAATCTGTTAAGGAGCGCTCGATTAAGGCCTGCCGGAAGACGCGCTCATAACTATCTGAGCGCGTGGGGACAACCCTTTTGACTTCCATTGGCCCATCCCACTCGCTTGCGGCCGCCACTGTGCCGCGGTCGGTGCCGAAGCCAATGAGCGCCGCTGAATCCCCAAACGCCGCGCGGCAGGACTCGCCAATGTTGAACTCGCCTTGCCAGCCCATCGCGGTCGCCGCAGCATTGCCGATATGGGAGTTATGAGCCCAAACGACGGCTTTCGCGTCGCCGCCGCGCGCGGCGAGAAGCCGAACGAGAGTGTCAAACATGTGGCGGTCGCGTAGATTCCACGATTCTCTGGAACTGTGATACATCAGCCGATAATAATATTCCGCAGCCTGCACAACGCGCGCGTTTTGCGCGGCGTCAAAAAATGACCCGCCATCGCTGCGAATATAGATGAGCCGCCGGTGGAGCAACGCGCGCAGTTCCGCGACCACCCCTTCTTCGCAGGGCGATTTGCCAAGATGGAGCGCCGCGCGACCATAGCTCGCCGGATCGTCCTGCCATGGGGTGAGGCAGCCGTAACGTGCGCGGGCCGCTTTCGCTTCATCAGGGTCGACGCGATCGAGATAGGTCAGAACGGCTGCGATCGAATTGCCCAGGCTATAGATGTCGAGACCACGGAATTCGGTCCGTGACTGCGCAGGCAGATGCTCATTGTAATCCCTCAACCAATCAACGAAGGCGTGCATCTCGATGTTTCGCCACATCCAGGTTGGGAAGCGTGAAAAGGCTTCTTCAGAGGACGGTTCATGCGCGTGAAGTCGAACGTGGCGGTCGATGCGCGCGGCGTCGGGCCAATCCGCCTCGACGGCAACAATCCTGAATCCATGTCTTTCGATCAGTCGGCGCGTGATCGCCGCGCGGGCCTTGTAAAATTCAGACGTTCCATGGCTGGCCTCCCCCAGGAGGACGACCTTCGCATCCGCAAAACGGTCGAAATATGCGCCAAACTCCGCGATCTCATCAGGCGACGGGAGGGGTTCGCAAGAGGCGCGAACAATCTTCGCCGCCGCATCAGCGCCTTCGGCGCAGACGGTTTCGGAAGAAAGGTGAATGACCATCTTTTGCGCTCCTTAAGCTGCGCGGTGTTTGCCGACTTCCCGGACCGTACTCGCCTGCGGCCCCTTCTCGCCTGCTTCTTCAACGAAGCGAACCTCGGCGCCGACCGTCAATCGGTCGAATGCGTTGTCGAGAACGCTGTTGCGATGGAAATAAACTTCGCGGCCGTCGGCGGTTTCAATGAAACCATAATCGTCGCCGGCAACGAACTTTGACACGCGACCATAGTCGGCGGGCTCATGAAACTTGACCTGACCGCGCATCTCGCGAACGACGTCCTCGATTTGGCACTGAGCGGCGGCGAATGCATCCTTGATCGCGACCGCCACGTGTTCGTGCTCGGGCGCTTCGCCATGCAGCTGAACTTCATGTCGACTCCCTCGCGAAGTAGGCAGCGGCCTTTTTTAGGATGTCGCGCTCCGCCTTGAGCTTCGTGACTTCGCGTCGCAGACGGTCGATTTCGACCTGCTCAGGTTTCTGTTGCCCATGGCCGGGGAAAGTCTGTTTCGGATCGGAGCCTAAACTCCTTCACCCATTTGCGCAAAACGTTCTCGTGAACGTCGATGCCCCGCGACGTCTGCGCGATGCTGACGCCGCGCTCGCGGATCAGACGAACCGCCTCGACCTTGAACTCCCGACTGAATATTCGCCTCGCCATATCCCACCTCCAGTTTCATGAAACACCTTTTCTCGGTGTCCACGAAACCGGCAGCAGGCCAAATAGAACGGATCATTTCAAAGGGGACGCAGAACCAATTTAGAAGCGAACTACCCATTACGAGTTTATTCCGGAGCCGACATGACGTAGGCATGAGTTGCTTATATCTTGTTCACACCGTGCGTCATCATTTAGCTCGGGGCTCGGGCAGGTAGCGCTGATTTGACAATGGTGGAGATTCCAGAGTTTTTTGGGGGGTCATAATGACAATGGAAACCAACGAGCGCCGCCCGATGACAGGCGTTGCAGGCATCGGTTAATTTCGAATAATTTGTGTGGAGTTTGACGCTGTTTTTTTCAGAGACAGCCTCCCGCATTTCGTTGAGAGGCTTCATGGCGCCCACGATCAAGTCAGCCGGAATGTTTTGATAAAGCATGGCGGCTCGCTCAAAGGTGTCCGCGAGCTTACCAATCTCGTAATCCAAGAGACTCCAGTTTTTGGCGTCAATCGCATACCCAAGTTTGATATGTCTCCATTGGGTCGCCTGCATGATGTCGGCGAGGACGACCGCCGCGCTTCGCGCAGACGGCTCGGCAAATGGCACATCATCGCTGAAAGCGGGATAAATTGCGGCTATCAAGCTTAAAATTATCACCGGAAGCCGCGCCATATAAAGCCTCTGCTTAAATTGGGATTGCAATTGTAAACCACCGTTGTGGAAGCGTGACCGACGTTCATGCGATCAAATGGTTCATGTGGTCGGCCATTCCATGTCCGGCACCAATTTGTAGGCATAGTTGAAATCTTCGGAGAGGTTCTTTCGCTTGGGCAGCTTCGGCTTATCCCGAGGCAGCTCCTCGTAGTGGATTTGCGAGAGCAGATCCGTGATTATATTGAGCCGCGCGCGCTAGGCGATATCGTGATCATGGACAATCTCGGCAGCCACAAAGGCGCTTACGTGCGCAAGGCGATCGAGGCGGCGGGCGCGACGCTGCTCTATCTTCCGCCCTACAGCCCCGACTTCAATCCGATCGAAAACGCCTTCTCAAAACTCAAAGCGCTGCTGCGCAAAGCCGCCGAGCGAACCGTCGACGGGCTTTGGAACCTGCTCAACGAGTTCTCCCCAAAAGAATGCGCAAACTTCTTCGTAGCAGCCGGATACAAGCCGGTTTAAGGCGAATCTGCTCTAAAGGTAAAGCTCACGTTTCAAATGTCGCTGCCGAAGCCTAGTAGAAATTTGGGTAGCTCACGCCGCTGGATGGAGGCGATCCCTCTCTCGCAAGATGTTCCTTCGAGGAGGTCGTCGTGGCGGGCGCGCGGCAATTGGCGAGACCGCGCGATCCGCGAGGTGGCGTTCATTTTTTTCATCAGGAAACGAGTGGACTTCCGGAGCGAAGAGAGCGTGACTGTGGGCATGCCGGGGTAAGGCCTGTCGCCCCCTCTCCTGGATCCCGCCCCACTGGCCCGCCGCCATTGTGGGGCTTCGGTCGTGACGGCGCATGCGCCGCCGCAACCGAAAAGGATCTCAAAATGTCGCACAGCAAAACCGTGAAAACGACTAAGCCCCCGCACCCGAAGATTCGCGCCGACGGACCTACGCACCCGGATTTCGTTTCGGCGGCGTCAGCCCGCGCGCAGACCAAGCAGGAGGCCGTGCTCATTCTACTCAGACAGCCAAGGGGCGCGACGATCGCCGCCATCATCAAGGCGACCGGATGGCAAAAACACTCGGTCCGCGGCTTCCTCTCGGCGGTGGTGCGCAAGAAGCTGCGGCTGACTCTGATCTCCGACAAGGTGGGGGACGAACGGATCTATCGCGTGGAGGAGGACTCAAAGCCGCAGAGGGTCAAGCGCAAGACTTCCGCCAGGCCCGCCGCCGCGCCATGACGCCGCCAGACCCGGCCGCAATCGAGGCCGAGATCGAGCGCATCCGCTCGCTCGGCCTTGAGGACCTGAGACGCGAATGGCGGCGGCTCTATCGCAGCGAGGCGCCGCGGATCAGCCGCGATCTTCTTGTCCTGGCCCTTGGATACAGACTTCAGGAACTGGAGCA
>NZ_FOSN01000058.1 GCF_900114285.1 Methylocapsa palsarum | reverse complement strand
CCTGAGGCGACGACCACCATCGACGGAAAGCAGCTTCCGCCGCCAAATCCGCCTTTCGGCGGGGTCATCAAGGAGAGAGCTTCCCAGTCTACCCCCTGGTGGGCGCCGCGTATCGTGCCGCCGAAGGGCGCGCCCAACGTGCTGCTCATCATGACGGACGACGACGGTTTCGGCGTGCCGAGCACCTTCGGCGGCGTCATTCCCAGTCCCTCTCTGGATCGCATCGCTAAGGCTGGACTGCGCTACACGAACTTCCATTCGACCTCGCTGTGCTCGCCGACGCGGGCGGCCCTGATCACGGGCCGCAATCATCACGTCGCGGGCTTCGGGGTCGTGGACGAGATCGGCACAGGCTTTCCGGGCTACGACTCGATCATTCTAAAAGCCAACGGCACCATTGGCACGATCCTGAAGGAGAACGGATACGGGACCGCGTGGTTCGGCAAGGACCACAACACGCCGTCCTATCAAGCAACTCAGGCGGGGCCGTTCGATCAGTGGCCGGTCGGAATGGGTTTCGAATATTTCTATGGCTTCGTCGGCGGCGACGCGAGTCAGTGGCAGCCGAACCTCTATCGCAACACGACCGCGATCTTTCCTTTCCTGGGCGACCCCGGCTGGAATCTCACAACCGCCATGGCCGACGAGGCCATTCATTACATGAAGCAGCTCAAGGAGATCGCGCCGGACAAGCCGTTCTTTGTCTATTACGTGCCCGGCGGCACACATGCGCCGCACCATCCGACGCCGGAATGGGTGAAGAAAATCACCGACATGCATCTCTTCGACGACGGTTGGAACAAGTTACGGGAGACGATCTTCGCCAATCAGAAGCGCCTCGGGATCATGCCCCAAAACGCCAAGCTGACGGCTTGGCCGGACGGACAGGCCGAGTACGGCGGCGCAAAACTACCCAAATGGGATTCGCTGAGTTGGGATGAGAAGAAGCTGTTCATTAAACAGGCGGACGTCTACGGCGCCTACGAGGCCTATACAGACCACGAGATTGGCCGCGTGATCCAGGCGGTCGAGGAACTCGGTCAGCTCGACAACACGCTGATCATCTACATCAGCGGCGACAACGGCGCCAGCGCTGAGGGCATGCTCAACGGCACGCCGAACGAGTTTACGACCTTCAACGGCGTTGAGGTGCCCGTCAAAGACCAGTTTCTCTGGTATCCATTCTGGGGATCGGAACGCACGTATCCGCACTTTGCCGCGCCGTGGGCCTGGGCGTTCGACACGCCGTTCAAATGGGTCAAGCAGGTCGCGTCGCATTTCGGCGGCACGGCCCAGGGCATGGCCATCTCCTGGCCGGGCCACATCAATGACGTCGGCGGCGTCCGCCGCCAGTTCCACCATATCATCGACATCGCTCCGACGATCCTCGAAGCCGCCGGCATTCCGCAGCCGGATACGGTCGACGGCATCAAACAAAGTCCGATGGACGGCGTGAGCATGGCGTACACGTGGGACAAGGCGAACGCCAATGCGCCATCCCACCGGACGACGCAATATTTCGAGATGCTTGGCAATCGCGCGATCTATCACGAGGGATGGGTGGCGACGACGACGCCGGCGACCCTACCCTGGGAACTCAGCACGAAGCCGGCTCCGGACGTGATTACGGGCTACAAATGGGAACTCTATAACGTCAAGGACGACCCGACCGAGTCCAAGGACCTCGCCAAGGCGATGCCCGACAAGCTCAGGGAAATGCAGGATCTCTTTTACTCCGAGGCCAAGAAAAACAATGTGTTCCCGCTGGACAACTCGTCGCTCACGCGCTGGAATGCGCCCCGCCCGAGCCTAACGGCCGGCCGCAAGACCTTCACCTATTCGGGCGAATTGAGTGGGGTGCCGGCGAGCGGCGCGCCGAGCATTCTGAACCGGGCGTACACGATCACGGCCGAAGTCCAGATTCCCGAGGGCGGGGCGGAGGGAATGATCGTTACCCATGGCGGCCGCTTTGGCGGCTATGGCCTGTTCCTCAGCAAGGGCGAATTCGGATTTGACCGCGGCCGGGTCGTGTTCCTGTACAACCTCCTCGACCTTAAGCGCACGATGTGGGAGGGGCCTGAGATCGAGCCGGGTCGGCACACGATCGTATTCCAATGGACGCCGGAAGGCCCCGGCCTTGGGAAGGGCGGAACAGGCGTGCTCACGGTGGATGGCAAGGAAGTCGCCAGGAACACGATGGAGCATTCGACTCCCATTACCTTCCCGGAAGACGAAACCTTCGACGTCGGGTTGGACACCCGCACCGGCGTCGCGCTGCTGGAGTATCGTTACGATCCGCCCTTCAAGTTCACCGGCAAGATCGACAGGCTGACGTTCGAACTCGGTCCGGATCAGGCGTCGGAAGCGAAAAAGTGACAAGGTCTGCCGACCCGCCCGCCAAAGTGGCGACGGGGGGCAGCGCAAGATGAAGACGTCGCTCCTTCTCGCAGCCATCGGCGAAGCGGCGACTGGAGTGGCGTTGCTGATTGTTCCGTCGCTGGTCGGTCAGTTGTTGCTGGGGGAGCCGCTCACTGGCGTCGCCATTCCCGTCGCGCGCGTGGCCGGCATCGCTCTGATCGGTCTGGGGATCGCCTGCTGGCCAGGACCCTCGTTGATCGGCATGCTGACCTATAGCGCAGCGGTCACGCTCTATCTCGCCTACCTCGGCCTCGCCGGCGGCTTCGGCAGCGTGCTCCTCTGGCCCGCCGTCGTTCTGCACCTCGTGTTGGCGACGCTGTTGGCCCGGGCGTTAACTCGAGGTCCATCCTGAAAAGCCGACTCGGATAGTTTGCGCGCCAATTGCAG
>NZ_FOSN01000031.1 GCF_900114285.1 Methylocapsa palsarum | reverse complement strand
CGAATATCTTTCACAAGCTGTTCTGCCGGGGCTTTCGCCGGCACGGATTTCTGTCTCATCTGCGCTCCTGAATGGGCTAAGATGAACCAGAAATCTCCCTTCAGAAAATACCCCGATTTGTCTCATGGGCGCTGACGCCGGACAACTCAGGACTTAGCTCTAACGAAGCAATTCTGAATGCGGGTATTATAATCAGTCGGTTTTCGCGGCGAGGCTTTGGAACGGGCCAGCCTTGATTGTCGCCTTGATTGATTTCAACAAAGCTATCGCGCGATGGAAGGCCTCGTCGCTTCGCACGACAACAGATCACTCCTCGCCAGCGTGACCGCGTTTATACTCTTTCCTCGCCGGAAACGAGCACCCCTCGTCTCGATTTAGCGCCTCTCGCAATTGACTTTCTGTGCGACTTTGCTCTGCAACTTCCAGTCCAACGCTCGCGATCATTCTTTGACCGAATTCAGTGTCGGGATGAAACCGCGTAGGACGAAAATGATCCAATGGTATCCCCTCAGTCCTTCACCTGCTCGCCCATTACTGTACCTTGCCGCACCAGCCCAACGACGTTATTTTACTATTCACCCATTTGGCCAGGTCAATGGTCGTACAGATTGTCGCGACGAAATACGTACGAATCACCGCAAAGGAATGAAGGGCGCGGTTTCGACCAGCTCCCTCAATGCCCATCGACTTGGAGCTCCCGTTGATCACGCTCAGGATCTATCATAGGACGGCCTATCGCTATCGGCAGCGGGTAGGCCTCGGCCCGCATCGGTTGATGCTTCGTCCGCGCGAGAGCCGCGACCTTCAAGTGATTTCAAGCGATGTAACGGTGACGCCCAGCGCAGAATTAACTTGGGCTCAGGACGTCTTCGGCAATACCGTTGCGACGGCCGCCTTTCAGTCGTCGGCTGATAATCTCGTGATTGATTGCGTGACAGACCTCACCCTCAACGCTCCGATCTGGCCCGTGTTCGACATCACTGCTTCCGCCATCTTGTATCCCTTCCGATATTCCGACGACGAGTGGATCGACCTTGGCGCGCTGGCGATCCAGCAATTTCCGGACCCAGTGGGACGGCTGCGTGGGTGGGCCCAGTCATTCGTTCGAGGCAGGCCGACGGACACACTTGCCTTGCTGACGGATCTCAGCTGTGGGGTCTCGGGCTCAATCTGCTATCAGAGCAGGGAAGACGAGGGCACGCAGCCCCCGCTCGAAACTTTGGATCGCGGTTGGGGCTCCTGCCGGGATTTCGCTGTCCTCTTCATAGAAGCAGCGCGCAGCCTTGGCTTTGGGGCTAGGATCGTTTCGGGCTACCTCTACAATCCCGATGCAACGATTTTGGGGTCTAATGCTTCGGGATCAACCCATGCCTGGACAGAAGTTTATGTCCCGGGCGCGGGATGGATCACATTTGATCCCACCAACCGAAATGTTGGGAGTTCCAATTTGATACCCGTCGCTGTGGCGCGCGACATCCGGCAGGCGATGCCTGTGACCGGTAGTTTCGTCGGCGAGGCGGATGCTTTCCAAGGGATGTCGGTAGAGGTCCTGGTTAAATGATAGACAAGCTCAGCGTCAGATTGCCCGCTTGAAAAGAGCCGCCCGCTACTCAGCGCTGCAATGTTGCAGGGATAGTTAAGCCTCACCCTGGACCTTCAATTGATACACTCATCGCACATGGAAGCGATTCTTCATTGCAATGAAGGAAGTGGATGCCCGGAGCCCACCCAATTAATTAAGCGGAATCATGAGGCTTGTCCCGCGTACACGCAGGATGTCTCAAGCTCACGTTGACTTAGGCCTCCTCCACTCCGTGATAATCGGACAGATTTAGACTCAGTCGTCAATTGCGCCAGCTTGGCCTGCGGACTGATAAGGCTCAGAGCATGAGTCTCATCGGCTGCGTTGGGTGAGTTGTCGGAACTGGAGCGTAAATGATGAACAGATCTAGCTGACCTCGTCGGTCCAGACCTTGAAACTGATCAGCGTGTTTGGTCCAAAGGTGTGTGTGATCGGCACATCAGCCGCATCGCGCCCTTGAGCGATCAACACGCGGCCTATTCGCGGGATGTTGTTCCGTGGATCAAACGTGTACCATTGCCCGCCAAGATAAGCCTCGAACCAGCCAGCGAAATCCATCGGGCCATACGGCGGCGGCACGCCGATGTCGCCAAGAAAGCCTGTGCAATAACGCGCTGGAATGTTCATGCAACGGCAGAATGCAATGGCGAGGTGCGCATAGTCGCGGCACACGCCTTTGCCTTCATTGAAGACCTCCCAGGCCGTCATCGTCGCGCGCGCATGCTCGTAACCGAAGGCGATGTGGCAATTTACGAAGTCGCAGATCGCCTGGACGCGCGGCCACCCCGGTGGTGACTTTTCGAAAAGGCTCCAAGCGACGTCGGACAGGCGTTGGGTCTCGCAATAACGACTACCGAGGAGAAAGATCAGGGCCTCCGCTGGTAAATCCTCCACGAGGTGTTGGCAAGCCAAAGGGGCGCATACGTCTGGCAGGCCGCTATCCCGGACAAGGCCATCGGCTGACAAGCGCATGCGACCAGGAGGAGCGACGATCCGGCTGCACCAATTGCCGTAGACGTCGCGGTAAGGCGAGATCGGCACTGAAGGGCTCGTTGTCAGGTAGTCGGGCGCGATGACATCGGACGCACGGGTGAAGTGGACGCCGAGAACCATGATCACGGGGGTGGGCTGCGGAAATTCATAAATTATCTCATATCCGACACGAATCTTCATCCAGGATCCTTTGCGCCACGTGCGCATTCAACTTTTCTTGCTTAGCTAAGTCTCTTTTTGAAGTAGAGGTGGGCGACTGCCATCAGGGCGCTGTCGCCTGGGTGTTCAATCGTTTCGATGGCGGCGACTCGTTGCGCGAGGTCGGTATGATAGCCTACGATATGGGCAAAAAGCTCCGACTTGGCGCTCGCGGGTCCTGTGATGAGAATGGCTTTCGCATTCGTAATCGCTTCAGCGATCTCCTCGAAAAACTCGTAGTCCAGGGGCGAACGTCCCTCGGCGATTGAATTCGCCTTGTGACAGATGCGCTGCGCCGGATTATAGGGATCTATGACGATGCGCCTCGTTTCGCTCGGATTGACGTGGAAAAGCTTCGCTTCCCTGTGATTGATCCAAATAATCGCGCAATGATCGGCGTTCAATGGCTTCACCTGAAGCGTTTGGAGAGCTGTAATGCCGCCCCCATTGCCCACGCTACGAATTTGATGATGCAGATTATCGTGCTTATTCAATATCGAGAACAGGTTCGGAAACTACTCAGACGAAAAAGGACCTAAAGATAAATTAGACGAACCCGAGCTGATCCCGTGCTAATCTGAGCGTCGATATCTCCAAGTCAATACATTAACTAACACTTGCAGGTCCTATGAAGAGAACCGCCAGCCGCGCAACCGATAAAACGCGAGAGAAAAACCAGAACGCCCGGGGGGGACCGAGCTTCCCCGATCCGCTCGGTTTTCCAGTCGTCGGGATCGGGGCTTCTGCGGGAGGGCTTGAGGCGTTCCGGCGATTTCTTGACGCCCAGAATCCGGCGACGGGAATGGCCTTTGTGCTGATCCAGCATCTCGACCCCACGCATCCCAGTCTGATGGCGGAGTTGCTTTCTACACACACGAGCATGCCTGTCGCTGCGGCAACCCACGGAATGCTGCTAAAGCCAGATCACGTCTATCTGATCCCACCCGGCGTCTTCCTCGCAATTCAAGATGGAGTGCTGCGCCTTTCGAAACCAAAGGAACGGCACGGCTCCCGATTGCCGTTCGATTTTTTCCTTTCTTCGCTCGCCGACGACTGCGGACGGCGCGCCGTTTGCGTTGTCCTGTCCGGCACCGGTGCAGATGGTAGCAAGGGGCTCGTCGCGATAAAGAACAAGGGCGGCTTTGTGATCGTTCAGGATCCGGAGGAAGCCTCATTCGACGGAATGCCCAAAAGCGCGATTGCGACTGGAGAGGTCGATCTCGTGGCGCGCGTCGACGATATTCCAGCAATGGTCATGAAGCACTTTAGCAATGCACCAGCCGAAGCCGCGGGATTCGCGCAATCGGCGGCAGACCCGGACGCTGACGCATTTTCGAAAATCATCGAACTTGTTCGAGACAAGACGTCACAGGATTTCAGCGTCTATAAGAAGGGCACGCTGGAGCGCCGCCTTTGCCATCGCATGAGCGCGGCGCGCATTGAAGACCGCGCGTCATATCTCTCGTTTCTGCACAAGAAGGACGGCGAAGCAAAGCTCCTTCGCGCCGATCTCTTGATTGGCGTCACACAATTCTTCCGCGGACCCGCGGCGTTCGAGTTCCTTTCGAAGGAAATTATTCCTATTCTCATCAAGCGGCAATCCGGGGAACAATTGATCCGGGTCTGGTGTCCCGGCTGCAGTACGGGCGAAGAACCCTATTCAATCGCGATGCTGTTCTTTGAGGCTTTCGGCGCATTAAAGAGACCGCTAAAACTTCAAGTCTTTGCGTCCGACGTCAACGCGGATGCTGTCGCGTTCGCCCGCGAAGGGATTTATCCAGATACGATCAAGGCTGACGTGTCTCCCGCGCGGCTTACACGATTCTTCATTCAGGAAGACCATGCCTGCCGGGTTGTCCGCGACTTGCGCGACGCCGTGGTGTTCACCGTTCACGACGTGCTTGCGGACCCGCCTTTCTCCGGCATCGATCTGGTCTGCTGCCGCAATCTTCTCATCTATCTCCAACCGCAAGCGCAGTACAAAATCCTGTCGTTCTTTCACTTCGCCCTGCGCGACCGCGGGGTGCTCTTTCTCGGCGGCTCCGAGGCGGTCGGCACTGAAGAACGATTTGACGCGATATCGAAAAAGCATCGGATCTACCGTCATGTCGGCCGCAGCCTGCCGGGGGAGATCGCTTTTCCCACGAGACCGAGCGCCATCGGCCGTTCGCTGCTGGCGGCGCCGGCGACGCCGTTGCTCGGACAAGCGACAAATTTCGCTGATCTTTCGCAGCGCGCGCTCTTCGACGCTTTTGAGCTGAGTTCGGCCCTGATCGATGCCAACCACGAATGTCTCCATTTTTCCGGGAGAGCAGATAAATATCTCCAGATCGCCGCGGGAGACGCCAGCAGGGACATATTGGCCATGGTCCGCGACGGACTCCGGCCAAAGCTGCGCGCCGCGATCGAGCGGGCCAGCCGAGACCATGCGCGCTCCGTCGTCAACGACGCATATCTAAGAAAAGATGGCCGCGAGACCCCCATTGGGATCATTGTCGAACCGGTGACGATGGGTCCGAAAGGATTCCTTCTCGTCAGTTTCCTCACCCATCCATTTGAGCGTCCAAAGGCCGACCGGGCGCCCGACCCGGATCGATCCCGCGCGGCCGATGCGGAGCGCGAAATTCAGGACCTTCATCACGAACTCAAGAACGCGCTCTACGAACTCGACAATGCGAAGGCCGAAGAAAAGCGCATTCAAGAACAGGCGATGTCGCTCAATGAGGAGGCTCAATCCACCAACGAGGAATTGGTGACGTCGAAAGAAGAATTGCAGTCGCTGAATGAAGAACTGACCGCTTTGAACAATCAGCTGCAGGAATCACTCGAGCGGCAGCGCAATACGTCCAACGACCTACAAAACATTTTAGAAAGCTCTGGCATTGCAACGATCTTCCTGGATCGGGCTCTCAACATCCGATTTTTTACGCCTGCGGCGAAAACCCAGTTCCGAATCATCTCCGCGGACATCGGCCGTCCACTGGCTGATTTCACATCGCTCACTTCGGACCGGGAGTTGATCCCGGACGCCTTGCAAGTTCTCAGCGAACATTTGCCCATCGAACGAGAAGTTCCAGCGCAAGACGCTGTTTGGTATCGGCGGCTCATTCTTCCCTACCGGACGCAGGAAGGCTCTATCGAAGGCGTCGTAATCACATTCATGGACATTACGGAAAACAGGCGAACGGCGGAGGCGTTGGCCGGCGCAAGGCAAACCGCAGACCGCGCCAATCTCTCAAAGTCGCGCTTCCTCGCAGCGGCGAGTCATGACCTGCGGCAACCCTTGCAGACGATCCTGCTCATTCAAGGATTGCTAAGCAAAAGGATCAAGGAGACTGAAGCTCAAAAACTCCTGAAGCGTCTTGACGCTTCGGTAAGCGTCATGTCGGGGATGCTCAACACGCTCCTCGACATCAATCAACTGGAAGCCGGCGTCATCCAACCCGAAATCGACTATTTTCCGCTGAACGGTATGTTTGAACATCTCAAAGCGGATTTTAGCTTTCACATGGAGGCTCAAGGTCTCTCATGGCGAGTCCTGCAAAGTAATTGCGTCGTTCGCAGTGATCCAAGACTGCTCGAACAGATTGTCCGGAATCTCCTCGCCAACGCCGTAAAATTTACATCCAAGGGAAAAGTCCTTCTGGGGTGCCGTCGGCACAAGGAAATGATGCATATCGAAGTTTGGGACACGGGCCCTGGCATCCCGGATGAGCATCGTCGCTCGATCTTCGAAGAGTTTCATCAGGTGGATAACCCGGCTCGCGAACGCATCAAGGGGCTGGGACTTGGTCTCGCCATCGTCGAGCGCTTATCGCATCTCCTAGGACATGCCATCGATGTAAGATCACAAGTGGGGCGCGGCTCGATGTTCAGCATCGCCGTTCCGTTCCAACACGGTGCTTCAGGCGCCGCGATGCCTGGGCGCCCGAAGCCTCGACTTGCGGAGGCGCAAGCACACGCCACCATCTTGATGATCGATGATGATCAAACCATCCGCGAACTGCTCGATATGCTTTTGCGCGACGCCGGCTATCGTTCAATCAGCGTCTCCGACGGTGCGGAGGCATTTGCTTCGTCGGACCGGCCCGACCTCATCATCGCCGACTTCAATCTTCCAAACGGTCCGAATGGCGTTGATATCGTCGCCAAGATCCGGGAGAAGTTTAATAATGCAATACCGGCCATTGTATTGACCGGCGACATCTCAACTGCGACTCTGGGAGCCATCGCCCGCCAAGGCTGCACTCATGTTGACAAGCCCGTCGACGCTGCCGCGTTGTTACGCGCGATCACGCATCTCCTTGCTTCTTCGTCGCCGATTCCCTCGCCGCCCGAGTCGAAGGCGATAACCACGACCCAGTCGCTAACGATCTTCGTCGTCGACGACGACGCGGCGGTCCGTGACGCGGTCCGCGACATGATGGAAGCGAATGGTTGGTCCGTGCAAACCTTCGAGAGTTGCAAAGCGTTTCTCAAGGCGCTGAGGCCGGGGCTGCAAGGATGCCTGGTTGTCGATGCGATGCTTCCGGGAATGGACGGGTTTGACCTCTTGGCTCGGCTCAAATCGGAAGAGATCGCGCTTCCTTCCATCATGATCACAGGGCATGGCGACATCTCAATGGCCGTACGGGCCATGCGAGACGGCGCCTCGGATTTTCTTGAGAAGCCATTTAGCGCTGGTGACCTCATCGCAAGCATTAATCAGGCCCTCGGGCAGAACCGGAAGCCGGGCCTAACTAGGGAGCGCCACGCGGACGCCGTCGCGCGCCTCGCTGGCCTTACACCGCGGCAGCACCAAATCCTGGCTCTGGTGCTCGCAGGCCAACCCAGCAAGAATATCGCCAGCGATCTCGGCCTCAGCCAGCGCACGGTCGAGAATCACCGGGCAGCGATCATGCGCAAGACCGGATCGAGGTCTATTCCCGCCCTCATCCGCATTGCTGTCGCAGCGAAATGAGGTCGATAGAGCCAGGAACCAAACACAAAATTGCGTCATTGATCAAAGGACGCAGTGGAAGGCCGTGAACCGCCCCCCTTTTCGACCGGACACCTGGCGTAAGCAGGAAGGCTCAAGGATATCCTTGAGGACAGGCTTATGTCGGATGATTATCAGCGCATTGAACTGATCACGGGGACGGCGCGTCGGCGGTATTGGTCGACGGAGCAAAAGCTGCGGATCATCGAGCAGAGTTTTGAGCCGGGCGAGACGGTCTCATCGATCGCCCGACGTCATGGCGTCGCGGCGAATCTTCTCTATCGCTGGAGGCGCCTGATGAGCGAGGGAGGCGCGACCGCTGTGGGATCGGACGAGCCCGTCGTCGGCAATTCGGAGGTCCGCAAGCTCGAGGAGCGGGTGCGCGAGCTGGAGCGCTTGCTCGGCCGCAAGACCATGGAGAATGAGATCCTCCGCGAGGCGCTGGCCAAGGTGCACGCAAAAAAACCGACCTTGCGGCTGCTGTCGTCGCCCAAAGGCGGTTCCCGATGAAGCGCGTCGCCGAAGCACTCGGCGTGTCGCGCTCCAACCTGTCCGAGAAAGCGCGCGGCAAGACGCCGTCGCGCGGTCCCTACATGAAGGCTGAGGACGACGCCTTGCTGCCGCTCATCCGCGGCTTCGTCGATGAGCGGCCGACCTATGGCTATCGTCGCATCGCCGCGCTTGTGAACCGGAACCGGGCGCAGCAAGGTCTGCCGCCGGCCAACAGGAAGCGGGTCCATCGGATCATGCAGCGTCAAGGGTTGCTTCTGGAGCGCCGCACGGCGCGCCGGCAAGGTCGCGCCCACGACGGCAAGATCATGGTCATGCGCTCGAATTTGCGCTGGTGTTCCGACGGCCTGGAGTTTTCCTGCTGGAACGGCGATGTCGTCCGGATGGCGTTCATCATCGACGCTTTCGACCGTGAGATTATCGCCTGGACCGCCGTCTGCGGCGCCGGGATCAGCGGCTCGGACGTTCGCGACATGATGCTGGACGCCGTCGAAAGCGTTTCGGGACAGTGAGAGCGCCAACCCCGATCGAGCATCTTTCCGACAACGGCAGCCCTTACACGGCGAAGGAGACCAGAGACTTCGCGGCGGCCTTGAACCTCATACCGTGCTTTACGCCCGTACGCAGTCCGGAATCGAACGGGATGTCGGAGGCGTTCGTCAAAACCTTCAAGCGCGATTATGTTCGCATCAACACCTTGCCGGACGCCCAAACGGCGCTCCGGCAGATCGCCGGATGGATCGACGATTACAACGAAATCCATCCTCATTCAGCGCTCAGGATGCGCTCCCCACGGGAGTTTATCCGAGCTCAGGCCCAGTAGCCAGCGTGTCGGGTGAAACGGGGGGCACTCCAGGCCGGAACATTTCAGGATCGGAATTCCCTTACGGCCAATCGACCCAATTCCATAGAAATCAACTAGAGACTAACGCGTTAATAGCCAGCCGATAACAGCGGCGCCGGTCAGAATTAGAGCCAATTCCTTCCGATCGCCGTGACGAATGACATTGGCGGCCCGATCGATTGCTTCGCCTGGCGTGCCTTTCGCAGTCGCGCGAAGGTTGCCCATAATCTCATCGACGAATGGATTATCTCCGCTCGGCTCTTGGATCACTTTTGAAAGGAAGAATGCCAATGGCTCAACCGCATTGATATCAGATGTGGATCCAACCGCCGGCGTCGCTGCGCTTGGAGCCGCCAGGGGATGCGTAGCATTCGCGCCTGACTCTACTACGGATTCATGCGTGATGATCCTACGCTCAAGGGCTGTATGCTGCGCTTCGCCGGCGTAGCGTGATTTTTTGATCTTGTTCCGCGACAGCGATTTTCTTTTTATTATGGCCGCAAGCGCGAGAAGCACCGTCACCACGACTAAAACAGCGCCGTCAACTTCGAGCCCGACATAAGCCCCGGCCGCCTCGGCCGTCCCGCGATAAAGGGCAATCAATCCAACTCCAAGCGCCATCGCTCCTGTGATGGCGGCTGACGCGGATAACGCTCCGATCACCGCGGCTTCCTGCACGGCTTGCTTCAAATGATCCGAAATTTCCTCTGCCCGCAACTCGAGGCCGGCGACCACCGCGTCTATCTTGGCGGATACATCGAATCCCAAGACCTTGAGAAGACGATACACCATCAGCTGCGGCGCCCGAGCAAACCAATAACGACCCCCACTGTGACTGCGCCGGCGATTGCGCCGATCGGATTACGCCGGACCATATGTTCGAAGTCGGATGCGAAGACCTTCGCCTGATCCGTCGCTGCGGAGGCCATTTCAACTCCCTTATCTGAAAGATCACTAGCGCGGCCAGCTACGTTATGTGAGACCTTCCGCGCGACTTTCTCGGTCTCGACGCCTGCATGAGCAATGAATTTTTCGACCGTGTCGATGAGGCTATTGAGATCGCTTCGCAATAACGCCAGCTCGGCTCCGGCCGAATTCGTAGCGTCCGTCGCGACTGTACTTATGGCGTCCTTGCCCCGGACCCCTGCCTCGGCAATCGATGCGCCCAAGGCGCCCACGCTCCTCAGCACACTTTCCTCGATACCACCGATTGCTGACAGCGTCTCAGATTCCGACCGTAATCCCTTGCTTTCCATGATTTCATCCTCAATTTGGGTTTGCCGTTAGATGGGACTTTGAGCGAAGGCAAAAATCCCGTTCGTTTCTCTTTTTACGATCGCCCGGGGAGTTACACCACAGCAAGCGACCCGATTATACCGATGGAGCTTTTATCCTGGACAGCGGTGCAATTCATATGTTGGGCTGCGATGTCCGTTGTTTACATGCGATTGTACTACGGCGCCTTCGGTGCAACCGGCGGCAAGGGCGCGTCTTGTCCGCCGAAAACATCGTGCATCCCGCGTTTGAAGAGCGCCTCGCGATCTTGGTGAGCTCAGTCACGCTCGGTTCGATCTCGTGCCCATCGATCACCTCTCCGAGGGAGCGAGATTCGCCGTCGCCTCTTGCATAGAGGGGCTGCCCTAAGGCAAGGTCCGCGGTGTGTTGTTCAGCGTCCGGCGGTGGAAAACGGATGATCACGCCGTCCTCAAGCAGAACGCCGTTGAGATGGCCCTGCGGGTCGTGTAACTGCAACTTGACGCGGCTCTAGTCTTCCAGGTCCTGGGTGGGCCATGCGGCCCTTTTTCGACGGTCGCGTCGCATCGTTGGTCACGGCAACCGCGGTTATGACCGGGCTGGCGTCCGCCTTTGCACCACGGATGTTCACTGCATTCGCCAGCGTCGACTGTTCCACTCAGTTTGGAAACTCACTGCGCCATCCAGCCGCATCGAGGCAGGATTTTACATTCATTGAATCGAATTGTTGACGCATCGCTTACATGTGATGATTACTCCGCTCAACCAACGCAAACGGAGACTGGTCAATTAGTACCGGCGAATGCAAACGTAAGCGGACGCGAACAGAGGCTGGCCCCCTGGGACCAGAAACATGTTGCGAAAAATCACAATTTCTTGTTGATCACTTCGGCAACCTTGTTGGCGCCTTGTTTAATTGCACCTTTCGCGTCACCGACAGCCTTCTGACCCTCACCTTTGGCTTCTTGAACAATTCCCTCCGCCTCGAGCTTGTCAGAGCCAACGGCCTTGCCTACAGCTTGCTTAACATTTCCCACCGCCGCGTTAGCGGCGCCTATCACTTTATCTGTTGCGCTGCTCATGATCTTTACTCCAATAAATTCTACTGACACCACCTTCGGGAAACTCCTGTTTGCCTCAAGCGTTCCAATTTCATTTTTCTTTGACAGGTAATCCAGTATTTTTGACGAATGACCTCAGGGAAGTCCAACTCCTCTTTAGTTTCCATCCAGATCCCGATATTCAATTCCTTCAAAAGATGAGAGATTCTGCTCGGAAAGGTTTTCGTCACTTTAGGGTTCATTCCGCAGGTGTCGATCCCCCTTTTCAATTCTTCGACCGGAACCTTCCAGCTAGCCGCCGTCTCAAGAAAAAGCCTACTGCCGCCGCTACGGCCTCTAGCGATGCATAATAGCCAGAAGGATAATGATCGGGATTGGTACGCCTAGTAGCCAAAGAAGAATCGAACGGCCCATAACGCTTCCTTCCATATTTTGTTGCCAGCCGGTCTCGCAATTTATGAGTATTTCCACGTTCCGTCCCGCACACCTCCCCCCTCTGTCGCAGCCAAACTTGCGGAGAATGCGCCCAGAAAAAGAGAGGCGGTCAACCAGAGAGCAAAGCGCGCGCCCGCCTTTCGCGCATCGTCGAGTCCGCCTTTGGCCTGTGCGATCACCAGAGACACACGCTTTTCGGCATCTGATTGGTTCAATCCAGTTCGCGCGGCAACCAACTGCGCCAAGTAAGTCCTATCCGCCGGAGAAAATTCCTCGCCAGCGCTAAGATGAGAGGTGAAGAGGCGATCAATCTCTCCGCGCGCCGCCGCTGATTCAACGGCGTCGTTTCGCGTTGTTGCAGGATTGGAGCGCAAGGCCAGATCCACAAAGGTAGCCATTGGCCCAACTGATTGACCGACCTTGCCTCCGAGCTCCTGAGTAAAGCCCCCGGACCCGCCGCCGACGATGTTGGCTGCGGCGGAAGCAAGGAAGGCAACGCTGATCACCGTGGCGAATGCCCAGGCCAGAAACCCGTGCGCGGTGTCACGAAAATAAACTTCATGTGAATGAACGCCGACCCATTTGGTCCGCAAGCGCCCTGCGAGATACCCACCGATGCTGGACGCCATAATTGCGACAAGGCAGAGGTAAATCCCGGCGCTGATACCGAACGTCCTAGATGAGATCCCCGAATTCATCCAGGGAGACACAGCGGCCAAACCAATCCCCGCGCCAAACGCCAGCAGCGCCAACGTCAGGGCTGCGGACGCAAAACCACCGGCTATGATTGCAGCCCACGAAACTGCAGAGGCTTGCGCCTCTTCACTTTCAGAAACAATTTCAGCGCTTAATATGTCCACCATCATATCAGTCCTGGGCTCCGGAAACTCTATACTATCCCACGATTAGGATTCGCTTCAACCGAACAGGGCCAACGGGCGTATGACCCGTATTTATCGCCGCTGCGTGGTTGAGACGCGCTGTCTTCAAGATCACGCCGTCGATACCTAAGGTCAGCACACTCCGATACGTCAGGCCCTAGTAGAGCGCCTCTCAAATGGAACTCAGTGCAGCAAGCCGAGCGCCCAAATGATCAGCAAAACGATAAGAACCGTCCCGAGCACACCACCGACGCCTCGACCGCCGTAGGAATTATAGGCGTAATACCCACCCCCGCCGCCAAACATGAACAATAAGATCAATATGATCAAAAGTGTGCTCATCGTGTCTCTCCTCTCAATAGATTGGAAGGGCTTCCAAAACACCCCGCGCAACAAAACGGGAAGGCGTCACGGAAACTGATGCTCCTGCCCTTTAACGAGTGTTCCAATAATTACGGCCTTAGCCAATAAGATTTGTTCGCCACCGCGCTCTTAAAACTCTTTTACCCATACCTTTCCTGCCCAGGATAATCTCTTTCTTATGCGCAATCGACGCGTCGCCCCTAGCTAACGGCGGCGTCGCCGTGCGCCGCCATATCCGCATCGGCTCGTGCCGCAAGACGGGCGCCATTCACTGTCCCCTTCACCAATTTTCTCAGCTTGGATTTTGTCAACCTTAAGTCTCTGGGGCAAGTTCTCGTCGCTATCACGGCAACCGCTGCTAGTTTTATGGTCTTGATTTTCACTAGGACACTTAAGACTCACCAAATTAAAAGCCTTGAAACCGAATGGGAAGGTTCGGAAACTACTCAGACCTGATCTCCCAAACGCCTTTGCCGCCCTGAGAAACCCTTACGCACCTTGAGTAGTTTCGGGGGTATGCACTTGACTTCACAACGATGTGTTGTGCGTTGTGCTTGACAAATCGGCAACATTCATTCGATATACTTACGTTCTAACATTGGGCGAATTACGTTCTAACATTGGGCGAAATGGGAAGGACATCAACTATGGCAGTTACACCAACCAAGATCGCAGAACACCACACCCAAGCCGCCCAGCATCACGAAAAGGCCGCTGAGCATTATAAGGAAGCCGCCAAGCACCATGAAACGGGGGCGGTCGAAAAGGGCGCCCACCACGCGCAGGTTTCTCAGGGCCATGCGGTGCACGCCGAATATCACGCCGATGAAGCCGCGAAGGCTCATGCCCAGCATCACGCCAACAAATAGAAATAACGCGTTTCGTCCACGAGACCAACCGCGACGCGCCTCTACGGGCTTCAGCCTCATATTTAACGTAGGTGCATCGTCGGGGGTATTCCGCGCAGCGGATCAAGTTGGAAATTAATGACGCGGCTCCGGACAGCAGGATACTATATCCGATCATGCGGTGAAGTCGCAAATTGGCTCATGGACAAGTAGAACTCGCCATTGTGACAAGCCTTCATCGGAAGACACGCTTCTTCAGCCCAACGAGAGAGATAATGCTATGTCGCTAGGAACTATCCTCCTCATCATTTTGGTAATCGCGTTACTTGGGGGCTTTAGCGGGCTTGGTGGCGGGCCTTTCTACGGGACCGGCTATTACGGCGGCGGCGGACTCGGCCTGATACTTATTGTCGTGTTGATTTTGGTTTTGCTGGGCAGGCTTTGAATTACCAGGGCACCCCCCGTAACCGGCTGTGCGCAAGTTGGGTACATGCCTCGGCGTATAGCGCCTTGACCATTGGGAACATTTCCATGCACCAGAGGTTAAGTCATTCCTCAACAATGGAGAATTGGAAGTGAAGCAATCCCTTTCCGTGAGCGTTCTGACTTTCCTTGTAGTAGCGGCGTCGTCGCAAATCGTGAGCGCCGAGAATGACGCTGGAGTCACCGGCGATTTCTTGAAAACGCTCCCAAGGGACGCACTGCTGGTTTCTAACGTCCACACACACAACATCTATGATCCTGATGAGAAGAAAGTCGGCAAAGTAGAAGACCTTCTCCTCGATAGAAGCGGCAAAGTAGAAGCTGTAATTATTTCTGTCGGAGGATTTCTTGGTGTAGGTGAGAAGGAGGTCGCTGTGCCTTTTCAAGCGATCAAATCAACCGAAAAGGAAGGCAAAACTTGGCTGACGATCGTTACGACAAAGGATGCACTCAAATCCGCGCCAGGCGTTTCGTTCGATAAAATCAAGGGCGTTTGGATCGTCAAGGAGAAGTGACGAACGCTCAACTCTTAATCGAATGCGCCGCTGAACAGTACGGGGCTGGAGCAAATGCACAGAGCATGAAAAACTCCGTTTCCGTTTGGAAAACAGCCTAGGCCAGGGACGGTACGTTCTGCCGCAGAGACTCTCCGTTATACGGTTTCCGGCTGATCGACTCGATCTGAGGAGGATATCTTGTCTTTGCGAAGCAGATAGGCTGGCTCGCCATGAGTCGGGGGATTTTTAGGCATGGCGGAAGTCAACTCGCATTTGAGCATGCAGGAGTTGGAAGAGTTTTATGTGTTGCGACGTCACGGCGTCGCGGCAGTTTCAGGTGATCTGGCTGCTTGCGCGCGGCCACACAATTTCTCAGGTTTCTGCGACGATGGCGTTCGGCGAGCGGTGGATCGAACAATTGCTGGCGCGGTACAATGCCGATGGGCCAGACGCGCTGCGAGATCTGCGTCGAAGCAACGGCGCGACGCCGCCGATCCTGAACCTGAGCTTTTAGCGAAATTGCGCGATCGCCTTCACGAGCCGCAAGATGGCGGGCTGTGGTCAAGCGGCAAGGTCGCTGCTTGGATGGCGGAGGAGCTTGGCCTGGTCTCGGTCGCCGCACAGCGAGGGTGGGGAGCTTTGAAAGCGATCGGCTGGTCGATCCAAAAGCCGCGTCCGAAAAACCCAAAATCAGCCACAGCCGAGGAAGCGGCCGCGTTTAAGCGTATGGCCCGCCCCGTCTGTAAGCAGTTTTGTCGAGAACGCCGTCTGATCGGTCTGCGTCAACGTATCCGGCCTCGGGGCGAGCCCCCGGCCAAGATGGAGATACGCGCGTTCCGGTCCTCATAAAAGTCTCGGCGTCGAACGCCGTTTTTCAAGCAGGTTTCGAGAACGCCGTTCGACTGTCAGTCAGGCCATCTCTCGATCCACCCCCCGCAAACATCGTCGGACGATCGGCGTCACATGCGGACTGGCCGCCGGCTTCTGATCCTGCGAACAGCGCGTTTTTCCGGGTGATCGTCTGCGGCCGGATGGCGCGTTCGACACTGTTGTTATCGAGTTCGACGCGTCCGTCTTCGAGGAAGCGGCGGAACTCGGCCTTTCGCGAGAGGCCGTATCGGATTGCTTCGGCGAGTTTGGATTTGCCCGAGATGCCCGTCAGTTCGCTTTCCCAGCGCATCTGGAGTTCATCGACGATCGGAGCTGAAGCGGCGCCTCGGGCGTTGAGGCGGGTTTGCGGATCGCAACCTTTAACCCGCGCTTCGACGGCCCACAGATCGGCCATGCGCGCGATCGTCCAGGTCGCTGTTTGCGAGACGCCAGCGTCACGGAGCTTGTAGAACTCCCGGCGCAGATGCGCCCAGCTGCAGGCTAGCGTCGCCAGTCCACCCGGCCGATCGGGCGCGGCGAGCCTGCGATAGGCGGCATAGCCGTCGCACAGGAGAACGCCCCTCCAGCCCGCTCCAGCGCATCCAAAACATGGGATGTTCTATGCCCAGACATGTGCTCAGACTTATGATGATCATACCGGTCGAATCCTCGGACATCTTGATCATCGTCGTCAAAGACCGGCTGCCCTACAAGGGAGTCGTTGGACGCTTACAATTGAAGTCTTTGAGCCGGACGAGCACCGCATCGGTCTGAAGCCGGTGACGCGACGAGTCTAGGCGCCGGTTGGCGAGCGTCCGATCGCGCCTGGCCATCATCTTTTCGATTGGCTTTACGTCACCGCTTTCGTATCGCCGGCCAGCGGCGAAACATTTTGGAATCTGTCCAATGGCGTCTCGAAGCCGTTCTTTGAGGCGCTTCTCGGGACCTTCGCGCGCGAGGCAAGAGCAGGCGCACGTTATGCTTCCACCTTGGCTTTCTCTGTGCCGATTACGCAGGGCGTATCGCCCAACCGGCCCAAGCGGCAAGGATCACCAGCACCAAGCCAGGAATAACACGACACGCGAACGCAAATCCGCCCGACGTAGCGCCCAGCAAGACCTTGGTGGCGGTGTTGGACGTGAGCGCAAGCAAGATGGGAAGCGCGGACTTCCCCGCGGTCAATTTGCCTGCGCCAACCAGAGTTGCGACCGAGATCGCCGCAGAATGAGTATCGACGAAGCCGGCGACCGCCGCCGCCGCGACGACGCCGGCCGCGCCAAACCATTGGTCCAAGGCTCTGGATGCGAGCAGAATCGCGCAAAGCATGGCGACAAATGTCAGGGCGGTTCCGACGCTGAAGGCTTGCCCGCGTTCATTCACCGCAGCCG
>NZ_FOSN01000030.1 GCF_900114285.1 Methylocapsa palsarum | reverse complement strand
AAGCGCCTTGCGGCAAGGCTGTCGCCTGACTGGGCGCAGCAGCGAGCCCTCCTCGGCATTCGCTGACCAAACCCCGGCGGCGCCGAAACTCCTCATACGATCACAAGAGCATCGCCTGCTTTGAGCGCCGTTTCGCTGGCGAAAGAGTGAACCCCTGAAAGCCCGCGGAGAGAATTCCAGGACGCCGTTGGCCAGGATTAGGCGAAGCGCCGTCTCTGCGCATCGGACCGTCAACGCGCGGTCCGCAAACCCCCGGAATTCGCTAAGAAATTGCCGCGCGCCAGCACTATGAAGCAAATCCATGTCAAAAAGTTAAATGCTGGCTGACGACGCAGTCCTGTGCGAACCGGTCTCGGCGCGAATTTCGCTGATTTTCCGGCAATATCAGCGAATTTTCGCGCATTTCCCGCCGCACAGTCTCCAGATGTTCGGCCCTATGGTATATTTTCCAACCATTTACGTAGAATGAGTTCGCGCCCCGAACAGGGAATTGCGTTTCCCCGAACAGCGAATACCGGCGATATCTACAGGGAACTTACGGATGGCTACGAGCAAAAAAAGCCTTGCCGAAGAAAGGCCAACTGCCCAACCGCGCAAGAAGCGGTCCAAAAACGCTCGGTCGAGCGTTCCTGAATTGTCAGATTATTCGACGATCCGTCGCGTCTGCGACGACGCGGAACTCGAGTCCATCGCGAAACTGATTACGTCTGAGCCACCAGCGTGGCTGATCCAATGGCTCTATGTCTGCTTCCAATGTGTTCAAAGAGACTTGCAGCTCGATGACGAAACGCCGACTCGCGCGCATTTGGCGCAGATGCTCGCCGAGATTCGGGACGCAATTGAAGTTTTGTCGAGATTTCTTACTCGTGGGGACTTGGTCATTTATTTGGGCAGTGCCGACCAGCCCTTAAGCCTTCCACGAATCATGTTTCTGCAGCGCTGGCTTCACGACATCTACGTTCGCGCTTCGAATGCCTCCGAGTCCGAATTGCTGGTTGGACAAGACGGTAAGATAAAGTCGGGACGCGGACGCATTGAAAAGCGCGGTTTGCCAGCCCGAACCATTTGCGCGCTTCTGATCTCAGAGACGTGGGAATCTTTTCAAGGCAGATACCCGCCCGTGGGAAGTCGTGGGGCGGCTGAGGCTGCGGAGTCGCTATGGCAAGTTTCCGTCGGAAGGGCGAGCGGACAACAAGGAGCCGACAACTTAAAGGCCTGGTCGCACCACTTTCGTGAAGCGATGTCGCAACCGGCCGAAACACATCGCGTGGAATACCGGAAAATAATGGATAGCGAGCGTAGCTTTTGGGAGCAGACGACCATTGGAGAGAAGTTTGTCAAGGGAAA
The DNA here is from genome assembly GCF_900114285.1 of Methylocapsa palsarum. Taxonomy (GTDB): domain Bacteria; phylum Pseudomonadota; class Alphaproteobacteria; order Rhizobiales; family Beijerinckiaceae; genus Methylocapsa; species Methylocapsa palsarum. The sequence continues at coordinate 16,793 of NZ_FOSN01000030.1, read as the reverse complement.
TAAATCAAGCTGATTTGCACCCTATTCATTGCCTTAGACCTCTTGAGCGTTGAGCCGTAATTATTTTGACGAGCGGTTCAAAGGCAGCACAGGAGAATGCGGTGCCAAAAAGCGGATCATCGCGCTCGCGAAACAATAATGGGGTCTTCAGTCGGATCGCGGTCGAGGCGCTTGTCGCCAATCCGCAAAATCCGCGGGTCCATAATCGTCTGCAAGTCAGAGCGATTGCCCAAAGCATAAAAAGCTTTGGCTTCAACGCGCCCATTCTGATCGACAGCACCAATCGCGTTGTCGCCGGGCATGGTCGTCTCGAAGCCGCCAAACTACTGAAGTTGAGCACCGTGCCAGTAATCCGACTTGGGCACCTGACCGAAGCTCAAACTCAGGCCTACATGCTCGCTGACAATAAGCTGACCGACAGGTCAAGCTGGGATGATCGCAAGCTCGCAATGGTTCTAAAAGAGCTCTCCGACCTTTCCGTCGAATTCCAGATTGAGGCGACCGGCTTCGAAGCGCCAGAAATTGATCTTCGCATTCAGTCGCTCGAGCCGTCAGAGGATACGGACGCCGCCGATGAATTCGAGCCTCTCGACGGACCTCGCGTCTCACGACAAGGTGATATCTGGCTGTTGGGAGATCATCGCCTTATGTGTGGCGACGCGCTCGACTCTCACGCATATGGCGCCCTTCTCGGCGTAGAAAAAGCCGCGGCAGTCTTTACTGACCCGCCTTACAATGTCCAGATTAAAGGAAACGTAACGGGCAAAGGAAGGAAACGGCACCGCGAATTCCCGATGGCGTCCGGAGAAATGTCCAAACAGGAGTTTGATTGCTTTCTCGCCGACGCCTTTCGTTTGGTGACCTCCCACTCGACTGACCACGCAACTTTCTTTGCCTGCATGGATTGGCGGCACGTCCAGGAGATCACTTCCGCTATTCAGTCGGTCGACTGCGAACTCCTGAACATTTGCGTATGGGTTAAGACCAATGGCGGCATGGGGTCGCTCTATCGATCGCGCCACGAGCTCGTGTTTGTTTTTGGCAAGGACGGGGAAAAACACGTCAACAACGTCCAACTCGGCCGGCACGGACGCAATCGAACCAATGTCTGGAACTATCCCGGCATGAACAGCTTTGCGCGCAATGGGCGAAAACGAGCCCTCGATTTACACCCTACAGTTAAACCCATCTCAATGGTCGCCGACGCTATCCTCGACGTGACACGGCGGGGGGATATTATTTTAGATCCTTTCTGCGGCAGTGGCACGACCATTCTCGCCGCGGAGCGTGTCGGTAGGAGGGCCTACGCGATCGAACTGGATCCAGGCCATGTGGATACCACCATCGCGCGGTGGCGAAAGCTGACCCAGCGTAACGTCGTCCATGCTGATGGCAAAAGCGTCGACGACATTCGCGCTGAAAGGCTTGGCGAGAAGGGCGATCAATAATGCCAAAATCGTTCTCGTCCGCACCACGCCTCCAAGGTCGCAAAAGACGTCGTCGCCGTGGCGACCGCTCAGAAAGCGCTCTGGACATCCTCAATCGCCTTCTCGCTGCGCCCATGTCGATATCGCTCGGCGGAGAACCAAGACAGGTTTGTGTGATCGAAGCGATCATGTTGCAGCTCATACAAAAGGCGACAACTGGCAATTTGCGCGCGCATCGGGCCCTCGAAAAATACCAAGCTTACGCGAGAACTCGCGCCGAGGCCTCGCTCGCGCTCATTTTTGAGGAGAGCGATTATACGACCGCGCTTGCAACATTTACTTCGGAGAAGAGCGATGGCTGATTACGAAATCGGCTATGGGAAGCCGCCCCGGAGTCGCCGATTTAAAAAAGGCATGTCTGGCAATCCGAAAGGACGGCCCAGAAACAAAAGCACGCCGCTCGCCGATTATATCAATAAGACGCTGGACACCCTAATCGAGTATCGCCAGCGTGGCCGAATCAAGGTCGCAACCGCCGGGGAATTGAGCCTGAAGGCATTGGTGGATCGGGCCGTCCGCGGGGATTTGGTCGCGGCCGAACTCGCCCTGCTCGTGCTAGATCGCGCTGAACACAAGGATAAGGCGCGCGTCAATGAAATCCTAGTAAGCGGTTGGCTCCCTGACTTTCCCGGTCAGACCGCACGCGAGAAGACTGAAAGTGGAGCCAAAAATAGTGACGGCGCGTCCGAGGAGTGGTGGCGTCGTTCGAAGAGCTGACCTAGGCATGCAAAATGGCGCTTTCATCTCGCTCGACGCCCGCGCGACGTACGATTGCACTCACGCCGCTGCATAGCGGTCAAGCAAAGGCATACTGGGCATTGCGGCCGCATCGCTTCAAAGCGCTTCGATGTGGAAGGCGCTTCGGAAAGACGGATTACGCCAAAACCTGGATCGCCCAAGGCCTCTTGCAGGGCGAAGAATGCGCGTGGTTTGCGCCCCAGCACATGACCTGGTCAGAAGTCTATTCGGACCTATTGCAAACTCTGGAGCCGATCTTGGACGCAAGTTCGAAGGCCGCGGCAACCATAAGACTTTCGACACGCGCAAGGCTCGATTTTTGGTCCCTGGAAAATCGCATTGCCGGTCGCGGTCGACGCTACCGACGCGTGGTCGTCGACGAGGCCGCCTTCGCCAAGGATGGCGACAACAGGTCGGACGACTCGATGATGGCGATTTGGGAGAAGGCGATCAAGCCAACGCTTTATGATTACGGCGGCGAGGCGCTCGTCTGTTCAAACTCGGCGGGAAAAAACCCTGAAAACTTCTTTTGCAACATCTGCAATGATCCCCAATATGGCTTCCACGAGTTCCATGCGACAACGATGGATAATCCACTGCTTCCGAAGCGAAGGCAGGGTGAAGGCGAGGCGACTTGGCTAGCGCGCAGGGATCAGTTTCAGGCTGACCTTGTCAGGGATAATGATCCTTTGGTGTACGCTCAGGAATACATGGCCGAATTCGTCGATTGGTCCGGCGCGGCCTTTTTCAACCGGGAAAAGCTCCTCGTCGATAACCGCCCTGTTTCCTACCCCGCCGTCTGCGACGCCGTTTTCGCGGTCATCGATACCGCTTCGAAGACCGGCACCGACAATGACGCAACCGGCGTTACCTTTTTCGCAGTGGACAAACGCTTCGGCGGCACACCACTCCTGATTTTGGACTGGGACATTGCGCAGATTGAAGGCGCCATTCTCGAAACCTGGCTACCGACTGTGTTCGAGCGGCTTGAAACGCTCGCTCGAGAAACTCGAGCGGTGAATGGCTCCATAGGAGCATTCATAGAGGACAAAAACTCCGGCACAATTCTGTTGCAACAAGCTCGCCGACGCGGCATGCCGGCGCAGCCAATTGACTCGCAACTCACGGCCATGGGCAAGGACGAGAGGGCGATCTCGGTGTCTGGTTATGTGCATCGCGGAATGGTCAAATATACAAGCCACGCCTTCAATAAGACGGCTATCTACAAACGACACTCGCGCAACCATTTGCTCGACCAAGTCGAGAATTTTCGAATTGGGGATCGTGACCGCGATCGGGAAGATGACCTTCTGGACACATTCTGCTACGGAATTGCTGCGGCGCTGGGAAATAGCGAAGGGTTTTAGACTATGGGTGGGGTCACCCGCCGATGGTTCCTTTCTACGACAAGAATGCTATCTTTGTGGAATCGGTCGAAAAGCAGAGGGGGCGCGGGATCGAAGTTATCGACCCCACCGACGTGAAGCTCGTCGGTGACTCCTCCTCCGGCCACGTCGATGCGCCGCTCAATCTTGACGCGGCTCTGCGGAAGTCCGCCCCGACCGGCACCGTCCCGCAGGTAAAGTTTCGCGTCTATACCCACCGGTTGTCGCTCATTTTCCGAATAACCCATCATCTGCTGCATGAATATTGGCGTAACTAGTGAACGTATGCAGGTTCCAGGTCATTGTCGGAATTCTGTTTGCTGCGCTCCATCTCGCGAATTAGTGATGCAAAGCAGACGCCAACGTTATGTCCGGTCACCTCCGCCGACCCGTTTGGCTAGGCTGCTGAGGAAGCGCTGGCGCCAAAATGTTTTTGACGTAGCCCGGGTTGGTTGTTCGTCAACGCCGACAAAATTATTGCCGATAGTTTTGGAACCCAGCGTCACGCTTTCCGTTTGACCCCAGCGCCGACCGAAGGGTTACCCTCACGCCTTAGTCGCGGAGTTTCGAAATGGGTTTATTTTCAAATGATATCAGTACGTTAGACGATCTCTTCGTCCATACGCTCCGCGACATATATTATGCGGAACGACAGATCCTAATCGCGTTGCCGACCATGGTTGAGAAGGCCAATGATCCCGAACTGAAAACCGGTTTTGAGGAGCATCTTGGGCAGACCCGGAATCACGTGCGACGAATTGAACAAGTGTTTGAGATGCACGGCGTCGAAGCAAAGCAAATCGATTGTCCGGCGATTGATGGCATCCTCAAGGAAGCGAAGGAGGTCGCCGGAGACATCAACGACGGGACCGTCCTTGACGCGGGTTTAATCGCCGCCGCACAAGCGGTCGAACACTATGAAATCTCCCGCTACGGAACGCTGATCACGTGGGCGAACGAGCTCGGCCGTAGTGATTGCGCAGCGGTACTCCAGCAGACGCTTGATGAAGAAAAGGCCACCAATAAAAGGCTAACGGAGCTGGCCGAAGAGCATATCAACCAGCGGGTCGCTGAATGAGCGGCCCGAAAGGCGCCGGAGGGCTATGAAAAGGAAGGACCGGGTCGATGGCGAACGTGATCGAACAGCGCGACGACGCTCCAATTGTAGCGGCCAGGAATAAGGATACGCCGCGCGATGCTGGCGACGCGGTAGAGGAGCCGAGCGGCGGCGCCTTGGCTGGTTGGGCGGTCACCATCAGCCGCCCTGTCGCCGAAATCTATGCGTATTGGCGCGATTTCAAAAACCTTGCAACCTTCATGGATAATGTGGTGTCTGTTTCATCCCTCGACAGTCGTCGCTCGCATTGGGTTGTAAAGGCTCCGGCCGGCCAAAATGTAGAATGGGATTCTGTCGTCACGGAGGATGTCGAGAATGAATTGATCGCCTGGCGTTCGGAAGCGGACGCCCAAGTGCCGAACAGCGGCCGAATCGAGTTTCGTGATGCCGGAGCGCGCGGAACAATAGTCACGGCCGCCATCCTCTACGACCCGCCCGGCGGCGCGGTCGGTAAAGTGATCGCGAAGATGTTTCAGCGTGAGCCAGCGATACAGTCAAGGCGAGACCTGCGGCGCTTCAAGCAATTGATGGAAACCGGGGAGATCGCGACCGCGGCCCGCACCAAAGCGCAACGCGAAGCGGAAAGGTGTTGATCGATGCGCGCACTGACATGGCACGGGAAGAACGATGTCCGCGTGGACTCTGTCGATGATCCCGAAATACTGAACCCTCGGGATGCGATCATCAAAGTGACCGCGACCGCGATCTGCGGATCTGACCTACATCTTTATGACGGCCTCATCCCGACTATGAAGGCGGGCGACATTCTCGGTCATGAGTTCATGGGCGAGGTCGTCGAGGTCGGGGCAAACTCCCCGCTAAAAAAGGGCGCGCGTGTCGTCGTGCCGTTCACGATCGCCTGCGGCAGCTGTTATCATTGCGGCAAACACCAATATTCGGCGTGCGACAACGGACTCCCCGCCGACAACCAGGATATCGCCCAGACGCTCTATGGGCAACCGATGAGCGGGCTGTTCGGCTACAGTCATATGACGGGCGGATATTCGGGTGGCCAAGCAGAATATGTCCGGGTGCCGTTTAGCGATGTAGGGCCGATCGTCATTCCGGATGGAGTCGAAGATGAAAAAGTGCTTTTCTTGTCAGACATTCTGCCGACCGGTTGGATGGCCGCCGAAAACGCGCAGATCGAGCCCGGCGATATCGTAGCAGTCTGGGGTTGTGGCCCGGTTGGGTTGTTCGCTGTGCAATCCGCCTTCCTAATGGGCGCTGACCGGGTGATCGCTATTGACCAGTTCCCTCACCGACTCGAACTCGCGAAGAAATTCGGGGCGGAGATCATCAATTTTGAGCAAAGCGCCGTCTATGAAGCACTGATGGAAATGACGGGTGGGATAGGACCGGATGCGGTGATCGATGCCGTCGGGCTCGAGGCTCACGGCTTATTCGTCGACAATGTGCTCGACGCGATCAAGACGACGGTTTTTCTCGGGACCGATCGCGCCCATTCAATCCGGCAAGCCATCATAGCCTGCCGTAAGGGCGGCCGCGTTTCAATGCCTGCGGTCTATGGCGGGTTCGTCGACAAATTCCCGTTAGGCGCCTTCATGGAAAAAGGCCTGACGCTCAAGACGGGACAAACCCACGTTCAGCGTTATATGCCCGAGCTCCTCAACTCGATCCTCGCGGGGACAATCGACTCCACATTTCTCATCTCGCATCGCATGAGCCTCGAAGATGCGCCGAAGGGTTATAAGATGTTTCACGACAATCAGAATGAGGTCACCAAGGTCGTGCTCAAGCCTGGGTCTGTGCCCGATAGCGCAATCGCGGCAGAATAGGACATAAGATCATGACGAAGAAATTTGCGATCGTCACCGGTGCGTCAACAGGCATCGGCTTCGAACTGACCTCCATCGCCGCTGAAAATGGCTATGATCTGCTCGTCGTCGCCGACGAGCCGCTAATCCAATCCGCGGAGCAGAACTTCGCGCGGCATGGGGTCGATGTGCGCGCGATCGAAGCCGATCTTTCGACGCTTCAGGGCGTCGATAGCTTGCTCGCCGCAGCGCAAGGGCGTCAGATCGATCTTCTATGCGCCAATGCCGGCCGCGGCCTAGGCCACGGCTTTCTCGATCAGGACGTCGCAGACTGGCGCCGCGTCATCGACACAAATATTACCGGAACGATCTATCTGCTTCAGAAAGTGCTGCGGGACATGATGGCCCGCGATAACGGCACGGTCTTGATCACCGGCTCGATCGCAGGGTTCATTCCCGGCGCTTTCCAGGCGGTTTATAATGGCACGAAGGCGTTTGTGGACAGCTTTGCCGACGCGATCCGCAATGAGATTAAGGAGAGAAAAGGCACATTGTTACGACGCTTATGCCAGGCCCCGTCGAAACTGAATTCTTCGACCGCGCGCAGATGCTGGACACAAGCGTCGGCGCGTCGACCAGCAAGAGCGATCCCGCGGACGTGGCGCGCGACGGATGGAACGCTGTCATGAAGGGACAAGCGCATATCGTGTCGGGCTTTAAGAATAAGATCCAGGCCGCAGCGGCTCATGTGACGCCGGCGTCTGTTCTTGCCGAACAGCACCGCAAAATGGCGCAGCCGGGGTCAGCAGAGGCTGATCGCTGATTGGCGACCCTTGGGCGACCATATCACCAGCGCGAGCAAACGGCGCTCCGCGAGGCAGGCTCCGGCGAGAGCGTGGGCAACGCCCTCAGCCCGGCCTCGCAGCTGACCGAGCTTTCTGACGCGGAGAAGGCTGCCATTGAACAACAAAGCCACGCGAACGCCGCGCTCATTCATGAAACAATCCGCGCCGAGGGCGAGACGGAACTCAACCGCACCGCATCCGCTTTGTCGCTTTCTGGATTGGCGGCCGGACTTTCGATGGGATTTTCCTTGGTGACGCAGGGTCTATTGGAGGCGAGACTCCCCGATGCTCAATGGCGGCCTCTGCTCAGTTCGCTTGGCTACACAGTCGGATTTCTGATCGTTATCTTGGGCCGCCAGCAATTATTTACGGAAAATACGCTGACGCCAATTCTGCCGCTTCTCCATAACCGAGACAGGAAAACCCTGAACAAAGTCGGCCGGCTGTGGTCGATTGTCTTACTCGCCAATTTGGCGGCGACTTGGGTTATAGCATTTGTGCTGGCGCGAGCGCCGATCTTCAACCCCATCGAAAGCCACGCCTTTGCCGAGCTCAGTTTGCACGCTCTCAGCGGGTCTTTTGGCGCCACCGTGCTCAGAGCGATCTTCGCAGGTTGGTTAATCGCGTTAATGGTTTGGATTCTTCCCGCAGTCGGGTCGGCGCGACCGTTCATTATCATTATCATCACCTATGTCGTAGGGATTGGACATTTTTCCCACCTAATCGCCGGATCAGTCGACGCCTTCTACGCCGTTGAAACAGGGCGCGCGTCGTTCGGCGATTATGCGACCCGATTCTTTCTTCCTACGTTCATCGGCAACGTTATCGGCGGGGTCGCCCTCGTGGCCGGCCTCAATTATGGTCAGGCGGCTCCGCAGCTTGATTCAACGAACGAGAAAAAAATGCCGATCGACGGGCCGTGAATATCGGGAGGAGCGCTACCGCGTAACTTGCCGAAAAGAGCTGTCGCCTTTGCCTCACGCTGCGCGAAGCTAGATAAGGCGCAGGAGTTGAATGATGCCCTCCAGCGACCAACCCACTCGACTTCCGACGGCCACGCGAAGGAAAGGCGTTTTCCCCTCAGGGCGCACCACTTCGTAGCGATGACCGCGAAACCCGAAGCTCCCACCTTGTTCGAAGAGCACATCCAGCAGTCGCGCCTCGGCTCCAATGGTCTGTTCGATGTTTTCATAGGTGCGCCCGCTCGATTTTTTCAGGGTCAGAACACAAAAAGGCGATACACCGCTCCCGCAGTCCACGGTCGGATGCGCAATGGATGCAAAGCTCTTGGTCTTGCCCGCCAGGGCGCTCGCCAAGAGCGCGTTGTTGGCGAAGACGTTTGCCTGAAAGCGATCCGTGTGGGGCCGGCTGAGGAACCAGGGAGCTTCGAGCGCAGCCGTTTCCGCCATCGTCGGCCCCGATCCGATCAAGGAGCGGATTTTTCGCACGCCAGCGCCAATATCACTTGCCTGCAACCGAGCCGAAACGGGCGAATAAACGGTCAGAATTCCAACATTGGCTAGCTCAAATCCGCCTTGGAACAATTTGAGCCCTGAATTCACCCGAATGACGGGGAGCAAAAGATCCGTAAGCTCGCGCAAATCCTGGCCGCTATGCTGTGGAGCGCCGCACAACGTGTCGTCAAAAATGACGGCCCGCAGTTTGTCAGCCGCGTGCCCCAGCTTTCGAATCAGGTCCTTGAGCTCAATCTTTTTGAAGCCATCTTCAAAAAAGACGGGTTCGATGACGAGACAATGCGGGCCGTCCGCCAATCCGCGGTCGATGGCGTCCCAGCCTCTTGCCGTCACCTTGATGCAGGAAGAAAAAAGGTCGAGAAGCTCGGTTGTTTCAAAATACGCGCCGACGTGCGCGAACGATAGCGACGCCCCTTCTCGCCGCGGATCAAGCGATTGGACCAGATGAAGCGCTGCATTCATGGCCGCTTGACCGCTCGAAAGCACGACATGATCTGCGGTCCAGCCTTCAGGAGGTGACCCGAAAAACGAGCGACAACGGGTCTCGAGTGCGACAGGCTGCAATTCGCGTTCGTATCCTGAACTTATTAATTGCCCGGTCGAAGTCTTGATGAGTTTGGGAGCAGTAGGCGTTCGAAAACTTTGGTTGACCGAGGAGCTTGAAACGTTCAGCCAGCGATGGCGCAATCGCGCCACGCACTTTTCAAGCGCCGCCTCGGCATCCCGGGGCCAGATGGCCCGCTTCAAGTCTGAGTTCAGAAGATCGATCGGCTCTTGAAAGACGCTGCGGGCACGTTCCACTCTTTCGCTTAATGCGCTGGCCAAGTTCGATAATTCACACACCTCGCCCGCGATCGCTTCGTCATAGGTCAGGGGACCTCGAAATCTTTGCGGTGAGATGTTCACGCATAGCTCATTGCGACATTTGATTATGAATCGGTCAACGTGAGGCTGACCCCGAGGTTCCTGTGTTCGGTGTCGCCGCGCCGACGCTCTGTCGAGTTGCGTAAATCACGTAGCGCTAATCCGCGTCATTGAACATCCGATCCGCTTGGAACAATGTCCACGATCGACTGTTTGTGCGTCGTCATTCATGAGGAGATGCACATGCGCCTTTCAGCACTCGAATACGCCGCCGTTTTTCTTATCGCGCTCATGATGCTTGGCCCATTGGGGGCGGCCGCATATGGAGCGCTGAAAGCGGGAACAGCGGACACAAGAAGCCTCAGCGAGCGCTAAAAGGTTCGCGAACCTACCAGAACGTCAACGCCATGGCGCGCTTTACCGAGTCGGAAAACGCGAACCTTCACAGATTGGCGCGCGAAAGCAGGAACGAGACATGAAAGACGTAAATAGAATCTCTCGTCGGCAGGTCGTCGGAGGCGTTGGGGGCGGCCTCGCTGTCGCTGGAGCGCCGATGGCGTTCGCGCAAGGCCAGGGTCCGGCTTCGCCCTCTCCGCACACTGAGCGTTCACCGTTGTCCGATCCCGCATTGAGATATGCTCGCCCACCCTTCAAACGCCAGGAGCAGCCCTGGCCTGGATTGGCGGCGAAGATGATGCCGAAGCCCGATCACGGAGAAATCAGTTATCGAGGCTCCGGCAGATTGGCCGGACGAAAGGCGCTGATCACCGGCGGCGATTCGGGCATCGGCCGCGCCGCGGCTATCGCGTTTGCCCGCGAGGGCGCCGATGTGGCGATCAATTATCTGCCAGAGGAGGAGACCGACGCCCGAGATGTGGTCGGCCTAATGAAGGACGAGGGTCGCAACGCGATCGGCATTCCCGGGGATCTCCGCAGCGAAGCTTTTTGTCGAACTCTCGTCGACGATGCGATCCGAGGCCTTGGGGGCCTTGATATTCTTGTAAACAACGCCGCGCGGCAGCAAACGCACGCGTCGATCCTGGATATCACCACTAGAACAGTTCGACTGGACCATGAAAACGAATATTTATGCGCCGTTTTGGATCATCAAGGCGGCGTTGCAGCATTTGAAGCCGGGATCAGTGATCATCGGAACAACGTCAGAACAGGCCTACGATCCTTCGGCGGATCTTTACGACTATGCTCAGACCAAGGCTGCGACGATGAATTACGTCAAATCGCTGGCGAAGCAGCTGGCGCCGAAGGGCATAAGAGTCAATGGCGTGGCTCCGGGTCCGATCTGGACGCCGCTACAGGTCAGCGGCGGGGCAACCCAGGAGAAGCTCGAAAACTTTGGCGGAACGACAGCGCTTGGCCGGCCTGGCCAACCTGCCGAACTCGCCGGGATTTTCGTCCAGCTTGCCGATTCCGACGCGAGCTTCGCCACCGGTCAAGTCTATGGGGCCGCTGGAGGTAATGGTCAGCCTTAAGGCGCCGTTTCTTTATCGGACTCGGAGGGGAGTGGGGAGGCTTCACCGCGCCTCAAGGCGCACCGGCACAGATTTGGCGCAGGCGGCACATCAGCAATATGTCGCGCGATCCTTCCAGTCCACGGAGGCGATCCGAATAGCCGTAGATCGTCGTGTTGAACTGGTCGTTTAAGCGCATCGTGATCAACCGGTAGCGGCCCGGCGCTTCCTGGAACCCAACCGAATTGAGCTGGCCTGGCGTGGTGAACACCGCTTTGCCTTGCGGAGTCTTCCATATTCGCTCGTGCGCGCCGTTGCCCCGATAGAACTTGTCGAGCGGCAAGAGCCGGTGCGCTGCCCTGGTACGTTGCCCGCGCACAGGGCAGCAACCAGCGCCGGGGCGACCAATATTGCCGCGCAGAAGCAACAAATTGACCAGCATCGCGATGTTGAGCGAGCCGTGGGTGTGCTGAGTCAGCCCCATGCCATAGACTCCGATCACCTTGTCTGCGGCAATATACACGGCTGCCGCCTCGCGCAGCGCGGCTTGCGCGAGGCCGGATTCCTGTTCGATTTCGGCGCAGCTCGTGTCGCGGCAGGACTAGATGAACGCCTCGAAGCCGGTCGTATGCTGCTTGACGAAGGCATGGTCGATGATTTCGGCCTTACCCGCAGCGCTAGCTTCATCGTCGGCCTCGATCACAGCCACTGGCAGCGCTTCGGCTCTAGTCGACATTGATCCGATCAAAAGTAAATTTAAAATAAGGGCGAAATAGCGTGCCATCTTGCCCCTCCGCTCGCTCTAGTAAATCCTGATTTCTCGCCGCTTCCACGCAATTCTTGAAACTCTTAGACGGGCAATGAACTCTCAACGGACGCTAAAAGTTCAGCGTCGCCGCTTGCATCCGCCTCGCGCACTTCGTCCGGCGTCGACGGCGCGGCGAGCAGGTAGAGGGCGGAAACGCCGATGTTCAAATCCCGCAAATAGCGGTTTTGGCCGAGAGCTTGAACCTGCATGAAGCGTTGCGCGGGGTCGAGAACGCCCGCTTCTGTCCCAGTTATAGGGAACCGCGTCGCATGTACGTTGTTCGATGAGCATTTAAAGCCCGGAGGAAACACAATGAAATCGGGATTGTTATCAACCACTATCGCGTCCGCGGCGCTCATCGCGGGCCTTTCGTTAAGTCAGGCGCAGATCAAGGGTGGCGAAACGGCCCCAGGCGCTGCGACCCGCGGAACAGCTGCAGGCGTCGGAGAGCCAACTCATACTGGCCGCTCGGCCTCGCCGCCCGCTGCCGGCGGCCAAACTATGGGAAATGAGCCCGGGACGATGGGAAGATCGGAGACAACGCCTAGAGCCGAAGAAAAAGCTATGCCTCGGAAGCAAGGCGACAAGCAGACCATGGGCGTGGGCCAGGGGCGCGAGGGAAACGCCGAACAAGCCCGTGAGCGAGCAGAAAGGAAAGACCGTACCGGCATTAACGGCGCGCCCAATGCTCGAGATGAAGCAAATGGCCGGCGCGGCGAAATCGAAAGCACCGGGCGGTCCGTCGCCAGGGGCAACATTACGCCCGAGATGCGCACGCGAGTTCGCTCCGAGATTCCCAATATTCAGGTCAGGTCGGCGCCTGACCTTAACGTCGATGTTCGCGTTGGAGGAGTTCTTCCCCGGACGGTCACTGAATATTGGGAGCCGATTCCAGCCGATATCGTGACGATCGTGCCTGAGTGGAGAGCGTACCGGATCGTGAAGGTTGGCGGCGAAATTCTTGTCATCGATCCGGACACTTTCGAAATTGTCGACGTGCTCTCAGGGTAAGCGATAGCGCGCGAGCCAATCGCGCTGCGCTCGGTGTCTTAGACGCCTTTTGGCTCTTTGGTCCGGTCGCGGCGCTTTTGACCGCCCGCGCAACAATGGAAAGAACGATCGCGTGGGCGCAAGCCAGCGCCGATGTTGCCGGAATGAGCCCCGCTGCTGCGAGAACTGCGAGTTTCATCGCGTTTTCCCTCGCACGTTCGAGCTTGGCGGCGGTGTCTCTATTTTCTCGACGGCTTGGATAACGACATCAAAGCTATAGCTGAAATCTCGAACGAATTTAGCAGCGGCGACGTCATCAGCGAGCCAAAGCTGCCGCGTTTCAAATTCCTTTGAATCGAGAGGGCTTACGGTTTTCGCTTTTGACAGTGATTTCGAGCATTCAAACCTCCCAGGATTTCTCGCCGCTTCTAAACGCGCGGGCGGCGCCTGAAGGCGAAGCGCTTAAATTTGTTTAGGTAGGCGCGCCGGCTAAAGATCTGATGCCGAGCGCCGTGAGCGCGAGCGGGGTTGCTTAACGCGCGGACCGGGCGGCCGAGCCGGGTTGGCTTTGCTGCCATTGGGACACCACGCCCGGGTCGACTTGACCCTCGGCGGTGGTCGAAAGTTCAACGCTGGTCGGACCCGAGTCCGTCGCAAGACGGCGCCCGCGCCGCGCATCCGACGCTTGGCTATTACCAGCCATGGCGACGAAGGCGGCGAAGTCGGCCGGGTTGAGGTCAGCCTTTAACGATGCGAGCAATTTGGCGAGCTCAGCCTGAATGTCCTAGCTGTCGCCACAGAAATTAAAATGCGGGTTTGCCGTGTGCGTTTCCTTCTTCGGCACAGTGTAGCATGAATACAGGTCTTTTGTGTTACTTCTGCACGAGTCTACACAGTTTCCAGCGTGCGGCCGCACTGAATATTGAAGCCAGTCCGGCCGGACGCTCACGCCGCCCCGCCGCATATGCTTGGAGCGCCCCTCAAGCCGCCGGACGTGCTCGAGCAGAGCTGATGAAATTTCCCCGGCCTCCCGGCCTAACTCGGCCCCGTTGCAGATCGATGCGGCGGGGCCTTTTTGCTTCTCCGGCGTTACCTCACGGAATTCGCTCCGCGCATTGAGAGGGCGGCGGCTGTTGGGGGAACAGAGGTGCAAGACCAGTGCTAAAGCCCGCCTCGGTTATGGCATCGGTATTACTCTTCCCACCGTCGGGAAGAGTAGCCGCGCAAATTGCGCAGATGTCGGCTCCATAGCGCGAAGCTTGCACACCCGCCATGATCAATATAAAACAAATTATATTAATATATTACTTAGGTTTGGCTTATCGTAGCTAATTTTTGTTTCATCTATTATTTACAAGTTCTCTATTAGCGTGGTTGAGATGAATGCCTATGTCAGAGCTTAGGGAGCCCACCGAAAGGCAGCCAGAACATTCGCCGGTGGTGCTCATCGTCGATGATGAGCCCTTCATTCGTGCGACTGCCGAGGATTGTCTGGGAGAAGCGGGCTTTGATGTGATCACGGCTACCAACGCTGACAACGCGCTGAGCGTTCTTGACGCCAGGTCCGACGTGCGAGTTGTCTTTACCGACGTCCAAATGCCTGGAACAATGGATGGCCTCGGGTTAGCGCAGAAAATTCACGAGCGCTGGCCCCGAATAGGAGTTGTTGTTACGTCGGGGCGTAAGCGCCCAACTGAAGCGTCTTTATGTGACGATCCTTTTCTTGAAAAACCCTATTCTCCCTCGACATTGGTCCGGGAAATTAGAGAGAGCGTATTGCGGCACGGCAAACGCATTTGAGGCGCGCCCTAATCAGGCCTCGGAATTGCCGGTGGCGTCTTTCCCGTTTGGGATGATTCCGAAGTCCTTCGATTTTGAGCCGCTGTCAGCGAGTCCAAAACCTTCGGCGACTAAACCCCGCTTCAAAAGCTCGCGAATAGCAGCTGCGCGGCTAGGCATACGTTTGGTAAACCGCCATTCGTCCAGCGCCGCCAGTTCGTCGTGGGACAACATGATTTGGAGACGTTCGCCACGCTGAAGATCGCCCATGCTCACCTCCCCGCTCACCTCTCAATTTGAGGCCGTCGATAAAAATTTAGTCAATCACGCTGATGGCATCAATAGCGGCTGATGCGAATTTTACTCATTTTACGCGCTATGAGACGCGGCCCACAAAGCCGTCTAGGACGCTTTTTTTGCAATAGATGATATTTAGTGCTTTCATGTAAAAGTGAGCTTATGTGAAATAAACTGATTATTTTATTGTCGCAGATTAGGAAGAAGTCTGATATTTTCTAGTATAGTTATTGAACGGGAGCAGACCATGCTTCAGCTACTTTCTGAATTTCTCGATGCGCCGAATTCGTCCGAAGCTGATCATCGAATTGCGAACCACCTCTCGCTCATCGCATCTCTTTTGCGGTTGCAAACGAAGACTCTTGCAGGGTCGCAAACGTTCTCCAGGGAAGACGCTGTCTGGCTTCTCAACGATTGCAGCCGGCGTGTCGATACGGTTGCCCGCGTCCATCGTCTTTTGGCTGCTCAATCTGAGCAGAATGGATGGATCGACGTTCGGGAGTATCTGCGTGAGATCGCGGAAGGGATTGTTGAGAGCACGTCCGGCGACGGAAAATATACTCTCAAATCGGACTGCGAAATCGGTTGCCTTGTCCAAGCCGATCACGTCGCTTCGCTAGGACTTCTGATTGGTGAACTGATTACAAATGCTATCAAATATGCGCATCCTGCTGGCGTTCCAGGGGTAATTACCCTCTCATGTTCGAGGGCACCGGACAATTCCAGCATCGTGACGATTTCCGATGATGGTGTCGGCCTTCCCGAAGGGTTTGATCCGGCGACAAGCGGAAATCTCGGCTTCCGAACGATCAGGTCACTGACCCAACGGCTTCAGGGCGAGGCCGACTTCGACAGCTCATGCCTCGGTTTAAGCGTGACGGTTCGCTTTCCCACACCCAAGGAATCCAGCACCGTCATAGAATTCGGGCGGATGACTAAGTCGTAGAGTTGGTTGCTCGCCGGACGTCGGCGATCGTCGGGATGGCTTCGGGCTGGGTCATTAGGGTATCTGCGCCGAGGGCACAATTAAACCACTAACCCAAACTATGCGGGTCCCATAAAAGGGGCCGCCAGCATTGCTGCAAGCGGCCCAAGTGGGAGGAAACGCCCAAAGAGGGCTATGCAGCAAGAAGCTTGCTGCGGTGCGGCATAATGGGCGGCTGGGGCTTATTAGGTCAAGCTTACAGGGCGCGTCGTATTGTCCCGCCTTCGCGGGCCCGTGAAAAGCCAGGCGCAAAAAAAAAGCCGCCTGCATCGCACAGCGGCACAAGTCTGGGGAAATGCCCAAGGAGCAAGACAAAACCTTGGGCGCCCATCATTAGCGGCGGGTGTCGCTGTCTGTCCCGTTTTGATCGCTCGGTTTGAGAACCCCTACCCCGCGCCCGCTGAAGAGCTGCCGCATCGCGTCCTGGCTTCGGGTCAGCGAATAAAGATTGCAGATGTGGACGGCCCCCCACTTGTCAGGATGGTAGCAGATTTCTGACCCGATCGCTTGCTATCAGACATCCGGCCTGTTTGCGCGGACAAAGCCCGCTGGTGCGAGCTGCCGCAGGACTCGATGGCGATGAGAACCGGCGGAAGCCGCTCGAAGTAGCGGATCATCTCGGCTCGCCGAAATTGACGGCAGACAACCACGACCTCCTTCTCGTCAACGCCATGGTGTCGCTTTCCGCCGAGAATTGACCCGGGATTTCCATTTAGAACTGACCCCAGCTTGATGATGATTTGTGGGTCAGGCGTTCGTCAAGTTTCGCGGTTTCT
>NZ_FOSN01000029.1 GCF_900114285.1 Methylocapsa palsarum | reverse complement strand
GGTCTTGCGCAGAGCGTCGTAGCGTTCAACGTTCGCCTGCGGCTCGGTGGTCAAGGTCAAAGCCTGCGGCGCCTTTATTGGAGGCGTATCCATGGAAAACCAGCGGCACGAATGTTCCTCGACCGCTGGTCTGCTCCTCGTGCTGGCGGTCGGCCTTCCAGCGACGAACAAAGGCGGCGACGCGGCCATAGGAGCCGTCATAGCCGAGCGCGACAAGGTCGGCGTGCAGGCGCTTCGCCGTCCGCTTCTGCTTGCGCGATTTGACTGCTTCCTGCCGAAGCCAACCCGCCAGCTTCTCGGCGAATGGATCCAATTTGCTTGGCCGATCGGGAACCTCGAACTTTGGCTCCACCGCGTCCGCCCGTAGGTATTTGTGGAACGTGTTCCGGGACAATCCCGTCCGCCGCCCGATCTCCCGGACCGGGACGTCCTGCCGGAAATGCCAGCGCCGGATTGCACTCAATAACGCCATGTCGATCACTCCTGGATCCCCCGAAAATCAGCCAGGAGGAGGTCAAGACATGGGTCAGTTCTCGGTGAAAAAATCTGGCCTTCCAGGGTCACATCTCGGTGGAAATCAACAGCTTGGCTTCACGAAAACGTCTACTCCCATGGGAATGGTCAAGGCCGCCGCGACGCCCTCGGCGCGGAAGTCAATGTTCGCCACACCATCCAATTCATGGGCGAGGCCGCGCTTTATGATGGTCGTCCCGAAGCCTCGCTGCGAGGGCGGCGCGACCGGTGGGCCGCCCCGTTCGTTCCAGTTCAGAACGAGACTTTGCTTCGCAGCTTCCCCTTCGACCCGCCACGAAATCGAAACAATGCCCTCCGGAACCGAAAGAGCGCCATATTTGACCGCGTTCGTCGCCAGTTCGTGGACGGCCATCCCCAGCGCCAGTCCGCCTGCCGGCGTCAGCCGGATCTCGGCACCGTCGATCGTGATATTGGCCCGATCCTGCAAGGCATAGGGTTTCGTTTCCTCGACGATCAGGTCGCGAAGAGAAATGCTGGACCAGTTCTCGGCGCTCAGCAGCGTGTAGGACGCGGCCAGGGCGTGAACGCGGCCAAGGAACGTCGTGGAGAATTCCTCGAGCGTCCCGACGCGGCGAAGCGTCTGCGTGGCGAGAGCGATCACGACGGTCAGCATGTTTCGGACGCGGTGGTTCAGTTCCTCGATCAGCAGCTGATGGTGGAGCTCCGCCTCGACGATGGTGGTCACGTCGAGGAAGGTGACCACCACCCCGCTGACCGTGCTGTCGGGCGAGCGATAGGGCAGAATGCGCATCAGATAATGGGCCTGCCCGTCATCGCGGGTGACCCGCCTTTCGAGCGGCTGGAGGCTCGCCAGAACCTGATTCACGTCGTCCGCCAGGCCGCTGTGTCGAATATGGCCAACGATATCCGAGAGGGGCCGGCCCTGATCGCTCGGGATAAGCCGGTAGATCGCGCTCACCGCCGGCGTGAAGCTGCGGATGATCAGATGCCGGTCGAGGAAGATCGTCGCGATCTGCGTGCTGTCGAGCAGATTGCGAAGATCGCTGTTAGTCTGGTCAAGCTCATCGACCTTTTCGGTCAGGCGCGCATTGACGGTGTGAAGCTCCTCGTTGACTGACTGGAGCTCTTCTTTCGAGGTCTCCAGCTCTTCGTTGGTTGACTGAAACTCCTCGTTGACGGAGCGAAGCTCCTCGTTCGCGCTGCGAAGCTCCTCAAGCGCGGTTTCGCGTTCTTCCCTGAGCACCTGCAATTGTTCCTGCGCGCCGGTCAGATTTTCGCGAAGCTGGGCAGTCTCGGACGACGACAGGTATTCGCTTAGTTTCCGGCGTGCGGCGCCGATCATTTCAAAGAAATTGCCCATAGGTAAACGTCTGGTGCTTGTAATGAAAACCGAAGGCTCTGGCGCGTCAGCCGATCTTTGGCCGCCATCGTGCTCGACCGGCCGGTGCGCTCTGGTCCCGGTGTAGGGGCGGAACGGCGATGCGGCCTCGCGCGGGTCGGGAAACGCGAAACGGGGGCTTTCAACGGTCTTGCGAACGAAAATGCGGGCGGCTTTGTCGAGCGGTTCGAACAGGTCGTCATGCCTTGACGTCGATTCCGATATTCCCAGCATGAGGATGCCGCCCGGCACGAGAGAATAATGGAATGCGGGAATGACGTCGCTCTGCAGATCGATATCCATGTAGATCAAAAGATTGCGGCAGGAGATCATGTCCATCCGCGAGAACGGCGGATCGCGCACGATGCTATGCGAGGAAAACATGCAAAGGTCCCGGATCTCCCTGCTGACGGCGTAGCCGGTTTCCACCTTGTTGAAAAATCGCGCCTTGCGCTCGACGGAGAGCCCCTGAAGCAGCGATTCGGGATAACGGCCGAGCCGGGCCGACACGATCGCCGGCTCATCGATGTCGGTGGCGAGAATCTGCACCTTCGGCGGGGCCTCAATGCCATCCATATGTTCGCAAACCAGCATCGCGAGCGAATAGGCCTCTTCGCCGGTCGCGCAACCGGGCACCCAGATCCTGACTGAGTTTGCGGGCCCCTTGCCGGCGAACAGGCGGGGCATGACCAGATTTTTGAGAACGGTGAAGGCTTCGTTATCGCGGAAGAAGCTTGTCACCCGGATCAAAAGATCGCGAAGGAGCAGAAGCGCTTCTCCGCGATCCGCCTCCACCAGCGCGATATAGTCGCGAAACACCTTGACGCCGGTCAGGTTCATGCGCCGCTGAACGCGACGCATGAAAGTCTTTTCGCGGTAACCGCTGAAATCATGTCCCACCTGCTTGTGCAGGACTTCGCAAAGCTTCAGCCGACCGTCGTGGTCCTCCTCGACAGGGACGCCGGCGGGCGCCGCGTCCGGGCTGGGCAAGCCGGCCAATCGCAGGATATGCGCCGGGATGTCCTCAACCGGGGCGACAAGGTCCACCACGCCAGCCGCGATGGCGCCTTCGGGCATCTCAGAATATTGCGGCCCGGTTCCGTCGACGCCTTGCGCGATGGTGAGGCCGCCGAACAATCTGATCGCCTTGAGCCCGAGCGCGCCGTCACTGCCGGTTCCGGACAGAACGACGCCGACAGCGTTTTCGCGCAGCGCCGAGGCCAGCGAATCAAAGAATACGTCGATGGGCCGGTACTGCCTGGGAGCGTCAGGGTCTGGCATTCGAATGTGCAGGCGGCCATCCCTCAGCGTCACGATCGCATGCGGCGGCGGCACGTAGACGATGTTGGCTTCGAGACGAACGTTGTGCGCCGCCTCGGTGACGGGCATCTTTGTCCAGCGGCCGAGAATCTCGGCCAGCATGCTTTTGCGGCCAACCGGAAGATGAAGGATCACGACAAAGGCGAGGCCGCTGTTTGATGGCATATGCTCAAACAGCCCGCGGAAGGCGTCGAGGCCGCCAGCGGAGGCGCCGATCCCCACGACCCTGACGACGGGGCGTCCTGTCCGGGATTGGGTTTCAGGGTTCCAACCGGACCCCTCTTTCGATTGGCTTTTTGTTTCGTTCCGAGGATCGTCCGACATGATCTCTGCCTGGTGGTTCGAGCAAACCGAGCGCAAAATCGCGACAGAACCAGGCTCTTAACGCCGCGAAATCGTTTTCGAACAGGAATTTTTTAAGGCGGGGCCAGATTTAAGGCCAGACTATCATTGCGCGATGGCCAAAAGCATAGCTATCCGCGCCTATTCATGATGACCCGCGCTTTGCGTTGCTTTCCGCAAGCGCTGATTATTGACGTGCTCCGCCTTTCGGGTTTTTCACCGCGGTCTGAACTGTACTTTTTAAACGCGCTGGAGAGACGAGGATGGGCGGACCCGGGGCGCTTGCCCCGTCGGCTCCGGGCCAAGCGGGGAGCGCGCGCCAGGCGGACTTTGAAAGAGATCGGCTTACGGCGAGCGTGCGGCGAAGGCGAGGCGGACGCGATTGGCTGTTTAGGTGACACGGGTGTCAACGGCGGAGTAAAAGCCGGCCATTAGGGCGGAGCAAAACCAGGCCATTTGGCAGCTGGGCGTAGAGCTCGACGCGCCGCAGCCGATCCGGCGGAGATGGTCGGGTTTCGCAGCGGCGGCGGACGCGGCGTTTCATGAAGCGGTTGTGATTTCGTCGGTTTCGGGATCGACGGCTGCAGGACCACGGCCACCTCGATCATCCAGGGAATGGGACCCCAGAAATAGCCGAGGAATTTCAGAAGCTCATTGGTCTTCGTCTCTTCGATCTCGTTGGGGCCGTATTGCGCCAGCCGCTTCCGCGCCTCGGCTTGGGTCAGGCCATCCGTCGACGACCCCAGCTTTGTCAGCAATTTTGGCATGGGAAGGGATTTCAAGGCTTCGTTAGGATCGGCCTTCGCCTCCGGCCTGGAAGGGGCGGTCCGGGGCAGGGTGTCGCTGGCTGTCATGACAGGTGCCTCCTTCAGCGCAGAAACAGCATTAGGCCGCTGCGGGCCATAAGCGGCAGCGCTTCGCCAAGAACGGCGGCGCGCAGCACCTCGTACTCGGACGCAAGGACCGACGACACGATCGAACCGGCCGAGGTCGCGGCGACGTTCACCGGCCAGTTTTTTTAACGCCCGCTCGATTGTTCTCGGATGAAGCTCGACATTGAGTTCGTTGCGGACCAGCCTGACCAGTTCTCGGGCGCGAACCGGTTCGCCCGGAACCAGCCGCGCCTTCAACAAGGCCATAATGTCGTCGTCGAGCTTGTGAGGACCGCGGGGGCCTGGCTTGGCCTGGACCAGCCCGGCAATCCCGGCGGTGTCGAAGTTCGCCTTGGCCTGATAGTAGGTCGGCCTGGACCCCTAGCGTTTCTGAGCCCTCCTCGGATGTCCGCTGCGTCATCGCGCAACCCGTCACGCTTGAAGCATTGACGCCGCGGACCGGTCAACGCATCGAGATACCCGATCATCCAACGCTCGATTGCGTCGCGGCACTGACTTTCAGTCGCTACGTGCGTGATTTATTGGTCCCGCTCGTGAAAGGCTCGTTCGACGCAACGATCGTCAAAATCGGAACGGGACCGGGATTTGACTGCAGAACGCGGGATCACGGCGACGGCGCGAAGCTCAGTGCGCACGCCAAGGGGCTGGCGGGTGAATCTAGACGAACGCAGTCTTGGGATTTTATATCTTAAGCCTGCCCGGATCGACGCCGCCTAGATCGGCCCACAAAACGAAAGGCTCCGTGTGCGTGGTAAGAGAGCGCCGGACCACGCGGTCGTCGACTTGGATTAGACGTCGCGAGCCCAAAGACTGAAATGGAAACAGCGGTTCTTTGGGCGAGCGGCATGACGTGGCGAACATTAACGTTTGCACGGCAATCGTCAGCACTCGACCCAATCTCTCGTTCCAAGGCTTGTTTGGATTGTCAGAAGCAGTCGTTCACGAAGTTGGTCACGCCGAATGCAGGGCACCCGAGGGATCATTCAGCGGCGTTTGCTCGTTTCCCCGAAACCGACAGTAAGTATGCCCCGGCAAAGCCGGTGGCTTTAAGATGTGAGGCACTCATAGCGGCTATTGGGTCGGGGACGGGCCCACCTATAATGATTTTTTGCCTCGGCCACTGAGAATCATATCGCGGATTTTGCTGACTAGCGCATCGATGGTGAATGGCTTTATGACGATCTCCATACCGGGTTCCAAGAACGATCTTCCTGTGGCATTCTCAGCGTATCCAGTCACCAAAAGGACCTTCAGATCGGGACGCTTGACGCGAGCCGCGTCGGCCAGCTGGCGGCCATTTAAACCCGGTAGACCTATGTCGCTCACGAGAAGGTCGACGCGCTGCGACGATTGTAAGATCCGCAAGGCGGCTTCGCTACCGGCTGTTTCAAGCACCTGATAACCCAGATCGTTGAGGGCCTCGACCATTAGAAGACGGACGACAGCCTGATCCTCAACGATGAGGACGACTTCGTGGGCTCCTGCGCGATTGTCTCCCAAGGACTCGTCAACGAGTGCATCGTCTACATTACCCTTGTAACGCGGGAGGCAAATTTCGACCGACGTCCCTTTGCCGAACTCGCTGTCGATCGTCACCGAGCCTTCCGATTGCCGCACAAATCCGTAGATCATGGACAGGCCAAGCCCCGTGCCCTTACCGATGGGTTTGGTTGTATAGAATGGATCGAAGGCTCGCGCCTTGACGCTTGGCGTCATTCCCACCCCAGTGTCGATCACCCGGAGGCAGACATACTCGCCAGCACTTAGGTCGCGTTGTCGCGCCTCGTTTGCATCGAGCACTTTGTTGGCGGTGTCTATCGTCATCGTCCCGCCGTCCGGCATCGCGTCGCGCGCATTGATCGCGAGGTTCAAGAGCGCGTTCTCGAGTTGATTAGAGTCGCAGCGCACGAGCCAAACTTCCTCGCCTGCCGTTACGCTCAAATTTACATTCTCGCCGAGAGAACGACGCAGCAGTTCCTCCACGGTCCCGACTAGCCGGTTGATCTCGACCGGGCGAGGATCGACCGGTTGGCGACGGGAAAAGGCTAAAAGACGATGCGTCAAGGTCGCGGCCCGATTGGCCGAATCCAGGGCGCCATTCAGGAATCGGTCAATATCGCCAATGCGTCCTTCGGCGATTCGCCTCTTAATGAAGTCTAGCGCGCCAAGAATTCCCTGAAGAAGGTTATTGAAATCGTGAGCGATGCCGCCGGTGAGTTGCCCGACGGCTTCCATCTTCTGGCTCTGGCGCAGCGCTTCCTCCGCTTCCATCAATTGGCGGGTGCGTTCAGACACGCGCTGTTCAAGGGTCGCATTGACGTCGGCCAGTGCCCGCGCGGCGATTTTTTGATCCTCGACATCAGTGTTGCTGCCAACCCAGCGTATGATAACATCATGGGGGCCGCGCATGGGAAATGCGCGAGAGAGATGCCATCGATATATCCCGGCAACGCTTCGGATGCGAAATTGCGCTTCGTAGGGCGTGCCGGACTTCAGAGCCGCCCGCCAAAGCTCGGTGACGGTCGACAATTCCTCGGGGTGGACGAGGCTGATCCATCTCTCGCCGTCCAGTGTCCCTGGCTTCATGCCGCTGTATTCGTAGACCCGGTCGTTGAACCAATCGAGTTGACCGTCCGGAAGCGCGGTCCAAACGTGGTTGGGCATCGCCTGCGCGAGAGCCCGAAACTGCGCTTCGCTTGTCCGCAAGATTTCCTGAGCAATGCGTCTTTCGTTTACGTCGCGGAGAATGGCAGTAATGAGAACGCGCGACTGGCTCCGCCAGCGTGAGAGTGACACTTCGAGATAGCTCGACGAGCCATCCTTGCGCCGCACGATCACTTCGACAGGTTGGCGTACGACGTCGCCGCCGATAACTGCGTGCAGGGTCTCGTTCCAGGCAGCGCGATCCTCGAAAAGGAGGGCGGCCGACCGGCCGACGAGTTCTTTCGGCGGATAGCCGAACTGTCGGTCCGCGGCGGGATTGGCGAACTGAATGGCGCCTTCGTCATCGACAGTGAGGATGACGTCCGGGGCGCTGTCGACCACCGCGTCATAGCGTGCATTCTGCCGATCGCGCAGCAAACGTTCGCGTTTGACCGCCACGGTGACGTCGAAAACCTGGACCAGGCAATAGCGAACCCCCCCGCCATCGACGGGGCACACCGTCACATCGTGGATCATTTCCTGACCCAAGTCGGTCTTAAGCGGCAGGAGCGCGGGATGCAGCGAATGGGTGAGCAGGCGCGACGTCCCCGATTCAAGCGAAGCAGCCACGGCGAGAGCAATCTGTTTGGAACTGGCGTGCGGGAGAAATTCCTCGAACTGCCTGCCGACCGCGGCTTCAGCGGAAATGGCCGTAGCGGAAGCTAGCCACGCGTTCCAGCCGACCACGCAGTGATTGCGATCCAGAAGGGCAACGCCAATGTCCACATTATCGAACAGGATACAATACAAGTCACTTTGCCTGGCGTCAAACATTGGAAGGTAGCCGCGCGTCGCCCCCGGTTCTCTGGATGAATTCACCCAGCAAAATCTTGAGGGCCTCCAGCGACGGCAGGTCCATCAGCAGCGCAATATATCCCTGGATATCGCGCTCGCGGACCGTAAAATTGATGTAGACGAACAACACGAAATCGCCGGACTCGGGTGGCGGCGGGAGGCTGAACAGGGTCGCGCTATCGCCGCGCAGAATCTCGGGCAGGGATATCTTCAGGGTGCGTTGCAGGAGGTTAGCGATGGTTGCAAGGCAGCCGTTCAAGAGAATGTTTCCGGTCTCAGCTAGCGCCTCCTGCTCGAGTTCTAGGACGTCCTCGAGCGGCAGGCTACTGCTTGTGACAGCGCGAATCAGTTCGAGACTGCGCGTTTCGGGAAAGATGAGCAACGCGCGGCCGTGGATCTCGCCCTCGAACACCTGGTGTACAGCGACGAGGTTGTTAGGCTCGTTCTTTCCCAAAGTTTCTATCGCCCGCGCGCGCGAGATCAGGTCTAAGTTCGGCACCGACAGCAAGACCTGCTCGCCGATCATTTCGCGCAAGCTAAGCGCGGCTTTGCTCACGCCAATGTTGACGAGCTCCGTTAGTGCGTCGAGCTCCAGTTCATCCAGCGTGGAGGGCGCATCTCCATTCATGCCGCGCCAGCCTCGATCTGGCGCACGGCACCTGCCAAAAAATCCCTCAGCGCCGGTTCGGTGAGCGGCTTAGAAAGGAACACGGCGCCGAGGGCATGCGCGCGGTCGACAATCTCTTTTTGGTGATTTGCAGAGATCACCGCCATCGGCATCGAGGGGCGAAGGCCGCGAATCTGCGCCGCGACATCCAGTCCGTCTCGTCCCGGCATGTTGAAGTCCAGCACCGCGAGGTCCGGGGTTTTCTCGTGCATCGCGGCCAAGGCCTCGTCAGCATTAGCCGCCTCGACGCGCGTCCAGTCGGGACAAAGCCCTCCAAGCACCTTAGCGACCGCCATGCGCGCAAGTTTGCTGTCGTCGACCACGAGGATTGTTAAAGCCATCAAATCCCACCAGTCGGTGCTTGCCAAAGAAGATGAAAGAGCCGGTAATCAAGAACGCGCCGAGCCCGAGGTTGTTCCCAGCGTTGAAAGAGTTTCGCCCGTGAGTTGCATCTGCCACTTGATAGAAAAATCATCGTAGTAACTCCTTGACGTCAAGCACCAGCAGCACCCCCCCGTCCCCGAGCACGGTCGTCCCAGCGATCTCTGGAATTCCGGACAATATCCCCTCCAGAGGCTTGAGCATGACGTCCATACGGGAGCCGAGCTTATCGACTTCGAGCCCCCCCAACAGGCCGCCGGTCGACGCCACAACGACGGTCGCGTCGGAATCTGATTCCACCTTCGCCCATCCGAGCGTCTGCCCCAACCCGAGTAGCGGAATAGTCCGATTGCGCAGCACGAAAGCATGAGCGTGACCGACAGAGCGGATCTCCTCGCGCGGGATGCGAACCGTTTCGACGACGGCGTCCAAGGGAATGCCGAACAATTGGCCGCCCGCCTCGACCGTCATCACCTCCGTCATCATCACGCTGAAGGGAAGAAGGAAGCGCACCGTGCTTCCAGAGCCGAGCCGGGTTTCCAATTGGACGCGCCCCCCTAGACGTTCGACGGACGCGCGCACCGCGTCCATGCCGACCCCGCGCCCCGAAAGGTCGGTGACGTCGGTCGCCGTCGATAAGCCCGGCATGAAGATCAGGTCGACGAGGGCTTCGTCGCTCATGCCGGCGACAGCGTCGGCTGCCGCCAAATTGCGCTCGACCACCGTCTTGCGGATGCGGTTTGGGTCGATGCCTCGACCATCGTCTTCGACTTCGACGACGACATGTTCGCCCTCGCGGCGCGCGCGCAGATGTATTGTGGCGATCGCGGGCTTTCCCGCGGAAGCGCGCTCAGCGCATGTCTCGACGCCATGATCCATCGCATTCCGCACCACGTGCAGCAGCGGGTCAGATAGCATCTCGATGATCGCCTTGTCGGCATGGGTGTCCTCGCCCTCGATTGTTAGCCGCACTGGTTTCGTCAGTGATTCCGACATTTCACGGACAAGCCGCGAAAACCTTTGGAACACCCCGCGCATCGGCAGGACCCGCAATTCAAGCACGGCTCTTTGCAGCCCGGCGATCAGGCGGTCGAGCTTGCGGTGCTCGTCTGCGATCCCCGCGGCGAGCGGGTTGTCGCCCTCCTGCGCCAGCATCGCGATATGGCCGATGGCGTTGTTCGCGACGGTCAATTCTCCAGTAAGGCTGACGAGGGCCTCCACGCGCTCGGCGTTGATCCGCAGCGTGCGGGACAGAGGATCGGGTCGCACGGCGACCGGGGCGATCTGGCTGGGCGAGAGCTTGTCTGCCAGCCGCTCCAGGGCTGATTCGATGGAGCGCGCGATGCTGGTCGTATCGAGGCCGGCGAGACTTTCACTAACAGAACCAGCGATCCGTTCAGCATCGTCGAAGCGTCCCAGGTGGCGAAAAATGTTGGCGGCTAAACGTCCGGCCGAGGCGATCCTGCCCTCCAAACCTTCGCCGCGAACGGCAAGCAACGCGATCTGCTCCTGCAGAACTGCGAGCGCCGTCGCGGAGGACGGCGCGGTCCCGAGGACAGGGGAGTTGGCCTTCGCGCCTTCGCTCGCCGCTGCGCGTGCCGCGAACCGGGCTGCGAGGAGGTCCGCTTCGGCGTCAGCTTCGCCAGGAAGTTCGCCGCTGTCTTCGATCGCATCGAGCCATTGTACGACTTGATCGAGGCAAGTCAGGCACTCACCGATCATGTCCGGGGTGACCGGCCGATCACCCTTGCGAACCGTCGATAGAACATCCTCGGCGGCATGCATCGCGTGCGCCATAGCGGCGAAATCAACGATGCCGGCTCCCCCTTTGAGCGTGTGAAAGGCACGGAAGGAGCCGTCCAGGCTCGCGCGGTCGTCAGGCTCGCGCTCCAGCGCCAGAAGATCGGCGGTGGCCTGCTCTACGAGCTCGCGCGCCTCGACCAGAAACTGTTCGAGGAACTCGTTCATTGGGGCGCGCCGCAAAACATCGCCATATAGCGCGCAAGAACCTCGCGGCCGATTGGCTTGACATGGTAGAAATTGGCTCCGGCAGCGCGCGCCGCGGCGACGTCGTCCGCGCTCGACTCGGTGCTCGTGACGAGCGCCGGAATTGCGGACAGCGGCAAAGCTTGCCGCCTGAGCGCGCCGAGGAATGTGATCCCGTCCATCTGCGGCATATTGATGTCGACGATGAGCGCATCGGCTGGGCTCACGAGCAGCCTTTCGAGCGCTTCGAGGCCGTTGAGCGCCTCCTCAACCTCAAAGCCCTCCTCCTCCAGGATCTGTCGATAGTAAAGCCTGACGAGGTTGGCGTCGTCCACGATAAGGACGCGCATTTTGCCATCAGCCATGCTTCGCCTCCAGTGGCCTGCGATAAACGATGGCGTCAGCGAACCGACATACTTCAAACAGAGGAGAGATGCGGCTCATCGACTCTGCATGGCCCAGGCAGACATATCCCCCGGGCGCCAGGCTTTCATAGAGATTCTCTGCCGCTATTCGGCGCGAAGTGTCGTCGAAATAGATCAGCAGGTTACGGCAAAAGATGACGTCGAACAGGCCGTGCGGCCGCGTTTCGGTCTGCGCGACGATATTGGCCGCAGTGAACCGCACTGATTGGCGCAGCTCGTCGAGGATTTGCCAATGCTCTGGGCCGGCGCGCGTGAAATATTTGCCGGTCAGCCCTGCGCTCAAGCGCATAAGCGCGCGCTTGCCGAAAATACCGGAGCGCGCCGCATTTAGCACGTTAGTATCAATGTCGGAGGCGACGATTTCGACGTCGTGGGCATCCACCTCGGGCCAGTTTTCCAGTAGCCAGATGGCGATCGAATATGGCTCCTCGCCGGTCGAACAGGGGACGGACCAGATTCGCAATACCTCGCCAGGCGGCTTCACGCGCAGGCGCTCCTGAAGCATATTGGACGTCAGGCAGGTGAACTGATGGTCTTCCCGATAGAAATAGGTTTCGTTGACCGTGGCGGCGTTGATCAGTTTTTCCACTTCGCCCTCCATGTTTACACGCAGGCGTGCAAAATAGCTGGCGAAGGAGGATGATCCGGTCGCGATCATGCGGTCTTCGACGCGGCGTTCGACGAAATAGCGTCGGGCCTCCGTGAAGGCCATGCCCGTACGGCGGTAGAGATAATCGCACAGCCGGCGATATTCCTCGGCGTCGAGCAGTTCGGACTCAGCCACGAGGGGCCGGCGTTTCGGCCCGGACGCGATCAGCGACGACCTTGATGGCGAAACGGAGGAACGGATCGTCCGGAAAACGCTCGGCGCAACGCGAAAGACATGGCCCAGCGGCGGCGTCTGCGATCTCGCCCAACACTTCCACGGCCGCTGCGCAGACATTGGCCTGAGGTTCGGTTTCGATCATTGCGCACAACCAGCGCGGCCCGTCGGCGCCGCCCGCGTCGCGCACTAGATCGCACGCCAGTATCCGCACGTCCGCGTCTGGGTCGACGAGCAGGCCAGGCAGATGCGGCCTCGCGGCCTCCGGCATCGCACGGAGGGCGTCAAGGGCGCCTGTGCGGGTGCTGGCGTCGTCGACCCGCATGTAAGGTAGGATGACCCCTGCGCTTTCGGGCGTCGCGATGCGCGCCAGCGCGGTGAAGATCGCCTGGCGCACGCGCGCATCCAGCTCAAGGGCGAGCGCATCGCCGAGCGATGAAATGCAGGCGGGATCGCAGGCCGCGCGTGCCGCGGCCCAGCGTTCGTCTGGCGACGCGCTCGCCAGGGAAGCGGGCTCCTCGCGCAAAACGCCCGCGGCGGCGTTGTCACACTTGCTGCGGATCAGGGGCATGAAGGGGCACCAGCTTTCTCAGTTGCTCAGCGATTCTCGGAAGCGGAAGCACCCAGGTCGCGCCTCCCGCCCTGACCAGTTGTCCCGGCATGCCCCACACCACCGCGGACTCCTCCGCCTCAGCGATCGTCCGGCCGCCCAACGCGCGAAGCCTCGTCATGGATGCAGCGCCGTCGTCACCCATGCCGGTCATCAGAATGCCCACCAGCAGGCCGGGCGAGACAGCCGCGATGGCGCTCTCCATCAGCCGGTCGGCGCTCGGATGCCAGGGCCGCCCGGCATCAGCCGGCGTGGGCGTCGCGATGACGCCGCCTCCGATTCTCGAAATGACGATGTCGGCGTCGCCGCGCCCGATATAGGCGTGCCCAGGTTCGAGCCCCGTAGGGCGCGCCACCTCGCTAACGCCGATCGCGCAGAGGCCGTTCAGGCGGCGGGCGAGCGCGCCGGTGAAATTCGCCGGCATGTGCTGGGCGATGACGATGGGCCACGGAAAAGACGACGGCAAGGCGCCGAGCAGCGCCTCCAGCGCCGGAGGCCCGCCGGTCGAGGTTCCGACCACCACGATTCCGTCTGCCTTAGCCCCCACGGGGGCCTCGTCGCCGGCGGCGTGCCGGCGCGCCGACGCCCTTTCGCCGATGCGATGCTGCACGCGTTCGCGCAGGCGAAGGCTCGCCTTCAGCTTGACGCCGGCTGCCGCGCGCACTTTTGCTACGAACAGCGGTCCGAAAACGCCCATGTGCAAGGAAACCGCGCCGTCGGGCTTGGGCGCGAAATCCACTGCGCCCAAACGCAACGCCTCCAGCGTAGCTTCCGCGCCCTCGCGCGTCAGCGAAGACACCATCACCACAGGACAGGGGTGCTCGATCATGATGCGATCGAGGCAGGTGAGGCCGTCCATTCCAGGCATGTGAATGTCGAGCGTGACGACATCGGGATTGACGACGGCGAGTTGCTCCAGACCTTCCATCCCGTTGCGCGCAAAATAGACCTCGAAGTCGGCGAGGTCGGCTAGGACACGGCCCAGGAGCTTTCGCACGAGAGCCGAGTCGTCGATGACGAGGACCTTGATCATAAAGAGCCCCGCGCGCTGCTCTCAAACTTGTCCAGCAGGCCGCGTTCGGCGCGCGTCAGAAGTTCAGCAGGATCCAGCACGAGAATAATCCGCCCCTCCGCCTCGATATTGACCACGCCATGCACCAGCCGTGCGATGTCCTCGGTGAGGTCCGGCGCCGCTTCGATGTCGACGGCCATCGTGCGCAGCACTTCGGAAACGCTGTCGACGATCAAGCCCGCGCGGTGG
This sequence comes from Methylocapsa palsarum, assembly GCF_900114285.1. GTDB lineage: Bacteria > Pseudomonadota > Alphaproteobacteria > Rhizobiales > Beijerinckiaceae > Methylocapsa > Methylocapsa palsarum. The sequence continues at coordinate 4,546 of NZ_FOSN01000029.1, read as the reverse complement.
CGCCCTGTCCGCACCACGATGAGCCGTCGCCCGTCGCCCTGTTCGAGGCTGCGCATATCGAAACGGCGCCGCTGATCGACGACAGGAATTACGACGCCGCGCAGATTGACGACTCCCTCCAGAAATTTGGGCGCTCTGGGAACGCGCGTGACCCGGTCCGGAGCGCGCGCCACTTCGTCCACCGCTTCCACAGGCAATCCGAACTCGTCATCTCCGAGGCGAAATACCAGGAACTTCCGCTCCTCCCTCCCCAGGTCGGCCTGCGCTTGCGGTCTCGTGGGATTGTGGACTTCGCCGAGCTGTCGCATGACGTCACTCCGAAAGAGCTGTTCCGGCGCGAGGATCGAGACGAGCCGTTGCCCCTCCTCGCCGCGATAGATCGATTTGATGCGCGCCTCGCCCGCGGAACGCGCCTGAATCACGGCCGGCACCGGATCGATCAGCCTGGGATCGGCGGCGATCACGGCGCGGGCGCGGTCCGCGAGGAGGCCAATCAGCGCTCCGCCGACGCACGCGACGATGATTTTCTCGCGTATTTCCGAAGCGGGTGCTGGCGAAAAACCGAGCAGTTCACGCATGGAAAGCAACGGAAGCAATAGCCCGCGAAACGCGATTATGCCCGCGACCGCCGCTTCGGCGTGCGGCGCCGCCGCTATGGCGTCGGGCAACGAGATGATCTCCCGAACGACCCCTAGATCGAGAGCAAATTCCTGGCCCGCGACGTCGAAAGTGACGAGGGTTTCGCGCTCCGCCGCCGCTTCTGGCGGCGAGGTCGCGGCGACGCTGCGCAATGGATTCGAATTCGGCCGGATGCGTCGCGCGAACGATTCGGCAAGAAGTGATTGGACGTCCAGGATCTTCGCCGCGCCCTGATCATCGCCCAGCGCAAAGGCGCCGCTCAGCCGCTCGCCTTGTTCGACGCTGAGTTGCGCCGCCTGGGTTTCGAGCCGCTCTGCCTCGACCGTGATAAGCGCGTCGATAGCGTCCACCACGATGGCGACAGGGGCGCCGCCATCCAGAACGATCGCACGGGAAGCCGCGTTCTCCTCGACTTCGCCGAGGCCGAGCATAGCGCGCAGACTTGCAATGGGAAGAACGACGCCGCGCAGGTTTGCGACGCCGATGAGCGCCTTGGGCGCTTGCGGCACGCGCGCCGCCAGCGGGATCCGTATCACCTCGTCCACCGCTTCGGCCGGCAGCGCATATATGCGCTGCGCGACGCGGAAGACCAGAAAGCGACGCTTTGCGGAGTTGGAGGCCTCCCGGGTGCCTGCGCTATTCATGCCGCGGCATCAACGCGTCAGCGAGAGAGGCGATTTCCTCGATCGCAGCTGCTAGATCGTCGGCGCCGTGCGCCTGTTCGGTGGACGCGGCCGCCGCCTGCCGCGAGGCGTTGCAGGCCTGTTCAGCGGCCGCCGCGATCTGGCGTGCGCCGGCCGCTGTTTCCGCAACGCTCACCAGGATAATGTCAGCCCCCTCCAAAATTGCTCGATTGGCGGTGCTCAACGCCGCAAGATCCGCATCAACCCTGTCGAGAGCCGCGAATACGGCGCGATTGCCCTGGACCTCGGCCTCGGCGTTCGCAGCGACCTGTTCAAGATCGCGCTTGAGCGTCGCAACCTGATCGAGGATGCCGCGCACCGTGTCTTTCGCGCGCTCGACGTTCTGCGACGCCTCCCGCGCCAGGCTCCTGATGTCGTTGGACACCACGGCGAAACCCCGGCCGGCGTCGCCGGCGCGGGCGGCCTCGACCGAACCGCTCACCGCGAGCATGCTCGTCTGTATCGCGATCAAGGCCATGGCGTCGACGATCTTTTCGATGCGGCGGCCCACCGTTTCCGAACGCACAATCGTCTTCACGCTGGCTCGCGTGTCCGCGAGCCCCACGCCGACCCCGCCGACCAACCGCGCGACTGCCGCGCGGCTCTCCTTTAGCCCGGCCTCCATCTGCGTGACACGCTCGGTGGAAGCGCCGCTCGTCTTCTGCGCGAGCTTGGCGCTTTTTTCGATCAGAACGAGCGCCGCCGAAGTTTCGTGGGTGGCGGATGCTTGTTGTTGCGACCCGCGATCGATCTGCTGAACGGCCACCATGATTTCAGCGGCGGCGCTGCTCAGTTCCTGGATTGTCGCCGAAAGCTCCTCGGCGGTCGCGCCGATCTGTTCTGCGCCCGATGCGATAGCGGCTCCGCCGCGAAGAGTTTCGGCGACGACCGCCAGCGCCCTCGCCGCCGCCTGTCCCTGATCGAGCGCTTTGGCCTGCTGCTGGACCGCCGACTGCGCTTCGCCCGCGCCGGCCGATTGTTGCACTGCGGCGCTCGCGACCTGCTCGGCGCCTTTTTGCGCTTCTGACGCCGCCCGTTCGGCTTCGAGCGCCGCAGTCAGCATTTCCTCGCTACCGTTCGCGATCCGCCGCATGTCTTCCCGGCGATGTTCCAGGGTCTCAACCACCGTGACTGCCGCCTTAGCTTCCATCGCCGACGTTTCCGCCGCCTTCTTCACCGCGCCGACGATGCCCCCGACGTCGCGCTGAATATCGCCTGCCAGCCGTTTGACTTCCTGCGCGCTCTTGTCCGACGAGTCGGCTAGTGCCCGAACTTCATCGGCGACCACCGCAAAGCCGCGCCCGTGATCGCCGGCGCGCGCCGCCTCGATCGCGGCGTTCAACGCTAGCAGGCTGGTCTGGTCGGAGATCCGGCTGACGGTTTGCGTGATTTCGCCGATATCGCCGGCGCGCCGCTCCAGCTCCACGATGATGTCGATCGTCGCGGCCTGCCGTTGTGCGCTGTTCTCTATCGCGCGAGCGGAGGCGGTGATCCGCTCGGCCGCGTCGCCGAGCAGAGCCTCCACGTTTTCCGTGCGCCGGCGCAAAACGTCCGTTTCGGCGCGCGCCGTGCGAAGACGGTCAAATATGCGCTTGATCGCTGCAAGTTGTTCCTGCGACGCCCCAGCGGCCTCCTCGGCGCCGCCGGCAATTTGCTCCATTGACTTACGCAATTGGTCGGCTGCCGCTGAAGCTTCCGTTAGCCCGCTTGCCAGTTCCTCCGTCGCCGCCGCTATGCGCTCGAACAGCGCTTCGGGGGTTGTAACACCGACCATCTGGGCCGGAGCAGGTGGAATGGCACGAGGCATTGGCTTCGACGGGCCAGAGATCGGGGCCGTTTTGAGCGCACGGGCGGCAATTTTCGAACTTTTGACAAGGGCCATGTTGAATCCAACGCTATTGACACGATTAGATGAGTAACGGTCACCCAGGTCTCGGACGAGCGGCAGGTTTCTCGATCAAGTGTAGGTCACTTTCAGACTGATACAAAACTGTGACGCGCGATTGGACAAGTTGCGGAATTGTCCACGAAGGACCGCTATGGGAGATTGAGTCATCGATCCTTCGGCAAGCTGGGACGCCGCCGCTAAAACGCGCGAAAGCGAAAGTCCGCCTAGACCTTCGCCACCCTTCAAAGCCGCCAGTTTGCTCCCGGCCCGACCTAGTCGTAACCCGGATGTCGGGTTCCGCGCAATTGCGGCTCGTAAGCCGCCAGGCAGAAAACCACCCCAAGCCCCCTGGTATCGAAGTTGATGGCGCCCAGTCTTTCCTTTTGGCCGAGGATGGCCGAAAGGAGAAAGGCAATGGGACACGCGGAATATGACCCGGGCGCCAACGAGCGGCGCCCATGGAATGCGGGCCGGAAGCTTGGCGGCAAACGCGCGCTGAAGCCACAGCGGGTCTGGGCCATCAGGTTCTGGCTGGATCGAGAGCGCCGGCTTCGGGACCGCGCGATGTTCGATTTCGCGATCGATAGTAAGCTCCGAGGATGCGACGTCGTCAAAGTCAAAATCGGCGATCTCATCAGCGGTGGACGGGTTCGTACACCCGCGATCGTCATTCAGCAGAAGACCGGCCGGCCCGTTCAGTTCGAGCTCATCGAACCCGCTCGCGGCAGCATTCTGGCATGGCTCGAACGCCGCGGCGCTACGCTCGACGACTTCGTCTTTCCAAGCCGGACCGATCATGCCAATCACATCAGCACTCGGCAATATGCTCGGCTCGTTGACGAGTGGGTCACCGGGATCGGATTGCGCCGGGAGGACTTCGAGACGCATTCGCGTCGCCGAACCAAGGCGTCGATCATCTATAAGCAGACAGACAACCTCCGCGCGGTGCAGATCCTGCTCGGCCACACAAAGATCGAAAGCACCGTTAGTTATCTCGGCGTCGACGTAGAGGACGCGCTCGCCCTTGCAGAAGGCACGGAGGTATAGCGATCTGAAGATCTCCTCGACCTCAGCGCCGAGGAGTTATGTGCCCGCGTTGGCGTCTCCGCGATGCGCCCAACCCCGCCATGCAGGGGGGGCCGAGCCGTTTCTAGGAAACGGTCGTCCTCGAAGGTGAGCGGGTATCCCGCACTCATAAGGCATTAGCCTGTCCTTATGGATATCCTTGAGCCTTCCTACATTTGACCTGCCACTGAGATTTTCCTCCACGAGGATTTAGAGTCCGGCCTTTCAGAGGACGGACAGATGAAGCGAGCACGGTTCACGGAAGAGCAGA
>NZ_FOSN01000042.1 GCF_900114285.1 Methylocapsa palsarum | reverse complement strand
CGATCACAAGAGCATCGCCTGCTTTGAGCGCCGTTTCGCTGGCGGACGAGTGAACCCCTGAAAGCCCGCGGAGAGAATTCCAGGACGCCGTTGGCCGAGATCAGGCGAAGCGCCGTCTCTGCGCTCGGACCGTCAACGCGCGGTCCGCAAACCCCCGGAATTCGCTAAGAAATTGCCGCGCGCCAGCACTATGAAGCAAATCCATGTCAAATAATTAATTACTGGCTGACGACGCAGTCTCTCGCGAACCGGTCTCGCCGCGAATTCCCTGTAAAACAGGGAATTTTTCTAATAAACGGGCCTCTCTGAGACATTTTGACGCGAGATATGACGTTAATTCAATAGTCTAGGCGCTATTCCTTGTCGCTCTTAACAGGGAAAATATTTGGCTCGAACAGGGAATAAACGTCGCTGATCAGGGATTCGTTTTATCCAACAAGGATGATCTGCTCTGAACGGCCTTTATTGCGCCAAAGCGGGCAGCAGTCGCAGCTTTCCGTGTCGAGCGGCTTTGGTCAGCGGTCACTTCGAGAGCGAGCGAGCAACGTCACGAGATTTGCTCTATATTCCAAGCAAAAAAGACGGATGCTCACTAAATACTTTCGCGAGGAGCTGGGGGATCTTTTCCGGTAGAAATGGGCTTTTTCCAAAGCGCGAGAGAATTGATTGCCCAGCCGTCAATGCCAAATCACTCGTGCGGGCTCGAGCAAACGAGAATAGACGATGTCGACCATTGACATAGCAAATCATAATGACGGCCTGACTCTGCTCGATCTGAAAAGGGCGCTCGAAGATGAAATTTGGTTTTGGGCGGTCGCCGAAGCTTATGCAAAGGGACAGATGCAATCCGATAATTCTCGCGAGGGCATAATCAACGGCTATTACAAACAATATCCGGACATGAAGGCGTATGTCGACGATCACGTTTCGAACCGGACCTGTCTGTTTGCCATCCGCGAAATGCGAAAAAGAAAGCAAGATCGCAAGCAGGCCATGGACGCACAGCGTATGGCTGCATCGTCGCCGCGCCCCATCTACCCAGAATTGAAGTGGATGGCGCCGCTTAAGGCCAAACCAATCGCTATTGAATCCAATTTTGGACGCCCACTGCCGCCACCTATCTGGGGAATTCCGCCGGACCAACTTGAGCGGGCCTTAGACGCTCTTCCGGACGAACCGTCCGGACCGACCGTCACAGCACCCTCGACTGCCGGTTTAGCGGTCTATGAAACAGGGTTGCCGGGCAGACCGACGAGTTGGTCCTTCGTGGAAACCGAGGTGCGCCGTCGCTTCCGGCCCGATGGCCCGCCTAAGTCGACAGCGGAGTGGGCGCGAGACATGCGCGCATGGCTTACGGAAAAACATCCGAGCGTAGCCCTGCCAACTGAAAAGACATTAAGAAACCGACTGGCCCCCTTAATTCGTGAGTTAAAAGCATCATAAAAAGCGGGCTATCCGGAGTTGATTGTGTTTGCTGCAATGCTAAAGGCCGCCGAGCGAATTTAGATGCATGTGGTTTGTCGCCTGAAAACGTGGATTCTGAGTTCGCAAACGGACCGATTTGGGCCTCTGGCGCGGCAGTAACCGACCCAAGCTCGTCGTGCCAAGCCGAGTCCCGATTCTCCGAAGCGGAAAGTTCCGAGATCGTCATCCGCCGCTCAGGCCACGATTTTCACGCCTTTCCAGAAAGCGATCCTTCCAGAGATGCTTTTCGCAGCAGGTTTTGGATCGGGATAATACCAGGCTGCATCGACGTTTGTCTGGCCGTCGACGAGAAGCGAGTAATAATGGGCTTCGCCCTTCCAAGGGCAGTGCGTGCGTGTTTCGCTCGGCTGAACGAATTCCTGCCGCACAGCGTCCGGAGGGAAATAATGATTGCCTTCGACGATCTCGGTGCGCTCCGACTCGGCGATAATCTTTCCGTTCCAAACGGCCTTGATCATGTTCGTCTCCGCGCCGACGGACGCGCCTCGCGTCCCGCATGGGTTATTGTGCTCATAATACAGTAGTCCAAGAATAGTGCCGATTTTAATCTCGTAGGTGGCGAACGAGATGACTACCAATGGCAGCTATCCCAGCGGCACACTTTAACAACGGAGAGGCAGAAACCGACCTAAGATGGTCGTCCGCAGGCTGGGCTTCCATTCTCCGAAACGGTCATTTACGAGCTTGGGGTGCCGGCTGTGGAGCGCCCATTTCGGCCGTCCAGCCGACCTTAGTAGCTGTACCAAGCGGTCGGCTTCATTACGGAAGGATCGAGACCGGCTAATCCTATCATAGCGAGATACCCGGACGCTCCGCCCTGGCCGACCGAGGCGTAGAGCGCCGCAGTCATTCTCGCCAAATAGTGACAGCACGCAAACCTCGATCTGCTACTCGCGCCGCTCTCGGGTTCACCGATACTATTATTTACGCTGAGTGTCGCACAGCTCTCCCAGAAAAGGCTCGGCAGCGGCTATTTCATCTCTGGCGCAAACGACGCGTCTCGATACGTTCCATTCTAGTGAGCCCTGATCGAGAGCTCCCCGGCGGTAAAACTGACGCTCTAGAGGGAAGCTGATTCGCCCAAAGCGGCCATTTTGCTCACCCCCGCGGAATGTTTTAGGCGCGGCCTTGATTTATCAATATATCGATGCTATTCGATATATTGATAAATACGCCGAGCGGGAGGAAATCGCCATGGTCACGCGTCGCATTGTTCTTCGTGACTCGCTGCTCGCCGGAGGAACGGCTTTGATCGCTTTGTCGCTCTCTCAATTCGGCGCGGTCGCGGAAGAAAGCCTCTCGATCCACGGGGCGGGATCAACGTTTTCAGCGCCGCTCTATAAAAAATGGATTGAGGTTTTTCAGCGGGATCACGACCAGGTTTCGCTGAGCTACGACGTCGTGGGAAGCGGCGAGGGTGTGGCTCGCTTTGTCCATGGATCGGTCGATTTCGGAGCGACCGATGTTTTGCCTGGCGAGGCGACGTTTGACGGAGTAGAGCGCGGCGTCATCGCGGTTCCCGTCACCGCCGGCATGATCGTGCTGGCGTACAATCTCCCCGGCCTGACCGGCGCGCTGAAACTGTCGCGGGAGGCCTATTCCGCCATCTTCACGGGCGCGATCAGAAAGTGGGACGATCCCCGCATTCTGGAAACCAACACAGATCTTGATTTGCCGGACACCGATATCGCCGTGGTGGTCCGGCAGGACAGCAGCGGAACCACCGCTGCGTTCACCAGCCATCTGGTCGCGATCGGTTCGAGCTGGCAGGCGGCAGGAGCTGGCGAGGGCTTTTCGATCGAGTGGCCGGCGGCGGCGATGCAGGGCAAGGGCAACGAAGGCGTCGCGTCGAAGATCAAGATTAGCGAAGGCTCAATCGGCTTCGTCGAGTATGGTTTTGCGAAGCGCCTCGGTTTGAAAATGGCGATTCTTGAGAATGCCGCAGGCGAGTACGTCACGCCAAACGAGGCAGCCGGGATGGCGGCGTTGCTGGCTTCACGCAGCGGCTCCACCGCCAACCCGCCCGGAGACGCCTCCTACCCCATCGTCACCATGAGCTGGCTGCTTCTCTACAAGAAATATGACTCGCCGCGGAAAGCTTCTGCGCTGAAGGATTGGATCCGATGGGGCCTGACGAAAGGTCAGACGTTCGCGGCGGATCTCGGCTATATCCCTCTTCCGCCTGAGACGGCGGGCCTCGCGCAGCGCGCTCTCGACTCGCTCTCTTAGGAAACGGACGAGGAGACCGTCATGCCGGAAAAGGTTTTCAATGTCCTGTTTCTCTGTACAGGCAATTCGGCGCGATCGATTTTGGCCGAGGCCATCTTGAACAGGCACAGCCAGGGGCGGTTCAAGGCCTCTAGGCTGTCGCTTCAAAAACGGCTCGATGCAATAGGCGAAAGGACTCCGGCTTGACGTCGTGTTCAAGCGCAAAATCGCGCTTTGCGAGGTGATGAATTGATGAAACCTGCGGCGTATAAGGTCGTGTCAGATCGTTTCGAGGGAAAGGATGCCGTAGAGGTGCTGGCGGCGCTTGCTCAGCCATTGCGGCTGGAGTTATTCCGCCTGCTTGTCCGCTACCTCCCTTATGGGCTCGCGGCCGGGGAAATTGCTCGGCTCCTTGCGATCCCGCAAAACACGCTTTCAAACCATTTGTCGATCCTGGACCATGCCGGGCTCATTCATTCCCGTCGGGACGGCCGCTCGATCATCTACGCCGCCGATAAGGAGCTACCGCTGCGGCTTGCCGCTTTCCTGACAGAAGATTGCTGTCAGGCGAGCGGCCGGACATGTGGTCCAGACACGAAACCGTTCCCTGCAAAACGCGAGGCTCATATGGCGAGCAAGACCTACAATGTTCTGGTGCTGTGCACTGGCAATTCAGCGCGCTCGATCTTGGCTGAGGCAATTCTCAACAAGGAGGGTGCGGGACGCATCAAGGCATTCTCGGCGGGAAGCAGGCCGAAGGGCGAGCCTAACCCCCATGCCATCGCTCTCCTGCGGGATTTGGACTATGACACGTCGGCGTTCCACTCTAAAAGCTGGGAGGAGTTCAGCAGGCCGACTGCGCCGAAGATGGATTTTGTTTTGACGGTTTGCGATTCCGCGGCAGGGGAATCATGCCCTTATTGGCCCGGTCATCCTCTGGTCGCCCATTGGGGCATTCCGGATCCTGCGGCAATCGACGGAACGGACGCGGAAAAGCGTGCGGCCTTCATGGAAGCCTACCGGCGTCTCGTCGCCCGGATTACGGCCTTCGTCAATCTGGATCTTGAACAGCTCGACCTTGCTTCCCTGAAGGAGCGGCTGTCCGCCATCGGCGCGATGGAGGGGGCGACTGACATGGCCTTGAGCGGCAAAGCAGCCTAACCACCATTCCCCGCCCGGCTGACGCAGGTATCAGCTCAGATCATTGACGGAGTATTCCCATGAAAGCGATTCAGGTTTTTGACCCGGCCCTTTGCTGCAGCACAGGCGTATGCGGCGTCGATGTGGACCAGGCTTTGGTCAGCTTTTCCGCGGATGCGGACTGGGCCAAACAGAATGGCGCCCAAATTGAACGCTTCAACCTGGCCCAGAACCCCTTGGCGTTTGCAGACAATTCCACCGTTAAAGGCTTTCTGGAGCGCGCCGGGCAAGAGGGGCTGCCCTTGATCCTTGTCGATGGAGAAGTGGCTATGGCCGGCCGCTACCCTAATCGCGCCGAACTCTCCCGTTGGGCCGGCCTCGCAGAAGCGCCGGTCAAGCCGATCGAAGTAGCCCCAATCGAAGCCAAGCAAGGCGGGTGCTGTGGCGGCGCCTCCAAGTGCTGATTTAAACAAAGGGACAAAATGAAATTTCTTGAACAGCCCCCGCGTTTCCTCTTTTTCACCGGCAAAGGGGGCGTGGGCAAGACCTCAATTGCCTGCGCGACGGCGATCCAGTTCGCCGAGGCCGGGCGGCGCGTCCTTCTGGTCAGCACAGATCCGGCCTCGAATGTGGGTCAGGTCTTTGGCGTTGAGATCGGCAATCGGATCACCGCCATCCCCACCGTGCAGCGCCTCCATGCGCTGGAAATAGACCCGCAAGCGGCGGCCCAGGTCTATCGTGACCGCATTGTGGGGCCGGTGCGCGGCGTGCTCCCCGACGCCGTGGTCAAGGGTATTGAGGAACAGCTCTCAGGAGCATGCACGACAGAAATCGCGGCTTTCGATGAGTTCACCGCACTGTTGATTGATCCCGCCCTGACCTCTGATTACGACCACATCATCTTCGATACGGCGCCGACCGGACACACAATCCGGCTGCTCCAACTGCCCGGCGCATGGAGCGGTTTTCTCGATGAGGGCAAGGGCGACGCCTCATGCCTCGGCCCTTTAGCAGGGTTGGAAAAGCAGCGCGCTCAATATAACGCCGCCGTTCAATCGCTGTCAGACCCGCAACGCACCCGCCTCGTTCTCGTCGCCCGCGCTCAGCCATCCGCGTTGCGCGAGGCCGCCCGAACCCATACCGAACTCGCGGCGATTGGGCTCAACCGACAATATCTTGTGATCAACGGATTACTTCCGGCGGAGGAGGCGGCGCTGGACGAACTGGCCGCCGCGATTTGTAAACGGGAGCAGGCGGCATTGACCGCCATGCCCGACGAGTTGCGAGCGCTCCCTTGCGATCATGTCGCGCTCAAACCCTTCAATCTCGTGGGGCTTCCTGCGCTGCGCCAGTTGCTCTCTTCACCGATTGAACAGGCGGCGGCGACCACCGCTGACGGGCAGGTAAAGTTCGATGCGCCCTCGATATCCGATCTCGTTGACGATATCGCGGCCGACGGCCACGGCCTTGTGATGGTCATGGGCAAGGGCGGCGTCGGAAAAACCACCTTGGCGGCGGCAGTCGCCGTGGAGCTGGCCCATCGCGGACTGCCGGTGCATCTCACAACGTCCGATCCGGCCGCGCATCTGGGTGAGACGTTGCATGGTTCAATGAGCAATCTCACCGTCAGCCGCATTGATCCTCACGCCGAAACCGAGCGCTATCGCCAGGATGTTCTGGCCGCAAAAGGCGCGAAGCTCGACGCCGAAGGCCGCGCTCTTTTGGAAGAGGATTTGCGTTCACCCTGCACCGAGGAAATCGCGGTGTTCCAGGCCTTCTCACGCGTTATCCGCGAGGCGGGCGCAATTTTCGTCGTGATGGATACGGCTCCGACTGGCCATACCCTGCTGCTGCTCGACGCTACGGGAGCGTATCACCGTGAAGTCGCACGCCAGCTGGACCCGTCGGGGGTCCGCTATAAGACCCCCATGATGCATCTGCAGGATCCCAAACAGACCAAGGTGCTGCTTGCGACCTTGGCCGAAACGACGCCGGTTCTTGAAGCCGCCAGTCTGCAAGCTGATTTACGGCGGGCGCGAATCGAACCCTGGGCATGGATCATAAACAATAGCGTGGCGGCGGCGCGGCCAAAATCGCCTTTGTTGCGTCAGCGAGCCCATAATGAGCTTAAGGAAATCACCGCTGTCGCCACCCATCACGCCCGGCGCTACGCGGTCGTTCCACTTCTCAAGGATGAGCCAATCGGCGTCGATCGGCTTCTCGAGTTGGTCGGTCGCGTGAGTGAGGCAGTCTGATTGTCCCTTTGGCTAGTCCAGTTAGACTGGCCCACGTCACAAAGGGAGAACTAACAAACGGGCGCCTCCAAACCCGATGCGGCTGCTTCGGGTTTGTGTGAAAGCACGAACATCGACTCCGCCATCCTTTACCTCTCCGCGACTGCGATTGTGCGGGAATGACATGACCGATTATGAAGCAACCGTATTTCCCAGCGCCCGAGCAAAATGACCGCATCGCGCCCGCCCATGCCATAAACAGAACGGCTGTTTACCAAATTGGAGGCCCGGGAGCGGACCGTCGCAAAACCACCCACTCCAGCCGTTCGGAAGCCGTGACGCACGCCTCGGTCTGGAAACCCATTTTGCCCGGAAATAATCCATTAGGTGAAGTTCACGTTTCACGTATTGCTGCCGAAACACATCAGAATCCGGATAGCCAAAATAGCTTGGAAAGCTGCCCGAAATTTTCGCGTATTCGGAATTTCGGGCGGCTTTTTCGGGAATGAACGCCGCGATATCTTTCTCTATCAGCACTGAAAAGGCGTGAAAGAGGAACATACTATGCGGCCAATGAATGATGGCGGCCGTCGCCGCCGCGTCCGCGAAATAAAAACCAGGTCAACGTTTCGGCAGATCCGCGAACGGCGTCGTTTAGTTAGTTGCAATCGGGGGATCTGGCGGGGGCGCCCGTGACCAAGACTCGCGCCCACAAACTCAAATCTCTCCCGATCGGGGAATTGTCCGCAAACCCCGGCAATCCACGCAAGCACGGCAGGGAACAGATCAGGGCGATCGCCCGCAGCATCGAAGCCTTTGGCTTCAATGCGCCGATTCTGATCGACAGAAACAAACAATTGATCGCCGGCCACGGCCGCTTCGAGGCGGCGAAACTGCTCGGGCGTTCAGAGATCCCGGTCATCTGTCTCGACCATCTAAGCGA
>NZ_FOSN01000026.1 GCF_900114285.1 Methylocapsa palsarum | reverse complement strand
AGCTCCGCCGATCGCAGGTTGCTCAACCCGCGCCACACGGCGTAAACTCCGCCGAGACTCTAATTACCGCCGGATGAAAGTTCAGTGGCAGGTCAGTAGGCGTATGATCGATGCCGTGTGGCGGCGGAAGGTGATGTGGACGCAAAATGGCTGATGATGCACCTGAAAGAGAAAGTCACCCTTCTGCGGACCTCAGGCGAACCAGACGGCTGCAAGCGGCCTATGCGATGGCCCGCTCTCTCCGCGAGAGCAGCAGTTTCAGTTGGGAATGGTCCTTGAATGAGAATATGGGCCTCGCCCGGGCGGTAGAGATAGAAGCTTTGCTTGGGCTGCTGAAAGAGGGCGATCTCCCCGGAGAACGAGCAAATTCGAAAGCAGGGGAAGAAGCCGAGAGCGTACGTACGCTCATGCTCTCGTCTGTTCGGGCGGGATCAGATTATCTCCGATTTTCCGCGGCCCTTGACATGTTTGAACGCGTGTTGATCGCACAGCTTATATCGCTCGGAGCTTCGCCGAAAGGCGCCACCGAGGAACGTCCTTTCCCACGGCAGACTGCATTGGCGACGATGAGCGCGCTCAATTCGGGACAGACTGAAGTCTTCACCACTTTCAAAGACAAATTTTACGGATCGACGGCCTTCAAGATCATGTGCGCTGGTCTGTTCGCGGCGGCGTTGCTGGCGGCGGGAGGGCTCTACATCGCGGCGAAAGTGGACGAGTACCGATCCGCACAGCAGGCAGCGGACTTGAGGGAGGACGTCTCCAGGCAGATTGCATCCCTCTATCCTGCGATGCCACAGGACAGCGTGCGGTTGAGCGAAATCAAGAGGCAAATCGACGCGCAGGAAGCCGAGTTAAGCAATGAGGTTATCCCGCGAATGAAGCAGCTGCGGGACGATTTAAGCGCCGCGCGGCCTTCGTTATGTGACCGGCCGCCGCTCGCGGAGGTCCCGGATGCGCTTCGTGCGCAGCTTATCTGTCTTAAGGCCCGAATTGCCGACATCGAAGAAAATACGAGGTCTAAACCGATCGGCGGCGTGGCCGAAGATGATCTGTCGCCCAAACAATGGCTCCAAATTCAGAAGGCGTTGGCCGACAGACAGTTTTACCACGGAAAGATCGACGGCAAACCGGGCGGCCCGAAGCGGCGTTTTGGGCGGATGACTGGAACTCGTCGGGCCATTTTCAAATGGCAAGGCGCGCTTTCAGAAATGCAAACCGGAACACTGACGCCAGAGCAAATCCCGCGGCTGCTCGCGTCCGATCCTCTGATGCGCTGACTACAGCCTTGAAAGTCCGCATTTCGCTGCTCGATGTCCTCAATGGACGACGCGGCCACGGAAGCTGGGCTTGATTTCCGTTCGCGCCGCTCTCTGTTCCTGTTTATCTTGAATACACTGCGCGAACAGATCGAACATGCGCTCAACGGAAGCTCAGCATCAAATCGATCCTGAATTGACCCCGCAAATCCTCGCTGCTCTTTCCCACGTTTTTCAAGAGAAAATCTCCGGGCAGGGCAGTGAAAACGCCGATGCGAATTCGACTCGGAAGCTCGCTGAAAAGGGTCACGCGGGGGCGCAAACTCATCTTGGGCACATATTATTTTGGCCATGGCGTGCCAAAAAACTATGCGGAGGCGCGGAAGTGGTGCCTTAAGGCGGCCTCTTTCGATGTCGCCGAGGCGCAGTCGAAGCTTGGCCGGATCTATGCCAATGGTTATGGCGTGCGCCAGAATTTTAGCAAGGCCGCGGCCTGGTTTAAGAAAGCCGCCGATCAGGGCAGCCGGGCGGACCAGTGCGCACTTGGACTCTTATACGCCAATGGCGCCGGCGTGGCGAGGGATGACGCTCGGGCCGCGGCATGGTTTGAACGGGCTGCGCGCCAAGGCGATGTCTACGCCCAATACGCCCTCGGCGTCCTCCAGACCTTCGACGCCGGCGCCTCCCAGGATTATACCGAGGCGGCCAAGTGATTTCGGAAAACGCGGGCCGAGGAGATGCGGTCGCGCAAGCCCATCTTTGCAATCCTTTAGGCTCATGGCGCTGGCGTGCCGCAGGACTAGGCGGAAGCCGCGGCCGGGTACGGCCGGCTGACGGATCTCGCCGCCGCAAAATTCGCTCTCGACGCCATCATGTCACACGAGGACAGTGAAAGGGCTCGCGGCGCCATCGGCGGGGCCTTTCTCATGGCGCGGGGAGGGGGCATTTCCCGGATTCTCGCTTTCGCTGTTGTGCTCATCCTATTGAGCCCAGCGAAAATCCGTAGCTCAATGGACGAATGCTGAGCGCGCTTCTCAGTGCGCCGCCATCGATGTCAATTGTCCCATTTTCGCCGTGTACCAATCCTAATCGGTAAAGCGTAGAGGTTCATGTCGCCGATTCGTTTTGCAAGTAATGCCGCCGATGCTGTAGTCGTCCCGCTGGATGCGATTATTGGGATTGTCTGTCATTAAAGAAATCGAGCGCCCGGTCGTTTATCGCGGTGCAGAGCGAAGAGGAGCTTATGAGCAAAGCCATGAAAGTCTTAGCCGCCGAGCCAGAAATCACCGAAGACGATCTCAACGACGAAACAAGCGACCCGGTGACGGCCGGAATTTTAGAAGCTCTTGAGGCTCAAATCTTCCAAGCAATCTTCGACGCGCAGGAGTTGCTTTTGCAGAAGGGAGTGAACAAGCGTCTCATCGCCAACCTTTTGCTGAACGACGTGGCGGCAACCTACGCCTCGCTCGGCAAGACCTTCGAGTGCTCGGAGGAAAGCATGGTGCAGGTGTTTTTAGATCATTGGAAGCAGCGTGGGCGGCGTAATTAAACCATCAACCGAAACGATGCCGGTGGGCAATAAAGGGGCCGCCCGCACTGCTGCGAGCGGCCCAAGTCAAGGGAGGAAACGCCCAACGGGGCATGAAGCAAGAAAGCAAAAGGCGTGCCGGGCAAGCGGCCGATCAGGAAGATTCCATAATCGTCCAGACTAGCCGCACGGATCGCGAGTAGGATCAAGACGATTTTGGCGTGCCTCCAATGATCTCGCTGCATTTCTGCGGTCGGATTATGCAGCCGGCACAGGCGAAACAAGGCTCGTGACGCTGGAGGACGGTTCGCACGCGCATCTCAACGCCCAATCCGCCATCACGGTCTCTTATACCGCTTCGCAACGGCGTTTGGAGCTTCTCAAGGGAGAGGCCTGGTTCGATGTGGCGAGCGATCCGGCGCGGCCTTTCACTGTGGCGGCCGCGGGCGGAACAATCATTGCGCTTGGCACGGCCTTTGATGTGGCGCTGGAAGATAACGGCGCGCGGGTGACCGTCGCGAAACATCGCGTTTCCGTTTCGAGCGGCGGCCAGACCGTCATCGTCGAGGAAGGCCAGGAAAGCAGCTTTGACGAAAACGCCGCCGCGCTAGCGCCCGCGTCTGTCAACGCCGCCTGGATCACCGCATGGCGGCGCGGCAAGCTGATCGTAGAGGACGAGCCCCTCGGGGCGGTCATCGCCGCCCTTGGACATTATCATCGCGGCTACGTTATTTGCCTCCATTCCGAGATTTGCACACGGCGGGTCACCGGCGTGTTCGGGCTCGGCGAGCCGCTCGTATCTCTGGAGGAAATCGAAAAGTCGCTAGGCTTGCGCGCGACCTATCTCACCCGCTTCATGGCGATCCTGCACGAATAGGCTTCACCGCAGGCGCGGTGCAAAAATGTCACATCGGCCCTTTTGTCGTTCTTTCCAGGCAAACCTTTGTCCCATTTTCGTCCGCGCTGCGTCGGACAGTCAAGGAGCGCATTCGCTCCACGGCGATCCGAGGGGACAGCGGCCATGGCCTTCAAGATTAAACGCAACAAAGACAAAGACAGATCTGGAAGCGCAAGGATGTCTTCGGCGCTCGCGGCTTGTGCGGCCGGCGCCTGCGCCATCGCGATGGTGACGCCCGCCTCGAAGGCGCAGGCGTCCATAGCGCCGGAGGAAAGATCCGGCGCGCTCAAGGCCTATCGCGTCCCGCCGGGCTCCATCGCGGCGGCGCTCAACGATCTTGCCGACGCGAATGAATTGCACGTGGTGTTTGACGCCCGCCTGACGCAGGGCATGCGCACGCCGGGACTTTCCGGCCAATATTCTTTGCGCGGCGCGCTGGACCGGCTGCTCGCGGGAACGCGCCTCTCGTACACGCTGTCGGATAACGGCCGCACGGTTTCGATCGTGCTGGCGCAGAACGATACGGCGACGCAATCGGACGCTGGCGCCGTCGCATTGCCCGAAGTGAGCGCCACCGCAGCCGCGGGCGGCGTAACCGGCGACGGATCGTTCGGCGGGGCTGGTCCGGGGCAAGACCCGTTCAACACGACCTATGTGCTGGAGGACGCGACGACCGGCACCAAGACCGACACCCCGATCATGGACACGCCGCTGAACGTGCAGGTCATCACCCAGCAGGTGCTGCGCGACCAGCAGGTCATCACACTGGATCAGGCATTGCAGAATGTCAGCGGCGTGACGGTTAGTCAAGGTCCTGGGGGAACGGGGGGTACCCAAAATGCCTATAATGCGATCGTTCTGCGCGGCTTCGCGACCAACAACTACTTCCGTGACGGGTTCCGGGTCGACACTGGAGATGGCGGCTTTTCCCAGCAAATGGCCAATGTAGCGAGCGTCGAGGTGCTCAAAGGTCCCGCGGCCGTGCTGTATGGTCTGGGCGAGCCGGGCGGCATTGTCAACATCATCACGAAGGAGCCGCTGAACACGCCTTATTTCGCCGCGACGCAGCAGATTGGCTCCTTCGCGAATTTCCGCACAACCTTCGACGCGACTGGCCCGGTCACGCAGGACGGCGCCTTCCTCTACCGAATGAACATGTCCTATCAGAACAATGGCGCGCCGTCAGGCGCGCCTGTCGACCTAACCCACGCGCAGGATATATTCATCGCGCCCGTTCTCAAATGGAACGTCGACGGCGCCAACTGGGTGAAACTGGAGGCCCAATATGATGAGAATAGGTCTGCGAACGTCTGGCCATTCGCCCCGCTCTACAATGGCGTCTTCGTGCCGATCCCGCGCAGCCGCAATTATGGGGAATATTCGCCCGATACACTCAAGACGCTTTTTGCCGCGCTCACCTGGAAGCATGAATTTGACCAAGACTGGTCGGTGAAGCAGCAGCTGGCTTATCGCCGAACGGAGGATACTGCGCGATATACAGTTCCTGCATTTTTGGAAGATTCTGGCAGCGAACTTCTAGTTAATCGGTTCCTCATCCCAAGCTTGCTCACACAAACAACTTACTCGACCAATGTCGACATAACCGGGCACATTGACACGTTTGGGGTCAAGCACACATTGCTCCTAGGCGGAGATGTCTATCGAACCACATTCGGCAACCAAAGCTGGTTCGACAACGGGCCGTTTTCACAAATCAGCTTATGGAATCCGATCCATCCCGGCACACCTTTCGTCGGCCCTGTGCTCCCTTCTTACGCATCCGACAACACACAATTCACGTCAGGCCTCTATCTTCAGGATCAGATCAAACTACCCTATAATTTCTACGCCATGGCGGGGGCGAGATACCAATATATCCGTCAAACGAGCGCAACCGGCACGATTCCCGCCGATTTGACGGCGAGTCCAACGCAGACGGCGAGCGCTCTGACGCCTCGTTTCGGCCTGTTGTGGCGGCCGGAAAGCTGGGTCAGTTTTTACGCCAATTATTCAGAGGGTTTCGGCCCCAACAGCGGCTTAATCTACCCCGGAACGCCGGTTCCTCCCACGGGCGCGCGGGAAGGAGAGGCGGGCGTCAAACTTGAGCTTTTCGAAGGGAAGTGTCGATAGCTAATTAACTTGTCCGGTTTTAGTAGCACATGAAATGTCCGCTTCTTCTGCTTTTGTTCTCCTGTGGGACTGTGGTCAAGGCGCTTGCCTTGTCCACATTTCCACAGGCCAGCCGCCGAGCGGATTCAGGCGGCCTTTTTTGCTTTTTGTTTTGTTTCCTCAATCGCCCCTTTCTTGTCGTAGCGGCCAAGGCATCGTTGACCGTGGAAGATGGCGTAGCCTCCGTCCTGATAGTGCCGGACCTTGACGGTCGCCTTGACGAAGTGCGCGCGTAGCGGGCTTTCTGGGATTTGCAGTTTTAGCCGGTTGAACGAAACGCAATTGTCGTTGCCGACTTGGCGTTCTTCCTGAACGCACAGAATCTCGCGAAGATCGACGCCGGGAATCGCCACGAAAGCTGAGCCTTCCTGAGAGGGCTGCTCCGAAAAAAGCGCATTGTGAGCAGGTATATAGACGTCGCGCAGGAACAGGTCCGCCGCCGCCGCCGTGGCGATCCCGGCCAGCGCAAACTCCTTGACCAGACGGTCCTGCAACGTATGGAAGACGCGCTCCGACCGGCCCCGCGCCTGCGGCGAATAGGCCGCGATATGTTCGACGCCCAGATGCTCCAGCGCCCGGCCCACTTGCGTCGGGCGCGTGCGATCGACCTTCCCGCCCGCCTCCGGCGTGTGAAAATAATGGCTGCCCCGATCCGTATAAATGCTCAGCGGGAGACCATGCTGGCCAAATACCTCCGCCAGGCCCCGGAAAGTCGAGGCCGTGCCTTCTTCGGGCGCGAGAAACGCCGACAGAATGGCGCTCGTCGCATCGTCCATCGTGACAACCAGATCCAGCGCCGGCTGGCCCGAAAGCCACAGATGCGTCGAGGCGTCCTGATGCAGCATCATGCCGGGCAACGGCCGACGCTCCCGCTTGCGCCGATGCGCCCCGCGACGCTCGGCTTTCTCCAGCAAGCCCCGCGAGTGCAGAAATGTCTTCGTCCACGTATACCCCCAGCCGAATAGGTGATCCTTCACCAGATGCTCGTGGAAATGCTTGGCCGTGAAGCCCGCGTAGCGCCTGCGATATAAGGCCTCCACCTCATCGCTCCGATCCTGCGGAACCCGCTTGCCCGAAGCCTTGCCAAGCCGGCGGTCCAGCAACCCGGCCTCGCCTTCATCCTCAAAGCGCACGCGCCAGCGGCGGAACGTCCGCTCGCCAATCCCCAATAGCTCCGCAGCTTCCGCCAAGCTGAACTCGGCCGCTTCATAACGACTTAAAATGCTCGAAAACTTGATCATCCGCACACCCTGATGGGCTGCTGTCCGGCGCATCCAATCCCCCTAAAGAGACGAAACGCTACCGGACAGATCGTGCGCTACCTAAATCGGACATATCGTGTGCTACCCACAAGCTTTTCGAAGGGAAGTTGCGCGCCACCGCCGACTATTATAATCTGACCAAGACGAATCTCCCCGCGACAGATGCAAACCCGCTTCATCAATGCGGCGGCGGACCTGGCAGTTGCTCCATCTTGATCGGCGAGGCGCGCAGCAAGGGGCCGGAACTCGATATCCAGGGCGAACTATTGCCCGGCTGGAGCATCATCCTCGCCTACGCCAACCAGGATGTCCGCGTCACCAAAGGCAGCGCGGACCAACCGACTGTAGGACAACGCTTTCCTAACATTCCCCAGAATCTCGGGAGTTTCTGGACAACTTATGAATTCCAGCCGGACAGCGAATTGAAAGGCTGGAAGATCGGCGGCGGTCTCATCTACCATGGCTCGCAGCCGATTTTATCTTTTCCCACCAATTATCTTGGCGCCATGACCTCTGGTTACGCCACCGTAAGTTTGATGGGCGCCTATAGTTTCAAGATCGGTGACGTGAAACTCACCGCGCAGGTCAACGTCACTAATCTCCTCGACGCGACCTATTACGGAGAGACCTCTGTTTCATCCGGGTCCATCCCTTTGCCAGGATATTCGTCCGGCCTTCGCCCCTACGGCGCGCCCCGCGCGATCATGGGCTCGCTCAGCGCGCAGTTTTAGCCTTGGCCCGCGCGTTACAGTCCTGCGCCCAGGACATAGGGAATGAGGACAAACGCATGACGCGCCGGGTCGAAATCCCTGGTGTTGCGGGTGACGAGCCTGCAATGGCGGTTCAGCGCGATCGCGGCTTGGAGGGCGTCGGGCAACTTCCAGCGGTTCTGGCGGCGCAGAGCGGCCGCGAGATCCGCGTCCTCGGCGGTCACAGGATAATGGCGGAGCTTCGCCAGCACCGCCTTCGCCAAAACCTCGCTCTCGCCATCGAACCCGGTCAGAACCTCGGCGCGGGTGATGACGGAAATGGCGATGTCCTCGCGATGCTCCCGCAAATAATTGGTCGCCGCCTCGACCCCATTGAAATGGTCGATAACGATGACCGAATCGAGAAGGAAAGCGGTCACCTTCTCTCTGCCTCGGGCTCCCACTCGTCGCGGATTTGGCGTTGGTAGGCGAGGCCCTCGCCCTTGCGCCAAAGTCCGCGCGTGAGATCGAGCAGATCCTCGAAGCCGGGCTCTTGCGGCTCGTGGGCCTCGCGGCGGTACAGGGCCAAGGCGCGTCGGACGATCTCTGTCATGGGCACTTGTTCCGCCCGCGCCTTTTGCGTCAGCCAAAGTTTTTCGGATTCGCTCAGGCTGATGATGGTTCTGGGCATGACCTTGGTTCTCCTTCTCGATCAAAGCCGATATCAAATAGGCATCATGATATCATCGTAATCCGTATCAGGGAAAAGATTCCATGACCCGACAATTCTGGGTTCTGATGCACCGCTATTCCGGGCTGACGATGACTTTGTTTCTCGTTATCACCGGCCTCACCGGCAGCGTGCTGGCGTTCAAGGACGAGCTGGATTTATGGCTCAATCCTGACCTGCTGACCGTGGCGAAGCACGATGCGCCGATGCTCGATCCGCTCGTCCTGCGCGGGAAAGCCGAGGCGCAAGACCCGCGCATGCGCGTCGATTCCGCGCCGCTTTATGTCGAACCCGGCCGCAGCTTTGAGGCTGGGCTCGCGCCGCGCGTCAAAAGCGCGCCAATAGAGCAGTTTGTCGCGCTGCCCGATTTCCTGGCCGGGGCTTTCGGCGACGACGAATCCGGACGGGTGACGTATCTCGATCCCTACACGGGCGAGACGCTCGGCGAGCGAAACCTGACCGCGTTCTCGGTCGGCCGCGCCAACATCATCTGGTTCATCTACCGCCTGCATATGACGCTGGCGCTGCCGGGCCGCTATTCCGGGCTCGGCGCATTCATTCTCGGCGTCACTGCTCTCGTTTGGACCATCGACTGTTTCGTCTCCTTCTATCTGACCTTTCCGCGAAGCCGCGCCAGCGGTGGGGCGATCCGCAAAACCTGGCTTTCGCGGTGGAAGCCGGCGTGGCTGATCAAATGGAGCGGCGGCGCCTACCGGATCAATTTCGACATCCACCGCGCCTTCGGCCTGTGGACCTTCGCGATGCTGTTCATCTTCGCCTGGTCGAGCGTCGGCTTCAATCTCAACGAAGTCTACACGCCGGTGATGAATGCGCTGTTTGGCGCGCCTCCACCGCAACCACATGCGATGGCCATGCCGACCCGGGCGGTCGTTCTCGAAAATCCAGCGCTGGATTGGCCGGAGGCGCGCGCCAGAGGCAGGGTTTTGCTCGAGGAAAAAGCGCGCAAGGACGGCTTCACGATCAAGCGTGAGGTGATTTTGGCGCTAGACCGCGAGAGCGGTCGTTACACGATGTGCGCGAACACCCTGGCGGCCGCCGGGGAGAGCCCAGCCTGCGCGGAATTCGACGCCGAAACCGGCGCGGAGGCGTCCAAGCCGGAGCCGGACCCGCAAGCGGCGAAGACGCCTTTGTCCGAGACGATCAGTTCTTTGCTGGCGATGCTTCACATGGCGCGGGTGTTCGGCTTGCCGATGAAGATCTTCGTCTGCGTCATGGGGCTTGTCATCACGATGCTGTCGGTCACCGGCGTTTACATCTGGTGGAAAAAGCGCAGGGCGCGGATGGTCTCCAAGGCGCGTCGCGAAGCGATGGATGGAGAGTCCGCGGCGGCGAAAATCGCGGCGCAATGACGCGGCCTAGAATTGAATCATTGAGCCTAGGGAGCATGAGATGAGCGAGCCGGAACGGCAGGCCCTGAAACTCGCGCAAAAGCTGCGGCGCGCCCTGCCGCTTAAGGCGCATGGGCGTCCGCCATTGACGGGGGCGGGGATCATAGGGCTTTCGAACACGAGCTTGTCCCGCTCGTTGGCGGCACGGATTTCGTTCAGCGGCGTCCTCTCATTGGATGTTCCCCTCACCACCCTCCGCCGATGGCCATGAAGAGTGCGGCGGTGTCGGAGAGGCGGTCGGAATCGGCGATGACGCGGGCGATCGAGGCTTGCAGGTAGGTCTGCTGGGCGTTGAGCACGGCGAGTTGATTGACGTGGCCGAAGCGCGCCTGCAGGCGCACGATGTCGAGGCTGCGCCTTGCCGCTTCCTCCGCCTTCGCGGCGGCTTGGACCGCGCGCGCGTCGACTTGAAGCGCGCGCAGCGCGTCGGCGACATTCTCGAAGGCGTTGATGACGACGCTTCGATATTGCGCCTCGGCCTGGCCAAGGCCGGCCTCGGCCGCCTTCTGCTTGTTCAACAAAGTCATGCCGTCGAAAATCGGCTGCGTGGCGCTCGCGGCCAAAACGTAAAAGCCCGTGCCTGGCGCAAAGAGCTGCCCGAAATTCAGCGCGCTGGAGCCGCCGTTGGCGCTCAGCATGATGTTGGGCAGACGGGCGGCGACCGCGACGCCGACGAGGGCGCCGGCCGAATGGATGTTGGCCTGCGCCGCCTGAATGTCCGGCCGACGCGCCACGAGCTGCGCGGGGAGAACGAGCGGCACCGCGCGCGGCAGGGTCAAGCGCCGCAGGTCGAACGTCTCGGCGATTTCGTCGCCCGAATATTGTCCGGCGAGGGCGGTGAGGAGATTGCGCTGCTGGGCTAGCCGCTTTTCGAGCGGCGGCAGGATTTCTTCGGCCTGCGCCAGGGCGGCTTCCTGGGAGAGAAGATCGGCGCCCGAAACAGATCCGGACGCCAGTTGCCGGCGTAATAGCTGGAGAAGCTCTTTTTCAATCGCGACGATGTTGCGCGCGGCGTTGATCTGTCCGCGCAGGGAGGCCTCCTCGATCGCCGTCGCGACGACATTGGCGGCGAGCGCGAGATAGGCCGCTTCGAGGCGCAATTGCTGGATCTGCGTTTGCGCCTCCAAGGATTCGACGCTGCGGCTGTTGGCGCCCCAGATGTCCGGCGTGAACGACACGATGATCTGCTTGGTGAACAGCGAATAGGTGAGCTGAGTCGCCGGATCGGAAGGTATGGCGTTGGAGGCGACGCCGCTTTGAGACAGCGAATTGGCAGAGATTTGCGGCAGCGAAACGCCTTTTTGCGCCTCGGCGGCATAATAGGCGACGCGGATCGCGGCCTCCGCTGCGTCAAGGGTCGGATTTTGCGCGATCGCCCGGCGCACCAGATCGTCGAGCGGCTTCGAGCCAAACGCCCGCCACCAGTCCCGCGCGACGTCGGCTCCTTCGACGAAGTGCTGGCCATTGCCGGGAGAGGCGGTCCGCTCCGGCGTGAACCGCGTCGCCTCGGGCGGCGGCGGCGGCTCGAAGTTCGGCCCCACGGCGCAACCGCATACTCCGGCCGCGAGCGCGAAGGCGGCGGCGCGGCGGCGGAGATGGTTGAGGCTAGTCACGCGAGAGCGCCTCCACGGGATCGAGCCGCGCGGCGTTGCGCGCGGGAATATAGCCGAAGACGATTCCCGTCAGCAGCGAACTCGCGACCGCCAAACCAAGGGCGTCGACCGAGAGAATGACCTGCCAGTCCTGCGGAACGACGCTTGATGCGGCATGAGCGAGCCCGTAGGAGACGAGAATACCGATCGCGCCGCCGGCGAGGCAGACCACGACCGCCTCCGTCAGAAACTGCGTTTGAATGTCAAAGCGGCTGGCGCCGACCGCCATGCGAATGCCGATTTCGCGCGAGCGTTCGGACACCGACACCAGCATGATGTTCATGACGCCGATGCCGCCCACAATGAGCGAAATAAGGCCGATCGCCCCGAGAAGAAAACTCATGCTGTTGGTGAAGCTGCGGCCTGCGCGGACGCGTTCCTCGAGGTTGAAGATCGAGACGTCCTTGGCGTGATGGCGCCGCTCGAGAATCTCGGAGACGCCGCCCGCCACCGCGTCGATCGGAACGCCGGGGTGAAAGCGCAGCACGATGCTGTCGAGATAGCTGCGTCCGGCAAGGCGCGCGCCGACGGTCGTGTAGGGAAGATAGACCACAAGCCGATTGCCGGCCCCAGGCGATTCCATGGCGAGGTTTTTGGCGACCACGCCGACGATGAAGCAGGGCGTCCTGCCGACGATGATGATCTTTCCAATTGGATTGTCGGCGGGAAAGAACCTCTTTCTGACATTGGCGTCGATCACCGCGACTTGGCGCTGCGAGACGATGTCCTCGCGGCTGAATCCGGGGCCCATTTCGAGCTTGTAGCCGCTGGTCTCGAAAAAGGATTCGTCGACTCCGGTCACGGTCGCGGCGGCTTTCAGCGCGCCGAGCCGCAGCGTGGCCGAAGCGCCGAGCGTCGGGCTAATGCTTTGAATAAAACTTTGCCGCCGCAGAACGTCGGCGTCGGCTCCCGTCAGCGTATGAATATTGGCGGCGTCGGGATCGCCGAAGAATTTGCCCGGATAGATTTCGACATAATTTTGCGGCACGCTCTTGAGCGTCGCCTCCATGCTGCGCTTTGCGCCTTCGCCCAACGCCGCCATCATGACGACGGAGGCGACGCCGATGACGATTCCGAGCAGCGTGAGGCCCGTGCGCAGACGATGCGCGAGGAGCGCGAACCAGGCCATCCGCGCCGCCTCGATAAAGCGCGGGACCCACGCCACGGCGTGGGGCGAGTCATGGGATGAGGCTCTGGATGAGGCATGGGGCGCGACAGCCGCCGGCGGCGGGGCGTCCGCCTCTTGAGGCGGCGGCGGGTCGGCAGCCTCCGTCTTGCGATCCTTAACGATCAGGCCGTCCTCGATCTCGATCACGCGCCTCGTCTTGGCGGCCCCATGCGCGTCATGCGTCGCGATGATGAGCGTATGGCCGAGCCGATTCAATTCGATCAGAATCTCCATCACCTCCCGGCCCGTGCGGCTGTCGAGCGCCCCCGTCGGTTCATCCGCCAGAATGATCGCGCCGCCGTTCATCAGGGCGCGGGCGATGCTGACGCGCTGCTGCTGGCCGCCGGAGAGCTGGCTTGGGCGATGATCAAGACGCGCGCCAAGGCCCAGACGCTTCAGCAGTTCGCGCGCGCGAGTCTTTCGCTCCAACCCGCCGGCGCCGGCGTAGATCGCGGGGATCTCGACATTGGCGAACGCGGAGAGCTGCGGCAGAAGATGATAGCTCTGGAATATGAAACCGAAACGATCCCGCCGCAGCGCCGCCAGCTCCACGGGGCCAAGCGCGCTCGCCTCCTCGCCGCCGACGCGATAGGTTCCAGCGCTCGGCCGGTCGAGACAGCCCAAAATGTGTAACAGCGTCGACTTGCCGGAGCCCGAGGCGCCCATCAGGGCGACCAGCTCACCGGCGCGGATGTCGAGGTCGATGTCGCGCAAAGCGTAGGTTTCCTGATCGCCGGAGACGTATTGCCGGGACACGGCGCGCAATCGGATCAGCGGCTCCGACATATCGAGCATGACGCCGAAAAGTGGAGCCCGGTTTTCGGATGACGTCATGCTCTCACTCTTTGATTTTGAAACTGGAGCGATTTCCGATCGATCGAATGAGTCCATTCGATCGGAAAGCGCTCTAGCGCGCCCCCGCCGCAGCCGGCTCCGGCTCTCCGGTGATCACTGTTTCGCCCTCAGACAATCCGTCCAGGATCTCCGCCTGTATGTAATTGTCGAGGCCGACGCGCACGCGCTTCGTCTCGATCTTGCCTTGCGGGCCGAGCACACGGACCTCGTAGCGTCCGCCTGCGTCCTTGTTGCGCAGCGCCGCCGATGGAATGGCGAGCGCGTCGCGGGAATCGCCAAGCTGGATCGACACCTGCGCCGTCATCCCGATGCGCAGGCGATGGTCAGGGTTCGCCACGTCGAAGAGCGCGTTGTAGAAGACCGCGTTTGACCCGCCCGGCGACGCGCCGCCTTGCCCGGAACCGCCGGACGCCGACACCGGTTCGGAGAAATTCTGCGGCGCCGGCTCCACCGCCCTCAGCTTGCCGGCGTAATGCGTGTCCGGATCGCCCATGATCGTGAAGGACGCCGGCTGCCCCGCATGCACATGGATGACGTCGGCCTCCGACACCTGCGTGCGCACGGTGACGGCGCCAAGTTCGGCGAGCTTCAGGATCACCGGCACGATCTGCGCCGCCACCACGGTCTGGCCTTCCTGGGTCAGGATGGCCACGACCTCACCGTCCATCGGCGCGGTGATTTTGGTGTAGCTGAGATTGGCCGCGGCGATGTCGATTTGCACATTCGCCTGTTTGATCTGGGCGTCGAGCGCCGCCAGCCCCGCGTCCTCGCTCTCCAATTGCGCGTCGGCGTTCTCGAGCTCCCGGCGGGAGGTGGCGGCGCCGCCGATCATCGCTTTCTGGCGCTCGAATTCGAACTTCGACCGGCGCAGGCGTGCGCTTGCGGCGCGCCGTTGCGACTCCAGATTGGCGAGCGCCGCCTGCGCCGAGCGCAACTCGTTCTCTTGCAGCACAGGATCGATCTCGGCGAGCAAATCCCCGGCGCGAACCTGATCGCCGAGCTTCACGCGCAGCGATTTCAACTGGCCGGTGGCGCGCGTGCCGACGTCGACCTGCCGGATCGCCTGCAATGTTCCAGTCGCGAGCACGGAACTCTCCAGGGTGAGGCGCGCGGCCGCCGCCGTCAGATAATGCGGCGGCGCCGGCGCGGAGTACCAGCGCAGGAAAAAATAGCCCGCCGCGAGACAAATAACGCCGATGACAATCCAGCGCGCTCGGGCGGCGGCTCGCAGAAAGCCCGTGTTCGAAAGCCCCGAAATATTCGAAATCCTCACGATCAAGGCATGTCATGGAAGCGCGTTGGCCTAGCTTGTCCCGCGCAGCCCTTGCGATAGGCGGCGACGTCCGCGGCGAAAGGATGCCGCCGGTCGAGCGCCAATTGCGTCACCGGCGCGACCAGAAGCACGGGCTCGCCGGACCGCCATGCCTATCCGGCGGCGGTGTCCTCGGCCGCCGGAATCTTGCGCCGGGATTTGAGCCGGATCAATGGGGCGGGTACAATTCCTATACGATCGCGGGGAACATCGATCTCACGGGCAAGTTCGAGACCGGCCCGGTCAAACATTCCATTTTATTTGGCGTGGACTATTTCAACAACGTCCAGCCTGTCGCCAAATATGGCTTCGCCGGGGGCAACGACATCAATATTTATTCGCTTCGTGGACTGGCCGCTTGGAGAGGTCATATTCCGCGCAGATGAAAGTAACGCGTCAGGCCCGAGCCGCGAATGGAGATGCGCACTTCTTGCCCGTAGCGATCTTCAACGTAGACGCCCGGCGAGTCCTTGAGCGCGTCGACGAGACGTCAATCTCCCCTCCGGATTTTCGCTTTATCTCGATCTGCGCAACCTGACCAACCAGCACTATATCAGCGACACCCAGGCGGTTATCAACGCCAGCGTTCCAGCCAATCAGCAAATCTACTTTCCAGGCAACGGCCGCGCTGTCTATGGCGGGATAAAAGTGACGTTTTGACCAGAATGTTGCCTACGCTCCCAAAAATGGAGCGTAGGGACCACACCGCGGATGGGTGAAGTGTCAATCACCGTGGCCGATGACCGCCCAACGATCGCCGGCTTCGATAATCGCCGAAATCAGGCTTCATTTCAAATCCCGGAAAGCTTCGGATCGAGGGCAGCCGGGCGCCCAAATCTGGAACGCAGTTCTCGCCGCATGAGCCTACTCGAGCGCTCTGCGTTTCGCCACGTTGATTTCGAAAAAGCGCACCACAACCTAAATTCGCAGGGTTTTTGGAATCATGGAAGTGAAAAATCCACACTGGATCGTGTGTCCGCTTTGCTTTCTCCATTTTAATTATCGACGAAATCGCCTGGACCAGATTGCCGGCAGCCGCTGCGGTTCTTTGCAGGTGACGTCCGTAATCCTCCATGCTAGGTAATGCTGAAAGTAATCTCCGCATTACAGGTGCGAAATGGCGGCGACAGTCACTAGTAAAGGGCAGGTCACGATCCCTAAGCCTGTCCGCGATCTGCTCGGCCTCAAGCCGGGCAGCGTCGTCGATTTTCAGCGGGCGCCGGATGGCGGCGTCATCCTGGTCAAGATCGGGGGAAAGCCGCGCCCGAGCCGTTTCGCGCGTCTTCGCGGTCACGCCGGCAAGGGGCTCTCGACCGACGCCATCATGGCGATGACGCGCGGCGAGCGCTGACGTGACCCTCATCGATACCAATGTGATTCTCGATCTGGTGACGAACGATCCGGCTTGGTCGGATTGGTCGATCGCGAAACTGGAGGAGGCTGGGCTCAAGGGGCCGCTCTGCATCAATGACGTGGTCTATGCCGAACTGTCGGTGCGGTATGTTCGGATCGAGGATCTGGAGGCAATGCTCGCTGACGCGGCGATCGAGGTCGCGCGAACGCCGCGGGCCGCGCTCTTCCTCGCCGGCAAGGTCTTTGTGCAGTACCGCCAGTCGGGCGGCGCGCGCACCGGCGTTTTGCCGGATTTTTTCATCGGCGCTCATGCGACGGTGAGCGGGTTGCCGCTACTGACGCGCGATGGCGGCCGCTACCGGCATTATTTCCCGGGCATGGCGCTGATCGCGCCGGAAAAGTTGGCCTGAGGGGTTATTAAGTTCCATAATCTTGATTATGCGAAATTGATAAAAAGAAATGAAAACAATAGGTTATATGGTTTTCGCTCATGACGAATCGCCGACGGCCCGTCAAAAGTCGCGCGTGAGGAGTAACGACTCCATGGGGTTGATCAGCAAACGTCAGAGGACACAATTTCCGTTCGGACATCGACAACGGCTCCCCGGAAGTTTCACAGTTACCACGCCGCCTTGCAGGCAGATCTTGAAGGGGGAGTACTGACTGTGTCGCCGTCTCGACTTATCGCTGCATCTTGGGCACGAAACACGGCAAGCAAGACCATGCGGATGTCGCGACAAAGCATGCTGAAGAAGCTTTGTCACACCTTGAAGCTGCCACAAAATAAAAATCGTTACGCTAAAGCTGGTAAAAATAAACGGCCCAAGGCAGAGCAGCCAACAATAAGGCAGTAACGCGGGGTTTCGCCTTTTCTTTATCGGCGATTCCCCGACGGGGCATAATTGTTGAATGGCGCACAATCAATACCGCCAAACCGTCACCGCTGAAATCACATGAATCGCCTTTGCCGTCCTCAACGGCACGGTGATCGGCCGCGACATGCAGCGCCACCGGCATGAGGAGTTCATCCGTTTCCTCAACGCCATCGAGGCCGAGGTTCCGCCGGCAAGGTCGTGCATGTGATCCTCGACAATTACGCCGCCCACACGCATCCCAAGGTGCCCCAATGGCTCGATCGACACTTCCGTTTCACTTCCATTTCATACAGACCTAGTTCGCGGGTAAAGATGACGCCAACTTTCCCAGCCTTCTTTAGCCGTACGCACGCCGCAAATCCTCCCGCTGAGCTTACGGCGCGTATCGGGCCAAACGCCGTAACGCAGCTTCACGCGGCGCTGATCGCTGCTGGTCTCGAAGCCGAGGCGGTCCAGTTGTTTTCCGCGGCGAGGGCGGAGGATTGGCTTGCCGATCGGCCCGCCGCGATGGTCGACGAGCGCCGCGTCGCGAGGCTGGCTCCAAGTTTTTAAGCTTGCGGTGAGTCTGGGTGGGACAGAAACATTAATCTGTGATCCCGCGACGACCGTGCATCCTGGGTTTCCAGAAAGAGATCGTCGTGAATTCGGCATTACTTCAGCCTTGATTCGCAAGTCGATCGCGATTGAAGGAGCGCGCGCTCGGCGTTGTAGATCGAGGGGGTGATCGACGTCGCTCCGACGATGTCCGGCCTTTCCGCCGCGATCAGGGCGGCCAGCTGCTCGTCGGACAGGTCGTTGGTCATCGCGTCAATAAAGCGGACGTCGGAATAGCCGGCCTGTTTCAGCGAGCCGGTCAGATAGGCGGCCCACGCGGGGGCCAGTTTCCCGCGATCTCCGCGCCACCGGAATGGTAGTTCGGGTGAAGGAGGAAGATGCGCACCGACCGTCTCCAAGTGTCATTAAATAATGACATATTTAGCACGTCAAAAGTGTAAGACAATCAATTTCCGGCGCGGCCTTTTCAGCAACCGCCACTGGGCGCCTTGAGACGCGGGCGCTGCCTTGACAGCGGCCCTCAAACCAAATATTTAACTAAAAGGTTATATAACTGGTCGTTAAAGTTCATGCGGGCCGATCATCTCAGCAGCACGCTCTCCGCACTCGCCGATCCCACGCGAAGGGCTATTCTCGCGCGGCTGGCCCTCGGCGAAACGAGCGTGGCGGAACTCGCCCGACCCTTTGACATGAGCGGGCCGGCGATCTCGAAGCATCTCAAGGTGCTGGAGGCGGCCGGGCTCATCAGCCGCTCCCGCGACGCGCAGCGGCGGCCCTGCCGCCTCAACGCCGCGCCGCTTGGCGAAGTCGCCGCCTGGCTGGAGCGCTATCGTGTTTTCTGGGACGCCAGCTTCGATCGTCTCGACGACTATCTTCGGCAGGTGCAGGGCAATGGAGGCCCGCATGGCGAGCGACAGTGAACTGGCGGGCCGCGTGCTCGAAATCACGCGGATTTTCGACGCGCCGCGTGCACTCGTTTTCGAAATGTGGACGGACCCTGCGCATCTGCGTCACTGGATGGGTCCGCGCGATCATCCGGCCGTCGAACTCGGCGGAGATTTCCGGCCGGGGGGCCGCTGGCGCACGTGCCTGAGGCCGGAGAACGGCGGGCGCGATCTTTGGCAAGGCGGCGTCTACCGCGAAATCGTCAAACCGGAGCGGCTCGTTTTCACCTTCGCCTGGGATCAGGACGACGGCCGGCCGGGGCCGGAGACCGAAGTCACGGTTTTGTTCGAGGATCATGAGGGCGACCGGACGAGGATGACCTTCCGTCAGGCCGTCTTCAACACCAGCGCCAATCGCGACGGCCACAGGTTTGGCTGGAGCAGCAGTTTCGACCGTCTCGATGAATATCTCCGCACAATTTGAGCGGGTTCGCGCGATGGCTCTACTCTTCACCGGGAGTTTTTTCATGTCCGCAACCCTTGTCACCCTCGTCGTCCTCATCGCCATTGTTGGCGCACTTGCGTTGTTGATATCGCGCCGCCCGGCCGCCTTCAGCATCTCGCGCACGGCGGCGATCGCCGCGCCGCCGCAGATCGTGTTCGACACCATCAACGACCTGCGCAAATGGGAGTCATGGTCGCCCTGGGCGAAGCTCGACCCGAACGCGACTAACAGGTTTTCCGGCCCGGCGGCGGGAGCCGGCGCCTCCATGTCCTGGGCGGGCAACAATAAGGTGGGCGTGGGCAGGATGACAATCACGCAGAGCCGCCCGGACGAGCTGGTCGGGATGCGGTTGGAGTTTGAAAAGCCAATGAAAGCCGTCAACACCGTCGAATTCGAACTGAAGCAGGAGGGCGCCGAAAGCACGGTCGTTTCCTGGACCATGTCGGGCGCTAACAATTTCATCGGCAAGGCGTTCGGCCTTGTTGTGGATTGCGACAAGATGATCGGCGGGCAATTCGAGCAGGGACTGGCGAGTCTTAAGTCGGTCTCCGAGGCGGCGCGCGGGGCGGCGCGGGCGGCCTGAACGCCGGGCTTGCGACTCTGGCTTGCCGGCTCGTTCTCCAAAGGAGGCAGACATGCATATCCAACCCTATCTGAACTTTAATGGCCGCGCCGACGAGGCGATCGAATTCTACAAGGAGGCGCTTGGCGCGACGGTCGTAAGATTGATCCGTTTCAAGGACAACCCTCAGCCCATGGCGGGTCAGCCCGTCGCCAATCCGGACAAGGTCATGCACGCCGAGCTGCGCATTGGCGCGACGACGATTTTGGCATCGGATGGCGGCTGCCGGGAGGGTTCGCGTTTTGAGGGTGTTTCGCTCTCGCTTTTCGCCTCGGACGACGCCGAGGCCGGGCGCGTTTTCGCGTCTCTCGCGGACGGCGGAGAGGTGCAGATGCCGCTTGGTCCGACGTTCTTCTCGTCGGCATTCGGCATGGTCACGGACCGCTTCGGCATGATGTGGATGGTGATGGTCGACAGAGGTTCCGGTTGACGCGCCCCGTGGCCGTTCACGGAATGACCGGCGGGCGGTAGGGCAGGGTGAGGGAAAAAGCCCACAGCATCAACAGCACCAGCGGCAGGTGAAACATCAGCTGCACGATCGTGAATCCGACAACGTCGCGCGCCTTGATCCCGAGAACTCCGATCAGCATCAGCATGAAGAACGGGTTGATGAGATTGGGCAGCGCTTCGGCCGCATTATAGAT
Organism: Methylocapsa palsarum; assembly: GCF_900114285.1. Lineage (GTDB taxonomy): Bacteria > Pseudomonadota > Alphaproteobacteria > Rhizobiales > Beijerinckiaceae > Methylocapsa > Methylocapsa palsarum. Next base: position 2,636 of record NZ_FOSN01000026.1, on the reverse strand, counting down.
CTGAACCGCCCAGCCGAGATGCACCTTGAGGTCGTTCGCCGTCTGCAGGACATAGGGCGCCTCTAGGATTCGGAATGATAAATCCGAGCACGGCCGAATAAAGACCTATGACGATCGGAAACGTCTCCCTGGTGCAGACGCCGTTGAACAGATCGGCGAGCCTCGTCGCGAGACTGTGCCCGCCAAGCGCTGCGGCTCCCGTCATGATCCCGGCGATCCCGCCATAGAACGGAAACTGCACGATGATCCCGGCCGTCGCCGGGACCGCCTGCGTCGCGGCGTCGAGAAAACTGCGCGGGTGCCAATGCAGCAGCAATCCGGTCATGAGCAGGGCGAAATTGTAGGTGTTCAGATTGGAGATGACGAAGACCGGATTTCTGCCGGAGAATTCCTGCACCAGCCAGCCGAAACCTAGGACTGCGATCGCGATGGAAAGGAAAGGGCTGTATTCGAGCCATTCGCCGGGGCGCCGCCCGCGCCGCGCCGCCACGGGCTTTGCGTCGAGATCGACCCCGAGCATGGCGGCCGTCACAGCCCGCCCGCCGGCAGGGACCGACAGGAACGCGATGAGGGTCGAGACGAGGATCAGCGTCAGCACCATCGCCGCCGACTGCCATAGGAAGATCGTTTCCGTGAATGGAAGGACGCCGCCGATGTCGAGCAGACTTTTCGGCAGGCTGCCGGAATTGGCCTGCAATTGCGCCGCCGAGGAACTGAGGCCAAGGGCCCAGGTGCCGCCAAGCCCCAGATAAGCCGCGGCGGCGGCGGCGCGGTAGTCCATGATGATATCGGTCCGGCGCGCCATCGCCCGCACCAGCAGCCCGCTGAACATCAGGCTGATCGCCCAGTTGACCAGCGAGAGCAGCATGGTCGACGCCGCGATCAGGGCGACGGCGGAGCGGCCGCCGCGCGGCAACAGGGTGATCCTGTCGATCAGCGCCGCCGCGGGCGGCGAACTCGCGATCACATAACCGCCGACCACGACCATCACCTGCTGCATGGTGAAGGTGATCAAGCTCCAGAATCCGTCGCCGAAGGATTTCGCGATCACGCTTGGCGGCGCGCCGTTGATGAGCGCGGCGGCGGCGACAAGCACGACGGCGAAGGCGGGAGCCAAGGTGACGCCGCTGAATGTCGCCATCCCCTCGCATACGACGCTGATGCGCCCGGCCGCGCAAAAATTTCGTCTGGCGCCTGAGGCGGCGGCTTGGCGCGCGATTCCGATTCCGGTTATGGCGGGCGTTTCCGGCGCGCCCGTCTATGCCAGAGCGACGTTCTGTCGCTTCAGGTCGCGCAAACGGTGAACTGGGCCGCCTGTCTTGAGGGACTCATGGAAATGGGGTGCTCCTGCCTCCTCGAGCTTGGCCCCGGCAATGCATTGTCCCGCATGGCGCGCGAGGAGTTTCCGGACCTTCCGGCGCGATCGGTCGCCGACTTTCAAAGCCTCGACGGCGTCATTGACTGGGCGAGACGCCAGCTTGAGGAACAAAAGGCGGCGGCTGGGGTTTCATCCCTTCCCATTGCGCCGCGTAGCGCTGGGCGATGACGGCGCAGACCATCAGCTGGATCTGGTGAAACAGCATGATCGGCAGCATGAACAGGCCGATTTGCGGGCCCGTGAACAGGACGCTCGCCATTGCGAGACCGGCGGACAAGCCCTTTTTGGAGCCGCAGAACACGATGACGATTTCGTCCTCCCGGGCGAAGCCCAGACGGCGGCTCAGAAAAGTCGTCAGGGTGAGCACAAAGGCCAGCAAACCCGAAAGGACCAGACTCAGCCGAAGCAATTCGCCAGCGCCGAGCTGACTCCAGACGCCCTTGACGACGCCCTCGCTGAAGGCGGCGTAAATGATCAAGAGTATCGAGCCGCGGTCGACGAGGTTCAAAACGGCGCGATGGCGCGTGACGAAAGCGCCAAGGAGAGGCCGCGCCAATTGCCCGGCGAGGAAAGGGAACAGCAATTGCAGGATGATGTCGCCAAGCGCTTCCAGGGAAAAGCCTGCGCTCTGGCTTTTCATCAACAGGGCGGCAAGCAGCGGCGTGAAGAAAATGCCGAACATATTGGAGGCCGAAGCGGCGCATAGCGCGCCCGCGACATTGCCGCGCGGATCGAGGTGAAGGCGATCGACGACTGCACCGTGGACGGAAGAATGCAGAGATAAAGCAGCCCGGTCATCAACGGCTGCGACAACAGGTCGGGCGTCAACGTCGCAACTCCGATTCCGATCACTGGAAACAACACGAAGGTGCAGGACAACACCGCGGTTTGCAGACGCCAATGCTTTAGTCCGGCCAGCGCCTCTTGCGTGGGGAGGCGGGCGCCGTGAAGAAAAAACAGCAAGGCGATGGCCAGCTTGACGCCCCAGCCCACGACGATTGCGCTTTCGCCGCGCACCGGACAGAGGGAAGCGAAGGCCACCGTCGCGACCATTGCCAGAATGTAGGGGTCTATCGGCAGGCGACGCAGCATCGAAACCTCGGGGCGGGGCGACACGTCGCTAAAAGCGCGCCTGCTATTTTGAACCGCGTCGAAGAGGCGTTGGTGCGTGGATACACTCTAGATTGTATTTGTCTGCGTACTCGCTCTTTAGGAGCGGCGGTGACGGCCTCGGGCGCGGGTTGTAAGATACCCAGCT
>NZ_FOSN01000018.1 GCF_900114285.1 Methylocapsa palsarum | reverse complement strand
GGTTCCGGATCCTGAACATCGTGGACGACGTCACACGTGAATGTCTGGCGGCGGTCCCCGACACCTCGATCTCCGGGCGGCGCGTGGCGCGCGAACTGACGGCTTTGATCGCGCGCCGGGGAAAGCCGGGATTGATTGTCTCCGACAATGGAACCGAGTTCACGTCGAACGCGATGTTCACGTGGCAGAGGGAATACAAGGTCGCCTGGCATTTCATTGCGCCGGGCAAACCCATGCAGAACGGCTTCTGCGAGAGCTTCAACGGCCGCATGCGCGACGAGCTTCTCAATGAGAGCCTTTTCCTGGGCCTCGATCACGCCCGCGCCAGGATCGCGAACTGGGTCGATGACTACAACCAGCGACGGCCACATTCGGCGCTGGGCTATCTCACGCCAGCGGCCTACGCCGCCAATCTTCCCGAAACATGCGACCGGCTGCGCAACCCCGACCAACTCCGCCGATCACAGGTTGCTCAACCCGCGCCACACGGCGTAAACTCCGCCGAGACTCTAATTACCGCCGGATGAAAGTTCAGTGGCAGGTCAGAATGCATCTAAATGCGATGGGTTCATCTTGCTTAGGTCAGCATAACTCTGGCCCTTTCTTATGAAGGTCTCAGTTCGCAGATAGGCATCTTGCATTAGAGCCCAACACTCGGGAATCGCATCAAACTCGCGCTGGTTCAATCTAGTTGCTCTATCCGTCAGACGAACGTATTTTATCTTCAGCTCTTCAAGTTCTTTTTGATGTCTATGTTCGAGAACTTGAAGCTTTTCCGAGAATTTGGCGTCAAGCCATTTCTCGCCCAAAAGCTTGAATAGACCGAAAGCAGCGGTAACTATCACACCTGCAAGGACTACCGCGCCTCCAAACGGGGCAAGAATCGCATTCACGTTTGCCCAATCCGCCATCCAGACTCCCTTAATTTGCAATGAGCCTCGACGCGTTGCGCCACGGGAGTTGATGATATTGAAATCAGCTATGATGTGTCAGATTAGACATCGGAATTCGCAAATTTACCTCTGCGCCGCGATCAATGCGCGAAGCGTTTCGAGCGTCGAGACATCCGCCACCCCATCCACCAGCGCCGGGCGGAAATGGCGCTGGAACGCGCGCACGATGGATTCGGTTTCTTCGTCGTACGCGCCGCTGACGTTCAGGCCGTAACCATAGTCCGCGAACAGGGATTGCACGGCCTTGACCCCGGACCCTTCATCGCCCGGCCCATGGCGTGGGCCGTCCTCGATCGGATGCGGCGGAACGTAATGGCCGACGCCGGCTTCGGCGAGCGTCGCCCAGGGAAAAAATTCGCCCGGATCGATCTTGCGGTGCGGCGAGACGTCGGAATGTCCGAGAACCCGGTGAGGAACGACGCCCCACCTGGAGATGATGTCCTGGCACAGCGCGATGACGGTCGCGATCTGCTCGGGCGGATAGTCCGGCGAGCCGCCTTTGTGGCCAGGATTGCAGATTTCGATCCCGATCGAGACATCGTTCATATCGGTCTCGCCCGCCCAGCAGCCCTGTCCCGCGTGCCACGCGCGGCGGGTTTCGGGGACCAGCTGGTAGAGGCCGCCTGCCTTGTCCACGAGGTAATGCGAGGAGACTTCCGCCACGGGATCGCAAAGCTGCCGGAGCGCGGCCTCGCTCGTCGCAAGGCCGGTGTAATGCAGCAGGATCGCGTTCGCCGTCAGACCGCGCTTGCGCTCGCCGTGGTTCGGCGAGGGATAAAGTGTGGTCGGAACAGCGCTGTCAGGTGTCAATAGCCGTAAAAAGCCGTGCATATCCGATTGCCGTAAGCGTCGTAGCCGAACTGCGCACAACGCGGCGGCGGCGGGGGGGGAGGCGGGTAATAGGCCGGCGGTGGGGGCGGCGGCGGCGGACGCGTGTTGGCGCCGATGATCGCTCCGCTTGCGGCGCCGATCACGCCTCCAGCAAGAGCCGCGCCGACTCCGCCGCCGGTCGCGGCGCCAATCGCCGCTCCGGTCGCGCCGCCGAGGGCCGCGCCGCTGCCGGCGCGCTGTTCAGGGGTATAGCCGCATCCCGCGAGCGCCAGCGCTCCGAGGGCGGCGACGATGGGCAAAGAGCGAAAGTGACTCATCGCAAATCCTAACATGATGGTTAGGCCCAGCTTTCGATTTGTGCAGGACCTGTCGAAATGAACGCAACCCCGCCGTTCTCGACGCCATCGGTCCAGACACCTTAAGCGATGCCCGGGGTCAAGCGTAAAGCGGCCCGCCCTTGTGGATATCGGCAAGCTTTGCGTGCGAGGCGAGGCATCATAAGGCTCATTGTGTTTCCCGTTAGGCGCAAGAGGGCGAGCTTCCGTTTATTTTGCGGCGCTGGCGTCGAGGACTTTCGTCTCTCGTCCTCATTTTCTTCCCTCGGTCCCGGCAAGGTCTTGTCAAGCTCGCGGCCCGTTGCGATTGACCCGTCCGCGCTTCGCGCCTATGAGCCATAAGCCAGCCGGCCGGACGGCCGCCGCTTCTTGCGGAGGAAAGTCCGGGCTCCACGGAGACACGGCGCCGGATAACGTCCGGCGGGGGCGACCCCAGGGAAAGCGCCACAGAAAACAAACCGCCAAACGGAGCAGGCTTCGGCTTGCGCCGGCAGGTAAGGGTGAAATGGTGCGGTAAGAGCGCACCGCGCGCATGGCGACATGAGCGGCAAGGCAAGCCCCGCCGGGAGCAAAACCGAATAGGGGCGACGCGAGGTCTTCGCAAGAAGGGTTCTCAGGTCCGTCTCCGGATCGTCGCCCGGGTGGGTTGCTCGAGGCGGCCGGCAACGGCCGTCCCAGAGGAATGGCCGTCACGCGCGCGGTTCGCCGCGCGCCATACAGAACCCGGCTTACAGGCCGGCTGGCGCTTCTCGAATGTGTTCCGGCGAGCCCACGGCTTTCCGGAACGCCTTCGCCTGAAGCTCTTAAGGCTGGGCGAGCGATTCCTTGAACGAGCCCAGCGCCATCAGATAGGAGAGGGTCCGCGTGCGTTCCTGCCGGGAGGCCGATTGCTGGAATCGCCTGACGGCGCCGCGATCGACGATGTCGTCGAGGCGTTCGATGGCGGCGTCGAGCGCCGTCTCGAACGGAGCCGCCGCGAATAGGGACGCGTAATCCATGGGCGCCGTATCCCTCGTGTGTCCGACCCGCCCGGTCCAATATTTCAACTCCGCTCGGCGGCCCATCGGACGGGTCGTGTCGTCGACCGGAAAGGCGAGAAGCGAGGGCTCCAGTTTCGCGATCGCGAAACGGTGCCAGGCGTTGCCTAGCTTCATTCTTCGCGGCGTCTGCCGGATCGCCGAGATCCATTCCGTGGTCACGAAGGGTGTTCGCGGTTTGGCGAAGGCGCCGACAAGGGCGAGGCCGTTCGCGATGAAGTTCCGGACGCGCTCACGCAGGTAGAATTCATCCATGCTGTCGCCGAGCCGCCCGCCATAGTTCCGCATCAGATAGGCCCGCGCCTCCGTCTGTTTCGGGCCGAGGCGGTCGAGGAGGGCGGCGTTGGTCCCATCCTCCGGCAATTGAGCGAATCGCGCCAGTTTGGCGTTCCAGAATTTGGGCGTCGTCCAGCGGCTCAACAGATCGGCCAGGATGAAAGGCGCGCCGCGGTCGAAATAGAACGTGCGTGCAAACTCGCCGTTGCTGCCGATGAAGATCTGATCGTCGGGGTTTAATCTGGCGCGTTTCGCGTAGACATAGGTGTGCCAGTTGCACGCGGTTTTGGAGCCGGAGGTGATTCGGGCGATGTCCAGCCGGCTGTCGAGGAAGTCCGCGAGCGGAAGGTCGATGGCCTCAAGCTCCAGTCCGTATTTTGCCGCGATCTTCTTCGACATCCTCACATCCGTGCCGTAGCCTCCGGAGATCAGCCTCGGCCGGATGCCGCTTGCAAGGAAGGCGGCGAGGATCGCCCGCGAATCAAAACCCGCCGACATCGACACGACCGCATTCTCCCGGCCATGCGTCTGAACAAAGTTTACGAGCGCGTCGATCGCGGCGCCCGCGGGATCGGCGAAGCGTTCCGCCTCCGGCGCGGGCGCGACGCGCGTTTCGAGGCTTCCGTTGCGGACCGTGACGATCTCGCCTGCTCCGAGGCGGGAGACAAGGGGATGCAGCGAATCCTCGCCGAGGACATGTTCAAAACAGGACACCGCCGCCAGCGCCCGCCAGTTCCAGTCCCATTCGAGGCCCGCGCTTCGACAGACGGCCCTGACGTCGGCGCCGTGATGAAGCCGCCGTCCGTCGAAATGGTAGAAACATTGCGCGAGGCCGTAACGGGATCCGATCAGGCGGCTTAATCCGCCGGTTTCGACGTGAACCGCGAAATGCCCCGGCAGATCGATGACCTGTTCCGGGTTCATCACCGCAACGGTCCCAAGGGCCACAAGATTATTCGGGCGGTCTAGAGCTTCGCCATAGACTTTCGTTAAAATAAACTGATTGTTTTGAACAATTGTCATAGCAAGCTCCCGAGATAAGGGAGCCTTTACTGTTACCCGTTGTTTCGTGATCCTTGCATGACCTATTTGGGCTAAAGAACCCGGGCCGGATGTCGATCCGGAGATACAGACTGAGTCTTTGACGCGACGCCGGATACTTGTGTCACAGCCGGATCCGCGGCGTCACGAGCGAGGCATTCACCCGAGACGGCCCGCGGCGTGAGCAAGCATCGTGTAGACCTTGCCTGTTTCCGAGGCCAGATAGCTCCGCGCGACCGACTGGCCGGGATCGTTCCTCCCGGCCTCGGCCAGGAGCCGCTCGAATTCCTGAACGTAACGGTCGACCGTATTGTGGAATTCGGGATCGAGCCGGTAGCGGCGTCGGACTTCGTCGAACGTCTGGGGGCCGCGGCCGATATAGATCCGGCGCGAGAAGGCGTTGGCCTCGCCGAGGCGGTACCGCTCCCAGGCGTCGGCCGCGGCGGCGGAATCAATCATGCGCGCGACATCGAGCGACAGGGAATCAAGCCCCGACGCTGGCCGCGCGTTGCCCGCGGCGGAACTGGACGGGTCGGCGGCGGCCTCTGGCGGCTCGTCCGTCGAAGCCCGCGCGAGGAGGTCGGAAAGCCATCCTCCGCTCGCGGATGGCTGTGGCGCCGCCGGACGCGGAGGAGCCGATGGGCGGCGGGGCTCGGCCGGAGCGGCGGCAGGCGGGCGCGGCGCTTCAGTCGTCTGACGGGGCGGCTCGACCCGGCGGGGCGCCGCGGGCGGCACGGGGCGGGGCGCAAGGGCGGGCGCGGGATAGGCCGGAGCGGGCTGGGCCGGGGCGGATACGTCGAGGGATCGGCCCGAGCGAGCGACGATGTCGCTTAATTCCTCAAGGGCCTTGATCTGATCGGCGACGACCCGGCGCATCGAGGCCGTCTGCTGCGAGGTTTCCTTCGGCAGATCGGCCGCAGCCGATCGCAACGTTTCCCTGGTTGCTTCAAGTTCCTGCAGGATCTCGCGAGACATGGCGCGCAATTCAGCGGCCGCGGACTGGAACCGTTGCGTGGTTTCTCCAAAGAGACCATCAAGCTCGCCGCTGGCCCGCTCGTAGGACTCACGCATCGCGGATTCCATGCGTTCGCGCTGCTGCGCGATATTGGCCCGAAGGTCGGCGAATTGCCGGTCGATCGCGCCGCCCGCGTTCTGCGACGAATCTGCCAGAAAGACGGCGATATCGCGGGCGCGCGCTTCGGCGTTCTGGAACGATTCCTCGAGCAGGGAGGCGAACGACACCATGACGTTTTCGAAGTCGTCGCGGCGCTGCCGGATGCTGTCCAGCATCGATTCCAGGGCGTCGCGGCGCGATGCGAGCGTCTCGCCGAGTTCGCCCTGCGACCGCGAAAGTTCGCCCGCCGCGTCGGCGAGGGCCTCGCGATGGCGCCCGATCGTTTCCGCAAGGCTGCTGGCTTCGCCAAGCGTATGCCCGGCGGTTTGATTGAAGCGATCGACTTCCTGGGTGACGTTCGAAAGCAAAGCGCCGAAATCGTCCATCCGGTCGCTCAGCGAATTCTCAAGTCCGGTGAGGTTGACCCCCGCGGCGCCGACTGCGTTCTGGAACGACGAACTGCTGGCGACCAGCCTGTCGACTGTTTCCCTCAGTTCCGACTGCAAGGCGGTCGTGAAGCCGGAGAGAGCATGTGTCGAGGCGCCGGCGCTGGCGTCGACCGCGACCCGGAGGGCCTCGGACGATTGTTCGATCGCGGTCGTGAGTTCATCCTGTTTTCGCGCGAGGTGATCCACGATGGCCGCGCCGCGGCTCTCTAGCGTTCTTGTCACGATCTCGCCGATGTTCGTCATCTCCTGCGCGATCCGCTGTCCGCGAGTTGAAAGCTCATCGACGAGGCTCTGGCCCCGTGTTTCAAACAGCTCGCGAAGCTCTCCGGAACGCGCGGCGAGCGAGGTTTGCAACTGCTGCCCGCGCCCGCCAAGGGCGCCTTCGAGTTCGGCGAGGCGGCTCGCGAGGGCGATGCTGATCTGGTTGACCCGCTCGGCGAGGGTCTCGCCGATCTGGTCGGCCCGAAGCGCGAGCGTCGTGTCGAGATCTTCCGTCGCCTGGGACACGACGCCCTTGATCTCGTCCGCGCGTCCGCTGAGCAGGCGCCCGAGTTCGCCGCTCTCTCGGTCGAGCGCCGCGTTGATGGCGCCGGCGTGGGCTCCAAGCGTCCGGTCGATTTCGCTGGTGCGGGCTGCGATGCCGTCGGCAAGCGTCCTGCCTTTGGATTCGAGTTCGCCCGAGACGGCGTCGAGACGGCCAAGGACGTGATCCTCGAACGAGGCAATGCGGCCGTCGAGCGCCTCCGTTATCGCGGCCGCCTGACCGCCAAGAAGAGCGTTGATCTCGTCCACTTTTCCGGCCAGAGCGGCGGCCATCGCGGCCGACCGCGTGGCGAAAAGCGCGTTGATTTCAGCGGCCTTCTCGTCAAGCGACTGGAGCATGCCGCGTCCGCCATCGCCCATGACCCGCGCAATCTCGGCGGCGCGGCCGCCGAGATTGGAGTCGATCGCGCTTGCGTGGGAGCCAAGGCTCTCGTCCATGCGTTCGATCAGTCCGCCGAGCGCGTGGACGATCTCTTCGGCTTTGACGGAGGTGCGGGCCTCCAGAGCGTCGATCTGGGCCTCCAGAGCCTCCGACGCCTCCCGCGCCCGCGCTGCGAGCTTTTCGTTGAGAGCGCCGCCCTGCACGGTCAGGGTGTTCTCGATGGCGCCGAAACGATCCGCGAGCGTCGCGGTGAAGCGTTCCGCCTGCTCGCCGATGCCGCCCACGACCGCGCCGCCATGCCCGGCGAACGTTTCCTCGAACATCGCGAGCCGGTCCGCCAGCGCCTCGTTGACCCTGTCGCTGTGCGTTGCGATGGCGTTGATCGCCTCGTTGGCCGTTTCCACGAAGCGGTCGTTGAGATCGTTCGCATGATAGCCGATGGCCGCGATCGCCTGTTGCGCGCTGCTGTCGAAGGTCTCCTGGAGCGCTTGCGTATGGCCCGCGAACGCCGAAGCCGCTTCTTGCGCGTTCGCCGCCAGCTGGCCGCCGATCTCGCTCGTTTGTGCGGCGAGCGCGTTCAAGGTTTCGCCAAGCGTCTGCGCGAGCTGCTCGTGAAGCGCCTCGGTCTGAGTCGAGAGGGCGGCGACGGAATCGCGGCCTGTCGTCTTCAGCCGTTCGCTCAATTGTTCGGAGTAGCCGGACAGGACCCCGATGGTTTCGCCGAGGGTCGACGCCAGGCGCGACTGCAGGGTTTCGGTATGGTCGGTGAACGCGACGAGAGCATGCTGGGCGGTCGCCTGCAGGCGTTCGCTCACATGATCGGAATGTTGCGCCAATGCGTCGAGGGTTTCCCCAACCGTCGCCCGCAGGCGCTCGCGCAGGGCTTCCGCATGTCCGGTAAACGCCTCGGCGAAGTGTTCGGCGGTCTCGTCGAGCGCGCTGAGAGCCGCGGCGACGCGAGCTTCGAGCGCTTGCGTGTTTTGCGTCAGGGCGGCGGCGGATTGCCGCGTCGCCGCCTCGAGGCGCTCGCTCATTTGCGCCGCATGGCTGGTGAGCGCGCCAAGGGTCTCGCCGACGGTCGAATTCAGCCGTTCGTTCACCGCTTCGGCATTATCGCTCAACGCCTCCGCCGAACGCCTGACTGTGTCTTCGAAGCGGCCGGTCAGCCGCTCCGCGTGAGTGTCGAGCGCGCCGAAGGTCTCTCCAAGCGTCGAGGCGAGTCGGGTTTCGAGAGTTTGCGTCCGCCCGGTGAAAGCCGTGAGGGAGTGCTGCGTCACCGCTTCGAGCCGGAGGCTCAGGTCATCGGCATGGCGCGAGAGCGCGCCGAGCGTTTCGCCGACGGTTCTGTCAAGGCGTTCGTTCAGCGCCTCGGTATGTCCGGTCAAGGCTTCGACCGACCGCGCCGAGGAATTCTCCAGGCGCTCGCTCATGTTGCTTGCATGATCGTCGAGGGCGAGGAGCGTCGATTCGAGGCGTCCGCGCAATTCTTCGGCGCGGCTGGCGAAGGCGTTGGCGGAGCGGAGCGTCGTCTGTTCCAGGCGCTCGCTCATTTCGCTGGCGTGGTCGTTGAGCGCGCCGAGGGTTTCGCCGATGGCGGCGTTGAGGCGCTCGTGCAGCGTCTCGGCGTGGCCGGTGAAGGCTTCGACGGAATGGGTCGCGACATGTTCCAGGCGCTCGCTCATTTCGCTGGCGTGATCGTTGAGGGCGCCGAGAGTTTCGCCGACGGTGGCGTTGAGGCGCTCATGCAGCGCGTCGGCCTGTCCGGCGAAGGCGTCGACAGAATGCGCGGCGACGCTCTCCAGCCGCTCGCTCATGGTATTGGCGTGGGCGTCGAGCGTCCCGAGCGTCGACTCGAGTCGTTCCCGCAAAGCCTCCGTTCGTCCGGCGACGGCGTCGACGGAGCGCTGCGCGACATGTTCCAGGCGCTCGCTCATTTCGCTGGCGTGGTCGTTGAGCGCGCCAAGGGTTTCGCCGACGGTGGCGTTGAGGCGCTCATGCAGCGCGTCGGCCTGTCCGGCGAAGGCGTCGACGGATTGCGCGGCGACGCTCTCCAGCCGCTCGCTCATGGTATTGGCATGAGCGTCGAGCGCCCCGAGCGTCGATTCGAGTCGTTCCCGCAAAGCCTCCGTTCGTCCGGCGACGGCGTCGACGGAGCGCTGCGCGACATGTTCCAGGCGCTCGCTCATTTCGCTGGCGTGGTCGTTAAGCGCGCCGAGGGTTTCGCCGACGGTGGCGTTGAGGCGCTCATGCAGCGCGTCGGCCTGTCCGGCGAAGGCGTCGACGGACTGCGCGGCGACGCTCTCCAGCCGCTCGCTCATGGTATTGGCATGGGCGTCGAGCGCCCCGAGCGTCGATTCGAGTCGTTCCCGCAAAGCCTCCGTTCGTCCGGCGACGGCGTCGACGGAGCGCTGCGCGGTCTGCTCGAGGCGTTCGCTCATATGCTCGGTATGGTCGTTGAGCGCGCCGAGGGTTTCGCCGACGGCGGCGTTGAGGCGCTCGTGCAAAGCTTCGGCGTGGCCCGAGAAAACAGCGACGGAATGCTGCGCCATGTCTTCCAGACGCTCGCTCATGTCCTTCGAATGATCGGTCAGGACGCCAAGGGTGTCTCCGACGGTCGAATCGAGCCGTTGGTGCAGCGTCTCGGCGGTATTCGTGAACAGGGAGGCCGAACGCTGCGCGGTGTCTTCCAGCCGTTCGCTGATTCGATCGGCGAGATCGGACAGGGATGAAACCGTCTCCCCGAGGGAGGCGGCGACGTTTTGATTGAGCGCGTCCGTCACGCTTGTGATATGCGCCGCCGACTCGGCCGCGGCGGCGTTCAAATGAGCGTGGAGCGCGTCGGACCCGGCGGTTAAGGTCTGCAGGGTTTCGTTCACGGTCGACGCGACCTTGCCATGCAAGGCTTCCGTATGGCTTGCGAGAGCGGCGACCGTCTGTTCCGCGGTCTCGGTGAAACGCTCGTGCAGCGAGGCGCCCTGGGCGTCGAATTGCGCCTGCATTTTGGCGTGGCTGTCTTCGAATACGGCGGCGATGCCGACTGTCGAATCCTCGAATGCGGCGCGCGCCGCGGCGGAGCGCTCGGCGATGAGGGCGGCGCCGCGTTCGGTGATGTCGGCAAGAGCGTGATGCAAGGCGTCGCCCTGGACCGCCACGACGCCATGCAGGCGATCGCTCGTCTCCGCCAGACGGATCGCGAGGCTGTCGCCGCGCGAGGAAATCGTCTCCGCGATCTGCGCGCCGGTCGCCTCGATGCGCTCGGCGAGGGCGTCGCCCCTCGCGCCAAGATTGGCGTCGAGGACTTCCCTGGCGTTCCGCAGCCGGTCGTCCATCTCCGTCAGGCGATCGTCGAGCGTCTTCACCATGCCTTCGCTGGCCGAGGCGAGGCTGACCGTCGCCTCCTGTCCGGTCTGGGTCAGGCGGAGCAGAAGGTCATTCCCATGCGACGACAATTGTTCGATCAGGGAATCCTGACCTCGAATGAGCGAGGTCTTGATCTCGTCGCCTTTGGAATTGATCGACGCCGTGACCCGGCCGGCGGCTTCTCCGACGCTTTCGGCGAAGCGGGACGACACGGATTCGAGATCGCGGGCGACCGCGTCCTGGGCCTGGGAAATCGCGCCGCGCACGCGGTCGGCGTTGGCGAGGACCGATTCACGTTCGGACGCCAGTTCATCGATCAGGGAGCGGACCCGGCGCTCATTGTCGGTGTAGGAGCGCTCCAGGTTGGACACTTCGGAGCGGACCAATGTCTCAAGTTCGCCGGCGCGGGCGAGCGCGCGTTCGATGCCGTCGCCCATCGACGCGACCTCGCGCCGGATCGCCTGGGACAATGTCACGATCTGTTCGGTGGCGATCGTTTCCGGTTCGGCGAGGCGGATGGCGACTTCGGTCATGGAGCGCGCGGTGACGCGCATTTCCTGCGCGCGCCGAACCATCATCGCCGTCACGAAGAAGAGGACGACCGGACCGGCGATGGTCAGGATATAGAGCGTTAACGGCGGGGCCAGAGCCGCCGCGGGCAGGCCGAAAAGCGCTTCCCGATTGGCGAAGACGTAGCCCGATGTCGTGGCGACCCAGAGAATCGAACAGGCCGCCGCCAGGAGCGTCGGCGCCCGGCTCGGGCGGATCTGGAACGCGCGGAGAAGCTCGCCGACCGAATGCCGGTCGTCGTTGGCGGGGGCAATGGCCGAACGTTCGCCGACCCGCGGGTCTGGTCCCGACGCGCCAGTCCGCGCGCCGGACAGATGATCCTCGTCGAACGACGGCAGGCGGGAGCTTTGCGCGAGCCCCGAGTCCCGCGATTTTCTTCCGCCGTTGGCCGATGTCCCCCCGGCGGGGGCAGGCGAGCGCGGCGATTGATCCGCGCCGGCTTGGGCGTCCGTAGGATTTTCACCTCTGAGGTTTAACGCCTCCTCGATGGCCAATAGCGCCGCCGCCGCGGGATCTTGAGTCTTTTTCGAACTCGCCATCGGTGCCTCTCGAACGTCTCTCGCCGGCGATCCGAAGCTCGGCGCTAATAATCATCGCCGCCGCCGAAAGCGGAAACTGTTAACCAAACATTACTTTACAGCTGGAATGGAAGGATTCAAACCCGCACTGCGCCACGATGTCAAAACATCGTTAACGCGGCCGCGATTGGAGGCCTTGGAGTGAAATTCCGCCGATTCCTAGCCTGCGACGGCCGCCCCGGGCTCATGGCTCATGGGTCCGTCCATGCTCATGGGGTCGTGGTACCGTCCATGCTCATGGGGTCGTGGCGCCTGCTCGGCTTTCGGCCGCCGCGAGCGCTCTCTTACCGGATTTGTTTTTCGGGCGCGCCTCACTCTATTCCCCGGCGCAGACCCGAAGCTGCGTCTTTAGTTCATTTTTCGGCGCGGTCTGTTTCTTATATGTTCATTATACCCGTATCGCCGGGATCAATGTTCGGCGCCCGAACGGCCGAGAACCCGAAGGGGAGGGGGTTCGGCAGGGGGCGGGGCGGTTGGCGAACCTGAACGCTCGCCCGAGGCCGGAAACGGAGCCCGGCTCTGGTCCGCGCCGGGGGCGAAATATTATCGCCTTGCGGGATTTGTGAACTTCGGCCATGTGTGTGCCAGTTTTGTCGGCCATGTGTGCGCCGGTTTTGAAAGCGCCGCCCGTTCGCGGGCGGCGTCGTTTTATGCAACCGCGGAATTCTGCAACCGCGAAAAGACGTCTGAAGCGAGATCCATGACCAAAATCACCTTTATCGATTCTTTTGGCGAAGCCCGCGCCGTCGATGGCGAGGACGGCGCGACCGTTATGGAAATCGCGATCCGGAACGCGATTCCGGAAATCTCCGCCGAATGCGGCGGCGGCTGCGCCTGCGCGACCTGCCATGTCTATGTCGATGAAGCCTGGGTCGAGAAGACGGGCAAGGCTTCGGATCAGGAAGAGGACATGCTGGATTTCGCCTACAAGGTTCAGCCGAACTCGCGTTTGTGCTGCCAGATCAAAGTGACGCCCGAACTGGACGGACTGATCGTCAGCACGCCTGACCGGCAGGGTTAGGGCGTCGTCGAAACCTTGCCGCGCCGGCGATGCGCGATCCGGGAGCTTCCGGAGGCGGGGGCGAAAGAATTACCGTCTTCCATAGTTTTTGTTGCGCAAGAGTTTTAGTTGCGCAAGCCGTAAAAATGGGGTCGCCTTGTCGGGGCGAGGCATGAACAGGGGTCGCAGCGCGACGGGCTCGCGGCCCAGCCAGCGAAGCCGGACCTTGGAGAGTCCGGCCCCGGCGGGATCAATCTGGAGCGGAATATGAGTGAGTGCATCAAGACCGACGCTGTGATCGTCGGCGCAGGACCGATCGGGCTGTTCACTGTCTTCGAGCTGGGTCTGCTCGACATCAAATGCCACCTGATCGATATTTTGCCCAAACCCGGCGGCCAATGCGCGGAACTCTATCCGGAAAAGCCGATCTACGACATTCCCGGCCACCCGATGGTGACGGGGCAGGGCCTCGTCGACAAATTGCTGGAGCAGATCGAGCCGTTCCGGCCGACGTTCCATTACGGCGAAATGGTCGACTCGCTCGAGGTTCTTGGCGGGCCCGAGGCGACGTCGTTCCGGGTGAGGACAAGCGGCGGCGAGGTGATCGAAAGCAAGGTCGTCTTCATCGCCGCCGGAGGCGGCTCGTTCCAGCCCAAAAAGCCGCCGATCGACGGGATTGACGAGTACGAGGGCAAATCGGTCTTCTACTCCGTGCGCAAGATGGAGAATTTCCGCGACAAGAATGTTGTGATCGTCGGCGGCGGCGATTCCGCTCTGGACTGGGTCCTCAATCTGCAGCCGATCGTGAAACGGCTGACGCTGGTGCATCGCCGCGACGATTTCCGCGCCGCGCCGCATTCGGTCACAGCTATGCGCGAACTCGTCGCGGCGGGCCACATCGATCTGCGCATCGGTCAGATCTCCGCGCTCGGCGGCGCGGACGGCGAACTCTCCTCGGTGGTCGTCAAGGCGCAGGACGGATCGCTCGAGAAGATCGCGTGCGAAAAGCTGATGCCTTTCTTCGGGCTCACGATGAAGCTCGGTCCGATCGCCGACTGGGGCCTCAATCTGCACGAAAATCTCATTCCCGTTGACACCGAACGGTTCGAGACAAACATTCCCGGAATCTTTGCGATCGGAGACATCAACACCTACAAGGGGAAATTGAAGCTGATCCTCTGCGGCTTCCATGAAGGCGCGCTGGCGGCGCAACGGGCGCACCGTTATGTCTATCCCGAGAAAAAACTGACGTTTCAATATACGACCTCGTCGACCAATCTGCAGAAGAAGCTCGGGGTGAATTGAGTCAGGGCTCGACCAGAATTCGCGCGGAGCCGCGAGGATGACGCGGATCGCGCTCTATCCGGGCTCCTTCGATCCCCTGACCAATGGTCATATCGACGTCATCGCCGGCGCGGCGAAACTGTGCGACGAACTCATCGTCGCGATCGGGGCGCATCCGGGGAAAACCCCCTTGTTCAGCCTCGATGAGCGGCGGGACTTGATCGAACGCTCCTGTGGCGCTCTCGCCGCGCTGAAATCCTGCAGACTTTCGGTGCGGCCCTTCGCGGGGCTCGCGGTGACGGCGGCGCGCGAGGCGGGCGCGAACATCATCGTGCGCGGACTTCGGGACGGCGGCGATTTCGACTACGAAATGCAGATGGCCGGAATGAACATGGCGATGGCGCCGGACATCCAGACGGTGTTTCTCGCGGCCTCGCCCGCCGTTCGTCATATTACGGCGACATTGGTGCGGCAGATCGCGGGCATGGGCGGCGACGTGTCGCGATTCGTGCCAGAGCCCGTCGTCCGGGCGCTGGCGGCCAAACGCGTCGGTTAAACCCGCATGACAAGAAACCACAGGGAAGGATTTTACGAGATGACGCTCCTCCGGTCGATTTTTGGCCTCGCTTCGGCGCTTGTTCTTTTTTCCGCGCTGGCGGTGGGCACGGGGTCTTCGGCTCCGGCGCAGGACCCGAAGAATACGATCTACCTCGACACCAAGGACGGCCGGATCGTCATCGCGCTGCGTCCGGACCTAGCGCCAAAGCATGTCGCCCAGATCGAGGCGCTGACCAAGCGGGGCTTTTACGATGGAATCGTTTTCCATCGCGTCATTGACGGCTTCATGGCTCAGACAGGCGATCCGACCGGCACCGGAATGGGCAAATCCGACCTGCCGAACATTCCCGCCGAGTTCTCGTCCGAGCCGTTCAAACGCGGCACGGTCGGAATGGCCCGCTCCCAGGATCCCGATTCCGCCAATTCGCAGTTCTTCATTACTTTTGGCGACGCGTCGTTCCTCAACAATAAATACACGGTGGTCGGTCAGGTCGTCTCGGGAATGGATGTCGTCGACAAGATCAAGAAGGGCGCAAAAGAAAACAACGGAAGCGTGACGGCCCCCGACAAGATCATCAAGATGCAGATCGCCGCCGACGCCGTTCCGGCCCCGGCCGCCGCCAAGGCCAAATAGCCAAATAGATTGCGGACGCGCCATTTACCTCGGCCGGCCGATCGGATATGGCGGTGCAGCGAAAGCGCGCCGCCGGGCGTCCTGGATGACGAACAGGCCCGGGATTCACAGGGCCCAGGATTTACTGGGCTCAGGATCAAAGGGCCCAGGATTTACAAAGACAATCGCCGTTTAAAATGGGAGTGCTGAGATGCCGGAAGCGGGAAACACGCTGACGTTGGAGACGACGAAGGGCCCTGTCGTGATCCAGATGCGGCCCGATCTCGCGCCGGGCCACGTCGCTCATATCAAGAAGCTCGTCGAAGAAAAGTTCTACGATGGAATCGTCTTCCACCGCGTGATCAACGACTTCATGGCGCAGACGGGGTGTCCGCACGGCTCCGGCACGGGCGGCTCGAAATATCCTAACATCAAGGCCGAGTTCAACGCCGAGCCGCATGTTCGCGGCACGTGCTCGATGGCGCGGGCGCAGGATCCGAACTCCGCGAACTCGCAGTTTTTCATCTGCTTTACCGACGCCCGCTTCCTTGACCGGCAATATACGGTCTGGGGTCAGGTGATTTCGGGCATGGAAAACGTCGACCAGATCAAGCGCGGCGAGCCGGTCAAGGATCCCGATAAAATCGTGTCGGCGACAATCAGCTGAGCGCCAGTGGGGCGCGGAACGTAGGCTTCGGCTTGCAAGCCTTGAGCGGGTGGTTCATCGTGGCCGTTCGCGAAAAGAGAAGCGCCCAAGCCCGCCGGAGACGCGCCCATGTCAAAATTGCAAGACAACACCCCACAACCTTCGGAATCTCCCCAGGAGACCGGCGCTCCCGCTGGGCCAAAGACGCAATGGAATCGGTTTGTGGAGGGGTGGAATGAGACCTTTCCGGACAAGATCAGCGTCATGATCTTCTTCATGATCGCCTTCGCGGCGCTTTTTCTGTTCGGCCGGGTCGTTGTCCGCATGCGCTATCTCTTCGGAATTTGAAGCACCCGGGAATCTGAAGCATCCGGTCTCTCATGATTCTGAAGATTCCGGCGGCGAAGCCATTCCATCGTCCCAGCCGTTTTAGCCTTTCATGCGCGTCGATCTTTTTGATTTCGATCTCCCGGCGGATCGCATCGCGGTTCGTCCGGCGGAGCCGCGCGACCATGCGAGGCTGCTCGTCGTCCGGCCCGGGGAATCCGATCCATTCGACGATGGCGCCATTCTCGACCTGCCGGGGTTGCTGAGGCCCGGCGACGTTCTTGTCGTCAACGACACGCGCGTCATTCCGGCCCGGCTTCAAGGCGTTCGCACGAGAGGAGCCGACCGAGCGCGGATCGAGGCGACCTTGCACAAGCGCGAGGGAGAGGCGCGCTGGCGAGCCTTCGTGCGCCCGGCCAAGAAGCTGAAACAGGGTGAGATCGTCCGTTTTTCCGACGCGCCGGGCCTGGCGGCGGCGGTCGCCGAAAAAGGCGAGGCGGGCGAGGTTCTCCTTGCTTTCGATC
The DNA here is from genome assembly GCF_900114285.1 of Methylocapsa palsarum. GTDB lineage: Bacteria > Pseudomonadota > Alphaproteobacteria > Rhizobiales > Beijerinckiaceae > Methylocapsa > Methylocapsa palsarum. The sequence goes on along the minus strand of NZ_FOSN01000018.1, from coordinate 53,995 downwards.
TCTCCGGCGCGGCGCTTGATGCGGCGATCGAGCGGATCGGACAAATGCCGCTCCCTCCCTATATCGCCGCGCGACGGCCCGCCGACGGCCGGGATGCGCTGGACTATCAAACCCTGTTCGCGCAACGCGCGGGGGCGGTGGCGGCGCCGACGGCCGGCCTCCACTTTACGCCCGGACTCGTCGCCGCCCTCAAGGCGCGCGGACTTCTGATCCAGACCGTCACGCTGCATGTCGGCGCGGGCACGTTCCTGCCAGTCAAGGCGGACGAGACCGGAGATCATAAGATGCACGCCGAATGGGGCGAGGTGAGCGCGGCGACGGCGGACGCCCTCAACCGCGCGCGGGCTTCCGGCGGGCGGATCGTAGCCGTCGGCACGACCAGTTTGCGAATCCTCGAGTCGGCGGCGGGCGACGACGGCGTCATCGCCCCTTTTGCGGACGATACGTCGATTTTCATCACGCCGGGATATGTGTTCAAGGCGGTCGGCGCGCTGCTCACGAATTTCCATCTGCCGCGATCGACGCTCTTCATGCTGGTTTCGGCCTTCTGCGGGCTGGAGACGATGCAGGCCGCCTATTCTCATGCGATCGCGTCGGACTATCGCTTCTACAGCTATGGCGACGCATGCCTGCTTTTCCCGGCGCAATCAGCATGACCGGCGGCTTTCGTTTCAATGTGACCCGGACGGACGGCCAGGCTCGAACGGGCGTGATCGCGACGGCGCGCGGCGAGATTCGCACGCCGGCCTTCATGCCGGTGGGGACGGCGGCGACCGTGAAGGCCATGCATCCCGAGGCGGTGAAGGCCCTTGGCGCCGACATCGTACTCGCCAACACCTACCATCTCATGCTGCGGCCGGGGGCGGAGCGCGTCGCCGAACTCGGCGGGCTGCATCGATTTATGAACTGGCCGTGGCCGATCCTGACCGATTCCGGCGGGTTCCAGGTCATGTCGCTCGCCAAGTTGCGGAAGCTCGACGAGGACGGCGTGACCTTCCAGTCCCACATCGACGGCGCCCGGCATCGTCTGACGCCGGAACGCGCGATGGAAATTCAGGCCCTTCTCGGCTCCGACATCCAGATGCAGTTCGACGAATGCGTGCGGCTGCCCTGCGAAGAGGACGAGGCGCGGCGCGCGATGCTGCTTTCGCTGCGCTGGGCGGAACGCTCCAGGGCCGCGTTTACGCCTGCGCCGGGGCGGGCTTTGTTCGGCATCGTTCAGGGCGGCGCGTCGCCGGCTCTTCGGATCGAAAGCGCGACGGCGCTGACCGGCATGGACTTTCACGGCTACGCCCTCGGGGGTCTCGCCGTCGGCGAACCGCAGGAGATCATGCTGGCGATGATCGAGACGGCGCTGCCGCTTCTTCCGGCCGGAAAGCCCCGCTATCTGATGGGCGTCGGCGCCCCCGACGATCTTCTGGAAAGCGTCAGGCGCGGAATCGATATGTTCGACTGCGTGATGCCGACGCGGGCGGGGCGCCATGGGCTCGCCTATACGCGGAGGGGCCGCCTCAATCTGCGCAACGCCCGCCATGCGGGCGACCCGGCGCCCGTCGATCCGCTGTCCGCCAGCGCCGCGGCGCGGACCTATTCGCGGGCCTATCTGCATCACCTCGTGAAATCGGGTGAAATCCTCGGCATGATGCTGCTGACCGAAATCAATCTCGCCTATTACGAAGATCTGATGGAGGCGGCGCGGCGGGCCATCGCGGCCGGAGACTACGCGGATTTTTGCGCCCGGACCAAGGAGGATTGGGCGCTCGGCGAAGGCGAAGGCCAGCCAAAGCCTTCCTGATGATCACAATCAGCGCCCCGGCGGAGCGGCGGCCTGCTCTTTCAATTTTTTCAGAACGTCCGGCGACCCAAAGCCGTCGGCGGGATCGATCCTGGCGCTGACCTGAAACGCGTGGATGGCGTCGCGCGAGGCCTGACCGAACCGTCCGTCGATGTCGCCCCGATAAAAGCCCGCCGTGCGCAGCAGCGTCTGAATCTCGGATTTTTGGGCGCGGCTCATCGCGATTTCGCCGGCGGGCCAGCGCCCCTGAAGACCCGGCCGGCCAAGGATGCGATTTCCCAGGAGGGCCAGCGAGAGCGCGTACGAATCTGAATTGTTGTAGGCCTTGAGAACCCAGTAATTCTCCGACAGCAGAAAGGCGGGGCCGGCCGCGCCGGACGGAAGAAAAAGCGTCGCCTCGCCCGCCGCCGGAAGCGGACGGCCGTCCGCGCTCACGACTCCAAGGGCGGCGAAGGCCGGAAAACCGCGATGCAGGGAGGAAAAATCGAAGCCTGCCGGGAGCACGACCTCCATCCCCCAGGGAAGGCCGGGGCGCCAGCCCGATTGACGCAGGAAATGAGCGATCGAGGCCAGAATATCCTGCGGGCGGTCCCAGATGTCGGGCGGGCCCGATCCATCGTAGCTGAGGGCGTATTTGAGATAGGCCGACGGCATGAATTGCGGGCCGCCCATCGCCCCGGCCCAGGAGCCGCGCATTTTGGCGCGGTCCACGTCGCCCTTGTCGAGGATGACGAGCGCCGCGATCAATTCGTCAAGGAAGAGGGCGCGGTCCTGCCGCCGGTAGGCGAGGCTCGCCAGGGAGCGCACGATGTCCTTGCCGCCCATCGCCCGGCCGAAGTCCGTTTCGACTCCGTAGGCGGCGACGACGATTTCGCCCGGCACGCCGAAACGCTCTTCGATTTGCGCAAGGTCGGCTTTCCATTTCGTCAGCACGTCGCCGCCGCGGCTGATTCGCTGCGGCGACGCCGCATCAGTGAGGTAGGATTTCAGCGGCTTGTCGAATTCTGCCTGCGGACTTGCGGCGCTGGGCGCGGCGGGGTCGGGCTCCATCCCCTCGAACGCCGCGTCGAAGGTCGCGCGCCGGACGCCTTTGGCTTGCGCGAGCGGCCATGCGGTCTGCAGGAACTGGCGAAACCCGGAGTCGGCGGGCGCGGCGGCGGGGGAGGGCTGCGCTTTTTCGAGCGCCGGGGCCGCCTCCGTTCCTCCCCACACAAAAAGTGCGAGAGCCGAGCCGAGGAGTAAATTGCGGGACCGGGCGATCCGGCGCATCGGAGCGCTGATATGCTCCGGAATTTATTGACCCGCCGGCTGCGCCGCCTGGTCTGGCGGGGAGAAGAGCGAGGCGAAGCTGAAGCCCGGGGCTTGCTGCGGCGCGGACGCCGCCGCGACCGCCGCGGCGTCGGGGATGGGTTTCACAGGCTCGGAGGACGCCGTCCGCAGGTCTCCCAGCATGTGCTTTTGTTTCGCTGTGAAATAATAACCGGCCGAATAAAGGACGACGGCCCGGTCTTCGTCGCCGCCGGCGATGCGGTAAGCGTTGGCGAGATAGGGAATGGCGTAGGTGAGGTTGACATGGGGGTCGAGCAGGCCGTTCACAGGACCCGAATATCCCATGCTATGCGCGGTCGAATATTTGATCTGCATCATCCCGTAGCAGGCGTTGTGGACGAGCCGAGGCTGATAACGGCTCTCGCGCATGATGACGCGATGGATCAGCTTTTCCGGAACGCCATGGGCCGCGGCGTGGCGCGCGATTTCATCGTCGAACTTGTTGGTCGGCCGCTCGGCGGCGAACGCCAAGGAAGTGGGAACGAGCGCCGCGAGGGCGAGTGACGAAATGCGCAACATGAGCTTTGCCTCCACGCCTTGTTTGTCCGGGCGGATCGTGGCGGCAAAAAGGCGGCACAGCTGAGGCTGGTGAAGGACTTCGGACCCGTTGCGGGAAAGCCACAGTCCGGGCGGGCTTGCCGGAAGGGTTAACGGTTTCCCTTGGAGGCGCGAGGCGCTCCCGTTGAACGCCCCCGCCGACCGTCACTTTGGGGCAGGACTTTTTCCCGCGCGCCTGGCGGCCCGGCTATTAAGAAGTTCGGGGCGTGCAGGCCAGCGAAAAGGCGTCCGTCTAAAGCTGGCGCGCCAGCATCATGTTCTTGATTTCGGCGATGGCTTTCGCCGGGTTCAACCCCTTGGGGCAGGCCTTGGCGCAATTCATGATCGTATGGCAGCGATAGAGGCGGAACGGGTCTTCGACGTTGTCGAGCCGGTCCCCGGTCGACTCGTCGCGCGAATCGATCAGCCAGCGGTAGGCCTGCAGCAAGGCGGCGGGGCCGAGATAGCGGTCGCCGTTCCACCAATAGCTCGGGCAGGAGGTGGAGCAGCACGCGCACAGGATGCACTCGTAGAGGCCGTCGAGTTTGCGGCGCTCGCCCGGCGACTGCCGCCATTCCTTTTCGGGCGCGGGCGTCGACGTCTGCAGCCAGGGTTCGATCGAGGCGTGCTGGGCGTAGAACTGGGTGAGGTCGGGCACGAGATCCTTCACCACCGCCATATGCGGCAGGGGATAGATAGTCACCGCGCCCTTCACTTCGTCGATGCCCTTGGTGCAGGCGAGCGTGTTGGTCCCGCCGATGTTCATCGCGCAGGAGCCGCAGATCCCTTCGCGGCACGAGCGCCGGAAGGTCAGGGTCGGATCGATGTTGGTCTTGATCCAGATCAGCGCGTCGAGAACCATCGGCGCGCAATCATCGCGATCGACGTAATAGGCGTCGATGCGCGGGTTCTGATCGTCGTCCGGATTGTAGCGGTAGATCTTGAACTCGGTGAGGCGCTTTGCGCCTTCTGGCTTCGGCCAGACCTTGCCGGCGACGGGACGGGATTTTTTGGGGAGATTGAATTCAACCATAGTTTATCGTCCTGGCGGCAGACGCTCATCTCGGCGAGCGTATGTGGCGATCAGCTTGTCTGTAAATAGTCGACGCTCTCAATACACCCGCTTCATCGGCTCGATCGAATGCATCTCGTTGGTCATGGTCTGGCTGTGCACCGGGCGGTAGTCGATCTTGACCGCGTGCGCCTCGGCGTCGACCGTCGCCAGCGTGTGTTTCATCCAGTTCTTGTCGTCGCGTTCGGTATAGTCCTCGCGCGCATGGGCGCCGCGCGATTCGGTGCGGTTGGCCGCGCCCGCCATGGTGACGACGGCCTGAACGATGAGATTGTCGAATTCGAGCGTCTCGATGAGGTCAGAGTTCCAGATCAGCGAACGGTCGGTGACCGAAATCTGGTCCTTGGCGTCCCACACTTCGCGGATCAGCCGGCAGCCTTCGTCGAGCGTCGCGCCGGTGCGGTAGACGGCGCAATTATTCTGCATCACCTTCTGCATCCGCAAGCGTAATTCTGCGGTCGGCAGCCCGCCCTTGGCGTGGCGGAAATGATCGAGCCGCGAGAGCGCGAGGTCGGCCGAATCGGGGGCGAGCTCGGGCTGTTTCGCGCCCTTGGTCACGAGTTCGGCGGCGCGCAGGCCCGCGGCGCGCCCGAACACGACAAGATCGATCAGCGAGTTCGAGCCGAGCCGGTTCGCGCCGTGGACCGAGACGCAGGCGGCTTCGCCGATGGCCATCAGGCCGGGCACGATCCTGTCCGGATCGCCGTCCTTCTTGGTGACGACCTCGCCATGGAAATTGGTCGGGATGCCGCCCATGTTGTAATGGACGGTCGGGAGAACCGGAATCGGCTCCTTGGTGACGTCGACGCCGCAGAAAATGCGGGCGCTTTCCGAAATGCCGGGGAGGCGCTCATGCAGCACGGCCGGGTCGAGATGTTCGAGGTGCAGATGAATGTGGTCCGCGCCCTTGCCGACGCCGCGCCCTTCGCGGATTTCGACGGTCATCGAACGCGAGACGATGTCGCGCGGGGCGAGGTCCTTCACCGACGGCGCATAGCGCTCCATGAAGCGCTCGCCTTGCGAATTGGTGAGGTATCCGCCCTCGCCGCGTGCGCCTTCCGTGATGAGGCAGCCGGCGCCGTAGATGCCGGTGGGATGGAACTGCACGAACTCCATGTCCTGCAGCGGCAGGCCGGCGCGCAGCAGCATGGCGTTGCCGTCGCCGGTGCAGGTATGCGCCGACGTCGCGGAAAAATACGCCCGGCCGTAGCCGCCGGTCGCCAGCATGACGAGTTGCGAGCGGAAGCGGTGGATGGTGCCGTCGTCGAGCTTGATGCAGACGACCCCGCGGCAGGCGCCGTCCTCCATGATGAGGTCGATGGCGAAATATTCGATGAAGAATTCGGTGTTGTAGCGCAGCGCCTGGCCATACAAAGTGTGCAGCATCGCGTGGCCGGTGCGGTCGGCGGCGGCGCAGGTGCGTTGCGCGGGCGGGCCCTTGCCGAATTCGGTGGTCATGCCGCCGAACGGGCGCTGATAAATCCGGCCGTCCTCCGTCCGCGAGAACGGCACGCCCCAATGCTCCAGTTCATAGACGGCCGCCGGCGCATTCCGGCAGAGATATTCGATGGAATCCTGATCGCCAAGCCAGTCCGACCCCTTGACGGTGTCGTACATGTGCCATTTCCAGTTATCGGGACCCATATTGGCGAGCGAGGCGGCGACTCCTCCTTGGGCGGCCACGGTGTGGGAGCGGGTCGGAAAAACCTTGCTGATGCAGGCGGTGCGCAGTCCGGCCTGCGAACAGCCGACCGTCGCCCGCAATCCCGCGCCACCGGCGCCGACCACGACAACGTCAAACGTGTGGTCGGTGACCGGATAGGCGGAGCCATTCCTGGCGGGCGCCGCGATGCCGCTCGTTGAGCCATTGATGGCCATAGATGTCGCCTTTCGAAAATCGCCGCGGCCGCGCTTTTCGCGCTTCCGCCCGTACCGTGTTTATTGAATCAGCTTTATTGAATCAAAAGAGCCGTCAGACGAAACTCAGCTTGAGGGCGGCATAGACGCACGCCAGGCCGACGCCGAGGCAGAAGAAAAGATTGGCGATCAGCGACCAGTCTTTCCAATGCGCGTCGTGAACGTAATCGTCGATGATCGTCTGCATTCCGAGCTTCATGTGGTAGACGCCGGCCAGGATGAACAAAAGCAGCGTCAGAGCCGCGAAAGGGTGGCTGAGTTCCGCGCGCGCCGCCGCATAGTCCTTGCCCGCAAGCGAGGCGATGATGCAAACGAATCCGATCGAGAGCGGAAACAGCGCCGTCGCCGTGACCCGCATGGCCCAGTTCTCGGCGGCGCCCGACTTGGCGGAGCCAAGATATCGCACCCGGCTCGCCGCGGTTCGGGTCGAGGTGGAATCATGCGCCATTGATATTGGTTCCTTCGTTGCGCCGGCCAGATCCTGGAGCGGCGTCCGGTTCAGACGCGCCTAACGCGCGAAAAAAGCGAAGATCCAGACCGCGAGCGTCAGGACCGCCCCGCCGACCAAGGTGCCTTGGGCCAGCCATTCCCGCTGCGGATGATCCATACCAAATCCGGCGTCCCAGATCGCGTGGCGGACGCCGCCTAGAAAATGATGGAACAAAGCCCATGTCAGTCCGAACAGGATCAATTTGCCGATGATCGAATTGAAGAACGAGGCGGCGACGGCGAAGGATTCGGGGCCCGAGGCGGCGGCGATCAAAAACCAGGCGAGAAGCAATGTGCCGCCATACAGCGCAACACCGGTGATGCGATGGGCGATCGACATCATCATCGTCAGCATTGGCGTATAAATTTGCAAATGGGGGGACAGCGGACGCCGGCTTTCAGGGCTGCCCCGACCTAACTCCACTTCCGCCATCGATTCGAACCCGATCCTTGTAATAATGCGACTTTGCTCCATTAAACTAAACCGATGGGCGGAGCAACGCTTCTGCCGGGAAACACGTGACGGCGCGAAGCCGCAGTCCCGCGCATGAGACGGCATCGGTTGCGCACATTGGTTCGAGATTTGCGTTGTGGGCCTTTCGCCGCGACTGTTTTTTGCGTATCGAAGCTGTGCTGGCGGAAAAATCCGGGCTAAAGCCGTGAAATCATGGCTGTTGGCCGCAACCATGAGAAGCGAGAACGCATGGCGGGGTTGTGCGAAATGGCGGTCGGCAGGAGCGTCGGGACGAGTCTGGGGCGTCTGGTCTTGCGCTCGGTCATGGCCGCTGGTTTGGCCGTCCTGGCGATCGCCGGGGCTTCCGCGACGGCTTTCGCCGCGGCGGGCCGCGTTACGATCGAGTCCGGAGGCAGCGCGCGCACCGCCTTGCTCGTCCAGCACCGCAGGCTCAAGCAAGCGAGGCGTCCGGTCGTCGTCGTTCTGCGTGGCGGCCGCGACAAGGCCTCCCACCAGCGGCGTATCTTCGGCCTCGAAGACATGGCGCGCGGCTCGGGACCGATCCTCGTCTATCCTGATCCGCAAGGGCATTGGGCCGAATCCCCCGGTCCCGAAATGAACCGCGACACCGGGTTCGTCCGGGATCTGATTGGAAAGCTCGTGTCCGATGGTCTCGCTGACCGCCGAAAGGTGTTCCTGATCGGAATTTCGAGCGGCGGCGCCCTGGCCCTGCGTCTCGCCTGTGAAAATTCCGCCCTTTTTGCCGGGGTCGCCGTGGTCATTTCCAGCATGCCGGCCGATCTCGGCGCAACCTGCGCGCCGTCCCGTCCGCTACCGTTCCTCATCATCGCGGGGACGGCGGACACCCAGGTGCCCTTCACCGGCGGCAAGGCCAATTTGCCGGACAACAAGAGCGAATTTCTCGCGGTCGACGCAACTCTCGGTATTTTCGGCAAGGCCGCAGGGTGTGGTGAGGGGCGGACGAGCATGGCTTTCCCCGACCGTAATCCCCGCGACGGCAGCCGGGCCTATCTCGACAAGCTGACGGGATGCAAGGTTCCGGTCGCGCTCGTCCGGATCGAAGGCGGCGGCCATTCGATTCCCGGCCACTGGAATCCCGGCGATCCTGAATCCGGACCGGCGGCGCGCAATAACGACATCGAGAGCGCCAAACTGATCTGGGATTTTTTTCGTGAGGCCCAAGAATAAGGCCAACAATAAGACCAAGAATAAGACCGAGAATAAAGCATAAGACCAAGGAATAAGAACCCAGAAATCAGGCCCGAGACTTTGGGCCGAGATTTGGGTCAAGTTTTGATTTGGATCACGTGTTGTTGCGGCAAGGCCGAACCTTGCCGAACGGGAGGAATCAGGCTCCGCATAATTGCGTCAACGCCTGAGAGATTGCGGCCGGGTCGCCGTTGAGGGCCAGCGTCTTGACCCGGCTGGCGCCGCCGGAGGCGATCCGCACCGACGAGGATGGAAGGCGAAGCGCCTTGGCGACAAGGCGAATCAAGGCGGCGTTCGCCTCGCCGTCCTGCGGAACGGCGCGGACCCGGACTTTCAGGAATTGTCCGCCGTTGGAATCCTGTCCCGGTCCCTCGATTTCGTCGCGGCTGCTTTTCGGCGTCAGGCGAACTTTAAGCAGCACTTCGGCGCCGTGCGTCCGCCAGGGAAACTCAGCCAAAGGACATCAGCCGGAAGGCTCCGGACGCCGGTTCAGAAGACGAAGGGGTAAATATAGAGAAAAATGACCTGCTCGATGAAATAGAGCAGCAAAAGCACAATCACCGGCGAAATATCGATGCCGCCCAGATCCGGGATTTGCCTCCGGATGGGGCGCAGGACAGGTTCGGTCAGGGCGTTCAGCCCGTTCCAGAGCGAGCGCACGAGATCGTTGTGCAGGTTGACGATGTTGAATGCGACGAGCCAGGACAGAACCGCCGAGATGATGATCACATAGGTGTAAAGATGCAGAACAACGACGATGAGATCGAGAATCGCGCGCATTTGTGCTCCCTGGCGCCGTCTTAAGCAGGAGCCCTGGAAAGGGTGGCCGTATGTCCGGCGCTTTCCTGCTTTGAACCAAAGCCATCCGGCTCAAGCGGCAGAATCGTTTACCCGGCTTGAGCCGGGCTGGCAAGTCTGTGGCGACAGGGACCGGGTCGGGCGGGATTTCTGAACTCCGCCAGGAAAGCTGACTTGAAAAGCGGTCTTGCGCGGGCCGCGATGCTCGCGTAGAACCCCTGCGACAGGGGCTGTAGCTCAGATGGGAGAGCGCTGCAATCGCACTGCAGAGGCCAGCGGTTCGATTCCGCTCAGCTCCACCAAGCGATCCCGCAAGCGGGATGAATCGTCAAGACTAGCGCTGTCGACCAAGAGCGCCGCCGGCCAAGACAAAATCTTACCGACCTCGAGCAAGCGCTTACCGACCGAGGCGCGAGCTCATTGGCAATGGGTCGCTCCGAGAAGGGCCAAAAATCCAGGAAAACCCTGGATGATCCCGCCGGGATCGCCGCAGTCGCGACGGGGCAGGGCGGCGTCTGTCGCGGCGTTGTAATCATAGATCGAGCAGTCGAGATTTGCGTTCCCCGTCGCGATTCGGAAATAGGTCTGGCCGCGATCGGCGGAGCCGGGCGCCCATTGCGCGACATAGCGCTCCATCGGGCAGTTCACCCGGAACAGATAGACGTTTGAAGGCGCGCTTTCGGCCAGGTCCGCCGCGGCGGCTCCGGCGGCGCAAATCGCGCCCGCGGCGAGGAGCGACAGCGCTTTTCCAATATTGAGCATGGCTTGTCCAATATTGAGCACGGCTTGCCTCCGGGGTTGCGGCGATGGAGCGACTCATCGCTCAGATGAGGGCGCTGCGCAATCTGGCGCCGAGTCAGTCCTTGGCTCCCTTCACCGCCTCGATCAGCTGCTTCAGGGAAAAAGGCTTGGGCAAAAAACTGAAAACTTCGCCCTCGGGCAGGTTTTTCTGGAACGCATCCTCGGCGTAGCCGGACACAAAAATCACCTTCGCCTTGACGCCGCGCTTGCGTAATTCGCCGAACATCGTCGGCCCGTCCATTTCCGGCATGACGACGTCGGAGACGACAAGATCGATTTTGCCCTCGTTCTGCTCGACGACTTCGAGCGCCTCAAGGCCGGAGGCAGCCTGGAGCACGGTGTAGCCCCGCGAGGCAAGCGCTCGCGCCCCGAAGGCGCGGACCGCCTCCTCGTCCTCGACAAGGAGAATGGTGCCGTGACCGGTCAGATCCTTCGCCGGAGCCTTCGCCGCTTCGGCCGCGGGCGGAGCGTCGCTCTCGCTGGCGACATGGCGAGGCAGAAGGATGGAAAATGTCGAACCCTTGCCGACCGTGCTGGCGCAAACGACGAAGCCGCCGGTCTGTTTGACGATGCCATAGACCATTGACAGTCCGAGGCCGGTTCCCTTGCCGATCTCCTTGGTCGTGAAGAAGGGCTCGAAGATCTTGTCTCTGACTTCGGGTGCGATGCCGTGCCCGGCGTCCACGACCTCGATCGCGACATAATCCGCCGGAGTGAGGGAGGGCTCGTCGAATTCGCCGCAATCCGCCGCGGCGACATTGCGGGTCCGAAGCAGGATTTTGCCGCCCTCCGGCATGGCGTCGCGGGCGTTCACGATCAGGTTGACGATCACCTGTTCGAATTGGTTGACGTCCGCTTTCACGAGCCAGAGATCGCGGCCGTGCCGCAGGTCGAGATCGATCTTTTCGCCGACGAGCCGGCGCATGAGGATCTGAAGGTCGGCGAGAACGTCGCCGAGCTGCAGAATCTGCGGCCGCATCGTCTGACGGCGGGAGAACGCTAGCAATTGCCGCACGAGGCCGGCTGCGCGGTTGGCGTTCTGCTTGATCTGCATGATGTCGTGGAACGAGGGGTCCGTCGGACGGTGGTTCGCGAGAAGCAGATCGGAAAAGCCGATGATGGCGGTGAGGACATTGTTGAAATCATGCGCGACGCCGCCGGCGAGCTGTCCAATCGCCTGCATCTTTTGCGATTGCTCGAAATTCGTCCGCAGGGCCTGCTGTTCGGTGGTGTCGAGCGCGTAGATGGTCGCGCCCCGGCCGTCGCGGTCGTCCGAGGGGGAAACGAACAGGCGCGCCGAGCGCTCGCCGTCGCCTTCAAGGGCCGCGTCCAGCGGAGCGATGTCGGTCTTCGATCTCAAGGCTGCGGCGAGGGCCGTTTTGAGGGCGTTGCGGTCCGGCTCGGCGATGGCCGAATAGATCGGCTCGGCGGCTTTCAGCGCCCGAGGCATGAGCCGGGCGAAAGCGGCGTTCGAGCGCTTGATCCGGCCTTCGCCGTCGAGAAGCGCGATCGCGACAGGCGTCGCGTTGAAGACGCGGGCGAAACGGACCTCCGCCGCGCGCAAGTCTTCCGCCGGCTCCACTCCGGACTCACGGTTGAGCACGAGCGTGCGTGACGGGCCCGGCCTGCCTTCCTCGTCGAAGGCGACGCGGTGGAGCAGGCGGGCGGGGAGGATTTCTCCACCCGCGCGCTTGAGGTCGATGTCGAATTGTTCGGTGCGGACTTCGCCGGGGCCGCCCGCGACCGACGCTAGCAGCGAGACGCCGTCGCCGGCCAGAAATTCGCCGAGGCGAAGACCGCCCCCAGCGGCGTGGGCGACGTCATAGCCGAGCCAGGCCGCAAGCGTCGCGTTCATATAGGAGACGCTTCCATGGGCGTTCGAGGAAAAAAAGCCGGCTGGAGCGTCGTCGAGAAAATCGATAGCGCGGCGCAGATCCTGAAAAGCGTCTTCTTGCCGTTTTCGCTCGTGCGTGACGTCGACGACGCTCCAGAGGCTGACGCGCGCGCCGTCCGCCGTCTCGATCGGCCTGACGCTGATCTTGTACCAGCCAGCCTGCCCCCCGCCTTCGAGGGCCCGGGACAGACGCAATTCTTCTTCGCCCCGCCGGTTCCGCCGCGAGGCTTGAGCCAGCCGGTAGATCGCTTCGGAAACCTCCGGCGCGCCGGAAAAGAGCTGCTCCACCGGGCGAACAGCCGCGGCCCCGCAATAATTGCGGTAGGCGGCGTTGGCGTAGAGGAGCGCGCCGGCGCTGTCGGTCGCGACCAATCCTTCGGGGGCGCCGTCGCTCGCAAGCCGGGCAAATTCGCCGTCAGGGCTTTGTGAGGCGAAGCCGGCGAGGCCCAATGCGAAGGCGAAGAGCGCGCAAACTCCGATGACCGCAAGAACGCCCAACGCGCCGGCGGCGAGGTGCGCGGCCAGTTCTTTCGGCAAGAATGAGAACGCCGCCGCGATGGCCGCCGTCGCCAAGGCCAACGCCAGCACGAGGAAGGGATTGCCTCCGGCCCGCGGGGTCCAGGGGCGGCCGATCGTGGAGTCTCGTGCGGAAATGTCTTGTTCTGTCATGTTCTTCCACGCGGAATGTGCAGAATGAACGTTCGGCGCCGGGTTCTGAACGAGGACTCGAATCGCCGCACGCCGTCATCATAGGCCGATCTCCTTTCCTAAACCTACGTCAGGAGCGAGACTCGCGCGGCGAAGGCCAGGGTTCAAGCTCTCTTGAGAGGCGAGCGGCGGGTTTCCACTTTGCCGGAAAATGCTTTATGTTCCGCCAAGGAGAATGCGCATGAGAACGTCCGTAAAGATCCTTTGTCTCGCCGCCGCCGGCGCCGCCTTCTCGGGGGGCGCGATGGCGCAATCCGGGGGCCGTTATTACGATCCGCCGCAGGGCTATTACGGCTCGCCGCCGCCCGTGAATCCGCCTCGGCAATGGCTGGAGGAAGGCCGCTCCGTCGCCGGCTGGGACCGCTATCGCTATGATTATTCCGGGACGCGCGGCCGCATGGGGCTCGGGGCCGACCCGATGCGTCCCGAGGGGCCGGGCAATTCCACGTTCGGTAGGTAAAAACTTCCGCAACGCTCCGCACAACGTGGCGGGATCGTCGCCCGCGGGGCCTTTGTGGGCGCTGGCTCTGACCGAAAGCGGACTTTCTGCGGACCGGACAGGGATCGCGCGCCCAAGTATTTGATCGCGTTAAGAATGTAACGCGAAACAAAAAGTCTGGGCTGTTTTCCAATTCCGCGCGAACGGAAAAAGCTCTAAGGTCCCTGGATCGACGATCCGCTGCGTCCATTACGCGTTCCATTGCGCGTTCCATTGAATGAGCCGTCAGGATGTGGGCAGAAACCCTTTTTCAAAACAAGACGATGGTGTTTGCCGCAAGCGCGCTGGGCCTGCTTGTCGCCGCGGTTTTGATTTTGTTGATCTTTCGTCTGATCTTCGGACGGCGGTTGCGAATGGCGTCCAACGCCAGAACCCGGATGCCGCGGCTTGGAATCGTCGATGCCTTCGATCTCGACCGTAACCGCCAGCTCGTCATCGTGCGCAGGGATAATGTCGAGCATCTCCTGATGATCGGGGGACCGAACGATCTCGTCATCGAGGCGGAAATCATTAGAGTTGAAGGGCGCGACGTCAGATTGCGCGAAAAGGAGCCGAGGGAAAAGGAGCCGCGCGAGGCGATCCAGGCCGGTGTGAACTGGCCGCCCGAAGCGGAGCCGGCCCGCATGCCTGCCCGTCCGGTCGCGCCCGAAAGGAAGCCGGCGCCCGTCGCCGCCGACCTTGTGGCCGAACCGGCGCCTCCGCTGGTTCCCGAGGAGCCGAGTCCGCCCCCCGCGCCGCAACGCCCGACGTTTCCGTTGCCGCCGCGACGCACCCCGACGTTCACGCCCTACGCCCAGAGGCCTCAGCGGGACTCCGTCTCGCGCTCCGACTTGAGTCAAAAAGGCGAACCGGGTTCAGGATCCAGCGCTCCGCCGCCGCCGCGCGCGCCTCTCGCGACTCCCTTTTTGCGGCCGCCGCCGCGCGTTGCTCAGGATACGGCGAAGCAACCGCCGGCCTCTGGCGCCGCCGCAAGCGACGCCTCGCCGCGTTCCGGCGATCTTCCGGTCGAGACAGGCGCTCCTCATGGGATGGCGGAGAGTTCCGCGGCGCTGGAGCCGCCGCCGGCCGCCGACACGCCGCCGCCGGCTGTCGCGGCGTCCTCTTTTCCTGAGAGCCTGGACGGGCCATCCTTCGCCGAGATTTTCAAATCGTCTCCCGACCCGTTCAAGTCGCCGGCGGGCTCAAATCCCGTCGATACGCTCGAGCAGGAGATGGCGAAGCTTCTGGGTCGCGGCCCGAGCAAATAGAGGCGGCGCTGTTCTGGAAAAGGCGCCCGGCAGGGGGTCGATGCGACGCTGCTTCAGACAATCGCAAAAATACTTATCGCAAAAATATTCATTGCGAAAATCGTGTACGGCTCAGCGTTCCCTTTCCGCCCGGCCGCGAGGCCCGGCCATGATCAAGGGGCGCTTCAATTGTCGCGGTACACACGCTCACGTTTTTCGTGGCGCTCCTGCGCTTCGACGGACAGGGTTGCGATCGGTCGCGCGTCGAGGCGCTTGAGGGAGATCGGTTCGCCCGTCTCTTCGCAATAGCCGTAGACGCCGTCATCAAGCCGCCCGAGCGCGGCGTCGATCTTTGAAATCAACTTGCGCTGCCGGTCTCGCGCGCGCAATTCGATGGCCCGGTCGGTCTCCGATGAGGCGCGATCCGCATGGTCTGGATGATTCTCGTTTTCACTTTGCAGGATCACCAGCGTTTCGCGGCTTTCCCGCAGAATGTCCTCTTTCCAGGCTATGAGTTTACGCCGGAAGTAATCTCGCTGGCGATCGTTCATAAAAGGCTCATCTTCCGATGGCCGGTAAGAGTCTTCGATCAGTTCGGCAGGCACATGCGTCTCCCCAAAA
The DNA here is from genome assembly GCF_900114285.1 of Methylocapsa palsarum. Classification (GTDB taxonomy): domain Bacteria; phylum Pseudomonadota; class Alphaproteobacteria; order Rhizobiales; family Beijerinckiaceae; genus Methylocapsa; species Methylocapsa palsarum. The sequence continues at coordinate 38,625 of NZ_FOSN01000018.1, read as the reverse complement.
CCAAATCGACGCCCTTATACCGATTGCCTCACCGATAGACAATTGCGACCGGGATGTAATCCACGGTTTGAGCGAAAGGCGGTCAGCGGCGGCCACATATCCGCGGCCGCCTCGCCTCGAAGGCGGGCGTCTTTAGAGCATATTCCGATCGGAGTGAATCAATCCAATCGACAAGATTAAGCTCAAGCTTTTGACTCTGGAGCGATTTCCGACCGATCGCATGGCTTCATGCGATCGGAAAGCGCTCTAATGGGTGGATGGGCCTCCGCGTTATTGAGCCGCCATCGCCTTTTGCAGGTTAGCGTCCACCGCGTCCAGAAATCCGGTCGTCGACAACCACTTTTGATCCGCGCCCACGAGAAGGGCGAGATCCTTGGTCATGGAGCCCGATTCGACAGTCGCGACGCAAACGCGCTCGAGGGTCTGGGCGAATTTGGCGAGCTCCAGATTGTCGTCGAGCTTGGCGCGATGGGTCAGTCCACGGGTCCAGGCGAAAATGGAGGCGATGGAATTGGTCGAGGTTTCCTTGCCCTGCTGATATTCGCGATAATGGCGAGTGACCGTGCCGTGCGCGGCCTCGGCTTCGACGGTCTTGCCGTCGGGCGTCATCAGAACCGAAGTCATGAGCCCGAGCGACCCGAACCCTTGCGCGACCGTATCCGACTGAACGTCGCCGTCATAGTTCTTGCAGGCCCAGACATAACCGCCCGACCATTTCAGGGAGGAGGCCACCATGTCGTCGATCAGGCGGTGCTGGTAGGTGATGCCGGCGGCGCCGAACGCGGCCTTGAATTCCGTTTCGTAAACTTCCTGGAAGATGTCCTTGAAGCGTCCGTCGTAGGCCTTGAGAATCGTGTTCTTGGTCGACAGATAGACCGGATATTTGTTCATCAGGCCGTAGTTCATCGATGCGCGGGCGAAATCCCGAATCGATTCGTCGAGATTGTACATGGCGAGGGCGACGCCGGCGCCGGGGTACGAGAAAATTTCCTTCTCGATGATAGCGCCGTCTTCCCCGGTGAATTTGATCGTCAGCCGTCCCTTGCCGGGAACCTTGAAGTCCGTCGCGGCGTATTGATCGCCGAACGCATGCCTGCCGATGACGATCGGGTTGGTCCAGCCCGGAACAAGGCGGGGCACGTTCTGGCAAATGATCGGTTCGCGGAAGATGACGCCGCCGAGAATGTTCCGGATCGTGCCGTTCGGAGACTTCCACATCTGCTTCAGTTTGAATTCTTCGACCCGCTGTTCGTCCGGCGTGATCGTCGCGCATTTCACGCCGACCCCGTGCCGTTTGATCGCGTAGGCGGCGTCGAAAGTGACCTGGTCCTTGGTCGCGTCGCGATTTTCGATGGAAAGGTCGTAATATTCGAGATCGACGTCGACATAGGCTTTGACGAGTTTCTCGCGGATGTGGTGCCAGATGATTCGGGTCATCTCGTCGCCATCGAGTTCGACGATCGGATTGGCGACTTTGATTTTATTCATCGTGACGGCCCCTTTTTGAATTCAATGGAAGCGGTTGCGGATTCGCGCGCGTCGGCGGCCTAGCCTTGAGTGGCCCGGAAACCGCCTACGACGCCGACCCCTATCGCAGAACGGTCAGGTTCATTTCGTTGATCCGGAGCGCAGCGATTGACCAAAAACGGGATCGACGTCCATCACGAGAGATCCGAAGATCGGCTGATTCTGCGGCGACGCGTTTCGATAAGCGGCGATGATCGGCCGTGTCAACGGCGGCCTGCCCGCGAGCAAGACGCGGATGTCGCCTTTGACGAACTCGCGAAGATCGGGATCCGAAAGCGCGCCGGATGCGGCTGCGCGCTCCAGGCGGCGGGGCGCAATGTCCACATCCGAGGGCGCCGTGAAATAGGACATTTCGAGCAAGGTGGCGACGCGCGCCGCGTCATTCGGGTCGGCGGATCCAGAGGGCAGGGCGGAGAGAAAAAGCCAGGCCCCGCCATTGATCGGCGCGAGCGCGAGCGCGGCTTCGGCATTGGCCCGCGCCCTTTGAACCCGTTCCAGCGCCGCGCCGCTCAAAGGGGCCGATCGATCGAGCCAAAGCAGGCTGGACTCCGCAAAGGCGGCGCTTGCCCACAGATCGCCGCGGATCTGCGCGGTGCGGGCCGCCCAAAGAGCTCGGGGGAAGTCAGACTCCAGAGCCATGGCGGCTTCTCGATCGGACGCAAGTCCGATGTCTCTCGGGCTCAGGATTTGCGGAACGAGATTCCAGCCCCCGCCCAGTGCGAGCAGGACCCCGAAAGCGAACAGCGCGGCGCGGAGGTTCTTGGGGGGAGCCATGAGTCCCGGCATGGCGTCGGGGGAATGGAAACTTGCGCCCTGAACAGGAATGGATGACCGCATTCTATTGCCGTGTCCCTGAATGAACCGCATGACGCCGCGTCGAGCCTTGATCCGATGGACCAAAACAATAAACAGGCCAGATCTAGAGCATATTCCGATGGGAGTGAATCCATCCCATCGACAAGACTATGCTCAAGCTTTTGACTCTGGAGCGATTTCTGATCGATTGCATGACGTCATGCGATCGGAAAGCGCTCTAGAGGCCAGCTTTAGAGGCCATCTCTAGAGGAAGGTGATTTGGTCCCTCTCCAGCCTCAAACAGGTCAGGCGGCCTGTCGCGTAGGCGCCGGTGTCGATATTGATGCGGTTTTTTCGCACCTGAGGCTCCATCACCGGCGTGTGTCCATGCACGATGACTTTTTCAAAAATTTCGTCGCTTTCCAGAAAATCATCTCTGATCCACAGCATATCTTCCTCCCGCTGGCGCGACAACGCCGATCCCGGGCGGACCCCGGCATGGACGAAAAAGAAATCGCCGCACGTCACGGACAGCGGTAGGTCCGACAAGAACTTGAGATGAGCTTTAGGCATGGCGCGCCTGAGCGCTAACGAAAGATCCTCCTGCTCCTGCGGCCTCGCGTTCATGCTCGGCTGGAGTCCATAGGAGAGGAGCGTCGTCAGGCCGCCGTATTGTCCCCAAATCCTGAGAATCTCGGGATTTTCAAAAAACTCCATCAAATAGAGTTCGTGGTTCCCTTTCAGGCACTTCGTCGGATAGGCGAGGCCCCGCTTGATCAGCAGGTCGAGAACCGCCGCGGACTCCGGCCCGCGATCGATATAATCGCCCAGAAAAATATGAATGGGATCGGCGATCGGGTTTTCGGCGAGGTCCGCGTCAATCCGCTCGAACATCTCGGCGAGCAGATCAGCCCTGCCGTGGATATCGCCGATCGCGTAAACCCTTACGCCTTTTGGAATGAAGGGGCGCGTCAGCTCGTGAGAGACGCCGGGGAGGCGCGGTTTCCAGATCAAGGCGACAACCGGGTGCCGACTTCCTGCGCTGTTCCTTGCGCCTTCACCAATCGGCAGAGCATTGGGCGGCACGCCTGTTTCAGCGTCCGCGGCCAGCGGCGCCTCTGCGCGCTGGCGGACTTGGACGCTCTGGATCAGACTCGTTTCATTGAAACATGCACATGCGTTCGTCAAGCCTTGGAACGATCATCGTCTCTCAATCTCTTGCGCGATCCCTGTCTCGACCGCGTCGTCCCGGCGGCTGGGAAAGGGCTGTGTGCGTCAACGCACATCTTGGTCCTGGTCGTGTGAATACACACAGCCCAACAAAAAAGCGCCCAGGCGAAGGCCGTCACGAGAAGGCTTTACCGTCGGCGAACCTTGCACGTTACAGTTGAATCACGCAAAGCCGCTGTCAAAAGCGAGAAATTGCGTACACTAAAAGTTGATTTTGCTGAACTTGACCGCCTCCTATCTGTACGACAACGACAGATCGGAAGTTCATCGCGCTTCCTAAGTTAAAAATAAAAGTGTTGTGAAAGTTCGGCGCTTTGACTCCGCAAATGGGTCTTTTTGTCGGATCAGTCTAAAGGTAGATCAGGGGGGCGATAACGAATAAAACATGTTCGCGAGCATCTGATTAAAACTATCCCTGATAGATTTATACTGAAAAATATTATTTATGAAAAGTTATCATGAATCAGAAAGCGGTCAGCTTCTCTGGTCCAGGCTTTGGCAATTTATCGCCCTGACGGCTCGTTTTCTACAGAGGCTGAGATGACCAACAACGAGAACATTATTAGAGTACTGATGGAAACCCGCCGGCTTCTCGAAGGCAAAGGGTGGAACAAATATACGATGGCCCGGGACACCAAGGGCCATCTGTGCAGCCCTGACAGTCAGGACGCGGCTTGCTATTGCCTGTCCGGCGCTCTCGTGAAAGCCTGGCGCACAATCGATCCGGGGAATGAGGAATTTTACTTTCCGTACTTCGAGAAAAAGATCTCTGAAGTGCTTCTCGAAAAGTATAACTATCCTTATACCTATACGCGCTGGAATGATAACGTCGCGACCTGCCGCGAGGACGTGATCAAGCTGATCCATCTGGTCATCACCTCGGTCCTTACGGATTCCGAGGTTCGTTACGCCGCCTATGAGACGAGAAAATTCGCTGCTTGAGATCGTTATTTAAACGAAAGAGAGAGCGTGTTCGACCGACGCCCGGCGGGGATTGCCCAGGGCCGATTATAAAGATGTCCCGGATCATGATGTTGCGGAAACACAAGTGCTTTCGGGCATGCCGCCTGAGGGTCTGTTGAAAAGCGCTTCCATCGCAAAGACTGGCGCAAAGACTAATGAAAATCCTCGGGGAGAGTAGGAAGCGGGAGAATCCGAATTCCATCCTCGATCAAGGCGCGAGCTTCTTCGTAACTTGCTCTTCCATGAATCGCGCGTTCGCTGACGAGGCCGTCGTGGATTTTTCGCGCTTCCCTTGGGAAGTCCGCGCCGACGTCATCGGAATGTTCGAGGATCCTCGACCGCAGTTCCTCGACGGCCGCCCGGAGGGTTCGATCGTCCTCGCCGAGCAGCGGCCCAGGCGTTGATTCGGACGAAGCCGACGGATCCTTGATCTCACCGGGGCGCGTGACGGCGATGGCCGGCGCCATGATCGCTTTCCTGACGATTGTCTCCTGGCATTCCGGACAGGAGATAAGCCCAGCTTTAGTCTGGGACTCATAGGCCGCTCCATTGCGGAACCAGCTGATAAACTCGTGTCCCTTGGCGCAGACCAGCGAGAACTTAATCATGGTCCGCGCCGACGAGCAGCACATCCAGTTTGCCGAGCCGTTCCAGTTCATAGAGTTCGTCACAGCCGCCAATGTGGCGGTCGCCAAGGAAGATTTGCGGGACTGTCGTGCTTCCGCCCGCCCGTTCGCTCATCTTCCGTCGGTCCGCGGGATCGCCGTCAACGGGAATCTCGGTGAAATCGAGGCGCTTGCGGCGCAAGAGATCCTTGGCGCTAAGGCAATATGGACAGGCGGCTGTCGTATAGATCGTGATCTTTGGCATCGGCTTTCCTTATGGAAAAGTTATATGGTGAAATGCTTTCGCCCCACAACTGGCGCGAGCGGATCAAACGTGCTTGAGGCGTCCTTGCGGAACCGCGCGCTCATGTTTGATGGACTGCGGATCAAAATTGATCCGCCAGATCAGAGAGCGGCGATTCGAGCTTTTCGCCACAAATGGAATCGTCACGGTTTAACCACTCGCAATTTTTGAACAAAAATCCCGCGAATTGACCGGCTGTGACGCCCTGTGTTCTATAGCCAGTTCCGGCGCCTTCGCCGTTTAAAGGGGTCTCAACCTAGACATGCCGGCGCCCTCAGCAAACACCTCGATCGATCTGCACCTGCCGGAGCGGCTGGTCATTGGTTACGAATCCTTTTTGACGGGCCGGTTTGCGCGCGAACAAAGCCGTTTTCACCAGCTGGCCGCGAAAGGGCAGAACCCGAGCATCATGCTGATCGGGTGCTGCGATTCGCGCGTGTCCCCCGAAGTCATCTTCGACGCGGGCCCGGGCGAGATTTTCGTTGTGAGGAATGTCGCCAATCTGGTTCCCCCCTATGCGCCCAATGATGATCTCCATGGCACATCCGCGGCCCTCGAATATGCCGTGCTTGGCCTTGGGGTCGAGCATGTCGTGGTGTTCGGGCACGCCAGTTGCGGCGGCGTGCGCGCCTTCGCGGAAAACGCGCTCGATCCGACCAAAAGGCCGCTGTCTTCGGGCGATTTCATCGGCAAGTGGATCAGCCTCATCGGCGCGGCCGCCGAGAAGATCGGGCCCACGAGCCTGCCCCTCGATGATTATTGCGAACGGCTCGCGCTTGCGTCGATTGTGCAGGGGCTGGAAAATCTGCGGAGTTTTCCGGCGATCGCCGCGCGCGAGAAACAAGGCGATCTTAGCCTTCACGGCGCCTATTTCAGCATAGCTGAAGGCAAGCTGCTGGCCCTCGACGAGGCGAACGGGCGTTTTGAAGCCGTCTCAGCCAAGGCGCATGGCGACGCTTTCGCCGAGCCGCGATTCTAGACCCCTTTACGTTCTGACAGTATCGATTTGTCCGCATCGATTTGACTGGCGGCGGTCTCGCTTGCGAAGACGCTGGAACGGGCGCATTCTTCCGCGGTTCAAGACCGCCGTCCCAGCACGGCGAACAATAAGCCTGCTAAAGCCGGCGCCCGCTTTTTTACGGAGGAACGCATGACGATTGCGCGTATTCTTGCATCCAAAGGCCGGGAGATCATCACCACTCAACCAAGCGCGACCTTGGTCCAGGCCGCCGAGAAACTGAGGTTCCACAAAATCGGCGCTGTCGTCGTCACGGATGCGCGCGGCGGCGTCGTTGGCATTCTTTCCGAGCGCGACATCATTCGCGCGATCAGCGACCACGGCGCCAGCGCGCTGAATGATCCGATCGCCGCGCACATGACCAAAAACGTCTACACCACTCACGAAGGCGAATGCGTGCGCGCCTCCGTCGAGCGGATGACCAAGGACCGTTTCCGGCATCTTCCGGTTCTCCGGGACGGCCGGCTCGTGGGTCTCGTCTCGATTGGCGACATCGTCAAATATCGTCTCGAGGAAATGGAGCACGAGCATCAGGCTTTGCGCGAATATATCGCGACGGCTTGAGGCCCAAAATATGCTCTACGACGCTTCGGCTTCGCTCAAAGGCGTCATCGCGATCTGATCGGCGATCTCGGGGATCGCGCGGCGAGTCGCCTCGCGTCCCAGTTCGATCAGTTCGTCGGCCCGGTGAAAATCGAACAGGCCGATCTTGCTGAGGCGCGTGTTGACGATCACGTCCGGCGGATCGCCCGCGAGGCGCGAGCGCGATATCCTGCCCTGCGCGATATTGAACGCGTCCATCATGGCGCTGGCGATGCCCGGCGCGCCATCCTCGCGACGTCCAAAAAGCCGCCGAAAATTGCCCCGCATTCCACCGAAAAGCCGCGCCTTCAGGGTGAGCGGGTTCGAGGGCTTTTCGGAAAGATGTTCCAGCGCCGGCTCGATTGAAAGGCGATCGTCGATGACCGACCCGCGAAATGAATTGTCGCCGATCAGGTTGATGCCGATGACCAGTTCTGCGCCGAGCGCCCGGCAAACCGTGACGGGAACGGGATTGACGAGGGCGCCGTCGAACAGCCAGCGGCCATTGATCTGAACCGGTTCGAAAATGCCCGGCAAGGCATAGGAGGCGCGGATCGCGGTCGCCGCGTCACCTTTTGTCAGCCAGATTTCATGACCGGTGCCGACCTCTGTCGCCACGGCGCCAAAACGCCGGTCAAGGTCTTCGATGCGGCGTCCCGCCAGCACCTGCTCAAGGCGATGCCGGAGCTTGCCTCCTCCGAGAAGGCCGACGCCGGAAAAAGACACGTCCATCATTCCGACGACCCGCTGCTTGGTCAGGCCAAGCGCGAAATTCGCGACATCGTCGAGGCCGCCAGCAGCGTAGCAGCCGCCCACCACGGCGCCGATAGAGGTGCCCACGACGACGTTGGGATGAATCCCGTGATCGGCGAGTTCACGCAAGACGCCGATGTGAGACCAGCCGCGCGCCGCGCCGGCCCCGAGGGCGATTCCGATCTTTAAGTTTCCGGTGCGAAGAACCGAATGAGCTTTCGCGCGGTGGCGGTGGAGATCGCTCGAGTCATGGTGCGACGTCCGAGAACTCGCCGGGTGCAACTCCTCAACCCTCGGGCGTCGTTCTTCCGACCTGGGGTCGAACGCGGGATGCAGATCTTCGTTCTTTGAATGCAAGTCCCCGACTTTCAGGTGAGAGCCACGGCGGATACGAACGACCTTCTGCGCGTCCGGACCGAAATCCTTCGCTTTCTTGAACACGTCCTACACCTCCAGACTGTCTCCCCTCCTGCGTTGACAATTCTTCAAGAACTCTCGCGTTCACGAAAATAAATTCGCGGCGGCCGTGATAGAATCGGCGATCTCAATCAAACATTAAAAGGCGGCGTCTTCATGCCTTCGAGTGTGACGCCCGCCGCCCCTTGGCCCGCCGCCGTTTCGCGTTCTGGCGCGTCTCAAACTGGCGCGTCCCAAATCAACCAGATCCGTACCCATAGAAATGGATTAAATTTTGGTGGAATCAAGGACCGCTCAGCTCAGCGCGCCGCTTGGGCGCGTCACATCGACCCGGCGCCCGCCGGCATGAGCGCCGCCACGAGAAGCATGGCGACGATGACGAACAGAAGCAGGTACGCCAGATAGACTTTTTTCATGAAATCGCTCCTTCCGCGAGCCGCGAGGCGGCGAACAAAATTGCGATCAGGCCTCGATCATCAAGCGAACATTCGGGCCGTCAGCGATGACCTTGCGGTAAAAGCACGAGCGGCGTCCGGTATGGCACGCGCCTCCGTCTCCGGCCGCCTCGACGGTCAGAAGGAGAGCATCCTGATCGCAATCGGTCCTGATTTCCTTGACGGTCTGAATTTGCCCCGACGTGTCGCCCTTGCGCCAGAGACTTTTACGTGAACGGGACCAATAATGCGCGACGCCGGTTTCAAGGGTCAGCCGCAACGCTTCAGCGTTCATATAGGCCAGCATCAGCACCTCTCCGTCGCCGGACGCCCTGGTAATGCACGTGATAAGGCCGTTTTCGTCGAATCGCGGCGTGAAATCCGCGCCTTCCTCCAATGCGTGGTTCTCGCTCATCTTTGTTTCTGTCGTCCGTTCACTTTCCGCGACGCAGCATGGACAGGAATCTGACCTGTTCGGCCGGGTCGTCACGGAAGACGCCGGTGAATTGCGAGGTGATCGTCTCGGCACCCTGCTTGCGGACTCCGCGCATGGACATACACATATGCTCGGCTTCGAGCATGACCGCGCAGCCTCGCGGCCGCAGGTGCAGATCGATCGCGCCGATGATCTGGGCGGTCAACGCCTCCTGGGTCTGCAGTCTTTTCGCGAAAACATCGACCAGCCTGGCGAGTTTGGACAGTCCGACGACGCCCTGTTCGGACGGGTAATAGGCGATATGAGCGACGCCGAAAAACGGCACGACGTGATGTTCGCAATGCGACGTGAAGGGAATGTCGCGCACGAGGACAATGTCGTCGTAGCCATGAACTTCCTCGAACATCCGCTCGAGGACGCTCGCCGCGTCTTCATGATACCCTGAGAAGAATTCCTCGAAGGCCTTGACCACGCGCTTCGGCGTATCGCGCAGACCCTCGCGGGAGGTATTGTCGCCGGTCCAGCGCAACAGCACCTCGACGGCGGCCTCCGCTTCCTCGCGGCTTGGCCGCGGCGGAGGCGATTGATCTAACTGGGGCTGAGGACGTTCGAACAAGGACTTAACCACGTCATCCATGTGGCGCCTCCTGGAGTTTGAATGAGCGTCCCTGGCCATGCTCCCGGAGGGAGAGCGCCGGACGGACGTTTGTCCGGACCAAACGATATGAAGCTCGGCCTGATTTGATCGGACGGGCCTCGAAACCTATATAGTGTGCGTGCGCCTTCACCTGAACATTTATTTTCGAGCGAGCCAATGCTGACTGACGTCTACAATCGCCGCATCTTGGAGCTTGCAGGAAACATTCCGCGGCAGGGACGGCTGGCGGAGCCAGGGGCGAGCGCGAAGGCGCATTCGAAATTATGCGGATCGACGGTGATCGTCGATCTCGTGATGCAGGACGGCAAAGTGACCGATTTCGCGCATGACGTGAAGGCCTGCGCCCTCGGTCAAGCCGCCGCGTCGATCATGGCGCGCAATGTGATCGGGGCCAGCGCCGCTGAATTGCGGGAGCTTTGCGAGGAGGTGCGGGCGATGTTGAAAGACAACGGGCCGCCGCCAGATGGAAAATGGGCGGAGGTTGGCGCGCTCGAGCCGGTCCGTGATTTCAAGTCCCGTCACGCGTCAACCCTGTTGACGTTCGAGGCCACGGTTGATTGCGTGAACCAGATCGAACTCATGGAGCGCGCCGGAGCGAGATAATCCCGGCCGAATTGGCGCCCCTAAAATCCGAGGATGCCGATCCCTTTGAAATTGAACGAATAAGCGATTATCACGCCGCCCGTGTATTCGTTGAGCGAACCAAGCCTGTTCGGGATGGGGCTGGCGGCCGCGCTGTTCATCAGCCGGTCGTAGCCGCCAAAAAGAGTGGCGCTCCAGGACGGATCGAAATCGTATTTGACTGTCGCGAGGCCGCCGAACGAGGTCACGCCGCCATAGGCCTGGTAGGGATAGACCTTGCCATTCGCGAGAGCCTCGGAGGGCGAGACCGAAAAATAGGACTGCATGAACTGGCTATTGCCAAGTGCCAGACGCGGGCCGATCGAGAAGGTGAAGGCGTCGAATTTCTGGATCGCGTCGATCGCGACATTGCCGACAAGACCATCGTGGCCATTGACGCCCTGACGCAGTTCCAGATGGGTCCGCAGATGTTCCGAAAGGTAAACATCAAGGAAGCCGCCGAGCTCCAGCGTCCAGTTGACGTTTCGCAGCCCGTAGAAATTTCCGTTGCCGTCGCTGAGGCCGCGATTTGACATGATGCGGCCGACCGGTCCCGCCTTGATCCAGCCAAAATCCAGGAGCGCGATGCCGAATCCGTCGTCCGGAGCGACAAAAGGCGCCGGTTCATTGGGTTTACGATACGCAAAATTGCCCGTCGGCCAGACCCTGACCGTCTGCGCTCCCGGAAATGACGTCACGACCTGGGGGCCAAGCCCCAGCGTCACCGTCCAGCCCTCGACAGGCGCAGGAGAAGGGGCGACATCAGCCGCGTTGGCCGCAACGGCGGACATTGCGAGAAAATTTGCGACAGCCAAGCTTTTGATCAAGGACAAAGCGGCACCTGGAGCGTTCAAGACAAATCAGCGTCCGGACTATGACCCTCTGTTTTCGATCCTGCCAGTGCATACATGCAACACCCGATGACGATCGCTTCGCCGCAACGATTGCTCCCGGTCGAAATCGCGCAATGGCCAGACGGGAAAACCGCTTGTTAAGGATGATTCGACTTTCCAGCCTCGGCCGCACGATGGCGCATCTGGCGATCCGGACCTACCAGCTGACGTTCTCATCGCTCGTCGGGTCCTATTGCCGGCATTTGCCGACCTGTTCGGCCTATATGGACGAGGCGATCGGCCGGCATGGACTTTGGACGGGCGGCGTTCTTGGGCTGAAGCGCGTCTGCCGCTGCCATCCATGGGGAACGTCCGGGTATGACCCGGTTCCGGAGGCCTTGCCTGCTAAAGATCGAGGATCGTCGCCTGCGGATCGAGGTTTTGACGAGAAGGAGTGAGTTTGGAAGGAATGAGTCTGGGAAGAAATAAGTCGTCTCGAGGCTTGCGGTCTATTGCGGCGGACGCGTCTGCAGCATCGCCAGCGCGACAGCACAGGCGTTCGACACATTGAGACTTTTGATCGCGCCCGGCATGTCCAGGCGCACGACAAGGTCGCAATTTTCGCGGGTGAGACGCCTGATCCCTTTGCCTTCGCCGCCCAACACGAGCGCGACAGGGCGGGCGATCTGAGCCTCGGTGAGGGCTACAGGGCCGGACGAGTCGAGTCCAATGCGGCAATAGCCCATTTCGCCCAGCTTTTTGAGCGTTCTGGCCAGATTGACGACGCTGACGATCGAGACATGTTCCAGCCCCCCTGACGCCGCCTTCGCCAGGACTCCCGTCATTTCCGGCGCGTGGCGGTCGGTGGTCACGAGGGCGTCCACGGCGAAGGCCGCTGCGGTGCGCAAAATCGCGCCGACATTATGCGGATCGGTGATCTGATCGAGAACGAGGATCAGGCCGCTGTTTGACGCGATTTCCGAGATGTCGAGATCAGGAAGGGGGCGGACTTCGATCATGACGCCCTGATGGACGGCGTTGGCGCCCAATCGTCGGGACAGAGTCTCGGCCTCCACGAGTTTGGGCTTGAGCGCCCTCGCCGCGATTTCCGGGCCAAGCCGTTCAGCCGCGGCAGGGGTGGCGTAGAGATCGAAAATCTCGCGACGATTGCGTCGCAAGACCTCGCGCACGGCGTGAAAACCAAACAGCACGGCGAGGCCGGCCCCCGCGCGCCGGAACGTCGTGACGGAAGCAGAGGCGTTTGCGGCCGGCGTGAAAGAGGCGTTGTCCGGCGCGACGCGGGTCCCCGGGGCTTTCACTCCGTCCTTCTGGAGCGGGGCGCGACGGGAGACGCCGTCACCCGGTTTTCGGCGTGAGCCGCCCGATTTATAGCGAGACAAAAGAAGCTGCTCCGCTGGAAGCGCGGCGGATGACGCTCCGGTTCGCAATCAGGAATTCGCGCTCCCGCAGCGCTGACGCGTCCCTTGTACCCCCTTGCGGAGATTTCCGGTTGACATGGGAAGGTCCGGTTCGCATAAGCGCTACCACGATCGCCTCTTTCAAGGGGCTTTGGGGGAGTGTCCCGAGCGGCAAAGGGGGCGGACTGTAAATCCGCTGGCTAAGCCTTCGTAGGTTCGAGTCCTACCTCCCCCACCAATGCTTCCCGATCGAGTTTCGATCAGACGCCCTGGAATGTCCATGTTCGGGCAAGGCAAGGTTCGAGCGAGACAAATCCAACCCAGGCTTGCCGCGACCCGGATTCCGCCGCTGAAAAGGACCGCCTTTTTTCAAAGGCCGTCCTGAACAAAACAGCGGCTCAGCCTATTCGACATAGCCGTATTTGGAGTAATATTTCCGGTAATAATGATTGCCGTGGTAGCGCTCGTAACGGCTCTGAGCGGACATATCCACCTTGTTCAGCACGACGCCGAGCAAGCGGTCGTACACGCTCTGGGCCTCGGAAAGCCCGCGCTCGATGACGTCGACTTTTGTTTTGCCCCATTCGACGACATAAACATAAGTGTCGATGATATGTCCTGTCGTCCGCACGTCGACGATCGGCGCCACCGGAGACAGATCGACGATGATATAATCGTACCGGGCGCGCAGGGCGTCGATCAGCTTCTTCATCGCGGCGGAAGCAAGGATCTCATTCGTATGCGGCAACCTTGAGGTTGCGCCGGCCGGAAGAAAATCAAGCTTGCCGCCGGAAACTTTGGCGATGGCCGCGTCCAGCGGAATATTGCCAATCACGACCTCTATCAGCCCGGCGGCGTCTGGACTGAAATATTTCGATAAAGACGGGCTGCGCAGGTCCGCGTCGACAAGAACGACGCTGCCGCCCGCATCCGCGATCAAATGCGCCAGATTGCTGGCGAGCGTTGATTTTCCTTCGTTCGGCAACGTCGACGTCAACCCGATGACCTTGTGGGATTTCAGGGCGCCGTTCAGGTCCGCCGCGATCTTGATCGAGCGCACGGCCTCGGCGTAACGGGAAAACGGTGCCGTCACCACATGGTTGTAATAGTCGAACGGCGCGACGCCCTGATCAAAATCGCCGTCAAACTCGTTTCCTGATCCTGCCCCTGATCCTGCGAGTTGCGGCGAAGCTGAGGCGAACGCTCCCTTCGGCGGCTTCAGGGACGGAGCCATCGCGAGACAATTCACATGCAGGATGTCTTCGACCTGGTCTGAGGTTCGCAGGACGCCGTCAGACGCCTCGCGCAGATAGGCGACCGCAAAACCCAGCGCGCCGCCCCCGAAAATCGCCATCAGCAATGTCGTCATCGTTTTGGGCGAACTCTTCCTGTCCGGCGGGACTGCGGGGCTGATCAATCTCGTTTCGGAGATCGGAGCCGAATCCTGCTGCTGAACGGTCTCCATGTAGCGGGCCAGAAAATTGTCGTAGAGCGTGCGCGCCGTGTCCGCGCTGCTTTTGAGCTCGCGCAGCTGAATCTGCGCCTGACCGGAGGTGTTGGCGTCGGTCACGACATTCGCGAGGCTGCCCTTCAGACTGTTCTCCCGCGTCAGCGCGATCTCATAATCGCTCTTGAAACTGCCGGCGATCTTGCGCATCTCATCGCTGATGCTGCGTCGCAACTCCTGCATCTGGGTGCGCAGATTGATGGTCGCCAGATGGTTTGGGCCATAGCGCTGCGAAAAAATCGATTCGCGCTGGGCGAGTTCAAGGTATTGCTGACGCAACTTGATAATGACTTCGCTCTTGAGCGCATCGGCCACCGAAGCGTCTGGCACCTCCTGGCTCATCACGGCGAGGATCCGGTCCAGCCGCGCCTTCGCCTCTGCGGTTGCGGCCCTTGCGATGATGAGCTGGCTGCTGACCTCGCCGAGCTGCTGGTCGTTGATCAGCCTGCCGCTGGGATCGACGCTGACGAGGTTATGTTTTTCTTTGAAATCCGCTACGGCGCGTTCGGCTGCGGAAGCCTGTCCGCGCAGTTCGGTGACGCGCTCCATCAACCAGTCGCCGGCGCGCCGCGCGGCCTGATATTTTGAGTCGAATTGATCGTCGACATAGGCGGCGACGATCGCATTAACGACTTTCGCCGCCGTTTCAGGGTTTTGCGAGGTGAATCCGATCTCGATGACATAAGTCAAACCCTCGCGGGTGACCGTTCGCTGGCCGTTGAAATATTGCAGCGCAGACTGTTCGAGATCAAACTCGGTCGGTGGGGCGCCGGCGCCGAGGACAAATCGCAAGATTCGGCTTATAATCCCTTTGCCCGGACCCACGAATTCCGGATCCTCGGTCAGCTTGAGTTTGCGGATGACCGCAAGGCCGATGTTGTCCGACTTCAACACCTCGACCTGCGTTTGAACGGTTGACGCGTCGATCTGGAGGTCGCCAAGAACTGATTGATTCTGCGCGCCCATTTGCAGAATCTGCACCTTGCGCGTATCGATCACCATTGCTCCTTCCGCGGTGAACATGGGCGGCGTATTGAAGAGATAGAGCAGGGCGAGAGCCAGGCTGCACAGCATGATGACCGAGACGATCGGGAGCTGCCGCCGAAGCGTTTTAATGGCGAAGTTGACGCCCTCAAAAAGCGGCGCCGCCATCTTTCCGGAATTGGGGTTCGAGAGCGGCGGTCGCTTATTGATTTGCAGCATCTTTGTTCACTCTCAGTCGTAAAATCTGATGTTGCGTTGCAATAACATATTCGGAAAAGGAATTCACCTGTTTCCCGGTCCAAATGCTTGGCGCCCTTGACCTCGGTTCGCTTAAGGAGGCCGGTTCTTGCCGGGATAAAGGCTGATGTTCCCGCCGAAGCTCAAAACGCGCAAACTTAAAGAGGCATCGCAAAAGGCGGACTGCGTCAAATCGAACGCACCGGATTTCCAATTAGCAGATTATGGCGAAAAAGACAATTATGATGAATAGAAACAGTCTTTATTTCTTTGACGCCAATAACAACACCCGAATCTTCTCGCTAAAATGCTATGATCACTTTGGCTTGCGCTAGAGCGCTTTCGATCGCATGAAGTCATGCGATCGATCAGAAATCGCTCCAGAGTCAAAAGCTCGAGCATAGTCTTGTCGATGGGATTGATTCAATCCGATCGGAATATGCTCCAGGGTAAAATTGTCGCTTTTCGCGATGTGAGCAACTTAATTTTTTGCAAGGTTTTCGCTTCGATCCATTTTTCGCCGAAGGAAAACGCTAGAGTAAATTTCGATCAGGCGGGTTCGTTCTGACCGATCTGAATAGGACTCAAGCTTATGAATCTGGGGCGATTCCGCGTTCAGAGCGAACGCGCGGGAACGCATCTATACTTTAAGGGCCAATTATACTTGAGTGAGGCTAGCGTCCGCGCGAATCAAAACAGCCATCTGGACCGATTCGAATCCGGCGATTCGAATACAAGGTCGACTTCGTCCCGGACGCTCGGAAGAAGCGACGGCCGCCGTCAATAACGCGCGCTCACCGGCGCATCGCAAATCCAGGTCTCCATCAGTTTGGGACCGTCGGGCGTATCCACCGGACGAATCTCGTAACATTCGGACGGAGCTCGGTGATAAACAAAGCCATATGGATAGGGGCGGCCAAAAAACGGCATTCCTTCCACGCTCCCCAGCGAGTTAGCGCTCGCCGCAGAGGCGAAACAAAGCGCTCCCGCAAAGGCCCCAAGAAGCCCAGCGATAATTTTTCCTGGGATCATGACCGATCTCCGATGACAGCCTAATCGTGGATTTATGCCACGAACGAGGGAAAGGAGCAAGCGGATCGGCTCAAGCTTCGGTTGGGGGCGTGTTCAATCGGCGCAGCGCGGGCCAAACAGCGCGTCGCCGGGTTCGATCGCCTGAATCTCTATATCCGAGAGCCCGGCCAGGCGCTCGTATAAGGGCAGAAAATCGGTATTGAGAGTGGACTCAAGCAGGCTGCGCAGCGAGGAAATCACGAAATAGACCTGCTGGAGGTCGTCGATCCGGTAAGGCGTGCGCATGACCCGCTCGAGCTCGAAGCCGATGCGATGGGGCGCCGGCGACTCGATCGCGTAGATCGTTTCGGCCTTTGAAGACAGGATGCCCGCGCCATAGACGCGCAGGCCCGATGGCGTTTGGACAAGCCCGAATTCAACGGTGTACCAGTAAAGCCGCGCCAAGTTGTGCAGCCGCCGCATCCTTGCGGCGCGAAGGCCGCCTTTCCCGTAAGCCTGGAGGTAATCGGCGAATACGGGGTCGGCGAGGAGGGGAACGTGCCCGAAGACATCGTGAAAGACATCCGGCTCCTGGAGATAATCGAGTTGATCGGCGCCGCGGATGAAGGTGCTCGCCGGAAAGCGCCGGTTGGCCAGATGTTCGAAAAAAACCTCGTCAGGAACGAGACCGGGGACAGCGGCGACGCGCCAGCCCGTCAGGGCGGCGAGGCGCGCGTTCAATCGCTCGAAATCAGGAATTCCGGCTCCGTGAAGGTCAAGCGCGTCGAGGCCGCGCAAAAATTCGTCGCAAGCGCGTCCGGGGAGAAGATCAGCCTGGCGCTCGTAAAGAGTTGTCCAGGTCTGATGCTCGACGTCGGAATACGCGTCAAAGCGCTGAGGGACGGTCCAGTCCGCGTTCCTGTACGAAGCATCCCCGCCGGGAGGAAAGCCCCTGCCTGGGACTTGCTTTGCGTGATGAAGACTATCCATATTCGTGCCCCTTGAGGCGGATGGTTAGTCGAGAGGTGCTCGGTCGTAGGTCAAAGACTTCGCCGTGACGCGAAAGAGTTCGAATCGCCGCGACAGTCTGGATCAGATCGAGAAAAGTCCGTCCATGACGGAGATCGCCACTGCCATCGGAGGCCGGCGCGTCATCGCCCGACGAGAGAAGAGATGGCGACGATGGCGACGGCCGCCAAGAGGCCAGGAGCAATCATGTTCATTACCTCTCCTTGCAAGGACGCCAGTCTCCTGGCCGAAAGCAGCGCTGAAACTCCCGTTTGCGTCGAAAAATCGATCCTCTATGCTGGATGCGCAATCGGCATCCTCAACGCCCGACCTGTTTCAGAGATCTGATGAGCAATTGGCGTTCCGATGTGTCGATGAATTCAAGAAAATGCGTTTGGTTCCGCTGCCCGGGGCGACGCCGATGAGGGCGTTCGCCGCGTGAGAGTTGGACGTCTAATCTCGAAGGAACGGCGGCGCCGAAACGCCGATTAGCGAATGAACTCCGGCTTTCTCATTGCGGTCGTCGACAAAAACCCGGTCCGCCCCTCACGCTCGCGCATGTGTTTCCGTTTTCGAGCCACCATTATCAATTGCGGCTGTGGCTCGCGGCGGGCGGCATCGATCCCGACGCGGATTTGCGGCTGATGGTGACGCCGCCGCCTTTCATGGCGGCGAGCCTCGCGAACGGGTCGATCGACGGGTTTTGCGTCGGCGCTCCCTGGAATTCTGTCGCGGCGCAGGCGGGGGCCGGACGAATCCTTCACGCCTCCCGCGAGATCGTCGCAAATTGTCCCGAGAAGGTGCTGGCGCTCCGGGCCGGTTTCGCCCTCGCCAACCGGCCATGCGTCAGCGCCCTTTCAGCCGCGATCCGCGAGGCCGCTGACTGGAGCGCCGACCCCGCGCATCTCGATGCGCTGGTCGAGCTTCTCGTCAAGGCCGCAATCACCCAGCAAGAATGGGCGCGCATTTCCGCCGCGCTGCTGCGGGATATCCTGGCGCCACGGTCCGGCGCTTCGCCGCTGGCGACGCTGCGGCTCGACCGGGAGGCGACGCGGGCGAATCGCGACCACGCGCGTTGGCTGTTCCGGCAAATGGTCGATGCCCACCAGGTAGTCAGTTTACCCGAAAACGAAGCAATTGCCCTTTCAGTGTACCGTCCTGACCTTGGAGACGCGCCCGCTGGGCCGAGCGTCCTCCCCTTGGATCTTGACCTTTCTCCCGGCCCCTGACTTCGCGTCGTCCGCGAGGCCGCGCCGTCGTCTCTCGCTATAATCCGGCAGCTTGGGCGCGTTTTGGGCGCGTTCCTGTACGGAGCTCGGACGTGGCGCGCGTGGGCGGATTCAGCCTTCTTCGGGCCCTTGGTTCGCCAGCGGCATAAAATTCGCTTTGAGTGATATGGGTCCAATGAAGGGCCCGTGATCAGCAACGCCGCTGTCCACCCGCGCTTGACCGAGCGTCGGCGGTCAGCGGCTTTTTTTTGAGCGGAGCTCCAGAATGTCAGACAAGGCCGCAGATCAGAAGGCGTCCTCGCCGTTGACCGCGCAGGCGACGCGGCGAGCCGCCCTCGGCTCCGCCGCCAAAGCGATGGCGGGACTTGCTGTCTATTCGGCGCAAAGCGCGTTTCCGGGCGGCGTCTTCGCGGCCGCCGACGGCCCCGAAATCAGCAAGGTTGTTCTCGGCTATATCGCGCTCACCGATTCCGCGCCGCTGATCATCGCCAAGGAAAAAGGGTTTTTTGAAAAATTCGGTCTGAAGGACGCCGAGGTCGCGAAGCAGGCGTCCTGGGGCGCGACCCGCGACAACATCGTCCTCGGGTCGGAGGCGAATGGAATCGACGGGGCGCATATCCTGTCGCCGATGCCTTATCTCATCTCGGCGGGCAAGGTCACCCAGAACAACCAGCCGACGCCGATGTATATATTGGCGCGGCTCAACTACGACAGTCAGGCGATCTCCGTCGCCAACGAATATAAAGACATCAAGGTCGGCCTCAATTCGGCTCCGCTGAAAGCCGCGTTCGCCGCGAAAAAAGCCGCCGGCAAGGAGGTGAAGGTCGCGATGACTTTCCCCGGCGGAACCCACGATCTCTGGCTCCGGTACTGGCTCGCGGCCGGCGGCATCGATCCCGATACGGATGTATCGACCATCGTCGTGCCGCCGCCGCAGATGGTGGCGAACATGAAGGTCGGCAACATGGACGCGTTCTGCGTCGGCGAGCCTTGGAACGAGCAGCTCGTCAATCAGGGAATCGGCTTCACGGCGTGCACGACCAGCGAAATTTGGAAAAACCATCCCGAGAAAGCGCTCGGCCTGCGCGCCGCCTGGGTCGACAAATACCCGAAGGCCGCCAAAGCCGTTTTGATGGCCGTGATGGAAGGCCAGCAATGGTGCGACAAGATGGAGAACAAGGCGGAAATGGCTGACATTCTGGGCCGCCGCCAATGGTTCAATGTGCCGCCCGCCGACGTCCTCGGCCGTCTCAAGGGCGACATCAATTACGGCAATGGCCGGGTCGCCAAAAACACCGGTCTGCAGATGAAATTCTGGGCTGGCGGCGTCTCCTATCCGTTCAAGAGCCACGATTCCTGGTTCGTCGCCGAGGACATCCGCTGGGGCAAATATGCGCCTTCGACCGACATCAAGGCGATGGTCGACAAGGTGAACCGCGAGGATCTGTGGCGCGAGGCCGCGAAGACCCTTGGCGTCGCGGGCAAGGACGTCCCCGCCACGTCCTCGAGAGGCAAGGAAACCTTCTTCGACGGCAAGGTTTTCGACCCCGCCAATCCATCCGCCTATCTCGCAAGCCTTGCGATCAAGCGCGTCGCTTGAATGAACGGCGAGTCGCAGGCCGCCAGAACCGACATTTTGTTTCGAAAGGAAGGGACGATCATGGATTTGGCGATTTCCAAAGATCCTCAATCCGAGGCCGGCCACGAGGCGCCCGCGCGGCCGCCTGCTGCGAAAAAGGCTCACGAATACAACGGGCCCGCCCCCAGTGCGTTGTCGAACATGCCGCCCGTCGGGCAATGGATCGTCACCTATCTGCTGCCGCCTCTCGTCACTCTTATCCTTCTTCTGATCGTCTGGCAGATCGCCTGCGGCAGGCCCGGCTCCGCCCTGCCGTCGCCCTCGCAAATCTGGAAAGATTCGCGCGATCTGATCGTGCATCCGTTCTTCGATTACGGAACCCAGGACATCGGTCTTGGCTGGCGGGTGCTGGTCTCGCTGCAGCGGGTCATGTATGGATTCGGCCTCGCCGCCGTCGCCGGCGTGCTCGTTGGCACGCTCATCGGCCAGTCGGATCTCGCGATGCGCGGCCTCGATCCGGTGTTCCAGGTCCTGCGCACGGTTCCGCCGCTGGCCTGGCTGCCGATCGCGCTCGCCGCGTTCCGGGACAGCCGGCCGTCGGCGATCTTCGTGATCTTCATCACCAGCATCTGGCCGATTCTCATCAACACCTCGGTCGGAATCCGCAACATTCCGCAGGACTACCGCAACGTCGCCGCGGTGCTGCGGCTGAACCATCTCGAATTCTTCTGGAAGATCATGCTGCCGTCGGCGGCGCCTTATATCTTCACCGGCTTGCGGATCGGAATCGGACTTTCCTGGCTCGCCATCGTCGCCGCGGAAATGCTGACCGGCGGCGTCGGGATCGGCTTTTTCATCTGGGACGCCTGGAACTCGTCGCGCCTCTCCGACATCGTCGTGGCGCTGGCCTATATCGGCCTCGTCGGGTTCGCGCTCGACCGCATCGTCGGCGGACTGGGCGCGATCGTCGCGCGCAGCACAACACAGAATTAAGCGAGAGGACTATGAGCCAGCCCTACCTTAAAATCGATCAGGTCGGAAAGACCTTTTCCCGCCGCGGCGTTGAGAGCGAAGTGCTGCGGGACATCAACCTTGGCGTCGAGAAAGGCCAGTTCGTCTCGATCATCGGCCATTCGGGCTGCGGCAAGTCGACCATGCTCAATCTCGTCGCGGGGTTGACGCAGGCGACGACTGGCGGCGTCATTCTCGATAACCGGGAGGTCAACAGTCCCGGCCCGGACCGCGCCGTCGTGTTCCAGAACCACTCGCTTCTGCCCTGGCTCAGCGTCTACGCGAATGTCCGCCTCGCCGTCGACAAAGTGTTCAGCGGCGCCAAGACGCGGGCGCAGCGCCACGACTGGACAATGCACAATCTTGAGCTCGTTCAGATGGTCCATGCCAGGGACAAGCGTCCATCGGAAATCTCGGGCGGAATGAAACAGCGCGTCGGCATCGCCCGGGCACTCGCGATGGAGCCGAAGGTTCTCTTGCTCGACGAGCCGTTCGGCGCGCTCGACGCGCTGACGAGGGCGCATCTGCAGGATTCGCTCATGCGCATTCACGGCTCGCTCGGCAATACGGTCCTCATGATAACGCACGACGTCGATGAGGCTGTGTTGCTGTCCGACCAGATCGTGATGATGACCAATGGCCCCGCGGCGACCATCGGCGAGGTTCTGTCCGTTCCGCTTCCACGACCCCGCGAGCGGCTCGAACTGGCCGCCGACCCCGCCTACATCGGCGCGCGCGAATCCGTTCTCAGATTTCTCTACGAGCGTCAGCATTTCGTGGAGGCGGCGTGAGAGCGCCAGAGCGCCGTCCTCACGGCGAAGCGGAGCTGCGATGAGCGAGCCACTGGTGATCGTGGGGCAGGGGATGGCGGCGGCCCGCCTCGCCGATGAACTGTCGGCGCGGGCCCTCGGCCGGTATGCGATCGTCGTGATCGGGGCGGAACCCTTCCGCGCCTATAACCGCGTCCTTTTGTCGTCGGTCCTTGCGGGTGAGATCGCCGCCGCCGACATCGAACTGAAACCCTCGCAATGGTGGGAAGGCCGCGGCGTCACCAATCTTTATGGCTCCCCGGTCGCCGGCGTCGACAGGAACGCGAAGACGGTTCGTCTTGAGAGCGGGCTGGAGCTTCCCTATTCGAAGCTCGTGTTCGCCACCGGCTCGCATCCGATCCGGCTGCCGCGGCCTGGCATGGACCTGCAAGGGGTCATGACGTTTCGGACCATGGGCGATGTGGACGCGATGCTTCGCGAAGCGGCGCTGGGTCGCCGCGCCGCCGTGATCGGCGGCGGCCTTCTTGGTCTTGAAGCCGCCTATGGTCTTGCGAAAGCCGGCGTGAAGGTGACGCTGATCCATGTCGTGGACCGCCTGATGGAGCGCCAACTCGACGCGTCCGCCGCGCGGCTCCTCGCCGAGGCGATGAGGACCAAGGGCGTCGAGGTGATGCTCGAAGCAGAAACCGATTTCATCGTCGGGACGGATCGCGCCGAGGGCGTCGCGCTCAAGAACGGGATTCAGATCGAGGCGGACCTCGTCGTCTGCGCGGTGGGCGTGCGGCCGAACGCGGACCTCGCGCGCGCGGCGGGACTTGCCGTCAACCGTGGGATTGTCGTCGACGACGCAATGGCGACGAGCGACGCCGACATTTTCGCGCTCGGGGAATGCGCGGAACATCGCGGCGTCGCCTATGGCCTCGTCGAGCCGGCGTATGAACAGGCGAAGGTTCTCGCCCGGCGTCTTACCGGCGATTCCCGCGCGGCCTTCGCGGGCTCCACGCTCGCCACCAATCTCAAGATCGCGGGGGTCGCACTGTTTTCAGCTGGCGATTTTAATGATGCGGGACGCGAGGCGATCGTCTTCGAGGATCCCGCCGCCGGCGTCTACAAGAAGCTGGTGATCGAGGCCGGCCGCCTCGTCGGCGCGGTGCTGTTCGGCGACGCAGTGGACGGGCTCTGGTATCAGGATCTGATCCGCTCCGGAGCGTCGATTGAATCGATACGGGACACCCTTGCATTCGGACAGGCGGCGTCGTCATTGAGCGAGGCCGCGTGAACACGCTGGCGGAAACGCGCCTCGGACGCGCGGCGGTCAGGACGATCTGTCCCTATTGCGGCGTCGGGTGCGGGGTGCTCGCCTCCCCTGACGGCGCCGGCGGCGCGGCGATCGAGGGCGACGAAGCGCATCCGTCGAATTTCGGCCGCCTGTGCTCCAAAGGCTCGGCTCTCGGGGAGACCCTCGGGCTGGAGACGAGACAGCTTTATCCGGTTGTTCGTGGCGCGCGCGCCACGTGGGACGCGGCGCTCGATCATGTCGCGTCGAACATCGGGCGCATCATCGCGGAGCACGGACCGGATGCGGTCGCGTTCTACCTTTCCGGCCAGCTGCTCACCGAAGATTATTACGTCGCCAACAAGCTGATGAAGGGCTTCATCGGTTCGGCCAATGTCGACACCAATTCGCGGCTCTGCATGTCCTCGTCGGTCGCCGGGCACAAGCGCGCCTTCGGGTCGGATACGGTGCCTGGATGCTACGAGGATCTCGACGAGGCCGATCTCCTGGTGCTCACCGGGTCCAACGCGGCCTGGTGCCATCCGGTCCTGTTTCAGCGGATGGCGAAGGCCCAGGAGCGGCGCGGCGCGCGCCTCGTCACCATCGATCCGCGCCGGACCGCGACGTCGGAGGCCGCCAGCCTGCATCTTTCCGTGGCGCCGGGACGGGACGGGACGTTGTTTTCCGGCCTGCTGGTCCAGCTCGCGGATCGCGGCCATGTCGACGAAACGTTCGTCAACTCGCACACCGAGGGCTTCACTGAAGCCTTGGCGCGCGCGCGCCAGATCGCGCCGACCATCGCCGCGACGGCCGCGGCCGCGCGGCTCAGCGAGCGCGACGTCGAGGAATTTTTCGATCTCTGGATTTCGACCGAACGGGTGGTCACGCTCTACAGTCAGGGCGTCAACCAGTCCTCGCAGGGCGCCGACAAGGTCTCCGCCATCCTCAATTGCCATCTCGCGGCGGGACGCATCGGCCGGGAAGGGATGGGACCATTTTCGCTGACGGGCCAGCCGAACGCCATGGGCGGGCGCGAGGTCGGCGGCCTCGCCAATCAATTGGCCGCGCATATGGGATTTTCGCCGGCCGACATCGACCGGGTGCGGCGATTCTGGAACGCGCCGAATATGGCGGTCCGCGAGGGCCTCAAAGCCGTCGATCTGTTCGAGGCCATCGGTAGGGGTGAGGTGAAGGCGCTCTGGGTCATTGGCACCAATCCCGCCGTGAGCCTGCCGGACGTCAACCGGGTGCGGGCCGCGTTGGGCAAGCTCGAACTCTTTGTCGTGTCCGAGAACGTCCGCTCCAACGACACCTTGCGCGCGGGCGCGCATGTGATCCTGCCGGCGGCGGCTTGGGGCGAAAAGGACGGAACCGTCACCAATTCGGAACGCCGCATCTCGCGCCAGAGACCTTTCCTGCCGCTCCCTGGCGAAGCGCGGCCCGATTGGTGGGCCGTGGCTCAGGCGGCGCGGCGCCTCGGCTTCGCCGGGTTCGAATTCAACAACGTCTCGGAGATTTTCGCCGAACACGCGGCTCTTTCTGGGTTCGAAAACGACGGCGCACGGGATTTCGACATCAGCGGCCTCGCCGATCTGAAGCCGAGGGACTACGACAGCCTCGCCCCGGCGCAATGGCCGGTCCGTCGCGGCGAGGCTTCGGGACGGCGGCGTCTTTTCTCCGACGGTTTGTTCTACACGGCGTCCGGCAAGGCGAGATTCATCCCCATCGACCCGCCCCGGCTCGCCGAAGCGACGTCGGACCGCTTCCCGTTCCTTCTCAATACCGGCCGGCTGCGCGATCAATGGCACACCATGACCCGCACAGGCCTTTCGCCGCGCCTTGGCGGCCATAGCGCCGAACCCTGCCTTTCGATTCATCCAGACGACGCGGCTTCGGCCGGGCTAAAGGACGGCCACCTGGCGCGCGTCGCGAGCGCGGAGGGCGCCGCGATCTTTCGCGTGCAGGTAACCGGGACGCAGCAGCGCGGCGAGGTGTTCGCGCCGATCCACTGGAGCCATGAAACCTCCAGCGATTCGTGCGTCGGGGCGCTGGTCCATCGCTGCGTCGATCCGGAATCGGGACAGCCCGACGCGAAGGCGACGCCGGTCGCCTTGGCGCCGGTCGAGATGCGCCGCGCCGGGTTCGTGCTCGCGCGGCGGCGCGCCGCTTTGCCCGCGCAATCCTATTGGGCGTGGCAGGCGATCGAGGGCGGCTTTACCGCCCGCGTCGAGACCGACGCCCCGGACGAGGAATGGGTGGACGCCCTGCGGGGGCTTGGGCCGCGCGAGGCGTCTGCGCTCTCGCTCAGGGATACGGGCCAGGGCGTCTTTCGCTCGGGCCTCATCTTTAATGATCGCCTGGTCGCGGCGTCATTTCTCGCGGCGCAAACGCCGCCGTCAGACTGGACAGTCCTGCGCGAGGCCTTTGCGGATGAACGCCTCGATCCCGCCGCGCGGCGGAGCCTGCTGTCCGGCAGACGCGCAAGCGGAATGCCGGACGAAGGGCCGAACGTCTGCGCCTGTTTCGGCGTCGCTCGCGGCCGGATCGAGGCCGCGATCGAGGCCGGCTGCAACGATGTCGCTTCCATCGGAAAGAGCCTCAAGGCAGGCTCCAATTGCGGCTCGTGCATTCCGGAGCTGAAACGGATGCTCGCGCTGCGCCGGCCCGTGATGGCTTGAGGGCGGGGTGAGCCGGACGGCGCGCGGTCAGGCCGAGATGGGGGCGGCCATCTTGCCGGAGCCGGGCGTTTCCGCGCGACGCAGATGCCGGATGCGGATCGGCACTGGAGGATGCGAGTAATTGACCAGGGCGTAAACCGGGTCGGGCGTCAGCGTCGAGGCGTTGTCTCGCGCCAGTTTGGTCAGAGCGCTGACCATGGGGCCCGCGCCGACGTTCTGGCGCGCATAATCGTCGGCTTGAAACTCGTTGCGGCGCGAAATCCAGTTGCCGACGGGAGCGGCGAGCGGACCGACGACGGAGGCGAGGAGCGTGCAGACAAAGAGCGCAAGCGCGTCGTCCTTGTAGCCGATCCCGAACGCCGGAAGCAGCCAGGGCTGTTTTGCGAGCCAGCCGAAGGCTGCGAGCGCGGCGAAGGTGACGATCGCGCTGCGCACAATCGAGTAGAGAACATGCCGATGCTTGAAATGCCCGAGTTCGTGGGCGACGACGGCTTCGACCTCCTCGGGGGTGCTGTGCGACAGGAGCGTGTCGAACAGCACGATCCGCTTCGCCGCGCCAAAGCCGATGAAAAAGGCGTTTCCGTGGGCGGAGCGCTTTGACGCGTCCATGGTGAAGAGACCCGAGGAGCGAAATCCGCAACGGTTCAGCAGCCGCTCGATGCGAAGCCGCAGCGCCTCGTCGGCGAGCGGCGCGAACTGGTTGAAGCGAGGCGCGATCAGCCGGACGTACACGGTCGGCGCGGCGACCATCAGGACGACGAGGCCAAGCCACACCCACAGCCACCACAGACCGGCGAAGGCGCGCATGACGAAGAGGGCCGCGAACAGCAGCGGAACCGCAACGGCAAGGAAGATCACGGCCCCCTTGACGCGGTCCGCTGCGAAAGTCTGGAGCGTCGTCCGGTTGAAGCCGAACTTTTGCTCGAGGACGAAGGTTTTGTAGAGATCGAGGGGAAGGGACACGATGGCGCCGACGGCCATCGTTCCGATGAAGAAAGCGACGCCGAGCCAAAGCGACGGCGAAAGGACCGATGCAAGGGAGCCGTAAAGGAGGTTGATCCCGCCGAAAACCCAAGCCGCGGAAAGGGCGAGTTCGATCAGAGTCTCGTACCGGCTGAACCGTTCGCGCGCCACTGTGTAGTCAGCGGCTTTCCGGTGTTCTTCCTGCGAAATCGCGCCGGCGAAATCCGCCGGGACGGCGTCGCGGCGAGCCAGCACATAGGAGACCTGACGCATCGACAGATAAAGGGAGAGAGCCGCCCAGACGCTCGCCGCAATGATGAAGCCTATGCTGAGAAAGGGCACTTCTGGCTCTCCTGACGCGTTGACCTAGGCTTGGGCGACCACCAGCGGCGCCCGGTTCGACGGGTCGCCGGCTTCGGCGTACGACCGAGAGGTAAGGCGCGGATCCCTGAATCGCAAGCTTTGGAGTTGGGCGCCGCGGAGCGAACCGCCGCAATTTCATGGGGCGGCGCGTGAATCCCGGCGCCGGAACATTTGAGGGTCAGGTGTTCGCAAGCCCGATGGTGAAAGAGGGGTCTACCGCCGACAGATTTTCCAGAAATTGCCGCGCGCTCGCCTGCCAGCTGAAGGTTTCGGCGTGGGCGCGGGCTTTCCATGGCGGCACCCATAAAGCCTTCAGGCAGGCGCTTCGCAAATCCTCGTCGAGGACGCCCGCGCCGCTTTCGCCGACCACGTCGAGCGGCCCCGGAACGGGAAAGGCGGCGACAGGCAGTCCGCTCGCCATCGCCTCCAGCAAGACCATGCCGAACGTGTCGGTCATGCTGGGAAAAACGAACACATCCGCGCTCGAATAGATCTCGGCGAGTTCGTCGCCGCTGCGTGAGCCAAGAAAGCGGGCCTGCGGGTAGGCGGCTTCAAGTTTCGCCCGGTCCGGCCCGTCGCCGACGAGGACTTTCGTGCCGGGAAGATCGAGGTCCAGGAAGGCCTTCAGGTTCTTCTCCACCGCCAGCCGGCCGACCGACAGGAAGATCGGCCGGGGAAAATCGAGAACGGAGGTTTCCCGCATGCGGAAGCGATCGTGATCGACGCCGCGCGACCAGTGCATCAACTGTTTGAAGCCCCTGGCTTCGAGATCGGCCGCGAGGCTGTCCGTCGAGACGAACACGCCTGACCCGGCATTGTGGAACCAGCGCAGGCAGCGGTAAACGAGGCTTTTGGGGACGAAGGCGCGGGCCGAGACATATTCGGGAAACTTCGTATGGTAACTCGTGGTGAAGCAGATGTCGTTTCGCAGGCAGTACCGGCGGGCGGCGAAGCCAAGAGGGCCTTCCGTGGCGATATGGACATGGTCCACCGAAAGCGCTTCGATCCGCCGTCCGACGATCCCGGCGGTCGTCAAGGCGAGCCGAAGCTCCGGGTAGGTCGGCATGCGGAACGACCGGAAGCCCTGGGGCGACAGGAACTGAACGCTGGCGCCGAGCTCGAGCGCGGCGGCCGAAAGCGCTTCAAGCGACCGGACGACGCCATTGACCTGAGGGCGCCATGTATCGGTGACGACGAGGATCCGCTTCATTCTGCTCCGAATCCTTGCGCATCCTCGCCCCGGATCGTTTCGTGAGGGAGGGTCATTCCGCAAGAGCCCAGGCCGAAAGGGGATAGGCGAGGGCGAGACTGAGCAGAATTCCGCCGAAAATATCGCTTGGATAATGGTGAGTCGTCGCGATCCGCGCCCACGCCATTGTCAGCATCAGCGCGGCCGCCGAGAGGGAGAAGCCGGGACAGGCAAGAACGATGGGCACGAGAGCGCCGGAGAGGGTCATGGCGTGCCCGCTCGGAAACGAAAACTCGTCGATGGCCTTGAACGGCGGCGACAAGGTCGGGTCTGAATTGAACGGGCGCGGCCGGCCCACGAAGCGCTTGATCCGGGGATAGAGACAATGCAGCAGCCCTACGTTGACGCCCGCCAGCAGGATGACCCTTCTTTCCTGATCCCCGAGGAATTCGAACACGAATAGGCCAAGCAACGGATAAAGCCAACCGTCGCCCAGCTTGCTCACGATGATCGCGGATTGGCGTCCGGCGGCGGTGCGCGCCGACCGGGCGATAAAGTGAACCGCGGCGAGATCGGCGCTAAAAAGGCGATCTTTCCAAGGCCGCCACCAATGTCTCAACGCCGAGAGACCGCGCATCCACGGCTTGCGCGCCTGGCGCAAGGTTTTTGACGGATCTTCGCTTGGGCTGGCGGACGCGGCCGGGAGGCCGTCACGCTGTCGCCTGCTCTCGTTTGATGTGGCGTCAGTCTCGTCGAACATTCATCAAAACGCCTTCCCAGAAACCGAAGCTAGGATTTCCACGTGGATTTCCGCAACGAAAAATCTGATTCTGAATGTCATTATGACGATAAAGGTAGACCCTATGCCGGTCCTATGGCAAGCGACCTCAAAAGCGGGAAAGTCCTGGCTCTCCGCCCGGCGAGCGTCAGCTTAACCGGGCGTTTGAAACGGACTCACAGTCAAAACCGGAATTTTTTACGGTTGATCGGGAACGCCATGATCGAGATCGCGGCCAAACCGCGCAGGGGCGTCATCGCCGCCGCCGGCGCCCTGCCCATGCTTGTCATGCTTGCGGCTTGCGGCGACCGGAACACTTATCAGCCGCCGCCGCCCCCCGACGTCACGATTGTGACGCCTGAACAGCGAAGCGTCACGTTGTTCATCGAACTGACCGGCGCGACCGCGGCCGTGAACAAGGTGGACCTTGTCGCGCGCGTCCAGGGATTCATCGAAAAGGTAGGCTACAATGACGGCGCGAGGGTCGCAAAGGGCGATCTGCTGTTTCAGATCCAGCCCTACGACTACAAGATCGCGCTCGACATCGCCCGCGCCGCGCAGGACCAGCAGGCCGCGCTTCTCGTTCAGGCTGACGCAGATCTGAAACGCAAACAGGAGCTTGTGGCGCGTCAGGCCTCCTCCGTCGCCTCCCTCGACGAAGCCAAGGCCAAACGCGATTCCACCTTCGCGGCCCTCGCCCAGGCAAAGGGCCAGGTGGCGCAGGCGAGCCGCAATCTTGACTATACGACCATCGCGGCGCCGTTCGACGGCGCGGTCTCGGCCCGGCTCGCGGACCCCGGCGCCTTTGTCGGAGCCAATGGTCCGACAAAGCTCGCGACCATTGTCCAGACCGATCCAATCTATGTCTATTTCAATATCGACGAACAGCAGGTGCTCAAGATCCGTCAGCGGCTGAAAAGCATGGGCCTCTCGCTGAAGGATCTCGGTCCCATCCCGGTCGGGATCGGACTCCAGACCGAGGACGGCTATCCTCACGAGGGCGCGATCAACTATGTCGCGCCGCAAATCGATTCGAGTACGGGCACCCTGACGGTGCGGGCCGTTCTGGACAACAAGAACACGCGGCTGTTGCCGGGCCTCTTCGTGCGCGTGCGCGTGCCTGTGGAAAGGAACGCCGAGGCCTTGCTGGCTCCGGAGGTCGCGCTCTCCACGGGCCAGCAGGGCCGCTATCTGCTTGTCCTCAACGACAAGAATATCGTCGAGCAGCGGGTGGTCGTCGTCGGCGAGCAGGTCGACCCTGGCCTCAGAATCATCGAGTCGGGCCTGCGGGCCGGAGAGCGGATCGTCGTCGGGGGCCTTGAACTCGCGGTGCCGGGCAATAAGGTTCATCCCGTTCAAGGCGGCGCGAGTCCGCCGCCGGGCGCGCCATGATCGCAAAATTCTTTATCGAGCGCCCGGTCCTTTCCAACGTCATCGCGTTGTTGATCGTGATCCTCGGGCTGGTCTCGCTGCTCAACCTTCCGGTCGCCCATTATCCGAACGTCGTGCCGCCGACCGTACAGGTGACGACGCGCTATCCGGGGGCCAGTCCCTCGACGGTCATCCGCGATGTCGCCCTGCCGATCGAGCAGAAGGTGAACGGGGTCGAAGGCATGATCTACATGTCGTCGATGAGCACCAGCGACGGGCAATACACGCTGACCGTCACGTTCAAAATCGGAACCGATGCGGACAAGGCGCAGATCCTTGTGCAGAACAGGGTCGCGACCGCCCTTCCGACTCTCCCGCAAGCGGTGCAGACGCAAGGGGTGCAGACAAACAAGAAATCGACGTCGATCCTGGAAATCGTCTCCTTGTCCTCGCCTGGCGACGAATTTGATGGGCTGTACCTCTCCAATTTTGCGACGATCAATCTTCTCGACCAGATCTCCCGGCTCGACGGCGTCGGCAGCGTGTCGATTTTCGGAGCCGGTCAGTACGCCATGCGGATCTGGCTCGATCCGCAAAAGCTCGAGGCCCGCAAGCTGTCCCCGAGCGACGTGATCAAGGCGGTTAATCTGCAAAGCCGTTCGACCGTGGCGGGGCAGGTCGGCATTCCGCCGGTTCCTCCAGGCCAGGCGTTTCAATACACGATCAACGTGCCGAGCAATCTTGACGACGCCGCGGAGTTCGAAAACATCATCGTCAAGGCCGAGCAGACGAACGGCGGCAGCATCACCCGGCTGAAGGACGTCGCCCGGATAGAACTCGGCGCGCAGCAATACAGCCAGACGTTCAAGCTGGACGGTCATCCCTCCGCGGGACTCTCCGTTTTCCAGTTGCCGGAGGCGAACGCGCTTGACGTCGCAAAACGCGTCGAGGCGAAAATGCGCGAGCTGGCGCCGTCGTTTCCGCCGGGGATAAAATGGACCATTCCCTTCAATACGACGAAGTTCGTCGCGGTGGCGATTCATGACGTCTACAAGACCCTGATCGAGGCCGCGCTGCTTGTCCTCATCGTCATCCTGGTTTTTCTTCAGGACTGGCGCGCGACGCTTGTCCCGGCGACGACGGTTCCCGTCACCATCATCGGCGCCTTCGCGGCCATCGCGGCCTTCGGCTTCACGATCAATCTCTCGACTTTGTTCGCGATCATTCTCGCGATCGGGATCGTCGTCGACGACGCCATCATCGTCGTCGAGGGCGCGGCGAAGTTCATCGACGAGGGAATGACGCCGCATGACGCGGCGATCAAGGCGATGGACCAGCTTCTGGGTCCGATCATCGGCATTACGCTGGTGCTGATGGCGGTCTTCGTGCCGGCGGCGTTCCTGCCCGGCCTGAGCGGCCAGATGTACCGGCAATTCGCCATGGTGATCGCGGCGACGGCGTTGATCAGCGCGGTCAACGCCCTCACCCTGAAGCCGACGCAATGCGCGCTTTGGCTGCGGCCGTCGACGCCGCCGGAGGAAAGGAACTTTTTCTATCGCGGCTTCAATCGGGCCTACAACGCGGCGGAGAACTGGTACGCCCGGCTGATCGCTTTCATGGTGAAGCGGGCGGCGCTCATGAGCTCGGTCGTCGCGGCGCTCGTCGTTCTGTCCGTCTATGCCCTCAGCCTTGTTCCGACAGCCTTCATGCCGATCGAGGACCAAGGATATTTCGTGGTCGCGGTGCAGCTCCCGGACGGCGCCTCCCTGGAGCGCACGACGCGCGCATTGGATGACGTCACACGGCGCGCGAAGATGCAGCCGGGCGTCGAACAGGTGGTCGCGATCTCCGGAATCGCCGCGCTGAACGACAACGCCAGCCTGTCCAATGCGGGCGTCGCCTACGTCATCCTCAAGGATTGGAGCGAGCGCGGCAAGGGAGAGGATTTGCGCGGGCTTTACGCCGCGTTGTCGGAGCGGATGAAAGTCCTGCCCGACGGCGTCGCCCTGGTCGTGCCGCCGCCGCCGATCCAGGGCGTCGGCAATTCCGCCGGCTCGACGATGAAGGTGCAGCTGCGCAACGGCTCCTTCGATTACGCCGAACTTCAGAAACTGGCCAACGCGATCAGCCGTCGGGCGGCGCAGCAATCGATGTTCGCTTTCGCCCGCAATTATTTCTCGGCGAGCGCGCCTCAGCTCGACGTGACCTTCGATCGCGTCAAAACGGAAACGCTCGGCGTTCCGCTCGGCAGCGCCCTCGACGCCTTGAGCTCCTACATGGGCTCCAGTTACGTCGGGCAGTTCAACCGGTTCGGCAGGGTGTTCCAGATTTATGTGCAGGCCGAGGCCTCGGCGCGCGTCAACGAGGAATCGCTGAAAACCCTGCAGGTGCGCAACAATTCCGGCGACATGGTTCCCTTCGGCACGCTGGCCAACATCAAGACCGTCGCCGGGCCGCCGCTCATCAGCCTGTTCAATCTCTATCCCGCCGCGACGATCATCACAGGGACCGCGACGGGCTACAGTTCGGGGCAGGGCCTGTCGGTTCTCGAGCAGATCGCGGCCGACACCTTGCCGGCCGGCGCCGGCTTCGAGTGGACGGAAATGTCGTTTCAGGAGAAGCAGGTCGGCAATCAGATCTACTGGATCTATGCGTTGAGTCTGCTGCTGGTGTATCTTGTGCTCGCCGGCCAATACGAAAGCTGGATCGCGCCTCTGACCGTGATCGCCTCGGTGCCGCTCGCCCTGCTTGGAACGGCTTTCGCACTGCTGGCGCTGCACGTCGCGAGCAACCTCTACACGCAGATCGGCTTGATCCTGCTGATCGCGCTGTCGAGCAAAAACGCCATTCTCATCGTCGAGTTCGCACGCGAGCTTCGGATCAGGGAAGGGCGCGGTATCGCCAGCGCCGCGATCGAAGCGGCGCGCGCGCGTTTTCGGCCGATCCTGATGACCTCCTTCGCTTTTATTCTTGGCGTCGTGCCGCTTGTCCTCAGTTCGGGAGCCGGCGCGAACGCGCAGAAGTCGATCGGCATCGCGGTCCTCACCGGAATGCTCGGCTCGACCCTCCTCACCGTCGTCTTCGCGCCATCGGTTTTTGTGATCATGCAGCGTTTTGAAGAAGCGCGCCGCAGGGACAAAGGTCCGGCGAGGAAGTCGACCGCCGCATAATTATGGGCCGGCTTTGGGCAGGTCTTTCGTCTGGCGGGTCTTTCGTCCCGCAAGTCCTTCGTCTGCTTCGCCCCGATCACCACTCGTGGCTCGCCGCTTGTCCCGGTTGCGGCGAAAGGGCGCTTTCGAGGCGCGCAATCCGGTCAATGGGGGGAACGGGGGGTCCGGTAGCGACAACATCTAGTATGTGTGACATTTCGCACATCTGTTGTATCTGTGCTACACACTATCCCTAGTGCAAAGCCTCGCCCTCGCGCGAGAGCGCGGACTTGCGCCGAGGTCTGGCCGTCGCCCTCGTTCTTGCCGCGAGCACGGCCGGACCCTCGACCTCGACCGCGTTCTTGGCGTTGGCCTAAGTGTGTTCGGCAACTTTACCTAATTGCCGGAATGACGCGCTTCTTTGGGCCGTTTTTCCGTTTCTTTCGGCATTTCTCGGCTTTTAACGTTTGCTCCCGCTTTTAGCGTTTGCTTTGCATTCTGCGTGTTGTTTGCTTTGACGAACGAATGTTTCTGTTATCTCCAGTTTGATCCGGTTTTGCCTATTCCGTCATTTGTTTCGGAAAGTTCTCACTTCTAGCGCTTATTCGCGGTTCTTCCGCTTCCCGTCGAAATACTCCGAAGTCTCGACATCTCTGCCTTGCATCGCGTTATTCGCGTTCCCACGCAAATTTACAGTTTTTCCAGATTTATACCCCTAGATTGAAGTCTATGACGAGGCCTATGGGCGGGTGAGGCAGTATAAATCGTGTTTTGACGGCGCTTTTGCCCTTGTAATTACGTTTAGTTATCTTACCTTCTTGGAGACGATGTTTGGAGACCCCTTTCGATGGAACTCAACCGCAAGCTTAAAAACGGCAAAGCCACGCGCGATGGTCGTGCCATCGTCACGCTCGCGACGTCTGTCTCTTGGCCGGAATACGTCATGTTGGGAGAGGTCGCGGCGGCCCATGGCACTACTCGCGCGGAGCTAACTCGACAGGCGCTGCGGGAAAAGGTTGAGCGGCTCGGCGTACAGCGGAGCGCATAAAGAAAAACCCCCCGCATTCGCCGTGCAAGGGGGTTCTCCGTCTTCGAATAAAATGCCTGTGGCAGGGCAATCACGCAACACCCGAAAAGGATTTATTGCGTCATGGCGAGATATAACAATTCCACCCAATTAAAGCAAGCGCTTCACAATGAAACCGACGATATTCAAATCCCCTTTGGCATAATTGCTGTAGACCCTGTCGATTTCGTCCGCGTCGAAGAATTGCCCGCCCCCACACAGCCTGAAATCGCCATTGAGGCATGGAATAGATTTATCTGGCGTCGGCGCGTAGATATGGCCTTCGACCGTCTCGAAGGCATTGTCCGCCGTCCCTTCCTGATCCTCCGCCCCATCGCCCGCCGCACTGTCCGCGCAATCCGCTCACCCGCGCAACGCCACGCACGCGCCAGTGACGGAGGCGGCTCTGACGACGGTGAGGGACACCCACGACGTGGCGACGCCCCTCGTCCGCGTATTGTTGGAAGGGCCGCCCGATGAACGCGCCCACGCGCCCTCGCAGCGCCAAATCCAAAGCGCCCCTAGATCATGCTTCCCTTGGATTTCGCCTCTCAAACCCGATTATCACGAAACGGCTTTTCGGACCGGATGAAACAATTCGCTATGAAATCCTTATTTCAACAGCACAACAAAAAACCTTTGCGAAGTATCTCAATTGTTCGGGCAAAAATGTCGTGTCGGATATTCAATTCGAACAGCCTATATCAGCGCGCCCGCTAGAAGTTACCGATATTCTTGAAATCATCGATGGAAAAACACGTCCGCATCCTTGGAAAACCAACGCGCTAATTTTCGATGCGACGTCCCTCGAAGCAATCCCTTACGCGCCAAAATCCTCTAGCGCCAAAATCGACGGTCTCCCTTCCGATACCTGCGCGGCTCTGCTTAAGAAATTCGGCGCGGACTTCGTTTCCATTCTGACCGCCGCGCCCTCTCTCTTGTCAGAGACCACGCGCTATTCTACCGCGAAAATCGAAATTATTCTCGCCGCAGTCGCAGCCGAAGTCGCCGCTCGTAAGGGAGACGGAAAGCTCTCGTCTCGCGTTGTGAACACTCTCCGCTTCGCGGGCGAAACCCTTTCGAAAAGCCGCGCCCTGGCGAAGGCTTATGATCGCGACGCATCGGTCTACCAGTTTCTCTACTCTGGCAAACAATCGTTTCTCAAAGCAGATCGTTTCGCGTTTGCGTTCGACGCCAAAGGTTTGGCAAGCGAACGCTCTCGCGCCATCGTCATCGATACGCTAATCCGTCGCGCCGAAATGCCAGGCGATAGCATTGTACCGCTTGACGATCTTTGCGAAGCAGCATGGACAAATTTTCAACAATTACGCGAGACGACGATTGAAGCGCTGTCTGCGCTAAAAACGCTTGGCTTTGTCGAAGATTTTTCATTCGAGAAAAAAGACTTGTTTGGAACCAATAACGTTCGCCTCTTCGGATTTGCGCCGATCATTCAAGCCGAGCGCCGTATTGCCGCGTTTATCGCCGACAACCCGAAAACCGCTCTTAAAGGCAAATCCAAAGCGATTGTTGATAGGTGTATCGCCAACGCGGCGGACCTTCTCAACCGGCCCGGCTTTGTACTTGATCCGGAGCAAGCGTCCGCAGTGCGTCGCATCTTCGAGCACAAGGTCTCCGTCATTACAGGCCCGCCTGGCTCTGGCAAAACCGCGATCCTCGCCATCGCAAACGCCGCCTCCCGACTACTGTTCCCCGGCGACGAGGATCATATCCGATGCGTCGCCTTATCCGGTCGCGCCGCGTCTATCGCATCATCCGCCGCCGAAGTCTTTACCGGCGACGGCGAAGTGATTGAGTTCAAAGCCTCTACAATTCATCGCGCATTTGGCATGGACCCCGAGTGCGGCGATGACAATTCAGAACTTGCGGGACGCAAAGAGATTTCGTGCGGGGCGTTCATATCCGAAGAAAGCTCCATGACGAATTCGCTTCTTACCGCGCATCTCGTCAAGGCCGCGCACGCGAAACATTATGTCTTCGTCGGCGACGTCAATCAGCTTCCGCCGATTGGCGCTGGCAAGCCGTTTGCCGATTTGATTGAGGGAGACGCTCTGCCGATTACAAGGCTGAGTGGCAATTATCGGACCGACAATTCAGGTATTCGCACGCTCTGCGCAGACATCCTCGCCGAAGAAGGCGAGCCTCCGGACGAGCTTGCCGATGATTTAGGCTGGTCCCTCGCATCCTACAAGAAAGGCGTTTCCTATATCGCCGCGCGCTTCGGCGAACGCGGAAGGATTGCCGGAGACCTATGGCGCGAGTTGAACGAGCACAGTGTCGACAATGCCGACATCGTGGTCTTGACGCCTGCGAACGTTGGCGATGATGGCACAAGGTCTCTCAATATCGATATTCGCAAGACGCTTGGTTTTGGACCTCGTGTCGAACCCGGAGACTTATTGCTCGTCACGAAAAATAACTATGCGGCGGCGTCTCTTACGCCTGGAGAAGATGGCGAGCAAACTGACTGCGAAATCTTCAACGGCGAACGCGGCGTTGTGACCGCAGTCGGTCCCGACACGCTAGACCTGCTGTTCGCCGCACGAGGTCGCCGTGACGAGCGTCACGTCCGGTTACTGCGGGCGGAGGTCGGAGCCGGATTGCCGGAACACACTGCCTTCGGCTACGCGATGACGGTTCATAAGGCGCAAGGATCGCAATTTGCACAGGTGATCCTCGTGACGGCGCGTCCGACGCGGTTCGTCTCGAAATCAAGTGTCTACACTTCGGTTTCTCGCGCCATCGATCATCTGACAATTGTCGGAGATGTGACCGAACTGTTTCGATGCGCCGGACGCGCCGATACAAAGCGCACGTCGGCGTTGCCGCATCTCATTACCAAGAAAGAGGTTTAAGCCATGGGTCTCCTGTCATGGCTTCGCCGCCAATTCAGCGAAAGAACTGCCCGGCGGCTAGAGCGCGCCACGTCGATACAATTTCGCAAGCTTGATCCATCGGAACTGATTAAGGCGGGCTTCTCGCCGTTGTCCGAACGATATGTCCCTTCGACGGTAAAGCGCGTCACGTCGAAAACAGCGTCCATTTCGAAACGCCAATATCAAACGAAGCGCAACGCCGAATTTATTGGCGAAAAGCTTTCAATTGAGAAGGTCGCGGACCGTCACGCAACGGGCGAATTATCCTACAAGACTGCCGACACGCGGGCGCGTGCGCAAAAACAGATGTCAACCCGCCGGATCAAAGCCGCGCTGAAAAAGACAGAGAAAGCAGAGAACCATAGCGGGCGGAAATATGTCATCGGTTCCGAAACCAAGGGGGCATTCATGGGCTCTCGCCAGCGGAAATTGGCGGGCGAATTCATTCCTGATGGCGAATGGCATGCAATGGTCGATTTGGCGCGCGCGATTAACGATCCGAGATTGTCAGATTTAATCAAATCGGCCGGAGTGATTTAAGTGGAAACATTATTCTCGCTGGAAGATTTGCAGGCTGCACTCGCGCCTTACGGAAAGCCGCAATTTACGAGCACGGCGGAGCATGAACGCGAAGACGCGCGAGAAATCATTTCTTTGCTTTCGAACGGTGACGCTTTGATCCTGAAAGCAGGTCGCGATTTTCTGGCGGAGCTTTCAATCACAGAACAACAGAGCTGCGAGGAACAATCCGAAGGGCGGGCTCGGATTGGACTAGGATTGGAATATCACTCCGAAACCGCCGCCCTGGAATTAACGCTTGCGGGAATTCTTGGCGAAGATGAAAGCGCGATACGGAAATTTTATCCGGAGTGTCCGTCGTCAGATGATTTGAGACAGTTTCAGGTTATTCGGAACGGAGGTTCTGGCTCATCGACATTAAAGGTTAAGCGGCCTGCAGTTGGTGC
>NZ_FOSN01000010.1 GCF_900114285.1 Methylocapsa palsarum | reverse complement strand
GGGGTAGACTGGGAAGCTCTCTCCTTGATGACCCCGCCGAAAGGCGGATTTGGCGGCGGAAGCTGCTTTCCGTCGATGGTGGTCGTCGCCTCAGGGGAGCCGAGGACTCCGTTCACCTGCTGAGCGACGGCGGGGGCGACCGCGAATAGGCAGCCGAAAATCAAAGCCGCCGCGCTGGCCACGAGCTTGGAACGTTCCTGGGCTTCCGGTTTCATGTTCGCGCTCCTTGAGTCTTGGAGGCATATTCTCTGAAGAAATGACACACGCAGATGCGTTCCGCCGCCTCCCTCCGGATGCGAGCGGCTGCACCGATGCTCACGCCCCGCTTTACTCAAGCGTCAGACATCATTCTGAAACTGGCCCAAGGCTATGGCGACCCATAACTGAGGGTCAATGGCCATGGGCGTTGCGGACGCAAATTCTGGCGTGTCGGGTCAAAATCGCATTTCCGACCGACCATTACGCGGATAGACTTGCTTACAAGGGCGCGCAGGTCGCGAGATTGCAGTCGCAACGAGTGTGAGCAAAAGGTCTTTTCGGACATGGCGAAATCCATACCGCTGATCCGCGCGGCGGTGCTTGGCCCAATGATTCGCTGGCTTCGAACAAGCGGACTCCCGGTCCACGAGCGCCTGCAATTGGCCGATCTTGGATACATCTCCGGCGATGAGCCTGAGCTTCCCGTACCGCTGTTCTTCGTATTCGAGTTCTTTCGGAAATTGGCGGCCCTGGAGGGCCCCGATATCGCCGCCCGCGTCATCACCGAAAACAGTGTTGCCGATCTCGGCAAATTCGGTGGGGTAATACTCGGCTCGCGAACTCCCCGCGACGCCCTACTGGGCGTCGTTGCGGCGCTTCCTCGGTACTCAACACACGAACTTATTTCACTCCGGCCGATACGCGGAGGACTTTGCGTACAGGCTGGATGGTCAATGGTTCTCGATGGCGAGACGATGCACCTTACGCAGCAATTTACGGCGTCTGTGATACAGCGGCTCTATGCGGCGACCGAGCGCGGTCATATAACGCCTCGGAGTATTCGCATCCGAGCGCACCCGGCGTTTGGGATCGAACATCTTCGACCATTCTTTGGAGTTCCTCTCGCAATTTCAAACGAGGCGACGCTTGCTGTCGACCTTGACGACGACGTGCTCGATGCGGCCCTGCTCGTCGGCGCCTCCGGCCACGAAGAAACCCCGGGGGAAGAGTGGGACTTCCTCAATGGAGGCTCGTCATTCAGCCACTCCGCTCGACTCGTTCTGGGACCGATGATCGATGAACCGGGCTCGTCGTTTGCCCGCCTCGCGAGAGCCTCGGGAATAAGCGCGCGTTCGCTTCAGCGCATGTTGACATTGGAGGGAACGAGCTTCAGGCAACTCTCGGACGAACTTCGTCGTGAAAGGGCCTTGCGGGTCCTGCTCGCAAACCCCGGCGTCATCTCCGCTGCCGCCGCTGACGTCGGCTATGCCGCTCAGTCTTCCCTAAGTCGCGCGGTTCGGCGCTGGACTGGCTCCTCTCCGAAGAGTCTTCGCCC
Source organism: Methylocapsa palsarum (assembly GCF_900114285.1). Lineage (GTDB taxonomy): Bacteria > Pseudomonadota > Alphaproteobacteria > Rhizobiales > Beijerinckiaceae > Methylocapsa > Methylocapsa palsarum. Next base: position 158,073 of record NZ_FOSN01000010.1, on the reverse strand, counting down.
CGCAGCAGCCCGTCGACGAAGAACTGACCCGACGTGAGACTGGACACGTTTCCTTAAGGCCGCGGCCAAATCGCCCGTCAAGACGCGCGATCGGCGCGCAGAAAACGCTGTGCATCGAGGGTGGGCCCTAGGGTGAACGCAGTAAGCGCCGCCTAAGCAATGCTGGGGCAATGATGGCTATGTGTCGAGGGTTACCACGACGCCATGCAGGACGAATGTCCGCTTCGACATTTCAACTGCCCTAAACCGTCAGTGCGCTTTCGGCCCGATCAGACTGTGAACCGAATGACCGGTTTCGCCCATCGCGGCTCCAAGCGGACCGTCGCAAACCCACCCAGCGTGGAAATTCAAACTGAGGCGCCGCCCTTTGCCCTGAAGCAGGTTTTCACCCCGAATAATGTGCTAGATTGGCCAACCCTCACTTCAGCAAGCTCCCCAAGGAGCCGCACATGGTCCGTCCAGCGATCGCCGACGTCACCGCCCGCATCAGGGAGCGCAGCCGCCCCTCGCGCGAGGCCTATCTCGCCCGGATGGAGGCCGCGCGCCGGCAAGGCCCGCGCCGCGGCGCGCTCGGCTGCGCCAATCTCGCCCATGGCTTCGCCGCCTGCGCCGCCGAGGCCAAACCGGACATGCGCGCGGGCGTCGTCCCGAACCTCGCGATCGTCACCGCCTATAATGACATGCTGTCGGCGCACCAGCCCTATGAGCGGTTTCCGGCGATCATCAAGGCCGCCGCGCGCGAGGCCGGCGGCGTGGCGCAGGTTGCGGGCGGCGTGCCCGCCATGTGCGACGGAATCACGCAAGGCCGCCCGGGGATGGAGCTGTCGCTGTTCTCGCGCGACGTGATCGCGATGGCGGCGGCGATCGCCCTCTCGCACGATATGTTCGACGCCGCGCTTTTCCTCGGCGTGTGCGACAAGATCGTGCCCGGCCTCGTCATTGCGGCGCAGGCCTTCGGGCATCTCCCCGCCGTGTTCGTTCCGGCCGGGCCGATGGCCTCGGGCCTTCCCAACGAGACGAAAGCGAAGCTGCGCCAGCAGCACGCCGAGGGCAAGGCGACGCGCGAGGATCTGCTCGAGGCCGAAGCCGCGTCCTACCATTCGCCGGGCACCTGCACCTTCTACGGGACCGCCAATTCCAACCAGATGCTGATGGAGGCGATGGGCCTGCATCTTCCGGGCAGTTCGTTCGTGCACCCGGACGCGCCTCTGCGCGACGCGCTCACCGCCGCCGCCGCGCAGCGCGCTCTCGCGATGACCGCGCTCGGCGACGACTATACGCCGGTCGCCTCGATCCTCGACGAGCGGGCCTTCGTCAACGGAATCGTCGCACTGCACGCCACCGGCGGCTCCACGAACCATGTCCTGCACCTCGTCGCGATGGCGCGGGCGGGCGGGATCCTCCTGACGCTGGACGATTTCGCCGATCTCGCGCGGCAGGTTCCGCTCCTCGCCAGGATCTATCCGAACGGCGGCGCCGACATCAATCATTTCACGGCGGCGGGCGGCACGCCCTTTCTCATCGGGCAATTGCTGGAAGCGGGGGCGTTGCACGAGGACGCCAGGACCGTGTCCGGGCAGACGCTCGAAGCCTGCGGGCGCGAGCCTTATCTCGACGAGGGCAGGCTCGCCTATCGTCCGGCCGTCGCGGCGAGCCGCGATGAGTCGGTGCTGCGCCCGTTCGCGCGCCCGTTCTCGCCCGACGGCGGATTGAAGGTGCTCGAGGGCAATCTCGGCCGCGCGGTGATCAAGGTCAGCGCGGTCGCGCCGCAGCATCGGAAGGTGCGCGCCCCGGCCCTCATCTTCCATTCGCAGGAGGACCTGGCGGCGGCGTTCCTGGCGGGACAGCTCGACCGCGATTTCGTCGCAATCGTGCGGTTCCAGGGCGCGAAGGCGATCGGCATGCCCGAACTGCACAAGCTGACGCCGGTGCTCGCCTCGGTCATGGCCCGCGGTCGGAAGGTTGCGCTCGTCACCGACGGCCGCATGTCGGGCGCCTCGGGCAAGGTTCCGGCGGCGATCCACGTTTCGCCGGAAGCGCAGGCCGGAGGCCTGATCGCGAAGCTGCGCGACGGCGACATGATCGTGCTCGACGCCGACGCCGGCGCGCTGATCGCAGAAGTCTCCGCCGAGGACTTCGAGACGAGGGCGCCCGCCGTCGCGGACCTCGGCGCGCAGGCTCAGGGGCATGGCCGCGAACTCTTCGAAATTTTTCGCGCCAATGTCGGCGCGCCGGAACTGGGCGCTGGCGTTTTCGCGTGAATCGTGGTCGCTTGCGGTTCCTCTGAAAAGGGCGCGCGATGCGTTATCAACAGTCCGAGGCGACGCGCGCTTTGATGCGGCTGTCGCCGGTGATCCCGGTGCTGACCCTCGCCGAGCCTGCGGCGGCGCTTGACCTTGCCGGCGCGCTGATCGCCGGCGGCCTGCGCGTGCTCGAAATCACCTTGCGCACGCCGGGCGCGCTGAAAGTTGTCGCCTTGCTCGCCAAGGCCTATCCCGAGGCGCGGATCGGGGCCGGCACGATTGTCGAGCCTGATCAGATCGACGCGGCGATCGCGGCGGGCGCGTCTTTTCTTGTCAGCCCCGGAATGAGCCCCGGCCTGATCAAGGCCGCGATACGCGCGCCGGCGCCGTTCCTGCCGGGGGCCTCGACCGCGTCGGAGGCCATGGCGCTCCGCGAACGCGGGTTTTCGGCGCTAAAATTCTTTCCGGCCGAGGCGGCGGGCGGCGCGAAGTTCCTCGCCTCGCTCAAGGGCCCCTTGCCGGGCCTTGTGTTCTGTCCGACCGGAGGCGTCGACGCTGAAAAAGCGAAAGCCTATCTCCAGCTTGACAACGTCGCCTGCGTCGGCGGGTCTTGGATGGCGCCGCCGGAGCTCATCGCGGCGAAGGATTTCGCCCGGATCCAGAGCCTTTCTCGAGCCGCCTGCGCCCTCGCCCCAAGCGCCCGGACTGCTTGAGCCATGGCCGGCGAGGACGACGCCCTGCGCGAAGACGCCCTCCGTCAGGAGATCATCGACGCTTGCCTCAGCCTCGAGCGGCAGGGCGTCAATCAGGGCGTGTCCGGCAATATTTCGGCGCGATGGGACGACGGCTTTCTGATCACGCCGTCCGGGGTCGCGTATGATCGGATGAATCCGGCCGACATCGTGTTCATGGCGATGAACGGGACGGCGGACCATCCCTTGCCGCCATCGTCCGAATGGCGCTTCCATCGCGATATTCTCAGAAGCCGTCCCGAGGCGGGCGCCGTCGTCCACGCCCATCCCATCTTTTGCACCGCCTTCGCGATCTGCGGCATGGAGATCCCGGCCGCCCATTACATGATCGCCGTCGCTGGCGGTCCCACGATCCGCTGCTCGCGTTATGAGAGCTACGGCTCCGCGGAGCTTTCGGACGCGGTCCTCGAGGCGCTCGAAGACCGCACTTGCGCCTTGCTCGGCAATCACGGCATGGTCGCGATCGGCGCCGATCTCGCGCAGGCGATGTGGCGCGCGGTCGAGGTCGAGACGCTCGCGAAACAATATGCGGCGGCGCTTCAGATCGGAACGCCGCGTCTACTCGCGGACGAAGAAATCCAGAAGACAGTCGAGAAGTTCAAGAATTATGGGCCGCGCCGGAAGCCGGAAGCCGGATAAGGCGCATCGGCATGCGCGGCGCTTGATAGCGCGGCGTCTTTGCCGCACCTTATGCAAGGCGTAAGGTAGATTGGAAACCATGTCGCCGCCGGGGCGCGACAGGCCCCCTGGCGGCGACGCTTGCCTCAACATTTGGAGTCGACATGACGAAGGCCGTGCGCGTTCATGAGGTTGGCGGGCCGGAGGTGATGCGGATCGAGGAGGTCGATCTGGCGCCGCCGGGGCGCGGCGAAGTCCTCGTCCGCAACCGCGCCATCGGGGTCAATTTCATCGACACCTATTTCCGCAGCGGCGCTTATGCTGCGCCCTTGCTTCCGTTCACGCCCGGCAACGAAGCCGCGGGCGAAGTCGTGGAGCTGGGGAAGGGCGTCAAGGATTTCAAGATCGGCGACAGGGTGGCCTATCAGGCGGCGCTCGGCGCCTACGCGGAAGCGCGGATCGTCGGCGCCGACCGCCTCGTCAAACTGCCCAAGAGCATTTCCTACGAAACCGCCGCCTCCATGCTCCTGAAGGGGCTGACCGCGCAATATCTGCTGCGGCGGACCTTCAAGGTGAAGGCGGGGGACACGATCCTCGTTCATGCGGCGGCGGGCGGCGTCGGCCTTATCCTCTGCCAATGGGCGAAAGCTCTTGGCGCTCATGTCATCGGCACGGTTGGCGGCCCGGAAAAAGCAAAACTCGCCAGGAAGGCCGGCGCGAAACATGTGATCCTCTATCGCGAGGAGGATTTCGCCGCGCGGGTCAAGGAGATCACCAAGGGGCGTCTTTGCGACGTGGTTTATGACGGGGTCGGCAAGACGACGTTTCCGGCCTCGCTGGATTGCCTGCGCCATTTCGGCCTTTTTGTCAGTTTCGGCGCGGCGTCGGGTCAGATCGAGGCCTTCAATATGGGCCTTCTCTCCGCAAAAGGGTCGCTGTTCGCGACCCGCCCCTCGCTTCACACCTATTCGGAAAAGCCCAAGGATCTTCAGAAAATGGCGCGTGATCTTTTCAAGGTCGTGTCCAGCGGCGCGGTGGCCGTGTCGGCGCATAAGACCTTTCCCCTGAGCGAGGTCGTCGCGGTCCATCGCGCGCTGGAAAGCCGGGAGACGACCGGCGCCACCATCCTGATCCCCTGATCCAGGCAATGCATATCGCGCAAATATCACGCGGCGGCGAACGAAGCTAAACCATGGAATGGCGGGACGAAGGCCTGATCCTCGGCGTGCGGCGTCATGGCGAGACGAGCGTCATTCTCGAAGCCATGACCGCCGCCCACGGCCGCCATCTCGGCCTTGTCCGGGGCGGGCGTTCGCGCCGGATGCAGCCATTTTTGCAGGCGGGCAACAACGCGGACCTGATCTGGCGGGCGCGGCTCGACGAGCATCTTGGAACCTTCTCGGTCGAACCTGCGAAGCTTCGCGCCGCGCAGCTGATAGAGAGCGCGGAGGCGCTCCACGCGATCGGCCTCGTCGCCTCGCTGCTGCGCCTCATCGCCGAGCGCGATCCGCATCCACGGCTGTTCGAAATCGCGATGCTCGTCGCCGACCATATCAGCGACCCGCGCCTGCTGCCCGCGCTGCTGGTGCGGTTCGAGATCGAGATTCTGGCCGAAACCGGGTTTGGCCTTGACCTTAAATCCTGCGCCGCGACGGGCGTCGCCAGCGATCTCGTCTATGTGTCGCCGAAATCCGGCCGGGCGGTGTCGAAAGCGGCCGGAGAAGCCTACAGAAACCGGCTGCTGGCGCTTCCAGCGTTCCTGCTTGGAGAAAGTTCGCCGGATTCGCCGCCCGCCGAAATCCGCGACGGCTTCGCATTGACCGGGTTTTTCCTCACGCGTGATCTCTACGCCCCCCGCGGCCTGCCTTTGCCCCAGCCCCGCGCCGCCTATCTCGCCGAACTCGCAAAGCGCCCCGACTGGCTGTGATCCGGTCAAATGTTCGTGCGCCGTATTGAGGGGCCGGGACGGCGCGGTTAAAAATCTCTTCTTCATTGAGGAGGGCGCCATGAACAAAGCGCGCAAATTTGTGATCTGCGGCCTCGCCGCGCTTGTATTTTCAGCGTCGATCGCAGCGCCGACGCCCGCCGAGGCGTGGTATCGCGGCGGCTGGGGCGGCGGCTGGCGAGGCGGCCCTGGCTGGGGTTGGGGCGGAGGCTGGCGCGGAGGTTGGGGCGGAGGAGGCTGGGGCGGAGGTTGGGGATGGGGCGGTCCCGCCCTCGCCGCGGGTGTCCTGGGCGGCCTGGCGCTGGGAAGCGTCGCGGCGGCGGCCCCCTATTACGGCTATTCGTACCCGTACGGATACTCCGCCTATCCCTACGCCGCCTATCCCTACGCTGGATATCCCTATGGCGGCTATGCCTACGCCGCTCCGAGGCGTCTTTGCCGCGTGCGGAGCCCCGTCTTCGACGCGTGGGGGCGTTTTGCCGGCTACAGGAGGCTGCGCGTCAGCTGCTGACGCGCGGGGCTGTCTGCGGAAAATCAATAATCCGACATGCGCCGGTTGAGAAAAAACGCCGCGGCGCTGATCGCGAGGGTTAATCCCATCAGGACGAGGCCGAGGCCGAGAGCAAGCGCGAGTTCGCCTCGGCTGGTCTGCAGCGCGATTGTCGTCGTCATGGTCCGCGTGAAGCCCCGGATGTTGCCGCCGACCATCATGATGGCGCCGACCTCCGCGATGGCTCGCCCGAACGCGGCGAGGAACACGGTGACGAGCGCTCCGCGCGCGGCCGAGATCAGCGTCGCCACCGCGCGCAGGCGGCTCGCGCCGAAAATCACGAAAGTGTCGCGATAATCCGCCCAGTAGGTTTCGGTGGCCCGGTAAGACATCACGGCGATGATCGGCAATGTCAGGATGATCTGCGCAAGAATCATGGCCTGCGGGGTGAACAGAAATCCAAGGAACCCCAGCGGGCCGGATCGCGACAAAAGGAGATAGACGAAAAGGCCTATGACGACGGAAGGGAGTCCGAGAAGGGCGTTGAGGCTGACAAGCATCGCGGGCCGCGCGCGAAACGTCTGCGTGGCGAGAACGGCGCCCGCCGGGGCGCCGATCAGAAATGCGATGATCGAGGCGGAGAGGCTGACGATAATCGAAAGTTTGACCGTTTCGAAAAGTTCGCGATCGCCCTCGAGGATGAGCTTCAGCGCAAAGTGAAAAGCCTGGGCGATGTCGTCCAACGCGGCGCCTTAATGCGCGGGCGCGGTTTCTAGAAAGAAAACCTGCTCGCCATTGACCCTGAAACCGGCGATCGCTTTACGCCCTTCCTCCGAGGTCAGCCATTCATGCCAGCGCCGCGCCTCCGCCGCCTTGACATGCGGATGCGTCGCCGGATTGACCAGAATGCCGCCATATCGGTTAAGCAGGCCGGGATCGCCATCGCTCAGGATCTCGAGATTTTGACGATTTTTGAAGTTGGCCCATGTCGCCCGGTCCGCAAGGACATAGGCGTCGACGCCAGCGGCGAGGTTCAGGGTCGGCCCCATGCCTGAACCTGTCTCGCGGCGCCATATGGCCGCGGCGGGCGCGACGTCCACTCCCGCGGCCTTCCACAGGCGCATTTCCAGGCGGTGCGTTCCGCTGTCATCGCCGCGCGAGGCGAACGGCGCCTTCGCCGCGGCGATCTTGCGCAGCGCCTCTTTCGCGTCTTTCTCGCCCCGGATCCCGGCCGGGTCCGACTTCGGGCCGATCAGGACGAAATCATTGTACATCACGTCGCACCGGTCGATCCCGTGGCCTTCCGCGACAAATTTGTCCTCGCCCTGCCGGTCATGCACGAGGAGGGCGTCGGCGTCGCCGCGCGCGCCAATGGCGAGGGCCTGCCCGGTGCCGACGGCGACGACGCGCACGTCGATCCCGCTCGCTGTCCGGAACAACGGAAGGAGATACGAAAACAGCCCCGATTGTTCGGTCGAGGTGGTCGATGCGACGGTGATGAAGGAGTCTGCGGCGCGGGCGCGGGAAGGAACGTGCGCGGCGGCGCAGATGAAACCGAGGACGAGCGCCCGAGACACAAAGCTTCGCCGCAACATGGATCACCCGCCGCAGGAGGCTGCGCGCCGGCCGCCGGCGCGCAGTCAGAAGGAAGACGAAGCCTTTATTCCGGCTAGTCGATCCCGGCTACTTGATCTTGGTTTCCTTGAACTCGACGTGCTTCCGGACCACGGGATCGTATTTCTTGAACGCCAGCTTCTCGGTCTTGGTGCGGGCGTTTTTCTTGGTGACGTAGAAATAGCCCGTGTCCGCCGTGGACAGAAGCTTGATCTTGATCATTGCGGCCTTGGCCATGTCTCAATAGTCCTTCAGATGCGGCGCAAAGGCCCGCAGCCCACGGGGCTCAGGAATGGAAAGGCGCGACCATACGGATCGCGCCTTCAATGTCAAGGAAGAGCGCGCCTTCTTCGCCATTTGACCCCCGCCACGACGGCCCAGACCGCCTCGACGAGTCCGAACGGCCACGCGCCCTGGAGAAATCCATACGCCGATCCGGCGAGGCAGGCGAAAGCGAAAGCCAGGGTGAACCAGAGGCTGCGCTCTTCGAGAGCATAGGTGACGAGCATGGCGGTCACCGAGGCGAGGCCGAAGAGCGTGAGCGCGTCCATCAGCTGGCCTCGTCTTCGCGTCCCGAAAACCAGATTTGCAAGGCGAGATAAGGCGCCAGCATCGCCGCGATGCTGAAAAAGAAGCCGTCAGCGCCAAGAAAATCCATGCCGAAGCCGACGAACGGCGGCCCGGCCAGCAGGCCGATGGAATAGAGCATGACGAAAGCGGCGTTCGCGCTTGCGAGTTCCGCGCCGTGGTGTCGGGCGCCGAGCTGCGCCAGCGCGACGGCGTAGAAGCTGCCGACGATCCCGCCCCAGGCGACAAGCGCGATGCAGAAAAAAACCAAGGCGCCGGGTCCGGCGGCCCCCAGAACGAGCGCGCCGCCAAGACCAAGGACCGAGATGGCGAGCAGCAGGAGATTTCGGTTGATCTTGTCCGAGACAAAGCCGACGGGAAGCTGAAAAATCACATTGCCGAAGGCGAACAGGCTGACGAAGATCGCGCCGGTTTCCGCGCTGAGCCCGGCGCGGAGGGCGTAGACGGGAAGGAGGCCCATGCCGGCGGTCTCGATCGCTCCATGCAGCAATCCGGCGAGACTGACGACCGGCGCCTTGAGAAGAAACCCGAAAACCGGGACATGCGGCGTGTTCTTGATCTCGGGCTCGGCCGAACTGCCAAGAACAATGGGCGCCGCCGCGAGCGCAAAGAGCAGGATCGCCGCGAAAAAGGGCGCCGAACTGGCGGTTCCGACGAGCGCCAGAATGGAGGGCCCGGCGGCGAATCCCAAAGCGACGCTGGCGGCGTAGACGCCGATGACCATGCCGCGCCTCTCGGGCGGCGCGATGGCGTTGATCCAGTATTCGCTGACGACGAAAAGCGCCGTCAGCGCCGCGCCGAACACCGCGCGAATGCCGAGCCAGGCCCAGTAATTCTCCATCGCGGCCATGCCAAGAAGGCTCAGCATGCACGCGAGCAGCGCGACGACGAGGACCCGGCGGACGCCGAACCGGCGCGCCCAGCCGGGAACGAAGGCGGCGGCGATGAGGGTCGCGAGCCCCGCCGCCGTGGGGTTCACGCCGATGGCTTTGGCGCTGTAGCCTTGCTCGCCGAGGCGCACCGCGATCAGCGTCATCGTCAGCGATAGTCCGACGCCGACGATCGAGACGGTCGCGATGGCGCAAAGCAGCGCGCGAACGTCCACCGGCGCAGGGGACGCCGCGACGACGGCGCTGTCTGATCCGGAGCCGCCGCGTAGCCCTTCGGGATTGGTCTCCGACATGACGATCGCTACGGGCGTCGGCGCCTACGTCCGCGGCGCTTTCGGCGCGGCGCTCTTTTTGTCCTCGAAACCGTGCATGCGCAAAGCCCATTGATGGCCGATGAGGCCGCCCTTGACGATCGGGAGGAACCACAGCGACAGGATCAGGGCGAGCGTTGGCCAGACCATGGCGTGAAGCCAGATCGGCGCGTCCGGCCAGTAGGTCTCGGTGATGAGCATCGCGGTTCCGACGATATGACCGACGATGAAAATGGTCATATAGGGCGGCGCGTCGTCGGCGCGATGGTGGTGCAGTTCCTGTCCGCACTTCGGGCAGGAATCGTTGACCTTGAGATAGGAGCTGAACATCTTGCCTTCGCCGCAGGCCGGGCAGACCTGGCGCATGCCCCGGCGGATGGCGGGCCAGGACTCGCGCTTTGAGGAGGACTCGTGCTTGGAGGAAGACTCGCGTTGGGCTCCAGTTCGCGCCGCCAGACCCTCTTGGGCGGGAATGTTCATCGCTGGCGTGGTCATCGCGCTCTCCATTGCGGCGCCGGCCCTCGGGCTCGCGCCTGTGTTCATTTGCTTTTATCGCTGACGCCGGGACGAGGCGAGGGGCTTACTGTCGCGGCGCGGCGAGGGTTTGCCGGTCGTCTTGCGGCGCGCACGCCCCGGCGCCTCGCTTAAAAGCTCGAAACGCAGCGCGCCGGCGAGCGGCGCCGCCTCGACGAGCTTGACGCTCACGATATCGCCCATGCGGTGCATCTGCCCGGTGCGCGATCCAACGAGCGCGTGCAGGGCCGGATCATGGCGGAAATAATCATCGCCGAGGGTCGCGGCCGGAATGAACCCGTCGGCACCGGTGCCGTCGAGCCGCACGAACAGCCCGGCCCGGGTCGCCCCCGAGATGCGGCCCTCGAACGTCGCGCCGATCTCACCGACAAGATGCGCCGCGATCAGGCGTTCGACGGTCTCCCGTTCCGCCGCCATCGCGCGCCGTTCCGCCGCCGAAATCCGCGCCGCAACCTCGGACAGTTCCTCGCGGCTCATCGGCGGCAGACCGTCGGGGCCAAGCCGAAGGGCGGCGATCAGGGCGCGATGAACAATGAGATCGGCGTAGCGTCGGATCGGCGAGGTGAAATGCGCGTAGCGTTTCAGATTGAGGCCGAAATGGCCGTAGTTCTCGATGACATATTCAGCCTGGGCCTGCGTGCGCAGCACGACTTCGTTGACGAGATGTTCGTTCGACGTGCCCCGGACGCGGACGAGCACGCCGTTGAACTGCTCGGAGCGCATGACTTGCCCCTTGGCGAACTTGATCTCGATCGAGGCCAGGAACTCGATGAAATTGTGAAGCTTTTCAATCGAAGGCTCGTCGTGCGTGCGGTAAATGAAGGCTTGGCGCCGGGCCTCAAGCGTTTCCGCCGCCGCCACATTGGCGAGGATCATGAATTCCTCGATCAGCCGGTGCGCGTCGAGGCGCGGCGGGACGATGACGCGATCGACGGCCCCTTCAGGGTTGAGGATGATCTTGCGCTCGGGCAGGTCGAGATCGAGCGGCGCGCGTTTGCCGCGGGCGATTTTCAACGCGGCGTAGGCCTCGTAGAGCGGCGTCAGGACGCGCTCCAGCAACGGCGCCGTCGTCTCATGGGGGGCGCCGTCGATCGCCGCGTCGATGATGGACTGCGCCTGCGGGTAGGAGAGCTTCGCCGCCGATCGCATCATCACGCGATGAAAAGAGTGGCGGAGCTTGCGGCCGTCGGCCGCGATGACGATGAGCGCCGCGAGGGCCGGGCGGTCCTCGTCTGGCCGCAGCGAGCAGAGATCGTTGGAGATCCGCTCGGGGAGCATCGGCACGACGCGGTCGGGGAAATAGACCGAATTGCCGCGGTCGAGGGCGGCGCGGTCGAGCGGCGTTCCCGGGCGCACATAGGCCGCGACGTCGGCGATGGCGATGCGCAGGACGAACCCGCCGGGATTTTCAGGATCGGGGTCGCGTTCGGCGTGAACCGCGTCGTCATGGTCCTTGGCGTCGGCGGGGTCGATGGTGAGCAGGGGAACATCGCGCCAATCTTCGCGCAAATCCATCGTGGCGGGGCGCGCCCGCTCGGCTTCGGCGAGGACGTCGGAGCTGAACACGCTGGGAATCTGATGCGCGTGAATGGCGATGAGGCTCACCGCCTTTTCGCTGTCGATCGCGCCGAGCCGTTCGCGCACGCGCGCGCTGGGCAGGCCGAAGCGGCGGCCCGGCGCCACTTCGACGGCGACGAGATCGCCGTCGCGCGCCTCGCCCTCGTAGCCCGCGGCGACGTCGAGTTCGCCCTGGCCGATGTTCTTCTTGTCGATGGGCGCGACGCGGCCGCCGCCGCCGCCGCCGGGATTGGCCCGGAAAATCCCGAGCACCTGCGCCTTCGCCTTTGGCAGAATCTTGACGACGCGCCCGCTGTAGGACGGCTCGCCCTGTTCGGCGCCGGGAATGAGTTCGACGCGCAGCAGGGCGCGGTCGCCAACGCCCGGCGCGGGCCCGCCGGGCTTTTGCCTGCGGGGAACGCCGACGACGATCTTCGGCGCCGGACCGGCGGAGGCGTCCCATTCGACCGGAGCCGCGAGAAAGTCGCCGTCACGGTCGCGGCTGTAAAAATCAGCGAGAACGACGCCTGGCAGCACGCCGGGCTTGTGCAGGGTCGTTCGCCGCCGTTCGATGGCGCCGTCGGCTTCCAGCTCTTTCAGGATGCGCTTCAGCTCGATCCTGCCGGCGCCCTTGATGTCGAAGGCCCGCGCGATCTCGCGTTTGCCGATCTTGGCCGGGGAGCGGTCGCCGAGCGCCTCCCGTTCGCGGGCGATGAACGCGACGATCTCCGCGCGGGTCGGGAGCGCGGCCTGAGCCGGCTCCGGCCGGGCCGAGGCTTTGGCGCGCCTTGTCTTGACGCCCTCCTGCCCTGGCTCGACGCGAGAGGCCTTCTTCAACCTTGCTTCGCCTTCCTGGCTTTGGCCGCCGGCGCTTTCGCGGCCGGTTTGGCGCGCGGCGCGGCCTTGAGCGCGCGCGCCGGGGTCTTTCCTGTGGCCTCGAACGGCGGCTCATCGTCCTTCACTGCGGCTGGCGCTGCGGCCCGCGCCGAACCGTTCGTCCTGGCCCCGCTCGTCTTGAGTTTCGCCGCCTTGGCGGGCGCTTTGGCGGCGGCGGGCTTTTTGGCCGGGGCAGCTTTCTTTTTCGCAGTCCTTCCGCCGCCGCCGGCGGCGCTCTTTTCCTCGATCAGGCGGATCGCCTCTTCAAGGGTCACGTCTTCGGGCGAGGCGTCCTTTTTCAAGGTCGCGTTGATCTTGCCATGATTGACATAAGCGCCGAACCGCCCGGCGCGAACGGTGATAGGGCCGCCGTCGGGATGCTCGCCGAGAAGCCTGCCCTGAATCGAGACGCTCCCCGCCGCTTTCGCGGTGAGAAGGGCGACGCCTTCCTCGAGAGTCAAGGTGGTGGGATCGGAGCCGCCCGGCAAGGTGGCGTTGATCTTTCCATGATTGACGTAGGGGCCAAAACGTCCGGCCTTGATCGTGACCGGGCCGCCGGAAGGATGATCGCCGAGGACGCGCGAGGGGGCGCTGTCCGGATTGCCGAAGCGCCGGCCGGTCAGGCCGCTTTCCTTGGCGACGATGAGGTCGATGGCCCGGTTGCCGCCGATCGTGAGGATATCCTCGTCCTTGCCGATGTTCGCATAGGTTTTGCCATGCTGCACATAGGGTCCGTAACGGCCGATCGCCGCGAGGATCGGATCTTTCGTCTCCGGATGTCTCGCCACTTCGCGCGGCAATGAGAGCAGACCGAGGGCCAGCTCCAAGGTCAGATCGCCCGGCGCCAGGGTCTTCGGCAGCGACACGCGCTTGGGCTTGTCGCCCTCGCCCTGCTGCACATAGACGCCGAAACGGCCGTCGCGAAGAGTTATTTCCTCCTCGGTGGCGGGGTCGAGGCCAAGGACCTTGACGCCCGGCCGGTCGCCTTGCGCCAGTTCGCCGGCTTCGGCGTTGGCGAGGGTCCGGGTGAACTTGCATTCGGGATAGTTGGAGCAGCCGACGAAGGCGCCGAACTTGCCGAGCTTCAGCGACAGCTGGCCCGCGCCGCAGGACGGACAGGCGCGGGGGTTCGAGCCGTCTTCCTTGGCCGGAAAGATATGCGGACCGAGAATGTCGTTCAGACTGTCGAGAACCTGCGTCGTGCGCAAATCCTTGGTGCCGTCGAGCGCGCCTGAAAAGTCGGTCCAGAACTCGCGCAGAACCTGTTTCCAGTCGATCTCGTGGTTCGACACGCGATCGAGCTTTTCTTCCAGATCGGCGGTGAAGTCGTATTCGACGTAGCGGGTGAAGAAGCTTTCCAGAAAGGCCGTGACGAGGCGGCCCTTGTCCTCGGGATAGAGTCGCTTTTTGTCGATCCTGACATAATCGCGCTCGCGCAGAACCGCGAGTGTCGAGGCGTAGGTGGACGGGCGCCCGATGCCAAGCTCCTCCATGCGCTTCACCAGCGTCGCCTCGGTAAAGCGAGGCGGCGGCTCGGTGAAATGCAGGCTCGCGTCGATGCGTTCCTTGCTCAGCGGCTCGCCTTTCGCCATTTCGGGCAGGCGGCTGCTGTCTTCGTCCTCGCCGTCGTCGCGGCCCTCCTGATAGAGCCTCAGGAAACCGTCGAAACGGATCACCTGCCCTGTGGCGCGCAGGTCGAGCTTGCGATCCCCCGCCAATGCCAGAATGTCGACGGTGGTGCGCTCCAGCTCCGCCGATTCCATCTGGCTGGCGACGGTCCGGGTCCAGATCAGTTCATAGAGCTTCGCCTGATCGGGCTCCAGCGCCCTCACGACGTGCTTCGGCAGGCGGGTCAGATCGGTCGGGCGGATCGCCTCGTGGGCTTCCTGCGCGTTCTTCGCCTTGACGGTGTATTTCCTCGGCGCCTTCGGCACATAGGCGGCGCCGAACTCCTTGCCGATGACGGCTCTGGCGCTCGTGACGGCTTCGGGCGCAAGATCGACGCCGTCGGTGCGCATGTAGGTGATGAGGCCGACGGTCTCGCCGTCGATCTCCGCCCCTTCGTAAAGGCGCTGGGCGAGCTGCATGGTGCGGGCGGGCGCAAAGCCGAGTTTCCGCGAGGCCTCCTGCTGCAGCGTCGACGTCGTGAACGGCGCCCAGGGATGCCGTTTGGCGGGCTTCGCCTCGATCTCCGCCACGCTGAATGTGGCGGCGTCGAGCGCGGCCTTGAAAGCTTCGGCCTCGGCTCCCGCGCCGATGTCGAGCCGTGTGATCTTGTTTCCGTCCGCGCCGACGAGCCGGGCGGTGAAGGGCTCGCCCGCTTTGGTCTTGAGATGCGCGACGAGGGACCAATATTCGCGCGAGACGAATTTCTCGATTTCGAGTTCGCGGTCGCAGACGAGCCGCAGGGCAACGGACTGGACCCGTCCGGCCGAGCGTGCGCCCGGCAGTTTGCGCCACAGGACCGGCGAAAGATTGAAGCCGACGAGATAGTCGAGCGCGCGGCGGGCGAGATAGGCGTCAACGAGGGCCTCGTCGATCGCGCGGGGATTTTTCATCGCGTCGAGAACGGCGGCCTTGGTGATCGCGTTGAACACGACGCGCTCGACCCTTTTGTCCTTGAGGACGCGTTTCGCCTTCAGGACCTCGAGCACATGCCAGGATATCGCCTCGCCCTCGCGGTCAGGGTCGGTCGCGAGAATGATGCGGTCGGCGTCCTTGACCGCCTTGGCGATGTCCGACAGCCGCTTGCCCGACTTGGCGTCGACATCCCAAAGCATGGCGAAGTCGGCGTCGGGATCGACGGAGCCGTCCTTGGCCGGCAAATCGCGGACATGGCCGTAGGATGCGTAGACTTCAAAGTCCTTGCCAAGATATTTGTTGATGGTCTTGGCCTTCGCCGGCGATTCGACGATGACGACATTCATCGACAGCGGTCCCCATGAATTGAGCGTCGGGCCGGACTGGCCCTCAGACTTAAAGCGCATGTAAAGCTAAGCTGAAGCCGGGGCGATCGGAACGCCTAGCTTTTGGCATTGCGGATTACGGGCCGGAAGATGGGGGAGGGCGGGAGCTTAGTCAAATGGGCTTGCCGCAACGCATCACAAAAATGCGAACGCCGCGCCGACGAACCTTTGGCGCAAACGCGCATTATTATGGCGCAGGTCAAGGATGTATTAAGGTCAAGGATCAGCTGATCGCGCCAACGGGGGCGAGGCTGTGCGCCAGCGGAAATCGCCTGCCGGCGCATCGGTCCGCGCGATTTCGCTCGAGAATCCCTATGTTGTTTATAGTATGGTCACCACAGGAGAAGTCATTTGCCCGCCAAACTGCACAAGACCCATAACAACCTCAAATCCAACGCCAAAGCGGCGTCTATCGACCTTCTCAACGCGCGTGTCGCCGACGCCATCGATCTGGCCTTGCTCACCAAACAGGCGCACTGGAATCTGAAAGGGCCTCAGTTTATCGCAGTCCATGAGATGCTCGACGGCTTCCGCGCCGAGATCGACACCCATGTCGATACGATGGCCGAGCGGGTCGTCCAGCTTGGCGGCACGGCGCTGGGCACCACCCAGACGGTGGCGGGCAAGACCACCCTCGACCCCTATCCGACGGATATTTACAAGATTTCCGATCATATTGCAGCGCTGATCGGCCGTTACGGCAAGGTCGCCAACGACGTCCGCGCGGGAATTGATTCGAGTTCCGAGACCGGGGATGCGGACACGGCCGATATTTTGACGGCGTTCTCCCGCGCCCTCGACAAATCCTTGTGGTTCCTCGAGGCGCATGTGCAGGAGCCGGCCTGACCGCGCAAAAACTTCCGCGTGCAAAGTTCTCGCGCGGAACGGCCTCTCTCACGCGGAAAGCGCTCTAGAATCAAAAGCTTGAGCATATTCTTGTCGGTTGGATTGATTCAATCCAATCGGAATATGCTCGAGCGCTTTCCGATCGCATGCAGTCTTGCGATCGATTAGAAATCGCTCCAGATTCAAGAGTTTGAGCATATTCTTGTCGATTGGATTGATTCAATCCAATCGGAATATGCTCTCGCGAGAATGCCCCACAGGGCGAGCGCTCGTTCCCGCCCTGATCAGGGCGGTTGCTATTTCAAAGTCAGCGGGACGCTCTGAAAAATGTTTCCCGCCGGTTCGTCGGCGGCGAGGCCGAGCGCGAAACTGGGGCCGACTTCCGATTCGACAAAACTGAAACGGGCGTCGCCGTTTCCTTGGGCGTCGGTCTGCAGGCTGCCGAGGACATGCTCGCAATTGACGCTGAACTTGTATTTCGTGTTCGGCGTCGTTCCTCCGTTCATGCGCACGGTCACAGCGATCGCCTTGGCGGGCGCGTGGAACACCGTCACCGAGCCGCCGAGAACCGCGCCGTCCCCGGCGCTGGCGCTGGTCCCGCAGTTCAGCGTGGGTTGGCGGACAATTGGCGCGGTCAGGGCTGTTTTTGTGCCGAGCGGCACCTGGCCGGGGCAAGCCGAGCCGTCTTTCGCCGAAATGACATAGATGTAGCCGTCGCCGAACCAGCCGTTCCTCTCGACAGAGCCGACCGTCGCGCCTGCGGGCGCGGCCTCGGAACTGGTCAAGTCGCCATGGCCGTCATAATGACAGGTGAGCGGCTGATCCGCGGCGAAGGCGGGGCTGGCGCAAAGGGTCAGCGCCGCGCAAAGGGATGTTTTTTTCATTGGGGAGCCTGCATTCAAGAGTGAGGGTTGTCCCGGGTGTCGTGAGGGCGTCATATCACGCAAAAAATCGCTTGGAAATGCCGCAAAGCTCTGGATTTCCACGCCGCGAACCTGTCCGGAAACAGGCGTCCAGCGTGAAAAACGGGCGCGGATCGGCGACCGCCCAGCGAAAAATCTGTGACGTTTCCTTCTTCTGCTGTAGAAGCCCAGCTCATGCCCGATCCGCAACGCGAGCTTCGATTTCCCCACCGGCATCTTCTCGGCATCGAGGGGCTTTCGCCGCTCGACATCGCGATTTTGCTCGACCTTGCGGACGAGGCGGTGGAAGTTTCGCGGCAGGTCGAAAAGAAACGTTCGACCTTGCGCGGCCGCACGCTGATCAATCTGTTTTTCGAGGCCTCGACCCGGACCCAGTCTTCCTTCGAACTCGCCGGCAAGCGCCTCGGCGCCGACGTCATGAACATGTCGGTGGCGTCCTCCAGCGTCAAGAAAGGCGAAACGCTGATTGACACGGCGATGACGCTCAACGCGATGCGGCCCGACATCATCGTCGTGCGGCACGCCCAGGCCGGCGCCGTGCATCTTCTGGCGAAGAAGGTCGATTGCGCGGTCGTCAATGCGGGCGACGGCGCGCATGAACATCCAACGCAGGCCCTGCTCGACGCGCTGACGATCCGGCGCAACAAAGGCAAGGTCGCGGGTCTCATCGTCGCCATCTGCGGCGACATTCTGCATTCGCGCGTCGCCCGCTCCAATATCCTGCTCCTGTCCGCCCTCGGAGCCAGGGTTCGCGCGGTCGGGCCGTCGACCTTGCTGCCGGCGGGACTGAAGCGGATGGGAATCGAAACGTTCACGGATATGAAGGCCGGACTGAGGGACGCCGACATCGTGATGATGCTGCGCTTGCAGCGCGAGCGGATGCAGGGCGGGTTCATCCCCTCGGCGCGGGAGTTTTTCCGGTTTTTCGGCCTCGACGAGGCAAAGCTCGCCTTCGCCAAGCCCGACGCGCTCGTGATGCACCCGGGCCCGATGAATCGCGGCGTCGAAATCGATTCCGCCGTCGCCGATGGAGCACACAGCCGGATCCGCGAGCAGGTCGAAATGGGCGTCGCCGTCCGCATGGCCGTGCTGGAGGCTCTGGCGCAGCATCTGCCAAATGGTTGAGGGGCGCGGCGCGAAAATGATGTTTTCCTCGGCGATCGCGCACCAGCCGCTGGCCCTCGTCAACGCCCGCCTCGTCGGCGCCTCCAGCCTTTCCGCCGAGTGGCGACGCGGGAGAGGCGGCGTTCTCATCGTCGACGGCCTCATCCGCGACGCGGGCCCCGGCGTCGCCCAAGCGAATTTGCCTTCGCACGCCCGGATCCTGGATTGCGGCGGCGACGTGGTGTCGCCCGGCCTCATCGACATGCGCGCCTTTGTCGGCGAGCCGGGGGCGGAGCATCGCGAGACCATCGCCAGCGCGACGGCGGCGGCCGCGGCGGGCGGGGTGACGACCATCCTCGCCCGGCCGGACACGTTTCCTCCCGTGGACGAAGCCTCCGTCGTCGATTTTCTGCTGCGCCGCGCGCGCGACACCGGCCGCGTCCGGGTGGCGCCATCAGCGGCCCTCACCCAGGGCTTGCGCGGCGAGGAAATCGCCGAGATCGGCCTCCTCCAGCAGGCGGGCGCGCTCGCCTTCTCGGATGGCGCCCATTCGATTCGCAACGCGCGGGTTCTGCGCCGCGCGATGTCCTATGCGCGCGATTTCGACGCTCTCGTCATCCATTACGCGGAGGATCGCGATCTTGCCGGCGAGGGCGTCATGAACGAGGGCGAATTCGCCACCCGCCTCGGCCTTTCCGGCGTTCCTCGCGAGGCCGAGGCGATCGTTCTCGACCGCGACGTCAGGCTCGCCGCCCTCACCGGCGCGCGCTACCACGCCGCGCTCGTCACGACCAGTCTGTCGCTGGAGATCATCGCCAGGGCCAAGGCCGCCGGCCTGCCGGTGACCTGCGCGGTCTCGATCAACCACCTGACCCTGAACGAGAGCGACATCGGCGACTACCGCACCTTTTTGAAACTGTCGCCGCCGTTGCGCCGGGAGGACGAGCGCCGCGAACTCGTCGCCGCTCTGGCCTCCGGCCTCATCGACGTCATCGTCTCGGACCATAATCCGCAGGACGTCGAGACCAAGCGTCTGCCCTTCGCCGAGGCCGAGGACGGCGCCATCGGGCTGGAGACCATGCTGTCGGCGGGGCTGCGCCTCGTCTCCTCCGGGGAACTGACGCTTGATCGACTGATCGAGGCGATGACACTGCGGCCGGCCGAAATCCTGCGCCTGCCGCAGGGCAGGCTCGATGTCGGCGCCCCGGCCGACCTGATCCGGTTCGATCCCGAGGAGCCCTATGTCGTCGATCCTGCGAAGCTGCATTCGCGCTGCAAGAACACGCCGTTCGACGAGGCGCGCATGGAGGGGCGGGTGAAGCTGACGCTGGTCGGGGGCGAGATTGTGTACGAGGGAGAGTGAGGAGGCGGAGCCGGTCTGGGCTCAAAGCTGCGTTCGCGGCAGGATGAGGGAGGGCAGGATCTTGAGGATCCGGGCGAGAACCCGTGCGGCGGAGATCGCGATCAGCAACACGCCGAACACCGACAGTTTGAGCCAGAACGACAGGACTCCCCAGTTCTCGGACATGGAAGCCTCCCTTAATCTTCTTTTATAAAGCTCAAAACATTACGATCCGCTTAAGTCGCTGGATGTGCCGCCGCGCACAGGCCCGGCGCTTGTTTTCCCAATGCGGCGTAAAACTGCGCATCAACAGGATCGACCGCCATGGCCCGTTCTCACATTCTCTATCTCGCGCGCAGCGACGCGCCAGGCCGCAAACCACTCCAGGAGGCGATCGACGCGCTGAAGTTCAGGCTCGTCCTCGATCATGCCTATGCGCCGTTCGAGACCTCCGGCTATCTGCCGTGCACATTGGAGGGCGAGGACGCGGGGTTCGACATCCACTTTTCAGAAGCCAAACCGGATTTGTCGTCCTTCCCGGCTTTGCGCGCGCGGATCGGTCCTCGCGACGGCGCGATGACGTTTCGATGGGGCGGCGACCCACGCGAGCGCGCCAGCGCCCTGATCGTCAGCGCCGCACTGGCGCAGGCTTTCGGCGCCCTCGCGCACGACCCCGAGACTGACGCCGTGTATGAGGCGCCGGCGCTGATCGCCATGGCGCGCGAGGCCGCGGCGGCGGCGCTGTGAGAACCCGCAAGCTAGAAGACCACCTTCATGGCGTTCCCCGATAGCGGCGTCACCGTATAAAAATCGAGTTGACCCACGGACGGCACGATCGAAAACCGGTGGAGCGTGGTGACGCCTTCGCTGCGGATGGGGACCGAATGGTCGCCGGGAAGGTTCACGCGCGGGAGCAGAACGCTGAAGCTCGTTCCGCCCTGATCGACAGTGAGCCTTATCGTGACGCTCACTAACGTTCCGATTTCGGTCGAAACGCTGCGGATCTGGTCACCGATGAAGCTTAGCGTCTGGTGATGGTCCTGATAGGAAAAGTGCGGTTTGCCGTCGATGCCGCTGGTCGAGTACGTCACGTGGAGGTGATGTCCGCTCAGCTGATAGAGGTTTGGCTCTTGGAAATTAACCGGCGCCATCCGCCAATCTCCTGTTATGACCACCGTCTGAATGATCTGCAATGAAGTCCCGTTCGCGGGCTTTCGGGCGTGCGGCTTGACTGAAGGGCGAAGCAGGATTGAAAGCCGTGTCCGTGAAGCATGCTGGCCAAACATTAGTTCAGCCGGATCGGCGCGGTCTTTAAGTTACCCTTACCCTTCGCTTAGCTTTTGAGCCCTCGCCCCGGTTGCCACTGCGCCCTCCGCAAGCTAGGCTGCGCACGCCTTCCTTGCGCGACGACACGGGCCTTTGCGTGCAAATCATTCTCGGATTGATCTTCGGCTATGTCTGCGGCTCGATTCCGTTCGGGCTGATCGTCAGCTTTTTCGGCGGGACCAAGGATCCGCGCTCGATCGGGTCCGGCAATATCGGCGCGACCAACGTGTTGCGCACGGGACGCAAGGATCTGGCTGCGCTGACGCTGCTGCTCGACATGGGCAAAGGCGCCTTCGCGGTCGCCGTGGTCGCCTTCATCGTCTGGCGCCGCATGCCGCCCGACAGCGTCTGGCCGCCCTATGCGCCGCTGTTCGCGGCCTTTGGCGCCTTCATCGGCCATGTCTATCCCATATGGCTCGGCTTCAGGGGCGGCAAAGGCGTCGCCACCTTTCTCGGCTGCCTGCTCGCGCTGTCCTGGCAGGCCGGACTGGTCTTCATCGGACTCTGGCTGGTCGTCGCCGCGGTGACGCGCTTCTCGTCGCTCGCCGCCCTTCTCGCCAGCGCGGCTGCGCCTGCCTATCTGATCTACACAAAACAGCAGCCGCGGACGGCCGGCCTGTTTGTCCTTCTCGCGCTTCTCCTCTGGTACAAGCATTGGCCAAACATAGTCCGGCTTGTGAAAGGCAAGGAG
The DNA here is from genome assembly GCF_900114285.1 of Methylocapsa palsarum. Taxonomy (GTDB): domain Bacteria; phylum Pseudomonadota; class Alphaproteobacteria; order Rhizobiales; family Beijerinckiaceae; genus Methylocapsa; species Methylocapsa palsarum. The sequence goes on along the minus strand of NZ_FOSN01000010.1, from coordinate 136,457 downwards.
ACGAGGATCGGCAAGTCTTGAATAGAAGGCGCGCCTTGAATAGAAGACAAGCCTTGAACAGAAGACACGCCTTGAACAGAGGAATCTCCAAATCTTGACCTTCCCGGCGCCGGTTCCCGCTTGACGCCGGACAATCCGGCCATTCTCTCCGAAGCCGAACGCTTCAACTGGCTGCGCCTTCTCCGCTGCGACAACATCGGCCCGCGCACCTTTCACGCGCTTGTCGCCCGCTACGGCAGCGCCGGAGCGGCGCTCGAGGCGCTGCCGGGGCTGATCGCCAGCGGTAAAGCCGGACGGCCGATCCGCATCGCGGCCATGGACGATATCGAACTTGAACTGGAAGCTTTGCGCAAGTGCGGCGCCGTCCTGATCGGACTCGACGAGCCAGACTATCCGCCTCTGCTTCGGCGCACCGACGCGGCGCCTCCGCTCATCGCGGTGCGGGGAAATCTCGAAAGCCTCCGCCGGTCGAAGGTCGCCGTCGTCGGGTCGCGCAACGCCTCGGTCGCCGGGCTGGCTTTCACCGGGCTCGTCTGTCGCGGCATCGCTCGCGGCGGCCATGTGATCGTCTCGGGTCTGGCGCGCGGGGTCGACGCGCGGGCGCATCAGTCCGCGATCGAGACGGGCACCATCGCCGTCCTCGCCGGCGGCCTCGGGCGGGTCTATCCGGCGATCCACGAGGAATTGCTGGAGCTTATCTACGAGCGCGGCGCGGCGATCAGCGAAATGCCGTTCAACTGGGAGGCGCGCGGGCGGGATTTTCCCCGGCGCAACCGGATCGTCGCCGGTCTCTCCCGCGCCGTCGTGGTAGTGGAGGCGGCGCGCCGGTCGGGGTCGCTCATCACCGCGAAATTCGCGGCGGATTACGGCCGCGAGATTTTCGCCGTGCCGGGATCGCCGCTCGATCCGCGCGCGGAAGGCCCGAATGATCTACTACAGGACGGCGCCTCATTTTGCCGCAAGGCGGAGGACGTTCTCGATGCGCTGGCCGGGCAAAATCTGTCCCCGGACAGTCCTGGCTCCGGGTTTTTCGAGTCGGGAGGCCCGGACGATACTTACGAGCCGCTCTGGGACGAACTCGAATTTACCGGGCTCGACGCCAATCCCAAGGGTGGGCTTTTCAACGACGCTCATGTCACGAACGCTCATGTCGAGAACCTCCCCGATGAGATCGCAGAAGGGCCCCCGGCCGAACCGGAGGAGATCGGGGCGCCCGGCCCACGCTCGCGGTCAGAACTCCTCGCCTGCGTCACCTCGCTGCTTGGGCCAACGCCGATCTGCGTCGATGAACTGGTGCGGGCCTCCGAGGCTCCGGCGCGGGACGTGCGCGCGATCCTCCTGGAGCTTGAGCTCGCCGGGCGGCTGGAACGGCACGGCGGCGATCTCGTGTCGCTGATATGAACCGCGGCGCACCGGCGATTGTTCCTGCTTCATAATGATCTTGCTTATCGCTCGTGATCTTTCTTGCCGCTATGCTGCGCGTCACCTTGTAAATCTGGAAAGGGCCCATCGTGTGGGGATTCGTTTCCGCTCTGCTATCCTCCGATAGTCTGTCGCCGCATGGCATCTGTCTGCTCTGGCGCCCGGAACTGATCTGGACGCAGGTGACGGCGGACGCGGTGATAGGCCTCGCCTATTATTCGATCCCCTTTGTGCTGGCTTATTTTGCGGCGAAGCGGCCTGATTTTGGCTTCCACCGTGTGATCTGGTGTTTTGTCGGCTTTATTTTGGCCTGTGGCACGACCCATTTCATGTCGATCTGGACATTATGGGTGCCAGATTACGGGCTGGAGGCGCTGATCAAGGCCATTACCGCCGTCCTTTCGGTCGCGACTGCGACCCTGCTGTGGTGGCTTCTCCCCATTGCGCTTCGGATGCCTTCGCCCGAGCAGCTCAACGAGGCCAATGCGGCCCTCGCCCTCCACGTCAAAGAACGCGACGACGCCTTGCTGGCCCTGCGGAAAGAGAGCGAGGATTTGCATCTGGCGCAGGACATGCTCCGGCAGGCGCAGAAAATGGAGGCGGTCGGACAATTGACGGGAGGCGTTGCGCACGACTTCAATAATCTGCTAACGGCCATCCTCATGAGCTTGGATAGGGCCGCCAAACAGGGCGGTTCGGATCCAAAGCTCGAAAAGTCGCTCAAGATCGCCACGGCGGCGGCCGAACGCGCCGCGGCGCTGACGAACCAGATGCTTGCCTTCGCGCGCAAACAGCCGCTCCGGCCGATGAGCGTCGAGGTCAACGAACTGATCGAAAATCTCGCGCCGCTCGTCAAGAACATCCTCGGCGAGCGCGGCGTTTTAAGGCTTGAACTCGATCCAGAGGTTGGAAATGTCTGGATCGACCGCAATCAACTGGAGCAGGCGCTCCTGAACCTTACCGTCAACGCGCGCGACGCGTTCGAGGCCCGGGGCGTGATGACAGTGACGACCCACCCGGTTAACTTTCGACGCGATGGCGAGACCGTCACCGGCACGCAGATCGTCGTCGCGGATTCTGGCAGCGGTATGAGCGAAGAGGTCAAAGCCCGCGCGTTCGATCCGTTCTTCACGACCAAGGAGGTCGGCAAGGGCTCCGGGTTGGGGCTCAGCCAGGTCTATGGTTTCGTCCAGCAATCGGGGGGAACGATTGAGTTACAAAGCCAGCCGGGGCGAGGCACCCGGATTTCGATCCAACTTCCTGTGACTGCGAAAGCTTGAACATGCCGGACAAGAGTGTCGTTCTGGTCGTCGAGGATGAACCCTTCGTCAGGGAGCTCATCGTCCTTGAACTCGAGGACGCCGGATTTGAGGTCGTCACTGCGGAAAGCGGCGACGAGGCTGCGTATATTCTGCCGAAAATGGCGAGAATAGACCTTCTGCTGACCGACATCAGAATGCCGGGAAAGGTCAACGGCTGGTTTCTCGCCGATATGGCGAGATGCCGCAGACCAAATCTTCCGGTGATCTATACGAGCGGCTTTTCGCCCCAGCATGACAAGGAGGTCGAAGACAGCATCTTCCTCCCGAAGCCCTATCGCGCCGGCGAAGTCCTGAACGCGCTCCGCCAACTGAATCTGCGCGAGGCGGCCGTTTAGAGCGCTTTCCGATCGCATGCAGTCATGCGATCGATCAGAAGTCGCTCCAGAATCAAAGGCTTGAGCGTATTCTTCTCGATTGGAGTGATTCAATCCGAACGGAATACGCTCCAGAAATTTCGCCGCCGCCTGCGTTGCGCGACATCAAGGTAAAACCCGGCGCTTTCGGTCAAATGACGGGAAATCACCTTCCTGAATTTTTGAGAACGTGAATTGACGCAACTCCGGGGCGCGCCGCAAGTTGAGCGTAGCGAGAACTTGCCTGCGAGAACTTGCCTGCGAGGAGACGTTCATGGTCTGTTTTCTGTTCTTCTGCGACTACGCGCCGTCGCCTGCGGCTCCGCCTCCGGGAATTTATTACGGCGCTCCGTCTGCGATTTATCCAGCCCCGCCTCCGGTCTACGACACGCCATTTTATAGCGTTCCCAGCGTGCCGGACGGGATGGGCGGTTTTGTGCCGATCACCAATTCGCGGGTTCTGCCAGACGGATCTTTGCGGCCCTATGACCCGGTCCTCGACGGGCCGGCTTATGCGTCACCGTCGGATTATGAAGGCCGCAGCGCGGCGCCCGCGCCCGGATGGCGTTAGAGCATATTCCGATTGGATTGAATCACTCCAATCGACAAGAATATGCTCAAGCTTTTGATTCTGGAGCGATTTCTGATCGGTCGCATGATTTCATGCGATCGGAAAGCGCTCTAACGGCTCGGCCCGACGCGAACCGGGATCAAAAAAGGCGATCAGCCAGGATCGCCTTTCAGCCCAGAGATCGCCTCTCAGCCAAGGATCAACTTAGCCAAGAATCGCCTTGTGGTGGGCGATGTGATCGCCAACGAAGGTCTGGATGAAATAATAGCCGTGGTCGTAGCCTTCGTGGCGGCGAAGGGTCAGTTTCTGGCCGGCCTTGGCGCAGGCCGCCTCGAAGAGATGCGGGTGAAGCTCGCGCTCGAGGAACTGGTCCTTGAGGCCCTGATCGATCAGGATGGGCGGCAGACGGCGGCCCGACTCGACGAGGGCGGTCGCGTCCCATTCCGCCCAGGTCTTGCGGTCGGGGCCGAGATAGTTTGAAAAGGCCTTCTCGCCCCAGGGACAGGTGGACGGCGCGACGATCGGCGCGAAAGCCGACACCGAGCGGAATTTGTCCGGATGGCGCAGGGCGGTCACAAGGGCGCCGTGCCCGCCCATCGAATGGCCGAAAACGCCCCAGCGCGCGGGATCGGCCGGAAAGTTCGCCTCGATGACAGCGGGAAGCTCGCTCGAGACGTAAGAGCCCATGCGGTAGCCCTCGCGCCAGGGCTCCGCCGTCGCGTCGAGATAGAACCCGGCGCCCAGCCCGAAATCCCAGCTGGAATCGTCGCCGGGATGGCGGCGGTCGCGCGGCGAGGTGTCCGGGGCGACGAGGAGATAGCCCGCCTTCGCCGCATGCTGCTGCGCGCCCGCCTTCACGATGAAGGTTTCTTCGGTGCAAGTGAGGCCGGCCAGATAAAGCAGCGCCGGAGCCTTGGCGCCGCCAAGCCCGTCGGGAACGAAAACGGAAAACTTCATCTCGCCGCCGATCTCGGCCGAGGCGTGACGATAAAATCCGACTTCGCCGCCAAAGCAGCGGTGACGGCTGATCTCGATCGGAGCGCTCATCTAGAACTCCACCACGGCGCGGATCGACTTGCCCTCATGCATCAGATCGAAACCCTCGTTGATCTTGTCGAGCGGCAGCTTGTGCGTGATCAGGTCATCGATGTTGATCTTGCCGTCCATGTACCAATCGACGATTTTCGGCACGTCGGTTCGGCCGCGCGCGCCGCCGAACGCCGAGCCTTTCCAGACCCGTCCGGTGACCAGCTGGAACGGCCGCGTCGAGATTTCCGCTCCGGCCGCGGCGACGCCGATGACGATGCTTTCGCCCCAGCCCTTGTGGCAGCATTCGAGCGCCTGTCGCATCAAGGTGACGTTGCCGGTGCATTCGAAGGTGTAATCCGCGCCGCCCTTCGTCAGATCGACGAGGTAGGGCACGAGGTCCGCGCCGATTTCCTTCGGGTTGACGAAGTCGGTCATGCCGAATTTTTCGGCGATCGCTTTCTTGGAATTGTTGATGTCGACTCCGACGATCTGGTCCGCGCCGATGATTCTCAAGGCCTGAATGACGTTGAGGCCGATGCCGCCAAGGCCGAACACCACGGCGCGGCAACCAGGCTCCGCTTTTGCGGTGAAGATCACGGCGCCGACGCCGGTGGTGACGCCGCAGCCGATGTAGCAGACCTTGTCGAAGGGCGCGTCCTGCCGGATTTTCGCCAGCGCGATCTCGGGAACGACGATGTAGTTCGAAAACGTCGAGGTTCCCATGTAATGGAAGATCGGCTTGCCCTCGAAGGTGAACCGCGTCGTGCCGTTCGGCATCAGGCCCTTGCCCTGCGTCGCGCGGATCTTCTGGCAAAGGTTCGTCTTGCGCGACAGGCAATATTCGCACTCGCGGCACTCGGGCGTGTAGAGCGGAATGACATGGTCGCCCTTTTTCAGGGACGTGACGCCCGCGCCTGTATCGACGACGATTCCCGCGCCCTCGTGGCCAAGGACGCTCGGGAAAATACCTTCCGAGTCCTGACCGGACAGGGTGTAGGCGTCGGTATGGCAGATGCCCGTGGCCTTGATCTCGACCAGAACCTCCCCTTCGCGGGGCCCCTCAAGGTCGAGTTCAACGATCTGAAGGGGTTTTTGCGCCTCGAAGGCGACGGCTGCGCGTGTTTTCACGGGACCGCATCTTTCTCGAAAGGGGTGGAAAAGATTGTAAAAGGCGAAAAGCTTCCGCGGAGCAAATCGGAGGGCGCCCGGAGACCAGACGCCCGGAGGCCTTGGCGCACGGCGGGCTAAAGCGGGCGCAGACCTAGCCTGATTTCGCCGCTGCGGCAAGATCCGCGTCGCGCGCCGCAAGGCCGCCCGCGCCGGGAATGAACGCGTCGAACGCCGCCCAGAATTGTTCGCGGATGGGATCGCGTTCGATCAGGATTTCGTGCCGGGCGTAGGGGATCGTCACGACCTTTCCGGCTTTCAGCCGGCTGCCGAACGTCTCCGCCGCTTTGGTGTCGACGAGGCGGTCGGCGCCGGCGGCGATGATCAGGGTCGGCGTCAGCGTTCGCCGGGCGAATTCGATATTTTCGAACCGGGCCATCAGGCGGAAGGCGGCGTTGACCCAGGCGATGGTCGGGTCGGCCACCGCGACTTCGGGATGGGTCGAAACGATCGCCGCGACGCGATTGAAGCGAACCGGATCCGAGGTCAAAACATTGTCCTCGAATTTGCTCGCCAGATAGGGATTGGACCCGCCGCCGGGAATGAAGGCCTTGCCGAAGCCAAGCATCGCCAGAGTTCTCGCCAGCGCCCGCGAGCCTTGCGGAAAACGAAGACCATAAAGGTCGATCATCGGCGCCGACAGCACAAGGCGCTGAAACGGCGAGCGGCCGGCGCGGGCCTGAGCGAGCAGGATCGCGCCGCCCATGGAATGGCCGAGCCCAAAAAAAGGCGGCCGGCAGAAGGGTTCGAGGATCTGGCTGCGGAACGCTTCGAGATCGAGGGCGTAGACCTTGAAATGTCCGATGTGGCTCTTGTCGCGGCTCGCAAGCAGGCGGTCCGAAAGCCCTTGTCCGCGCCAGTCGAGGACCGCCACATCGAAGTTCCGGTCGAGGAGTTCGGAGACGACCTCGAAATATTTTTCAATGAACTCCGCGCGTCCCGGCAAGATTGCGACGGTCCCCTTGCAGGATCCGCCGCAGCTCCATCGCGCGGCGCGCAAGGTCGCCTGATCCGACGTCGCAATCGCCGCGACGACTGCGCCGGGCGGCGTGGGGTTTTCCGGAATCGAGCCAAGATACATGAATGATTGAATCCCTCGGCGTTCAACAAAGGCCCTGCTGGAGCCAGGACCGGAAATCGTCAGGACTGGAAACCGTCAGCGCAGGAGTCCGGCGTCACGATCAAGGCGGCGTCAGGCTTTTCAGCTTGAGAACCGGGGCGCGAAAAAACCGGAGCGCGGAGCGCCCCCGATCCTCGATCGCCTCGCGGTCATTCCAGCACCATGGTGACGTGCAATCCGCGAAGACTATTGTGAAACATGGTGTTTCCGCGATCTTCAATCTTGAAGCGGACGGGATAGGCCTGCTCTCCAGCCGTCACCTTTCCGGTGCAGATTCTGATCCTGTCCGTCGCGAGCTGCTGACTGACGCCCGAAAGGGAGGCGGCCGTCAACCCGGGGTGGCCGGCGCGCGCGGCGGCCTCCGGAAAAAGGCTCAGGACCTGTCCGCGCGAGACGTCGGATTCGCAGGTCGGAAAATCGAGGCCGGCCGTGAGGTTGACCGCGCTCGTCACCGTCGGCGTCACCCACCAGAGCCATGACATATAAAAAGGCACGGCGAGGAGCCAGACGAGAAGTCCCGAACTTGGGGCCTGCGGCGCGATTTTGCGGTTTTCCTGAACAATTAGAAAAATCCAGATAATTGTGGCTGTCAGCATCAGGGCCACAGGCGCGTGGATCAGCCAGGGCGCCGCGGCCTCGACCGTTGCGTTGCCCCTTGACTGGCAGATGGCCACATCCATCAGGCCGCCGATGATCGGGATTCCAAGCAGGAACAGAGGCCAAAGCCGGGTGACTGTTGACGGCATCCGCGAAATGGCTCCGCGCGGCCAGAGCTCCCTCGCGTCGCCGAAACGCTTCCACTCGCCGCCAGAGGCGGTGGACCTGACGGACGTGTCGAGGGTTATCTTTCCCGTATTGTAGAGCTCCCGGAGTTGATCGCTGCTCACCGGGCCCTCGATCATCCCTTCGCTTTGCTTGTAGCGCCAACTCTCCATGCGATCCTCCCTTTTTTATTTTGAATTTATGTCCGCCCCGGACGGAAAGACAAGATTGGCGGGATCGCCGCGATCCCGCCGCGCGGGTTGGACCGGATTGTTTGCTTCCGGGCCATCATATTTAGGGGCTCGCACGCCTCTTCGCTTGCGTGTGTTAACGCCCCGATCAACTTCGCAATGGCCAGAGGGGGCGCTTTCGAAAGTCCGAGGCCGCGCCCGCCGCCTCTTGCGCCGGCCGCCTCTTGCAATGGGAGGCCCCGACCCCACATTTTCCTTACGCGGGCCATTTGCGGACGCGTTGATGAACGAGACGAACCTCGGGCGTTTTGCCGGTTCGGCCTCCTTTCGCTCTTTAGAGGGATATGCACATGCGCCAATTCGATCTTTCCCCACTTTACCGCTCCACGATCGGGTTCGATCGGCTTTTCACCATGATTGATCAAGCCGCGGGCCTCGACGCCGCTCCAAGCTATCCGCCCTATGACATCGAACGCACGGGCGAGGACGTCTATCGAATTTCGATCGCCGTCGCGGGTTTTGCGGAAAAGGATCTTTCGATTGAAACTAAGGAAAACACCCTGACGATTCGCGGATCCCGCGAAGCCAAGGCCGAAACCGGAGCCGGGGCGGTCGAGGTGCTCTATCGCGGGATCGCCGGCCGCGCGTTCGAGCGGCGGTTCCAGCTGGCCGACCACGTCCATGTGACGGGTGCGGCCCTCGAAAACGGATTGCTTCACATCCACCTGCTTCGCGAGATTCCGGAAGCCCGGAAGCCGCGGCAGATTCCGATTGGCCAGGCCGATCCGGGCCAGGCGCCGCAAACTGTCTCGACGCAGCGGGCGGCGTAACATCCATCGCGCTGGGCGCTCCTCCCAGTCCGGCTCGTTGGTGGAAGGGCGTCTCAAACGAGGCGCCCTTTTTTTTGCCCATTTTTTGAGCGAAGGGAGGCGACGTCATCCCTGCAAATCTTGTCGCCCGGCATAACGATCCCCTGATCTCGTTCGCCGCCCAGTGATTTGGGAGGCGATTGTGCTTGACAATCGCGTGATTGGACGGCTCTAGGTAGGACAGTATTGCTGACTGTTTAGCGCGCCTGTCCGCTGTCGGCTAACGGCGGAAGTTCGGCGCGCTGATCGCGACTCGCATTGCGAGCACATTTTTTGCTAAGGGTTTGAGATGCCAAATTCGACCTCCCTCGACCCCAAATTTCCCGCCCCGCAATTCCGTGATCCCATCTATCTCGATCCGGGCTTGCCGGAAGAGCAGGGGCTTTATTCTCCGGCCCATGAGCACGATTCGTGCGGGGTCGGCTTTGTCGCAAACATGCACAACCGCAAGTCCCATGACATCATCAGCATGGGCCTCGAGATCCTGCTCAATCTCGACCATCGCGGCGCCGTCGGGGCCGATCCGAGAGCGGGCGACGGCTGTGGGATGCTGATCCAGATCCCGCATCGCTTTTTTCTTGCGGAGGCGGAAAAGCTTGGCTTTGCGCTTCCGGTCCCGGGCGATTACGCCGTTGGCGCGTTGTTTCTGCCGCCCGATCCCGACGGCCGCGCCATCGTTGAGGCCATCGTGGAGAAGGTCGTCGCTGACGAAGTGCAGATTTTTCTCGGCTGGCGCGATACGCCCGTCGACCCGTCCCGGCTTGGCGAGAGCGTCAAGCCGACGGCGCCGGTGAGCCGGCAGATCTTCATTCAGCGGGGGCCCAACGTCGCGGACCAGACCGTCTTCGAGCGGCGGCTGTTCCTTCTGCGCAAAGTCATCTCAAACACTGTCTATAATTTACGCGATCCGCGCACTGCGGGTTTCTATCCGGTGTCGCTCTCGTCGCGGACCATCGTCTACAAGGGCCTTTTGCTCGCGACCCAGCTCGGGCATTATTTTCAGGATCTTTCCAATCCTTTGCTGGAATCGGCGCTGGCGCTCGTGCATCAGCGCTTTTCGACCAATACGTTTCCGACATGGTCGCTCTCCCATCCCTACCGTCTCGTCGCCCATAACGGCGAGATCAACACGTTGCGCGGCAACGTCAACTGGATGGCGGCGCGGCAGGCCTCGGTCGCCTCGGGGCTGTTTGGCGACGACATCAGCAAACTCTGGCCGATTTCCTATGAGGGCCAGTCGGACACGGCCTGTTTCGACAACGCGCTCGAATTTCTCGTTCAGGGCGGCTATTCGCTCGCGCATGCGATGATGATGCTGATTCCGGAGGCCTGGGCCGGCAATCCGCTCATGGATGAAACCCGCCGCGCGTTCTATCAGTACCACGCCTCGATGATGGAGCCCTGGGACGGGCCGGCCGCGGTCGCCTTCACCGACGGACGCCAGATCGGCGCGACGCTCGACCGCAACGGTCTGCGTCCCGCGCGCTATATCGTCACCGACGACGGCCTCGTCGTGTTGGCCTCCGAGGCCGGCGTCCTGCCCATCGCCGAAGAGCGGATCGTCGCCAAATGGCGGTTGCAGCCGGGCAAGATGCTCCTCGTCGATCTGGAGCAGGGCCGCATCATCTCGGACGACGAGATGAAACATGCGCTCGCGGCGTCTCATCCCTATGAAGAATGGCTGAAGCGCACGCAGATCGTGCTGGAGGATTTGAAGGAGGTCGCGCCGCGCTCCGCCCGCACCGACGTCTCCCTGCTCGATCGCCAGCAGTGTTTCGGCTATACGCAGGAGGATCTTTCCCTGCTCATGTCGCCCATGGCCGTGACGGGCCAGGAAGCGGTCGGCTCGATGGGCACCGATACGCCGATTTCGGCTTTGTCCTCGATGTCGAAGCTGCTTTACACCTATTTCAAGCAGAATTTCGCGCAGGTGACCAATCCGCCGATCGATCCGATCCGCGAAGAGCTGGTCATGAGCCTGGTGTCGTTCATCGGCCCGCGTCCGAATATTCTCGATCATGAAGGCAATTCGAAGCGCAAGCGCCTCGAAGTCCGCCAGCCGATTCTCACCAATGTCGATCTCGAAAAAATCCGTTCGATCGGCCATTTCGAAGAGGCGTTCGACACCAAGACGCTCGACGTCACCTATGCGGCCGAGACCGGCGCGGAAGGCATGCGCGACGCTTTGACGAGGCTGTGCGACCGCGCCGACCAGGCGGTCAACGGCGGCTTCAACATCATCATTCTTTCCGACCGGCTCGCAGGGCCGGACCGGATTCCGATCCCCGCCCTGCTCGCGACGGCGGCGGTGCATCATCATCTGATCCGCAAGGGGCTGCGCACCTCGGTCGGCCTCGTGGTCGAGAGCGGAGAGCCGCGAGAAGTGCATCATTTCGCGCTTCTCGCAGGCTATGGCGCCGAAGCGATCAATCCCTATCTCGCCTTTGAGACGCTCGCCGCGCTCGCCGACGAATTCCCCGATGAGATCGACGGCTACGAGGCCTGCAAGCGCTATGTGAAATCGATCGACAAGGGATTGCTGAAGGTCATGTCCAAGATGGGCATCTCGACCTACCAGTCCTATTGCGGCGCGCAGATCTTCGACGCGGTCGGCCTCGCCGAGGATTTCGTCGCCCGCTATTTCACCGGCACGGCGACGCGGATCGGCGGCGTCGGCCTCGACGAGATCGCGCAGGAGACGGGCCGCCGCCATAAGGACGCCTTCGGCGACGCGCCGATCTACCGCAACGCCCTCGACGTCGGCGGCGACTACGCCTACCGCATGCGCGGCGAAGCGCATTCCTGGTCGCCGCAATCCGTCACCCTGCTGCAGCACGCCGTGCGCGGCAACAATGCGGCGACGTACAAACAATATGCGGCGCTTCTGAACGATCAGAACGAACAGCCTTTGACCATTCGCGGCCTGTTCCGGATCAAAGGCGCCGATGAAGACGGCCGCGCCCCGGTTCCGCTCGACGAGGTCGAGAGCGCCGCGTCGATCGTCCGGCGCTTCTCGACCGGCGCCATGTCCTACGGCTCGATCTCGCGCGAGGCTCACACGACGCTCGCGATCGCCATGAACAGGATCGGCGGCAAGTCGAACACCGGAGAAGGCGGCGAGGAATCAGACCGCTACAAGCCGCTTCCGAATGGCGATTCGATGCGCTCGGCGATCAAGCAGGTCGCATCGGGCCGGTTCGGCGTGACGGCCGAATATCTCGTCAATTCCGATATGATGCAGATCAAGATGGCGCAGGGGGCTAAACCCGGCGAGGGCGGCCAGCTGCCGGGCCACAAGGTCGACGCCGTCATCGCCAAGGTCCGGCATTCGACGCAAGGCGTCGGCCTCATCTCGCCTCCGCCGCACCACGATATTTATTCCATCGAGGATCTGGCGCAGCTGATCTTCGATCTCAAGAACGTCAATCCGCAGGCGAGCGTTTCGGTGAAGCTCGTCTCCGAAGTCGGCGTCGGGACTGTCGCCGCGGGCGTCTCCAAGGGCCGCGCCGATCATGTCACGATTTCGGGTTACGAAGGCGGCACGGGCGCCTCGCCGCTGACCTCGATCAAACACGCCGGCAGCCCGTGGGAAATCGGTCTCGCCGAGACGCATCAGACTCTTGTCCTGAACCGGCTGCGCGCGCGCATTGCGGTCCAGGTCGACGGCGGTCTGCGCACCGGGCGCGATGTCGTCATTGGCGCGCTGCTCGGCGCCGACGAGTTCGGCTTCGCCACCGCGCCGCTGATCGCGGCCGGCTGCATCATGATGCGCAAGTGCCATCTGAACACGTGTCCCGTCGGCGTCGCGACGCAGGATCCGGTGCTGCGCAAGCGGTTTGCGGGCCAGCCCGAACATGTCATCAATTTCTTCTTCTTCGTCGCAGAGGAAGTGCGCCAGCTCATGGCGGAAATGGGTTATCGCGGCTTTGACGAGATGATCGGCCAGATGCAGATGCTCGACAAGCAGAAGGCGGTCGCGCATTGGAAGGCCCGCGGGCTCGATTTCTCCAAACTGTTCCACAAGCCGGAGGCGGCCTCGAACCAGTCGATCTTCCATTCCGAACGGCAGGACCACGGACTGGATAAAGCGCTCGACCGGATGCTGATCGCAAAGGCCGCCGTCGCCATCGAGACGGGGGCGCCGGTGCGGATCGAAACCGCGATCAACAACACCAACCGCACCACCGGCGCGATGCTTTCGGGCGAGATCGCCCGCCGCTACGGCCATGCCGGGCTGCCGGCGGAGACGATCCATATCGTCGCCAAGGGAACGGCGGGGCAAAGCTTCGGCGCCTGGCTCGCCGCTGGCGTGACGCTGGAGCTCGAAGGCCAGGCCAACGACTATGTCGGCAAGGGATTGTCGGGCGGCAGGATCATCGTCTATCCGCCTGCCGCGACGCGGGTCGCCTCGGAGGATTCGATCATCGTCGGCAACACCGCGCTTTATGGCGCGATCGCGGGCGAATGCTACTTCAGCGGCGTCGCCGGCGAGCGCTTCGCCGTGCGCAATTCGGGCGCAATCGCCGTGGTCGAAGGGGCCGGCGATCATGGCTGCGAATATATGACCGGCGGCGTCGTCGTCGTCATCGGCCGGACGGGCCGTAATTTCGCGGCCGGCATGTCCGGAGGCATCGCCTATGTACTCGACGAGGACGGCGATTTCGCCGAGCGCTGCAACCTCGCCATGGTGGAGCTCGAACCGCTGGCCGAGGAGGAGCTTGTGATGCAGGAGAGCTACCATCAGGGCGGCGATCTCGATTTTCACGGCCGCGTCGATGTCATGGAAGACATGACGCGGTTCGACGCCGAACGGCTTCACCAGCTGATTTCCAACCATGCCCGTTACACGGGGTCGAAACGGGCGGCGCTGATCCTTGAAAACTGGGCTGGTTACAAGCATAAATTCCGTAAGATCATGCCGGTCGAATATCGCCGCGCGATCGAGGAGATGCGCGTCGACCCGGACCACAAGCTGCTTGCTTCGGCGGGGCCGTGAGCGCTTCTCGCATTTTTCGTGTTTGACTGACAAAAGATCGTCGCTCGCGGCCGGCGCCAAAGCGCTCGCCGCGACGCGGCGGCGGCTGAAGGATGACAAATGGGCAAGGTGACGGGATTTCTGGAAATCGACCGGCGCGACCGGCGCTACGCGCCCGCGTCCGACCGCATTCGCCACTACAAGGAATTCGTCATTCCGCTGTCGGAAGAGGCGACCAAGGATCAGGCGGCGCGCTGCATGAACTGCGGCATTCCGTATTGCCACTCGGGCTGCCCGGTCAACAATCAGATCCCGGATTGGAACGACCTCGTCTACCATTCCGATTGGAAGGAAGCCTCGCTCAACCTTCATTCGACCAATAATTTCCCCGAGTTCACCGGCCGCATCTGTCCGGCGCCGTGCGAGGCGTCCTGCACGCTGAACCTCAGCGACGCTCCGGTGACGATCAAGACGATCGAATGCGCGATCGTCGACCGGGCCTGGAAAAACGGCTGGATCAAGCCCGAGCCCGCCGCGAAGAAGACGTCGAAAAAGGTCGCCGTCGTCGGCTCGGGGCCGGCGGGGCTCGCCTGCGCGCAGCAATTGGCGCGGGTCGGCCACGACGTGCATGTCTTCGAAAAGCACGCCAAGGCGGGCGGATTGCTGCGCTATGGCATCCCCGACTTCAAGATGGAGAAGTTTCTGATCGACCGCCGCGTCGAGCAGATGAATGCCGAAGGCGTGGTTTTTCATATGGGCGTCAATGTCGGCGTCGATCTTGGAGCCGATGAACTCCTCGCCGGCTACGACGCCGTCGTTCTTTCCGGCGGCGCGGAAAAGCCGCGCGACCTCCTGATCGAGGGGCGGGAACTCGCCGGCGTTCATTTCGCCATGGATTTTCTGCCGCAGCAGAACCGCCGCGTCGGCCGCGAGCCGATTCACACCAACGAACCGATCCTTGCCGGCGCGAAACATGTCGTCGTTATCGGCGGCGGCGACACCGGCTCCGATTGCATCGGCACCTCGATCCGCCAGGGCGCGCTCTCGGTGACGCAACTGGAAATCATGCCGCAGCCGCCGGAAAAGGAAAACAAGCTGCTGACCTGGCCGAACTGGCCGCTGAAGATGCGCACTTCCTCTTCGCAGGAAGAAGGCGCGAAGCGGGACTTTTCAGTGCTGACCAAGGCGTTCATCGGCGAAGAAGGCGCGGTAAAGAAGATCCGTTGCGTGCGGCTCGACGAGCATCTGAAAGAAATTCCTGGCGGCGAATTTGAACTTAGAGCCGACCTCGTTCTCCTCGCCATGGGCTTCGTTTCGCCGATCCATGAGGGGCTGTTGCACAATCTCGGGGTCGCGCTGGACGCCCGCGGCAACGTCGCCGCCGATACTTTGGGGTACAAGACGTCGCTCGGTCATGTCTTCGCCTGCGGCGACATGCGGCGCGGCCAGTCGCTTGTTGTCTGGGCGATCCGGGAAGGGCGCCAGGCGGCGCGGTCGGTCGATACGTTCCTGATGGGATCGAGCGTCCTCCCAGGGTGACGTGTTCTGCCGGGGTGACGTCGAAGCGACCGATGGCCTCGGCGTCGGGAGGGCTACAGCACCACGACCCGCGCGCCGACGCCCACTCTTTGATAGAGGTCGATGACGTCGGCGTTCATCATACGGATGCAGCCTGACGACACCGCCTTGCCGATCGAATCGGGCTCGTTCGTGCCGTGGATGCGGAACATGGTGTCCCGGTTCCCCTGGTAGAGATAGAGCGCGCGCGCGCCGAGCGGATTTTCAAGACCGCCCTCCATCTGGTCCGGCAGGTCGGGGCGGCGCTGCAGCATTTCCTTCGGCGGAATCCAGCGCGGCCATTCGGCCTTGCGGCCGACGCGGGCGACGCCCCTCCATTCAAATCCCTGGCGCCCGACGCCGATCCCGTACTGAATCGCCTCGCCGCCCGGCTGCACCAGATACAGATGCCGAGAGCGCGTATCGATGACGATCGTTCCCGGCGCCTCGCTGGTCGGGTTGCGGACCAGTGCGGCGGTCCTTTGCGAGGGATCGACGCGCAGTTCCTGATCGCCGTCGCCGTAGGGTTCGCGAGAGGCGCGCCTAACGGGACGGCCAGCGCCCGATTCGTAAGGGTTCGGGGCCGCATAGGAATAAGGATAGCCGCGATAGGCCGGCGGCAGATCCTCCGGAAAAACATCGGGATAGGCCGGATACGCATAAGGCGGATAGGCCGGATAGGCCTGATAGCCCGAATAATTCCGGTATTGCGCGAACGCCGGATCGGGGGCTGCGAAAAACAATCCGCCAAGAATGAAGGCCGCCGCCGACAAAGCGGTGGCGGCCCGAACGAAACAACGGCCCGATCGGCGCATAGGAAAACTCATCAAAGCTTCGGCTCGAAAACAGGACCGGACCGCTACCGGCGAAAAGCGGCGATTTGGCGGAAGCTTGATCTTGTCACGAGAACCTGTCCCAAGCCTTGCAATCCAAGCCTTGCAATCCAATCAATTTCGCGCCGTCCGGCCGCCTGTGCGCTTATAGCACGACGACCGTCGCTCCAACCTTCACTCTTTCATAAAGATCGACAATGTCGTCGTTGAGGAGACGAATGCAGCCGGAGGAGACGGCTTGTCCGATCGTGTCGGGCTCGTTGGTGCCGTGAATGCGAAACATCGTATCGCCATGGCCATTATAAAGATACATCGCGCGCGCCCCGAGCGGATTGGCGATGCCGCCTTTCATGACGCGCGGCAGTTCAGGGCGGCGCTTCAACATATCGGCGGGGGGCGTCCACGCCGGCCATTCGGCCCGGCGCCCGACATAGGCGCGCCCGGACCAGGCGAATCCCTCGCGGCCGACGCCGATGTCGTAGCGCATCGACCGTCCGCCTTCCATCGAGAGATAAAGGTAGCGGTTCCTGGAATCGACGGTGATCGTGCCCGGATGTTCGCCGGTCGGATCGTCCACTTCGGTGCGGGTCGGAGCAACTTCGCGGTTCAGCTCTGTTGGCAAATTCGCCCGATGGACCTGCCCATGCGGTTGCGGGCCAAGGATCAGATTGGAAGACGATCCAGAGTCGAACGCTTGCGCGCCCGTTGAGAAAAGAACACCCGCCACTGCCGCCGCGGCAATTGCGACTCCCATGCTGACCTTGCGCATCTCCGAAAACCCCGTGTGAAACCTCGATAAGATCTCTTAACGAGCTTCCAACGCTCAAGCTGTGCGATTTGTTCCGTCGCGGGACGGTAAATGTGGCGCTTTTATGTTGAGAGTCAGGGTCTGGGCCAGCTGAAATCATCCGCCCGGCCTGGCTTTGGCTCGGACGGCGCGTTTTTGACGAGGGTTTGTGGGCGATTCGCGGCCGCCGGTTTTGTCTGAATCATCCGGGTGGCGAGTTCCCCGCGTGGCGCGAGAACCGGCCCCGTCAGGGGAAGTACGGGCCCCGCCGCCGGTTTGGGAGGCAAGGGAGCGGGCTCGTCGGCCGGGGGAAGGGAAGCTTCCTGCGGCGCCGGAGGCCCTTCGGTCAGGGGCGGCTGCCCGGTTTCGACCGCGGCCGGCGCGTTTGCGTCATCCGGATTGGCGGGGGGGTGGAGTTCATCGAGGCGGCGGCGGATTTCCGGCTCGACGAAATGGGCGAGCTTGCGCGCTCCGGCCTTGGTGAAATGAACGCCATCGGCGGTGCGCAAACGGACGATCTGGCCGTCGATGTCGGGGCCAAAAGCGCTGTATTGCTCAAGTTCGTCCACGAACGGTTCCCAGGCGTCGACATAGATGGCGCCATTTTTCACCGCATATTCACGGAAGAATTCGTTGAGCGCGATGGCGTCCTCCGACAGACGTTCGCTTTTCAAGGCGGGCAGGCCGACCCAGACCAGCGGAATCTTACGTTCGCGGAACTGGCTCGCGATGGCTTCGATCCGGTGGGCATAGGCCTCCTCCCATTCCGGCGAGCGAGGTTCAAAGGAGCCGTTCGCATTGCGCAAAGACTGGCGGTCGTTGCTGCCGATCATCATCACGGCGAAGTCGATCTTTTCGCCGCTGGCGAGAAGGTCATGCGTGGCCTTCGTCCAGTCGTAGAAATCATCGCGCACGAGGCCGCTGTTTTCTTTCGCTTTTTGAAGGATCCCGACTTCGGGCCTGTCGGCGAGCGCCACGCCCAGCCCCTGTCCAAGCAATTCGGCGAGGCTATCGCCGATCACGGCGACGAAATAGGTGGGCGGAACGGCGGGCTTCTCGGGTGGTTTTTCGGCCGGCTTCTCGACCAGCCTTTTGTGGGTGCGCTCGAGCGTCCGTGACCCCGGCGCACGTTCGAAGGACCGCTCGCCTGATCTGAAAGCCGGCCTCGACCTTTGCAGATGGTGCGAGGGCGCGGCGCGGTGGAATTCCGATTTGGGCTTTACGGCGCGGTTTGCCGCCGGAGGTTTGAACAGCTGCTCGAACCAGGCGAAGGGGTCAGCTTGCGCAAAGGCCGGGGAGGCGCCGAGCAGCTGAAGCGCGATGAAGGCGCCGGTCAGGACGGCCAGCGCCAGACCGGCGTCCCGCAGGGAGCGCAAGCTCAAGGAAGCTGCGGCCCCGGCGGCGACGGGGCGGCCAAAGGTCAAGGCTTTGAAAAGGTCTTTCGAATCCATACAGGGAATATAGACGTCTCCGGCGCTCTCCGCACGTCCCGTACGAGCGCTCCGGGCGGAAACCCGTCCGCAGAGCGATCATTCTTGTCGATTGGATGGATTCAATCCAATCGGACTATGCTCTAACGTTCAATGCCGGAGATCAATGCGGATCGGTCTGGAGCGGGCGAAGGGAATCGAACCCTCGTATGCAGCTTGGGAAGCTGCCGTTCTGCCATTGAACTACGCCCGCATGCGTCTCAGGATATCTCTCCGGAGAGACGAATTCCGACAGCGCGGAGAGTTTGACCACGCCGCCGCCAGCCGTCAAGGGCGCCGACGCTGGATCTGCACGCGCCTTACAGCTTCAGCGCGTTTTTCAGTTCGAGCAATTGATCGCGTTTTTCGGCCGCAAGACGGCGCGCCTCGTCGGTCGCCGCGTCCGCGACGTCTTCTTCGGCGTCCTTGACGTCGGCCGCGAGTTTGGCGCCGTCGAGCTCCTCGATCGGAATGGCGAATTCGGCGAGAATCGTCAGCCCGGACGGCGCGACGTCGGCGAAGCCGCCGCGCACGAAAAACCGCGCCTTCTTCGACGCGGTCTCGGCGATCTCGAGCACGCCCGGCTTCATCGTCGACATCATCGGCGAATGGTCCTTCAGGACCGTAAACTCGCCTTCGGTTCCCGACACCACGACGGCCTCGACCTCTCCGGCGAAGACGAGTCTTTCAGGAGAAACCAGTTCGAAGTGAAAAGCCGGCATGTCGCATCCTCGGAATCATTTTGTCTTCGGCCCGGCGCCCGCATCGGAATGCGAGTCGCCGCTCAACGCGGCAGGCCGATCGTCAATGGCCTTTAGGCGGCCTCGGCGGCGAGCTTCTGCGCCTTTTCGATCGCTTCGTCGATGGAGCCGACCATATAGAACGCCGCCTCGGGCAAATGATCGTACTTGCCTTCGGCAAGTCCCTTGAAGCCCTTGATCGTATCGGCCAGCGAGACCAGCTTGCCCGGCGATCCGGTGAAGACTTCGGCGACATGGAACGGCTGCGACAGGAAGCGTTCGATCTTGCGGGCGCGGGCGACGGTCAGTTTGTCTTCTTCCGATAATTCGTCCATGCCGAGAATGGCGATGATGTCCTGCAGGCCCTTGTAGCGCTGGAGAAGCTGCTGCACCTGACGCGCGACGCCGTAATGTTCTTCGCCGACAATCAGCGGCGAGAGCATGCGCGAGGTCGAATCCAGAGGATCGACCGCGGGATAGATGCCCTTTTCGGCGATGGCGCGCGAGAGCACCGTCGTCGCGTCAAGATGGGCGAAGGACGTCGCAGGAGCCGGATCGGTCAAATCATCGGCGGGCACGTAGATCGCCTGAACCGACGTGATCGAGCCTTTGGTCGTTGTCGTGATGCGCTCCTGCAAGGCGCCCATGTCGGTCGCGAGGGTCGGCTGATAGCCCACCGCCGAAGGAATGCGCCCGAGTAGCGCGGACACTTCCGAGCCGGCCTGGGTGAAGCGGAAAATGTTGTCGACGAAGAACAGCACGTCCTGGCCCTTGTCGCGGAAATCTTCGGCGACGGTGAGGCCGGTGAGGGCGACGCGGGCGCGGGCGCCCGGCGGCTCGTTCATCTGGCCGTAGACGAGGGCGCATTTCGAGCCCTTGGCGGAGCCGCCGTGTTCGTGCGGATCGACGTTGACCTTCGACTCGATCATTTCGTGGTAGAGATCGTTGCCTTCGCGGGTCCGTTCGCCGACGCCGGCGAACACCGAATAGCCGCCGTGGGCCTTGGCGATGTTGTTGATGAGCTCCATGATCAGCACGGTCTTGCCGACGCCAGCGCCGCCGAAGAGGCCGATCTTGCCGCCCTTGGCGTAGGGCGCGAGAAGATCGACGACCTTGATGCCGGTCTCGAGGATCTGCGCTTCCGTCGCCTGTTCGGCGTAGGTGGGCGCGGGTTGATGAATGGCGCGGCGGTCGTTCGCGTTGACCGGGCCGAGTTCATCGACCGGCTCGCCGATCACGTTGATGATGCGGCCAAGGCACGCCTCGCCGACCGGAACCATGATCGGCGCGCCGGTGTCCCTCACCGGCTGGCCGCGGGTCAGTCCCTCGGTGATGTCCATCGCGATGCAGCGCACGGAATTTTCGCCAAGATGCTGTGCGACTTCGAGCACGAGCCTGTTGCCGCCGTTCTCGGTTTCGAGCGCATTGAGAATCTCCGGCAGGTTGCCGTCGAATTTCACGTCGACGACGGCGCCGATGACCTGCGTGACGTGGCCTGTTGGCGTGGTGGATGCGGCGTCAGCCATGGTTCGTCCTCTTGACTATCTTAAGCTCTTTGAAAAATCACGACGGCCTAAAGCGCCTCGGCGCCGGAGATGATCTCGATCAGTTCCTTGGTGATCATCGCCTGGCGCGAACGGTTGTACTTCATCGTCTGTTTCTTGATCATGTCGCCGGCGTTGCGCGAGGCGTTGTCCATCGCGCTCATGCGGGCGCCTTGTTCGGAGGCGGCGTTCTCGAGCAGCGCGCGCAAGACCTGGATTGAAATGTTTCGCGGCAGCAGTGTCGCCAGGATTTGTTCTTCGTCCGGCTCGTAATCGTAGACGGCCGCCGGCGCCGCGGCCGGTTCGCCTTCGGCGAGGCCCAGGGGGATCAGGCGTTGCGCGGTCGGAATTTGCGAAATGACCGACTTGAAGCGCGAGAAGAACAACGTGCAGACGTCGAATTCTCCCGCGGCGTAAAGGGAAACGATCTTGCGGCCGATCGTGTCGGCGTCGGCGAACGAAAGCGAGCGGATCCCGCGCAGGTCGACGACTTCGAGAATCTGTTTTTCGAACTGCCGGCGCAGGAGGTCGAAACCTTTCTTGCCGATGCAGATGATCTTGACCGTCTTGCCTTGCGCCATCAGCGAGTTCGCCGTGTCCCGGGCGAGCCGCGCGATGGACGAGTTGAAGGCGCCGCAAAGGCCGCGCTCCGCCGTGCAGACGATCAGGAGATGAACATCGTCCCGGCCAGTGCCCGCGAGCAGGGCGGGCGCCTGTGCGCCGGGTCCGATCGAGGCCGCGAGGCTGGTCAGAACGCGATCCATCCGCTCGGCGTAGGGCCGGGCGGCTTCAGCCGCGTTCTGCGCCCGGCGCAGCTTCGCCGCCGCGACCATCTGCATCGCCTTGGTGATCTTCTGCGTCGCCTTGACGGAGGCGATCCGATTGCGCAGATCCTTCAACGAGGGCATGGCTTGTCCGCTTCGCTAGAACGACGTCTGATCGCGTGAAGTCATGCGGTCAGAAGAGACGCTCGATATCCTGGTCGTGACGCGCGCCGGCAGGGCGCGCGGGAGTTCTAAACGGCGCCGCCGCTTACGCAAAATTCTTTGCGTAGGCGTCGACGATCGCCTTGAGCTGCTTGCCGGATTCGTCGGAGAGATCCTTCGAGGTCCGGATCGTTTCGAGCAGATCCCCATGCGAGGTGCGCACGAGCGCGAGAAGACCGTCCTCGAAAGCGCGCACCCGATTGACGGGGATTGCGTCGAGGTAGCCGTTGACGCCGGCGTAAATCACCACGACCTGCTCCTCGATCTTGAGGGGCGAGAACTGCGGCTGTTTCAAAAGTTCGGTGAGGCGCGCGCCACGGGCGAGCAGACGCTGGGTCGTCGCGTCGAGATCGGAGCCAAACTGGGCGAAGGCCGCCATTTCGCGGTATTGCGCGAGTTCGCCCTTGATCTTGCCGGCGACCTTTTTCATCGATTTGGTCTGCGCCGACGAGCCGACGCGCGAGACCGAAAGGCCAACGTTCACGGCTGGGCGGATGCCCTGATAGAAAAGGTCGGTTTCAAGGAAGATCTGGCCGTCGGTGATCGAAATCACGTTGGTCGGAATATAGGCCGAGACGTCGTTCGCCTGGGTCTCGATCACCGGAAGCGCGGTGAGGGAACCGGCTCCTTCGGAATCGTTCAGCTTCGCCGCGCGCTCCAGAAGACGCGAATGCAGATAGAAGACGTCGCCGGGATAGGCCTCGCGTCCCGGCGGACGGCGCAGCAGAAGCGACATCTGACGATAGGCGACGGCCTGTTTGGACAGATCGTCATAGACGATCAGCGCATGCATGGCGTTGTCGCGGAAATATTCACCCATGGCGCAGCCGGCGAACGGCGCGAGGAACTGCATCGGCGCCGGATCGGACGCGGTCGCCGCCACGATGATCGAATATTGCAGCGCGCCCTGCTCTTCGAGAACCTTCACGAACTGGGCGACGGTCGAGCGCTTCTGGCCGATGGCGACGTAGACGCAATAGAGCTTGGCGAATTCGTCCGTGCCCTGATTGATCGATTTCTGGTTGAGGATGGCGTCGAGGGCGACGGCGGTCTTGCCGGTCTGCCGGTCGCCGATGATGAGTTCGCGCTGGCCGCGGCCGATCGGGATCAAGGCGTCGATCGCCTTGAGGCCGGTCGCCATCGGCTCATGCACGGATTTGCGCGGAATGATGCCGGGCGCCTTGACGTCGACGCGGGCGCGCCGCGTGGCGTTGATCGGACCCTTGCCGTCGATGGGATTGCCGAGCGCGTCCACGACGCGGCCGAGCAGCTCCTTGCCGACCGGAACGTCGACGATGGCGCCGGTGCGCTTGACCGTCTGGCCTTCCTTGATGTCGCGGTCGCTGCCGAAAATAACGATGCCGACGTTGTCGCTTTCAAGATTCAGGGCCATGCCGCGCACGCCGTTCTCGAATTCGACCATCTCGCCGGCCTGGACATTATCGAGGCCGTAGACGCGGGCGATGCCGTCGCCGACCGAGAGGACCTGTCCGACCTCGGTGACCGCGGCCTCGTTGCCAAAGCTGGCGATTTCGTTCTTGAGGATTGCGGAAATTTCCGCGGCGCGGATATCCATCAGCCGACCTCTTTCATGCGTGTGCGGATCGAGTTGAGTTTCGTCTTGAGCGAGCCGTCGATCATGCGGGAGCCCAATTGGACGATGAGCCCGCCAATGATCGACGGATCCAGCTTGACGTCGACTTCGACGCTCTTGCCGCCGGTGACATTGGCGAGGGCGGCCTTCAGCGCCTCGACATGGTCGGGGTTGAGCGGCTCGGCGACCGTCACGATGGCGCGCGACAGACCCTTGGCGGAATCGTTCAGGATGTTGAAATCGCGGATCATGTCCTCGATCGCGAAGAGGCGGCGCTTGACCGCCGTGAGTTTGATGAATTTGGCGGCGGCGCCGGCGATGCCGGCTTTGTCGAGGATCGCCGAGAGCGCCTTGACCTGCTCCTCCGCGGAAAAGACCGGGCTTTTCACAAAACGGCGCAAATCTTCGCTCTCGCCGAGAAGGCCGGAGAACTTGGCGAGATCGGCGGCGATCTCGTCCGTGGCGCCGGAGTCCTGCGCCAGCGCGAAGAGCGCCTGGGCGTAGCGTCCCGCCATTCCTGAAACGAGTGACTCTTGTTTCGGCAATCGAATCCCCAAAAGCGAAGCGCCATGCGCGCCAGCAAAGGCGCGGGGCTTTCTTTGATGAAAGCCGCAAAGCGAAGTCAGGCGCGGATTGAAGCTGAGATATGGGAAAGACGCGAGGGACAGCAGCTCCACCCCGAAGCGAGTGGTGAACTAACATACCGCTTTTTGCGGCGCAACCCTGGCTGTTGCAAATACATTCGGCGCGCGGCCGGAGTTCAAAAGTCAGCGAACCGGGCCTTTGCTTTTGGCGCCCGCCGCGACCGTCCAGAGCGCGCGCAAGGCGATCGCCTCCGCGAGTTTGGGTTCCCGGCGGGTCTGGCTGATCGCCGCCGCGACGTTTTCGATGACGCGGGCGAGCCGCGCGCTGCTCCAGATCCGGAGGTGGCGCTCGAAATCCTGCGTCCGGCCGTAGCCGCCGCCGGCAAAGCCCCGTCCCTCGCGCTGGGAGGCACCGGAGATTTCGTGGCCTTCGATGTCGAGACGCGCGCGATGCAGCGCCATCGCATGCCTCAGCGCCGCGCCAAGCAGCTGGCTCGGATCGACAAAATCCTTGAAAACGCGCCGCGCGCTCGCTTCGAGGGCCGCCTGATCGCCCTGAAAGGCCTCGTTGACCGCGTTGTCGAGGACGAGGCGCGAGGCGTCGGAGACGATGGCTTCGACGTGGTCGAGCCGGATCCTGCCGTCGCCATGCGCGAAGAGGATGAGCTTTGCGAGTTCGGACCGGGTCGAGCCGCGGTCCTGCCCGAGCATGGACGCAAGGACGAGCCTTGCGTCGGGGGCGATCGACAGACCCGCGGCGGCGGCTTCGGCGTCGATCAGGCGTTCGATGTCCTCGGTTTTGTCGGGATAGCATTCGATGGCGGCGGCGTTCTTGTCGCGCTCGCAGATCTTGCGCAGGGCGGAGTCTTTTTTCAGCGCCCCCGCCGCGATGACGATGACGCAGCCGATTGGCGGCGCGTTGAGGACGGGTTCGATCGCCGAAACAAAGGCCTTGCCCTGCGCGTCGATCCAGACCGCCCGCCTGCCGCCGAAAAGCGGGATCGTGTTCGCCTCGTCGGCGAGACGGAGAGGGTCGGCCGCGAGATCGTCGCCATCCATCCGCAGCAGCTGGAACGGATCCTTCGGATCGTCGATGGCGCTCGCGAGTATGCGGCGGACCCGCTCGGCGACGAGCCCCGGATCGGTCCCGAACACGAGATACAGAAAAATATTCGCGCCGCCGCGGGCGATGAACCGGTCGGCCTCATGGTGTTTGACCGCGACCATCGCCTTTTCCGCGCTTTAGCCCCGCGTCGCGAGGGCGGCGGCGATTGCAGTGTGGATCTGGTCCGACAGCGTCTGCGCGTCGCGGATTTCGGCGTCGCGGGCGGCGCGGATGTTGGCGAACCGCTGGCTGGTGCGGTCATAGCTCGCGGCGACGACGGCGACGCCCTTGGCGATGGGCTCGCCGCCCTGGGCCGGGATCAGGCGGTAGTCGGCGTTCACCACCACCGACGCCGCGCTGGCGAGCCCCGTCACGGTGTCGACGAGAGGCGTCTGCACGTTTTCGCGGACGCTGACGATGAGACGATATTTCGGCGCGACATGCGATCCCGTGCCGTTGAAGGCGAAAATGAGATCGTTGACGAGATAGTGCCCGAGCCGGCCGGGGACCGAATCGATTTCGATCGCCTGCAATTCCGTCGCGACGTTCCCGTCTGCGCTGAAGGTTCCATAGAGCGGCTGGAAGCAGCCCGACAGCGACAAGCCGGCGGCCAGCAGACCGGCGCCGGCGAATCCCTTGCGCGCGAGCTTTCGTTCAGGCGACGACATTCACGATCCTTTGCGGAACGATGATGACTTTCTTGACCGGGCGCCCTTCAAGAGCGCGCTGGACCTGTTCGAGCGCGAGAGCGGCCGCCTCGATCGCAAGAGTGTCCGCGCCGCGATCGAGGACGAGGTCCGCGCGCTTCTTGCCGTTGACCTGCACCGGCAGAGTAATCGTGTCCTCGACGACAATCGCGCGGTCGGCGGCGGGCCAGGGGGCGTTCGCGGCGAGCGTCGAATGTCCCAGCCGCGCCCAGCATTCCTCGGCGAGATGCGGCATCATCGGCGCGAACATCAAGACGAGGACCTCGGCGGCCTCGCGGAAGGCCGCGCGCATCCCTGCATCGACCTCGGGGGATTCGATGGCGCCGACCGCCGCCGACAGCTTGTTCGCCAGATCGTGGACCTGGGCGACCGCGCGGTTGAAACGCAGCCGCTCGATGTCCTCCTCGACCTTGATCAGCGCGCCGTGAACGGCTTTGCGGACCGCTGCGGCGCCCTCCGGCAGGCCCTGCGGAACGGGAGTTCCGGGCGGAGCGGCGAGGCCGGCGAGCTCGTCGACGAGACGCCACAGCCGCTGAACGAATTTGGCCGAGCCCTGCACGCCTTCCTCGGTCCAGATCACGTCGCGCTCGGGAGGCGAATCGGACAAGACGAACCAGCGCGCCGTGTCGGCGCCATAGGCGAGAATGATCTCGTCCGGATCGACCGTATTGCGCTTCGACTTCGACATTTTCTCGATCGGGCCGATCGAGACCTCCTCGCCGCCGTCAAGCCGGAACGCGGAGCGCGCGCCGCCGGCCTGGGTCTCGACCCGGACATCGGCCGGATAGAGCCAGTCTCCCGCCGGCGAGCGATAGGTCTCGTGCACCACCATGCCCTGGGTGAACAGCCCGTCGAACGGCTCCTTGAGGGCGCCGACATGACCCGTCGCCTGCATCGCGCGGGTGAAGAACCTTGCGTAGAGAAGATGCAGAATCGCGTGTTCGATGCCGCCGATATATTGATCGACGGGCAGCCAGTGTTCGACCGCGGCGACGCTGGTCGGGGCGGTCTCGTTCCGTGGATCGGTGAACCGCGCGAAATACCAGGACGAATCGACGAACGTGTCCATCGTGTCCGTCTCGCGCAGGGCGGGCCCGCCGCAGGTCGGGCAGGGGACGTGTTTCCAGGTCGGATGCCGGTCGAGCGGATTGCCGGGTTCGCCGAACGTCACGTCCTTGGGCAATTCGACCGGCAGGTCGGCGGCGGGAACCGGAACCGCTCCGCAGGCCTCGCAATGGATGACGGGAATCGGGCAGCCCCAATAGCGCTGGCGCGAAACGCCCCAGTCGCGAAGGCGGTAATTGACCTTGCGGCGGCCTTGCGGGTGATTGCCGATGGAGCTTTCCTCGAGCCGCCGCGCGGCCTCCTCCTTCGCCTGCGCGCTCGACAGCCCGTCAAGGAAGCCCGAATTGATCAGGGTTCCTTCGCCGTCGTAGGCGATCTCCGTCACCTTGAAGGTCGCGGGGTCGGCGTCCGGGGGGCAGATGACCGGAATGTTCCCGAGGCCATAGGCGTTGGCGAAATCGAGGTCGCGCTGGTCGTGGGCAGGGCAGCCGAAGACCGCGCCCGTGCCGTAATCCATCAGCACGAAATTGGCGACATAGACCGGAAGGCGCCATTCGACGTCGAACGGGTGGCGCACGCGCAATCCTGTATCGTAGCCCTTCTTTTCACCTGTCTCGACCGCCTCCGCGGAGGTTCCGCGCTGCTGGCACTCGGCGATGAAGGCGGCGAGGCCCGGGTCGGATTCGGCGCAGTCCTGCGCGAGCGGATGGTCGGGGGCGATCGCCAGAAACTTCGCGCCGAACAGAGTGTCCGGCCGCGTCGTATAGACTTCAAGCTCGGTCGCCGCCGTGCGCGGCGTCGGCAAGATCTCGAAGCGGATGAGGAGCCCCTCCGAGCGGCCGATCCAGTTCGCCTGCATCAGGCGGACCTTTTCAGGCCAGCGGTCCAGAGTGTCGAGCGAGGCGAGCAGCTCCTCGGCGAAAGTGCTGATTTTCAGGAACCATTGCGTCAGTTCGCGCTGTTCGACGATGGCGCCCGAACGCCAGCCCCGCCCGTCGATCACCTGCTCGTTGGCGAGAACGGTATGATCGACAGGGTCCCAATTGACCTTCGAGCGCTTGCGGTCG
This sequence comes from Methylocapsa palsarum, assembly GCF_900114285.1. Classification (GTDB taxonomy): domain Bacteria; phylum Pseudomonadota; class Alphaproteobacteria; order Rhizobiales; family Beijerinckiaceae; genus Methylocapsa; species Methylocapsa palsarum. The sequence continues at coordinate 108,638 of NZ_FOSN01000010.1, read as the reverse complement.
ACGAGGCCGGCGGCCAGAAAGTCCAGAAACAATTTCTGCTGGTGTTTGTAATAGCCCGGATCGCAGGTGGCGATCTCGCGCGACCAGTCGAGCGACAGGCCGATCGCCTTCAGTTGCTCGCGCATGCTGGCGATATTGGCGTAGGTCCAGCCCGCCGGATGGCTGTTGTTCTGCATCGCCGCGTTCTCGGCCGGCATGCCGAACGCGTCCCAGCCCATCGGATGAAGAACGTTGAATCCCCGCGCCCGCTTGTACCTCGCGATCACATCGCCCATCGTGTAATTGCGGACATGGCCCATGTGGATGCGCCCCGATGGATAGGGGAACATCTCAAGAACATAATATTTGGGCCGGGAGTCGCCGTTCTGCGTCAGAAACGTCCCCGATCGATCCCAAAGCTCGCGCCATCTGGGTTCGACTTCGCGGGCGTTATAGCGCTCTACGTCCATTGAACTCGTTCGTTATTCGAAGCTGCGGCGTGATCGCGTACACGCCATTATTTGGTTCGCCCGGTCAACTCCGAAACCTTGCCTTGGGCGGAAAACCCGGCGATCAGGGCGCGCGCCGGCGCTGCGCCCCGTTGAAAGCGTCGCCGAACGGCGTTGGTCAAGGGCATCTCGACCGCGAAATGAAAAAACACGCCGGCGGCGACGGCGGCAAGGGCGAGCGCCGCAAACGAAACGGCCGGCGGCAGAACCCCGGCGAGGCCGCCGCTGACGAACAGCTTCACGCCCAGCGAAAGAATCATGCAATGGACGAGGTAGACCGCATAGGACGCGTCGCCCAGAATGCACAAGCTTCTCGACGCCCGCAGTTGCGAACTTCGCTCGAGTTCGACGAGCCCGGCGATGAGGATCGCGGCGCCGAGGCCATACCGGATGACATAGGCCGAGACTGGCGGAACGGCGTCGGAAAAACTCCGGTGCAGGCCCGCCGCGAGAAGCAGGGCGGCGCCAAAGCCGGCGACGGCGGCGGGATATCTGAGCCGCCCGCGCCCGGCGATGGCGGCGACGCCCATGCCGAACAGAAAGAGTAGGTTGTTGGCGGAGAAGAAAAAGTCCATCGGGAATTGATCTGCGCCGGCGATTAGATTGACGAGGCATCCGGCCTGCCAGGCCAGAAAAGCCGCCATTCCCCATCTGAACCTAAAGATCATCAGAGAAAAGAAAGCATAGAAGAGAATCTCATGCTCCAGCGTCCAGGCAGGAGCGACGACAGGCTGGCGGCCTGAGGGGGAGAGCATGAGCGACGAGACGATGTTGCCCAGACCGAGATCGACGTTTTTGCCGAGTTCGGGAAAAACGAGATATTCCAGGATGACGAGGCAGGTCACGGCGATATAGGCGGGATATAGTCTTGTGATTCGTTTTTCGATAAACAGCCTCGCGCGGGTTCGATCGCCGAGATCGTTCCGGTGCGTCCGCAAGATGATGAAGCCGCTGAGCACGAAGAAGAGCTGCACCCCCGCGTCGAAAAAGTCGAAAATCTGAAACGAGCCATAGTGAAACTCCTTGCCGGATCGCCACAAAAACGCGTCGGTGTGATAGAGAACCACCATGAGCGCCGCGACGCCGCGATAGGCCTGAAGCGTGGTGAACATAATCGTCCTGACGGTGCGGCGGCCGCCGCTCTCACTGCGGCATGACTTAAAGGGGGGCCGTCAGCGCGACGAAATATCCGCCCATGTCGAAGGGACGATCGTAAATCATCGACGGCGTCAGGCAAATCCCGATCGCGCTTGCATAAAGAGTCGGGCCTCCCCTGACGGGCCGCTTTCCAGATGCGCTATTGCGATGGTCGGAAGGATCATCGTCGCGGCAAGATGACGACCGCCCGCTGGATCGGCGCGATTTCGTTTCATGGCGTGGCCGCGACATTGGATTAACGCCGCACGGGCGCTTCGGCCATCGGGGTGAACGGGCCTCGTCCGCGTTGGCCGATCGGCTATGTTATGCTGTGTTTCAGCGCTTTGAGGCGCCCTCGCCACCGCCAGCCCGAAAGTCTCCACCTTGCACCCGATTCTCGATCAAGACTTGCCCATCGATCAAGGCGCTCCCGCGATCCGGCTTGAAGAGATTCGCCGCCGCATCGTCCAGGCGGCGCGCGATTGCGGCCGCGATCCTGGCGAGATCTCCCTTGTCTGCGTCTCGAAAACCTTCGCCGCGCCGGAGGTCGAACCCGTGCTCGAGGCCGGGCAAAGAATTTTCGGCGAAAACCGGGTGCAGGAGGCCATGGAAAAGTGGCCGCCGCTGCGCGAAAAATATCCGGGCGTCGAACTTCATCTGATCGGCCCGCTGCAGTCGAACAAGGCGGAGGACGCGGTCAGGCTTTTCGACGTGATCGAGACCGTCGACCGCGACAAGATCGCGCGCGCGCTCGCAACCGAGATGGCGAAAACCGGCCGGCGTCCGCGTCTCTACGTTCAGATCAATACGGGCGCCGAGCCGCAGAAGGCGGGAGTTCCGCCGCAGGACGCCGACGCCTTCATCGCGGCGTGCCGCAACGAGCATGGGCTGGAGATTTCCGGCCTGATGTGCATCCCGCCCCATGACGAGATGGCCTCGCCACATTTCGCGCTCCTGAACAAGATCGGGGCGCGCAATGGCGTCAAGATTTTGTCGATGGGAATGAGCGCCGATTTCGAATTGGCGATCCAGCTTGGCGCGACCCACGTGCGGGTCGGCAGCGCCATTTTCGGCACCCGCTGAGGGTCGGGCTTAAGCGCCGGCGGGGCCGCAGCAGGCCGGGCCGCAGCAGGTCGGGCCGCCCTTCGCCCGCGCCTCCTGAACCGGCGGGCAGGGCGTGTCGCCATAGGAGCAGAACACGCAGCAATCGCCCGTCTTTGGCTTCAGCAGGGTCCCGCAGGCCTTGCATTCGTAGAAGAACTGGCAGGCGTCGAGCGGCATGGTCTCCGCCGACCGGTGATGGCAGAGGGGGCAGGTCAGGATCGACGCCGTTTGCATGCCGTCCTCCTTGTTAGCGGCTTGCAGGTTGGCCGCCAAAATTTTCACCGCAGAATTTTCACCTGATGACCAGCATGGTCCTTGGCGAAAGCCGCGGCAGAAGCCTGCGCAGATCGTCCGCGCTGATCGCGACGCACCCCTCCGTCGGCGCGGCGTCGGGCCTGGCGCAATGGAGAAAGATCGCGCTGCCGCGCCCCTTGCGACGCGGATGAATATTATAATCGAGGACGATCACGACGTCATAGAGAGGATCGTCGCGCCAGAGTTTTTCGTGCGAGGCGCGGAAGGGCGAGAGGACCATCTTGTTGTAGGCGGGGCTGCCGGGATCGTCGCACCAGCCCATGTGCGGCGAAACCGGCCGCATCGCCAGCGGCGTCCGCCCCCTCTTGATCCGGTCCGCGCGGAAATATCCGCCGACCAGCCGCCAATGTCCCGCGGGGCTGGCGTGATCGCCTTCCCGCTTGGCGTGGGTCACCCCGGCCGCGCCGAGCGCGCAGCGAATCACCATCGAGCCGGCATGGAGTCTGCCGGTGCGGAACTTTTGTGCTCCAGCTTGCGTTTGAGCTAATGTCGCGACGAGACGGGTGAGGCCGGCGGGGTTCCGCCGGGTTTTTCCCGCGGTCGGGACGACGGGCGTTTTTTTTAATGATTTCATAGAGGTCTTTCACTCCCCCGCCTTATTTGAGGTCTCGGCTCTTTCGGCTTGCGCAAACCTTTCAACGAGGTCCCGCGTCGGCCGCGCTTTCAGCTTGCCAAGGACGTGAATGCGATGGACTCTCGCATGATGAACCTCGCCGGAACCCGCGGCGAGCATTTGCTTTTGGACCCATTGCTTTTGAATTCACTTAAGACACGGAGAAAGCCCGTTCCCGCCCGATGGCTTGTTGAGCGCGGCGGGAAAGGCCCATCAAGGACAATTCAATGACCCAGGTTTTGAAGATCCTGATCGCGGACGACGATCCCGATCTGCGCGCCGCTCTTTCCGAGCAACTCAGTCTCCACGAAGAATTTTCGGCCGTCCATGCGGAAACCGCGCAGGGCGCGCTCACCGCCTCGCGCAAGGAGACGCCGGACCTGATCATCATGGACGTCGGCCTGCCGGACATGGATGGCCGCGAGGCTGTTAAGCGGATGCGCGAGGAAGGCTTCAAAAATCCCATCATCATGCTGACCGGCCACGACACGGATCTTGACGCCGTGCAGGGCCTTGACGCCGGCGCCAACGACTATGTGACGAAGCCTTTCCGCTTCGCGGTCTTGCTGGCCCGCATGCGCGCTCATCTGCGCCAGCACGAAACCAATGAAGAGGCTCTGTTTCGGATCGGTCAATACACCTTCCAGCCGGGGGCGAAAGTCCTGATCGACGAAAAGGGCGTCAAGCTTCACCTCACGGAAAAAGAGACCGCGATCCTGCGTTTCCTTTACCGCGCCGGACAATCCGTCGTCACAAGGGACGTGCTGTTGCGCGAGGTGTGGGGCTATAATTCGAATGTCACGACGCATACGCTGGAGACGCATATCTACCGGCTGCGGCAGAAAATCGAGCGAGATCCCGCCAAGGCGCAGATCCTTGTGACCGAGGCCGGCGGCTACAAGCTGATCCCCTGAGGATCTTCGCCGCGCGCGCGGCTGGGCAAGAGGAGCCGCAATGGGGCTGGAGGACGACGCCGGTAAACTGCTCGCCAATCCGACGCTCGCCGTGCTGGAGCCGGGCGCGCTCCGGCTGATCGCGTTTTCGGGCGAAACCCGCATCCTTCGCGCAGGAGACGTGCTGTTCCGGAAGGATGAAGTCTCGAACGGCGGCTTTCTGGTTCTGTCGGGATCCATCGCGCTCGACGCTTCGGATCAGGGCGCGGCGTCGGCGAGGATCGTCCGGCACCCGGCTCTCATCGGCGAACTCGCCCTGCTTGCGGAAACATTGAGGCCGGCGACGGCGATCGCGCGCGAACCCTCAAGCGTCTTGCGGATTTCACGCCAGCTGTTTCGCCGCGTGCTGAACGAGTTTCCCGCCAGCGCCGCGCATCTGCGCGACACCCTTGCCGCGAAGCTTACGGGAATGACCGGCGAGCTCGCGGTGGTGCGCCGGCTCCTTGATGAGCCCTTAGAGCGCTTTCCGATCGCATGAAATCATGTGATCGATCAGAAATCGCTCCAAAAACAAAGGCTTGAGCATATTCTTGTAGATTGGATTGATTCAATCCAATCGGAATATGCTCTAAATGTCAGGGACGCTCACAGCGAAAGGTGAACCACGACCGGAACATGGTCTGAAGGGCGCTCCCAGCCCCGGCTTTCGCGCAGGACGCTCATTCCGTCGAGGTTCGGCTTCAGGCTTTCGCTGACCCAGACGTGATCGAGCCGCCGTCCCTTGTCCGCCTTGGCCCAGTCTGGCGATCGATAGCTCCACCACGTATAAAGTTTCTTTTCGGCCGGAACGTGATGCCGGAGCGCGTCGATCCAGGGGCCGGACTTGAGCACGCGGCCGAGTTTCTCGACCTCGACCGGCGTGTGGCTCACCACTTTGAGCAGCGCCTTATGGCTCCAGACGTCGGTTTCGAGCGGCGCGACATTGAGATCGCCCGCCATGATGGCGTCCTTGCCCGCGATCTTGTCCGCGCTCATCCAATCCCGCATTTCATCGAGGAAGGCGAGCTTGTGGGCGAATTTCGGATTGAGCTCGGGGTCCGGCTCGTCGCCTCCGGCCGGGACATAAAAATTGTGAACCGCGATCGCGCGTCCGCCTGCGCCTTGCGGCGTCAGGGTCGCGGCGAGGTGGCGGGCGTCGCCCTTGTCGCAGAACGAGCGCCGGTCGATCTCCGACAGCGGCAGTTTCGAGGCGATGGCGACGCCGTGGTAGCCTTTCTGCCCGTTGATGGCGACATGGGAATAGCCGAGCTTGTGGAACTCCGCCAAGGGAAATTCGGCGTCCCGGCATTTCGTCTCCTGCAGGCAGAGAACGTCGGGGGCGTTTTCGCGCAGGAATCGCGCGACGAGATTGATGCGCAGCCGGACCGAGTTGATGTTCCAGGTGGCCAGGGTCAAACGCATTTCATGCTCCGCAATTCTGGTCGCGATTGAACATGCCGGCGCGCGCGCCGCAAGGACGATTGATCGAAGCCCACAGAAAGTGCGGCCCCTGGGGAGGGAGTTTCCTCGGGAGGCTGCGGGAACAAAGGAGGCTGCGGGGAAAAAGCTTCGCGAAAAAAGCTTCGTGAAAAAAAAGGCGTCCGGCTCGTTAAGAACCGGACGCCTATGGAGCGACGCATCGCCGGGAGGGGGAGCCGGCTTAACCTGACCTCGGCGCAACGGGGGGGCATACGCCAGAGGTCGGTTGGAACGCTCTGACCCTAAAATGGATGGCCGCGAGCCGATTTCAACCTTTCCACCGGCCCCGGGACGGGCCGGAAAGGGTCAATTGTTCGTGTTCAGCATGCGCTCTTGGGTGATTTGAAAGAGATTTGGGTCGGGTTTCTTCGTCAGATCGATATTGAACAGCGAAATCAGGGTCTCGTAGCCTTGCGGATCGGTGACCTGCCACTGCTTCAGCGTGAACTTCGCCGGATCGAAAACGAGCTTGATCTGCGAGGTGCCCCCGAAGGTCGCCTTGTCCTCGACGACGATCGTGACCGCGCTCGGGTCGCTGGAGACGTCGACGATCTTTACGTCGTTGGCGAGGTCAACGTGATCTTTCAAGAGGAATTTCAGCGGCGTCTGGCTGATGAAATAGATGTCCTTTGTCGCCGTCTTGCGGTCGTGCACCGCGACGGAGAGGCCGTCCGCGACGATCTCGAGGGTTGCTGGCGCCGCATATTCGAAGCGCAGCCGTCCCGGCCGCTGGACGAAGATCTTGCCTTCGGTGCGTTTGCCATCGGCGCCGATCTGGACGAAATCGCCGACCATGGTCGTCGCGGCGTTGAAATAGGAATTGGCTTTCTGGATCGCCACCAGCGGCTCGATCGGAACGAATGGCTTGGGGGCGGTCACGGTCTTTGCGGCCGGCGGGGCGGCGGCTGGCTTGGCCGCCGGTTTGGTTGCGGCCGGGGCTGGAGCGGGGGCTGGTGTGGGGGCGGGCGTGGGATCAGCCTGTGCGCTCCCAATCATGAGCGCGATCGTGAAAAAGAGCGCGCCAAAGACGCCCGCCGTCCCCGTCATGAAATCCGCCTTGAACAATCCAGCACCCGTCGCGATTTGATTTTTCGATCTGGCCTTATCGAAACGCCCGGCCTCGCGTTCCGCGGCGCCCGATCCCCTCATAGGGCCGCGCGACGCTCTTGACCAGCGTGAGCGGCGCCGTTTGGTCTGGCCACGCCTGGAGCATATTCCGATCGGAGTGAATCAATCCAATCGACAAGACTATGCTCAAGCCTTTAAATCTGGAGCGATTTCTGATCGATCGCATGACTTCATGCGGTCGGAAAGCGCTCTAGCCGGGCCGGCTCATTCTCTTTACCTTTTGGTCGATGAAGGGCATGCCGACAAATTCGTTTGACGCCGTCCCCGCGTCCATCCACCAGCCCTTGTCCGCGATCAGAGCTTTGACCAGCGCCGGATCGTCGAGACCGATCATCGCGATCTCCCGTGACCTTTCTCCCCACATCGCCCAACTCAGCGAACTTGGAATATAGGCTTCTACCTCGGCGCCGAACTGGATTGCGTCGACCTCATTGCCTGGATTGCGCCAGCGCAGGCTTATGTATTCCTTTTTTGTCATATCTCCTTTGAAGTAGAAAGCGCTGGTCATGTGGTAATGTTTGTAGAAATAAGTTAACGGGTCGGGTCGAGCACGCTTAAAAGGTGTCGGCGGCGAATGGCGAGTGCGATTTGCGAAGGATTTCCAGGAGATCGTCCATAGCGAATTCGAACTCACGCAAGAGATGGAACCGGTACGGCGATTTGAAGACCTGTTCGGGAAGCTGTCTTTCAACATTGAAGACACTCTCTATCTTCCGCCTTGCTGCGGAGTATTGCTCCAAAGTCAAAAATACCTCGTTCATCTATTCCTAAGCCTGAGTTTCATGTCTATTGTTCCATCGGCCGCTTTCGCGCTCATTGCCCGCCGGGACGCGCGGCTGATCGATGTTGGATTTCGCAAAATGCGGCGCAAGACATTGCGCACCGAAATTCCGTCCGACTAAAGTCCTTCTAGGATGTTCTTTACGACCAAAGAGGTCTCTTTAACCGGAAACGAAGTCCAGCGTTCTTCGATCGTTTTGAGATAGCGTTCTAATTGTTCTGCTGTGCATTTAGCATCTAACATAGTTAGTATTTTAAAAAGTATATCGTCGTATTCGTCATGCAAATGTGGATTGTCTCCAACAACGAGTGGATCCCAATATTTTCTAAGTATCTCACGGATGCGTCTTGTTTGATTATTTTCATTCATCTTTTGCCTCCATGAACATATTCGATAATGTAATATTTGCGTAAAATTTTTTGTAATCATAAAACATTTTTGGTTATGACAACTCCAGCGCTATCGGAAAGAAAAAGGTATTTGTTCGGAGTTTGCTGGAGGACAATTAATGGTTGAGCTATAGTGCTTTCCATAATTGCAGAAGATACGTTCCTTTGATTGACTCTATCGATCGCATGCTCGTCAAAAGCTAATATAGCAACTTCAGGTTTGTCGATCGCCGTTCCCAATCTGACAAAGTCCTGACCAACGAAATCGGACGGCTTCGGCCGCGACCTGCGGACCCGGCTCGGCGGCGGGAGCTGTTGATTTTGGTTCTGGCGAATGTTCGTCCCAAGGCTCCGCGCCCCTGCCGCGCAGCCAGTCCAGAAACTCATGGATCGCATGAAATCCGCCGCCTCTGTGCCTGCCTCTTTCTCTACGGCTACGGAACGCGGCTGATGCGGTATGAGCGCCATCGCCCGCCCATCGGCCGCTTTCGCGCTCATTGCCCGCCGGGACGCGCGGCTGATCGATGTTGAATTTCGCAAAATGCGGCGCAAGACATTGCGCTTCGATCAGGGTTTGCGGCAAAAGGCGCCGGCGGCCAAAAGCGCGTCGGCGACGAAGAGGCGCAAAGCCGCAGTCTGGTCGCAGGGCGGAAGACCGATGTGCGCCAGATGAATATGGGCGAGCGCTTTTTCGTCCTCGTTCCAAAGCGCGGCGGCACGCCGCATCTTGGCGAGACCGTCAGCCGCGACCGGCCTTTCAAAGGCGCTGGCGAGCAGCGCGCCGGTCCCCGCGCCGTCGATGGCGAGGCGGGGGCGCGACCAATTTTCTCGTCGCCGCCTGTCTTGCCGCAACCGTCAGCTACTGGTTATGCGTCCCGATCCTGGCATTCCTGCAAGGTATCGAAGATCTTCCTTGCCGTCTGCGCCGCCGTCGAATCGGGCGCTAATTCCCAGCTTGCCTCGACGCCAAGGAGATGGCGCTCCAACTCATCGACCGTGCAATGATTGCCAAGGAGGGCCAACACGCTGGGAATGTATGCGTCATATTCGTCAGCCAAGTTTGGGTTATCGCCAACTCCTAGCGGATCCCAGTCTTTCAGCAGGATGGTTCGGATTCGCTTGGTTGTCTCCTCGGTGTTATTCATATTATTGTCCTCTATTTGTGTATATGGCCTAACAACGCCTTGACTTTTGCGTCGAAGTCGGACGCAGAATAGGTTGTTATAACCCGCCCTTTTGGGTTAAGTACGACGGCGACATTGTCCGAAAGGTAATATACTCTCCCGCGAGTCTGTTGGAGGACAATCAACGGACGATCCACGGTATCGTGCATATCATTTATTGATATGCCGCGCTCGATCATCCTTTCCGCCGCATGTGAGTCGAATTCTCGAATGCCGAGTTGCGGTTTTTCGATACCAACTCCCAATTTGCCGAAGTCCTGACCAACGAAGTCGGACGGCTTCGGGGACGAAACGTGTTGTTCTGGGACCGGTCCGCTAATCGAATCCGTCGGGGAAAGAGCCGGCTGGAGCTCGGACGATTTGTCTTCCTGGGCGGATTCGTTGCTTTTTCCGCGCAGCCAGTCCAGAAATTCATGGATTGCGTGAAACCCGCCGCTTCCCCTGCGCCCGCCCCTCTCTCTGCGGCTGCGGAACGCGGCCGGCGCGGGGCCCGCATCTTCGCCCGCCCATTGGCCGCTTTCGCGCCCATTGCCCGCAGGCACGCGCGGCTGATCGATGTTGAATTTCGCAAAATGGGGCGCAAGGTTTTGCGCTTCGATCAAGGTTTGGGGCGAGGCGCCAGCGGTCAAAAGCGCGTCGGCGATGAAGAGGCGCAAAGCCGCGGCCTCGTCGCAGGGTGGAAGACCGATGTGCGCCAGATGAATATGGGCGAGCGCTTTTTCGTCCTCGTTCCAAAGCACGGCGGCACGCTGCAACTTGGCGAGACCGTCAGCCGCGACCGGCCTTTCAAAGGCGCTCGCGAGCAGCGCGCCAGTCCGCGCACCGTCGATGGCGAGGCGAGGGCGCCCGTATTCGTCCCGCCAGATCTCGCCGAGCATCGTCCCGGCGCCAAGCATCAGGCCGCCTTCGCCGGTGATCTCCATACAGGGATGGAGCCGCTCCGCCCGCTCATTCCATTTGTGCAAGAGTTCTTGCGCCCGCTCCACCAGAAGCTCCATCTCTCGAGCCGAAGTATTTGGCGGGACGATGCCGCGCGGCGCGAACGCCGAAACCGGAGCATGAACATAAGCGCGAACGAGATCCGTGCGATCGCGCGAAATCATCCCTCCGCGGCGAGGTCGAAGGCCCCGCGGTCGATCCCGCCGCCGACGAGGATCGTTCGTTTGCCGGAATGGTTCGGGGCGCCGACGACGCCTTCCTTTTCCATCCGCTCGACCAGCGAGGCGGCCTTGTTGTAGCCGACGGACAGGCGGCGCTGGATATAGCTCGTCGAGCATTTGCGGTCGCGCAGCACGATGGCGACGGCGCGGTCGTAAAGGTCGCCCGCCTCCTCGGCGTCCATGCTTCCGGGCGCGGGGCCCTCGGCGCCCTCGCCCTCGGCGAAATCGTCCTCCATGGTGATGGCGTCGAGATATTCCGGCTGCCCCTGGGCTTTCAGATGGGCGACCACCTTTTCGACCTCCTCGTCGGCGACGAACGGCCCGTGCACGCGCGAAATGCGGCCGCCTCCCGCCATGTGGAGCATGTCGCCCTGGCCGAGCAGCTGTTCGGCGCCCTGTTCCCCTAAAATCGTGCGGCTGTCGATCTTGGACGTGACCTGGAACGAGATTCTCGTCGGGAAATTCGCCTTGATCGTGCCGGTGATGACGTCGACAGAGGGCCGTTGCGTCGCCATGATGAGATGAATGCCCGCCGCGCGCGCCATTTGCGCGAGCCGCTGGATGGCGCCTTCGATGTCCTTGCCCGCGACCATCATCAGATCGGCCATCTCGTCGACGATCACGACGATGAAGGGCAGGGGCGCGAGGTCCATCGGTTCGTGTTCGTAGACCGCCTCGCCGGTTTCGCGGTCGTACCCGGTCTGAACGGTGCGCATCAGGGTCTCGCCCTTGGCCGCGGCTTCGGTGACGCGGGCGTTGAAGCCGTCGATGTTGCGGACGCCGAGCTTCGACATTTTCTTGTAGCGGTCCTCCATTTCGCGCACCGCCCATTTCAGCGCGACGACCGCCTTCTTCGGATCGGTGACGACCGGGGTCAGCAAATGCGGAATGCCGTCGTAGACCGACAATTCCAGCATCTTCGGATCGACCATGATGAGGCGGCATTCCTCCGGCCGCAGGCGATAGAGCAGGGAGAGGATCATCGTGTTGATCGCGACCGATTTGCCCGAGCCGGTCGTGCCCGCGACGAGGAGATGCGGCATCCGGGCGAGATCGACGATGATCGGCTCGCCGCCGATGTTCTTGCCGAGCGCGATCGCGAGCCGGTGGTTGCTCTGTTCGAAATCGGCGGAGCCGAGCAATTCGCGAAGGTAGACCGTCTCGCGGCGCTGGTTCGGCAGTTCGATGCCGATGGCGTTGCGGCCCTGCACGACAGCGACGCGGGCCGAGATCGCCGACATCGACCGGGCGATGTCGTCGGCGAGGCCGATCACCCGCGACGATTTGATGCCGGGCGCGGGTTCGAGTTCGTAAAGCGTCACGACCGGGCCGGGACGGACGTTGATGATTTCGCCCTTGACGCCGAAATCTTCGAGAACCCCTTCAAGCAATCGCGCATTCTGGCTGAGGGCGTCCTCCGAAACCTTTGTCTGCGGCAGCTTTCTTGGTTCGGCCAGCATCTGCAGCGGCGGCAGCCGGTATTCGCGCCGCGACGGGCGGTTCTGGGACGAGGAAGCCGCCTCTTTCTGGGCGCGCAGGCCCGGCTTCAACGCAGCCGGCGGGGCCGCGATCACGCGGCGGCTCTCGGCCGCCGGCGCGGCGAACGTCGGTTCGGCGAGCTGACGGGACTGCGCCGCCGCGCGGGCGGCCGGCGGGGCGTAGGCGCTGGCGTCGAAAACGACGTCGGCCGGCTCGAGCTCGGGCCAGTGCAGGGGAGCGTCCGCAAGATCGATCGGCCGCTCGAAGTCATCCTCCGGCGCGGAGGAACGGACTCCCCAATCCTCGCGCATGCGCTCTTCCGGTTGCGCGCGAAGACGCGCGAGCCGCCGGCTGATCGCGGCCTTCAGGCTGAGCCAGGCGTGAATCAGAGCGCCAAGCGACATGAGGGAAAGGCCGGGAGCGCCGGCGAGATCGTCATCTTCAGCGGGCGCGCCGCGGCGCGCGGCCTTGTGATCATAGCCTCGGTCGTCCGCATCGTCCTCCGCCATGCCGTCATCGCTGTCGGCGTCGCGAAGCCCTATGCTGGCGGTGAGCGACAGGATCGCCCCGGCGGCAAGGATCGCCGCCACCAGCAGCAGGCCGGCTCCAAAACCGTCGAAGATACGGTTGGGAAGCGCGAGAATGACGTCGCCGACCACGCCGCCAAGGCCGGTCGGCAGCGGCCATTTCGACGTGGCGGGAAGAAACGCCGCTAGGCCCGCCGACAAGACGGCGCCGCAGACCCATAATAACATCCGGCCCGGGACGCGTTCGAGGCGCCGCGCCGTGAGCAAGCGCCATCCCCAGAACAGCGGCGGGGTCAAAAACGCGATGACGGACAGGCCGAGCATCTGCATCAGAAGGTCGGCCGTGACTGCGCCGTAGGGCCCAAGAAGATTGCGGACCTGCCCGGAGGCGGCGTGGTTCAAACTCGGATCCTGCACGGACCACGTCATCAGAGCGAGAGCGGCGGCGCCGGTCAGTCCGATCAAAAGGAGGCCGGCAAGTTCGGCGCCTCGCCGAGCCATAAAGTCTCGGGCCGCGTCGGGAATATAATCGATCGCCGTAAAGCTTGAGGTCGTCCGCATCCCGTCGCACCGCTGTCGTCTTTGCGCCGTCAGCCGGCGCCGTGCTGCCGACCGTTGCGGCGGCGCGCCCGCGCCGAAGAGGCGATGGGCGTCCGGTTCGCAAACGGCGGCGAATATGGTTCAAACTAGCAAGCGGCGGTTAAAGGTGTTTTAACCTTAAAAGCCCGGCCCTGGCGTTTCGCGGCGATCCGGCCGGCTTGCAAGCGCTTGACGCAGGCTCGGCCCTGAACTAAAACCCCGTGCTTCCCAAGGATTGCGGAATGGACGCCCGGCCGCCAGAACGGTCGCCGGGAGCCGCAAGGGTTTTGGCCGAATTTTAAGAGGATCCTGCGATGTCCCGCCGTTGCGAATTGACCGGGAAAGCCGTTCAGACCGGCAATCTGGTCAGCCATTCGAACCACAAGACGCGGACGCGATTCCTGCCGAACCTTTGCCAGGTGACGCTGATCTCCGACGTTCTTCAGCGCAAGCTCCGCTTCCGCGTCGCCGCCGCCGCCCTCCGGTCGGTCGAACATCGCGGTGGCCTCGACGCCTTTCTCGTAAAAGCGAGGGATGGCGATCTGTCGCCCGGCGCGCTCACGATCAAGCGCGAGATCGTCAAGAAAAAAGCCAGCGCCTAAGCTGCGGCTTAATGGCCGAACGACCCGCTTCGGAGTCAGGAGGCGGGTTCGCTTTGTCGATTTTTATTCATCCCTCTCCCGGATCTGTTAGGGTTCAGCTTGAGGCCGTTGGGCGCGACGTCTCGGCCTGGCGGTGTTCGGCATGAGCGCTCATGCCGCGGCTGGCCCGGGTTTATTTCCTTGAAATCCTCTTGGAGCCATCCATATACCATCCAGACAGATGGTAAGGAGATGGCATGTCGGCAATCATTCACCGGCTTCGCGAGAAAACAGCGGATACAGAGAAGCTCACGATTAATGTGGGCTATGTCGATCTCGGCCATATCGATCTGCTGACGCAAGAAGGCTTCTATTCCAATCGCTCCGACTTTATACGGACGGCGATCCGCAACCAGCTCGCGGCCCATGCCGACGCGGTCAAGCAGTCGATCGTGCGGCACACGCTTGAAATCGGATTGCGCTGTTTTCGCCGCGAGGATCTCGAGGCCGTGCAGGCTGCCGGGGAGAAGCTGCGGATCAAGGTTGTCGGCCTGACGATCATCGCGGCCGATGTTCCGCCCGAACTCGCCCGCGCCACCATCGAGTCGTTGACGGTTCTGGGCGCGCTGCAGGCGAGTCCAGCCGTGAAGTCGGCGCTCGCGGACCGCATTTCGTGACCAATCGTCGCTCCTCCGGCAAGGATTCAGCCATGAAATCGGTTCTCAACGCCGCGATGCGCAAGGCCGGGCAATTGACCCGCAACCGCGATTTGATCGCCGCGACGAAGGTCATCCAGCGCGCCCTGTCCGGCCTTGGCAAATCAGATGAGAGACCGGCTCCGCCGCAGGCGCCTGCCGGCCCGGCCGCGACCGGCGATTCTTCCACCGGTTTTCACTTCCCTCACATCAAACGGCCGCTTGGCAAAGTCGTCGAATTGCTAAGGGAGGCGCACGCCCATCCGCTGTACGCTTCGCCGCCTCCTGGCGCAGACTCCGACGCGGGGAGCGCGCTCGAAAACGCGTCTTCCGCCGCAGCTTCCGCCACACCTGCCGTCGCGCGTGAGCGCGGCGCATTCGCAGCGCGGCGTTACGCCTGCAAGGCCGGCGCGCGGGACTACAAGCTTTATGTTCCAGGCCTTCAGGCGCCAGGCGCGGCCGCGATGCGCGGGGCGGGCGCGCGGCCGGCCCTTATCATCATGCTTCACGGCTGCACGCAGGGTCCGGACGATTTTGCGGCTGGAACGAAGATGAACACGCTCGCCGAGGAATTCGGCTTCATCGTCGCCTATCCGAAGCAGGACGCCAGCGCCAATCAGTCCGGCTGCTGGAACTGGTTCCTGCTCAAGGATCAGATGCGCGAGACGGGAGAGCCGCGCATCATCTCCGGGATCACCCGCGAAATCATGCAGGAGTTCAACGTCGATCCGGGCCGGGTCTATGTCGCGGGCCTTTCCGCGGGCGGCGCCATGGCGGCGGTCATGAGCGCGACCTATCCCGAGCTCTACGCAGCCGCCGGCGTTCATTCGGGTCTCGCCTACAAATCGGCGAGCGATCTTCTCTCCGGCCTCACCGCGATGCGGGGCAAGTCGAACCCGGCGCTCGCGGCGACGAAATACCGCGATCTCGACCATGCGCACCGTGCCGTTCGGACCATCGTTTTTCATGGCGGATCCGACCAGACGGTGCATCCTTCCAACGGCGAAATGATCGTCGCCGAAGCCCGCGCCCGGATCGCGCCCGGCGACCACGAGGTTCAAACCGGCGTTTCCGCCGGCGGCCGCGCCTATGTGCGCACAATCATGACGGACGAGGGCGGGACGGCGGTCGTGGAGCATTGGGAGATCGAGGGCCTTGGCCACGCATGGTCGGGCGGCGATCCGCGGGGCTCCTATACGGACCCGCGCGGACCCGACGCCTCGCGCCAGATGCTGCGATTTTTTTTCGACGGCCCCGGCGCCGAGGCGTAATTTTAAACTTCGAATAAACGTGGATTCGTCTATAAAGGCGCGCCCTGGCTTTTTAAGCGACAGGGCCTGGAAAAGCGCTTGAACAAGGAATCGAAATGAAACTGAGCTTGCTCTCCTCCTTCGCTGCTCTTGTTTTCATGGGCTCCATGGTCGCCTCGGTCGAGGAGGCCAACGCCGTGGTTTGCGCCCGCGGAGTTTACCGCGCCGGTTGCGCCGGCCCGCGCGGCGCCGTCGTCGCCCGCCGTCCGGTCTATGCGCCTCGCGCGGTCGTCGTCGCGCCGCGCGGCGCCTATGTCCGCCGCCGGATTTACTGACGCGCGGACGCGAACGCTGGTGGGAGCCGCACGATGGCCTTGAGCGACAGGGTTTCCAGGAGCAGTTCGCCGCCGCGCGGCGGCGTGGGGAACAGGCGAACCGTCCCCTCTCCGGCGCCCGTCGCCGGCAAGCCCACGCTCAAACAGAAAGCCGCGCAGGAGATGCGGCGATTTCTCGTCATGGCCGCGTATCTCTGGGTTTTGCTGGCTCTCTTTTCCCTGCATCAGTCGATCGTTCTCGCCGAGCACGGAATCAATTTCCGCGAGCAGGGGTTTGCGATTGTCAACGCCCTGATGCTGGCCAAGGTCATGCTCATCGCAGAAGGCTTTCATGTCGGCCGCCGGTTCGAGAACCGGCCGCTTGTCTATCCGATCCTCTACCAGTCGATCGAGTTCGCGATCCTTTTCATCTGTTTTCACATCGTCGAGCATCTGGCGGTCGGCTGGTGGGAAGGCAAGACGATGGCCGCGAGTTTTCCGGAAATCGGCGGCGGAAGCCCGAAGGGGATTGCGTCAGCGGGCGTGATCCTCTTCGTCATGCTGATCCCGTTCTTCGCGTTCAAGGAACTGGGCCGGATCGTCGGAGACCGCGAGCTGCATGCCCTCGTGTTCGGGCTAAAAAAGCCGAATCGTAGCGTTAGGTAGAAAATTTAAAGTGCTCAACGCGAATTTGGCAGTTTAACTCCGTTATTGCCCAATTTTTCGCTTACGAAAGGAAAATCGGCAGCAGTCTGGAAGACACGCTGCACGATAGAGCGATAGAGACTTACTTTTTCGTCGTGAACCGCAAGCGTCAAATAGTGAAGACGGCCAGCTTCATCGTGGGTATAGACGATCCATTCTCCCGTCATTCGTGAAACTGTGCCCAGTCGATTATTTCCCATGCGATCCTCTAAAGCACCAAAAAAAGATACATAAGTCATCGGGGAGATCATCTTCTCGTCTAATATCGAATCAAACAGGGTATTTCCTGTTTTTTCTTTATATATATTGGCTGCGTCTTTGTATAAATACTTGTAAAAGTTTTTTTTATTTTCTAACATTATATTCTTTAAGAGATAGTTTTCGTCAGGGAAATGTTTGTGCCAAAATCCCTTGAGTATGCCGGGGAACTCAGACTCTGGTTTCGTCGCGGTCGGAAGAGCCTTATTCTCAAGGTGGGCGATCTCTGCTAGGATTTTTCTATGATCAAATTGCCGGATATAACCGCCGAATCCACAATAACAATAATAACCGCTTGCGAGCCAAGTAAGCTGATGCTTTAGTATTGTAGATATTTCAGCTTTCGGTGCGATTAATTGAATATGCTGATGAATATCAACTAGGCTTTCCTGAAAAACCTTACGCATATCATCGAGAGTGATCGCATGATCACGAACGACAAAGCAAAGCGATCCCAGGCACTGTTGGTCAGAGAAAGTAGGCAGCTGCGGAGCCCTCAGTGCAATGCGCCTCGTGTGGCGCTTTTGCTTTCCTTCCACCTCGGCGTGAACGGCGCCCGGACCGGCTGGGCGTTTTCGTTGAACAGCTCCGCAAGTTTTTCGGTCATCGCCCCGCCGAGCTCCTCGGCGTCAACGATGGTGACGGCGCGGCGGTAATAGCGCGTCACGTCGTGACCGATTCCGATCGCGATCAACTCCACCGGCGAGCGGGTCTCGATCTCCTCGATGATGTGGCGCAGGTGTTTTTCGAGATAATTGCCGGGATTGACCGAGAGCGTCGAATCGTCGACAGGCGCGCCGTCCGAGATCATCATGAGAATCTTGCGCTGTTCGGGCCGAGCCAGCAGGCGCCGGTGCGCCCAGTCGAGCGCCTCGCCGTCGATGTTTTCCTTGAGCAGACCCTCGCGCATCATCAGGCCGAGATGCTTGCGCGACCGCCGCCATGGCGCGTCGGCGGATTTATAGATGATATGCCGCAGGTCGTTGAGCCGTCCCGGCGCCGCGGGCTTGCCCGCCTGCAGCCACGCCTCGCGCGACTGGCCGCCTTTCCACGCGCGCGTGGTGAAGCCCAGAATTTCGACCTTGACGCCGCAGCGCTCCAGCGTGCGGGCGAGGATGTCGGCGCAGGTCGCGGCGACGGTGATGGGGCGCCCGCGCATTGAACCGGAATTGTCGATCAGCAATGAGACGACCGTATCGCGGAAATCGGTGTCCTTCTCGCGCTTGAACGACAACGGCTGGCGCGGGTCGGCGATGACGCGGGGCAGGCGGGCGGGATCGAGAATTCCCTCCTCGAGATCGAACTCCCAGGACCGGCTCTGCTGCGCCATCAGGCGGCGCTGAAGGCGATTGGCGAGGCGCGCGACGATCGAGGACAGATTCTGCAATTGCTTGTCGAGATAAGCGCGGAGGCGGTCGAGCTCTTCGGGATCGCACAGATCCTCGGCGGCGACGACCTCGTCGTGTTTTCTGGTGAAAGCCTTGTAGTCGGAGCCGCGCGAGGCGGCCGGCGCGCCCGCGGGCTGGCGCCTCGGGTCCGCCGCCTGTTCGGAATCGGAAAATTCCGCTTCGTCCTCGAATTCGCCGGTCGGCGCGTCGGCGGAGTCCATCTCCGTCTCGTCGAGCGCCTCCTGGGCCTCCTCGGACGCCTCGCTGCGGCTCGGGTCGCGGGTCAAATTCTCCGCGCTCTCGCCCTCGACGCTCGCGTCGCCTTCGTCTTCCTCGTCGGCGCCGTTTTCGTCCTCCTGACCGTCGTTGTCGAGGCTGCCTTCGTCGATCATTTCGAGCGAGGTCAGCAGCTTGTGCATGCAAAGGCCGAAGGCGCGCTGGTCTTCGGCGGACGAGGCGAGCCTGTCGAGATCGCCCGCGGCGCGCTCCTCGACCCAGGGGCGCCAGAGATCGACGATGTTGCGGGCATGTTTTGGCGGCGCGAGGCCGGTCAGCCGTTCGCGCACGATCATCGCCAGCGCGTCCTCCAGCGGCGCGTCGGCCCTCGACGTGATCTCACCGTAGCGGGCGCGCTGAAAGCGGTCGTCCAGCATCGCGTCGAGATTGGCGGCGACGCCTTCCATGCGGGTTGATCCGATCGCCTCGACCCTCGCCTGCTCCACGGCGTCGAAGACCGCCCGCGCGCCCTGGGTCGACGGCGTCAGCCGGCGATGAATGTCGATGTCGTGGCAGGCGAGGCGCAGCGCCAGCGAATCGGCGTGTCCCCGTAAAACCGCGGTCTCACGCCGGTCGAGCTTGCGTCCCGGCTCGGGCAGGCGGACCTTCGCGGCGCCGGTCGACTGGATCAGGTTCGGCTTCTCGGCCGCAAAGGTCACTTCGAGATGCGGCGTTTTCGCCATCGCGCGCATGCAGCCGGCGACGGCCCGCTTCAACGGCTCGCGCGGACTTTCGTATTTGCCGGGCGGCTTATGGTTGGTGGTCATGGAACCGGCTCGCTTTGCCATTGAATCGTCCCGGCGCCGCGAGGGTCAACTCATCACGACA
Organism: Methylocapsa palsarum; assembly: GCF_900114285.1. GTDB lineage: Bacteria > Pseudomonadota > Alphaproteobacteria > Rhizobiales > Beijerinckiaceae > Methylocapsa > Methylocapsa palsarum. The sequence continues at coordinate 89,048 of NZ_FOSN01000010.1, read as the reverse complement.
TTGACCGCGCTTTCGGGAAGCTCCTTACCGAAGCAGCGCTGATAGAATTCGGCCACCAGCGTGCGCTCCAGCTCATCGCATTTGTTGAGGAAGGTGAGCCGGAAGGCAAAGCCGACATCGCCGAAAATGTCGGTGTTCTCGGCCCAGGTGATCACCGTGCGCGGGCTCATGACCGTCGAGAGGTCGCCGGCGACGAAGGCGTTGCGGGTCAGGTCGGCGACGCGCACCATCTTGTTGATCTGGTCGCGGCCTTCCTTCGTCTTCTGGAAACTCTTGGTCTTGGCCAGCACGATCTCGACCTCCTTGTCGTGCGGCAGGTAATTCAGGGTCGCGACGATCGACCAGCGGTCCATCTGGCCCTGATTGATCTGCTGGGTGCCGTGGTAAAGTCCCGACGTGTCGCCGAGGCCGATCGTGTTCGTCGTCGAAAACAGCCGGAACGCGGGATGCGGCCGGATCACCCGGCTCTGGTCGAGCAGGGTCAGGCGGCCGGACACTTCGAGAACGCGCTGGATGACGAACATCACGTCGGGGCGACCCGCGTCATATTCGTCGAAACAGAGCGCCACGTTGTTTTGCAGCGCCCAGGGCAGGATGCCGTCCTTGAATTCGGTGACCTGGAGACCGTCCTTGAGGACGATGGCGTCCTTGCCGATAAGATCGACGCGGGAGACGTGGCTGTCGAGATTGATCCGCACGCAAGGCCAGTTCAGCCGCGCGGCGACCTGCTCGATGTGGGTCGATTTGCCGGTGCCGTGATAGCCGGTGACCATCACCCGGCGGTTTTTGGCGAATCCCGCGAGAATGGCGAGGGTGGTGTCGCGGTCGAACAGATAATCCGGGTCGAGGTCCGGAACATGCGGATCTTCTGTCGAAAAGGCGGGCGCCTCCATGTCGGTGTCGATGCCGAAAACCTGGCGCACCGATATCTTCATGTCGGGAAGGCCCGCCACGGCGGCGCCATGATCGATTATGCTCTGCATCCATCCTCCGGGCAGGTCTCGTCAAACGCCCGCTCTCCCGGAATGATGACCGGGCGCGGCAGAAGCCGGGCTATCCGGCGGGTTTGACCGTTCTCAAATAATTATAGGCGCGGATGATTTCGCGCAGTTTATCCTCGTTCGACCTGTCCCCGCCATTGGCGTCGGGATGTAGCCTCTTGACCAGGTCCTTGTAGCGCGCCTTGATCGAGGCAGGATCGGCGCCGTCGTCGAGACCCAACTGGTCGAGGGCCTTCAGCGCCGCGACTCCATACCGGGGTTTGGCGGGGCTTCTGGAAGGCGGGCCGGCGTTGGGATGCCGGAACATTCCAAGGGTATCGCCGGGGCTCGAGGGGTCGTCGCCTTCCTCGCGGAAGTTCTTGCCGGTGCGGTTTGATCCCATCGACCAGGTCGGTCGATGCCCGACGAGGGCGTCACGCTGATATACGGCGACCGCCTCGGGGGTCATGCCGTTGAAATAATTATAGGAGGCGTTGTACTCGCGGACATGGTCGAGGCAGAAACTGAAATATTGTCCTTCCCGCAGCCGGCCCATCGGCGCGCGGAACTCGCCGGGCGCGCGGCAGCCCGGATGGTTGCAAAGCGGCTGCGACGGGCGCGCCGCCTGCTTCGGTTCCGATTTGACCCTGATGCGGTCGAAGAGACGAGAATTTAAATCCATGACGGCCGCATTATGAATGTCTTTGAGGTAGCCGCAAGGCGCATCCGCACGTTAAGACGAGAAATGAGCGGATCGCGGCGGTGATAAAAGTCGCAGTCCGTCTGGCGCGGCGATTGCTCGGTGGTTTTGTCGCCGCGGATCTGCGCGGGGGACTTGATTTTGCCGGCGGCCCCGCGATTTCTTCCGGAAGGCCGAGGTGAGGCCAAGGTGGACCAAGGCGAGGCCAAGCGAAGTTAAGGAGGCCAGGAATGAGTGACCATAATCAAGCGTCGGCCGGCGATCGAATCCGATCGAAACTGAAATCCGCCTTCGATCCTGTCTTGATGGAAGTGATCGACGAATCCCGCAAGCACGCCGGACACGCGCATCTCGTGACCCAGCCGGGAACGGCGGGCGGCGCAGGAGAGACGCATTTCAAGATCAAGGTGGTCGCCGACGCTTTCAAAGGCAAGAGCCGGATCGACCGGCACCGCGCCATTAATGATCTGCTGCGCGCGGAACTCAATGGAGGCGTGCATGCGCTGGCGATCGAGGCGAAGGCGCCGGGAGAAGTTTGAGGAAGGGCGCCAGTTCTATAGCGGAGCCAGAGCGAACGCCGCCGAATAGCGCTGCGGCGCTTCGAGCGGTTCGACCCGGACGGCTGCGAGATCGAGCGCGGCGCGGCCCGGTTCGAGATTTCCGGCTTCTCGATGAAGCCTGAACCCTTCCGCGGTCAATTCCACCGAAAAATCGCGCAGGCGCTCCGTAATTCCCGCCCCGAACGATTTCAGGACCGCCTCCTTGCAGCTCCAGATCCGGTAAAACGAACGCAATCGCGCCGCTCCCTCAAGAGAGGCGAGAGAGCGATATTCCTCGTCAGAGAAAAACCCCCGGGCCAATTGCAATTCGTCGATCGTATCGCGCATGATTTCGATGTCGACGCCGATGGCGCGCCCTCGCGCGATCCCGATCAGGGCGAAGGCGCCGGAATGCGATACGTTGAAATCGAGCCGTCCGCCGCCGCCTTGGACATCAAGGCTCTCCGCAAGATACGGTTTGCCGTAAGGACCGGCTTCGAACCGGATCTTTGCGGCGGTCAGGCCGGTCGCGTTCGCCAGCAGATGACGCAGGGCCGCGCGGGTCAGGGCGAACCGGCGCCGGTCCTCGTCGCGCAGAAAACGGTTGGCGCGGTCCTGTTCGTCGGCGGACAGAACGTTTGGGTCGAGCCTGAATGCTTCGAGATCGACACGCCATAGCGCAAAGAGCCTGTCCTTAACGCCGAGCCTCCGCAAGCCCGATCGCGGGTCATGAAGCGCTAAATCTTCTTCCATCCGTGCAGAATCTCTGGGGCGTGTTAGAGAAGGCGGCCGCCCGCCGCGAAGCTGTAGAGACCATGAAACCGCAGCTGGGGCCAGAGCCGCGCCTGATCCCGCCTTTGGCGCTTGCATGAACGAAACCCGGAAAGTTGCATCGGTGAAGCGCGGACAATTGCATCAGTGAAACGCGGACAATTACATGAGTGAAACGCGCGCCTGGGTCAGGCTATTTTCCGGCAAACGCCTCGATCTGCTCAATCCGACGCCGTTCGACTGGGAGGATCGCGACCTTGCGATCGGGCTGGCGCGGACCTATCGCTGGGGCGGCCATTCGGCCTGGCCCCTGCCGCTGTCCGTCGCGCAGCATTCGCTCCTCGTCCTCGCCATGAGGAGGCTTTCTTCCCCTGCGTTGAAAGACCCCAAGGCGGAGCTTCGCGAGCTCCTCCACGACGCCGACGAGGGGCTGCTGGGATTTGACTGCATTTCGGTGGTGAAGCCTTTTCTTGGGAGCGCTTACCGCGATCTGACCGCGATGCTCGAGAACGCCGTGGGCCTGCGCTACGGCCTGGCGCCGTGGACGCCCGAGGAATGGAAAGCGCACAAGCGGGCCGATCGCATCGCCGCCGCTTCCGAAGCCGTGCATGTCGTCGGCTGGACGCAAGCGGAAGTGCGGCGCGTCCTGCGGATTCCCTACACGCCTCTGCCCGCGGATCCGCTGCAGAAAATGTTCGGGGGCGCCGCCTGGGAGCCGTGGTCTCCCACCCTCGCGGCGGACCGGTTTCTCGCCGAACTTTCGGGTTTGACCGGGAAGGCGGGCCAAGGCGGTTCCGCATCGCAGCATTTGGGTTTATAGTCATGCATTGCGTTGGGCGCCGCCGGGGGGGGGGCGGCTCGCCGGACGCGCAAGTTTGAGGATGGTATGGGGCGCATTCACGTTTGTTCCTTGGCGAAGGTTCCCGACATGGTCCGGCGAACCGGCTCCCGGACGCTTGTCACCTTGATCGATGAAGGAACTCCGGTTCCGCGCCCGCATCCGATCACGCCCGACCGGCATCTGCTTGTCGTCATTTCAGACATCGTCAAGGAACTGGACGGCCATATCCTTGCTTCGGACGCGCATGTCGGCGAGCTTCTGGCGTTCGTGAAGCAATGGGACCGGACCCATCCGATGCTGATCCATTGCTATGCGGGCGTCAGCCGCTCGACCGCCGCCGCCTTCATCGCGGCCTGCGCTCTCAGCCCAAGGCGCGACGAAGACGAGATCGCGCAGGCCATCCGCCGGAACTCGCCGACCGCGACCCCCAATGCGCGGCTGGTTTCGATCGCCGACAGCATGCTGGGCCGGGACGGGCGCATGGCCGCCGCTGTCGAAAGGATCGGCCGCGGCCGGGATTGCTATGAGGGCGTCCCCTTCGCGCTTGACTTGCACTGACGCTCAAGCGCGTCTAGAGCATATTCCGATCGGATTGAATCGATCCCATCGACAAGACTATGCTCAAGTCTTTGACTCTGGAGCGATTTGCGATCGCGCTGTCGCCGACAGCCGGACTTCGGGAAACGCCAACGTGCCGGACGCCAAAGAGGATGTCGCCTCGCTGTCTTTCGAGGCCGCGCTCAAGGAACTCGAGGGCATCGTCGACCAGCTCGAAAAGGGCTCCGTCGCGCTCGAGCAATCTATCGCGATTTATGCTCGCGGCGAGGCCTTGAAGAAACATTGCGAAGGTCTGTTGCGGAGCGCCGAGCAGAGGATCGAAAAGATCACATTGGGCCCGGACGGGCGCCCAAGCGGCGCCGAACCGCTTGATGCGGGCTGATGCGCGACGGGCGCGAATGTGGCGGGAGGGCGCGAATGAGTGAAAGCATGGGCTGGGGCCTTCAGGCGCGGCTCCGCTGCGCATCTATTGTCGGCCTGCTGATTCTCCCGGCCGCGGCGCTCGCCCAGCAGCCGACGCAAGCCGAAATCAGCGCCGTCAGGGCGTCCTGCCAATCCGACTATCGCGCCCATTGCGCCAGCGTCCCGCCGGGCGGCTCCGCGTCGCTCGCCTGCCTGAAGGGAAATGCGGCGAGTCTCTCGCCTGCTTGCCTCAAAGCGGTCAACGCCGTCGGCGGCGCGGCGCCCTCGTCCCAACAGACGCCCTCGTCTCAACAAACGCCTTCGCCCGAGCAGACGCCTTCGCCCCAACAACCGGGACGTCAGGCGACGCCGGCGCAAGCGCCCGTCGCGACTTCCGCTCCCGCCGCGCCTTTGCCTCCCGCGCCCGCGACTGCGCCTTCCCCTTCCGCGACTGCGCCTTCCCCGTCAGCGCCCGCGGCGCCCGCCCCTCGCGCGCAATCCTATCCGCCCATGGCGCCGCGCGAGGAATTCATGATCCTTCGGCGCGCCTGCGGACGCGATGTGCGCATCTTGTGCGGCGATGTTCTGCCGGGCGGCGGCCGGGTGATTGCATGTCTTCGCGACAATTCCGCCTCGCTGTCCGGGCGCTGCAAGGCGGCGATCATGGGAGCGATGGAGCGGTGATCACACGCCTTGTCGGGCGGCCCCGGCGTTTGTCGCGTCCGGAACATCATTGAGGTTGAAGTCCATGGGTGATTACGCCTTCGCCGAACCGCCGATCGTCTCGCTCCCGTCGATGTCGACGAAACCGTTTCCGGTCCGCCGCATCTTCTGCGTCGGCCAGAACTACAGCGACCACGCGAAGGAGATGGGGTCGGATCCGGCCGTCGATCCGCCGTTTTTCTTCATGAAGCCGGCGCAGGCCATTTTGCAGAACGGCTCGGTGATGCCCTATCCGCCGGGCACGAGCGATCTCCAGCACGAAGTCGAACTGGTGGTCGCGATGGCGATGGGCGGCAGGGACATCCCGGCCGACAAAGTCAACGATATGGTCTTCGGCTACGCGACGGGCCTCGACATGACGAAGCGCGACACGCAGGGCGCGGCGAAGAAAAAAGGTCAGCCCTGGGAGATGTCGAAGGCGTTCGACCATTCGGCGCCATGTTCTTCGATCATTCCGGAGATGTACACGGGCGTCGTCGCCAAGGGCAGGATCGAGTGCAAGGTCAATGGGCAGGTGCGTCAGAGCGCCGACCTCGCCGACATGATCTGGGGCGTGCCGCAGATCGTGAGCTTCCTGTCGCAACTCGTCGAGGTCTGGCCCGGCGACCTCATCTTCACCGGAACGCCCGCCGGCGTCGGCCCTGTGGTCAAGGGCGACAAGATCGAGGCGACGATCGCGGGCCTGGAGCCGCTGCTGATCGAGATCGGGTGATGGGTTCTCGCGATGTTTTTGAGGATGAGCGCACGCGTGCGTCCTATGCGCGACGCCCGCGCCTATCCAGCGCTGCCGGACGGCTCCGTGCTGCTGTGCCGTTCCCGCGTTTGTTCATCGTCGCGACGCGGTGATCGAGCCTATTCTGGCGCGGCTTCTCCCGATCCGCCCATTTCAGCGGGCAAATCCTTGAGCTTTGGCAGGCCGTCGCGGATGGGGAGAACGGTCTCCTGGTAATTGACGTGCACTTGCGGGGCGAACGGAAAGTCGGGGATGGTCGCGGCGTAGACGTCGATCAGACCCCATTGCGGGTGCGTGGTCATGAGATGGCCGCCGCAGATTCGGCAATAATGGCGATGGCTTCGTTCCGTCTTGCATAGGTCGCGACGTGTTCCGCGCCCTTTGAAACCTTAACCGCCTCGGCCGGCCAGAGCGTGAAGGCATTGACTGGGCTCGCCGACCAGGAGCGGCACGAACGGCAATGGCAATAGCCCTGGGCCTTTGGCGCGCCGCTGGCGGAAATCTCGATGGCCCCGCAAAAACACGCTCCTTGCGTAGTCTCGCTCATGCTGATCCTTTCCCTGCCGAAACGTTTGACCTCATCCCGCGATCTTGGAAAAATCCGCGACCTCGTGCATGGCGCGGCGCAATCCGTTGAGAAGCCGCAGCCGGTTCAGGCGCAGGTCCGGGTCAGGGGCGTTGACTGTCACCTTCTCGAAGAAGCCGTCGACCGGCGCCCTGAGCGTTGCGAGCGCGGCCATGGCGCCGGCGTAATCTTCACGTTCCAAAGAGGCTTTCGCTTCGACGGCGGCGCGATCAAGGGCGCCCGCGAGCGCTTTCTCCTCGGGTTCGACGAGTGCGTCTTGCGAATAGTCTTGCGCAAAAGACGCGGCTTCCGCCTCGCCCGCCTTTTTTTCCTCGGCCCGCACAATGTTCGCCGCGCGGCGATAGCCCGCGAGCAGGTTTCCGCCTTCCTCGGTGTCGAGGAATTTCCCCAGCGCCTCAACCCGGCGCACGATGAGCAGCAGATCGTCCTGCCCCGGCAGGGCGAAGACGGCGTCGATGAGATCATGCCGCGCGCCGCGCTCGCGCAAAGAGACTTTCAGCCGGTCGGCGAAGAAGTCGAGCAGCGAAGGGATTACTTCTACCTCACGCAACGTGCCGGCAGGCCGTGTTTCACCTGTCTCCGTATCGTAGACTTGTGAATTGCTGACGGGCGTTTGATTTGCCAAAGCGCCTTTCAAAACGCCCTGTAGCGCAAGCCGCAATTCGTTGTCCAGAACAAGCGCGATCACCCCGAGCGCGGCGCGGCGCAGGGCGTAAGGGTCCTTGCTGCCGGTAGGCTTTTCATCGATCAGCCAGAACCCGGTGAGGGCGTCGAGCTTGTCGGCGAGCGCCACGCTGATCGCGACCTGATCGTTCGGCACGCGGTCGTTTGGTCCTTGCGGCTTGTAATGATCCTCGATGGCGCCGGCGACGCTTGCGTCCTCGGCCTGCGCGCTGGCGTAATAGCGGCCCATCAGTCCTTGCAGTTCGGGAAACTCGCCAACCATCTCGGAGGTGAGGTCCGCCTTGGCGAGCCGCGCCGCGCGCGCCGCTTTCCCGGAGTCGGCGCCGATGACTCCCGCGATCTCGCGGGCGAGCCGCTCCAGCCGTCCGACGCGCGCGCCCTGCGTGCCGAGTTTTTCGTGAAAGACGATAGTCTCGAGTTTCGGCAGTCTGTCTTCGAGCCTGATTTTAAGATCGCTTTCCCAGAAAAATTTGGCGTCGGACAGGCGCGCCCGCACTACCCGCTCATTGCCCGCGACGATGGCCGCGCCGCCGTCTTCCGCCTCGATATTCGCGACGAGAATGAACTTGTTGGCGAGGCCTCCGCTGGCCTGACGCCTCAGCACAAAGCATTTCTGATTGGCGCGGATCGTCGCGCGGATCACTTCGGCCGGAAGGTCGAGAAAGCCGGCGTCGAATTCGCCCATCAGCACCACGGGCCATTCGACAAGCCCCGCCGCCTCGTTGAGGAGCGCGTCGTCCTCGACGAGTTCAAGACCCTGGGCCAGGGCGAGGTCGCGCGCGTCGTAGAGGATGATGTCGCGTCGGCGCGCGGAATCGAGCACGACTTTCGCCTTTTCGAGCGCTGGCGCGTAATCGTCGAAGCGCCGGACCTTGATCGCGCCGGGGGCCATGAAGCGATGGCCGAAGGTGATGCTGGACGCCTCGACGCCATCGACGGCGAAGGCGACGACGTCCGGATCCTCGGTCTCGGGTCCGAAGGTCGCGAGGATCGAGTGCAGCGGGCGCACCCAGCGCAGTGACTCGGGCTGCGCCGAGGCCGCGCCCCAGCGCATGGATTTCGGCCAGGGAAAGCGTTTGATCAGCGGCGGCAGGAGGCTTGCCAGGACGTCGAGCGTCGGCTGACCGGCGCGCTCGACGACGGCGACATAGAATTCGCCTTTTTTCGGATCGCGGACGATCTTGGCCTGTTCGATGTTTTCAAGCCCGGCGCTCTTCAGAAAACCGTCGACGGCGGCTTGCGGCGCGCCGACGCGCGGACCTTTTTTCTCTTCGCGCAGATCGCGCTGGCGCGCGGGCAGACCGGCGATGTGCAAGGCGAGACGGCGAGGAGTGGCGAAGCTCGCGGCGCCTTCGCCCTCAAGTCCCTGAGCCGCAAGGGCCTCGGTCACGAGACGTTTCAGATCGTCCGCCGCCTGCGCCTGCATGCGCGCGGGGATTTCTTCGGAAAACAATTCGAGAAGGAGGTCGGGCATGGACCAGCTTTAGCATGAGACGGGCGGATTTTGCGAGGGCGCCAAAGTTGAACCGGCGGACGGGCTGAAGCGGGAACAACGGAGCAGGGTACGCGTTCGCCGGTGTTCAATGGAGGAAAGCCATGAACATTTCAAGGAGTGCGGCGCTCTCGTTCGCGATCCTGCTCGGGGTCACGGCCGGAGCGAGAGCCGGCCCGATGAGCGCGCCGGGTTCGGCCATTCTCGCGCCGGCGGCAGATCAATCCGGGATAGACCAGGCGGCCTATCGCCATCCCGGCCATCATTACTACGGCCATCGTTACTATGGCCATCGTTACCATGGCCATTATCGCCACCATACCCACGGCTATTATCACCATCACGGCTATTATGCGCCCAACGCCGGCGCGGCCGTCGCCGGAGCGGCGCTCGGACTCTTGTCGACGCCCTTGGCAATAGCCTCGACGGCGTCCTGCGATCCGTTCTACGGCTGTGGTCCCTATTATGGCGGCTACGGGTATTACGGCGCCCCCTACCGGCGTCACTACGGATATTGGGGCGGGAATCGGCATTACGCCGGTTACGGCGGCCATGTCTATTCCGGACGCAGCGTCGGATTTGGCGGCCATGGATGGCATGGAGGCGGAGGGTGGCATGGAGGCGGCGGCCGGCATCGCTGAGCTGGCATCGCTGAGGCTGGATGAATCGTCACGATTCTCCGGCGGCGATGCGGGTGGAACAACGAGGCCGCGGGCGTGTTCCTTTCGTTGTCTGTCGCCGGAGAAGCGCTATGAAAATTCTCATGACGGCCGCGTTGGCCGGCCTATTATCCGTATCGGCCATCCCGGGTGCGATCAGCGGTCCAAATGTTGGATATCATTCGGGTTTGGAAGCCTCGCGGATGGTCCCGGTCGAGCTGGCGCATTACCGTGGCAATTATTATCATCACCACCGCCATTATCATCATCGCCATTATCATCATCGCTACGCATGGGGGCCGCGTATCTTCTCCGTGGCGAATGAATGGCGATGTAATCCGCTTTACGACACCGGTTGTTTTTATCCCGGGCCCTATGTCGAGTTTCCGCAATTCTACCAGTAGAGCATATTCCGATTGGAGTGAATCATTCCAATCGACAAGACTATGCTCAAGTTTTTGACTCTGGAACGATTTCTGATCGACCGAATGATCACATTCGGCCGGAAAGCGCTCTAGCGTAATCTGCGCCTGATGGAAGGATGAGGTTCGCTCAGGCCCCGCCGCCCGCGGTTGACAGCCAGGCCGCGCCGCAGGCCTTGGCGAGTTCACGCACGCGAAGAATGTAGCTTTGCCGCTCGGTTGCCGAGATGACGCCGCGCGCGTCGAGCAGGTTGAAGAGATGCGAGGCCTTGATGCATTGATCGTAGGCGGGCAGCGCGAGGAGATGAATGCCATCTTCCTCGCGCTCGCGCTCGCCGGAGCGAAGCAGCGCCTGGCACTCGGCCTCCGCGTCCCTGAAATGCCGAAACAGGCCTTCGACATCAGCGTGTTCGAAATTGTAGCGCGAATATTCCTGCTCGGCCTGAAGAAACACGTCGCCGTAAGTGACCTTTTCCGAGCCTTCGAGGCCGTTGAAATTCAAGTCCATGATGCGGTCGACGTTCTGCAGGTAGCAGGCGAGGCGTTCGAGCCCGTAGGTGAGTTCGCCCGACACCGGCGCGCATTCGACGCCCGCGACCTGCTGGAAATAAGTGAATTGCGAGACCTCCATGCCGTCGCACCAGCATTCCCAGCCAAGGCCCCAGGCCCCAAGGGTCGGACTTTCCCAGTCGTCCTCGACGAAGCGGATGTCGTGAACGCCAAAGTCGATCCCGATGGCCTTGAGCGAGGCGAGATAGAGATCCTGCAGGTCGCCTGGCGAGGGCTTCAGGATAACCTGAAACTGATAGAAATGCTGCAGCCGGTTTGGGTTTTCACCGTAACGTCCGTCCTTGGGCCGGCGCGAAGGCTGGACGAAGGCGGCCTTCCATGGGCGCGGCCCCAACGCTCTGAGGGTCGTGGCGGGATGAAACGTGCCCGCGCCGACCTCCATGTCATAGGGCTGCAGGATCACGCAGCCCTGCGCCGCCCAGAATGTTTGCAGGGTCAGGATCAGCCCCTGAAACGAGCGGGTGGGGTCGGCCGGATTCGCGGCTGCGAGTCGCTCCTTGAGCGCGGCTTCGGTCATGACAATTGCTCCAGTGGCCGGGGCGGGCGGGCCGTCTTCCTCGCCATCATTCCTCTTGCGCCCTGCGCCCGAAGTCGGGTTCGGCTGTTTCCTGGCCTTGCGCGATGATGCCGCGGCGGATCGCCCGCGTCCTTGTGAATAGTTCAGAGAGGCCGTCGCCGTCGCCGCGCCGGATCATCCGCTGCAAGGCGGTCAGATCCTCGTTGAAGCGTCCGAGCATCTCCAGCACCGCGTCCTTGTTGTTGAGGAAAATATCCCGCCACATGATCGGGTCGGACGAGGCGATGCGGGTGAAGTCGCGAAATCCGCCGGCGGAGAATTTCATGACTTCCGACTGGGTCACGGCTTCGAGGTCGGCGGCGGTGCCGACGATATTGTAGGCGATGAGATGCGGCACATGACTGGTGATGGCGAGCACGAGATCATGATGTTCGGGCGTCATCGTCTCGACGTTCGCGCCCGCTGCGGTCCAGAAGGCGGAAAGTCTCGCCAGCGCTTTCTGATCCGCGTCGGCCGGAGGGGTCAGAATGATCCAGCGGTTATGAAACAGCGCGGCGAAGCCGGCGTCCGGGCCGGAATATTCGGTTCCGGCGACGGGATGACCCGGGATAAAGCAAACTGAAGCGGGCAGATGCGGAGCGACCGCCTCGACGATCGAAACCTTGACCGAACCGACGTCGGAGACGATCGCGCCGGGAGCGAGATGAGGCCCGATCTCCCTGGCGATCGGACCCATCGCGCCGACGGGGGCGCAGAGGACGACAAGGTCGGCGCCCCTGACCGCTTCGGCGGCGGACGGGGCGACTTCGTCGGCGAATCCGAGTTCGGCCACCCGCGTGCGCACCTCCTTCGAGGCGTCGGCGGCGACGATCCTGCGCGCCAGCCCCTTGCGGCGGCAGATATGCGCGAGCGACGAGCCGATGAGACCGATGCCGATCAGGGCGACGCGGTCGAACAAGGGCTCAAAAAGCGGCGCCCCGAGACCGTCAGGCACGCGCGGGCCTCTTCGATTCCAGAAAGTCCTTCAGCGCCGCGATGACGAGACGGTTGGGCTCCTCGAGTCCGACCGTCAGGCGCAGGCAATGCGGCAGGCCGTAAGCCGCCACGGCGCGCAAGATGAGGCCGCGCTCCGTCAGGAAAAGGTCGGCGTCCTGCGCCTCGGCTTCGCTGTCGAAGTGCAGCAACAGAAAATTGCCGGCGCTGGGCGTCACTTTCAATCCGAGCGCGGAAATTTCTTGCGTCAGCCAGGCGAGCCAGCGCGCATTATGGGCGATCGCCTTGTCGAGGTGCTCCACGTCGCTGAGCGCGGCGATTCCCGCCGCCATCGCCGCGCCGCTGGTGTTGAACGGCGCCCGGATGCGATGGATCACATCGCAGATCGCGCGCGGGGCGTAACACCAGCCGAGCCGGATCGCGGCGAGGCCATAGATCTTCGAGAAGGTGCGGGTCATCGCCACATGTTCGTGGCGGGCGACGATATCGATCCCGGCCGAATAATCGGCCTGCGTCACATATTCGGCATAGGCTCCGTCGAGCACGAGCAGGACATGCGGCGGCAGCGCCGCGGCGAGGCGCTCGACCTCCGCGGCGGGCAGATAGGTCCCTGTTGGATTGTTGGGATTGGCGATGAAGACGATTCGCGTCCTTGGCCCGACCTTGGCGAGTATGGCGTCGACATCCGCCGTCAGGTTCTTCTCGGGGGCGACGACGGGAACACCGCCCGCCGCGAGGATGGCGATGCGGTAGACGAGAAATCCGTGCTCCGTATAGACGCCCTCGTCGCCAGGCTCGAGGAACGCCGAGGCGAGGAGGTGAATGATTTCATCCGATCCCGCGCCGCAGATGATCTGCGCCGGATCGAGGCCGAACCGCTCGCCGATCGCCGCGCGCAGGGCGCGCGCGGAGCCGTCGGGATAGGTCTGAAGATGGTCGCCGAAGTCGCGATAGGCCTCTTTCGCGAGCGGCGAAGGGCCAAGCGGCGTCTCGTTTGACGACAGCTTGTAGGCCTTGACCGCGCCCGCCTCGGGGCTCTTGCCGGGGATGTAGGCGTCGATATTGAGAACGCTTGCGCGTGGGCGCGGCCGGGCCGCGACCTCGATCTTGTTCATTCAATCTTACTTCCGGAACGTGTCATTGCGCCGCCTGACGCTGGGCGTCTGCTCTAGCAGCCCGCGCCGCCATTGTCTCGCGCTCCGGCGCCTCGAACGGCCGGTTTTCCGGAGCGTCGCCGCTCCGGGCGAGATCGAACCGCGCCGCGTGGCCGCCGATCTCGGCGACCTCCGTCTCGCCGGCGCCGGCGAGCTTCAGACCTTCCCGCAGGCCCTCTAGATCGGCCTCGCGTGGGGCCGCCGCCAGAATGAAGATCTGGGAGCCGTCCGTGTAGGAATCAAGCATTTCGGCGCCAAGCCCAGTGAGCCGCGCGCGCGGATGGTCGATCTGGCGCTCCAGGGTCAGCGCATGGATCACGACTTCGCGCGCCGCGGCGTCGGCGAGAGGCTGCGCGATCACGAACAGCGGCAGTCCGGCCGGATGGTCAGGGCGTTCGACAAAGGGAAGCCGCGCGATGATCTTTGGCGCCTGCTGCGCGGTCAGGGCGCGCCACCACGGCCCGGAGCCGGAGGTGACGCGGACAAGGCCGAGATCGCCATTCGATTCCGCGACGGCGCGGATGACGGCGCCCGCATCGCGCCGCGGCGCATAGGGAACCGTAAAGCCGAAATGGAACCGGCAGCAATCGCGCATCGGCGCATCGCCGCCCGAAATATCGGCGTTCACGCTGTAGGGCGATTGAACAAAGGTGAAGGTCGAGATGATGATGCGCCAGATGCTTTCGACCGTGTCGAGCGGCAGAAGGCCCTGGTGGCGCGCGACGAGGCGGCGCATCATGTCGGCCTCGCGTTCGGGCCGGAAGGCGCAGCCGCCGCCCTGCCGCGCCTTCGCCTCGATCAACCGGTCGATGATCTCGCCGCGCTTGATCAAAAGCTGATGAAGCCCGGAATCGATGCGGTCGATCTCAAGCCTGAGATTGGCCAGGGCTTCCGAAACCGAAGGACTTTCCATTCGCGCGAACCCGTTCGTTCAGCCCGTTTTAGAGCAATTTCCGGCCACGCGCCAATCAGGGCTCGCGGGGCGGCAGAAAACCGAGCTCGACGATCGTCCAGACCAGGACCGACGCAAAGGCGATGTCCGCGCCGACGACATACCAGATGGACATAACGTCCGCGACGCGCGGCTGCAGCCAATGAACCGAGCCGGCGACGAGCGCCAGCACCAGCGGCAGACCAGCGAACCCGGACGGCCTGCCCCGGTCGCGCCAGCGCCTGGCGCCGAGATTATAAAAGCTGATGCCGATGAAGATCACCGCGAAGGCGTAGAAGAGAAGATAGACGAAGGCCAGAAATGTCCTGGCGTCGAACAGCGCGGTCCCGGGGCCAAGCTCGCGGTGGGTGTAGGGTTCGATGAAAAGCCAAAGGAGGGTCAGAACGGCGAGAACGCCCGCGAGCAGCCCCGCGCCCTCGCGCCAGGTTCCGGCGGCGATCCGGCCGCGGTCGGTGCGGAAGCCGAACCGGGCGTCAAGCCGCGACCAGAGGCCCATCAATCCCTCAGCAATTCGTTGATCGCTGTTTTGGAACGGGTCTGGGCGTCCACCGTCTTGACGATCACGGCGCAATAGAGCGAAGGGCCGGGCGAGCCGTCCGGAAGGGGCTTGCCCGGCAGATTGCCGGAGACGACGACGGAATAGGGCGGCACGTAGCCGACGTGAATCTTGCCCGTGGCCCGGTCGATGATCTTGGTCGAGGCGGAAATGAAGGTGCCCATCGACACCACCGCCCCCTCGCCGACGATCACGCCCTCGACGATTTCGGAGCGCGCGCCGATGAAGCAATTGTCCTCGATGATGGTCGGGCTCGCCTGCAAGGGCTCCAGAACGCCGCCGATCCCGACCCCGCCGGAGAGATGCACGTTCTTGCCGATCTGGGCGCAGGAGCCGACCGTGACCCAGGTGTCGACCATGGTCCCGCTATCGACATAGGCGCCGAGATTGACGAACGAGGGCATCAAAACGACGCCCGGCGCGATATAGGCCGAGCGGCGCACGATGCAGTTCGGAACGGAGCGGAACCCGGCGGCGGCGTGCTCCTGCGGTCCCCAGCCCTCGAACTTGGAGGGGACCTTGTCCCACCAGAAAGCGCCGCCGGGGCCGCCCGAAATCGGCGCCATGTCATTCAGGCGAAATGACAAAAGCACGGCCTTCTTCAGCCATTGATTGACCTTCCATGAGGCCGGCCCCTCGGCGCCAGGAATTTTCTCGGCGACCCGAAGCTTGCCGGCGTCGAGCAGATGCAGCGCCGCCTCGACCGCCTTGCGGATGTCGCCCTTCGTGCCGGAATTGATGTCGGCGCGGTCCTCGAATGCGGCGTCGACGATGGTTTCGAGGGCGGTATGGGTCATTTTTCAGTCTTTCGTCGAGTGCGACAAGCAAAGCTCGCGCGTCCAAATTCCGGAGGTACGAGCTTTGCGCTCAAGAATCAATCTGCGCTCTGGTCTTTCCGGGTCAGCAACTTGTGCAAAGAAACTGCGGAACCAAATCAGAAACTAAGCGTTATCGTCAGGCATCAGTCATTAAATGGCACTGCGTGTCTTCGGGAGGGGTTGGCGCATGAATCGGCGTTTGTTCGTTACATCTACAGTCCTGTCGGCTGGAATTCTTGTGATCGCAGGCGCCGCCGCGTCCGCACTGCCCAGCAATTCCCTGGAGCAGATCGCGCCGACATCCTCCGCGGAACCAAATCATATCGAGAAGGCCTGGTGGCGCCGTCGCCGCTGGGGCTGGCGTCGGCGGCGGTGCTGGCGCTGCTGGTAAAATTGGGCTGGCGCGCTGGCGGGCAGGGCTGTTGGGGGGATCTTGAGCTTAGAGCATATTCCTATTGGATTGAATCAATCCAATCGAGAAGAATATGCTCAAGTCTTTGATTTTGGAGCGATTTCTGATCGATCGCATGAATTCATGCGATCGGAAAACGCTAGGCTTTTACCCGCCACCGCGCGGCTTCGCGGGGAAAGCTGACGCCCTGACGGCCGCCGCCAAAAAATCCTCGAGATCGCTCGTCACATAGTCGATATGGGGCGGCGTCGCCTCGCCCATGATCTCGAACGCCTCGCGGTGGTCGGTCTGGCCGGGCTTCGGGACCACCAGCGCCGTCGTCATGCCGCGCTCGTGCGGGACGACGAGATTGCGGGCGATGTCCTCGAACATGATCGCGCGCGCCGGATCGACGGCGTGTCTGTCAAAAAACCGCTCATAGGTCGCTGCCTCGGGTTTCGGCAGGAAATCGGCGGCGACGATATCGAAAATATCCTCGAACATCTCGTCGAGGCCGAGCGCGCGGGCCGTATGAAGCGCGTGGTCGCGCGTGCCGTTGGTGAGGATCAGCTTGCGGCCGGGCAGGGCGGCGATGGCGCGCGCGAGCGAAGGGTTGGGGACGAGGCAGGATCGGTCGACGTCATGCGCGAAGTCGAGATATTCCTTGGCGACGACGTCGTGTTCCTGCATCAGGCCGCGTAAGGTCGTGCCGTAACGCTGGTAGTAATATTTCTGCAGCGCCCGGGCGGACATGCCGTCGAGGCCGAACAAATGGCCAAGAAACAGCGTGATGCGGGCGTCGATCTTCGGCCACAGCGCATTATCTGCGGGGTAAAGCGTGTTGTCGAGATCGAACACCCAAGTGTCGATTTTCGAAAACGTGTCGATTATTGAAAATTTGTCGATCCCTGAAAGGGCGTCACTTTTCGAAAACGCGTCGATTTTGGTGAACGCGTTTATTTTGGAAAAGGCGTCGGCGGCCCGGACGCTCGTGAGGTCGTCGGGCTCGCCCGATGCGGGCCCCGCCTTGTCCGTGGCGTCGGAGGCCTCGTTGGGCGCGGGCGGAAAGAGGTTGTTTTCGTTCACCGTGTGATCAATGTCCCCGCGCCATGATCGGTCAAAAGCTCGACAAGGACGGCGTGCGGCGTTTTTCCGTCGAGAATGACGACGCCCTCGACACCTTGTTCGAGAGCGTAGATGCAGGTCTCGACCTTCGGGATCATGCCGCCGGTGATGGTCCCGTCGGCGATCAGGGCGCGGATTTGATCGACCCGCAATTCCTTGATGATGTTCTTGTTCTGGTCGAGCACGCCCGGAACGTCGGTCAGGAACAACAGCCGCTTCGCTTTGAGCGCTCCGGCGATGGCCCCGGCGAAAGTATCGGCGTTGACGTTGTAGGTTTCGCCGTCCTCCCCCTGCGCGATCGGCGCAAGCACCGGGATCAGTTCGCGTCCTAGCACCTGATCGAGAACGGTGGTGTCGACCTTGGCCGGATCGCCGACGAAGCCGAGATCCACCGACTGGCCCGGCTGATGGACCTTTTTGGCGATCACCATATTGCCGTCCTTGCCGCAAAGGCCGATCGCGCGGCCGCCTTCGGCGTTGATGAAGCCGACGATCTGTTTGTTGATCGACCCGGCCAGCACCATTTCGACGATCTCGACCGTGGCCCGGTCGGTGATGCGCAGGCCTTCGGAGAATTCCGACTTGATGCCGAGCTTGGCGAGCATGGCGCCGATCTGCGGCCCGCCGCCATGCACCACGACCGGATTGACGCCGGATTGCTCGAGCAGGACCATGTCGCGCGCGAAATCGCGGCCGACCTTATCGTCGCCCATGGCGTGGCCGCCGTATTTCACCACCACGATCGAATCGTCGTAGCGCAGCATGTGCGGCAGCGCCTGCATCAAAATCGCGGCTTGCGCCTGCGCTTGCGCCTCAGGATTTTCGGCCGTTCCCGTCATGTCAGCGTGTCTCGGGGGTTGAAGGGCTAAAATCTCTATCCGCTTCGCATGACAAGCTCAACGCGGAGCCAAACGAAAGGGAATCAGAAAATCCCCGGCGCGGCGCGGCCATATCCCGCCTCGGCCAGAAGCCGGGCGATCGCGGCGCGCAAGTCGGCGATCCCTTCGCCGGTCAAAGCCGAGGTGAAGATCACTTGCGGAAAAGCGGCGGGGCGCTTGGCGATCGCGGCGACGACGCTCGCGGCGCGAACGTCCTGCTCGGCGGCTTTGACTTCGTCGCGCTTGGTCAGCACAATCTGATAGGAGGCGGCGCACCGGTCGAGAAGGTCCAGCATCTCCAGATCGACGGGTTTGAGGCCGTGCCGCCCGTCGATCAGGACAAAAACCCGCAAAAGGCGCGCGCGGCCGCGCAGGAAATCCTGCATCAGGCCGCTCCAGGACGCGATTTTCTGTTTGGACGCGGCGGCATAGCCGTAGCCGGGCATATCGACCAGACGCAGATCGCAGGCGTCGACGTCGCCGCCGAGCGCGAAAAAATTCAATTCGCGGGTGCGCCCGGGCGTGTTCGACGTCCGCGCCAGGGTCTTGCGATTGGTCAGCGCATTGAGAAGGGAGGATTTGCCGACATTCGAGCGCCCGGCGAAGGCGATCTCCGGCGCGCCGGGCGGAGGCAGATGGGCCGCGTCGGCGGCGGCCCAGATAAATCCGCATTCCTTGGCGAAGAGCTTGCGCCCGGTTTCAAAGAAGTCGGCCCCGTCGCCGGACGCATCCGCTGATGCGGCGCTTCCCGTCTTCTCCAGCGGCAGGGGGCCGGCGGGTTTGATCAACTTGTAGCTTTTTTGCGGAACATGCCGGCGAGATTATCCCAGAGCTCGATCTTGGCGCCGGCCTTTTTCATGATCATGCCCTGCTGGATGACCGAGAGGGTGTTGTTCCAGGCCCAATAGATGACGAGGCCCGAGGGGAAGCTGCCGAGGCTGAAGGTGAACACCACCGGCATCCAGGTGAAGATTTTCTTCTGCATCTCATCGGCGGGCTCGGGGTTCATCTTCATCTGGATGAACATCGTGACGCCCATGATCAGCGGCCAGATGCCGAGCGCGAGGAATGCGCCGAACACCGGTATCTGGGTCGGATCGAACGGCAAAAGCCCGAACAGGGTGAACACATTGGTCGGGTCGGGCTTCGAGAGATCGTGGATCCAGCCGAAAAAGGGCGCCTGGCGCATCTCGATCGTGATGAACAGGACCTTGTACAACGAGAAGAAAATCGGGATCTGAATCAGCATCGGCAGGCAACCCGCGACCGGATTGATCTTGTCGCGCTTATAGAGCGCCATCGTCTCGACCTGCTGCTTGTGCTTGTCGTCGGGATAGCGCGCCTTGATCGCGGCGACCTGCGGCGCGACGTTCTTCATCTTCGCCATCGACAGGTAGGAGCGGTTGGCGAGCGGGAAGAACAGGCCCTTGACGATCACCGTCGTCAAAAGGATCGCGACGCCGAAATTGCCAGTGAATTTGTACAGGAAGTCAAGCAGCTTGAACATCGGCCGGGTGATGAAATAAAACCAGCCCCAGTCGATCAGAAGATCGAATTTCGGGATGCCGAGATTTCTCTCGTAAGCGTCAAGCGTGTCGGTTTCCTTCGCGCCGGCGAAGACCCGCGCGGTCGTCTCGGCCGTGGCGCCCGGAGCGACGGTGCGGGCCTCGCCGACGAAATCGGCGAGATAGGTCGTCTTCGGCGACTCGCCGCGCTCGGAAAAGCCGCCCTCGACCGGCGCGCTCTGGTCGGGAATGACCGTCGCCGCCCAATATTTGTCGGTGATGCCGAGCCAGCCGCCAGTCCCCTTGAAGGTCTTGCGCGCGCCGTCCTCCTTGGCGATCTTGCCATATTTGTAGTCCTGCAGCCCGGATTCCCCGACGAGACCGACAAAGCCTTCGTGCAGCACCGAATAATTGAGGATCTGCGGCAGACCATGGCGGGAGACGAGTCCATAGGGCGCGAGCGAGATGACGCGGCCGGATTTATTCTCGACGCTATTCGTCACCGTGAACATATAGCGGTCGTCGACCGCGATCTTGCGGCGGAAGATCAGGCCCTGGCCGTTGTCGAAGGTCAGCGTCACCGGGGCCTCGGCGGTGAGAACCTCGCGGTCGGCGGTCCACAGCGTATCGGGTCCGGGAGGGGCGATGGTCTCGGCCGGGGCGGCGATGAAGCCCGTCTCGGCGTAATAGGGCGCCGGCGAGCCGGCCGGCGACAACAGGACGATGATCGGGCTCGAAGGGTCGGGCGTCTCGCGGTAGCCCTTCAGCGCGACGTCGTCGATCCGCCCGCCGCGAAGCGCAATCGAGCCGGAAAGAGCGGGCGTGTCGAGCCTGATCCGCGGGCTGGCGGCGAGGGCCTCGGCCCGTGTCAGGGGCGGCGATTCGGGGACGGCGGGCGCCGAGTCCTGCGCGGATCCTTGCCCAAGAGCGCCCGAAGCGGCGTCGGGCTGACCAGCCTGTTGGCCTGCGGCCGGGTTCGCGGCCTGCTGGGCGGCGTGGCGCTGGGCGAGGATCTGCGCCTGCCGGGCCTTGTCGTATTGCGGCACGTTGAAAAACGTGTTCCAGCCCAAGACGACAAGGCACGACAGCCCGATCGCCAGAAAAAGATTGCGCTTCTCGTCAACCATGCAAAAGGCGCCTCGCCTCAAAAACTCGGTACACTACAACTTGGCGCGACCGCGCCTCGTCCAAAGAGCCGAGCCGAGCCCTTAACGGCTCGGCGCGCGATAGCTCTCAGGCCGAGAGCCGCTTGCGGCCTCGTGCGCGGCGTGCGGCGATCACCTTGCGTCCGCCGACAGTCGCCATTCTCGCGCGAAATCCGTGACGCCGCTTGCGCACGAGTTTGCTCGGTTGATATGTCCGCTTCACCGCTAAAGCTCCAAAACTAGAAGTTTACATCAAGCCGCGGCCGCGCCGCGCCGTAAGTGGTCCGCTGGTCCCTGCAAACAAGTGAGGCGCCCAGCGAACAACCGCGGGCGCCTGTCGCACAGCCGGAAACGAAGGTCTTATAGAGGCAAGCTCTCCGCCAAGTCAATTTAGCGGCGCGCGGCGATTGAATTATTCTGAAAGACCCTGCGACATCAGCTTTCCCGCCGCGCTTTGTTGCTCACCTTGCGAGGCGGAGCCCCGGCGATGACTCCCCGGCGGTCGGCGGCGGATCGGTTTTGGCTCAGCTTCCACTTGCCTTCAATGCGCCCCATCGGGAGTTCTCTTCCGACGACCTGCCCGCTCGACGCCGAGCGCTAATTGTCCAGAAAACTGCGCAGCTTGCGCGAGCGCGAGGGATGTTTCAGCTTGCGCAGCGCCTTCGCCTCGATCTGGCGGATTCGCTCGCGGGTCACGGAAAACTGTTGGCCGACTTCCTCGAGCGTGTGATCGGTGTTCATGCCAATCCCGAAGCGCATCCGCAGCACGCGCTCCTCGCGCGGGGTCAGGGAGGCGAGCACGCGGGTCGTCGTTTCCCTCAAATTCGACTGGATGGCGGCGTCGATCGGCAGGATCGCGTTCTTGTCCTCGATGAAATCGCCGAGATGCGAATCCTCCTCGTCGCCGATCGGGGTTTCGAGCGAGATCGGCTCCTTGGCGATTTTCAACACCTTGCGCACTTTTTCGAGCGGCATGGCGAGTTTTTCGGCGAGTTCTTCCGGCGTCGGTTCGCGGCCGATCTCATGCAGCATCTGGCGCGAGGTCCGCACGATCTTGTTGATCGTCTCGATCATATGGACCGGAATGCGGATCGTCCTCGCCTGATCGGCGATGCTGCGGGTGATCGCCTGCCGGATCCACCAGGTCGCGTAGGTTGAGAATTTGTAGCCGCGGCGGTATTCGAACTTGTCGACCGCCTTCATCAGCCCGATGTTGCCTTCCTGAATAAGATCAAGGAATTGCAGGCCGCGATTGGTGTATTTCTTCGCAATCGAGATCACCAGCCGGAGGTTCGCCTCGACCATCTCCTTCTTGGCCTGACGCGCTTCGCGCTCGCCTTTCTGGACCATATGGACGATTTTGCGGAATTCCTGGATTTCAAGGCCGGTTTCGGTCGCGAGGCCGTGAATTTCCGCGAGCAGATCCTTGATCGAATCCTTGGCTCTCGCGACGAAATCCTTCCAGCCGCGCCCGCCGAGCTTCGACACTCGAAGCAGCCATTTCGGATCAAGTTCGGAATTCTGGTAATTCTTTAGAAAATCCTCGCGCGTGACTCCGGAGCCTTCGGCGAGACGCAAAAGCTTGGTTTCAAGGCCGATCAGACGCTTGTTGATGTCGTAGAGCTGTTCGACCAGCGCCTCGATCCGGTTCGGATTGAGCGAGAGCGATTTGACGTCGACAACGATTTCCTTCTTCAGCGTCTTGTATTTGCGCTCCTGGGACGGCGTCAGCGTTTCGTTCTTTAGTTTGTTCTCGACATTCTGGTCCTGCAGCCGGCGCAGCTTCTTGTAGGCGTCGGCGACGCGGTCGAACGTATCCAGCACCTTCGGCTTGAGTTCGGCCTCCATGGCCGAGAGCGATACGGCGTTCTCCATGTCGTCTTCCTCGTCGAAGACGTCTTCCGGCAGGGGATCTTCCGGGCCCTCCTCGCCCGCCGGGCGCAGCCGCGCCGGCGGAGTGAGCGGCGCCGTCGCGGGGGCGGCCTGCTGCAAGGCGAGCGCCTCCGCGGCCCCCGGTGCGGTCATGTCGATCTTGGGCGTGTTTTTGCCGTCCGGGCCGGCGTAGGTCGCTTCGAGATCGATGATGTCGCGCAGCAAGACCTTGCTGTCGTTGAGTTCGTCGCGCCAGATGATGATGGCCTGAAACGTCAGCGGGCTTTCGCAGAGTCCTGCGATCATGGCCTCGCGGCCGGCCTCGATCCGCTTGGCGATCGCGATTTCGCCTTCGCGGGACAGAAGTTCGACCGATCCCATTTCGCGCAGATACATGCGCACCGGATCGTCGGTGCGGTCGGCCGGCTCCGAGGAGCGGACCGCGACGGCCTTGGGCTGCGCCGCCTCGATCAGGTCGCCGCCCTCGACTTCTTCCTCTTCGGCGGCTTCCTCGGGTTCGGCTTCGTCGTTCTCCTCGTTTTCGACGACGTTGATCCCCATCTCGTTGAGCATGGCGAGAATGTCTTCGATCTGCTCGGAATTCACTTCCTCGGAAGGCAGCACTGCGTTCAGTTCGGCGTAGGTGACAAAGCCGCGCTTCTTGGCGAGCTTGATCATCCGCTTGACGGCGGCGTCGGACAGATCGAGCAGGGGGCTGTCCGCGGTTTCGACCACGCCGCCTTCCGCCTCGGTCTTATCGGTGTCCTTTTTCGCCATCAAAGGCCTCCACAAGAGGAAAAATCGACGCCCTGCTGTTGGCCAGGCCAATCTAAGGCAAAGAAGTCAGGCAATATCTCGACCTTGGCTCAGTCGGCGCGGCTCGTTGGCAATTCCAGGGCGGTTCACTTGGCGGTCACTTGGCGGTTCACAAAAATTCGGCGGCGCACACGAAAGCCGCGCCGAACCTGAACTTGTCCATGGCGCGCCCATCGAGACTGCCAATCTCAAACCAAGCCCACCCGGATCACGCGGCGGCTATCCTGAAGGTGATCTCGACGGATAACAAAACACTCCAGCAATATCTAACTTTGGAGAAACCTATCCCGGATCTTCGTTCGTGACGTCAATAACAGACCTTGCGGAACTTACATCGCCGTCCCGAGACGTTTGGAAGAATCTCCGAACCCCTCGACCGCGGCTTCAGTCCCGCCCAGTGTCAATAATTGCTCTTGAATGTCTTTAAGACGAGCGAGATTGGCCTCACTGGACTCCTTACCTAGAGCCAATTCAGCCAAATGCAACTCCCTATTTAACGCCTTTGCCCGATGATGCAAGGTCAAGGCTTGCTTCAGAACCTCCTCGGCGTCGGCTTCGGCGGCCTCCGCCTTGACGCACCAGTGCGAGGCGTGCGCCGCCAGCAGATCGAGCTTCTGGATCAGTCCTGAAAACCCGGCGTCTTCAAGCGCTGCGCGCGGGCTTCGTCCGGCGGCGGCCGATCCTGCGAAATCGAGCAGCCGATCACGCGCGCCGCCCGCCTCCCGGCTCGAAAATTCAAGATCGGCGAGCGCCTCGACATGGCGCTCCAGAAGTTCGGGGTGATTGATCAAAATCAACAGGATCAACGCTTCGCGCGGCGGCAGGGCGCCGGCGCCCGGGCGCAACAGCGGAGATTGCGCAAGACTGCGCCCGATCTGGGGCGCGACCTTCAGATGGTTGCCGGCGTCTTGTCCGTACTCTGTCTGGTTAAAGGAAGCTCCCCGGGAGGCTCCGTTGCGGGCGCCGGTCCAGCGAGGGCCACGACCGGCGAAACGTTGGCTCCCGGCGCGGGCGAATTGTCTGGCGAGCCGGTCCCTGAAGTCGTCGCGGTAATAGCGGCGCAGGGTTTCGTCCGTGATCTCGCGCGCGATCTCGTCGAGCCTTCGCTCGAGCCCGGCTTTTTTTTCCGGCGTCGTGAGATCCGCGCCGGTAAATTCTCGCCGCCAGATCAGATCGGCCAGCGGCAGGGCCTCTCCCAGAACAGCCGACATGGCGTCCCGCCCGCCCGACCGGACGAGATCGTCGGGGTCGCTTCCTTCAGGCAGAAGCGCGAAGCGCAGCGACCGCCCGGGCCCGATCAGGGGCAGAACCATCTCGATCGCGCGGTAGGCCGCCTTGACGCCCGCCTTGTCGCCGTCGAAACAGAGCACAGGCTCCTCGGCCATCTTCCAGAGCAGTTCGCATTGGGAGGGGGTCAGGGCGGTGCCGAGCGGCGCGACGGCGCCGGCGAACCCCGCTGCGCTCATCGAGATCACATCGACATAACCTTCGACGACGATGATCTGGCCGGTCTCGTGCGCGGCTTTGCGGGCGTTGTGATGATTGTAAAGAATGGAGCCCTTGTGGAAAAGCTCCGTCTCCGGCGAATTCAGATATTTCGCCTGGGCGTCCTTGGCGAGCGCCCGGCCGCCGAAGGCGATCACCCGGCCGGAACGGTCGCAGATCGGGAACATGATGCGGTCGCGGAAGCGGTCATAGGGGACCGCGATGTCCTCGCCGTGGATCAGAAGTCCGGCCTCGATCATGGCCTTGGCGGGAACGCCCTTCCCCGCGAGGTGATCGCGCAGGGCGTATTTCTCGGGCCCTGCGTATCCGAGGCGGAACTGGCTTTGGATCGGCGCCTCCAGCCCGCGGCGCGCGAGATAAGCGCGCGCCCCGGTTCCGGCCGAGGCATTGAGCTGGGCGCTGAAATAGGCCGCCGCGAGCTCCATCACGTCGATAAGGCCTGTGCGCTGCCGCTCGTGCGCCTCCGCCTGGGGCGAGACCTGCGGCAGAGCGAGCCCGGCGTCCGCGGCGAGCCGCTCCACCGCCTCGGGAAAGGAAAGCCCTTCGGTCTCCATCACGAAGTCGAAAATATTGCCGTTTTTCCCCGCCGAGAGGTCGAACCACGCCATTTTGGCGTCGTTCACAAAAAACGACGGCGTCTTTTCCGCGTTGAACGGCGACAGCCCCTTCCATTCACGCCCCGACTTGGTCAGTTTGACGCGCTGCCGCACGACCTCCGAAACCGGCAGCCGGGTTTTGATGTCGTCGAGGAACGAAGGCGGAAATCTCATAAACGAAACTCTGGCGCGGCGGCTCGCCGGATCCGCCGAGACGGGCGCAGCATCGATCGTCTGCCGGGGCGGTCTAAGCGCATGACATTATATTAAACGATATTAGACGCGGAATGGACGGAAAGGCGGCTCAATGCGCAACTTGATGAACGGCGACGCAATTGTCCCGGCTAAACACAGGCCGAGCCCAAAAAACACGATGGGTCAAGCGCGATGGGTCTTGCGAGAAGGATTCCGGTTTGAGGCGTAAATCCGCGCGTTTTTTCGAGATGAAACGGCGCCGCGCTCCGATCGCCGTCCTTACAGCTTACGACGCCCCCACGGCGAAGGCGGAGGCGGATGCGGGAGTCGACGCCATTCTGGTCGGCGACAGCGTCGGCGTGACGATGCTCGGCTACGCCAGTGAGCGGGCGGTGACGCTGGCCGACATGCGCCATCATATCGGCGCCGTTCGGCGAGGCGCTCCGGACGCCGTCATTATCGGCGATCTTCCCTACCTGACCTATGAGACGCCCCTTGAGGCGGTGGCGAGTTCGCGGCTTTTGATCGAGGCCGGAGCCGACATCGTGAAGTTCGAAGGGTTCCGCGCCGACCTCGTCGAGGCGCTCGCGGCCGAATCAATCGAGGTCTGCTGCCACCTCGGGCTTGAGCCGCAGACCCACGAACAAAAGCGCATCAAGGGGCGTCAGGCGGAGGATGCGGCCAGACTCGTGCGCGACGCCATCGCGCTCGACAAGGCCGGAATGGCGATGCTTGTCCTCGAATTGATTCCGGAAGAGGTGGCGGGCCGGGTCACGCAATCGGTCCATGCGCCGACGATCGGGATCGGCGCGGGGCGCCTCACCGACGGACAGGTTCTCGTCATCACCGACGTGCTCGGGTTTTCGGAGAAAAACTTCCGCCACAATCGGCGCTATGAGGAATTCGGCCGGCTCGTGCGCGCGGCGGCAAAGGCCTATGTCCGCGACGTCCATGAGAAAACGTTTCCCGGCGAGGACAATATCGTCCACATGGACAAGGATCAGCTTGCCGGGTTCTGACGCTCACGCCCCGAGCTTCGCCTTGACCAGAGCGCTCGCCTTGCCGAAGTCCATCCGCCCGGCGTATTCGCCCTTGAGCGCGGCGACGACCTTGCCCATGTCCTTGATCGACGCCGCGCCCGTCGCCGCAATCGCCGCGGAGATCGCGGCCTCGGCCTCGGCTTCGCTGAGCTGCTGCGGCAGGAAACCCTGGATGATGTCGATTTCCTCGCTTTCCTGGGTCGCGAGGTCGGTCCGCCCGGCCTTTTCGTAGATCTCGAGCGATTCCTTGCGGCTTTTGATCATCTTCTGAAGCAGGGCGAGGATGTCCTCGGCCGCCACGCTCTTGCCCGAGCCGCGCGCCTCGATGTCTTTATCCTTGAGCGCGGCCGTGATCATGCGGATGGTTTCAACCCTGCGCTTCTGGCCGGCTTTCATCGCCTCCTTGAGCTGGCTCGTGAATTGGTCGCGAAGCATGAGGTTCTTTCGTGACGAAGCTGAGGAACAGGAACATGCCGGAGGCTTGCGCGGGGTCCGCGCCGTTCCGCGAAAGCGAAAACGATAGCGAGCGGGGCGTCGGCGCGCAAGCTGGCGGCGGCGCCCGGCCGCCGCTGAAATACTCTCAAGGAATGCTCATGGCGTGCCCTTCCGCCCGCATGTAAAGCTCGTTAAGATCGTCCATCGGAATGACGACCATCATTTTGTCGTGCATTTTCCCGACCATGATCTTCACCGACTTGCCGCTGTTCATTGTGACGGATCGTTCCTTCTGAAGGACAAATCCGTCAAGGCCGGCGGCGAACGCCGCCGAAGCCAGGATAATGACAAGAGCGGCCAGAACAGATCCAGAAAACTTCATTTTCATAACCCGCTTCCTTTGTGGAGTTCGCGCCGCAGGTCGCGGGCGCTCTTGTCAAACGCTGGCCGGGGCGAAATGTAACGCTCGCGCGTGATCAAATCTGGCGCGCCAGTCTAAGGAGCGTGAGGTTTCCCGGCGACATTGACGGGGCGAAGGGTTCCCCCTAAGCGTTCGCATATCAAAAAAGGCCGATACCATCTTCGCCGCTACGCAGCCGATTGGCTTCGGGCGCGGCGGCAGCACGAGCAAGCGACCATGACCAAGGATCAAGTCACGACGCCGCCGGCGTGGACGAAACCGCGGGCGACGGCCCTGCTGGTTCTGGCGAACGGCGCGGTCTTCGAAGGGACCGGGCTTGGCGCGGAAGGCTTCGCCACGGGCGAGGTTTGCTTTAACACCGCCATGACGGGCTATCAGGAAATCCTCACCGATCCGTCCTATGCCGGGCAGATCGTCACGTTCACCTTTCCGCATATTGGGAATGTCGGCGCGAACGAGGACGACGTCGAGACGAGCAATTCCGCCGCAAGCGCCGGGGTTCGCGGAATCATCGTCGACGCGCCGGTCACGGCGCCCTCAAATCACCGTTCGACGCTGCATTTCGGCGATTGGCTCAAGTTACGCGGAATCATCGGGCTCTGCGGCGTCGACACCCGCGCCTTAACGACGCTGATCCGCGAAAACGGGATGCAGAACGCCGCGATCGCGCATGCGCCGGACGGCGTCTTCGATGTCGACGCCTTGCGCAGCCTGGCGCGGGAATGGCCCGGCCTCGAGGGAATGGACCTTGTGCCAAGCGTTACGACCACGAAAGATTATGAGTGGACGCAGGCGGCCTGGCGGCCCTACGGATCTGCGTCCGCCGGCGCCGGAAGATACAAGGTCGTCGCCATAGATTACGGCGTCAAACGCAATATCCTGCGCCTGCTCACCGAGGCGGGCTGCAGCGTGACCGTCGTGCCGGCGACCGCCTCGGCCGACGAAATCAGGGCGCTCCATCCGGACGGCGTGTTT
Source organism: Methylocapsa palsarum (assembly GCF_900114285.1). Classification (GTDB taxonomy): domain Bacteria; phylum Pseudomonadota; class Alphaproteobacteria; order Rhizobiales; family Beijerinckiaceae; genus Methylocapsa; species Methylocapsa palsarum. The sequence goes on along the minus strand of NZ_FOSN01000010.1, from coordinate 60,498 downwards.
TTGTCGAACGGGCCGGGCGACCCTGCCGAGACGGGGAAATACGCCGTTCCGGTGATTCGGGAATTACTCGAAAACAAGATCCCGACCTTCGGGATTTGCCTTGGGCATCAGATGCTTGCGCTCGCCATCGGAGCCCGGACCGAAAAAATGCGGCAAGGCCATCACGGCGCCAATCACCCGGTCAAGGATTTCACCACCGGGAAGGTTGAAATCGTGTCGATGAATCATGGCTTTTCGGTCGATTCGGCCAGCCTTCCCGCCAGCGCGCGGGAGACTCACAGGTCGTTGTTTGACGGATCGAACTGTGGACTCGAACTCACCGATCGTCCGGCCTTTTCGGTTCAGCATCACCCCGAAGCCTCGCCGGGCCCGCGCGACAGCCATTATCTGTTTTTCCGATTCGCCCAGATGATGGAGAGGGCGAAAGCGCAAGCGTGAGGCAAATTTGCGCTTGACTGCTGCGGCGCCGAAGTAACGCTTGTTTTACCAAATTCGCCAAGGTGTGATTGGAAAATGACGAAAAAGGCTTCCTAAGCATTGGTTGAGCCCCTAAATTGGACGCAGTGTTTCAAAATCGCGCCATAAAAAAATCAAATTAAGAAAAACTGGCGAGGGACGAGGCTGCGGGCCCGCTGAACCGACGGACATTCATGCCCTTGAACGCAAATTCTGACGAGTTCCGGATCCAACCCGGACACGCGGTCGATCCGCAGTCCCTGGATCTTGACGCCGTTGCGGATATTTTCGCGGAGATCGCCCTCGAGGCCGCGGTGGCGGTCATGGCGATCTATGGCGCCGAAAGCCATGCGAGGCGCAAGGCGGACACGAGCCCGGTTTGCGATGCGGATGAGTACGCCGAAAAGATCATCCTCGAGCGTCTCTCGAACCGTTTGCCGGCCTTCCCTGTTCTCGCCGAAGAAGCGGCTGCGCACGGCAAGAAAACCATCTCCGGGTCGACGTTCATCCTGGTCGATCCGGTTGACGGGACGCGTGAGTTCCTGAGCCGCAACGGAGAGTTCACAATCAATATTGCGCTGGTCGTCGATGGGCGGCCAAAGGCGGGCGTCGTTTACGCGCCCGCGCGTGGCCAGCTTTGGATCGGCGCGACCGGAGCCTCCTGCTGCTTCGTGGCTCCGGGGGCGCCGCTGCCGCCCCGGGAGGGACGCCGCCCCATCCACGTCCGTGCTGCGCCTCTCAACGGATTGACGGCCCTCGTCAGCCGGTCGCATGCGGACCCCGAGACAGAGGCTTTCCTGGCCCAGCTTCCGATCAGGGAGCGCAGGGAGGCGGGTTCGTCCTTGAAATTCTGCGCCGTCGCCGAGGGCGTCGCCGACGTTTATCCGCGCTTTGGTCAGACCATGGAATGGGACACCGCCGCGGGCGACGCTGTCCTGCGCGCCGCGGGCGGCATCGTCCTCGACGGAGACCGACATCCGCTCGAATACGGCAAGGCGGGCCGCCAGTTCAGAAATGGACCCTTCGTCGCCTGGGGCGACCCGAGCGCCGTGTTGCCTGAAGCGAAGTAATCCACAGGGCGCGGCGCGCCGGTTCAGCCGACGGCATGAATCTTTCTCAATGACTCGTGCTCAGGGCGCCGGAAGGCGCAACCCTGGCGCGAAGCTTAATGGCGTCGCTTGATTTTTTGCGCCTCGTCAATCCTTCCTTAACGATGCGGCCTCAAACTCACTGTCCAAGCGCGGGCGTTGGCTGGAACTCGCGCGCCCGGTTCGCGGAGGATGACCATGCAATCGCGAAGAGAATTTACCATGGCTCTGGCGGCGCTCGCCGCTTGCGGCGCGGCCGGCCCGGCGCTGGCCACCCCTGAAGCGCAAAAGCCGAGCGAGTTTTCGTCCAACGAGATCGTCGACAACGGCCATCGCTTTTTTGGTTCGATCTCCCGCGGCCTCGCCGAAGCCGTCGAGTCGGCGACCCGGAAATGGGGCAAGCCGAACGGTTATATCCTGGGTCAGGAGGCCGGCGGCGCCTTCATCGGCGGCCTGCGCTACGGCGAAGGCGTGATGCACACGCGCAACGCCGGGGATCTCCGGGTGTTCTGGCAGGGCCCTTCGATGGGTCTTGACGCCGGAGCCGATGGCGACCGGACCATGATGCTCGTCTACAATCTGCCTTCGACGAACGCCATCTTCCGACGTTACGGCGGCGTCGACGGATCGGTCTACCTCGTCGGCGGATTCGGCATGACCGCCCTCGTCAACGAGGATGTCTATGTCGTGCCGATCCGTTCGGGCGTTGGCGCGCGGCTCGGCTTCAACGTCAGCTATCTGAAGTTCACGCCGGCCTCGACCTGGAACCCATTCTAGAGCATCTTCCGATCGGATTGAATCAATCCAATCGAGAAGAACCGGCGGCATACCTTCTTTACAGCGACTTGACCGCCGCGAGAACCTCCGCGGCATGGCCTGGAACCTTAACCTTATTCCAGATCCGCGCGATCTTCCCGTCCGGTCCGATCAGGACCGTCGTGCGTTCGACCCCCATGTATTTGCGTCCATACATGCTTTTTTCGACCCAGACGCCGTAGGCCTCTAGCATGGCTTTGGTTTCGTCGGCGGCCAGGGTGAATTCGAGGCCGTGCTTCGCCTTGAACTTGGCGTGCTTTGCGGCCGAATCAGGCGAGACGCCAAGAATGGCCGCGCCCGCCTTCTCGAACTCGTCTCTCAGTCCGTTGAACGCGATCGCTTCGGCTGTACACCCCGAAGTGTCGTCTTTCGGATAGAAATAGAGGACCAGCTTCCTGCCCTTGAAATTCTTGAGCGCCGCCGAGCCGCCCGCGTCATCGGGCAGGTCAAAAGCGGGCGCTTTGCCGCCCTCACTCAGTTTCGCGCCCAATGCGGCCTTCCTTTCGTCGCATTCCAAGCCAGTAGTCAAAAAAAAGCCGCCAAACCCGCACAGGGCGTTAAACGTCTTTCAGGGACCACGGAAAGATCGTAATGCCAAAACCGCGCCAGCCGGTCAGAGCCCCTTTGACGATGCGCTTCCGTTTCGCCGATCCCATTTTTAAGCTTCGATTGTATAGTCGCGCAGGAATGAAGTTTCCAGCTTTTGCTTGCTTTTGAAAGGCCGCGAGCGGTTGGTCGAGCATCGTGAGGATCCTCCAGCTCCAAAAGGGGTTCGGCCGCTCCGGCGCGGAACGGATCAGGCCGTGAAACTACGCCGCCCGTGGCTGCCCCGCCGCGTCTACGCCACGGCCCTCTCCGCATGCTATCTCGGCATCGGCCTGACCCTGTTCGCGCTGATCCTCGGCGGAATTTTCGCCGTGCGGCTCGCGCAGGGGCCAATCACGATGGACTGGCTCGTCCCGCAGATCGTCAAAGCTCTCGACGAACGTTTCGGCCACGGCCTCGAATTCTCGTTCGGCGGGGCTTCGATCGTTGGCCGCGATTTCGCCCCGGTCCTCAGCATAGACGGGCTTTCGCTGAAGGATCATACCGGGCGAACGGTCTTGAGCGCGCCGCGCGCCGAGGTGGCGGTTGATCTGTTGGCTCTGGCGCTGGGCGAAGTGACGCCGAAGCGGCTCGACGTCTTTGACGTCGCTCTCCATTTCACGCTTCGGCCGGACGGATCCCTCGCCTTGCCCGCCGCGGCGGACTCCGGCGAAGCCGTGCCCTTGACGCCGCCGCTGGCGGAATCTCTCGCGCGCGAGGCGATCCCGGATAAGTCGACGCCAGGCGCAGCGTTTCCCGAGAGCGCGCCCGCGCTTGCGGAAACAAAGCCGAGGGCTTTGCTGGTGAGGCAGATGTCCTCGGCGATCCGGCTGATCGTCGATTCGCTCACCAATCCGGAAAGTCCGATCGCCGCGATCGACCGCATCGGCATCGCTCGCGGGCGACTGGTCATCGACGACGAAACCACGAACCAGACGATCAAATTCGAGGGCGTCGACCTCGCCTTCGACAAATCAAGCGGCGGCACGACCTTCAACTTGTCCGTCGACGGCCCCAATGGTCGCTGGACGGTTCGCGGACTGGCGAGCGGCCTTCCGGGGTCGGAGCGCAAGCTCATGCTGAGCCTGAACAATCTTTCGCTCGACGAAATCCTGATCGCGACGGGTTCGCGCTCGGTCGGGGCCGATTTCGATATGCCGTTGTCAGCGAAATTCGATCTTGCCCTTCAGGCCGACGGCCGCCTGTCGGAGGCGATCGGCCGGTTCGAATTCGGCGCCGGGTATTTACGCTTCGACGATCCAAACGACGAGCCGATGCTGGTGAACAAGATCGACGGCGGCTTTCATTGGGACGGCCTGAAGCGCCGCATCGTCCTCGACCGGACGGAACTCACGGCAGAGGCGGCGCACGGCGCGATTTCGGGCTTTGTCGCGCTTCCCGATCGCGAGGGCGAAGCCTGGGTCGTCGACATCGTGAACGCGGGGCCGATCCTCCTCTCGCCCGAGCGGCCCGGACAGAAAACCGTCACGCTCGACAAGGCGTCGCTTGCGGCGCGGCTGTTCGTGACCGAAAAGAATCTGGTCATCGACCGGTTTGCGTTCGGCGGCCCCGAGGTCAACGTCTCGCTTTCCGGGATCGTTGACTGGATCAACGGCCCTCGCGTCAAGTTCGAGGCGTCGATGCCCCAGGCGCCGGCTGCGGCGGTCCTGCGCATATGGCCGTCTTTCATGGTGTCGCCGGTCAGGTCATGGCTGCTCGAACACGCCAGGGGCGGCGTCGTTCAAAACGCGAAGCTGCAGTTTGATTTCGACGCTCCGACCTTGAACGCCATGCGCTCAGAACACGCGCCTCCCGATGATTCGATCCTGTTCGACTTCACTCTCGTCAATGGCGCGGTCGAGTATCTTCCCGGCGTTCCGCCGCTGCGGGGAATCAGCGGCGCCGGCCATGTCACGGGTCGGACCTCGACGTTCACTTTGACGAGCGCGGGCGCTGTCGAGGCAGGCCCGGGACGCATGCTCAGCGTCGGCGAAGGAAGCTTTTGGCGCGTCGCCGATTCCGAACTGAAACCGACGCCCGCCGTGATCGTCGCCAAGGTGTCCGGCAGCGTCGAAGCGGTCGCCGACCTGCTAGCCTTTCCGGCCCTGAAGCCATACGCCAGCCTGCCGCTGGACAATGCTAATCTGCGCGGACAGATTGACGGCAAATTGCAGATCGACTTGCGGCTGTCCGCCGCCATGAAATCGTCGGATGTGACCCTCGGCGTCAACGCGACGGTGACGAATTTCACCGCCGACAATATCCTTGGCAAGGAAAAACTCGATGCGGCGACGCTGACGATCAACGTCGATCGCGAGGGGCTTCGCGCGAGCGGGCAGGGGCGGATGTTCGGGGCGCCCGCGTCGATCGACATCGTTCATCCCAACGGGAAAACGCCGGAGGCGTCGGTCCGGATGATTCTCGATGAAGCGGCGCGCGTGAAACAGGGCCTCGGCAATCTGCCGGGGCTCAGCGGACCGGTCGGGGCGCTCATTACGGCGCCGCTCGGCGGCGGAGAAAAGCAGCGAGCCGAGGTCGAACTCGATCTCACCCGCGCCGGGATCGACTTGCCCGGCGTCGTGAAGCCGCCCGGACGGCCGGGCAAGGCGAAATTCTCCCTCGCCGTCAACGACAACGGGACCATGCTCGATCCGTTCGTGCTGGAGGCCTTGCCGATCATGGCCCACGGCCAGGTCGAACTCGGCACGGACCAGGTCTTGCAGAGCGCGCATTTTCCCGTGGCGAAAATCTCGCCCGGCGACGATCTCAAGATCGACGCCTTGAGGGCGGGGGAAACGCTGAAAATCATCGTGCGCGCCTCGACCATCGACGCCGCGCCTTTTGTCAAATGGCTTACGGCGGCGTCCCCGGCCGCCGATGCGACCCCTGCGAACGCGCCGGGCGCGGGCGCGGGAGGTGGCGGCGGCGTCGGGGGCGGTTCAGGAGCCGGCGCGATCAAGGAACTCGACTTCGACGTCAAGTCGGCGCTGCTCAGCGGCTACAACAGGCAGGTGATCACCGGCGCCGAATTGCGGCTCCTGAAACGCGAGCAGCTCAAGCAGTTCTCGTTCTCCGGGCGGTTTGGCCACGATACGATTTCGGGAAATCTGACCGGCGCGCCCGCCGCGCCGCAGATCAACCTTTTTTCCGACGATGCGGGCGCGCTGTTGTCGTTTTTCGATTTCTACAAGCATATGGACCGCGGGCGGCTCGCGGTCAGCATGCGTCTCGCCCCGACGCTCAGCGGGACGCTCACGATCGACTCTTTCGTGTTGCGGGACGAACCGGCGCTCCGACGCCTTGTCGCCGAAAGCGCCCCCCCGCCCGACGCAAGCGGCAGGCGCCCGAAGATCGACGCGGGAGCGATGGCCTTCACGCGGCTGCAGTCCGGCTTCCAGCGCGTCGGGACGCGGATGCAGATCAACGACGGCACAATGTATGGCGACGCCATTGGCCTGACCGTTGACGGCTGGCTCGACTACGCGCGCGACAAGGTTGACGTTAAAGGAACGTTTGTGCCCGCCTACGCCGTCAACAACCTGTTTTCAAAAATTCCGGTGTTCGGCGCGATTCTCGGCGGGGGGACCAACGAAGGCCTGTTCGGCGTCAATTTCAGGATCGAAGGCTCGATTACCTCGCCGACGCTCAGCATCAATCCCCTGTCCGCTCTCGCGCCAGGAATCTTCCGGCAGATTTTCGGCGTCGGCGACCCGCTCGGCGCCGCGCGCGGGCTGAAGTGAGAGGTTCAGGTTTTTTACGCGGCGACTTTCATCGCGCCGGGCTGGTCCCCCCGCTCACACCGCCCGCAGCAACACATGCCGCTTCTTGCCCAGCGAGAGTTTGACCGACCCTTCGTTTAAGTCCCCCGCGCCGATCATGGCGCGCTCGTCCGTGAGCGTCTGATCATTGATCCTGAGGCCGCCGCCCTTGACCTGCCGCCGCGCCTCGCCGGTCGAGGCGACGAGACCGGCCCTGACGAAAGCGGCGAGCGCGCCGAGCCCGGCCTCGATGTCGCCGCGCGGAATCTCCACGAAAGGCAGATCCTCCGCCAGCGCGCCCTCCTCGAAGGTTTGCCGCGCCGCTTCGCTGGCCGAACTCGCCGCCGCGCGGCCATGCACCATCGCGGTCGCCTCGGTCGCGAGAACCTTCTTTGCTTCGTTGATCTCGGCGCCGCCCAGAGCCTCGAGCCGCGCGATGTCCTCGAGCGGCAGTTCGGTGAACAGTTTCAGAAACCGGCCGACGTCGCGGTCCTCGCAATTGCGCCAATATTGCCAATAATCGAAGACGGGCAGCATGCCGGCGTCGAGCCAGACCGCGCCCTGCGCCGTCTTGCCCATTTTCGCGCCGGACGCGGTCGTCAGCAGTGGCGAGGTCAGCGCGTAAAGCTGGCCGGTCCCAAGGCGCCGGCCAAGGTCGAGGCCAGTGATGATGTTTCCCCACTGGTCCGAGCCGCCCATCTGCAGGACGCAGCTCTGGCGCTTGTGAAGCTCCACGAAATCATAGGCCTGAAGGCACATGTAGTTGAACTCGAGGAACGACAGTTCCTGGTCGCGTTCGAGCCGCATCTTGACCGAATCCATCGCCAGCATGCGGTTGACCGAAAAATGCCGTCCGATCTCGCGCAGAAAGTCGATGTAGTTGAGCGCGCCGAGCCATTCGGAATTGTCCTGCATGATCGCGGCGCAGGCGCAGGATGACGGCGCGTCCTCCCCGAAATCGAGGAATTTCGAAAAAATGCGCTTGATGCCCTGCTTGTTGGCCTCGATCGTCTCCAGCGAGATCAGCTTGCGGCTCTCGTCCTTGCCGGAGGGATCGCCAACCCGCGTCGTGCCGCCGCCCATCAGCGCGATCGGCCTGCCGCCGGTCTTCTGGAGCCAGCGCAACAGCATGATCTGCACCAGCGAACCCACATGAAGCGAGGGCGCGGTGCAGTCGAATCCGATATAGGCGGTGAGGCCGCCCGCTTTCGCCAAAGCGTCGAGGCCAGCGAAGTCCGAGCATTGATGCACGAACCCGCGCTCGATCAGCACGCGCAGAAATTCGGATTGCGGTTGAAAATCGTCGGACACTGCGGTTCCCTCGCGCGGAGCCCGCGCCTTGATTGTTAAGGCGCGAGGTTTAGGGGTAAGTTTTCGCCAAGGCAACGCGGACGCGCCGAACCGGCCAAACCATCGTGAGTTCTCAGGAGACGGATATGGCGAACCTCACCCGCACCATCGGCCTGATGAGCGGCACATCGATGGATGGGGTCGATGTCGCACTGATCGAGACCGACGGGAAAGAAAAAATCGAGCTTGGTCCGTTCGGCTCGTTCGCCTATGGCGACGAGGATCGCGCGCTGTTGCGCGCGGCCCTCGTGGATGCGGCCCGGCTCGATGACCGGATTGCGCGCCCCGGAACGCTGGCGCAGGCGGAGGCCATGGTCACGCTCCGGCATGCAGAGGCGGTCGAGCGCTTCCTCGCGGAGCGCGCCATCGACCGGAAGTGCGTCGATGTCGTCGGCTTCCACGGCCAGACGGTGCTGCACCGGCCGGAGCAAGGGCTCACCGTCCAGATCGGCGACGGAGCGGCGCTGGCCGCGCGTCTTGGCGTGACCGTCGTGCATGATTTTCGCGCCGCCGACGTGGCCGCTGGCGGGCAGGGGGCGCCGCTCGTGCCGGCGTTTCACCGGGCGCTTGCGGCGAGGGCCGGATTTGCGGCGCCAGTGGTGGTGATCAATATCGGCGGCGTCGCCAATCTCACTTTTATCGCGCCGGGCGAGGAGCCGATCGCCTGCGACGCTGGTCCAGGCAACGCCCTGCTCGACGATCTGATGCTGGCGCGCACGGGAGAGCAGATGGATCGCGATGGCGCCGCCGCCGCCGCGGGACGCGTTGACCGAGCCGCGCTTGCGGCGCTTCTCGACAACGACTTTTTCGCAAAGGCGCCGCCGAAAGCGCTCGACCGCAATGCGTTTTCCCTTGCGCCGGTCGAACGGCTCGGCCTCGAAGACGCGGCGGCGACGCTGAGCGCCTTCACGGCGGCGGGAATTGAGAGCGTGATGGCGCATCTGCCCGCGTCGCCGACCCTCGCCATCGTCTGCGGCGGCGGCGCCTTCAACAAAACGCTGATGCGGGAACTGGCGGACCGCCTGCCGTGCCCGCTCGCGGACGCTAACTCACTCGGCTGGTCGGCGGAGGCGATGGAGGCCGAGGCCTTCGCATATCTTGCCGCGCGCGCCCTGAAAAACCTGCCGCTGACGTTTCCGGGGACGACGGGGGTGCGCGAGCCGACATACGGCGGAGTGATCGCGCGGCCTTGAATCGCCGCGCCCAGAGCATATTCCGATTGGAGTGAATCAATCCAATCGAGAAGAATATGCTCAAGCTTTTGACTCTGGAGCGATTTCTGATCGATCGTATGGCTTCATACGATCGGAAAGCGCTTTAGACGGTAATCTGCTCGCCAAGCTCTACGACGCGGTCGGACGGAATGGAGAAGTAATCGGTCGGATTGGCCGATTCGCGATAAAGGGCGATGAAAAGCTTGTCCTGCCAGAGCGGCATGCCCGAATTCTGCGCGGGCTTCACCTTGCGGCGGCCGACGAAAAACGAGGTCGTCATGATGTCGAACTTCAGACCTGATTTGCGCAGTCCGGCGAGCGCGGCGGGAATGCGGGGGCTCTCCATATAGCCGTAGTGCAGGATGATGCTGGTGAAATCATCCGAAAGCTTGGCGACTTCGAACCTTTTTCTGAGCGGGACGCGCGGCGTGTCCTCGGTGACGACCGCCATAAGCACGACCCGTTCGTGCATGACCTTGTTGTGCTTGAGGTTATGCATGAAGGCCGATGGCGCGACTTCGGGCGTGTTGGTCAGGAAAATCGCCGTTCCGGCGACGCGGATCGGCTTCGATTTCTCGAGCATGCGGATGAGATCCTGCATCAGAATCGAATCGCGCCGCGTCTTGCGGGCGAGGAGATCGGCTCCGCGAACCCAGGTCCACATCACCACCATCGCGAGCGCGCCGAACAAAAGGGGCACCCAGCCGCCGTCGACGATCTTCAAAAGGTTGGCGGCGAGGAACGCGAAGTCGATGACGAGGAATCCAGAAACGAACAAAGCCGCCAGCCAGACCGGCCAATGCCAGAGTTTCCAGACGACGACGAACGCGAGCATGGTCGTGACGACCATCGTGCCGGTCACCGCGATGCCGTAGGCCGAGGCCAGATTGCTCGAATTCTTGAACAGCAGCACAAGCAGCAGCACGCCGATCAGGAGCAGCCGGTTGACCTTCGGGATGTAGATCTGACCTTCCTGGGTTTCGGACGTGTGCAAAATCAGCATGCGTGGCAACAGGCCAAGCTGGATCGCCTGGCGGGCCAGGGAGAACGCGCCGGTGATGACCGCCTGGCTGGCGATCACCGTCGCGACGGTCGCCAGAATGACGAGCGGCATTAGCGCCCATTGCGGCGCGAGCAGAAAAAACGGGTTTTCCACAGCTTCCGGATGCGCCAGCACCAGCGCGCCCTGGCCGAGATAATTGAGGGTCAGCGCCGGCAGCACGAACACCATCCAGGCGGTCTGGATCGGCGCGCGGCCGAAATGCCCCATGTCGGCGTAGAGCGCCTCGGCCCCCGTCACAGCGAGAAACACCGAGCCCAGCACCACGAAGCCCAGAAGCCCGTTGCTGAACAGGAACGCGAGGCCGCGGATGGGATTGAAGGCCTGGATGATGCGCGGCGCATCGCCGATGTGACGGGCTCCGATCAAGGCGATGATCAGGAAGAACACCGCCATGATGGGGCCAAAGAAGCTCGCGACCCGGGCGGTTCCGTGGCTTTGCACCCAGAAGATCGAGATCAGGATCAGGATGGTCGTCGGCAGAATATAGGGCGTGAATACAGGGGTGACGAGTTCGAGCCCTTCGAGCGCCGACAGGACCGAGATCGCCGGGGTGATGACGGCGTCGCCCGAAAACAGCGCCGCGCCGGCGACGCCGAGAAAAAACACCGGCGCGACGCGCCGTCCCACGGCGGACTGGGCCAGGGCCATCAGGGACAGCGTGCCGCCCTCGCCCCTGTTGTCGGCGTGCATCAGGAACAGGACATATTTCGCGGTCACGGTGAAAAACAGCGCCCAGATCAGAAGGGACACTGTTCCGATCACGCCCGCGTCGGTCACGCCAGCGCTCTTCAGGTGGTGAAGTGATTCGCGCAGGGCGTAGAGCGGGCTCGTGCCGATGTCGCCGTAAACGACGCCGAGAGATCCCAGCGCCAGGGAGCCGAAAGCGCTCTTTTTCGGCAGCGGAGGATCGCCTGGCTGGTCCGAGGCCGAAAGGGAACCCGATTGCGCGATGTGATGCGCCATTTGAATGTCCTTCGAGGCCGAGCCCCTTGAGAGACCTTGCGAACCGGCGAGCCAGCGCGGCGATATAGCCTCTTCTCGCATCCGTGAGAAGAGGCCGTCCTTCTACGAAGCGGCGGGACCGCCGGTCGTCCCGGCGAAGGCTTTTTCTTCGAGACCCGCCAGTTTTTCCGAGGTCCGCCTGATTTTTCAAATTCGGCAGGACGCGATAGCGTCGCGGCGCAACGGCCCGACAAAGCGCCTGCGCCCGCCAGGTTCCGCTTTTCTCAAGTTCAAGTTTCCTAACCAAAGCAAAAAATTATGTCGCGTTTTGGTCCCGCGCTTCCCATTGACGCAGTCCTTAGCGAAATCGCCGGATCGCTGGCGCGCGGGTCGAGAGCGGTTCTGGTCGCCCCGCCTGGCGCCGGAAAAACGACGCGCGTTCCCCTTGCGCTTCTCGACGAGGATTGGGCGGCGGAACGCAAGATCATTCTGCTCGAACCCCGCCGGATCGCCGCGCGGGCCGCAGCCGAGCGGATGGCGGGCGCCCTCCATGAACGCGTTGGCGAGACCGTCGGGCTGCGAATGCGGGCGCAATCGCTGACCGGACCCAAAACGCGCCTGGAGGTCGTCACCGAAGGCGTCTTTGCACGGATGATCCTTGACGATCCCGCGCTTGAAGGCGTCGCGGCGGTCATTTTCGATGAATTTCACGAGCGTTCCCTCGACGCCGATCTCGGCCTCGCGCTGGCGCTCGATGCCGCCTCCGCGCTGCGCGAGGATCTGCGCGTTATGGTGATGTCCGCGACGCTCGACGGCGCGAGGGTCGCCGGGCTTCTCGGCGACGCTCCGGTCATCGTCAGCGAAGGGCGCGCATTTGCGGTGGAGACCAGATATCTCGGCCGCAATCCCGATGAACGGATCGAGGCCGCCGCCGTCGCCGCCGCCTTGCGCGCCGTACGGGAGGAGCACGGCTCCATTCTGGTGTTTCTCCCCGGCCAGGGTGAGATTAACAGGGCCGCGGTCCTCCTTGCCGAACGCCTGGACCCGGCCAGGATCGAGATCGCGCCGCTCTACTCGGCGATCGACCGCGCCGCGCAGGATCGCGCCATCGCGCCGGTCAAGGCGCCGATGCGCAAGATCGTGCTGGCGACCTCGATCGCGGAGACGTCGCTGACGATCGAGGGCGTCCGGATCGTCGTCGATTGCGGGCTCGCGCGGGCGCCCCGTTACGAACCCGATCGCGGCCTGACGAGACTGGAGACCGTCCGGGTGTCCCGCGCCGGAGCGGACCAGCGCCGGGGGCGCGCGGGGCGGACGGAGCCCGGCGTTTGCTATCGCCTGTGGGAGGAGGCGGCGAACGGCGCTCTTGACGCCTATTCCGTTCCCGAAATCATGGCGGCCGATCTCTCCGGCCTCGTCCTGGACCTCGCCTCCTGGGGGGTGCGGGACGCCTTGAGCCTGCAATGGCTCGACCCTCCGCCAACGCCCGCGTTGAAGGAGGCCCGGGCGCTGCTGCATGAGATCGGCGCGATCGACGCCGCGGGCGCCTTGACGCAGGAGGGGAAGGCCATCGCCGGTCTCGCCCTGCCTCCGCGACTCGGGCGGATGATCGTCGCCGCCGCGCGGGACGGCGAAGCCCATGCCGCCGCCGAGGTCGCGACGCTGCTCACCGAGCGAGGCCTTGGCGGCGATTCGCCCGACCTCGCGGCGCGCCTCGAGCGCTTTGCGCGCGACCGCTCTCCCCGCGCCGGGGACGCCCGCAAGCTGGCCCGCGCTTTCGCCAGAAGGGCGGGCGGCAAAGCGGACACGTCCGGGTCAGGGTCCGGCGCCGCTTGCGGGCGCTTTCTCGCCGCCGCCTTTCCCGATCGGATCGCCAGGGCGCGCGGTAAACCCGGCGAGTTTCTGATGGCGAACGGGCGCGCCGCTTCGCTCGAGCCGCACGAGGCGCTGGCCCGCGAGCCGTTTCTGGCGATCGGCGAAATCACGGGCAAGGCCGGGTCCGCCCGCATCATCGCCGCCGCCGCCCTGAGCGAGGCGGAGATCGAGGCGGTCGCGGGTGAAAGGATCATTGTCGAGGAGGAAGTGTCGTTCGCCCCGGAGCGCGCAATGCTCAAGGCGCGTCGCCGCCGCCGCCTTGGCGCTCTCAGCCTGAGCGAGCAGAACCTCCCGGTCGCCGCCTCCCCGGACGCCGCCGTGGCGCTCGCGGAAGGAATCGCGGCGCTGGGGATCGGCCGTCTGCCCTTTACAAAGGCGCTTTCCCAATGGCGCGACCGAGTCGCTTTTCTGAAGCGCTTCGAACCGGGCGACGGCTGGCCCGATCTGTCTGACGCCGCGCTGGAGCAAACCGCCGCCGACTGGCTGGCGCCGTTCATCGCCGGCCGGACGAGCCTCGCCTCGATCACTGCGGACGATGTCGGCAAGGCTCTGAGCAGCCTTCTGCCCTGGCCGATGCGCCAGCGACTTGACGCCGAGGCGCCGGAATATTTCACGACGCCCGCAGGCTCCCGGATCGCGCTCGATTATGGCGCGGAGGGGGGACCGGTGCTGTCGGTGCGGGCGCAGGAGCTCTACGGCCTGTCGGACCATCCCAAACTGGCGAAGGGCCGGGTTCCGCTGACCCTGGAGCTGCTGTCCCCGGCGTCCCGGCCGATCCAGATCACCCGCGATCTTCCCGGATTCTGGGCCGGGTCATGGGCTTCGGTCAAAGCCGAAATGAAAGGCCGCTATCCGCGCCACCTCTGGCCGGATGATCCGGCCAGCGCCGCGCCGACGGCGCGGGCGAAGCCGCGGGGGACGTGAAGAGGAGCTACCCCGCCAGCCCCTGATCGAGATCGGCGATGATGTCCCTTATATCCTCCAATCCGACCGAGAGGCGCACCACGTCGGGACCAGCGCCCGCCTTTGTCTTCTGCTCGTCGCTGAGTTGCCGGTGCGTCGTCGAGGCGGGATGGATGACGAGCGAGCGCGTATCGCCGACATTGGCGAGATGCGAGAATAGTTTCAGCCTGTCGACGAGGGCGACGCCCGCGTCAAAACCGCCCTTGAGCCCGAAGGTGAACACCGCGCCGGCGCCGAGCGGGCAGTATTTTTTCGCAAGGTCATGATAGCGGTCGCCCTTGAGCGCCGGATAGCTCACCCATTTCACCGCCGGATGCCCCGACAGATGCGCGGCCACGGCCCCGGCGTTCTCGCAATGGCGCTGCATGCGCAGGCTAAGAGTCTCGATCCCGGTCAGGATCAGGAAGGCGTTCAAAGGAGCGAGCGCCGGGCCGAGATCGCGCAGGCCGAGAACGCGGCAGGCGATGGCGAAGCTGAAATTGCCGAAGGTCTCCGCGAGGATTATCCCGCCATATTCGGGCCTCGGCGCCGAGAGCATCGGATAGCGCGCGTCGCCGGTCCATTCGAAGGTTCCGCCGTCGACGATCAATCCGCCCATGGAATTGCCGTGGCCGCCAAGAAATTTCGTCGCCGAATGGACGACGATATCGGCGCCATGCTCGAAGGGGCGGATCAGATAGGGCGTCGCCAGCGTATTGTCGACAATGAGCGGAATTTTCGCCGCCCTGGCGACTTTGGCGATGGCTTCGAGATCAAGGACGACCGCGCCGGGATTGGCGATTGATTCAACGAAGATCGCCCTGGTCCTTGCGTCGATCGCCGCGGCGAAACTCGAAGGATCGTCCGCCGACGCCCATTTGACCCCCCAGCCGAAGTTCCTGAACGCGTGATTGAACTGGTTGATGGAGCCGCCATAGAGTTTGTCGGCGGCGACGATATTATCGCCCGGCGTCATGAGGCTGTGGAAGACGAGCAGTTGCGCCGCGTGGCCCGACGCCGTGGCGACGGCCGCCGGACCGCCTTCGAGCGCCGCGATTCTCTCCTCCAGCACCGCGACGGTCGGATTGGTGATGCGGGTATAGATGTTGCCGAATTTCTGCAGGCCGAACAGGGCGGCGGCGTGATCGGCGTCCTCGAAGACGAAAGAGGTCGTCTGATAAATCGGCGTGATGCGGGCGCCCGTCGCCGGGTCCGGCTGCGCGCCGGCGTGAATCGACATCGTGGCGAAGCCTGGAGCTGCGCTGTTCGTCATCTTTCTGATCCTTTTGAAGCGTGGCAGGCAGGTTGATCGGCGTTGGGACCCCGAGGTTTTCGGAGCAGGTTAGGCTGCGGGCTTTTTTATGGAAAGGCGCCGGAATTCAATTTTCATGCAGCGGTTCATGACGACCCTGACGCCAAGCGCGCGTGCGCGCAGCGCCGCCTCGTCGTCGCGCACGCCAAGCTGCATCCAGATCGCCCGTGGGCGCGGGCGCAGCGCCAGAGCCTCGTCGACCACGCCGCCGGCGGCGTCAGAATTTCTGAAAATATCGATGACGTCGACAGGTTCCTGCAGATCGGCGAGGCTTCCGATGACCGGCGTGCCGTGGATGGTCGTCCCCGCCAGGCCAGGGTTGACGCCGATGACGCGATAGCCCTGCGCCAGCAGAAAGCCGAAGACTTCGAAACTCGGCCGGTCCGGCTTGTTCGAGGCGCCGACGAGGGCGATCGTTCGCGCGAAGGTCAGGAGATCGCGCAGATCTGCGTGGGAACAGTCTGGTTCGCGGATATTGTCTGCGCTGTTCATGCTTTACGTCCTCGCATCACGACCTCGCATCACGACCTCGCATCGGCGCCGTCGCGATCGCCGCGCCATTTCGAAACAACGGTACTATAATACCGTTCAATCTAACTTATTGTTCTACATCGTTTCTGATCGATGAGATCGACTTGACTGACATGTGGAAGGCCCCTAGAAGGAACGCAACTGGACATGATCGGCTTTTCGAAGTGTCGCGCCGTCGCGCGGCGGGGGTCTTTTGTGTCGCCTGACTGGAGCCGATTGAATGTACGGCAAGACTTACTCCGCCAAAGCGGCGGATGTTGAAAAGAAATGGGTGTTGATCGACGCCAGCGGCCTGGTCGTCGGCCGGCTCGCCTCGATCATCGCGCTGCGGCTTCGCGGCAAGCACAAGCCGACCTTCACCCCTCACCTCGACGACGGCGACAATATCATCGTCATCAACGCCGAAAAGGTGGTTCTGACCGGGCGCAAGCGCGACCAGAAGGTCTATTACCGCCATACCGGCTATCCGGGCGGCATCAAGGAACAGACGGCCAAGTTCATTCTCGACGGCCGCTTTCCCGAGCGCGTCGTTGAAAAGGCGGTCGAGCGCATGCTTCCGCGCGGTCCCCTCGGACGCGTCCAGCTTGGCAACCTTCGTGTGTACAAGGGCGCCGAACATCCGCACGCCGCACAGCAGCCGGTGACGCTCGAGATCGCCAGTCTCAACCCCAAGAATTCGAGGCTCGCATGACCGAGACCCTATCTTCGCTCCAGGATCTTCAGAGCGCCGGCGCGCCGCCGGAAGCCGCAGCGCCGCGCTACGTCCAGAAGCTCGACGCCCAGGGACGCGCTTACGCCACGGGCAAGCGCAAGGATGCGGTCGCCCGCGTCTGGGTCAAGCCAGGCTCCGGCAAGGTCTCCATCAATGGCCGAGATCTTGAGGTCTATTTCGCGCGCCCCGTGCTGCGCATGATCCTGCAACAGCCGCTCGGCGTCGCGAAGCGGGTCGGCCAATATGACCTGACCGTCACCGTCGCGGGCGGCGGACTGTCCGGGCAGGCGGGTGCCGTGCGTCATGGCCTCGCCAAGGCGCTGGTCAATTTTGAACCGGAGCTGCGCAGCCCGTTCAAGAAGGAAGGCTTTCTCACCCGCGATTCGCGCGTCGTCGAGCGCAAGAAATACGGCAAGAAGAAAGCCCGCCGCAGCTTCCAGTTCTCGAAGCGCTGAGTTTCGAGAGTCCGGCGAAGTCGAGGCGGCCATTGGCCGCCTTTTCTTTGTCCTGTATTCGCAGACCGCTGGTTCCTCTATTCGCAAACCGCTCTTGCAACCCTGATCCCGAAGGCGACGCGCATGAATGCACGAATCTTCATCGACGGCGAGGCGGGAACGACAGGGCTTGGCATCGCCGCCCGGCTCGCGGATCATCCCGGCGTCGAGCGCGTCAGTCTTCCGCCCGACGAGCGCAAGGATCCGGCCGCGAAAAAAGCCCTTCTGGCGTCGGTCGACATCATGATTCTTTGTCTGCCCGACGATGCGGCGCGCGAGAGCGTCGCGATGGCCGCCGCCCTCGGCGACAAGGGGCCGCGCATTCTCGACGCCTCGACCGCGCACCGCGTCGCCCCCGGCTGGACCTACGGCTTTCCCGAACTAGCAAAAGACCAGCCCGAGGCGATCAGAACCGCTAGGCTCGTCTCCAACCCCGGCTGCTACGCCACCGGCGCGATCGCGCTTCTGCGCCCCCTCGTCGACGCCGGTCTGGCGCGCCCCGATCATCCGTTCGCGATCAACGCGGTGTCGGGCTATTCCGGCGGCGGCAAGCAGATGATCGCCGATTACGAGGGGGGAGGCGGGCCGGCCTTCGAGATCTACGGGCTCGGCCTCGAGCACAAGCATGTCGCCGAGATCCAGCGCTACGGTCGGCTTGAGCGGCGCCCGATCTTTGTTCCTTCCGTCGGCGATTTCGCGCGGGGGATGCTGGTCTGCGCGCCGCTGTTCCTCGACGACCTGCCGGGCAAGCCGAAGGGCGCCGATCTCGACGCCGCGCTTGCCGCGCATTACGCGGGGAGCAAATTCGTCAAGATGGCGCCAGCGGAGGCCGCCGGAAAAATCGAGCCGCAATCGCTCAATGGGAGCAATGTCCTCGAATTGCGGGTGTTCGCCAACGAGGCGCGTCGCCATGCGATTCTTGTCGCGAAGCTCGACAATCTCGGAAAGGGGGCGTCCGGCGCGGCGCTTCAAAATCTCGAGCTGATGCTGGGGAGATAGACCGATCCCGCGAACATGCGGCAGGTTGACACTAGCAGGTTGACTTTACTAGACGACCGGTCGTATTCTGCAGGCGATGACGAGAGACCAGACCGAAATCAACAAAAGCCTCATCTTGGATCACGGCGTGAGCTTGTTCATGCGGAAGGGCTACCACGGGACGGGGCTCAGCGAAGTGCTGGCCGCCGCAAGGGTGCCAAAAGGCTCGTTCTATTATTACTTCGCAAGCAAGGAAGAGTTCGGCGTTGAAGTTGTGCGGCATTATATCCAGCCGTTCATCGACGAACTGACCCGCTACCTCGGCCAGGATGGAATCGGCGCCATGGAGGCCCTGGAGGATTATTTTCGCGGTTTGGCGCTGGATCTGGACTCCAAGGGATTCGAAGGCGGATGTCTGCTTGGCAACCTGATGGGCGAAATTGGCGACACCAGCGATATGGCCCGCGCCGCGCTCAGATCCGCCGTCGACCGCTATCGCGACCTGCTTGAAACCGCCCTGCTCCGCGCCCAGAGAGAAGGTTCGGCGCGTAAGGACAAAAGCGCCCGGGCGATGGCGGATCTCTTGATCGACGCCTGGCAGGGCGCGCTGCTGCGGATGAAACTGGAGCGGTCCGGGGGGCCGCTTAAGGCGTTCCTGGAGGAGGTTCTCCTGGGATATTGCAAGGCCTGATTTTTTTTGCGGTCAATATAGTAGACCGGTCGTCTAAAAACCGCCCATCTTTGGCGAAAGGGCGGAAAAAGGAGGAAACAGACATGCTAAACTTGAAGCCTTTGGCCAGCGTCCTTGTAGCGTTGGCGGCGCTGTCCGCACAGGAAGCGCGTTGCGAGATCCTGGCTCTGCTGAACTACGAAAGCAAACCAACCGAAGCTGTGCGCAAGGAGGGTATCGCGATCATCGACATCGACCCCGCCTCCGCGAACTTCAACAAGATCATCAAGGACATTCCGCTGCCGCCAGACCTTGTGGCGCATCATATCTTCTACAACCCCGCCGTCACGAAGGCCTATGTGACCGCGCTTGGCCGCAGCGAGCTCCGCGTCTTCGATCCTAACTCGTCGCTAGAGGCGATGTCCGTCGTCGATGTTCCAGATTGCCAGGTCGGGGAGGATCTCGCCTTCTCGGAGGACGGCGAGACCTGGTATCTGACCTGTATGGGATCGAGCAATGTCGTCGTCGGCGACGCGCGCTCCGACAAGGTGCGAAGCGTCATCTTCGCGCCCGCTTCCTCGCAGGGGCCGTTTATCCAGAACCCGCACGGCATTGTCCTCAACGAAGCGATTGACCGCCTCATTGTCGCGAACACCATACGCCCGGATCTGAAGGATCCCGGCGAAACGATCACTGTGATCGAGGCCAGCACGCAGAAAATTCTCTCAACGCACAAGGTCTCGGAAAAGCCGTCGCCGTCTGGAGCGGCTCCCGTGGAGATCGCTTTCACGCCGCGGGCCGGGATGCAGATCGCCTACATCACCAATATGATGGGCGCATCATTGTGGACCGCGACATGGTGGCCAAAGAGCAAGAACTTCACGTTCCAGCAGGTCTACGATTTTTCCGCCGAGCAGCAGGGCGTGCCGCTCGAGATGGCGTTCAGCGATTCGGGGGATCGTCTCTACGTCACGACGGCGAAGCCGGGAAACCTGGATATTTTTGATATCGCCGATCCGTACCATCCAAGGCTTATCAAGGCCATCGCGGCCGCGGCCGGCGCTCATCATGTCGTGTTCTCCGCGGATCGCCGCTACGCCTTTGTTCAAAATAGCCTCTTGAACCTGCCCGGCATGAGCGATGGTTCGGTCAGCGTGATCGACCTCGTCGGCAACGAAAAAATCGCCGAGGTCGATGTTTTGAAAAAGATGGGACTCAACCCCAATTGCATTATCCTTCTTCCCAAGTGGCGCCGGGGCGAAGGTTGAGTCTTCGAATTGGATCGACGGCCGGTCTCCTCAAGGAACCGGCCGTTGATCCCGCCCTAATATTGCACCCGCACATATTCGCCGGGCGCGTCGCAGATCGGGGTCAGCTCTCCATCGCCTGGCGAGCGGGCCGGAACTTTTTCCAAAGATTGCCTGGTGATCCAGGAAAGCCAGTCGGGCCACCAGCTCCCCTTGTGTTCGGCCGCGATCTCGATCCAGTTCTCGAACGTTCCGGCCGGGGACGGGCCGAGCCAATAGCCGTATTTCGGCTTTGAGACGGAGTTGACGACGCCCGCGATGTGACCCGACCCCGCAAGGACGTAACGGACGTCGCCGCCAAAATATTGCGCGCCGATGAAGACTGATTTCGCGGGCGCGATGTGGTCCTCTCTTGTGGCGAGATGGTAGACCGGGATCTTGACCTTTTTCAGATCGAGCTTCTTGCCGCCGAATTTCGCCTTTCCCCGCGTCAGCTTGTTTTCGAGATAGCAGTCGCGAAGATAGGTCATGTGATTGGCCTCGGTCATCCGCGTGGAGTCGGAATTCCACGCCAGCAGATCGAAGGCGATCGGCGGTTTCCCTTTCATGTAATTGTTGATCACATAGGACCAGATAAGGTCGTCAGGGCGAAGCATGTTGAACGACGTCGCCATCGATGACGCTTCAAGGTAGCCGTGCGCGGCCATTTTTTCTTCGAGCCCCTTCAGGTGCTCCTCGTCGATGAGAATCTTGAGATCGCCCGCCTGACTGAAGTCGACCTGCGTCGTAAAGAACGCCGCGCTCTCGATCCGGTCGTCGCGCAATTCCGCCATGTAGGCGAGCGTCATGGCGAGCAATGTTCCGCCGATGCAATAGCCGATGGCGCTGATCTTTTTCTCGCCGGTCGCCTTTTCGATGGCGTCGAGCGCGGCGAGGACGCCCTCGCGCATGTAGTCTTCAAAGCCCTTGGCCCGATGGCGCTCGTCCGGATTGACCCAGGAAATAATAAACACCGTCAGGCCCTGCGACACGGCCCAGCGCACGAAGCTCTTTTCCGGATTGAGGTCGAGAATGTAAAATTTGTTGATCCAGGGCGGGACGATGAGCAGCGGCCGCTTGTAGACCGTTTCCGTCGTCGGCGCATATTGGATCAGTTCGATGATGTCGTTGCGGTAGACGACCTTGCCCGGCGTCGCCGCGACGTTCACGCCGAGCTGGAATTTCGACGCGTCGACGCGGCTGATCTTGAGGATGCCGTTGCCGGCCTCGATGTCGCGCGCCAGAAACGACGCGCCGCGGACAAGATTCTCGCCGTTCGACGCCCAGGTTTCCTTGAGAACCTCCGGATTGGTGGCGAAGAAATTCGACGGCGACAATGCGCTGGAGATCTGCCGCAGGTAAAATTTCGCCTTGTTGCGGACGTGCGGGTCGAGCGCTTCCGAACGGTCGATCAGATCGTCGGCCCAGTTCGACGCGATGGCGTGCGCCTGACGGAGAAAATCGAAATAAGGAAGCTCACGCCATTCCGGCGCGGCGAATCTTTTGTCTGCCGGATTGTAGGGCACGAGGGGTTCGGGCGAGGCTCCCGAAAGGCGCCCCAGGGTTTTCGCCAGAAGCATCATGAAATTTCTGACGAGCGCCGCCTGGGCTTCGACCGTGCGCGCCGGATCGCTCATCCAATGTTCGGCGACCCGGCCGAGCGAGCGGACCGCATCCGAGACCTCGTTCGAAATGTCGCTACGGATCTCTCCCGTATCGGATGGTTTGAGGCAGGCGGCGAGAGCCTTGCCGCCCTGCTCCATCAGGCGCGCCATGTTATAGGTCATACGCTCCCAGTCGGGCGAAGGCGCCCCTTGAGCCTCCGCCGCCGCCAGCGTTATCGCCTTTGCGGCCGCGATCGGCGCGCGGAGCGCGGGCGCAGGCTCGGGAGAGGCAGGCGGGGGCTCGGCTGGCGTCTGCGGGCCGGCCTTCGCGGCGCTCCGCTTTTTGTCGTTCCGGTCGGAAGCGCGGGTTTTGGTCCGGCGCCGGTCGCCGGCGCCGCGGGTCGTTCTCGTCGCGCTCATGATCGTTCCAATGGCCGCATGGCTTTCCTGAAAGCTGAATTCACAAAACTCCGAAATGCCTGAAAAGGCAACGCGCCAGGACAGCGTCGCGGCGGCGGTTCGATCGAGCGAGATCGGTCGGTCCCGGTTCGGACACAATGAACGCTTAATTTTTAACTGAAACCCTTTCTCGGGAAACTCGGCGGGAATGAGACTGGCGGGATCTGGAGCAGTGACGACATCGACCGATCTTCGAAATTCGCAGCGGCGGACAATGGTTCGGGCCGCGGCGTTGGGGCTCTTCCTTGGGTCGGGCTTCTGCGCCTTCGCCCAAAGCCCGCCAAAACCGCCGGATTCGCCGCTCGACACGATCATGAAGACGAGGCTTTGGGCCGACGTGCCCGAGGCGAAGGATTTCGTCCGCCAGACGCGTCCGCCGAGCGACGCGCTCGAGTATCAGCCTACGCATGGCGTCGCGCCCGAACGGCCGGCGCTGCGGACGAAGAGCGAACTCGAAGCCATGCAGGCCGAACTCGAAGGCACCCGTTCGCATAATCAAGCGAAGGCGAGCCAGCGTAAACGCGTAAATCCGGCGCCCGTCGCCGAAGCGCGCAAGGCCGCGCCCACTAAAGCCATGGCGAATTGAGGGGCAGGGCGAACTGAAGGAAGGCCGAAGCCAAGGGCTTGGCGCCTAGGGCCTGGCCGCCAAAGGAAAAGCGGTTGCGGAAAATCCTTCGGGATGCCAATAGCGTTCAACTTGAACTCATGCGCTCCGGCCGCGCCGCGTCCCTTGCAGCTTTGACGCGGGGTGTCATGCGGGGCTTGCGGCCTGGCGCATCGCACATCCGCTGCCGGGTCAAAAACAGAAATCGAGTTGGAGGATACGTGCCTAGAATTGGGATCGGACGGTTCGCGGCGGCGTTTTTGCTGGCGATTTCCATGTTCGCGCCGCGCGCGCAGGCGATGGAAGGCATGAGCGGCATGTACAATACATGCATGCTGATGGCCGGCATGCATGAATTGCATCTCTCCGCTTACCAGGTCTCGTCCGGGTCGGAGGAAGAATTCTGCGCCGATGTGCCTTCGACAGGGCCGTCCATCATCACGATCAATGCGGTCTCGCCCGAAATCCTGAACATGACCACCGAGATCCGCATCGTGAGGGATGACGGTTCAGGCAAACAGCCGACCGGCGACCTTGGCCCCATCACGATCGCTTATCTTCCCCCGAAGAACTATCCCTCCGGCATCGCGACCTTGCCGGTCAATTTCGACAAAGCCGGAGATTACCTCGTCCTCGTCACTGTCGACGACGGCAAGGGCATGTCGATGACGTCGCGGTTTGTCATCAGCGCCGGGAAGATTTTCACCAAGAGCCTGTTTGTCTGGATCGTTTACGGCGGCATTCTCCTAGCTGTGCTCGGCATCTTCCTTTGGGTCGAGCGCCGCCGTCACCGGATGAAGGTCACGGCGACCTGACGCCGGACTGGAGCGTTTTCCGACCGAATGTGATCATTCGGTCGATCAGAAATTGCTTCAGAGTCAAATGCTTGAGCATAGTCTTGCTTTAGAGAAGATCGCTCAAGCGCGCGAACGCCCGTTCGTTCTGACCACCTCCGCGCCGTAACGCCAGGAGGGGCGCCGTCACAAAGTCGGCGAGCGTCGCCTCTGTCGCGCCAAGTCCGACCACTGAGTCCTGCGACTCGCTGACGACGATCGCCCGGAGGTCGAGGCCTCGGCTCCGCAAGACGTCCTCCGCAGTCAAAAGATGATTGATCGCGCCGAGATAGCTGCCGCCGACGAGGATCAGCGGCAGCCGGAGCCGGGTCATGACGTCGAGCAACGTGCGGCGCTCGCCGATCGGAACCATGACGCCGCCCACCCCTTCGATCAGCAGGAGTCCGGGCGCTTGCGCCACGGCTTCGGCGCAAAACCGGACCACTTCCTCGAAGACGATGGAGCGCCCTTCCGCCCGCGCCGCCATATCGGGGGAGAGAGGCTCCCGGAAGCGCCAGGGCGAAAGCGCGGCGAGCGTTTGCGGGGTCACATCCCGGCCGAGCGCTTCGAGCAGAAGCGCGGGATCGCTGCCGCGCGGCATGAGCGGATCGAACCCGCTGACGATCGGCTTCAAAGCGTCGACCGCCCGGCCGCTTGCGCGCAGATTGCGGATCAGCCCGGCCGTGACGAAGGTCTTGCCGACATTTGTCCCGGCCCCGGTTACGAAAATCGCGGGCATAAAGGCTCCGCGCGAGCGGGATCGAGTATTTTTTGAACGGCGGCGGCGAGGCGCGCGACGTCCTCGTCCGAATGGGCCGCCGTGAAGGCGAATCGTAATCTCGCCGTGCCCTGCGGAACCGTGGGCGGGCGGATCGCCGCCACGAGAAAGCCTTCCTCCGCCAGCGTGGCCGAGGCTTTCAAAGCCGCTTCCGGCGTCCCGGTCACGAGCGGCACGATCGGGCTTTGCGCCGGGGGAAGGCCGAGCCGCGAGGTGAAGGCGCGGGCTTTGACGAGGGGCGCTTCCGTCAGCTTCGGATTGGCCTCGATCAGGTCGAGGGCGGCGATCGCGGCTCCCGCCATGGCGGGCGGCAGCGCGGTGGAATAGATCAGGGTTCGGGATCGTGTCTTCACGAGGTCGATGACCGCCTTCGAAGCGCAGAGGTAGCCGCCATAGCCGCCGATGGCTTTCGACAGGGTGCCCATCTGCAACGGAATCGCGGTTCGGGCGGCGAAGGCCGACCCCCGGCCCGCGCCGATCACGCCAAGGCCGTGGGCGTCATCGGTCAGGAGCCAGACATCGTGAGCCGCGCAGATTGCGGCGAGTTCGGGGAGCGGCGCGAGATCGCCGTCCATGGAGAAAACGCCATCCGTGACCAGCAAGGCGCGGCCCGATCCGGCGCGGTGGCGAGCGAGCAGATCCGCCGCGTGAGCGGCGTCGTTGTGACGAAAGGTCAAGGTCCGCGCGGCCGACAAGCGCGCCCCGGCCCAAAGGCAGGCGTGCGCGAGTTCGTCGATCACGATGAGATCCCCCGCGCCCGCGAAAACCGGTGCAATGCCGGCGTTGGCGAGATAGCCCGAACCGAAGATGCAGGCGGCTTCGGTCTGCTTCAGGCGCGCGAGACGGGCCTCGAGCGCCTCGAACAACGGGTGATTGCCCGTGACGAGACGCGAGGCTCCGGCCCCGGCGCCGTAGCGGCCGATCGCCTCGATGGCGGCGGCCTTCACCGCCGGATGATGCGTGAGGTTCAGATAATCGTTGCAGGAGAAAGACAGGAGGCGGCGCCCGTCTCGCGTCACAAAGATCCCGTCTTCGCGCGCGCTCTCGGCCAAAGTCCGCCGCAAGCCCCGGGCGTCGAGGTCCGCGAGTTTGCGGAGCGCGAAATCGTCGAGGGATCGCGTCGGCATTTCAAGAGTCTCGTTGATGGCGGCGCGGCGCGGGGCTAGAGAAAGCAACGACGGGACGCGGCTCTAGAGCGCTTTCCGATCGCATGAAGTCATGCGATCGATCAGAAATCGCTCCAGAGTCAAAAGCTTGAGCATATTCTTCTCGATTGGATTGATTCAATCCAATCGGAATATGCCCTGGCGACGCGCTCCGCTCATTGCGGCGGCGGGACATGCGATCCGTGACACTTTGAGCCAAGCCATGAGCCAGGAATCGCCGGATTGGGTTACGCGGGGTCTGCCTCATATCTGGCAGCCTTACACCCAGATGAAAACGGCGGCAAAGCCGCTGGCGGCCGCGCGCGCAAAGGGCAGCCGCATCGTTCTCGCGGACGGGCGAGAACTCATCGATGGAATCGCGAGCTGGTGGACGGCCTGCCATGGCTACAACCATCCCCATATCCGCGAGGCGGTGGTCGCGCAGCTCGACCTTATGCCGCATGTCATGTTCGGCGGCCTTGTGCACGAACCGGCGCTGACGCTGGCGCGGCGTCTTGCCGCGCTGCTGCCTGATCCGCTGGAGCGGGTGTTTTTCAGCGACAGCGGCTCCGTCGCGATCGAAGTCGCGATGAAAATGGCGGTCCAGTTCTGGCTGAACCGGGGTGAGGCCGGACGGACGAGATTCATCTCGTTCAAGGGCGGCTATCATGGCGACACGTTCGCGGCGATGGCGGTCTGCGATCCCGAGGAGGGCATGCACAGCCTCTTCAAGGGCGTCATGCCTGAGCAGATCATCGCCGAACTCCCGGTTGACGACGCTCGCGCCGCCGCCCTCGAGGCTGTGCTGGCGCGCCATGCGCACGAAGCCGCGGCGATCTTGGTCGAACCCCTGGCGCAAGGCGCGGGAGGGATGCTGTTTCACGACACGGCCGTCTTGCGCGCGCTGAGGGGCGCCGCGGACCGGCATGGCCTTTTGTTGATATTCGACGAGATCTTCACCGGATTTGGCCGCACGGGAGCGCTGTTCGCCTGCGAGGAGGCGGGCGTGACGCCCGATATTCTCACCCTGTCGAAGGCCCTGACCGGCGGCACGATGGGGCTTGCGGCAACAATCGCCTCGACCCGCGTCTTTGAAGGGTTTCTGTCGGATGATCCCCGGCGGGCGCTGATGCATGGGCCGACCTTCATGGCCAATCCGCTGGCCTGCGCCGCCGCGAACGCCTCGCTCGACCTTTTCGAGCGCGAACCGCGCCTGAAACAGGTGGCGCGGATCGCCGCCGCGCTTGAAGCGGGGCTCGAACCCTGCCGCGACCTGCCGCGCGTGCGCGACGTGCGCGTGAAGGGCGCGATCGGCGTCGTCGAGCTGGAGCGGATCGCCGACCTCAATGATTTGAAGCGCCGGTTCGTCGAAGCGGGCGTCTTCGTGCGCCCGTTCGGAAATGTCGTCTATCTCACTCCAGCCTTCACTATCGGCGAAGCGGACCTAGCCAGTCTGACCGGCGCGATTGTTCGGGTTCTCAAGGAGATGGCGCGCGCCGGATGAGGGGCCGGCGCTCGATCGGGCCTGCGGCGGAGGTTTAGTTTTCACCGCAGACGACGCGTTTTTCCGTGCGGGTGACGCCATAACCCTCGTCGAGGGCGACCTCGTGGGTGATGCAGCCGTTGTTCTTTGTTTCGGAGGCCTGAGCCGCCTGGGTTTCTGTGTTCGCGGGGTCTCGCGTTTCGGTGTAAGCGACCGAGACGATCGCCAGGCCGATCATTACGCCCAGAAATAAACTCGTTTTCCGCATAATCTACATGTCCCAATCAGCGAATGTCCGAGCCGGCGGGACCATCGAAATTTGATGGCGCGGCCGAGCGCGTCGAGCTTTGCAATCCCGCTCTCCGCTGGTCGTAGACGAGCGCCTGCATCCCGGCTAGTGCAACTCGGCCACACCTTGCGGAATCCCGACAGGGCGGCGCCAAGACCTGTGGGAAGGGCCGGCCGGAACTTGCGCGGCCTTGCGGCGTCGAATAGGCCTTCGCCATGGGAAAAAGCATCGCTCCTCCGCCAGCGCCTCCGGGCGGGGGCGTCGAATCCGTCAATCTTCGCGACGCGCTCGAGGAGCGCTATCTCGCCTATGCGCTCTCGACCATCATGGGCCGGGCCTTGCCCGACGCCCGCGACGGTCTGAAGCCGGTCCATCGCCGCATTCTGTACGGGATGCAGATCCTGCGGCTCGACCCGGCGGCGCCGTTCAAGAAATGCGCGAAGATTGTCGGCGACGTGATGGGCTCGTTCCATCCTCATGGCGATCAGGCGATCTACGACGCGCTCGTGCGTCTCGCGCAGGATTTTTCCTCCCGTTACCCGCTGGTCGACGGGCAGGGCAATTTCGGCAATATCGATGGCGACAGCGCCGCCGCTTACCGCTACACCGAAGCGCGGATGACCGATGTCGCCCGACTGCTGCTCGAAGGCATCGACGAGGACGCGGTCGATTTCCGCGACAATTACTCGGGCGACCAGCAGGAGCCCACCGTCCTGCCGTCGGCGCTGCCGAACCTTCTCGCCAATGGCGCGCAGGGCATCGCGGTCGGCATGGCGACATCGATACCGCCCCATAATCTCGCCGAACTCTGCGACGCGGCGCTCTATCTGATCGCGCACCGCGACGCCACCGGCGACCAGCTGCTGACTTTCGCGCCGGGCCCTGATTTTCCAACCGGCGGCGTTCTCGTCGAGCCGCGAGCCTCGATCGCCGAGACCTACCGCACCGGACGCGGAGCGTTCCGCCTCAGGGCGCGCTGGTCGGTGGAGGACGCCGCGCGCGGCGGCTACGTGATCGTCATCACCGAAATTCCCTACATGGTGCAGAAGTCGCGGCTGATCGAAAAGATCGCCGAGCTTCTGAACGACAAGAAGCTGCCGCTCGTCGCCGACGTCCGCGACGAATCCGCCGAGGACGTGCGCATCGTGATCGAGCCGCGCGCCCGCACGGTGGATGCAGGGTTGCTGATGGAGCAATTGTTCAAGCTGACCGAGCTTGAGACGCGTTTTCCGATGAACATGAACGTGCTCGTCGACGGGCTCGTGCCCCGCGTCGTCTCGTTCAAGGAGGCCTTGCAGCAATGGCTCGACCATCGCCGCAACGTGCTTCTGCGGCGCTCGCGCCACAGGCTCGCCGAGATCGAGAGGCGCCTCGAAGTCCTCGCCGGGATGCTCATCGTCTTTCTCAATCTCGATGCGGTGATCGCCATCATCCGCGAGGAGGAGGAGCCGAAGGACGTTCTGAAGGCGACGTTCGCCCTCTCCGATCTGCAGGCGAATTATATCCTCGACACCCGCCTGCGCAGTCTGCGCCGCCTCGAAGAGATGAAGCTCAGGGGCGAACACGACGACCTGACCAAGGAAAAGCGCGACATCGAGGGATTGCTGGCCGACGAGGTCAAGCAATGGAAGACGATTGTCGGGCAGATCCGCGAATTGAAGAAGAAATACGGACCCGAGACCGCGCGCGGGCGCCGCCGCACCTCGATCGCGGAGGCGCCGGAGATCGCGGAGGCCGACATCGCCGAGGCCATGGTCGAGCGCGAGCCGGTGACGGTGGTGGTCTCGAAGAAGGGCTGGGTCCGCGCGCTCAAAGGCCACGTCGCCGACCTGACGTCCCTGCAGTTCAAGGGAGATGACACGCTCGACGTTTCCTTTTTCGCCGAGACGGTTTCCAAAATCCTCGTGCTGTCCAGCGACGGCAAGGTTTTCACCCTCGACGCCGGGAAACTGCCGGGCGGGCGCAGCCAGGGCGAACCGCTGCGGCTGATGGCCGACATCGCGGAAGGCGAGACGATCGTTTCCGTCTTCCTCCATTGCCCGGGCGCGAGGATGCTGGTTGCGGCGAGCGACGGGCGCGGGTTCCTCGTTTCACAGGACGAGATGCTGGGCGGCACCCGCAAGGGCAAGCAGCTTTTGAACGTGGATCAGCCCGCGACCGCCGCTCTGATCGCGCCCGCTTTCGGCGACCATGTCGCGGTTGTCGGGCAGAACCGCAAGCTGTTGATTTTTCCTTTGGATCAGATCCCGGAAATGTCGCGCGGAAAGGGAGTCAGGCTGCAAAAATACAAGGACGGCGGCGTCGCTGACGCCAAGGTTTTCGTTTTAAGCGAGGGGTTGACCTGGAAGGATCCCGCGGGGCGCACAATCACGGTGGCGGCTGGCGATCTGACGGACTGGATCGGCCATCGAGCGGAATCAGGCCGGCTGCCGCCGCGCGGGTTTCCGAAGAGCAACAAATTCACTTGATGGAGCCAATTCACTTGATGGTGCAAAGCAGGCTGGTCTGCGCTGCAGGCCGGCTTGGCGCAGGCCGGCTTGGCGCAGGCAGGCTTGGCGAAGGAATCATCCGCGCCAGTTCGCGTCGGCGTCGTCCCGGCTCAGCCGCGACCTCGCCATCCAAGCATCGACCAGGGGTAGTTCTATTCCGCTCGGTCCCAGCCGTTCATCCCGAGCCGTTCCTGCGGCAGGAACCGCGATTTGTAGCCCATCTTTTGTGAACCCTCGACCCAATAGCCAAGGTAGACATGCGGCAGGCCGAGTCGGCGCGCGCGTTCGATATGGTCGAGAACCATGTAGGTGCCGAGCGAGCGGCGCTTTTCATCAGGCGAATAAAACGAATAGACCATGGACAGCCCGTCCGCGAGAAGATCGGTCAGACAGGCTGCGACCAGCACGGGCTCGCCTCCGTCCTGCTCTTCAGCCATGGCGAAATATTGCACGAGCCGCGTTTCGACGTGGCTGTCCTCGATCATCATCGAATAATCGATGACCGTCATGTCCGCCATGCCGCCGTCGTTGTGGCGGGCGTCGAGATAGCGGCGGAAAAGTGAATATTGCTCCGCGCTGGGTTCGGCGCGCCCGACGGCGCCGGTGAGGTCGCGATTGATGTCCATCACCCGGCGGAAGCCGCGCGACGGGACGAACTCATTGACCTTCACCCGGACCGAAACGCAGGCGCGGCAATGTTCGCAGGCGGGGCGGTAGGCGATGGTCTGGGAACGGCGGAAGCCGGAAAGGGTCAACTGGTCGTTGAGGGCGACGGCGCGCCCGCCGATCAAATGGGTGAAGACCTTGCGTTCCTGCCGGCCGGGCAGATAGGGGCACTGGGAGGGCGCGGTCAGATAAAACTGCGGCGCGTCGCGCGGTTCTCGCGTCAAGCTGGTCGGCCCCTTGGTTCCTGTTTACGGTCCAGATTCAAAGAGGCTAACGCTTTCCCGGCGGGGCGCAAGTGCCAGACCGCGAATCGGCGGGTTCCCGCCCCGTTCCAGCCCGGTCAGGATCTAGACCGGCCGGCGGGTGATGATCACCCCTGCAAGAATATCGTGCACGCACCGCTTTGAATCATTGACGAGCGAAACCAGAAAGACAGGCGGAAACAGCGAGCTGATGTAAAACAGCACCGCATGCGCCGCCGCATTCAGGAACGGAGTCCGCCGGCCGTCGGTCAATCTCATTTCAAGGTCCATCGTCTGCATGCCGGGCGTCGCCATGCGCCAGCCCGAAATCGTGAGCCCGTTATAGAAAAATGCGATGAGCGGAAACAGGGGCGGCAGGATCATGATCGAAAGGCCAAGGGTCAGGACCGCCAGCCCAAACCACGCAGCGAAGGACAAGATCGACACTAGAACAAGGTCGAGCAGGAGAGCGATCATGCGACGCGTGCGCACGCCCTCGAGCGCGTTGGGCGGGAGATAGGTCTGCATGAAAACCGGCGGCGCAAGCGCCGGTCTGTCGAAACCGTTCGTGTCGCGCATTTTGAAAGGTCCTTGTCTTTCCGCCAAGTTCTCTCGCCAAGTTCGCGCGGCGAAGTTGATCATGTGCGAGAATAGATCCTCAAAAGCCCGAGGCAAATCTCATCGCCGCCCCTGGTTTTCCCGCCGCGACGCCTGGTGGCGTAGACGATATGTGGTCGTGAGGCGCGCGGGACACAAGACCGCGGCAGGCCCTGCGCGGCGGGGGCTGGACCCGCCGCGCAGGGCCTTTATAGTCCAGCGAAGCTTGGCTGGAAACTCGGCCCGGCCCAAGACGAAAGGTCAGGCGAATGTTGATCGGGGGCGCTCAGGTCGCAATAAGCCTTTTGACTTTGGGCCCCGCCTGCGGTTGCGCCGCGGCGCGCGCCGAGCGGCCCGAAGGATTCGTCCGCCTCGCCGACCTCGCTCCCGGCGTACAACAGGACATGCGCTACGCCGGCGCCAACAATTTCATCGGCCGTCCTTTGCCAGGCTATGGAGCGCCCCGATGCTGGTTGAGGCGGGAGGCGGCCGAGGCGCTCGCGGCCGCGCAAAAGGACGCCGAAAAGATCGGACTGCGGCTTGTCGTCTACGACTGCTACCGGCCGCAGCGGGCGACCCGAGCTTTCATCGAATGGGCGCAGGACGGAGCGGATCAGACCCAAAAAGCCGAATATTACCCGCATATCGACAAGCGCGCGCTGTTCGAGCGGGGCTATATCGCGAAAAACTCCGCCCATTCCACCGGGGTCGCGGTCGATCTCGCCTTCGCCGGTCTCGATTTCGGCGCGCATTTTGATCTCTTCGACGACATTTCGGCGACGCGAAGCCCCGCGATCAGCGCCACCGCGCGGCAGAACCGGGAGCGGCTCGTTGCTCTGATGCGGGCTCACGGATTCGCCAATTTCGATCAGGAATGGTGGCATTTCACGCTGGAGGGCGTCAAGGACGCCGCTCCTTGCGATTTCGAGATCGAATAGTTCGTTCGGCTTCTCCCGGTTTGCGGGGCGCTTTCCGGCATTTGCCTTCGGCCGTCCATGTCCCGGCCTCACTCGCGTCCCATTCCGGGCGGGAATATGAAACGCGGCGCGCCGGCCTGCCCGGCGCAGGCGACGATTGTCGTTTGGATATAATCGTCGAATGCTAAGCAGGAATCTGTCGCGCCGATCGGAGGCAGGACTGATCGAACGCCGCCGTGAAGGTCCGCGGAAAGGCCCGAAATAGCGCTCACGCTGGCCTCGAAGGCGACTTGGAAACGCGTCTTGGGCGCGAACTTGGACCGCGACTTTTGGACCGCGACCTTGGAAAGAGCCTGACGCAGGAAGGCTGTGTTCTCAGCGTTCCGCCCCGGGCGTTGTGAAGGGAGCCGACGCGCATGTTTCGCACTATCGGATCGTTCCTCAAAGAAGCCGTGCTTGGCGTCGCTGAAATGCTCGGCGCGACATTTACCTCGAACCAGCGCAAAGCCGTCTCTTCCGATACAGGCGGACCGCTCGACCGGGCCTTCTTTCCAGGAGACGCGGCCGGACGCGCCGCGACTTTGGGCCGCGTCGAAGTTCCGGCGCCGGCCGATCCCGCTGCGGCGTCCAGTGCTCCGCCGGCCGAGAACAGCGCAAACCGAAGGACGCCGAGGCCGCCGCCCGCCGCCAAACCCTCCTTGCGAGCGAAGTCCGCTTCTCCCCGCAAGAAAGTCGCTTCCGTCCCCGCCGCCGCGAACGAGTGCGAGGCGGTTGCCTCCCTTCCGGCCGGCGATCAGCCATCCGAAGCGTCCGTCGCGCCCGAGTCGAGATCGCGCGTTGCATTGCGTTATCAGGCTTTGAAAGCGGCCGGCCTCTCCGCGAAAGAGGCGAACGACTTCAGCCGGTCGGAAAAGAAATACGCGCTCTACCAGCGCCTTTCGTCCACACACCTTCCGGAAAGCGCGAAAACCCAATGGGAAGCCCTCAAGGAATTCGACCTCAAGGCCGCCGATGAGGCGGCGCGGCGCAAGGGGGAGGGCGTTCCCGTCGAGGATCTCAGGGTGCTGAAAAAGCAGATCGCGAAGGCGCGGTCGGAGTTGATCGCGAGATACCAGCCGGGCGAGGCTTCGGGCGGGAATACGCCGAGCGAAGTGGAGACCGTCGCAAAAATGATCGGCCTCGAGCACTTTTGACGTTCCGCCGAACCCTTCGGCCCGGTTGTGAATTCGGGCGGGATTGTCAAGGCAATGCAAAAAAGCCGTCACGAAAACGCCGTCACACTGCCTTATGTCTCGCACATGGCTTTCTTGCGCGATGATCTTCCCAAGTCTTCCTACAGTGTGTCCAAGGCTTCCTGGAGCTGGTTCAAGTCTGCATGGAGCAGATCATCCTGCTTTGGAGATTCAGGCTTCCCGAACGTTGACGGATCCAAGACGGCGGTCTGGATGGGAAGGCTTCACGACGCGGACCTCGCCGCCGTCCGGTTCATCGCCCGCTCGTCTCATTTTACCCTCGGGCGGGCCTGCGCGATCGTGATGAGCAAATTGGGCAACGGCTGGATCTATCTGATCCTCGGGGCCCTGGTGTTTCAGTTCCTCGGCCGAGACGCTTTCAGGGTCGCCGTCCTCGGCGGCTTGAACGCTTTGCTCCTGCATTGCCTTTATCCGTCCATCAAAAGACGCGTCGGCCGCCAGCGCCCGTTCAAGGCGGATCCCGATCTTCGCTCGCTCCTCGCGGTTCTCGACGAGCATTCGTTTCCCAGCGGACATGTCATGACATTGTCCGGCGTGTTGGTGCCGATCGTCCTGGTTTGGCCCGCGACGGCGTTGGCTTCGTTGGTTTTGATGGCGTGCATGGCCTGGTCGCGAATCGCGACGGCGCACCACTACCCGAGCGATATTTTCGCGGGCACAGCCCTCGGCGTCGTGCTCGCATATCCGCTTTCGATCTGCTTTCTATCGATCTGGTGACGCGCCTGCGCGCTCCAGCGGGGCCGAATAGAACGTGCTGCGATAGAGTTTGCGATAATACCACATCGGCGCCGCTCCGATCAGGATCGCTCCGACGGCCATGGCGGAGACGCGCCATCCGAGCGCCGGCAATTGATAAAGCCCGATGAACGCGACAAATATCGCTGACGCCAGCGGGACGAGTCCGGCGAACACAAGCGTCGTCCAATTGTCGCGCAAGACCGGCCTGTAGAACCAGAAACAGGCCGCGCCCGCGAGCGCGTAATAGAAGGCGACCTGCACGCCAATCGCGCTGATGAGGTCGCCCATCAGCTGATTGACAGTCGGCGCCGCCGCCGCCGCCGCGAAAAGAAGCAGCGAAACGCCGCCGACGGCGAATCCTGCGACCCACGGCGTCTGGAAGCGGGAATGGAGCCGTCCCAACGGCTCGGCGATCACGTTGTCCCGCGCCATCGAAAACAGAAGTCTCGTGGTCTGCAGGAGTTGCGTCTCGATCGTCGCGACGGCGCTGACCATGACCGCGAGGACGGCGATGGCGCGGCCCTTTTCGCCGAACGCCGCGCGACCGAGGGCCGGAAGAAGGTCCGCGGCGTTGGCCTCGATCACATCGGGAGTCAGCGACATTTGCACGGCGACCTGGGCCAGCAGGAACAGCGCGAAGATCACCAGCACCCCGGCGACGCCGCTGAAGCCCGCGGTCCTGTCGGCGTCGGCCGTCTCCTCGGCGAGATTGGAGGCCACGTCCCAGCCGAAAAAATAGAAGATCGAGACCAGCATGCTTGCGGCGAAGACGGGGAACGCGCCGAAGGCCGAAGGCGAAAACCAGGACCAGGAAAATGGCGTGACCGGCGCCGCCCGCGCGTTCCAGACCGCGAAAACGCCGATCAGCAGAAGGGCGAGGATTTCGAGCGAGGTCATTGCGACCTGCGCCCTGGCGCTGGCGGTGATGCCGCAGGTCACCAGGGCGAGGACGGCGAGGAACCAGACCACCCCGGCGCCCGTCGCGAAGGCGACATCGTGAACCCGCCCTGGTGCGATGAGTTCAAGCGTCGCTTCGCCCGCCGGAAGCGCCGCCGCCACCATGAAGGTGGTCGACAGGCTCAGCAGCGCCCAGCCGGCGAGAAAGCCGAGTTCCGGATTGATCGAGCGCCCGACCCAGACATAGGCTGCGCCGGCGTCGGGGCGCCATTTGTTGAGATGGGAGAAGGCGAGGGCGATTCCGAGCATCGGCAGGAAGCCGAGGCAAAGCGCCGCCGGTCCGGCGGTTCCGGCGGCGGCGATCAGCGCCGCCGTGGTCGCCGTGATCGAATAGCCGGGGGCCGAGCCCGCGACGGCCATGACCGCGGCGTCGAGAAAGCCCAGCGCCCCCGCCTTCAGGGCGTGAGGCGTCTTGCGATGGATCACGTTGTTCCTCTCGAAGGGCGCGGGTGATAATGTGATCCAGGACTCATTCAAATCTCCGGCCAAATTTCCGGTCGAGCGTCCGCGGACACATGTTAGGCCAGGCAGGCGCGGAGCGGACGCGACAAGGAATTTCGAGGCCAGCCGCGTCTGGACCTGACAACAACGGCTCGCGACATGGCAAGAACCCCAACTTCCGCCGGCGGTCGAGCGTTTTCCGCGATTTCAAGACGCGATTTTCTGAACGGCGCCCTCATCGCCTCCTCGGGCCTCGCTGGGCCGTCTTCCCTCGAAGCCGCCGCCGCCGGGGAGTACGCCAACGCCTGCGACGGCGAAATCGGCCGCGATCCCCGCGCGCTGCGGAGCGGCAATCTGCCGTCGGCCTTCAATGTCGCACACTGGCTGCGGGACGAGCGGTTGCGCTTCGAACCCGGACGCGTGTCTCTTGCGGCAGGCTGCGACGGCCATGAAGGCCGCTTCGAGATTTCCGAAGCGGGCGATTATGACGTCGTCATCGTCGGCGGCGGTCTCTCGGGCCTTTCCGCCGCGTTCTATATTCTGCGGCGGCGTCCCGAAACAAGGATCCTGCTGATCGACGCCAACGCTCATCTCGGCGGCAATGCGGCGCGCGATCAGGGGCCGCCGCTTCCCGTGACCGCGTCGACAGGCGGCGCCTATTGCGTCGCTCCCTACGCCGATTTTCAAAAGGAGCTTTACGGCGGACTTGGCGTCGAATGGGAGGCGTTCAGGATCGCGAGCCCGATGTACAGCTATTTCTTCGACGCCGAGACGCCGGGCGTGAAGGCGGGGCGTCGCGGCTGGAACATCGACACCTACGGGGAAGGGCTGAAGGACGTTCCCTATGCCGCGCCGGTGGTGGAGGATCTCCTGCGCTGCCGGACGGCGTTCAAGGCATGGTCCGACGTCGAGGGTGCGCCGACCGATCCGGCCGACGCGAGCAGTCCCGCCTACGATTATCTCTCCGAAATGACGCTCGACGCCTACCTTCGCGATGTCCTGCATTGTGATCCGTTGGTTTCGGATTTCTACACGCGCTACGCCATCGACGCGATCGGCGGACCGGCGTCCCTTGTCAACGCCCACACCTCGATCAGCTTCCTCAACGCGGAATATGGCGACCTCTTCACCTTTCCCGGCGGAACTTCCGAATTGGCGAAACGACTCGCTCGCTGGCTGACCGACCCGGAGCAGGGGCGCCATCCGGTCGCGATCCGCCTCAATGCAGTGGCGCTGCGGGCGGATCAGGGCGCGCCGGCCGGAAATGCCAAGCCGGCGGTCGTCTACGTCGAAAACATGAGGTTCCTCCGCGCGACCGCAAGCGCCGTCATCCTTGCGTGCCAGTCGCACGCCGCGCGGCGCCTGACCGCTCACATGAGCGACGCGTCCCGCATCAAGGCCTGGAGCGCGTTGAACACAGCGCCCGCCATCGTCGCCAATGTCGGCATAAGCAGCGCCTCGTCTCTGGCGGACCTCGGCCTTGGATACAATCAATATTGGTGGGGCAGCCGGGACTGGGCGAGTTTCATTGTCGCGGACTGGGCGGGGCGGGGCGCGGACCAGCCGGACCGCCCGACCGTGCTGACCGTCTTTGGAGGCAATACTGCGCCGCCGGAGGATTTCGCAAAGGAGCGTTTGCGCCTGCTGCGGACGCCGTTCTCGGCTTATGAGACGTCGCTGAAGGAGGATCTGTCGAGAATTCTGGGCGGAGCGAAATTCGACTTCGAGCGCGACGTGACGTCGATCAGTCTCTACCGCTGGGGACACGGAATGATCCTGCCTACGACCACTTCGGTGTTCGGCGATTCCCATGACGCCAACGGGCGGCTGGACCGCGCCCGGGCGCCCCG
The DNA here is from genome assembly GCF_900114285.1 of Methylocapsa palsarum. GTDB lineage: Bacteria > Pseudomonadota > Alphaproteobacteria > Rhizobiales > Beijerinckiaceae > Methylocapsa > Methylocapsa palsarum. The sequence goes on along the minus strand of NZ_FOSN01000010.1, from coordinate 23,081 downwards.
CCGCATCGCCTTCGCGCCGCTCGGACGCATCTCCTTCGCGGGTCAGGACAGCGAAGGCGCTCCTTCGGTCGAATGCGCCCTGAGTTCGGGACTTCGCGCCGCCAATGAAGCGCTCGAGAACTTATGAAGCGCTTGCGAACTAATTTAAAGAGGCCGTGATCTATTTGACGCCGACGATCATCGAATCGGCGCCGCCGAGGGGCTCCACCCGGGTCTGGGTGAAGCCCGCCTTGCGCAGCCATCCGATACATTCCGCGCCGGTATAGTCAAAACCTCCCGGCGTCTCGATCAGCATGTTGAGACTCATCAGGAGACCGAACGAATTCTCACGGCGGTCGTCGTCGATGATCGCGTCGTAGATGATGAGCGCGCCGCCCGGCTTGAGCGCCGCATGGGCCTTGGCGACGAGCGCTTCCTTTTGCTCCAGATTCCAGTCGTGCAGAATATGTCCCATGATCAGGACGTCGGCTTCTGGAAGGGGATCGCAGAAAAAATTTCCCGCCTGAAACGAGACTCGGTCGGAAAGGCCGAAGCCGCGCACGTATTTTTCGAAAATGGGGCCGACGGGCGCCAGATCGAATCCTGTCGCGGACAAATGGCCGTAGGCATTCGCGATCGCGACGGTGAGGCCGCCCTGGGCGCAGCCGATATCTGCGAATGAAGCGTATCGGTCGAACGGGAAGGCGGCGGCGATGGCGTTTGCGGCCCCCAGGCTGACGCCCGTCATCGCCTCGAGAAATTCTTCGAGGATTTGCGGATCGGCGTACATCGTGGCGAAGAGATCGCCGCCGCTGGCGATTTCGTTTTGCGGCTGTCCTGTGCGCAGGGCCTCGGTCAAGCCGCCCCAGAAACGGTACAGGCGATGATTGGCCATTTCGAGAAGGCCGCCGACGTAAGTCGGCTTGTTGCGGTCCAGAAAAAGCCCGGTTTCGGCAGTGTTTGAATAAAGCCCGCCGTTGCGCTCGAGCATGCCCAACGCGACCAGAGCGTCGAAAAAATCACGCGCGCCCCGCTCGTGCAGGCCTAGCTTCAAGGTCAGCGCGTCTAGGTCCAGAGGACCCGCCGCAAGCTCTGTGAAAACGTCAAGGTCGACCGCGCTGAGCAGCGTCTTCGAGCCCCAAAATCCCATGCCAAGCTGAAAAATCGCAGCCGGAGTCACCGGTTCCGTCATAGGGACGTTTCCTCTCCGCCATTCGGTTGTGCGAAATGCTGTGGCGGGCGAACGATTCTGGGTTGAGATCGTGACCAGAAAAAGACGATTGCGTCTTGATGCGAGCCTTTGCGTCAATTTTCCGCCAGAGTTGAATGGCGGCCGCGCACAGGTCCGCGTCTTCGAAGCTCCAGCCTCCGCGAAGGTTCCAATGCGCCAGGTTCTTCATCGTCTTTTGATCGCGACCCGAGGCCAGGGCCTTGTCGAAATCACGGGAGAGGTCTCGTCCTGGCTCGCGGGGGAACATATTTCGACGGGACTATTGACGGTTTTCTGCCGGCATACTTCGGCGTCGCTGCTGATTCAGGAAAACGCCGATCCCGATGTCCGTTACGATCTCGAACGGTTTTTCGACGCGCTCGTGCCGCGGGATCCGGCGCGCTATGTCCATGCCGATGAGGGCGAGGACGATATGCCGGCGCATCTGCGGACCGCGCTGACGCAGGTTCAGCTTTCGATTCCGGTCGCGGATGGGCGGATGGTCCTCGGCGCGTGGCAGGGCGTTTATCTGTTCGAACACCGGAGCGCGCCGCACAGGCGCGAGATCGTGCTGCATCTTTTAGGAGATTGAGGCTGCTTTTAAGGGATTGAGGGTCTGGGGCCGGCCCGGGCGAATCGAATTTCATCCTTCTTCGTGGTAGCAAGCCTGCGGGAGAGCGGGCATGGCGCAAACAGGTTCAGTGACGGCGGCGGTCCTCGTGATAGGCGACGAGATCCTGTCCGGCCGCACCAAAGACGCCAATATCGGCTATATCGCCGATTATCTGGCCAAGATCGGCGTCGATCTGCGCGAGGTCAGAATCGTCGCCGACGAGAAGGCCGAGATCGTCGCCGCGGTCAACGCCCTGCGGACGCGCTACACGTATCTCTTTACAACCGGAGGCATCGGCCCGACTCATGACGACATCACGGCCGACGCCGTGGCGGCGGCCTTCGGCGTCGCCATCTCTGAAGATCCGCGCGCGATCAAGCTTCTTCTTGAGCGCATCAAGCCGGAGGACCTCAACGAGGCGCGCCGCCGCATGGCCTTCATTCCGGACGGGGCGGAGCTGATCGAAAACAGGATTTCGAAGGCTCCGGGGTTCCAGATCGGCAATGTCATCGTCATGGCGGGCGTTCCCGCGATCATGCAGGCGATGCTCGACGCCGTCGCGCCCCGGCTCTCGACAGGTCCGCGCCTCATGGTCGAGACGATCGCCGCCGGCCAGTTGTTCGAGGGTGATTATGCGAAGGCCCTCGGCGAAATCGCCGCGGCCAATCCCGAACTGTCCATCGGCTCCTATCCCTCGTTCCGGGACGGGCGGTTCCACAACGAGATCGTCGTGCGCGGCTGCGACGGGAGTTTGGTGGCCGCTGTCGCGGGCGCGATCCGTGAGCTGGTCCACCGTCTTGGCCACGAATCGACAAAAGGGCGGGTCTGAACCGGAATGAACGATTCAACAGCGCAGAAAGCAGCCGCCGAAAAGGCCTTCCACGTGTCCTGGGATCAATTTCATCGGGACGCGCGCGCGCTCGCATGGAGGCTCAGCGCGGCCGGGCCTTTTTCGGGAATGGTGGCGGTGACGCGCGGCGGGCTCGTGCCGGCCGCGATCGTCGCGCGCGAACTGAACCTTCGAATCATCGACACGTTTTGCGTCGCGAGCTACCGCGGTGAAACGATTCAGGGCGACATCGAAATCCTGAAAAGCGTCGCGCCGGAATTCTCCGGAAGCGGCGGCGAAGGCCTCCTCGTGATCGACGACCTCGCCGACACAGGCGCGACCGTCAACGCGCTGCGGACGATTTTGCCGCGCGCCCATGTCGCGACGGTCTACGCCAAACCGCTCGGGCGCCCCCGCGTCGACACGTTCGTCACCGAGGTCTCGCAGGACACCTGGATCTATTTTCCCTGGGATCTCGGCTTGAGTTTTCAGGCTCCGATCTCATCAAGAGAGGGGAGATAGGGATTTTCGCGCGGGGAAAGGTCGAAGGCGGGCCGTCCCGCCGGCGGCGCGCTTGTCTCGCGAGCGCTGCGCCGCTAAGCCCTTGATGGGCCCTTGTCGATTTTGATCGACTTCGGCTTTGCGGACGTGGCGAAACAGGTAGACGCAGCAGACTTCAATTGGAGTGCCCGCGGGGAAATCCGCGGAGCAGAACCGCTCAAAGTCGGGGAACGCTAAGGGTAAAGACCTAGGCCAATCCCGAGCCAAGCCCTTCAAAAGAGGGAAGGTGTAGAGACTAGACGGGCGGCGCCTCTGGCCTTTGGCTGTGGCGAAGGGATAGTCCAGACCACGAACGCTTGCGGGCGGCGGCGAAAGTCGAAGTGGTACGAAAATCTGCACCTCGAAAGGGGGTGGGGGTTCGAGTCCCCCCGTCCGCACCAAATTTAAGGGGCGCCTCGAGCGTGGCCGCGACGCGCCGTTGCTGGAATTGAACCGGGGTGTTACGGAGCGTTTCGCAATCCTGTTTCGGCATGGAGGCGCCTGTGGTCAGAATCGCATCGATGCTATGGACTGCCGGACTGGCCGCGCTTGCCTCTGGCTCCCTTTCACAGCCGCTCACCGCGCAGGAAATCCCCCTTGACCGGACCGAGCTGCCCATTCGCCAGCCGGTCTATCCGCCGGTAACGGAGCTTGACGCGCGAAAGGTCAAGCCGCCGCCATTCTTCCAGATCAAGGCGCCGCCGAGCGCGCCGAACGTGTTGATCGTGCTGATCGACGACATGGGTTTTGGCCAATCCAGCGCCTTTGGCGGTCCGGTCCGCATGCCGACGTTGGACGCGCTCGCGAACGAAGGGCTCCGCTTCAACGAGTTTCACACGACGGCGCTCTGCTCTCCCACCCGCGTCGCCTTGCTGACCGGACGCAACCACCACATCAACAATATGGGCTCGATCACCGAGACGGCGACGGCCTTCCAGGGGAATACGGGCGTCAGGCCCAATAGCGTCGCCCCGCTCGCTGAAATTTTGCGGCTCAATGGCTATGCGACAGGCGCTTTTGGCAAATCACACGAAACGCCGGTGTGGGAGCTTAGCGCGTCGGGACCGACGGATCGTTGGCCGACGCGCTCGGGCTTTGATAAATTCTACGGCTTCATCGGCGGCGAGACGGATCAATGGGCCCCGACGATTTGGGATGGGATGACTAAAATCCAGATCGACGAAAAGCCCGGCTATCACTTCATGACGGATATGACGAACCAGGCTATTGCGTGGGTTCAGTCGGAAAAGGCGCTGACGCCGGACAAGCCCTTCTTTATGTATTTCGCGCCGGGGGCGACCCACGCTCCGCACCACGTCCCGAAAGAATGGATCGCAAAATACAAGGGCCAGTTCGACATGGGCTGGGACAAATTGCGCGAGCAGACACTGGAACGTCAGAAAAAGCTCGGCGTCGTGCCCTCTGACGCCAAACTCGCGCCAAAGCCTGAAGCGATCAAGAACTGGGACGCGCTCACCGCAGATGAAAAGCGATTGTTCGCACGTCAGATGGAGGTGTTCGCCGGGTTTGGCGAATATGCCGATACCGAGATTGGCCGTCTGATCGCCACGCTGAAGGATCTCGGTCAGTTGGACAACACCCTCATCTTCTTCATCGTCGGCGACAATGGCGCAAGCGCCGAGGGAGGCATGAACGGTCTTTTCAATGAAATGACCTATTTCAACGGCGTGCCCGAACCGATTGAGGAGCAGGTCAAACATATCGACGACCTTGGCGGTCCGCTCGGCCATAATCACTATGCAGCTGGCTGGGCGGTCGCGGGCGACACGCCGTTCACGTGGACGAAGCAAGTAGCGTCAAGCTACGGCGGCACCCGCAACGGCATGGTCGTCCATTGGCCGAAAGGCGTGCAAGCTAAGAACGAGATTCGCTCGCAATGGCACCACGTGATAGACGTGGCGCCTACAATTCTGGAAGCGGCGGGGCTGCCCGAGCCGCGCGTCGTGAATGGAACGCCGCAAACGCCGATCCAGGGCGTCAGCATGTTGCCCGCCTTCGATGACGCGAAGGCGCCGGAGAATCATCTGACGCAATATTTCGAGATGTTCGGAAACCGCGGCGTTTACTCCGAAGGCTGGCTCGCGGGTACGGTTCACAGGGCGCCCTGGGAAACCAAGGTCCGGGCCGCGCTCGGGGACGATAAGTGGGAATTGTATGATACGAAATCGGACTTCAGTCTTACTAACGACCTAGCGTTGGCGAACCCCGGAAAACTGCGCGAAATGCAGAAGATTTTCACGCAAGAGGCGATCGCCAACCATGTTCTGCCGATCGACGATCGCTTGTTTGAACGAGCCAATCCGGAGGTGGCGGGCAGGCCTGATCTCATGGCTGGCCGCAATTCGCTCACGGTCTATGGCGACATGTTCGCCATTCCGGAGAACGCCTTTATTAATGTCAAAAACGCGTCATTCACGATCACTGCGAATGTGATTGTTCCCAAAGAAACCGCCAATGGCGTGTTGGTCGCCCAGGGCGGTCGCTTCGGCGGATGGAGCCTCTACATCAAAGACGGTGATCCGGTTTATCACTACAATTTTCTGGGCCAGAAGAGCTTTACGGTGAGGTCCGGCAAACGTCTCGCTCCCGGTAAAGCGACCATCGCGTTCGATTTTGCCTATGACGGCGGCGGTCCGGGAAAGGGGGGGACAGGAACTTTATCCGTCAACGGCGAGAAGGTCGCAGCGGGCCGCATCGCGGTCACCCAATGTTGCGGGTTTTCGGCGACGGTGGGCGCCGATGTCGGGATGAACACAGGCACGCCGGTTTCGCCGGAATACTCAAATCCGTTCAAGTTCAACGGGAAGATCGAGAAGATCACGATTGATCTGAAGAACGATAAAGCCAGCTCGGCCGATCAGAATGCGATTGAACAAGAGCAAAGCGAGTCGAAGCTGAAACGGGCGGTGGCCAACTAGTCTAGATCAACGTCCGATTAGATCGCTCCGCTCTGATCCGACCGGATGCGACCTTAGAGCGCTTTCCGATCGCATGAAGTCATGCTATCGATCAGAAATCGCTCCAGAATCAAAAGCTTGAGCATATTCTTCTCGATTGGATTGATTCAATCCGATCGGAATAGGCTCTAGCGGCGCCTCAAACACCGCCGCCCTCATCGCAGATGATCTTCCACTCCGCCGCCGTGACCGGCTGAACCGAAAGCCGCGAATTCTTGACAAGAATCATGTCCTGCAAGCGTTCGTCGGCCTTGATCGCCTCGAGCGTCACGGGGCGTTTCAGCGGCTTGACGGCGCGCACGTCGACCATGCCGAATTTGCCCGACGGATCGCTTGGATCGGGATAATAAGGCTTTGTGATCTCGACGAGTCCGACGATCGCCTTGCCCTCATTCGAATGATAGAAAAAGGCCTGCTCGCCGACCTTCATCGCCATCAGGTTCAGCTTGGCTGAATGGTTGCGCACGCCGTTCCAGAACGTGCCCTCCTTGCCGGCCTTGACCTGATCGTCCCAGGACCATTTGCCGGGCTCGCTCTTCAGCAGCCAGTGCGCCAATTTACCGCCTCCGGTTAGCGAATCTCGCCGAATTCCGCCTTTGAAGGGCGCGTCATCAAAGCCGCGATGGCTTCGTCGATCGTGATCTGCTCTGCGAGGACGGCGTCCACGGCGCTGGCGATCGGCATGTCGACGCGCTTCGCGTTGGCGAGATCGACAAGAACGCCGCAGGTGTGCACGCCTTCGGTCAGGCCGGAGCGTTGCGTGGCTTCCTCGAGCGTCATGCCGCGCCCGAGAGAGACGCCTAGGGAAAAATTCCGCGACATCGGCGAGGTGCAGGTCAGCACAAGATCGCCAAGTCCCGAAAGTCCCATCAGCGTCTTCGGCTCCGCTCCAAGGGCGATTCCGAATCTGCTGAGTTCGGCGAAACCACGGGCCAGCAAGGCGGCGCCGGCGCTGGCGCCAAGGCCGCGGCCGGCGGCGACGCCATTGGCGATGGCGAGCACGTTCTTCGCCGCCCCGCCGATTTCAGCGCCCCTGAGGTCGGTCGAGGAATATAGCCGGAACCAGGGCGTCGACAGGAGGCTTGCAAGTTCGGCGGCGAGTTCGCCGTCCAGCGCGGCGAGCGTGACGGCGGTGGGAAGGCCGCTCGCAACGTCGCTGGCGAAACTTGGCCCGGAGAGGACGGCCGGCGGGTGATCGGGCAGGATCGACGCCGCTACTTCGCTGAGAAAAAGCCCGCTTGAATGCTCAATGCCCTTTGCGCAGATGATGATCGGAGCGCCGGGTTTGATATGCGCCGCCAGCGCTTCGAGCGTGGACCGCAGGGTCTGCGCGGGGACAACGGCGAGGATGACGTCCGCGTTCGAGGTGTCGGCGAGATCGGCGGTCGGCCGGATATTCGAAAGAAGCGGCACGCCGGGAAGGTATCGCGCGTTGACCCCGGTGGCCGACATTTCTTCGACATGGGACGCGTTGCGCGCCCAAAGGGCCACTTGGACCGAAGGCTGGGCGCGCGCCGCGAGATTGGCGAGCGCCGTTCCCCAAGCTCCGCCGCCCAAAACCGCGATCTGGCGGATGCCCTCCGTCACCATGCGTCATTCCTCGTCCGGTCACGGTCAATCTTCTGTTGCGCCAGCGTTTAAGCGCGAACTTGAGGAGGGGAGTCAAGTCTTGAGCGCCGCCGCCGGCGGCGCCTGGGAACAGCGGCGCCGCCGGGAAGGAAACGAAGGGCCGGGGACAATTGGCCTGGGAACTGGCGCGCCGGTAGTCACTGAACCTGTACGGGCCGTTACTGAACCTGTAAAAGCAGCGCGACGAGTTCGCTTTGCCGATGCGTGCCGGTCTTCGAGAAAATGGATTTGAGCTGGTTCCTCGCCGTTTCCCGGGAAATCTTGAGTTCCTGTGCGGCCGTATCAGGACCGGCGCCGCGGGCGATGATGCAGCCGAGCCTTGCTTCGGAGGGGGTGAGGCCGAAGGTCTTCGCCAGAATTTCAGCAGGCGGTCCTGGTTTCGGCCCCAGGGCGTTCAAGGTCAGGAGAGAACGCACTTCCCGCGAAGGCCAGCGCGCCGCCCCGTCGAAAGGCCAGACGCGAAGCAAAACCGGAAGTCTGTCCTTCCTTGGAACGACAATGGGGTCCGCGGCGGGAGCGATCGGCGCAGCGGAGTCCTTTAAAAGGACGATGAGCGACTGCAGTTTGGCGCGCGCGCCGGCGTCCCGGATCACCACACGGCGGTCCCGGACGTAAATGTCGTTGTTGAAAACGGAGTTCGCCGCGACATTCGATTCGACGACGAAACCGTCGCCGTCCAGTAGGACTGCAGGCTGTCGCAGGATATTCAAAGCGTTGGCTGATTCCGGCGCGGCCGTGGGAGAGGCCGAAAGGGCTGCAATCTCGATCAGGCTCCGCGTGAATGCGGTCAAGATCCGCTTTTCTTCGGCGACAAGATCAGCTTCTTCGAAGCACAAAGCGTAAGGAGTCATGGGATCGCCAATACTTGGATGTTGGGACATTGATCAGAAATATCGGGGTTGTGGATAATTACGTCCGGACGAATTTTGTTTATTATCACTTGAAATCATGCTAGGGCATGTTTTGCTGATTTTAGTATAAGCTTTTTGGTAAAATACGTCATGAACATCTCTCGGCCGTGACTATCCGTTAATTCCATCAGACAGAAAATAACTTTCCCCGGATGGTTCTTAACAGCAGCGCAACGGCTATGATGTGTCAAAACGCACAACCATTTGCTAAGATCAAATATAAACATGATCCTAGATGCAACCGCCAGTCGTCGTATGGGGAATGTTTCTCAGTAAAGTAGAGCATATTTCCAAAGCCTTGGCGGGGCCCGAGCTTTCGAGCGATTCGTTCGCAAATGGCGAGCCGCGGGTCTTGCGCAAAGGAGCTGGCCTTCACGATGATTTTGGTTCAAAAGCGGGCGCCTTCTAAGAGATAAGCAACACGTAAGAGATTAAGACGCACGAGCCGACCTCCGCAACGCGCTTACGCCGATTGGTATCGGCGAGTGAGCAAAGGACAAAAACATGATTTCGGTGACATTCCCCGACGGCGCATCCCGCGCCTTCGAGCCTGGCGTGAGCGGCCATGAGATCGCCCGAAGCATCTCGCCATCGCTCGCCAAACGCACCGTCGCTATGGTTCTCGACGGAGCCCTCAGCGATCTCTCGGACCGGGTCGCGAGCGACGCGAAAGTGGAGTTCATCAGCCGCGATGATCCCCGCGCGCTCGAACTCATCCGGCACGATGCGGCGCACGTTCTGGCGGAGGCCGTCCAGACGCTTTATCCGGGCGCCCAGGTCACGATCGGGCCGGTGATCGAGAATGGATTTTATTATGATTTCTACCGGGCCGAGCCATTTACCCCGGAAGATTTCGCCGCCATAGAGGCGAAAATGGCGGAGATCGTCCGACAGGATCGGCCGTTCACCAAGGAAGTCTGGACTCGCGATCAGGCCAGAAACTGGTTCGAGGCGCGCGGCGAGGCCTTCAAGGTTGAGCTGGTCGAGTCGATTCCGGGCGATGAAGACCTGAAGATCTATAAGCAGGGCGATTGGCTCGACCTCTGCCGGGGGCCGCACATGACCTCGACCGGCAAGATCGGCGAGGCCTTCAAATTGATGAAACTCGCGGGCGCCTATTGGCGCGGCGATTCCAACAGGCCGATGCTGCAACGGATCTACGGGACGGCTTTCGCCAGCCGCGAGGATCTTGCGGCCTATCTTCAGCAGCTGGAGGAAGCCGAGAAGCGCGATCACCGCCGGCTGGGGCGCGAAATGGATCTCTTCCATTTCCAGGAGGAAGGTCCGGGAACGATCTTCTGGCATCCGAAGGGCTGGACGCTGTTCCAGACGCTCATTTCCTATATGCGCCGGCGTCAGCAAGCGGCGGGATATGTGGAGGTCAATACGCCGCAGGTGCTCGACCGGGCGCTTTGGGAGACGTCGGGCCATTGGCAGACGTATCGCGAAAACATGTTTCTGACGAAAACCGAGGACGACCGAATTTTCGCGCTGAAGCCGATGAATTGCCCCGGCCATGTGCAGATCTTCAAGAACGGATTGAAGTCTTACCGGGACTTGCCGTTGAAGATCGCCGAATTCGGCGTCGTCCATCGCTACGAGCCGTCCGGCGCGCTCCATGGAATGATGCGCGTTCGCGCGTTCACGCAGGATGACGCGCATATTTTCTGCACCGAAGATCAGATCATGAAAGAAAGTCTTAAGGTTAACGACCTTATTTTGTCGATCTATGAGGATTTCGGCTTCCAGGATATCGTGATCAAACTGTCGACGCGGCCGGAAAAACGCGTGGGGTCGGACGAGGCTTGGGATAAAGCCGAAGCGGCTTTATCGCGCGTGCTCGAAACCCTCGCGGCGCGCGGAGCGAAGACGGCGATCAACGAGGGCGAAGGGGCTTTTTACGGGCCGAAGCTGGAGTATACGCTGCGCGACGCGATCGGACGTGAATGGCAATGCGGAACGACCCAGGTCGATTTCAATCTTCCCGACCGATTCGGCGCCTTTTACATCGGCGCGGACAGCGAGAAAAAGACGCCCGTCATGCTTCACCGGGCCATGTTCGGTTCGCTCGAACGCTTCACCGGCATCCTGATCGAGCATTTCGCCGGCCATCTGCCGCTCTGGCTTGCGCCGGTTCAAATTGTCGTCGCGACGATCACCCAGGACGGCGATGGCTACGCGCGCGACGTGATCGCGGCCGCGCGCGCGAAAGGACTCCGCGTCGAGGGCGACCTTCGCAACGAGAAGATCAATTATAAGGTGCGCGAACATTCCCTCGCGAAAGTTCCCGTTCTCCTCGTCGTCGGGAAACGGGAAGCCATAGACCGTACGGTTTCCGTGCGAAGGCTCGGATCGCAAGATCAGATCATTGCGTCGCTGGACGAGGCGCTGGGCTCGCTCGCCGCCGAATCGGAGGCGCCGGATTTGAAGCGGCTGCGCCGCCCCGGTCCGTAGCCGACAGCGCCAATCATGACTGCTATGTGACGGTTTTGAGGCAAATCTGAGGAAAACGAGTATAACATTAATCAAAACCGAATTAGGCAAATGCATTGTTCCCTAAAATGGGCGTTGTGCATCAAATGAGCTTGGATTTGCCTAACCCGATGGCTTCTGGGCTCATTTTAGGGCTGCGGCGCATAGTTAATCGTGTGCATCCCTGATCATCATCGCAAAAGTTGTACGGATTAATCTAATCTAGGCTTTTGCAAGTGTGATCGCGCACAGCGCCTGCAGCATTTTGGGTTGATTTTTGCATCCTCTTTTACCATAATGCAGGCCGTTCCTGCCGATCAGAGCGAGTTTATTAATGTACTTTAATCGCTTGAGCCAGATCACAGGGGCTGAAGTCGAGCACAAGGCGAACTCGGGCCTGATCAGCCCGTTTAGGATTTCTTGCCAGAATATAGAGTCAATTGTAGCTTTTTTTGATTTAATACTTATCATTTTTGCCTGTGTCGCCGCCGGAGTGCTTTATCATTACGTCTGGCTCGGCGAGGACACTGGAGTCGGTTTTGACTTCGCCTTCGGCGCGGCCAATGGTCTCTTGTATGTGTATGTCGCGGCCACCCGCGGCCTCTACCGTCTGCCTGTGCTTCTGGCGTTCGCTCAATATTCGGCAAGACTGGTCGTGACCTGGGCGATCGTTGGCCTTTTCGCGACCAGCTGCCTGCTTCTGGTGCCGGGTCAGGGCGTTATTTACGGCTCCGTCATCACCGCCGGCGTCCTTCAGATCGTGCTTCTGTTTCTGATTCGCTGGGCCTGGCAGAGGCTATCGCGTTCGATGATGGCTGCGGGAAGCCTCGCCGGAAGCCGCGTGTTGACAATCGGAGAGCCCGCCGAGTTGTTAAGGCTGAGTTCGTCGGTTCTGTTCCGGTACTTTGGCCTGAGCGAGGTGGGGCGCGTTTCCGTGAAATCGAATCATGGTCCGGCGTCTGACGAGGTTCTCGCCGCGATCGACCGGGCGCTGCATGAGGCCCGCGAGAAGGGCGTGCAGGAATTTGTCCTCGCCCTGCGCTGGAGCAGCAAGGAGTTGCTCGAGACGGTGCGGGAACGGCTTCAGGCTTCGCCGCTTCCGGTGAGGCTGCTGCCGGACTACACCATCCGATCGGTCCTTGGCCGGCGCGCCATGTCGACCGGGGGGCCTTCGCTGACGCTCGAGGTTCAGCGCGCGCCGCTGACTCCGGTGGAAATGGCGATGAAGCGCAGCCTGGACCTGGTTTGCGCCTCGATCGCAATCCTTCTTCTGTCGCCGCTCCTGATCATCGTCGCAACGGCGGTGAAACTCGACAGTTCAGGCCCGATCATTTTCCGCCAGCGCCGAAATGGTTTCAATTCGAAACAATTTGTCATCTTCAAGTTTCGCACCATGTCCGTCCTCGAAGACGGGACGAAAATAACCCAGGCGAAGCGGGGCGATCACCGGGTCACCCGGGTCGGCCAATTGCTGCGCAGGTCGAGCATCGACGAACTGCCGCAATTGTTCAATGTCCTGAAGGGCGACATGTCGCTCGTCGGGCCGCGCCCTCACGCTTTGGCGCATGACAACGAATACAAAGGGCTGATCGCGAAATATGCGTTTCGCCACCATGTCAAGCCAGGGATTACGGGCTGGGCTCAGGTTCATGGCCTGCGCGGCGAAACCGGATTGCTGGAGCAGATGGCGGAACGCGTCAAACTCGATCTATGGTATGTCAATCACTGGTCGTTCGGTCTCGATATCAACATTCTGTTGCGGACCTGCTTCGAAGTGATGCGCAACCGCGCTTACTGATCCCGAAGTTTTCCTTCTTCCCAATCCTTTATAAGACCGTGGGCCGCGCGTTCTGAATGAAGCGCGGCCGCCGAGGTCTTTAAAAAAAGTCTGGCCTCTCCCCCACTGGGGGAGAGGGGGCGCAATTCAAACCCATCTTCAATACAGCGGCGGCAAGCGTATGGAGGTTCGCACCGGACCGACTGAAAGCCGGCCGTCCGCAAATGTCACCGGAATCGGCAGTTTCGGCGTCCCATCGTCGTCCTGACGCCGTCCCAGGAAATTCGTCAGGAATGTTCCAGCGGCGGCGATCGCCGGGTCGATGCCCAGCGTCTCCAAGATCGGTCCCAGTCCCGAGAACCCGGTATCGAGGCGCCCTTCGATCCGATGTTCGCCATCGAGCTTCAACGCCCCCCGAGCATCGAGGCGCATGTTGCCGCTGGCCACCCGCACTCTCTTGACCTCAACGCGGCCCCCGGCGTTGCGCCAGCTTTCCATGCGCGCGCCAAGAAGTCCCGTGGATAAAAAATCGATTTGCGTGACGATGCTTTCCGTCAGGACATCCCACGGGAGATTTGAGCCGGACAGATGGTTCAGCGCGGGAAGAATAGCGCCGTTGGTGGACAGGACGACATTATAGGCGCCGTCATGCCGGTCCATCGCCTCGATCGCGGCGGCGCGGACATCCGGCAGGGTCGCCGCGACCGGCTCGCCCGCCAAAGTTCCCTCAGCATTGACCTGCTCGCCGGACAATGAGACGCGCGTCAGTGCGTCCGGCCGTCCTTCGAGGTCGAGGGTAAGGCTTTCCCAGCGGAGCGTAAGGTTCAAGGCTCCGTCGACGCCCTTCGCCGAAAACGGCGGCTCGAAACTCGCGATCACACTTTCCGGACGCATCAGCGGCGAGGTGGCGCGAAAGCCCTTGAGCGTCCCAGCCATTTTCTGGCCGAAAAACTCTCCATCAAACGCCGGATTGACGCAGGAAATTTCGAGTTCGAACGGATAGCCGCCGATTTTGCGCTCCGGGCATGTCCAGGTCCGTCCGGTCGCGGCCTCCCGCTCCACCCAGGCGGTGAGCATCTGCTCGGTTTTGCGCGATGCGATAAACCAGAAGATAGACCATCCGATGATCGCGGCGCTGACCGCTGCGGCGGGAATGAGGAATACAGGGCTCCTGATCCCGCTCGATTTCCGCTTGAATGCATTGGACGGCATATTTATTCCTCCCTTGAGAAAAGGGCCTGCAAATCCGGCCGCGCCGATTCGAAGGGCGACCCCGGAGCCTGCGGCCCTCCTCATTGTGTTTCGGCTTTATAGCGTCCCGACTCCAGAGCGAAAACACTGAATGGCGCAGACGGCTGATCTTTGGGTGTTTGGCTACGGATCTTTGATCTGGCGGCCGGGATTCGCCTTCGTGGAGCGCCATCGCGCGGTGGTGCGCGGCTATCATCGCTCGCTTTGCGTCTATTCGCATGTCCACCGCGGCACAAGGGACCGGCCGGGTCTGGTTCTGGGCCTCGACCGGGGCGGCTCGTGCCTTGGAATCGCGTTTCGCATCGAATTGGGCGATGCGGCCGCGACGCTTTCCTACTTGCGCGAGCGCGAGCAGGTCACGGCCGTCTACAAGGAGGCCGTGCTGCGCGCGCGCCTGACCGACGGTCGCGTCGTTCCGGCTGTCTGTTACGTCGCCGACCGCGCGCATTCCCAATATGCCGGACGGCTTGAACGAAGCGAACTCGTCCGGCTTGTCGCGCAGGCCTCGGGCCTCTCCGGCTGTAATCCCGAATATATCAAGAACACGCATTCACATCTTGCCGAGCTTTCGATCCGGGACGAAACACTCGAATGGCTGGCGAGCCGGCTGGATTGATCAACGCGCCGTCCGGGAGGCCGCCGGACGGCGCGTTGAACGCGGACGCGAAGTTGGCGGACTCCCTCGCAGTCATTTGCTCGAACTTTGGATCCATGAACTTTGGATCAATGAGCTGAAGTCAAAACATTTAATGTCTCTAAGCTTCTGACATGAACAAAACAAGAACAAAAGCAGAAACTGTCAAGGGGTTTTTGCCCCGCGCTTGTCTCGATCAGTCCGCCAATGCGGTCTTGAGACCCGGATCATCGGCCACCGCCTCGGCGATGAGGGCCGCCGTCGCGGCCTCGATTTCCGTCTGCAACCGGTTTGCGAACGTTTTCTTGTCGAGACCTGGCGCGAGCGGAGGCAGAAACTCGATCACCGCGGTTCCTGACCGCAACGGGCCGCTGCGCGGCCAAAACAGACCCGTGTTCAGCGCCACCGGCGCGCAGATGGCGCCTGTCGCGGCGTAAAGATGGGCGACGCCGGACTTGTAATCGGGCGGCGCGCCCGCCTGTCTGCGGGTGCCTTCGGGAAAAATAAAAATCTGCCGCCCTTGGGCCGCCGCTTCGCCGACCTGTTTGATGAGGTCGGCCATCGCCTGGCCGCGTTTGGCGCGGTCGATCGCGATCTGTCCGGCGCCCGAGAGGTACCAGCCAAAAATCGGGATGCCCATGAGTTCCCGCTTCAACACATAGCTGAAATCATGGGTGATCGTGGTGAGCGCCAGCGTCTCCAGCGCTGATTGATGTTTGGCGGCGATGATGCAGCCGCCCTGCGGCAGACGGTCGAGGCCGCGGAACTCGACCTTGACCCCGCCGACCTTGTCGAGAAGCCAGATCGACGTTCCTGTCCAGAATCGAGCATAGGCCTGCACGCCCCGCCGGTCCCGCAGGAGGATGGGCAGGCCGAAGATCGCGAGAAGAGTGGTGAGGGAATAAAAAGCGGCGTGAAACAGGATCGAGCGGATCGCTTGCATGGCGTTTTTGTGGGTTGGGGGGCGTATCCTTCGAGATTCAGGCGTCGCCCGCTCCCCAGGATGGGGATCGCTTAACCGGCATTCTCGACGAGGTCAAAGGGCGGGCATGACGAGGTCAAAGGGCGAGCGCGACCAGACAAAGGGCGCGCACGACGCGGTGAAGGGCGCGCGGCCCCGGGGAATCGCCCGGAGCCGGCCTCGCGCCCCAGAGGGCGACGCCTTATGAACCTTCGCCCGAAGTCAGCTTGCCAAGTTTGCCAAGTCAGCTTGCCAAGTCAGCTTTCCTTGCACTTTTCTCGGAATTCCTTGCGCGCCTTGCCGTGCAGCTTCTGGGCGTCGGCCTTCATCGAACATTCCTTCGCCTTGGCTTTTTTTGCGGTCATGTCGGCGGCGTCCGCGGGCTTCGCCAGGTCTTTCGCCTTCGTCTCGGCTCCCTTCATGTCCATGCCGGGCTTCATCGTCGGAGCGGCGGGGGCGGAAGGAGCGGCCGTTTGCGCATAAGTCGCCGGGGCGAAGGACAGCGTGAGGACGAAGGCGACGATCAAGGATTTCATTTTCATGGTTTTACCTTTCGTGAGACTGGCAGCCTTGACGCCGGACCAGAACCCGGCTTTCGGGCGTCGTCGTTCTCCAAAATATTGATAAAAAGCGTATGAGGGGCCGCGCCGTGCGCAAGCCTTTCCAAGTTCGTAGAGTCCAAATTTACGATTTCAGAACTGGTGTCGTTACACGAGGCGCGACAGTCCAACCTTTCCTGAAGCGAAGGCAGGAGACCTCAACATATCTTTCCGCGGTCCGGGAGGCCATTCCTAAAATCGAGGCGTATGTTTTTCTAGCTTTACATATAAATATATATGCATATGATGTTTTGCATGAACGATCCGAATTTTTCTTTGCCCCTCTCCGAACAGGCACCCTTCGAGGTCGTCCTCGCTGCGCTCAGCGCGGCCGGAGAAGCGACCCGTCTGCGCCTGCTCGCCTTGCTCGCCGAAGCCGAATTGACGGTCACAGAACTTGTCATGATTCTCGGACAGTCGCAGCCCCGCATCTCCCGCCATCTGAAACTGCTGACCGAGGCTGGCCTTGTCGAACGCCACAGGGAAGGGGCCTGGGCTTTTTTTCTGATGGCGCAGAACGGTCCGGCGGCGGGATTCGCGCGGGATATCATCGCCCGGCTGTCGCCCGGCGACGCCAATCTGCTCGCCGATCGCGCAAGGCTTTCCGAAGTGCGTCAGGCGCGAGCCGCGCAGGCCGCCCGGTATTTCGACGCTCAGGCGGCGAACTGGGACGAAGTCCGGGCGATGCACATTCCGGAGGAGCGCGTCGAGGCCGCGATCTGCGAGGCGATCGGGACGAAGCCGGTCAACGCCTTGCTCGATCTTGGAACGGGCGCCGGCCGCATGCTCGAGCTTCTGGCGCCGCTCGCCGCGCGCGCTGTCGGCGTCGATCAATCGCCGGGCATGCTGAGCGTCGCCCGCGTGCGCCTGGAGCGGGCCGGGCTGCGCAACGCGCAATTGCGCCAGGGCGATATTTACGCCTTGCCGGTCGAACCCAATTTTTACGATCTCGTCGTCATGCATCAGGTTCTGCATTATCTCGACGATCCGTTGCGGGCGATCCGCGAGGCTGCGCGGGCGCTGCGCGCCGGCGGTCAGCTCATCGTGGTCGATTTCGCCCCGCACGGAGAAGAAAATCTGCGCACGGTCCACGCCCACCGGCGCCTCGGGTTCGGCCCCGACGAAGTCGCCGCCTTTTTCGAGACCGTCGGGCTCGAACTCATCAGTAGACGCGACCTTGTCCCGGCTCCTTCCGAGGGCGGCAAGCTCGCGGTTTCGATCTGGCTTGGCCGCGACCGCCGCCTGATCGCCGATCCAGTCCCTCTCACCGCACGAGAAGTCGCATGAGCGAGAACGAGTCCTGTGATTTTCCCCGCGCGAGCCGCACGATCTGCCCTGACATTCGCGTGTCGTTCGAGTTTTTCCCGCCAAAGACGGTCGCCATGGAGGCGACGCTGTGGGAATCGATTTTTCGCCTTGCGCCTCTGCGGCCGAGTTTCGTGTCGGTGACCTATGGCGCTGGCGGCACGACGCGCGAGCGCACTCATGCGACCGTCGCCCGCATCGCCAGGGAAACAATCGTCAAGCCTGCGGCGCATCTGACCTGCGTCGCCGCGACGCGCGACGAGATCGACGAGATCGTTAAAGGCTATTGGGAGGCGGGGGTTCGCCACATCGTGGCGCTGCGCGGCGATCCGCAGGACGGCGTCGGCGCGAAGTTCCGCCCGCATCCGCAGGGGTATGAGAATTCCGCCGCTCTTGTCGCCGGCGTGCGCAGGATCGCTGATTTCGAGGTCTCGGTCAGCGCCTATCCGGAACGCCATCCCGAAAGCGCGTCGGTCGAGGCCGACGTCGACGTTCTGAAGGCGAAGATCGACGCCGGCGCGACCCGCGCGATCACGCAATTCTTTTTCGAAAACGAGTGCTATCTGCGATATCTCGACAAGGTGCGTTCGAAAGGCGTCGACATTCCGATCATTCCCGGCATCGTTCCGGTGCAAAGTTTCAAGCAGACGGCGAACTTCGCGGCGCGGGCGGGCGCGAGCGTGCCGCAATGGCTGGCCGACCGTTTCGAGGGGCTTGACGACGATCCCCAGACGCGGCGTCTCGTCGCCGCGACGGTGGCGGCCGAACAGGTTTTGGATCTTGTCGATCGCGGCGTCCGCGATTTTCATTTCTACACCATGAACCGCGCCGATCTCGTGTATGCGATCTGCCATCTCCTCGGGCTTCGGCCCAATCCAGAGCAAAAGGCCGCCTGAATGACGCAGAGCCCGAACGCGACCGCCGCGCGCCAGGAGAATGGCCAACAGATTGGTCAGGAGATTGGCCAGCAGATCGAGGCCGCCGCCCGCGAGCGGATTCTGGTGCTCGACGGCGCCATGGGCACGATGATCCAGCAGCACAAATTCAGCGAGGCGGAGTTCCGCGGCGAGCGCTTTGCGGACTGGCCAAGCGATCTGCGCGGCAACAACGATCTTTTGAGCCTCACCCAGCCGGAGGCGATCCGCGCCATCCATATCGCCTATCTGCAGGCGGGCGCCGACATCATCGGCTCTAACACCTTCAATTCGACGCGGATCTCCCAGGCCGATTACGCGATGGAGGAGCTGGTCGCCGAACTGAATTTCGAATCGGCGAAGCTCGCGCGCGAGGCGGCGGATCTTGTGCAGGCGCAAGACGGCCGCCCCCGCTTCGTCGCGGGAGCGCTCGGGCCGACGAGCCGGACGGCTTCGATTTCGCCCGACGTCAACAATCCCGGCTTTCGCGCGGTCAGCTTCGACGATCTGCGCGCCTCCTACGCCGAGGCGGCGAGCGCCCTGATCGAAGGCGGCTCCGACCTCCTGATCGTCGAGACGATTTTCGACACGTTGAACGCGAAGGCCGCGCTCGCCGCGATCGACGACGTCTTCAATGCGAAGGGCGTCCGGCTGCCGGTCATGATTTCGGGCACGATCACCGACCTTTCCGGCCGCACCTTGTCCGGCCAGACGCCAACCGCTTTCTGGCATTCCCTGCGGCACGCCAATCCGTTGACGATCGGACTCAACTGCGCCCTTGGCGCCCGCGAGATGCGGGCCCATCTCGCCGAACTCTCGCGCATCGCCGACACTTTGGTGTGCGCCTATCCCAACGCCGGGCTTCCGAACGAGTTCGGCCTCTACGACGAGAGCCCCGAATACATGGCTTCGCTCGTCGGCGAATTCGCCGAGGCGGGGCTCGTCAACATCGTCGGCGGCTGTTGCGGCACGACGCCCGCGCATATACACGCCATCGCCGAGCGGGTGAAGGGCGTCCCGCCGCGCAAGATCCCCGTGATCGACCCCATGCTGCGACTTTCAGGGCTGGAGCCGTTCGTGCTGACCTCGCAGATTCCGTTCGTCAACATCGGCGAGCGCACCAACGTCACTGGCTCGGCGAAATTCCGCCGCCTCGTCAAGGAAGGCGATTTCTCCGCCGCGCTCGACGTGGCGCGCGATCAGGTCGCGGCCGGCGCGCAGATCATCGACGTCAACATGGACGAAGGGCTGCTCGATTCGGAAAAGGCGATGGTCGAGTTCCTCAATCTCGTCGCCGCGGAGCCCGACATCGCGCGCGTCCCGGTGATGATCGACTCGTCGAAATTCGCCGTGATCGAGGCCGGCCTCAAATGCGTGCAGGGCAAGGCGGTCGTCAACTCGATCTCGATGAAGGAGGGCGTCGAGAAATTCATCGCCGACGCCAGAACCGTGCGCGCTTATGGCGCCGCCGTCGTCGTCATGGCGTTCGACGAGAAGGGCCAGGCGGACACGCTCGAGCGCAAGGTCGAGATTTCGTCGCGCGCCTACAAGATCCTGACCGAGGACGTCGGCTTTCCGGCCGAGGACATCATCTTCGATCCCAACGTGTTCGCCGTCGCGACCGGCATCGAGGAGCACAACAATTACGGGGTCGATTTCATCGAGGCGGCGCGGGAGATCCGCAAGCGCTTTCCGCTGGTGCATATTTCCGGCGGCGTCTCGAATCTGTCATTTTCGTTTCGCGGCAACGAGCCGGTGCGCGAGGCCATGCATTCGGTGTTTCTCTACCACGCCATCAAGGCCGGCATGGATATGGGGATCGTCAACGCCGGCCAGCTCGCGGTCTACGCGGAGATCGATCCGGAGCTGCGCGAGGCCTGCGAGGATGTGGTTCTCAACCGGCGCCCTGACTCGACAGAGCGGCTGCTGGCTCTCGCCGAAAGCTTCAAGGGTCGGAGCGGCGAGAAGGTCGAGAAAAATCTCGCCTGGCGCGAGGAACCGGTCGGCAAGCGTCTCGAACATGCACTGGTCAACGGAATCACCGAATTTATCGATCTCGATGTGGAGGAGGCCCGCGCCGCGTCCGTGCGCCCGCTCGACGTGATCGAGGGTCCGCTGATGGCGGGAATGAACGTCGTCGGCGATCTCTTCGGCGCCGGCAAGATGTTCCTGCCTCAGGTCGTCAAATCCGCGCGCGTGATGAAGCAGGCCGTCGCCTATCTCCTGCCTTACATGGATGAGGAGAAACGCCGGACCGGATCGGGCGAGCGTTCGAGCGCCGGCAAGATCCTGATGGCGACCGTCAAGGGCGACGTGCACGACATCGGCAAGAACATCGTCGGCGTGGTCCTCGCCTGCAACAATTATGAGATCATCGATCTCGGCGTCATGGTTTCGGCGGCGAGGATCCTCGCCGCCGCGAAGGAGGAGAAGGTCGATGCGATCGGGCTCTCCGGCCTCATCACGCCCTCGCTCGACGAGATGTGTTACGTCGCCGCCGAAATGGAGCGCGAAGGCTTCGACCTGCCGCTCCTGATCGGCGGGGCGACGACGAGCCGCGTTCACACCGCGGTCAAGATCCATCCCAATTACGCCAAAGGGCAGGCGGTCTACGTGACCGACGCGAGCCGTGCTGTCGGCGTCGTCCAGTCGCTTCTGACGCCCCATTCGCGCGACGCCGCGATCGAAGCCGTGCGCGCCGAATATTCCAGGGTGGCGGAAGCGCACCGGCGCTCCGAGGCCGACAAGCAGCGCCTGCCGCTGGCGAAGGCGCGGGCGAACGCGCTGAAACTCGATTGGGACGTCTATCAGACGCCGCGTCCTACGTTCACCGGCACGCGGGTGATCCGGACCTATCCCGTCGCCGAGCTCATTCCCTATATCGACTGGACCCCGTTCTTCCAGACCTGGGAAATGCGCGGCCGCTATCCGGCGATCCTCGATGATCCAAAACAAGGCGAGGCGGCGCGCCAGCTCTTCGATGACGCGCAGGCGATGCTGAAGCGCGTCGTCGAGGAACATTGGTTCGACCCCAAAGCCGTGATCGGTTTCTGGCCCGCCAATTCCGTCGGCGAGGACATCAAGCTCTACACCGGCGAGTCGCGAACCGGAGACCTTGCGACCTTCTACACGTTGCGTCAGCAATTGCTTCGCCGCGATGGCAAGCCCAACCTCGCGCTCGCCGATTTCATCGCCCCCGCCAGCAGCGGCAAGGCGGATTATCTCGGCGCCTTCGTGGTCACGGCCGGCGCGCAGGAAGGCAAGATCGCCGACCGCTTCGCCAAGGCCAACGACGATTACGGGTCGATCATGGTGAAGGCGCTCGCCGACCGCATCGCGGAGGCCTTCGCCGAGCGCATGCATGAACGCGTGCGACGCGAATTCTGGGCCTACGCCCCGGACGAGCATC
Source organism: Methylocapsa palsarum (assembly GCF_900114285.1). Lineage (GTDB taxonomy): Bacteria > Pseudomonadota > Alphaproteobacteria > Rhizobiales > Beijerinckiaceae > Methylocapsa > Methylocapsa palsarum. The sequence goes on along the minus strand of NZ_FOSN01000010.1, from coordinate 1,070 downwards.
TGACCAACGACCAGCGTCTTTCCGAGGATTATCGCGGGATTCGTCCGGCCCCCGGCTATCCGGCGCAGCCCGACCACACCGAAAAGGCGACGCTGTTCCGGCTGCTGGAAGCCGAAAGGCGGATCGGCGTTTCGCTGACCGAGAGTTTCGCGATGTGGCCGGGATCTTCGGTGTCCGGCCTCTATCTCGCGCATCCCGACGCGCATTATTTCGGCGTCGCGAAAGTCGAGCGCGATCAGGTCGAGGATTATTCCCGGCGCAAGGGCATGAGCATTATTGAAGTCGAGCGCTGGCTGGGGCCGGTGCTGAACTACGATCCGGCGTCGCTGCAGGCGGCGACGGCGGCGGCCGAGTGAATTTTAATCGCTTTCCAAATGGCTTAAATCTGAAAGTCGCTTCTCTATAAATGATTCGAGGCTATCGATAAGAGGTGGGCCTTCATTGAAAAAAGAGTCGTGGGCAGACCATTCGTTCAATCCAAAGCCTCGGTTATTTTGTTGTTCATAAAGCGCAGACCATATTGCCTTTTCGATGCACAGAAATTTATCTCGAATTTCTTTTGGTATCAATATGCTGTTCTTTTTTAGGTGTAATCCAAAGCTTTTTGTAAAATTCTGTGTTTCGATTAACTGATGCCAAAAAATTCGATCTTGGTAATATTTGTTTTTGTCATTTGATTCTCTTAACTGATCCTTTTCGTGTTCTTCCAATTTACAACCCGAGATGAATTGACCTGCCACTGAGATTTTCCTCCACGAGGATTTAGAGTCCGGCCTTTCAGAGGACGGACAGATGAAGCGAGCACGGTTCACGGAAGAGCAGATCATTGGCGTGTTGAAGGAGCACGAGGCTGGCGCAAAGACGGCCGATCTAGCGCGCCGGCATGGGGTCTCGGAAGCGACGCTCTACAACTGGAAGGCCAGGTACAGCGGCATGGACGTCTCGGAGGCCAAACGGCTGAAGCAACTCGAGGAGGAGAACGCGAAGCTGAAGAAGCTGCTGGCTGAGCAGATGCTGGATGCGGCCGCGCTCCGTGAGCTTCTTTCAAAAAAATGGTAGGGCCCGCCGCC
>NZ_FOSN01000008.1 GCF_900114285.1 Methylocapsa palsarum | reverse complement strand
GCGACGTCGGCGGCCAAGGCCGCCTGTCCCCCCGGCAGGAGGGCCATGCCAGCGCACAGCGCCTGCAAAGCCAAAAATTTGCGCATTTTAGACATCGATTCGTCCCCACGAGGCGAGTGAATATGATGGAAAAAACTACACCTCGTGGCGGGCTATTCAATCGTTGTTAATGAAACGACGACTCTTTGCATGGCCTGCGATGCTTTGCTGCAACAGTCAGGCGCTTCCAAAAGCACTATGCTGACGTAGGATGCGCAATTGCCTAACAGATCGGCAAATGCTGCTCAGAGGAGGCAAACGCCGCGAATCGGCCATGTCTTCAACTCGCGAACCGCATGAGCATTCAGGCCGGGCTTTTGTCCATTTCGAGGTTTCCGGGCTCGGATGAATGTAGAGTTCCTCAAAACGTCAGCGCCTTGACCTCCTTGACGCCAGGCAGCTTCTTCACCTGGGCGAGCGCCTCATCGGGGACAACGCCGTCCACTTCGACCAGTGCGATCGCTGACCCGCCCTCACGGTCGCGCCCGAGCGCGAAGGTCGCGATATTGACGCCGGCGTTGCCAAGTATGCTTGCGAATCGTCCGACGAAGCCGGGTTTGTCCTCGTTCGACACACAGATCATCGCCGGAGCGATCATGGCGTCGAGACCGATGCCGTTGATCCAGATGATGCGTGGTTTGCCGTCGTGGAACACCGTCCCTGAAATAGACCGCCTTCGCTCCTGCGTCTCCACGGTCAGGGTCACGACCGATTCGTAATCCGACTCCGCCTCTCGGGTCGTCTCCTCGATCACGATGCCTCGGTCTTTCGCGACCGCGGGCGCGGAGACCACATTGACGTCCGCCAGCTGCGGGCGCAGAAGCCCCGCGATGGCTGAGGCGGTCAGGGCCCTGATCTTCAGCTCGGCGGCCCCGCCCTCGTAAACGAGCGAGACTTTTTTGATGCCGCTATCGACGAGCTGGCCGGCGAAGGATCCAAGCCTTTCCGCGAGCAGGATGAACGGCTTGAGCTTTGGCGCTTCCTCGGCTGTGATCGAAGGAAAGTTGACCGCGTTCGTGATGGCGCCGCGGATGAGGTAATCGGACATCTGCTCGGCGACCTGAAGAGCGACATTTTCCTGCGCCTCATTGGTCGCGGCGCCGAGATGCGGCGTGCAGACGACGTTGGGATGGCCGAATAGCGGGTTCTCGAACGCCGGTTCGGTGACGAAGACGTCGACGGCCGCGCCGGCCACGTGTCCGGAATCGAGCAGCGCGCGCAGCGCCGCCTCGTCGATAAGGCCGCCGCGCGCGCAATTGACGATCCGCACGCCTTTCCTGGTGCGCGCCAGATTTTCCGCCGACAGGATATTTCTTGTCTGCGGCGTCAACGGCGTATGCAGGGTGATGAAATCCGAACGCGCGAGGAGATCGCCGAGTTCGACCTTTTCAACGCCAAGGTCCATGGCGCGTTCGGGCGACAGGAAGGGGTCGAAGGCGATGACCCGCATGCGCAGTCCGATCGCCCGTTCCGCGACGATGGAGCCAATGTTGCCGCAGCCGATGACGCCGAGCGTCTTGCCGGTGATCTCGACGCCCATGAAGCGGTTCTTTTCCCATTTGCCGGCCTGGGTCGAGGCGTCAGCCGCGGGAAGCTGCCGGGCGAGCGCGAACATCAGGGCGAGCGCATGTTCGGCCGTCGTTATGGCGTTGCCGAACGGCGTATTCATCACAATGACGCCCTTGGCGGTCGCGGCCGGAATATCGATATTGTCGAGGCCGATGCCCGCGCGGCCGATGATTTTCAGCCTGGTCGCGCGATCGAGGATCTTCGAGGTGACCTTGGTCGCGGATCGGATCGCAAGACCGTCGAAGCCGCCAATCATTGCGGCGAGCTTGTCCTTGTCTTTTCCCAGCGCAGGCTGAAACTCGACGTCTACGCCGCGATCCTTGAAGAGGGCGACGGCGGCAGGGGAGAGAGCGTCGGAAATCAGAACGCGCGGCGCCATCGCAAACTCCACACGCCTCCGACCGGCGTAAGCCGGTCGGTTTCCCGGCAAGATTACGCGGTCGGATTACGCGGCCTTGGCGAAGAGGTCGGCCTTGGCTTTAGCATAGGCGTAATCGAGCCACGGCGTCAGCTTTTCGATGTCGCTCGCCTCGACCGTCGCGCCGCACCACACCCGAAGACCGGGCGGCGCATCGCGATACGACCCGATGTCATACGCGGCTTTTTCTGATTCGAGCAGGCTGACGATCGCGCTGGCGAACCGCGCTTCGCCCTCGAGGCCAAGGGCGACAACCTCCGGGTCGACGATCTTCATGCAGACGCTGGTGTTCGAGCGCAGACCCGGATCTCGGGCGAGAAAATCGATCCAGGGCGTGCGTTCGATCCAAGCCGAGAGCGCCGACGAATTGGCGTCCGCGCGGGCGACGAGCGCGTCGAGTCCGCCGATGGCCTTGGCCCATTTCAGAGCGTCGAGATAATCCTCGACGCAAAGCATCGAGGGGGTGTTGATGGTCTCGCCGTCGAAAATGTTATCGTTCAGCCTGCCGCCTTCGGCGAGCCGAAACAGCTTCGGCACCGGCCACGCCGGCGTATGGGTCTGCAATCGCTCGACCGCGCGCGGGCTCAGCACCAGAACGCCATGGGCCGCCTCGCCGCCGAGAGCCTTCTGCCAGGAGAAGGTCGTGACGTCGAGCTTGCCCCAATCGAGCCTCTGGGCGAAAGCGGCGGAGGTCGCGTCGCAGATCGTTAGTCCCTTGCGGTCCTCCGCAATCCAATCGGCGTTCGGCACGCGCACGCCGGAGGTCGTTCCGTTCCAGGCGAAGACGACGTCGTTGTCGAAATTGACGCTCGCGAGATCCGCTATCTCGCCATAGCCGGCGACCATCCCGCGGGCGTTGGGGATCCGCAGATGCTCGAGAACGTCGATCACCCAGCCTTCGCTGAAACATTCCCAGGCGAGCACATCGACGCCGCGCTGGCCCAGCAGAGACCACATCGCGGTCTCCATGGCGCCGGTATCGGAGCCGGGAATGATTCCGATGCGGTAGTCGGCCGGGATCCGCAAGACTTCGCGGGTTATGTCCAGCGCGAGCTTCAGCTTCGACTTGGAGGGTTTGGAGCGGTGCGACCGTCCGACGGGCGCCCCATGAAGGCTAGCGAACGTCCAGCCGGGATGTTTTGTGCATGGACCGCACGAAAAATTGGCGCACGCCGGCTTCACGGCGGGAATCGTCGTTCTCATATGACCATCCTTGCAGATGGGCGCCTTTCGTTGGGGAAAGGTGTCCCGCCTATCTGGATAGGGCGAAGGGGCCATGACGTCAAGGGATCACGTGGTTTTGGGTTGAATTCGTGACCCCTGTGGTGTTGGGGCCACAGTTTCAAAGACAGGATTTTGATAGTTGAGAGCGGCGCGCCGTTAGAGCATATTCCGATCGGATTGAATCAATCCAATCGACAAAAACTGGAGCGGTTTCTGATCGATCGCATGAAGTCATGCGATCGGAAAGCGCTCTAGATTCGTCGGCATTGCTTTCAGGAGCACATGTCGCCGGCTCGACACGGGTTGTCCTTTGCAAGGCTGCCAGTGCGGCTGCCAGGACGGCGTTTGGGAAACGCGAACGGGGACACGCCATGCAACTCGGGGTGGATTACATTCTGAACGCCCTCGCGGCGGAGGGCGCCGATCACTTGTTCATGGTTCCTGGCGGTCTGGTTGACCCTTTTCTGCCTGCTCTTGGAAAACAGTCTGCGCTGAAGCCGGTTGTCGCCGCGCAGGAAGGCGGGGCCGCCTACATGGCCGACGGGTATGCGCGGGCGAGCGGCAAGTTCGGCGCTGCGCTCTGCATCGGCGGGCCTGGTCTCGCGAACGCCGTGACGGCCGTCGCCGCCGCGCAGACCGACGGGTCGCCGGTTTTCCTGATGAGCGGCGAGGTGAGCACGCTTTTCGAGGGACTGGGCATGTTTCAGGACGCCAGCGCGCAGACGCTCGACGACGTCGAAATCCTGAAGCCCATCGTGCGGTATTCCTCTTCGATCGACAATCCGAAGAACCTGCCGCATCTGTTCAAGCACGCGATGCTGCAGCTCAAAACGCGCCCCTCGGGGCCGGTGCATCTCTCGCTCCCCGGCGACAGCCAGATTGCGGAAATTTCGGCGGTCTACGCCCCGATCGAGCCGGCGCTCGCGAATCCGGCGTCGCTTTCCCTCGCCGCCGCCGAGGCGTCTCTTGAGCGGTTTCGCGGATCGTCCGCAGACAAGCCGCCGGCGAGGATCGTCATTCTGGCCGGCGCGGGAGTGGAGCACGCGAATGCGTCGCGCCCGCTCAGGGATTTCGCCGAACGATGGGGGATCCCGGTCGCCACCACGCTGCGGGCGAAGGGCGTCTTCCCTGAGGATCATCCGCTTTCGTTGGGCGTCTTCGGTTACGCCGGAACGCATCATGCGCGGATTGCGCTGCTCGATGCGCCGCCCGATCTGCTGATCATCCTGGGCTCGGGGCTGAACGAACGCGACACCATGCACTGGTCGCTCGAGATCCACCTCGGCGCCACCATTTGCGTGAATTTGAATCCGGCGAGCATCGGCATGCATGCGAACGCAGGAGCCGTTGTCGGCGACTGCGGCGCCTATCTGTCTTATCTGCTCGGTAAGGACGACGAACTCGCGGCGCTGTTACGGGCGACGGCGGCGGGGCGCGCCGCCTGGCTGGCGGATATTCGGGCGAGACCTCGCCTCCAGGATCGCGAAAACTGCGCCAGCGACGCCGTTCCGATCCATCCGGCGCGGGTGATCGGCGATTTGAGAAAAGCATTCCCCCGCGACGGAATTCTCGTCGTCGATTCCGGCGCCCATCGCGCCTTCGCCGGGCATTACTGGGACTCCTACGAGCCGCGCACCTACATTTCCGCCACGAATCTCGGCCCGATGGGCTGGGCGATCGCCGCCGCCTCGGGCGTCCAGTGCGCGCAGCCGGGACGAAGAGTGGCCGTCATCACCGGCGACGGCTGCATGCGCATGAACGGAATCGAGGTCGCCACCGCCGCGCATTATGGGCTGCCGGTGATTTTCGTCGTCATGAACAACGCCGCCCTCGGCAATGTCTGGCTGCGCGCCCATGCGCTGGGTCCGGTTCCGGACGAACTCACCCGTCTGCCCGATCACGACTGGGCGGCCTTCGCCGCGGCTCTGGGGTGCCGGGGGGAGACGGTTCGCCGCCCGGGCGATCTCGCCGCCGCCTTCGAGCGCGCGCTCGAAGGGCCGGGCCCCTGCGTCATCGACGTCAAGATCGACAGGGCCTTCGGCACGCCCGTGCACGACTGGGCCGCGGCGAGCGCCGCCTTCTCCTACCACGAGTGAAGGAGGCTCTTCTGGCGCCGCTGCCGTTCGATCCCTCGAAGCTTTCGCCGTCCGATCTTGCTCTTTACGACGCTCTCGTCGAGAAGCGAAGGGCGCAGGGCGCGCCGTTCGGCGGCCCTTATGCCGCTTTGATGAATCATCCGGTCCTTTGCGGCAAGATCGAGGATCTCGGCTTCTATCTGAAATTTCAGGGCCATCTTCCCCGCGACGTCTATCAGTTCGTGGTTCTGAGCGTCGCCCGCAGCACGGGCGCCGCGTTCGAATGGATCGACCATGTCCGGCACGCCGAAGCCGCCGGCGTGCCGGCGGCGGTCATCGGCGCATTGCAGGAGCATGGACTGGAGGGGGGCGTCTTCGCCGCGCACTACGATCTCGCGGCCAAGGTGCTGGCGGCGACGCTGGCGTGGCGGGATATTCCGCAATCCGTTCAAGACGAGAGCATTCAGCTTTTTGGAATTGAAGGCTTTGTCGAACTGGTGGTCCTGTCGGGGTTCTACCAGATGTTCGCCGCCGTCAATCAGGGTTTTGCGGTGTCAGCGCCGCAGGGCGCGCCGAAGCCGTTTTAGGCGCGGGGGCCGGCGCTTCAGCCTTGGCGGCGATACTTGCGGCCCAATTTGCTCGCGTCTGGTGGAAATTTGCAATTTTAAGTAGATTGCCGTTAGACGGAGGATTAGTTTTTCGCCTGAAAGGATCAATGAAAACTCCAGGAGCGCCTGGGACGACAAGCAGAACGGAGCCGGGGGGCGTGCCGTAGTGGCCACAGAAATCGAGAACCGCCTGCAGGGCGACGAGGCGTTACGCGCGAGCGAGGAGCGGCGCAAACTGGACGCCGTCGACGCGGGTCTGGCGTTGGCGGAAATCAATTACCTCGATGACACGGGTTACCTGTCCTCGGAGGCGGCGCGTCTGTTCGGACTTGGCGAGGCCGCCATGATCCTGCCGCGGGCCGCGATTCACGCGACCTTTCATCCCGACGACCGCGCCGAGGTGAGCCGGCGCATTGAGGCCTCGCTCGACCCCGCTGGTCCAGGCTGGTTCGAGATGGATCATCGCGTGGTCGGGCCGGACCGCAAGACACACTGGTTGCGCGTGCGCAAGCAGGTTTTTTTCGAAGGCGAGGGCGTCGAGCGGCGCCCTTCGCGCGCCATGCTGGCGGCGTTCGACGTCACGAAAGAAAAGACGGCCTCCGAAGCCCTGCGCGCAAGCGCGGAGCTCATCCGCAACGTTCTCGATTCGCTACCGCAGGAAGTGGTCGTGCTGGACAGCGCCGGAACCGTGATCGCGGTCAATGAGCCCCGGAATCGTTTCGCGCGCGAAAACGACGGCGTCACGGAAGCGTTGTCGATCGGAGCTGATTATCTGAAGGCGTGCCGTACCTCCGCCAAAAGCGGCGAGCCCTACGCCAGCGCCGCTCTCGGGGGGCTGGAAGCGCTGCTGGGCGGTGCTCGCGACGAACTCATGATGGAATATCCCTTCGACGACGCCGGCGGAAGCAGACGATGGTTCGTCATGCACGCCGCGCGTCTTGGTTCTGGTCCGGCCGGCGTGGTCCTCAGCCACACGGACATCACGCCGCAAAAGACGGCCGAGGAGGCCTTACGCACGCGCGCGGCCGCCCTGCGTCGCGCCGAAGCGCTCGCGCGGCGCGACGAGGAGCGGTTGCGGCTGTTCATCGATCACGCGCCGGCGGCGGTGGCGATGCTGGATCGCGACATGCGATATGTCAGCTTCAGCGGCCGCTGGTTGGAGGCTTATGGGCTGGCCGAGTCGATTCTCGGCAAATCGTACTACGACGTTTTTCCGGAACTGCCCGAGCGCTGGAAGCACATTCATCGGCGCGCGCTTTCTGGCGAAACCCTGACCGCCGACGAGGATCGCTTCGATCGCGCCGACGGAACCACTCAATGGCTGCGCTGGGAGGCGCGGCCGTGGTTCGACGCCGGCGGCCTCGTTGGCGGAATCGTGGTTTTTTCCGAGGACGTCACCGAACGCAGGCGCCATGAAGAGCAAATCCAGAACCTGATGAACGAGGTCAATCACAGAGCGAAAAATCTGCTGACCGTGGTGCAATCCATCGCTCGCCTGACGATCAAGGGAACGGATTCCGCGGCTTTCGCCGATGTTCTCGAGGAACGGATCGCCGCTTTGGGCGCGAGTCAGGATCTTCTCGTCAAAAGCAATTGGGCCGGCGTCGAACTGTCCGAGCTTATCCGCTCGCAACTCTCCCATTACGCCCCTCTGCTTGGCGCGAGGATCATGCTGGACGGACCGCCGTTGCGGCTCAATTCCTCGGCCGCGCAAACCCTCGGCATGGCGATCCACGAACTTGGCACCAACGCCGCCAAATATGGCGCGCTGTCGAATGAATCCGGTGTGGTGCGGATCGTCTGGTCTGTTTTCGAAGGCGGCGGCGGACCGGGCGCGCGCCTGAACTGGACGGAAGCAGGCGGACCTTTGCTCACGCCGCCGGCGCGGCGCGGCTTTGGCCACAAGGTCACAGTGAACATGGCGAAACGCGCGCTCGAGGCCGATGTCGCGCTCGACTATGCGCCGGAGGGGCTTGTCTGGGAGCTGACGGCGCCGCTGGCCAACGTCATCGCCAAGGCGCTTTGAGGTCGCCTTTGACCCGAAGCCGCGCTTTTAAGATTTGGCTTACGGCGTCAACAAAATCAGGTGCCATGCACCGCCCGATCATGTTCGGCCCGCGCCTTTGCCGGCAAACAATCGCATAACAAGGTTGTTCAACAACAGACCCCCGCGCTTCAGGTCAAACGCCGAATTTTTTATTCGATTTGCGCAGCCTGATCGCGAGAATTCGTCCCAGCGCAAAGAGGAGTTCGCGCGCGAGCGAGGGAGCGCTGTGTTCGAACGCGCTGTACAGGTCTGGGGTCATCGCCGCGACTTGACAATCGTCCACGGCCCAAGCGCTCGCCGATCTGGGACCCCCGTCAAAAAACGCCAGCTCTCCCAATGCCGACCCCGGTCCCACCAGGGCCGCGCGACCCATGGTCAACCCGTCTTCGGAATGCGTGATGACTTCAAGACCGCCCTGCAGCACGAAGTAAAGTGTTCGGTCAGGTTCGCCGCGCCGGATCAACGCATCGCCCGCGGCGATTTTGCGGGTCGTTGTAAACCGGAACAGCTGCGTCCAGTCCTCGTCGTTCCAATGGGGGAGCGCCAGCGCCTCGCTCCGCTCCGCAGATAAACCGCCCTTGCGAAAACCCGCAACGGCTGATTCGGAAATCATGAAGGGAAGTCTCCGCCGGCATACCCAAGGTGATTTCGACCATAACGTTGAATTGTACCGCCAAACGGCGCGCCTTATCAATTCTCGCTTCGCCGCTATGATCCCATTCAAACCACGGGCGGCGCCGGCTTCGAGCGACAAGGCGGTTTGATGAACAACTACCTGCTGCTGGGAGCTTGCTTGCTCCTTGGAATGCTCCTGCGCCGTTCGCGGCGATTGCCGGACAACGCAGCCGCGTCGCTGAACGGCTTTGTCGTTCATATTTCCTTGCCGGCCCTTACCCTGGCCTATGTGCATGGCCTGAAGCTCGATGCGACCCTCATTCTGCCGGCGTCCATGGCCTGGGTCATGTTCGCAATCGGATGCGGGTTCTTTTGGCTCGCGGGAAGGGCTTTCGGTTTTTCACGCGCGACAACCGGAGGGCTCATGCTGACCGGGGGGCTGGCGAACACCTCGTTCATCGGGCTGCCGATGATCGAGACCTTTTACGGCCCGCAATATCTGGGACTCGGCATATTGATCGATCAGTTGGGGTCCTATTTTGCGCTCTCGACCGTCGGCATCCTTGTCGCGTCGTTGTATTCCGCGGGCCGTGGCGTCAACGCCAGGGCGCTGGTCCGAAAGATTGTCTTGTTCGCGCCTTTCCAGGCGTTCGTGCTGGCCCTGCTGCTGACGCCTTTCGAATATCCGGCTTGGCTCTCTGAATTGCTGAAGCGCCTCGGCGCGACGCTGGTGCCGATCGCGCTTGTATCGGTCGGTTATCAGCTTCAGCTCAGCCAGGTGCGAGGCAAGGCGGCGGCGCTGTCCGTCGGGCTGATCTTCAAGCTGGCCCTCGCTCCTGCGCTGATCCTCCTCCTGTTCAAGGATATGCCAGGCGCCGGCGGTGAAACATTACGCGTGACGGTGTTCGAGGCCGCGATGGCGCCGATGATTGGAGCAGGCATCGTCGCGATCGATCACGAACTTGATCCGCCGCTGCTCACGCTGATGGTCGGCGTCGGAATCCCGCTTTCTTTCCTGACCCTTCCGGTGTGGCGGCGTCTGTTGGAGTCTTTCTGACCCAGGTGCCAAGCGTTCGCCGCCTCAGACGGAATCAGGCGGACCTCTGCTTTCGACGCCGGCGCGGCGCGGCTTCGCGGCGGACAAAAGAGGGATAAGATGTCCTGACCCTGCACCGCCAGCTTTGGTCCCGCATGAAAGCCGCCATCTTTTTCTCCGCTCTCCTTTTTGCCGCCGGTCTCTCGCTTTCCGGCTCCGCGTCTGCGCAGCAGAGCCGGCCTGAACTGGTCTCGGGCTGCGCGCCTTGTCACGGCGCCGACGGGGTTTCGAGATCCGGCGCCGTCCCCAATCTCGCCGGACAGAACGAACCTTATCTCTTGAATCAGCTCCGCGCGTTTCACACCGGCAAGCGCGCCCACAAAGAGATGCGCTATATGAGCCGGAACATGACGGAACAGGAAATGGAGGCGATCGCGGCTTATTTCTCGAGCCTGCCGCCGAGGTGATCCGCGCTCGTCGCCATGCCGCGAACCCCTTGCGCCAGTCGCCCGCCGCCCTATAAGTCGCGCACCTATTGGCCACCTCCTCTCAAGAGCCCCGCAAAATGCCGCAGCCGAAAAAGTCCGACGTTCGAAAAGTCGTCCTCGCCTATTCCGGGGGGCTCGACACGTCGATCATCCTCAAATGGCTGCGGACGGAGTACGGCTGCGAGGTCGTGACCTTCACGGCTGATCTCGGCCAGGGCGAGGAGATTTCGCCCGCGCGCGACAAGGCGATCCTGCTCGGCGTCCGCGAGGAAAACGTCTTCATCGAGGATCTGCGCGAGGAATTCGTGCGCGATTACGTCTTCCCGATGTTCCGCGCCAACGCGCAATACGAGGGGCTCTATCTGCTCGGCACCTCGATCGCCCGGCCGCTGATCGCGAAAAAGCAGATCGAGATCGCCCGGAAAGTCGGCGCCGACGCGGTGGCGCATGGGGCGACCGGCAAGGGCAATGATCAGGTCCGGTTCGAACTCTCCTATTACGCGCTGGAGCCTGACATCAAGGTCATCGCGCCCTGGCGGGAATGGGCGCTCACCTCGCGCACGGCGCTGATCGCCTTCGCCGAGGAAAACCAGATCCCGATCGCCAAGGACAAGCGCGGCGACGCGCCGTTTTCGGTCGACGCCAACCTGCTGCACGCCTCCTCCGAGGGCAAGGTGTTGGAGGACCCGGCGCAGGAAGTGCCGGACTACGTCTATTCGCGCACCCTCAATCCCGAGGACGCGCCGGACAAGCCGACCTATATCGAGATCGATTTCGAGAAGGGCGACCCGGTCGCGATCGACGGCGTGGCGATGTCGCCCGCAACATTGCTGGAGCAGCTCAACGCGCTCGGCCGCGCCAATGGGGTGGGGCGGCTCGATCTCGTCGAGAACCGTTTCGTTGGCATGAAATCGCGCGGCATGTACGAGACGCCTGGCGGGACCATCCTTTACGTCGCGCACCGGGGAATCGAATCGATCACGCTGGATCGCGGCGCCGCGCATCTGAAGGACGAACTCGCGCCGAAATATTCCGAGCTGATCTACAACGGGTTCTGGTTCTCCCCGGAGCGGGAGATGCTGCAGGCCCTGATCGACCGCAGCCAGGAGTTCGTCAGCGGGCGGGTCCGGGTGAAGCTCTACAAGGGGTCGGCGTTCGTCGTCGGACGCTCAAGCCCGTATTCGCTCTACGATCAGGATCTCGTCACCTTCGAGGAAGGTGCCGCCGCCTACGACCATCGCGACGCCGCCGGGTTCATCAAGCTGAACGCGCTGCGGCTGCGCACCCTCGGCAAGCGCGCGCGGAAGATCGCTGGCAATTGAGCGATTGATTTAGGCGAGCGGCAATCGCGGACGCCTATCCTTCCGGGAAATCCAGGAGGGTATCGCATGCGCCGGTCGATCAGGTTTGTGTTCGCGTTCGCCATCGCCGGAGCCGGCGCCTTCGCCTGGCCGGTGAAAGCAGGTTTCAACATCGACGATCAGGGGCCGGGCGTCGGCGACGATTATAACGCCGCCACCTGGAGCGCCGACGTTCCCGGCTCCGGCCCCTCGACCTGGCAGGGACTCTCAGGCTGGCAGGGCGGCGGCTACGATCAGGGTGGCTATGGTCCGCGCCCGTATCCCCGTCCGCGTCCGTGGGGACCGCCCGCCGGCGAAACGGTCGAGCGCGAACGCAGCGGCCCGGATTTCGGCGACGGCCGCGGCGCGGCCGATTGGGGCGGCGCTCCCCATTATGTCAATCCGACGAACGGAACCGAGTGGGAGACCGGCGGCTGGCGCGGCGGAGAACGCAGCGAGGCGAACTGGCATGGCGGGCAAGGTTTTGCCGGCGAAGGCCCCGGCGGAGCTGGAGGCCCCGGCGGACCTGGAGGCCCCGGAGGACCGGGAGGTCTGGGCGGACCTGGTGATCCTGGCAGGCCCGGAGGTCCCGGAGGTCCGGGCGGACCTGGAGGCCCTGGAGGACCGGGCGGACCTGGCGGCAGGGGCGGCCATGGACGCTGGCGCTAGCGCGCTTTCCGATCGCATGAAGTCTTGCGATCGATCAGAAATCGCTTCAGAGTCAAAGGCTTGAGCATAGTCTTCTCGATGGGATTGATTCAATACGATCGGAATAGGCGCTAGCGCGACGCAAGATCCGTCAGCGCGTCGGTAAAGCCATCGATCAGATTGGTTTCGAGGAGCAGCTTCGAGGTCGGTTCGCGCCGGAGGGGAGCCATGTGGGACGCTATGCCCGCGATCTCGTCCTCGAGCGCCAGCAGCGCGGTTCTGGCCTCAACTGTGCTGACCTGAGCAAATCGGCGCCTCTCGCCCGGACGTGACTGGGCGAGACGGCCGATATCGGCGCGAATGACATGGCCGAGCTTCGGATAGCCCCCGGTCGGCTGCCGGTCGGCCATGAGAATGAGCGGCCGGCGATCTCCGGCGACCTGGATCGCGCCCAGCGCCACGCCGTCGGACACGATGTTGTAGCCGCGCGAATGCGCGATCTCTGGTCCCTCGAACCTGTAGGCCATCCGGTCCGCGGCCGGCGTCAGCGTGAATTCCTCGTCAAAAAACGCGGCGAGGCTCGATGGATCGAAATAATCGTCCTGCGGACCGGGGACGACGCGGATCGGATCCCGCGTCCGGCGCAGCCAGGCCGCGTCGATGATGGCTTCGCTTCGGTCCCCGCCGGATCCGGGCGCGGCCGCGGGCAGGATATCGCCCTCGCGCAGCATGCGCCCGTCCACGCCGCCCATCGAGGAGCGCGTATGCGTCGCCCGGCTGCCCAATTCAGGCTCTGTATCGAAGCCGCCCTCAACCGCAAGATAGGTCCATGCGCCCATGGCTCCGGGCCGCACCGTGAGACTGTCTCCGGGCTGCAGCAGGAGCCGCGCGGCGGGCGGCAGCAAGGCGCCGTCCCTGCGCCAGTTGAAGTCCGCGCCGGCATAGGCGATCCAGAGCGGCCCGTTTTCGCAAATCGCCCGAAGCCCGCCGAGGGAGATTTCAATCGCCGCCGCATGGCTCTCGTTGCCGAGCGCCAGATTGGCCGTGCGGAACGCGGTCCAGTCCATCGGGCCGGCCTCAGTCACGCCGTAGCGAAGGTAGCCGCGCCGTCCTTCGTCCTGGATCGTGACGCCCGGACCGGCGCAAAGCAGCCTCAGGCGCGCAGGCGCCCCGGCATGGATGAGCCGGGGCGTCACGGGTTGCTGTCCTGCAATGTGTCCTCGCGGGCGACGAGGTCTCCCGCCTCCGCGGCGGCGCTCATGATCTCGAACGTCGCGGCGTCGATCGGTTCGAAAACGATCTCGTCTCCGACGTCGGCGAAGAACATCCGTTCGCGACGCCGCTCGAAAGTCTTGACCGGCGTCCGGCCGATCGCATACCAGCCGGTCGGCATGGCGACGCCGGTGATCAGCGCCTGACCGCCCGCAATGAGCAAGGATCCGGGCGGGGCGGGCGGGCGCGGAGTCGCGCGCCGGGAAATTTGTAGCTCTGCCGGCAATCCGCCGAAAGATCCGCCAAGATACATGAACCCCGGCGCGAACCCGTACATATAGACCCGGAACAGCGCGCCCGAATGAGCCGCGACAATGGCGTCCTCCCGAACGCCGAGGATGGCCGCGGCTTCCGCCAGATCTTCGCCAAAGGGCGGATCATAACAGGCCGGAATGCGCCAGCGTTTCGGGGCGGCCCTGGGCGAATGCGCGGTCTCCAGCCGGTCCAGCATTTCCGCGAGGGCCTGCATCGTCCACCGCCCGGGATCGAAGTGAACCATCAGCGAGCGATAGGTCGGGACGGTCTCGTTGACCCCCTCGAACCTCGCGCCTGCGATCGCCGCGTCGAGCGCCAGCACGCGGTCGTGGAGCGCCGGGTCGATGGTTTGCCCGAATTCGACGACGAGCGCGCTTTCGCCGGCGGGCAGATAGCGCGGCTTCGCTTCGGCGCCCATGCCGGTCAACAGGGAGCGAAGGGCGCGAGCGCCACGCCAGCCCCTTCGAGACGCGAACGCAGCGATCTCGCCATGGCGACCGCGTTGGGATTGTCGCCGTGAACGCAAATCGAATCGATCTCGACCGGCAGCCGTTTGCCGGAGGCTGTGACGATGGCGCTCTCCTCGACCATCGCGAGGACGCGATCGGCGATTTCGGCGGCGTCGCTCAGGATCGCTCCGGGACAGGACCGGTCCATGAGAAGACCTTCCTCGGTATAGCCGCGGTCGGCGTAGATTTCGCTGGCGACCTTCAACCCCTGCGCCTGTCCGGCTGCGACAAGCCGCGTCCCGGCCACCGCGAGAAAACAGAGGCGGGGGTCGACGGCTCTGACGGCGCGGGCGGCCGCCTGCGCGATCGCCGCATCCTCCATCGCGAGGTTGCTCAACGCGCCATGGATCTTCACATAGGTCAGCCGATGTCCGGCATAGGCCGCGAGCGCCATCGCCGCGCCGATCTGATAGGCGACGAGCCGTTCGATTTCATCCGGCGAGAACGCCAGCTTGCGGCGTCCAAATCCCCAAAGGTCTGGAAATCCGGGATGGGCGCCCGCCGCGACGCCCTTCGCCCTGGCCATTTTGAACGTCCGAGCCATGATTTCAGGGTCGCCCGCGTGAAAGCCGCAGGCGATGCTGGCGCTCGTGACAATGCCGAGCATCGAGGAATCGTCGCCCATGGCGTAGACGCCGAAACCTTCGCCGCAATCGCAATTCAGATCCACGCTGCGCAAAGGAAGGCCTCGATCATCGCCGGGCGGCAGGCGAAAATGACGACCGCCGTTCGGCGCAGCTTTGCGCCTTCGCCCGAAGGGGTCAACAGGGCAGGGAATCGTCCGCAAATTCCTCGCGGCGGTATCCCTGGGCGTAAAGCAGGGCGGTGAGGTCGCCGTAATCGATCCGGGCGTGCGCGGCGCTCGCCACGGCGGGCTTGGCGCGATAGGCGACGCCAAGGCCGGCTTCCTCGAGCATCGCAAGATCATTCGCGCCGTCGCCAACCGCAAGGGTTTCTCCCGGCGCGCAGGCGTATGCTTCGCGAAGGTTCAGCAAGGCCGCGCGTTTGCCCGCCCTGCCGAGGATCGGTTCGGCGACGAGGCCCGAAAAGCGGCCGTCGTCGCCAAGCAGGATCGTGTTGGCGCGATCTTCGTCAAACCCGATCATCGCGGCGACCGGCGACGTAAAGACGCTGAAGCCTCCCGAGATCAGTGCAGTGTGAGCGCCATGGCGGCGCATGGTCGCAACGAGCGCGCGCGCGCCCGGCGTGACTTTGATCTTGTTTTCGATCACATGCGCGACGACGCGCGGATCGAGGCCCTTGAGCAGCGCGACGCGTTCGCGCAGCGCGGGCTCGAAGGCGATCTCGCCGCGCATCGCGCGCTCCGTGATGGCCGCGACATGAGCCTTCTTGCCGATCTCCTCGGCGAGTTCGTCGATGCATTCCTGGCCGATCATGGTCGAGTCCATGTCGGCCAGCAGCAGCTTCTTGCGCCGTCCTTGCGCCGCTTGCGCGATGACGTCGATTCCGGCATCGCCGATCGCGGTCCGCGCCCGGTCCGCGAAATCCCGCGCCTTGGCGGGTTTTTCCGGCGCAAAGACGATATCGGCGGCGACGCCCTGGTCGAGCCATTGGACGGTCTGAACGCGCGGCAAGACCGCCGCCGCCGCACGCAAGAGGGCCTCCGTCAAAACGGGCGTCTTAGGGTTGCAGATCAGAGTCGCGACATAGGTCATGAAGTCTCGCGGGCGGAGCAGCCGGAGGTTCCCTCCTAGAGCATATTCCGATTGGATTGAATCCATCCCATCGATCAGAAAGCGCTCTACCAGACGTCTTTCGCTCTGGAAAAACGCTTAAGCCGGAAGCCGGGCCGCGGCGAGGAACGGCTTTACAGTCCGCGTCCGGCTATTTCGCGACGGGTTTTTTCTTCAGATGTTGGTCGATCAGCATGTTGGCGATCGACATGCGCCGGGTCGCGCTCACCCGCTGCGGCGCCTCGATGCGGTCGGGGTGGTTCTTTTTGGCGAACTCGCGGCGGATTCTCTTGAGATCCGCGCTCGCGAGATCGGCGTGCAGGCCCATTTCGGCGGCGATGGCCTCATCTTCGGTCCGGGGAGGTCTCGATGGAGCCGCCCGCCTTTCCCGCGCCGCGGCCGCGCCTTTGATAGGGGCCGATTCCGCCGGTTCGTTTTTTCGAAAAATGTTTTTGGGGAAAACGCCGCCTTTTTGCGAGGCCCAGGAAATGACGCCTGAAAGGCGCGGCAGGCGCAATCTCGGGCGTTTCGGCGAACGCGGACCCGATGTCAGGTTCGCCGCCGGCCAGAAAAGCGCGGCCGCCAGCTTTTTCAACGTGCTTAAAAGTGGAATTTCGGCGGGTCGGCTTTTTATTGCTTCGTTTTCACATCCAATGTCCGGGCTCGCAATGTCCGGGCTCGCGAGTTTTTCGTCGTTTTTCTTGGCTTGAGTTCTTTTCGCCGCCATCGGCGCCTTCGCCCTCCGGGCGTCAGGATCGACCTTTTTCCCGGGTCCAAGAACGGCGCCGAAGGAACTGGTCGCGCGCCGGGTCGGGCCGGGGTCCGGCAGGCCGTCCTCGCCGGCCAGTCCGGCGAGAATGTCAGAGAAATCGCCAGCAGGAGGTTTTTTCATCTCGACCACGCGGATGCGCCCGGCGAAACGCCGCCGGATCTTGCACCATCCTGCGCGGCCTGTTTTCAGTTTCAGTTAAGCCGGACGTAATGTTTTGACGGGAATTGGCTCGCTTGACTTGTGCGCCGCGCCGTCGGAGGGAAGACGCGTCCCCCCGCTCCGGATGCCGCCAGCCGCCATGTCTTCACGCAACGATTCTTCACGCAACGACTCTTCACCCAACGATTCTACGCGAATCGACCGCCGCTTCCAGGATCTCGCACGGGAGGGTCGCGCCGCGCTCGTCACATTCGTGATGGCGGGCGACCCCGACCGCGCGACGAGCCTTGCGATCCTTCAGGCCCTGCCGGGGGCGGGCGCCGACGTGATCGAGGTCGGCATGCCCTTTACCGATCCGATGGCGGATGGCCCGGCCATTCAGGCGGCGGGGCTGCGGGCGCTGGCGGCGGGCGCCACTCTCCTCGACACATTGTCCCTTGTCGCCGAGTTTCGCCAGGGCGATCCCGAAACGCCGATCGTTCTGATGGGCTATTACAACCCGATTTATGTTCATGGCGTCGAGAAATTTCTCATCGAAGCGAAGGAGGCGGGCGTCGACGGCCTGATCGTCGTCGATCTGCCGCCCGAGGAAGATTCTGAACTCTGCCTCCCCGCGCTCGCGGCGGGTCTCAACTTCATCCGTCTCGCGACGCCGACGACCGATGCCGCGCGGCTCCCGGCGGTTCTCGCCAACACTTCCGGGTTTGTCTATTACGTGTCGATCACCGGAACGACCGGCGCTGCGACTCCGGATTTCTCGAACACGGCGGCCGCGGTGGCGCGGATCAAGGCGCACACGTCGCTGCCGGTCGCGGTCGGCTTCGGCGTCAAGAACGCCGATACCGCCGCCGCCATCGCGGCGCATGCCGATGGGGTGGTGGTCGGTTCGGCGATCGTCGAGGCCCTGCGCGCCTCCCTCGACGAAAAGGACCGGGCGACCGCGAGCAGCGTCGAGGCCGTGAGGAACCTTGTGGCGGAGATTTCAAAGGGCGTTCGCGCCGGGCGCTCCTGAGGCGCGGGCTCCGCAGGGCGGGCCATTCTTTTCCTGACTTTCCCTTAAACCCGTCGCGGGCTAAAGAAGATGGTTCGCCGCCGTTGTTCTGGGGCCTTCGGCGCCGCCGAAAAGAGACCTCGTGGCGCAGATCGCGCGGCTCCGTTGAGTTTTGCGTCCCGGAAATCGATATTCCTGCAGATGGATCTTCCATGAACTGGATCGTCAACGTCGTCCCGCCAAAGGTCAGATCGTTTCTTCGCCGGGAAACCCCCGAGAACCTTTGGGTGAAATGTCCCGAAAGCGGCGAACTCGTCTTTCACAAGGATCTCGAAGCCAATCTTTTCGTGGTGCCGGGGTCTGGCTACCATATGCGCCTCGCGCCGAAGGCGAGGCTGGACAATCTGTTCGACAACGCCAGTTACGAAGAGATCCCGACGCCGGAGGTTCCGCTCGATCCGCTGAAATTCCGCGACGTGAAGCGCTACACGGACCGGCTCAAGGAATATCGTCAGAAGACCGGCGCGGTGGACGCGGTCAAGCTCGCGTTCGGCCAGCTGGAGGGCATGAACGTCCTCGCGGCGGTGCAGGATTTCGATTTCCTCGGCGGCTCGCTCGGAATGGCGGCGGGAGAGGCCATTATCACCGGCATGATGACCGCGATTGAACGCCACGCCCCTTTCATCATCTTCACGGCGTCGGGCGGAGCGCGCATGCAGGAGGGCATCTTCTCGCTGATGCAGATGCCGCGCACGACCATCGCGGTGCAGCGCCTGCGCGCCGCGAGGCTTCCCTATATCGTGGTCCTGACCAATCCGACGACGGGCGGCGTCACGGCGTCCTACGCGATGCTGGGCGATGTGCATGTGGCCGAGCCCGGCGCGGTGATCGGCTTCGCCGGCGCGAGGGTGATCGAGCAGACCATCCGCGAGCGGCTTCCGGAAGGATTTCAGCGCGCCGAATATCTCGAAGCGCATGGCATGGTCGATATGGTCGTGACACGGCAGGACATGCGCGCCACGCTGGCCCGCCTGTGCGCGTTGCTGATGCAGGCGCCGCCCGCCGCGCAAGTCGCCTGACGCGGCGAAAACGACATCATTATGGATTCGCTGGACGCGCTCCTCTCACGCCTTTTCACGCTTCACCGCAAGACGATCGAGCTCTCGCTCGGCCGCATCGAGCGGCTCCTGGCGGCGTTGGGGTCGCCGGAGCGCAATCTGCCGCCGATCATTCACGTCGCCGGGACCAACGGCAAAGGCTCGACCATCGCCTTCATGCGCGCCATCCTCGAGGCGGCGGGCAAGCGCGTCCATGTCTATACCTCGCCTCACCTCGTCCGCTTTCACGAGCGGATCAGGATCGGGACGGAAGGCGGCGGACGCCTTGTCGGCGATTCCGAGCTTTTCGCCGCGCTCACCGCCTGCGAGACGCTCAACAAGGGCGAACCGATCACCTTCTTTGAGGTGACGACGGCCGCGGCGTTCAAACTGTTCGCCGAACATCCGGCCGATTATCTGCTGCTGGAGGTCGGGCTTGGCGGCCGCTTCGACGCCACCAACGTCATCTCGTGGCCGAAGCTTTCCATCATCACGCCGGTGTCGATCGACCATCCTGAATTCCTCGGCGCGAGCGTCGACAAGATCGCGTTCGAGAAAGCCGGAATCATCAAGCCCGGCGTTCCCGTGATTGCCAGTTTCCAGGATGAGGCCGCCCTGGCCGTCCTGCGGCGCGCCGCCTTGCACGCGAGCGCTCCGCTGACAGTCGGCGGGCAGGATTTCTCGGCGAGGGAAGAGAACGGGCGGCTCATCTTCGAGGACGTCAACGGCCTCCTCGACCTGCCGCTGCCCCGCCTTCCCGGCCGCCACCAGCATCAAAATGCGGCGACGGCGATCGCCGCCATCCGTTACGTGGAACCAGGCCTCGCTCAAGACGTCTATGAACGCGGACTGGCGCAGGCGGACTGGCCGGCGCGGCTGCAAAATCTCACCAAGGGCCATGTGGCGGCTCTCGCGCCGCCGGGCGCGGAAATCTGGCTTGACGGCGGCCATAACGAGGATGCGGGGCGCGCTCTCGCGCAGGCCATCGCCGACATCGAGGACAAGGCGCAAAGGCCGCTGATCGTCGTGTGCGGCACGCTCGCCTCGAAAGACACCGCCGCCTTTCTGCGCGCCTTCAAGGGTCTCGCGCAGGAGGTTCTCGCCGTTCCCGTCGAAGCCGATCAATATTCGAAGCCGGCCAGCGAAGTCGCGGCCGCCGCCAACGCCGTCGGATTGAGCGCTGTGGCCTGCGGCAGCGTCGAACTGGCGTTGCGGTTTCTCGCGGCCCGGGAATGGCGCGTTCCTCCCCGGATTTTGATCACCGGCAGCCTTTATCTCGCGGGGCAGGTGCTGGCGCTGAACGGCACGCTGCCGGAGTAAAAGAGCAGCGCCGGCCTGCTACTGCCCGTTATATTCCGCCCAGCAATCGGGCGTCTCGAAGACGACGACGCTCGCAAGCTGCGGAAGCGTTTTGACGATGCGCTCGAAGATGAAGATCGAGATGTTCTCGGCGGTCGGATTTTGCAGCCCTTCGATCTCGTTCAGATATTGATGATCGAGCTGTTCCAAAAGCGGTCCGAAGACCGCCTCGATGTCGAAAAAGTCGACGACGAATCCGGTGAACGGATCGACCGGGCCCTCAAGCTTCAGCTCGACGCGATAGGAATGTCCGTGGAGCCGGTGGCAGCGATGTTTTTCGGGGACATTGGGCAGCCGGTGAGCCGCCTCGAAACTGAAGGCTTGCGTGATTTTCATGAGCTAAACTTCGACGCGAGGGGAGAGTGCGGGACTCGTGAGAGGCTCACGGGACGCCGATCATCTTGTGGGTCTGGACGCTGAGGCGCCAGTGCGGATGGGCGAGGCAATAGGCCACCGCCGCCTTCGTGTTCTCAGCGATGTTGGCGCCGTCCATGGGTTGAAGCCAGAACCGCTCGAAGGCAAGGTCGGCGACATCTTCGGGCCCAAGACCCTCCTGCGGAAAGACGAGCTTCAATTCGGATCCCTTCCGGGCGACGAGGTCCGCTCCGGCCTTGGGACTGACGCAGATCCAGTCGAGGCCGTCCGGCGGCGGAAGGGTTCCGTTGGTTTCAACCGCGATCTCGAAGCCGTGCGCGTGGACGGCTTCGATCAGCGCCGCGTCGAGTTGCAACAGCGGTTCGCCGCCGGTGAAAACGACGAACCGGTCAGTCGCGCCCGCGTCCCAGGTCCGCTCGATCGCGAGGGCCAGCTCCCCCGCGTGGGCGAATTTGCCGCCGCCGATCCCGTCCGTCCCGACGAAATCAGTGTCGCAGAAGAAGCAGTCCGCGCCGGCGCGGTCCTTGTCATGGCCCGACCAGAGATTGCAGCCGGAAAAGCGGCAAAACACCGCGGCGCGCCCGGCGTGCGCGCCTTCCCCCTGCAAGGTCAGGAAGATTTCCTTGACGGAATAGATGCGCATGGGATCGCCCCGAAGCTCCTTCAAAGCGGCGATTTCGATGGGGGAGGTTCTTGTCCCGCTCTCTGGAGCGCGGCCGAAACAAAAAAGACCTCTCTCGAGGTCTTTTATCACACTCCCGCTCCTTCATCAGGCGGGTAAATGGGGCGGCGGCTCAAATGCCTTCGCTGATCCATTTCTTCAATTCGCTCTTGGGCGCCGCCCCGACCTTCGTCGAAGCCATTTTGCCGCCCTTGAACAGCATGAGGGTCGGAATGGAGCGAATCCCGTAAGCGCCCGCGACGCCCGGATTTTCGTCGACGTTGAGCTTCGCGATCGTCACTTTCCCGTCCAGCTCCTTGGCGATTTCCTCGAGCGAGGGTCCGATCATCTTGCACGGCCCGCACCATTCGGCCCAGAAATCGACGACGACAGGGCCGCCGGCTTTCACCACGTCCGCATCGAACGTGGCGTCTGTAACTTTCACAGTGGACATGGGGGCTCTCGTCGCTGGAATAGAAGAACCTGAACCTAGGAAGAGCGGGGGCGGGCGTCAAGTCAGGCTGGGTCGATCAATCCGTTTCAATTGAGGCGAGAGCCGCATCGAGAGCGCCGGTCTCAAGCTCGACGACGCTCGCGTCGTCGATCCAGACCAGACTCATCCGCAATGGCTTTCCGGGCCAGAGGGGGGCGAGAACTGCGCGGTAAAGCGCCATCTGCGCGATATAGCTCGCGGGGACGCCGCCGGCCGCGCCGCCTCTCGTCTTGAAATCGGCGACCAGCACCGCCTCCGGCGTCTCCGCGATTCGATCGACCTGACCGGCGACGGCGATTTTGCGCCCGCCCGGCAAGGCGACGGCGCCTTCGAGGGGGGCTTCCGCAATGGAGCCCGGCGAAAACAGGTCTTTGAGGGCGGGCAGGTCGAGGACGGCGATGATCTTGTCCGCAAGCGCCTGTCGCCAGGCCGCGCCAAGACCGCCCGCCGCGGCGGCAAGATAGTTCAGCGCCGCCGTCCTGCGAAGATCGGGCGCGAGACCCGGCAGATATTGCAACAACAGATGCGCCAGCCTGCCTTGCTCCATCGCGAGACGACGAGCCGTGGTCGCCGGCGGAGCGTCCGAGCCGCTTATAAAGCCGCTTCTCGAGGCGAGGGCCCCCGAGGGCCGCACCAGCGGAGCGTCCCGAGCTTCCTCGAAAGCCGGACGCGCCAGCCAGTCGGGCGCCGCCACGGGAGGCGCCGGCGGTGGCGGGCTATCGATTGACGTTGATGCAGACGAACCGCTCGCCCGGCGCAGGATTTTGTCGTCAATATTCCAAAATGCGGGAAAAGATTCAAAATCGCCGCCCTGGCCGAGCGTCGCCAAGATCATCGTCGCCCAGCACTGCGGACTCGGGCCTTTCGCCCCATGGCATCCGGCGATGTAGAGCCTCTCTTCGGCCCGCGTCAGCGCGACGTAAAGAAGCCGCCTGTATTCTTCGAGAGCCGCCGCCCTCGCCCTGGTCCGGGCCTCGGCTGTCGCGGGACAGTCGAGCGCGCTCTTCGGCGACCACGCCAGCAAGGGCTGGTCATCGCGGCCGGAGCTCAGCTTGAAGAGTTTCGGGTCGTGGCGATGCGTCGGCGCGCCGCAGGTGTCGGGCAGGAACACGATCTTGGCTTCAAGACCCTTGGCCGCATGGACGGTCATCACGCGGACGGCGTCGGCGCCGGTCTCCATGTCGCGTTTGATGGAACATTCCATGTTCTCGAAAGTGTCGAGAAAGGCGACGAGGGACGGCGCGGACTCGTTGTCGTGCGACAGGGCGAGACGCAGGAATTCGTCCACCGCGTCGGCCGCCTCGGCCCCGAGCCGCGCCGCGAAGGCAAGGCGGCCGCCGTCCTCGCAGAGCAGGCTCGAATAAAAGGCGAACGGGCTTTGCGCCGCGCGGGCGCGCCAGGCGGCGATTCTGGCGAAGGCGCGCGTGTGGCGGGGCTCCCCCGAATGCGCGAGAGCGTCGAAAAGGCTGCCGCTCCGGTTCGGCGCAAAGGCCAGCAGATCGTCGTCGTCAAGTCCGATCAGCGGCGATTTGAGCACGCAGGCGAGCGTCAGATCGTCCTGCGGCAACAGCGCCGTCCGGCCGGCGGCGACAAGGTCCATGATCGCGATATGATCCGCGAGTTCAAGCCGGTCGGCGCCCGCGACGGGCACATTGCAGTTCTTCAAGGCGCGGATCAGGGCCTCGAACAGCGGCCCCCGTCTTCGCACGAGGATCAATATGTCTCCGGCGCGAATCGCGCGAGGCCGCCTGTCGCGCGTGTCGAACACCGTTTCGCCTGTCTCGGCGATCAGCAGCGCGATCTTCCGGGCGACGCGATCGGCGACGAGCGCGACGGGATCTTGCGAATCGCGAATGTCGAGCGGCAGTTTCCAGTCGCGTGGGTCTTCCCGGGCTTCCGGTCCAACGGGCGGCCAGATTTCGACAAGGCCCGGCAAATACCTCTTCAACGCCTCGTGCGGCATCCAGAGGTCGTCGTCTGCGATGAGCCCGCTTTGATGCTCGCCATGCTCGAACACCTGATCGACGGCGCTCAAAATGCCGGGAGACGAGCGGAACGACAAGCCGAGGCGCACATGTTCGAAGGCGGCCTCTCCCGCGCTGAATTTGACCCGGAACCGTCGCAGCATCTGCGCGAACATTTCGGGCGCTGCGCCCTGGAACGAAAAAATCGACTGCTTTTCGTCGCCGACCGCGAAGAACGTGCGCGGTCTCCCGCCTCGCCCGGCCCCGGCGAAATCGCCCGTGAGCCGCTCGAGGATTCGCCATTGCGGAGCGCTCGTGTCCTGCGCTTCATCGACGAGAATGTGGTCGATTCCCGCGTCGAGCTTGTACAGCACCCAGGCGGCGTCCGATCGCTCGACCAGGGCCAGGGCGCGCTCGACGAGATCGTCGAAATCCAGAATCCCTCGCGCCGCTTTGATCGCATGATAGCGGGTGAAGACCGCCTGAACCGCCCCGAGCAGCGCCAGGGTCCGGGACAGCGTCGCGGCGGACCTGCGCTCGATGCGAAGCGGTTCGAGCCGCGCTTGCTCGGCGTAGAGCATGGCCGCGAGGTCCGGGCGGAGGGCGGCAGGCTTTTTTGTCGCCAGGCTGGATCTTGCGTGTCCCTCGCCCGCATCGATGAAAAAGATCGCGAGATAGGCGGCGACGCAATCTTGAGAACAAAACAGCAGATCGCCCTGGGACGCCCGCCCCGCGGCGATTTCTCGCGCGGCGGCCGCGTCGCGGAACTGCTTCGCCAGCTTCTGGTCGGTCGAACCGCCGTGATCGAGCCAGTGGGCGACATCGGGCCAAAGCGCCGGGGATAGTCCGTTCTCGATGATATCCCGCTCGACCGCGGCGCCGTCGCGGCCCGCGGCCAGATGTAGAGCCTTTCTCAGATCTTGTTCAGGATCCTTGTCCCAAAGCTCGCGCAGGCCGCGAAACGCCATCGCCTCCTTGATCAGAGCCTCGAAATCGGCGGGCGAACATTCGTCCACGAGCCGCGCGATATGGGCGCCAAGCCCGCGAGGATCGCCGCTGACGCCGGCCAGAACCTCGCGCCGCGCGCGAGCGAGGAGTTCGGCCTGACGCGGCTCATCCGCCACCTCGAAACGCGCGGCGACATTGGCCTCGAACGGAAACAGGTGGAGCAGCATTTCGCAAAACGCGTGGATGGTCTGGATTTTGAGCCCGCCGGGCGTCTCGACGGTCCGCGCGAACAGCGTTCTCGCCGCGTCGAGGGCGACGCCCGTCGGGGCGGGAGCGCCTGTCGCGATGATCGCCTCCCTCAGGTCCTCGTCGGACAGCCGCGTCCAGAGCGCCAGCATTTCGAAAACGCGCGAAGCCATGTTGGCCGCCGCCGCCTTGGTGAAGGTCAGGCAGAGGATTTTCGAGGGCGCCGTACCCTCAAGGAGAAGCCGCACCACGCGCTGGATCAGCACATGCGTTTTACCTGATCCGGCGTTGGCCGAGACCCAGGCCGAGGCGGCCGGATCGGAGGCGGCGCGCTGCTTTGCGAGCGTATGCGCTGGAAGGTCGATTATCGCGCTCATGCGCCGCTCTGCGCGCCGGCGCCGTCCGGTTCGCCGCTCAGCGACCATTCCCTGACCCGGGCGAGATGGTCGTAGCAATTGTAGGCGGCGGCGAATTTTGGAAAGGGGCGAGGCGGGTAGGGCGTTCCCGGATCGCGGAACTGTTCGAGCAAATCGACGAGCCCGATGAAATGC
Organism: Methylocapsa palsarum; assembly: GCF_900114285.1. Taxonomy (GTDB): domain Bacteria; phylum Pseudomonadota; class Alphaproteobacteria; order Rhizobiales; family Beijerinckiaceae; genus Methylocapsa; species Methylocapsa palsarum. The sequence goes on along the minus strand of NZ_FOSN01000008.1, from coordinate 182,052 downwards.
GCCTCCGCGACCTCGAGGAAGTCTGGACCGCCTTTGAACGCCACCAAATGTTCCTTGCCGCCTCCCGGACCGCCCAGTTTGACATAGAGCGCGTCGAGGGCGCCGACGTCGGCGGGAAGAGAGAACGCTCCGCGCGACGCCATCGCGGCTTCGAGCGTGAGCTGCGGCGCGAAGCCCACCAATATCTCCTGCGCGCCGGGCGGCGTTCCGGTCTTGTAATCGACCAGCGTCACGCGCCCGTCCTGACCGATCTCGATGCGGTCGGCGCGAGCCGACAGCGTGAAGCGCGTCCCGTCGGCGAGGGGAATGTCGATCTCGCCGGCGCATTCAACCAGCAACGAGGCGATCGAAGGGCGCCGCCTTGCTTCGAAGCCGAGGCAAAAATCGATCGTCTTTTCGATCCAGGGCCAACGCAAGGCCTCGAAGGAGGGATCGTCGAGATGCGCGGCGGCGACCGCGGTCCGGACGAGAACGCGCAATTGCCGCCTCGCCTCATCCTGGGACGGCAGATGCGGGCCGGGATATTTTCTCCCGAACTGCTCCAGCGCGGCGTGGACCGCGCCGCCGAGTTCCGCCGCCTCCGGGGCTGCGCCAAGAGCGCGGAGTTCAAACAGGCCGAGAACATGTTCGGCGTAGATGGCGTAAGGATCGCGCCGCAGTTTCTCGATCGCCGTGACGCTCAGCCGGGTGGGGCGCAGGGCGATTTGAGGCTTTGGCTCCGGCCGCCTCAGCGCTGGCGCCGTTTTGTCCGGCCGGTCGATCGTCCGGGCGAGCCGCAGATAGGCGTCGCCGCGCGCGCGGCATTCGTCGAGCTCGCGATCCGCCACCGCCGCCATGCGCTGGATGAAACGCGAGGCGACGGTCGGAGAACCGCCCCGTTTCGCCGCGCGGCTCAGGATCACCCGGGTCCGTCCCATCGCCTGCTCGAAATCATGCGCGGTCTGCCCGAGTTTGCGTTCCGGCGGGGTCAATCCCAGCGCGGCGCGCATCGGCCGGTTCAGAAACGCGTCGGTGCGGGCGAGCGGCGGCCACACGGTCTCGTCGAGCCCCCCGATCAGTATCAGGTCGGCCTCCATCAGGCGGGCCTCGAGGAGGCCGTATATTTTCAGGCGCGGATGAACCGTCCTTTTGTCGCGCACGACGGTTGCGCCAGCGACCGCCGCGAAGAAACGGTCATAGGATTCGCTGTCGAAGACCATGCCGGGCGTCGCTGACTCGGCGAGATCGTCGAACAGGGCTTCGAGAGCGTCGAGACTGGCGCTGTCCCGGTCCTGGTCGGCGCGGTCCTGGTCGGCGATGGCGGCCAGCGCCGCGCGGTGCGCGCCGATCCAGGTCTTGAGGCATTGCGGCCCCTCAAGATCGAACAGGGGCTTCAGTCCCGCGCCGACGCGGACGAGAAGATCTTCCAGCGCCTCCCATTCGGGCGGCGAAATGCGCCGCCTCGCCGGATGCGCGAAACGATCGGCCGCTTCCGCTTTCGCCCGCGCGATGAGGGTGCCCGGATCGCCGCGGACCCTGTCCCGCAGCGGTCCCGCGGCGGAGGGAGAGCGCAAGACGCCGATCTCGAGCTGCGGCGCGAGCCGATCAATCTCGCGGCGTTCAAGTCCAAGCCGCAGGTATGGATGCGCGAGCAGGCCGCTCAGGCTTTGCGCGGTCAGTCCGTCCGCCGCGCAGCCGGCCACAAGGCGGGCGAGAACGCCGTGAGGGCAAGCGCTCAAGGGTTCGCCTGCGGTGTCCTCGATCTCGATCCCCCAGCGCAGGAGCTCCGCCCCGACGCGGCGGGCGAGTTCGCGGTCCGGGGTGACGAGCGCCGCTGTCTCGCCCGGGGTCTCCAGCGCCTCGCGCAGGGCGATGGCGAGACAGAGCGCTTCCTCCCGTTCGTCACTCGCCTCGATCAGCGCGACGTCCGCCAGCGCGCGGGAGAGTTCGCCGTCCGCAAGACCCGCGCGGTAGCCGATCCATGCGCTGGTCGCTGCCGCCGGCCGCAACGCCTCGGACACAAAGCGCGCGCGGGCGGCGCGCCCGGGAGCGACTGCGCCCAGGCTCAAAACGTCCTCGCGCTGAACCTTCAGCGCTTTCAACAAGCGGCTGAGCGCAGCCTGCGGATGGGTGAACGAGGGCTCGTCGTCCGCCTGGCCGCCGCCCGAGATCAGCGCCCATGCTCCGGCGTCGAGCGACAGATCAAGACCTGGAAGCACCACCGCGCCGCGGGGCGAGGCGGCGATGGCGGCAAGGAGGCGCGCCGTCGCCCGGTTGGTGCCGGTGGAGCCAATGGCGATCACCGGACCCTCGCCGCGCTCTTCTTTCAGGCGCTGGCTTTGCGCCTCGACGAGTTCAACCTGGCGCCGCGCCCGATCGACCACGCCGAAGCCGGCGAGAATCCTCGGCCATTCCGTGATGGCGATGGTGAGGAAGGCGAGGGTGATGCCCCAGTAACGGTCGAACTCCGGCAGAACCAATGGATCGAGCCTGTTCCAGGCGACGTCCTCGATGATCAATTCGTCGATGAGGCCCGCCAGCTCCCCCGCCAGATGCCAGGCGTCCGCCGCGCTCGCCGCCACGTGGAACGCTTCGGCTTCGTCGAGCTGATACTCGCCTTGCGGGCCGACGGACACGATGGCGTGTTTCAAGACTTGCGCCCAGGTCAGGATCATCTCGGCGAGCCGCATCCGCCGCGCGGTTTCGCCCATGGCGGGCGAGAGTTCCGGCGCGTGCGCGCGATCGATAGCGTCATCGTCGAAATATAGCCGGGTCTCCGCATCCTCCAGCGCGCCGAGCGGCAGGATGCGCGGGGCCAGAATCGAAGACCGTCCCAGAGCGCGGACGAGTTCGGCAAGGAGCGCCCGCGCGGATCGACGCGTCGGCACATAGATGGTGGCCGAGGCGAGGTCGAGCGGAGAAAGGCGGCGCGAGAATCCTTCGACGACGAGGCCGTCGAGAAGCGCCTCCGCGAAGGTCCGCAGGAAGGGCGCGCCGGGGGCGATGGTGAAGATTCGGCTTTTGTTCACGCGGACTTTGCGGACTGAGGGCGGCGGACGGGTTTATCATGCCCGCCGCCCGCCGCGTTTTCTATTCGAGCGCGGCTTCTATCCACAGGTTGCGGTCGAGGGACGTCGAGGAAGAAGGCTAGAGGTCTTTGTCAGACCGTGGCTCTCCCTCGCCGTCTCAGTGTCTCCCGCCGCCTTCGTCGATCTGCCGCCCGACGATCGCAATCGCCTGCTGATACACCGAGGCGGCGTTCCAGGCCTGGAGCGCGGCGAAATTGGGTTCGCCCGGCTGATAACCGGCGCCGGGGCTCCAGCCATGGGCCCGCAGGAAATTCGCCGTCGCGTTCAGCGCTCCCGACGACGTGTCGAGATTGCCTCCGCCGCCGTAATTGAGGATGTTTTTCGGCATGAATTGCGTCTGGCCGACTTCGCCATGCATGGAGCCGCGCGTGTTGGCGTTGAGGACTCCATGGTCGACGAGCGTCAGGGCGGCGTCGAGCTGGTCGGTGAAGTAAGCCGTCCGGCGGCAGTCGTAGGCGAGCGTCGCGACGGCCGACAGCGCGTTCTGGTTGCCATGCACGGCGCCAAATCCCGTCTCCATGCCCCAGATGGCGATGAGCGGCCCCGGCGGGACGCCATAGCGCTGCTGAATGCTGGCGAACAGGGCGGCGTTGGATTGCTTTAACGCCCGTCCGCGCGCGGCGATGGCCGAGCCGCCCCGCTTGGCGAGAAACTGGTCGAGCGACAAATGGAAGCTCTTCTGGCCGCGGTCGGCGGCGATGGTCGCGGTGTTGTAGTGGGTGCTCATAAGCGCCGCGATCGCGTTGGCGCTGTATCGTCCCTTCGCTTCGTTGGCGAATTGCTGTTTCCATGCATCGAAGCCGGCGCCCGTGTTGCCGCACTGCGCGGCGCCCGCCTCGCCGCCCATGCAGGCGAGCGCCGCGAAGGCCGCCGCTGCGATGGTCTTGAACTTCCCGCCCCTGGTCATCCGGAACTCCCTTTCGATCCCTTGCGCCAGACGAATCTTCCGCCCGCCCAGGATAAATGTGTAGACGCGCGCGCCGGAGGCGTAAAGCAGCGTCGGCGCGGCGATCTATCGAACGGAAGTCACTCTTTCTTCCGTTCGGCCTGAAGGAAACTCCATTCGACCTCGGAATCGTCCAATGTATAGCCGTGAACGGCGATCTGGGCGCAGCTTCGCGGCCCGTCGGGACCGGCGAAAAAGATGCTCTCCTCGATCTCGACCGGGAGCCTCGGGCTCTCGAACAGCCAGCGCCGGCCGCTGGGAAGCACGCAGAGGACAGCATAGCCCGCGCGCACCCGCTTCAGGCGGACGCCGGGATGAATATGGAAACGCACGACGAAGGAGCGGTTCTCGGGGTGCGAGATCGTTGGGCGAAGGCGGTCGACGCCGTCGAGCCGTCTGCCGTCCTTGTGCAGCGAAAGCTGGCGTTCATGAATGAAGCCGAATCGCGAATCGTAGCCGTTATGCGCGACGGTCAGGCTCGATGTCGAGGCGTCGTCGAACCGCTCGACATCGACGCTGTCTGGTCCCGACACCATCTCTCCGCCGAGCCATTTGCTCATCCCCGCCTGCGCGGCGAAGCGGCACGACGACGTGTCGTCGATGATCAGGGTCGAATGCGCCGCGGTGGTCCGCGCGGCTTCGCGGGCCGCAGGCCGGTTGGCGTCGGGCGCGCCGCAATTGACGACGAGCCGGAACGCGCCGATCGACATTTCGAATGATGCACAGCCGGCGTGGGCGCGCTGGGAGAAATCCTTGGGCGGCGGCCGGCCGGCGTCGGCGAGAACGATCGCGTCGGGCGCTTCGAGGCGCTGATAGCCGGAATGCGGCGCGTTCGTCAGTGCGCGGGCGCGAACGTCGTCATAGGCGAGAACGGTCGCCAGCAATTCGGGCTGCGTCACCCCCATGCCGTTGAACAGGGCGAGCGTTCCGTCGCCATGCCGGAACAGGCGCAGCATCGGCATCATGCGGTCGATCGCGTTGAGGAGCTGCGCCGGCGGCTGCAGGCCGCGCGCGGCGTAAGCCTGCCGCAGCGGAAGAAGATCGAGCAGCAAATCGATCAGAACCTGCGGATTGCGGCTGACGTGTCCGCCGTCGGGAAGTATCCGCCGCGTCAGTTCGTCGGTGAGGAGCCTTGTGCTTCTCTGCTGCGTCTTGTTTGGACCCTCCGCGCACAGACCGAGTTCCGCAAGCGCGATCAACGCGGCGAGCCTTGCCTCGCCTTGCAGGCCCATCGCCAGTTTGCGCTCGAGAAAGGCCTGCGAGCGTCCGATCCCCTTCATGAAGCGGCGATAAAAGGCGCGGTCGGCGCCTTCGAGAATGATCGGTGATTGCGACAGGAACGCAAGCAGGCGGCGCGCCACGACCTGCGGCTCCCAGGCCTCGCTGTGGCCTGGCTGGCCGGCGAGAGTCAGGAAATCATCGACGAGGGCGCGGGCGTTGGCCCGGGCGATGGCCGTATCGGCGGCGCGCAGGTGGCGCAGCCAACTGAAACCCGCGAGCGCGCGCGCCCATGCCGGAGAGCCCGGCTCCAGCTCGAACGGCGAACGTCCGTGCGCATTGACGATCTTGCCGCCGAACGCGAAATATCCGGCGTAGATATCGGCGGCGAGCGTCGGATCGCTGGTCCGGATGTCCTGTGGCGCGATGAGCAGACGGACCGGCGCGCGCCGCCTCAACCCCGCGACCGCCAGCAAGGGCGTGCGGAAAATGCGGGCCGCCGCCGCCGCCGCGCGCGCGGCGAGACGGCCCGCGACGCGCAACCGGTCATTGAATGTCACGCCGGCCACGAAATTCGTTTCCTCATGTTCGCGGTAAATTTCGGCCCCGTCCGATTCGAGTCGCGCGCGATGGCGCTCCTTGTTTGCCCATTTCGGCCAGCGGCGTCCAGCGGGCTGAAGCCTTTGACGTCATTGAGCTTCGCCGGTTGAACGCTGTCGGCTCGGCGCGTCGCGCCGGAGCCGCATTCCTCCAGGGCCGCATTCACAAGTAAGGGTGTACTAAAATGGTTAATTTCTCAGGCGGGCGGCGTGGTCAGGGCCGCCGCACGAGGCGGGCGGCGAAAAAACCATCAAGGCCGGCGAGCCTGTCCTCGTCCGCCGGAAGGTGCGGCGGCAGACTGCGCAACTCTCCGTTTTCATTCAGAATTTCGTCGAGACCGCCGACTTCCGATGGTCTGATCGGCACGCGCGCCACATCCGGATTGCGGCGCAGCAGCGCGGCGATCTGCATTTCGCCTTCCTCGGGTTCGATCGAACAGGTGCAATAGACGATCTGGCCGCCCGGTTTCACGAGTTCGACCGCCTTGTCGAGCATGCGGGCCTGGATCGCGGACAAAGCGGCGATGTCGCCCGGCTTCTTGGTCCAGGCGATGTCGGGGTGGCGTCTGATCGTGCCCGTGGAAAGACAGGGCGCGTCCACCAGCACGGCGTCGAAGGGCGGCGCCTTGAGGCTGACGATATCGGCCACGATGACGTCCGCGTGAAGGCGCAGGCGCTCGAAATTGGCGGCGAGCCGTTTCAGCCGTTCGGCCGAACGGTCGATCGCCGTGACGTCCGCGCCCGCCGCCGCGAGCTGCGCCGCCTTGCCGCCGGGCGCGGCGCAAAAATCGCCCACGCGCATGCCGGGGGCAACCCCAAGGAGGCGGGCGGGCAGAGCCGCCGCCGCGTCCTGTATCCACCATTCGCCTTCGGCGAATCCGGGAAGTTCCGTGACCGGCGTGTGGGTTGTGAGCCGGATCGAGCCGGTCGGCAAAAGCCGTCCTCCCAGCCGCTGCGCCCAAAGCTCAGGATCGGACTTCACAGTCAGATCGAGCGTCGGTTCGGCGCGATTGGCGCGGGCGATGGCGAAAGCGAGATCGTCGCCATAGGTCTTGCGCCAGCGCGCGCCGAGCCAGGGCGGCGTGTCGTGTTCGAGAGGATCGCTCTCCGCGAGGATTTTCTCGCGGCCGCGAATCAGATTGCGCAAGACGGCGTTGACGAGGCCGGCGAACGGCGCGGTCTTCGATTCGAGGCGGGCGGCGCGAACGGCGAGGTCGACGGCGGCGTGATCGGGCACATCGAGAAACAGGATCTGCGCCGCGCCGGCGATGAGGCTCCATTCGAGGTGCGCCGCCTGACGCGGCAAGCCCTTGTCCAGAAGCGCGGCCAGCGCCGCCCGGATCGTTCCGAGACGGCGCAGGCCCGCCGTCACGATCGATCGCGCGAGCGCGACGTCGCGGGGCGCGAGGCCGCCAAGCCGGGCCGGAATGGCCCCGGCGCTGAAACATTCCTCCAGGGAATGGCCTTTGGCGATAATGTCCCCAAAGATCGCGGCGGCGGCGAGACGGGCGGGAAGTCCGGGATGATGCTCAGCTTCTTGTCTTTGGGATTCCGCGGAAGCCATCTGGCTCGGCCGGTTGTTCGACGCCTTGCGGACCGGTCGCTTGGCCGAGGGCGGACGCGGAGGTGCGTTCAAACTTATACTCCGGTCCGAAGGTTTGGCCGAAGACCAAGGCTTTGCTGAAGAATCATCCGCTTTTATACCATGATCGGGTACAGTGCGTGTAAGATTTCGGACGGATACAGACGTAGACATGCGATCGGAAAGCGCTCTAGGCGCCACATTTATAGCTATGACGAGAAAGCGGCATGAATAAGCTGGGAAAAAACGAGGACGGAAGCGGCGCGCGCCGCCCGGCGCTCACCCCGGAGGCCCGGCGCGCGCTCGCGGAGGCGAACGAGCGTCGGCTCCGCGCCGAACGCGAGGCGATTGCGCGGCCGAAGGAAATCGATGGCCGCGACGGTCCAGAGCCGGTCCGCTACGGAGATTGGGAGGTCAAGGGAATCGCCAGCGACTTTTGAGAGAGGCGCAGAGCGAGTTCATTTTTTCTGTTTTCGCGCCAGGGCGGCGCATGCCTTGTGCCGCCCGCAGGAGACGAGATGATCGTTGACCATGCCTGTGGCCTGGCAGAACGCATAGACGATCGTCGGGCCGCAGAAATGGAAGCCCCTCTGTTTCAGATCCTTGGCTATTGTCGCCGATAACTCGGTCTGGGCGGGAATCTCCGCGGATGTCCGATAGGCGTTCTGGACGCTCAGTCCGTCGAAGAACCCCCAGAGATAGTTCGAGAACCCTTCGCGCTGCTGAATGTCGAGGTAGGCGCGGGCGGAGGCGATCGCTCCGACGATCTTGGCGCGGTTGCGGATAATGCCCGCGTCCTGCATCAGGGCTTCGACCTTGGCCGCGTCGTATGAAGCGATCTTTTCAGGATCGAACTGATCGAAGGCCGCGCGGAACGCGTCGCGCCGGCGCAGGATGGTGATCCACGAGAGCCCGGCCTGGAAGCCGTCGAGTACGAGTTTCTCGTAGAGCGCCCTGTCGTCGCGCTCGGGCGTCCCCCATTCCTCGTCGTGATAGGCGAGATAGATGGGATCGGCGCCCGGCCAGACGCAGCGCCCTGTCGCAAGAGGATCCGGCGGATTTGGCCGCTGCTGCGCTCGCTTCATTTTTCGATCCGCCCGAAGACGATCTGCCCGAAGACGATCCGCCAGAAGATTTGCGGCGTTCGCAGTCGAGCCAGCCTCAAGTGAACGCCGTTCGCCGCATTTTTAAAACTGGGGGGAGGGGGGCGAAGGCTTTGTTTTAAATGGGCGGAGCTTGTCTTAAATGGGCGCAGAGAAGAGAGTTTTATTGGTCGGAGTGAGAGGATTCGAACCTCCGGCCCCCTGCTCCCGAAGCAGGTGCGCTACCAGGCTGCGCTACACTCCGACTGTGCGGTCCAGGACCGCTTTGGAGCCCCGCTTATAACCATGAGCCGGGGCGCCCGCAAGTGCGCAGCCGCAGGCCCCGGATCATTTCTCGGGCAAGGCGAGCGCCACGAATCGCACCTCTCCTTGTCCATTGGCGACGAGCAGCAGCGCCGATTTCTTGCCCGCGGTTTTGAGCGCCGCCATTTTCTTGGCGATTTCCGCAGGATCCTTGACCTGCTCCTGGTTGATCTCGACGATGACTTCGCCGGGCTGGATACGCTTTTCAGCGGCCGCCGAATCGGGATCGACCGCCGTCACGACGACGCCCGCGACGACGCTTGGCTTGATCGAGAATTTCTGACGCAGCTCCTCGGACAGGCCGGCGAACTCCATGCCCAGCGCCTTGCCCACCGGGCCCGCAACCTGGGTCTTCTCGGGCGGCCCGCCCTTCGTCGAAAGCGAAGCCTGCTTCTCGTTGTCCTCAAGGCGGCCCAGCCGGATCTTCTTGATGATCTCCTTGCCCTGGCGCAGGACGGTCACGTCGACATCCTTGCCGACCGGCGCCTGCGCGACAATCTTGGGGAGGTCACGCGATTCCTTGATCTCGACGCCGTCGAATTTGACGATGACGTCGCCGGTCTGAAGGCCCGCCGCCTTGGCCGGCCCCTTGTCGTCGGTTCCGGCGATGAGCGCGCCGCGCGCCGCGCCAAGGTTGAGGCTTTCGGCAATCGTGTCGTCGACATTCTGAATCCGCACGCCAAGCCAGCCGCGCCGCGTCTCGCCGAATTTCTGAAGTTGTTCGATGACGGGCATGACCGTCGCCGCAGGGGTCGCAAAGCCGATGCCGATCGAGCCTCCGGACGGAGAAAGGATCGCGGTGTTGATGCCGATCACCTCGCCCGCCATGTTGAACAGGGGCCCGCCGGAATTGCCCTTGTTGATCGCCGCGTCGGTCTGGAAATAATTATCGTACGGCCCGGAATCGATGTTCCGGTTGCGCGCTGAAATGATGCCCGCCGTCACGGTTCCGCCAAGGCCGAAGGGATTGCCGACGGCGACGACCCAATCGCCCACCCGCATGTTTTCGCTTGCGCCGAATTTCGCCGCCTTGAGCGGCTTGTCGGGTTTGACGCGCAGGACCGCCACATCCACTTTCGCGTCTTTTCCGATCACTTCAGCCTTCAGTTTCTGGCCGTCGGTGAAGATGACGGTGACCTCGTTCGCGTCCGCGATCACATGATTGTTGGTGATGACGATGCCGGACGGGTCGATGACAAACCCGGAGCCGAGCGAATTGGAGCGCCGTTCGTGCGGGCGCCCGGGCATATTGTCCCCCTGGCCGCCCTTGCCCCCTTTTCCGCCTTGCTGGTGACGCCGGAAGAATTCCTCGAAAAGATCATCGAACGGCGTCCCGGGCTCAACCTGAAGAGAATCCCCTCCGGCGCGTTTCTCGTCGATCGTCTGGGTCGCGGAGATATTGACGACGGTGTCGCTCACCGCGTCGGCGAGATCCGCGAGCGAATCAGGGCCCCGTGCGAAAGCGCCTGGCGCGCCGACGATCGCCAGCGCGGCCGCGACGAACGCCGCAAGCCCCAGCATGCAGCCGCTCCGACGCCCGGACCCCGGAGAGAAAGCAAGCGGCCTCGCGGCGACGCGGGATTTCGAGCAAGGACCAGACAATCTCATCTCCTTCAAAAAATATCGATCGCCCGCAAAAAAATAGATCGCCAGCCCAGACATTGATCGCGCCCTGCGGGCGAAGGACGGACGCGCCGCTCATCCGGTCGAGCGGCCCCTTTTAGGGCGGGAAGTCAATCTTTAGACCAAATCCCGCCGGGTTCAAAGCGGGCGTCGGTCGAGGCCTGACGCCTCGTTCAATGGCCTTGAGCGCCGCGTTCGAGCGTCCGCGTCGGCAATCCCGTCCTTGGGTCCAGCGCGGCGACCAAACACGCATGATCGTAATCGGTCTGCTTGGCGTAGGCCATTGCGAAGGCCGCGATGGCGTCGTCGAAAACCGCCGATTTTCCCATATATCCGGCGATGAGGGCCGGATCGCCGGTGCGGGCGTGGGCGCGCGCGAGGGTGCGTCCGCAGAGGTTGGCGTAGACGTCGAGCGCCTTGGCTTCGATGATTTCGCCGATTGAGCCAAGACGCCGGTTCTTGAGCTGGCGCACGTAGAAAAATCTGTTCGTTTTCTCGTCCAATGTCCAGCTGAGGAAAATATCGCTGGCCGCCTGCAGGGCGCGCTGCCCGTCGGCGACCCGGCTGCCCTGATTGACCCAACCGGCCGGGGGCGCTGCGATTTTTTCGAGGACCGAAGGCAACGCCTGCTTGACCTGCAGAAACAACGGCTCGGAATCTGCGGACATGAAGAGTCCGATCGCGCAGAATGTTCCGACGCTGCCGACCCCGACCACCTTCATCGCGACGTCGCGAAGGTCATAATGCTCCGCCAAGGCCCGCCGCTCGGGCAGGAGCGAATGACGGTAGATCGAAAACACGGTCCTCGCCTTGATGGTCTGATCTTTGTCCGCGCCGGCGGGAAAATGATAAATCAGCGGCGGACGGTTTTCGATCGAAGCGATTCCATTTTTGCTGGCCGCGAGATGAGGAAAGTTGTCGTCCGCGTCGAGATCTTTTTTCGCTTTGACGATGGTCGAGCGCAACTTGCCGCGAAGCTTGTCATCGCCGACAAGCTCAAGTTCGCGGTCGATCTCCATCCGCGTGTGCCAGATTTGAAGCGGTGATTTGGCGGCGAGTTCGAGAATGAATTCCCGGTAGGACTCCACCGCCGCCCGGGCGAGGCTTTTCGCCTTTCGGTCAGACCCTCCCGCGTCGCGCGCGGCGACGGCGACGCTTGCGGCGAGCCGCTTCACATCGACGGCGAAGTCGACGCCAGGGAGCGTTTCGTCGAAGTCGTTGATGTCGAAAAGAATTTGCGATTCGGGCGTGTTGAACACGCCAAAATTCAGAAGATGGCAATCGCCGCAGGCCTGAACATGGGCGCCTATCGAAGCCTGGCCCGAAAGGTCATGCGCCATCACCGCCGCCGCACCCCGCAGGAAAGTGAACGGGGATTTGGCCATGCGCTGGTAGCGGATCGGCAACAGTTCGGAGAGGCGCGCGCCGTCTGTTTCGGTCAAGATCGCGATCGGGTCGCGCGACTCGGCGGGCGGACATTGCGCATGAGACTCTCGGGCGACCCGCTGACGCAGTTTCCGGCCGAGGACGTAGCGCTCCTGGCGCGTCGCACGGGCTCCGGCGGCAGTGTTTGGCGGTTCGGTCATGGTCGCGCTCCCGATTGTCGCGAAAGTCTGATTCAGGCCGCCCTGCCCTCGAAGCTCGCGCCCACGGTTCGTCTGATCATCGGCCGGGGCGGAGACTAAGTGACTATACCGCTGACCGCTTCTTACGAATCTGTCATTCACGGAATTCGGTCATTCAATTGTCATGCGAGAGGCCTATCGGCCCAGTTCCTTCGATTTTGTAACCGAACCGGCCTCCCATGGCTTCATTCATCGACCCGTCCCTCGAGCGGGACGCTTTTAATCTTTTTGCGGCTGTCGTTCTTGGATCGGCCATTGGTTTTGAGCGCCAGTGGCGCCAGCGCCTCGCAGGATTGAGGACCAATACGCTGGTTTCGCTTGGCGCAGCGATCTATGTCGTTTTCGCCGGTCAGTTCACGGATGCGGCGCCGACCCGCGTCGCCGCTCAGGTGGTCTCCGGAATAGGTTTTCTGGGCGCCGGGGTTATTTTCAAGGAGGGCCTCAACGTTCGCGGATTGAACACGGCCGCGACCTTGTGGTGTTCGGGCGCCGTGGGGCTTTTGGCCGGCGCGGGACAGTGGGACCGCGGCGCGGTCGCCGTCGCGCTGGTGATTCTCGTGAACCTCGTTCTGAGGCCGATCGTCGGATTGATCAATCGTCAGCCGCTCGAAAGCGCGGAGGTTGAAAGTTTCTACGCCGTCACTGTCGTGTGCAAGGGCGTCTCGGAGGCCGATATCCGCGCGATGCTGGTCGACGGGTTCTGCGCCGGCTCGCTGCATCTTCGCGGCCTCGAGAGCGCCGACATCGAAGGCACCGATCGGGTCGAGGTGAGCGCGTCGCTCACAGCTGAACGACCACGCGAAATCGCGCTCGAAACCATCGTCGGCCAGATCAGTCTCGATAAAAACGTGACCGCCGCCCGATGGCGGGCGGTGAACAGCCTTGGATAGGTCAAGAGGCGCGCCGCCGATTTGACGGGGCAATTTTCCCCTCGCAAGGCGAGGCGGGCCGGGCGAGGGGCGCTTTATTGCGCCCCGGCTGGAGCGCCAGCGGATGAGCCGGCTGTTTTGGCGCCTTGTCCGGAAGGCGTGCCGAAAAAGCGGAAGAAATCCGATTTCGGACTGAGAACCATGCGGGTGTCGTTGCCCTTGAGGCCGGTCTCGTAGGCTTGCATGGAACGGTAGAAGGCGAAGAAATCAGGGTCTTTTCCATAGGCCTCGGCGAAGATCCGGTTCCGCTCCGCGTCGCCTTCGCCCCTCGTCTGATCCGCCTTGCGCTGCGCGTCGCCGCGCAACACGACCACGTCGCGGTCGGCCTTGGCGGTGATCGTCTGCGCCTGCTCCGAGCCCTGAGCGCGGAATTCCGCCGCCTCGCGGGCGCGCTCGGTCTGCATCCGGCTGAAAACCTTCTCCGAAATCTGCTTCGGCAGGTCGGCCCGGCGAATTCTCACGTCGGTCGCGACAATGCCGAGGCGAGAGCCCTCCTGATTGACCTGAGCGCGGATCTTGAGCATGAGCGCGGCGCGGTCGTCGCGCACGATTTGCGTGAGATTGGCCTCGCCGAGAACGCGCCGCACGGCCGAATTCAAAATGAAACCGAGCTGACTGTTCGCGCGCTGGATCGAGCCGACCGTCTGATAGAATTTCAGCGGATCGACGATCCGGTAGCGCAGAAATGAATCGACCTCGATCCGGGTGTTGTCGGAGGCCAGAACTTCCTGCTTGGGCGCTTCAAGATCAAGGATCCGATTGTCGAGGTAGACAACATTTTCGATGAAGGGGATCTTCATGTGTAGCCCCGGATCGGTGATCAGGCCGCGCCCGGACACCGGTTCGCCGAAGCGGAGCACGAGCGCCTGTTCGGTTTGCTGCACCGTGAACAAGGACAAGGAGGCGATGATCAACACAGCGATCAGGGCGGCGACGCCCGCCAGAATGGCTACGTTCTTCATTTGCGCGCTCCTTCCGGCTGCAAGGCGCCGAGGGGCAAATAAGGAACGACGCCCAGTCCTCCCGCGCCGCTTTGGTCGATGATGACCTTGTCCATGCCGCCCAATACGCGCTCCATGGTTTCGAGATAGATCCGCTGCCGCGTGACGTCGGGCGCCTTCTTGTACTGTTCGTAGATCTGGTTGAAGCGCGACGCCTGACCGGTAGCCTCGGCGACGGTCTGCAACCGGTAGCCCTCGGCTTCCTGAACCGTCGCGGCGGCCTTGCCGCGCGCCTCGGGAACGACCCGGTTGGCGTAGGCCTCGGCCTCGTTGCGCAGGCGGTTCTGGTCCTGCTGGGCCGCCGTCACGTCGCGGAAAGCCGCGATGACCTGCTCGGGTGGATCGACCGATTGCAATTGAACCTGAAGGACCAGAATTCCCGCTTTGTATTCGGTGAGAATTTTCTGCATCAGCTCCTGCACCGCGGGTTCTATGACCTTGCGCTCGGCGGTCAGGATCTTCTGGATCTGGCTGCGGCCGATCACCTCGCGCATGGCGCTTTCAGCCACGGCCTTCACCGTTTCGCGTTGGTTGGCGATGTTGAAGGCGTAATCTTCGGGATGCACAGGATCGATCTGCCAGATCACGACGAATTTGACGTCGGCGATGTTTTCATCGCCGGTCAGCATCAGGCTTTCTTCCGGCAGATCGGTCTGCAATTGCGCATTGGGCGTACGGGAATCCTGCCGCAACGCGAAGCCGATGTTGATCGCGTTGCGGTCGGTGACCTGAAGCTTTTGCACATCTCCGATCGGGAACGGCAGATTATAGTTCAGCCCGGGACCGGTCTTGCCGGTGTAGCGGCCGAATATCTTGTTCAAACCGACTTCGTTCGGCCCCACCGTGTAGAACCCGGAGACGAGCCAGAGGATGACGCCGACGAGGACCAGGGCGAGAAGACCCCGTCCGCCGAGCGAGGCTCCGCCACCGCCCGGCATCCACTGCTTGACCTTGTCCTGGCCGCGGCGGAGAAAATCCTCGAAATCCGGCGGCGGACCGCCGCTTGGCTTTTGGCCCCACGGGCCGCTTGGGCCGGGTTTCCATGAGCCGCCATTTCCGCCGTCATTAATCCAGGGCATGAATCTCTCTTCGCGATATGACTGAAGCGCGCCGGGCCAAGTGCAAGCGGCGCTCTGACGGCCCGCCTCCTTATATGGGAGCTATTTCTGCACGACAATGATCGCGGCTTCCGATCGCTTGCGGACGGGTTTCGATTCAGCGCCGGAGAAACTCGGCGAAGGTGAAGCTCGTTTCGTCCTTCGGGCCCTGCGCCGGCCGTATCCGGCTTTCCTCTATCCATTGCGACCAATCGATGATGGGAAACCGAACTCCGCCTTCGGGGGCAGCGTCGACAAAGGTCAGATACATGCGTTGAACGCGATCCATCAGCGCCTCGTAAAGAACGCCGCCGCCGGCGAGGATCATTTCGTCTGCGCCCATCGCCGCCGCCCGCGCCGCCGCCACGGAGAGAGCGGCGTCGAGATCGTGGACGACATGAACCGCCGAGGGAGCGTCGGCTTGCGGCGCTGAAAAAGCCGCGTCGCGGGTGACGATGATGGTTTCCCGACCGGGAAGGACCTGCCCGATCGACTGGAATGTCTTGCGTCCCATGATGAGAGGCTTGCCCATCGTAAGGGCGCGGAAGCGCTTGAGATCGCTCGACAAACGCCAGGGCATGGTATCGCCGTCGCCGATGACCCGGTTGCTGGCGACAGCGGCGACGAGAGCGAGCGGCGGACTCATGGCCGGACGGGACCGGCGACCGCATGGAGCGCCTCGCCCTCCATGCGGCATATCGTCCACTCGCTCATCAGCCGCGCGCCAAGCTTCCTGTAGAAGCCGATAGAGGGCTCATTCCAGTCGAGGACCGACCATTCGAGCCGCCCGAGATTTTCTTCGGCGCAGCGGCGCGCGGCGCGCGCGATGAGCGCGCGGCCGAGGCCCTGGCCGCGGAAATCGGGGCGCACGTAAAGATCCTCGATCCAGATCCCGCAGCGTCCGCGAAAGGTCGAGAAGGTGTAAAACCAGATCGCCATCCCGGCGGCCGTCCCCTGTTCCTCGGCGATGTCGCAGAAGACTTTTGGGCCCGGGCCAAACAGCGCGGCCTCGATCGCCTCCTGCGTCGCCTCGACGTCCTGCGACAGATGTTCGTATTCGGCGAGTTCGCGGATGAGGCCGAGGATCTGCGCGGTGTCGGCGCTGGCGGCTTCGCGAATGCGAGCGGGGGTTTTCACTTTCTGCGCTCGCGCCAGAAAATAAACAGGCCTGCGCCGACGATCATCGCTTCTCCGGTCCATGTGCGCGTTGAGGGAATAGCGGAAAAAATAATGACGCTGAACAGGCTCGCCCAGAGCAGCGCCGTATACCCGAAGGGCGCGACGACATTGGCGGGCGCAGCGTTGAACGCGCGGATCATGCAGAAATGGCTGACGACCCCGAGACTGCCGAGAAACAGCATCAAAGCGGCGTCCCTGGCGTTGGGGATGACGGCCGTGAACGGGAGCGACGTGCTGCAGACGGCGACGCCGACGATCGCCGTGTAGAACAGGGTCGTCAAGGGCGGGTCGCTCAGCCGCAGCATCCGCGTCGCGATCTGATAGGTTGCGCCCGACCAGGCTGACAGAAACGGGAACAGCATCGCGGGAGAAAATTCGATCCCTGTCGGATTGATGATCACCCAGACGCCTGTCAGTCCGGCGAGGACGCTCAGCCAGCCGCCAAGGCTGACTTTTTCGCCGAGCAGGAACACCGAAAGCGCGGTCACGAGCACAGGGGTGACCCAGACGACGGCGGAGACGTCGACCAGGGGCATGACTTGCAGGCCGAGCATGCCGAACAGGGTGGACCCCAGCGCGAGGCTCGATCGGAAAATCTGCAAGGCGGGGCGGCGCGTGCGCAGGAGATCCGGGTTACGCCAGGAGATCAGGGCGGTCATGACGACGAGATGCACGAAATACCGGGCCCAGGTGACCTCCATGGCGGGGTAGGTCGCGAGCAGGATGGCGGAGGTCGAATCCTGACAGGCGAACAAAAACGTGGTGACCAGCATCCAGTGGATCCCGGCGCGCGGCGAGGAGACTTCGTGCAGAGCGGCGGTCACAACGCCTCGATCTTTCAAAGGGGAAGCGCGGTGTGCGGAACGGGACGCGTTTTGCGCCGGACGGGTCATGAGCGGGCGTTCAAACGGCGATCGGCGCGCTGATGGAGGGATGCGGATCGTATCCTTCGAGGACGATATCCTCAAAGGTGAAATCGAAAATGGATTTGACCGCCGGATTGAGCGTGACCCGGGGAAGGGCGCGCGGCGCGCGGCTGAGCTGGAGCCGGGCCTGCTCGAAATGGTTCAGGTAAAGATGGGCGTCGCCGAAAGTATGCACGAAATCACCCGGCGTCAGCCCCGTGACCTGAGCGACCATCCGGGTCAATAGCGCGTAGCTTGCGATGTTGAACGGCGCGCCAAGAAACGCGTCGGCGGATCTTTGATAGAGCTGACAGGAGAGCCTCCTCACCCCGTCGGCTCCCTCCGCGACATGAAACTGAAACAGGCAATGGCAGGGGGCGAGGGCCATCTTTGGAATGTCCGCCGGGTTCCAGGCCGAGACGATCAGACGGCGCGAGAATGGATTGTGTATTATTTCATTGATCACGTCTGAAATCTGGTCGATGGCGCGTCCGTCCGGGGTCTGCCAGGAGCGCCATTGCTTGCCGTAAACGGGCCCAAGCTCGCCCTGCTCGTTGGCCCATTCGTCCCAGATCGTCACGCCATGCGATTTCAAATAGGCGATATTGGCGTCGCCGCGCAAAAACCAGAGAAGCTCGTGCACGATGGATTTCCAATGCAGCTTCTTGGTGGTGACGAGCGGGAAGCCTTCGGCAAGATCGAAACGCATCTGATAGCCGAAAATCGAGCGCGTGCCGGTTCCGGTCCGGTCGGGCTTGGCGTCGCCGCCGCCGATGATGTTCGCGATAAGATCGAGATAGGGGCGCATGGGGCCTTTGGGATTTGCGGCGGCGTTGCTGACGGAGCTTCGGGATCAGCCTGTATCCAAGATCAGCCTGTATCAAGGAAACCCAGGACGCACGCGACCAAATTATTGAAGGCGTGAAATGCGATTGTGGACTTGATGGTCCCGGTGACTTCGCGGATCGCGCCGAGGGCGAGGCCGATGGGGAACACCGCGAGGGCGTAGAGATGCGTCGCCTCGTAATGCATCCCGGCGAAAACGGCCGAGCTGACGAGGAGCGCGCTGACGAAGCCGAAATCCTGTCGCAGCCGCGTGAAGATCCAGCCGCGAAACACAAGTTCCTCGACGACCGGCGCGAATATCACCGCGAGAATGGCGATCGCCGCCGCCTGAGCCGGATCGT
Organism: Methylocapsa palsarum; assembly: GCF_900114285.1. Lineage (GTDB taxonomy): Bacteria > Pseudomonadota > Alphaproteobacteria > Rhizobiales > Beijerinckiaceae > Methylocapsa > Methylocapsa palsarum. Next base: position 163,687 of record NZ_FOSN01000008.1, on the reverse strand, counting down.
CTGGCATTTTCAGCCAGGCGCCCGCTCTGGGATCAATATAATTGAACGCGACATCGGCGGCGAAACTATAGAGAAGGGCGCAGGCGCAAATGATCCAAAAGGCGCGCCGGCGTTCGAGGAATCGCCAGGGACGCCAGGCGATGGGTCGCCGCCATTCGGATCCGGCGCGCAAGCGGGCGAGGATCAGCACCGCGGCGCCGACGGCCGAATAGATCAGGAAGGACGAGACGAGGCCCGCAGCCGCCAGGGCTCCAGGGGGCGATCCCGTTCGCACGGCGTGGACCATCGCGGACAGGGCGGCGCCCAGCGCGTTTCTGGGGAGGAAAAATGCGAGGGCGAACACAAAGGCCGCGGCGATCGTGCAGACCAGCGTCGCCAGAACCGCAATCGAGGCGAGGCTGAGAACGAGTCCGAACAGGCTGTAAAGCTTTGTAATCAGGCGTTGTTTTGTCGTCGTGTCCAAACTGGGCTCCGGCTTCGGGGGGGCGCGCGGCTTTCGCCTTTGTAAAGTTGTCCGCAATGCTTATATTGATTTTGCCGCCTCGGCGGCTACGGCGATAAACGGCTTCGAAATAAGCTCTTCGGACCCGGGGGCGGTACCCGGCGCCTCCACCAAAGCCCGCTTAGCGGCGAAGCGGGTTTCGGCGGGGGCGAAATAGGTTCGACGGGGAGTGTAAAGGATGTCCTTTCGCTCGGCATGGTTCCGCCGTCATCGGGCCGATCTTATAGTTGCCAATGACAACTATGCTCCGGTGGCCGTTGCCGCGTAATGCGGTAATAGTACCGAAATTGAAGCCCTTGGGGGTTGCACTCTAAGGCGGGGTTCGGAGGCACCTGGCAACAGAAGCCTCCACTTTCGCTAGAGCCGGATAAATTTTACGCGTCGGGCGATCCCGTAGGTGTGAATCGTCTTATGGCGTCATGCTCTAAGTCGTGATCATGCTCTAGAGTCGTGGTAAAGCCTGCGATACGATAGAATGTTGGAACTCACTTGGGCGGGCTGTATGGCGACGGATTTGATTCGCTACGATGTTCTGGTTCAGGAAGCCTTGCGCGGAGTGGTGCGCAAGGCGCTCGGCGACGCAGCGCGCGACGGCCTTCCCGGCGAACATCATTTTTACATTACGTTCCGGACGCATGCGCGCGGCGTGCGGCTCTCGGCGCGCATGCGCGAGCGCTATCCGGACGAAATGACGATCATCCTCCAGCATCAGTTCTGGGGTTTGAGCGTGACGGAACACGCCTTCGAGGTAGGCCTGTCGTTTCAGAACACGCCCGAAATGCTGCTCATACCCTTTGACGCGGTGACCCGTTTTTCTGACCCGGCCGTCGAGTTCGACCTGAAGTTCGAGCTTGAGGACGAAGCCGCCGAAACCGGCGCGAATGACGCCGGATCGCCGCGCGGCGGGAAGGCGGGCGGCCCGGAACTGGCGCCGGTCCTGACCGCGGTCAGGACGCTGGCGTCGGCCGATGCTCAAACGTCGAAGCCGGCGGGCGCCGGCGGCGGCGATCGAAGCCAGGAGTTTGGACCAGAGCTTCCCGAAGGCGAAGGCGCGCCTGAGCCGGGCGAGGCGAAGGTCGTCTCCATCGACGCGTTCCGGAAAAAGCCCTGATGGGCGAGATCGTCAACCTCCGCCGGGCCCGCAAGGGCAAGGCGCGCGAGGAAGCCGCCAGCCTCGCCGCCGCCAACAGAAGGAAATTTGGCGCGACCCTGGCCGAGCGGGACGGGACGCGCGCGGGACTGGAATTGGCGGCCCGCCGGCTTGACGCTCATCGACGCGAGGCGGGGGCGGACTCGGTGGATGCTGAAATCGGCGCCGGGCCGCCAGGTCATCGTGGCGACGGAGAGTGACGTCAGCGGGCGAAAATCGTCCGCGAACGTCAAGCATTCGCTCAGCGTTGCCGGACACCGGACCAGCATCACTCTGGAACAGGCGTTCTGGGACGGTCTTCGCGCTATCGCGAGGCGCCGGGGCGAGCCGGTCGCGAGCCTCGTCGCCCGGATTGACGCCGATCGCGGCGGGGCGAACCTTTCGTCGGCGATACGGGTTTTTGTCCTGAACGCGACGGCGGCTGCGTCCCGCGACGGGGCCGCGAATGAGCCAGGGTCTGGCGTCAGCGAAGCTTCGTTCGAGGGCCTATAGCCGAGTCTGACGCATTAGGCGCATAATGCAACCCGATTCGCCGCCGCGCCGCAGGAGCCGGGCAGTTTGACCGATCCCTTTTTCATTGACGATCTCGATGCGGACCAAGGCGCGCATTCCCCCCGTCCGGGCGGAATCGCCGCCCGCGCCCGGGCCGCCGCTGGCGGTCCGCGCTACCTCGACGGCCTGAACCCGGAACAGCGCGAGGCGATCGAGGCGATGGACGGGCCGGTGCTGGTGCTCGCCGGCGCCGGGACGGGCAAGACCCGCGTCCTCACCACCAAGATCGCGCATCTGATCGCGCAGGGACGCGCCCGGGCGCATGAAATTCTCGCCGTGACCTTCACCAATAAGGCCGCGCGCGAAATGAAGGAGCGGGTGGCGCTGCTTGCCGGTCCCGTCGCCGAAGGCATGCCCTGGCTCGGCACCTTTCACGCGATCTCGACCAAGATCCTGCGCCGTCACGCCGAACTCGTCGGCCTGAAGTCGAGCTTCACCATTCTCGATACCGACGACCAGATCCGCCTGATGAAACAGGTCCTGCAAGCCGAGAACATCGACGACAAGCGCTGGCCCGCCCGCGCGCTCGCGTTTCAGATCGACGCCTGGAAAAACCGCGGGCTCGACCCGGCTCATGTTCCGGCGGGCGAGGCGGGCGCCTTCGCCAACGGCAAGGGCGGCCAGCTCTATGCGCTGTACCAGGAGCGGCTCAAAATTCTGAACGCCGCCGATTTCGGCGATCTTCTGCTCGAATGTCTGCGGCTCTTCAAGGAAAACCCGGACGTTCTCGCCCAATATCAGAGCCGTTTCCGCTATATGCTCGTCGACGAATACCAGGACACCAATATCGTCCAGTATCTGTGGCTGCGGCTGTTGGCCCAGGGCCGGCACAACGTCTGCTGCGTCGGCGATGACGATCAATCGATCTATGGCTGGCGCGGCGCCGAGGTCGACAACATTTTGCGCTTCGAGGCCGATTTTCCCGGCGCGAAAGTCATCCGGCTCGAACGTAATTACCGCTCGACCGGCCATATCCTCGCGGTCGCCGCCTCGCTCATCGCGCATAACGAGGGCCGGCTCGGCAAGACCCTCTTCACCGACGGCGAACTCGGCGCGAAGCCGACTGTCGCCGGCGTCTGGGACAGTGAGGAGGAGGCCCGTTCCGTCGGCGAGGAGATCGAACAATTGCAGCGCAAGGGCCATGCGCTGGACGAGGTTGCGATTCTCGTGCGGGCGTCCTTCCAGATGCGCGAGTTCGAGGAGCGGTTCATTACGCTCGGCCTGCCGTACCGGGTCATCGGCGGCCCGCGCTTCTACGAGCGCGCCGAAATCCGCGACGCGCTCGCCTATCTGCGCTGCGCCGCGCAGCCCGCCGACGATCTCGCCTTCGAGCGCATCTTCAACCTGCCGAAGCGCGGCCTTGGGGACGCCACCCTGCAATTGCTGCACGACTGCGCGCGCCGCCAGCGCATCCCCCTGATGCAGGCCGCCGCCGCCATGGTCGAGACCGAGGAGCTGAAGCCCAAACAGCGCCAGACCCTGCGCGGCCTCCTCAGTGATTTCTCGCGCTGGTCGTCCCTGATCGACTCGAAGCCGCAAGGCGAGCTCGCCGAGATGATTCTGGAGGAATCCGGCTATACCGACCTCTGGCGCAAGGACCGCACCGCCGAGGCGGCGGGACGGCTTGAAAACCTGAAAGAGCTGGTCCGCTCGATGGAGGAGTTTCCCGACCTCGGCGCGTTTCTGGAACATATTTCGCTGGTGATGGAGGCGGCCGGCGTAGATGGCGGCCCGCGCGTCTCGATCATGACCCTCCACGCCGCCAAGGGTCTCGAATTCGAGACCGTTTTTCTGCCCGGCTGGGAGGAGGGGCTGTTTCCGCATCAGCGCTCGCTCGACGAGTCGGGCAGGGCAGGGCTGGAGGAAGAGCGTCGCCTCGCCTATGTCGGCGTCACCCGCGCGAAGCGCCGCGCCAAAATCTATTTCGCCACCAACAGGCGGATCCACGGCCTGTGGCAGACGACGATCCCCTCGCGCTTCCTCGACGAGCTTCCCGCCGATCATGTGGAGGTCGTCGAGGCGGCCTCGGGCGCGGCCTATGGCGGCTATGCGCAATCGCGATTCGCCAATATGGACACTTATGGTTCGTCCTACGCGACGCCCGGCTGGCAGCGCGCGAGGCGGCGCGCGGAGGAATCGAAGCACGAGGCGCAAGGGCGGGGGCAGCAGGGAAAAACCTACCAGCAGAACCGTCGCGGGCCGTTGCAGATCGAGGGCGAACTCATCGCCAAATCCAGCACGGCGTCGGGGTTTGTGAAGGGCGCGCGGGTGTTCCACCAGAAGTTCGGCAACGGCACGGTCGCAGGCGTCGACGGCAACAAGCTGACGGTGGATTTCGACAAGGCGGGACGCAAGCTGGTGCTGGAGAGTTTTGTGCAGGCGGGGTAGGGCCTTTAGAGCATATTCCAATCGGATTAAATCAATCCCATCGACAAGAATATGCTCAAGCTTGTGACTCTGGAGCGATTTCTGATCGATCGCATGACTTCATGCGATCGGAAAGCGCTCTAGATCTTACCTTGATGCGGCGACCGCCAGCGCGATGTTATGAGGTCTGTCCAAACTTTGGGCGCTCGGAGATTTCCGATGAAACTCAAAGGGTGCTGCCGGGCTGTAAACTGGTCCAAAGATTGACCCTTATGGCCTACTACATCGCTATCGTCGAAGAGGAAGAGGACAAGGCCGTGGGCGTTTGGTTTCCGGATTTGCCCGGCTGTCTTTCCGCAGGAGATACGCTGGACGAGGCAATGCTCAACGCCGCTGAAGCCCTCGAACTACTGACGCGATGATTGAGGCCGGCGAAATTATCCCATCGCCTCGAAGTTTGATCGAACTAAAATCCGATGCCGAAGTGGCGGCGGAATTGTCACGTCATATCATCGCGCTCATCCCGCTTCCCGTTGGTCTACGGCAGGATGCCGCCCAATAATTCACCCATATTGCGCGATCCCGTTCCCGAACGACCAGTTCTCCTTCTGCACCTCGACCAGATTGATGAAGATGTTTTCCGGCTTGATCCCCGGATCCTCTCCAAGCAATTCCACGATCTTCGCGTAGAGCGCTTTTTTCTTTTCCGTGGTGCGCGTGTTGTTGGCGGTGATCTGGATGATCACCAGATCGTCGTCGCGCTCGATTCCGAGATAGGTCTCGCCGTAGAGAAAATTGCTCGGCTTGTATTCGTCGATTAGCATGAAGAGATCGCCCTCCGGCACGTCGAAGGCCTCGCGCATGGCCTTGTAGACACCATCCAGAATGGCTTTGCGATAGGCGCGGGATTTGCCTTTCAGGAGCGCGACGCGGGTCAGCGGCATAGTATGAGCCTTTCAATGGAGGTGCGGGTCTAGAGAACCTTGCCGGGGTTGAGGATATTGTTCGGATCGAGCGTCGCTTTCAAGGCGCGCATGACCTCCATCGCGACCTTGTCCTTCACCTGCGGCAGCAGATCGCGCTTCAATTGCCCGATCCCGTGCTCGGCCGAAATCGAGCCGTGATGCTGCGCGACAATGCCGTGCACGATGGAATTGATCTCGTCCCAGCGCGAGAGGAACACGGCCTTGTCCGCGCCGATGGGCTGGGACACGTTGCAATGGATATTGCCGTCGCCGAGATGACCGAAGGGGACCATGCGCGCGCCGGGCATGGCTGCGCTGACGGCGCGCTCCACCTCGTTTAGAAAAACAGGAACGTCCGCGATGGCGACGCTGACGTCGTGCTTGATCGAGCCGCCCTCATGTTTCTGCACCTCGGGCAAAAGTTCGCGCAGGCGCCAGAACGCCGCCCGTTGATTCTCCGAGGCGGCAATGGCGGCGTCCTCAACAAGCCCCTGATCGGCGGCGGCGCTCAGGAGATCGAGCAGCCGCTCGCCAAGCCCTTGCCGGCTTTGCGAGGAGAGTTCGAGCAGAACGTACCAGGCGTGCGCTCGCGCCAGCGGGTCGCGCGCGCCCGGCGCATGGGCGAAGACGAAATCAAGGCCGATTCGCGGGATCAGTTCGAATGTGGTCACCTCGCCGCCGGCATGATCCAGCGCAAGGTTGAGCAGGGCCACGGCCTTGGCGGGAGAAGCGAGCCCGATCAGCGCCGTCTCGACCGCGCGCGGCTTTGGATAGAGCTTCAGGACGGCGGCGGTGATGATGCCGAGCGTTCCTTCCGAGCCGATGAAAAGATCGTTGAGGTCGTAGCCGGTGTTGTCCTTCGCGAGCTTGCTGAGGTTCGACAGGATTCGCCCGTCGGCGAGCACGACTTCGAGCCCGTTCGCCAGCCGCCGCGCGCCGCCATAGGCGATGACGGCGGTCCCGCCGGCGTTGGTCGCGAGATTGCCGCCGATGGTGCAGGACCCTTCCGAGGCGAGGGAGAGCGGAAACAGCCGCCCCACGCGGCTGGCCTCGTCCTGCGCGCGCGAAAGGGTCACCCCGGCTTCGACAATCATCGTGTTGGACGAGACGTCGATCTCGCGCACCGCCTGCAAGCGGCCGAGCCAGAGCACGATCGAGTCCGGCGTTCTGGAGGTTTGTCCGCCGACAAGTCCGGTGTTGCCGCCTTGCGGCACGAGGGGAGTGGAGGTCTCGTGGCAGAGCCGCGCGATGGCCGCGACTTCGGCGGTGGAGCCCGGCTTGACGACGCAGGCCGCCTCGCCAACGAACAATTCGCGCGGCTCGCGCAGGAAGCCCGCCATATCCGCCGCGCCGGTCAGAACATGGCGTTCTCCGACGATCGCCGCCAGACGGGCGATGGTTTCGGCGGTCGAAGCCTGTTTGAGGATTTTAACGGTCATGGGTCGCGGGCGAATCTGATTTTCAGAGGAATTGACCTGCTAGAGCATATTCCGATTGGATTGGACCAATCGACAAGAATATGCTCAAGCTTTTGAATCTGGAGCGATTTCTGATCAACCGATGGATCGCATACAGCCGGAAAGCGCTCACGGCGCTCTTTGAGCGCGCGGCGCGGCGGCAAGATTGAAACAGCCAGTTGCCATGGCGCGTGAGTTCAAGCTAAAAGCAGTCGCGCCTAGGAGTGTAGCTCAATGGTAGAGCACCGGTCTCCAAAACCGGGGGTTGGGGGTTCGAGTCCCTCCTCTCCTGCCATTAATATCAAACAGCCGCACATTTAATTTCTTCCCTGCGCGTCATTTCTTCCCTGCGCACGAGACCTTCCGGGCTCTGCTCCGGGATCCGAAAGCGATCTGATCCAATCCAGCTTTTATCGCCCATTTTGGGAGCGCCGCTCGGCTGGCCGTCGCGCGCCGCGTTGTTGCCGGCGAATGTCTTGTCTGCTGTTGTCCCGGTCATATGGCCGCCTTGGTCGCCGGCATGGCTTGACCCTCGCCCAGAAGATGCGCCGTCGAACGCCACGTGTGATGCGCGATACGCTCGAGGCGTCGGGCCGCGTCGATCCTCGTCAAAGCCTCGGCGGCGGTCACTTGCCCCGGCGCCACGGATATAAGGATCGCGGCGCGATGGCCGGGCAGCATGGTGGCGAGCGCCTTTGTGGCTTTTTCGACCTCGGCGACCGCGGTGGTCGCCTCAGGCGACGCGCGCCATCCGACTGGCCGGGCGCGCTCGCTGAGCGCGGATTCCGTGATGATCGATTCAACTGCCGCCTGCGCCCAGAGGACGCTCTCTTTGCAGAGTTCGGCCGCGCGAAGATCCTCGGAATCGCCAGTCTCCGTCCCCGGACGTTCGCCAGTTCCCAGGATCTCCACGAGGCGGGAGGCGTGGTCGAGGGCGAGAAGCGTGCTCGTCATTCGGCACCGTTCCGCCTCGGTTTCGGGCGGCTCCTTTAATTCGGAGAGAAAGTTTCGTACTTGCCTGAGCGCCGCGGCGGAGGGCGCCGGGTCCAATTTCGTCCGCCCGTCCCCCCCGGACAGGGAGGCGGCGACGGAGACCGCGATCGTTGCGAGCGTCTCCGCCACGATGCGGCGGGCGGCCTCGACGGCGACAACCGGGTTTTCGAGCGCGGCGGGGTCGAGCGCGCGTTCGAGCGGCGATTCCTTTGAGGGCAGGAGACGCTCCACGAAGCGGCCGAACCATTGCGTCGCCGGAAGAAGGACCGCGACGCCGACGACGTTGTAGGCCGTGTGATAGGCCGCAAGCAGCGTCGTCCCGTCGATTTTCGGCGAAAGGCGCCCCATCAGCGCGGCGGTGAAAGGAAAGGCGGCGAGCGCGATGAGCGCCGCTATGACCTTGAACAGCACATAGGCGAGCGCGAGGCGCTTCGCCGTTACGCTCGCGCCGATCGCGGCGAGCGCCGAACTTGTCGCCGTCCCGATGTTCTGTCCCACGATCAGCGCCGCGCCCTGTTCGAGTCCGACGGCTCCCGCGTAGAAAGCGGAGATGGTGACCGCGATCGCCGCGGTCGAGGATTGCATGACCGCCGTCATCGCAATTCCGACGGCGATCAGCGTGAAGAGACCGATCCACCCTTCGAGCCACCCGACGCCCGGCGAACCGATGACGGCGGGAAGATCCGAGGGATTGAGGCTCGCCGCAAGTCCGCCCATGCCCTGCTGGAGCGTCGTCAGCCCGTAGAGGACAAGAGCGAAGCCCGCGACCGCGGCACCCCCCGCGGCGATGCGTCCGCTCGCCAGCACCTTCGTCAACGCGCCGGCGAAGATCAGTGGAAGCGCGTAGGTCGACAGCGAGACGCGCACGCCAACCAGCGCGATGAGCCAGCCGGTCCCCGTGGTGCCGATATTGGCGCCGAACACGAGACCCAGCCCTTGCGGGAAGGTGAGAAGACCGGCGCTCACGAGGCCGATCGTCGTCATCGTCACCGCGCTCGACGATTGCACGAGGAGCGTCACGATCGCGCCCCAGAAGGTCCCGGATAACGGCGTCGCCGCGGCCTTGCCCAGCACCGTGCGAAGCGCGGAGCCCGCGAGCGCCTTCAGACCGTCGGTCATGACCGACATGCCGAGCAGGAACAGTCCGACCCCGCCGAGAATCACGATTGCGGTCGCCATGTTCACGATGTCCGGCTCAAAGGTCGCAAAGCCGCCTTCTCAGCAGATCGCCTTGCCGCATTTCCTGACATTGACGACCTTGGGCTGCAGATCCTTGTAGCCGACCGCGCCGACGACGACCTCGTCGCCGATGACATAGCTCGGGGTTCCGGTCATCCCGAGCGACTTCGCGAGCTGGGTCGATTGCTCGATATTGGCGGCGACCGAGGGCTGCTCGGCGTCTTTTGCAAGTTTGTCCATGTCGGCGCCAAGGTCCTTGGCGGCGGCGAGCGCTTCTGCCTTGCCGACCTGGCCACGAGATCCCAGCAGCCGCTGGTGGAACTCCCAGAATTTTTCACCCTTGAACTGAACCGCGGCCGCATTGGCGATATGGGCCGCCTCGAGAGACCCTTGCGAAAGAATCGGCAGATCGCGCAAGATCACGCGCAGGTCGGGATTGTCCTTCATGAGTCGCGCCATATCGCCCAGGGCGCGTTTGCAATAGCCGCAATTATAATCGAAGAACTCGATCAGGGTGACCTTACCGTTGGGATTGCCGATCACGGCCTGATTTTCGACGCGGTAGAGCGGGCTGGACATGTCGCTGACGACAGCGTCGCGGGCCTTGGCTTCCGCAAGCTTCTCGCGGGCGTCGAGTTCGGCGATGGCGTCGCGCAGCACCTCCGGCTTCTGCAAAAGGTAATTCTTGATGATGGTTTCGATTTCGGCTTTCTGGCTGACCGAAAATTCCTCCGAACGCGCTGGAGCGCCGGCCAGCCCGAGACCGGCGAACGCGAGCATGGCGATGCCGAGGCCGCGAGACGTGATTTGCGAAAAGCTGCGAGGGAACATGGAGTTTCTCCGTTGAGTGAGGCGCAACATAGGGCGCCGGAGGCCGAATGGAAACGCGGCGGGCCAAACTCCATCCGTTCCGGTCTTCACCTTCAAGGAGCAGCGATCAAGGAGCAGCGATGCGAAATCCCGGGCTGACGGCCGCGTTCGTCCTTCTTTTGCCGACCAGCGTTTTGGCGAACCAGGTGCTGGAGAAGGTCGAGGTCAGGACAACGCCTGACAAGGCCTGGGCGGCGATCGGGGATTTCTGCGGCATCAAGGAGTGGCACCCGGCGGTCGCCTCCTGCGAACTGAAGCAGGATGGCAAGGCGAGGGAGAGGATCCTGACCGGCGTTGACGGAGGGATGACGGTCGAGAGGGAAATGACCCGGAGCGATGCGGCTCACGCCTATTCCTACCGGGGCCTGGAAAGCCTTTTTCCCGTCGAACATTACGTCTCGACGATCAGGGTCCTGCCAATGGATCACGGCCGGGTCAACATTTTGTGGGTCGGGGCTTTCAAACCCGTAGGCCCGGCTTCGGACGCCGAGAAAGCGATCTCCGCCAATTACCTGGCGGGGCTGCAGGAACTCAAGTCGAAGCTTGAGGCCAAACAGGACTGACCGAGGCGTCCCAGACCGAGGCGTCCCAGTGAGGGCGCGGCCGGCGGGGACAAACCCGGCCGGCCGCAATATTCTACCCCTTGAGGCTTGCTTTCGCCCGCTGCCACCAGCCGGAGCGCTTGGGGCGGGTCGATTCCTCGGCGACGGGCGGAGCCTTGGCTGCTTCGGTCGTGGGAGCCGGCTGGGAAAGCGCCTCAACATCGAAAGATGCGATTCGCGGCGCTGGAGCCTCCGGCTCAGCGGGAGCGGCGGCGGACGCGTCTTGTGCTCCGATTTCTGGCACCTGCGGATCCGCTTTCGCAACGGCCTCCGCCGCCGACGGGGAGGAGGTTTCATCCGCGGGTTCGAGCGCTATGGCGCGGCGGGGCGTTCGCGCCTTTGTCGTGCGGCGCGCGCGGGGGGCGGGCGCCGCCGGGTCCTGACCGCCCTCTGCAGAGACCTCCGCCGCAGAGATTTCGGCTGCAGAGATTTCGGCGGTAGCGTCGAGCGCGAGGTTGAGTTCCGGCCTCTCGGCGCCGGGCTCCGCCGTTTCCTTTGCGGCGCGTGTTCCCCGGCGGGGCTTGCGGCGCGGAGCGGCGTCTTGTGCTTCAGCTTCAGGCGATTCGGCGCCGTCAGCGGATTTCGCGCCAGCCTGGCCGTCTGCGCTGTCGAGCGAGAGTTGCGTTTCAGAGCTGGACGGGGCGGCGGGCAGATCCTCTGCTTCAACGGACGCTTCGATCGCGGTCTCGGTCTGAGGCGACGCCTCGGATTCGTGTCCATGGGCCGCCTCCGCATGGAAGGGCGTCTGCAGACCTCCAAGCTTCGCGATCGCGTCGAGAGCATCGTCGGGCGGCTGCGGCGCGTTCGCCGCGATCCCGGAACCTTCGCGATCGCCGCCGCGGCCGCGTCTGCGCCTGCGTCTGCGTTTGCGCCGTCCGTCCGCATCCGTTTCACCCTGAAACTCGGATCCCGACGCGGAGACGGCGCCTTCGGCCGACTCGCCGTCTGCCTGATCCGCGTCGTCGGGAAATCCGGCTTCGATGTCGTCCTCGGCGTCCTCGTAGACCGTTTCGGGCTGCGGTTCCGTGAACGAGGCGGGCTCGAAGACGGGCGCAGGCGCGGCGACGCCCGACGCTGGCTCTCCACGCTCCAGCGCGTAATAGACGGCCCCGGTCAGGCTGTCGTCGACGGCGACGGTCGCAAAGACGCCGAAGCGGGCCTCGAGATCGCTCAAATGGGCGCGTTTCTGGTTCAGGATATAGAGCGCGACGGGGCTCGTCGTCTTGACCAAGATGTCATGGCTCGCGCTCTTGATCAGGGCGTCTTCCAGCACCCGGAGGACGTGCAGCGCGATCGACGACGTCGAGCGCAGCGTTCCGGCTCCGGCGCAATGCGGACAGGTGACCGTTGACCCTTCCAGCACTCCCGTACGGATGCGCTGGCGCGACATTTCCAGAAGGCCGAAATGAGAGATTCGGCCGACCTGAATGCGCGCGCGGTCGTTTCGAAGGGCCTCCTTCAGCCGGCGCTCGACGGCGCGGTTGTTGCGGCCTTCCTCCATGTCGATAAAATCGATGACGATCAGGCCCGCGAGGTCGCGCAGGCGCAATTGTCGGGTCACTTCGTCGGCGGCCTCGAGATTGGTGCGGACCGCGGTGTCCTCGATATTGTGTTCGCGGGTCGAGCGGCCGGAATTGACGTCGATCGCGACAAGCGCCTCGGTCTGGTTGATGACGATGTAGCCGCCGGATTTCAGCGTCACCTGATTGGAGAACATCGCGTCAAGCTGGGATTCCGCGCCATATTTCGCGAACATCGGCTGCGGATCACGGTAGGGGCGGACGTTCCGGACATGGCTTGGCATGAGCAAGCCCATGAAATCCTTGGCCTCGCGGTAGCCGGTATCGCCGGAGACGATGATTTCGTCGATATCCTTGTTGAACAGGTCGCGGATCGAACGCTTGATCAACGATCCTTCCTCGTAGACGAGGGTGGGCGCGGTCGATTTCAAGGTCGTTTCGCGGACGATCTCCCACATCCGCATCAGATATTCGAAATCGCGCTTGACCTCGGCCTTTGTCCGCGACGCTCCGGCGGTTCGCAGGATGACGCCCATGCCTTCAGGAACTTCGAGCTCCTGCGCGATCGATTTCAGCCGCTGCCGGTCTTCCGAATCGGTGATCTTGCGCGAAATCCCGCCGCCGCGCGCGGTGTTCGGCATGAGAACCGAATATCTTCCCGCGAGCGAGAGATAGGTCGTGAGCGCCGCGCCCTTGTTGCCGCGCTCTTCCTTGACGACCTGAACAAGAAGCACCTGGCGGCGCTTGATGACTTCCTGGATTTTATACTGCTTGCGGTAGCGCTGCGGACGTGAGGGCAACTCCTCCATGGCGTCGCCGCCGAGCTGTTCAATGTGTTCATCTTCGTCTTCGCCGTCTTCTTCGGCGTCGGATGGGCGGCGATCGGAGGGGCGGTGATCTGAGTCGCGGCTGCCCGCGTCGGCCCCGCGGTCGCCCTGAAGCTCCGCTCCCGCGTTCGTCGGGGTTCCGGAGGATGTTTCGTCCGGCTGGAAATCGGCGTTCCAGACGTCAAGGTTTTCCGGCGCGAACGGACGATTCTCGTTCGAATCCGCAGATCCATGCGCGGCGCTCTCTTCGCGGGAAAGGCTTGGATCAGCCGAACCAGATTCGGAAAGGGCGCTGTCGTCTTCCGCCCGGTTTTCAGGGACCGCCGCGGGGGCTCTGCCGAAGTCTTCTTCGGGAGGAAAGAATTCCGCCGGAATTTGGTTCGAGGCTTGCGCCGCAATCTCTCCCTCATCGGCCTGGCCGAATTCAGGTTGCGTCACCGAGGCGGCGGCGTCTTCGAACTGCGAGCCCGCCTCCGCTGGCGGGTTTCCGTCGGGCGCGCCGGAGATCGTTTCGTCATCGCGCCGCTTTTCGGCGCGCCTGCCGTTCCGGTCGCGGTCCCCGCGCCGGAAACGCCGGCTGCGGCGCGGCGACCGCGAGTCTTCGTCCTCGTCTTCGCTTTGGGTTTTGGCGTCTTCCTCGATCAGCGCTTGTCTGTCGCTGACCGGAATCTGGTAATAATCCGGGTGAATTTCCGAAAAAGCGAGAAACCCGTGCCGGTTGCCGCCGTAATCGACGAAAGCGGCTTGCAAGGACGGTTCGACCCGGGTGACTTTGGCGAGATAAATATTCCCGCGGAGCTGTTTTTTACTTGCAGATTCGAAATCGAATTCTTCGACCCGGTTACCACGTAGAACAACCACCCGGGTCTCTTCCGGGTGGGACGTGTCGATAAGCATTTTGTTGGCCATTTGAATCTCTTTGAGGCCCAGCGCGCTCGGGACCGGCTCCGCAAGCGAAATCCCGTAAACGGGCTTTCGGAACGGAGCGAGGCCGACACGGAGGCGCGTCAGGCGTTTGATGGAAGGAAGGGGGAAAAACAGGAACAGAAAGGCGGATATCTTTCGCGGAGCAAGAGCCGCGAAGTTCTACGCCAGGTAAAAAAATTGAACCGAACCGGCGCAGACGCGCCCGGCCGATTTTCGATGTTTCGGGGCGGAAGGCGACGAAACGTTCTCGCGGGACGGCGCGGAGCGTGTCTCTCAGCATGACGGTCGCCGAATAACTCGACACTAGGTTAGACCATGTCCTTGTTGACCAGACGCCATGTTCTTTTCGGAAGGCGCCGTACTCTTTATCGGCAAGACGCCATGTTGTTTTTGACAAAACGTCCTTTTTGAAAAGACGCCTGCCTTTTTTGACAAGCCGAAGAACTCAAAAACCAGATTTCACTATATTCAATTCCGGCGCGAGGACCGCGCCTGGTTTCCAGCGCCAGCTTCACCTTCGCCAGCTTCACCTTCGCCAGGAATTTTCTGGGAACACGAAACAGACGACGCCGACCGATCAGCCGCGCTCGAAAGCGAGATTCGAAGTGGGCCCGGAGAGCCATACTCGCTGCGGGATCGAACAACAAGAATCGAACCCCGAGAACGGGATAAAGCTTTCATATCGGGTTTCCGAACTCTTTGGCAAGTGTTTTACTCGACCGCAAGCGCGGCGCCAGAGCGTTTTTCGGACGGATGTGATCATTCGGTAGATCAGAAATCGCTCCGGATTCAGAAACTTGAGCATATTCTTGATGATTGGATGAGTTCAATCCAATCGGACTATGCCCAGGGCATGGGAGATGGTTATCACGGCGTTAACCAGCTGCGTCTTATGAATTTCGTGTAAACTCAGGCACCTTATAGAATGAGATACGATAAAATGAGACACGCCAGATAATGTCTGGATGGGCGCCAAGGGAGGAAGGATGCTGAAGGGCGCGAATTTTCAGAAGTCCGCGCCGCCCGGCTTGGCGTCAGCGGCGCTGGCGGTTCTGACGATCTCCTCGGTTATCTTTTCTGGAGCGCTCCGGGCCGATGAATCGGTTAACGCCCGGGCGGAAGCCGGCGAGCGGCAGATTGCAAGGCCCCTCGCTCGCGAGGCTCTCCTCGAGCAGAACGACGATAAAGCAAAGCTTGTGTTTGTTCTCTCTGCGCCGGTTGACGCCGCGAGTTTTGTCCTGTCAGGGCCCGACCGCGTCATCGTGGATCTTCCCCAGATCGATTTCGCGATTGACCCCGAGGCCGGAAAATTATCGAAGCGGCGTTTGCGCCGGTCTGATCCCCAGCAATGGTCGAGTTTGATCGACTCGTTCCGTTTCGGCCAATTGGGCCAGGGCAAATCCCGCATCATCCTTGAGCTTAACTCGCCGGCGCGAATCGTTCGCGCCATCTGCGATTCGAGCGGCGAGGGGACAGGCCCGCGCCTGGTCATAGAACTCGCCCGAACCGATCGCGCGAGCTTCCGGGCCGCCGTCGAATCCGCGCGCTCGGCGAGGGCGGATCAGGCGAAAGCGGCAAAGGCTGAGCCTTTCGAAGCCGCGGCCGCGACGACGTCGAAACCGGTCGTCATGATTGATCCGGGACACGGCGGGATCGACAGCGGAGCCATGGTCAACGGCCTGGTCGAAAAGGACCTCGTGTTCGATTTCGCCAGAATGCTCGCCGACAAACTTCGCGCCGACCCGCGTTTCACGACGGTTCTGACGCGGACCGACGACAGTTTCATCCCGCTCTCCGACCGGGTCAAGATGGCGCGCGGCGCCAATGCGGCGCTGTTCGTCTCAATCCATGCGGACATTCTCTCCGAGGCCGCCGACGTCGCCGGAGCGACCGTCTACACGGTTTCCGACCGCGCCTCCGACGCCGAGGCGGCGCGCGTCGCCGAGAAGGAAAACCAGTCGGATGCGCAGGCGGGGATCGAGGGCGCGGAGGAGGCGAGCGGCGTTTCCGATATTCTTTTCGACCTGACCCGGCGCGAAACCCGCGCTTATAGCCATGTCTTCGCGCGAACTCTCACGAATTATTGGAAAGTTGCTGGACGACTTAACAAAAACCCCCAGCGCTCCGCGGGCTTCCGAGTCCTGAAGGCGCCCGATGTGCCGTCGGTCCTTCTGGAGCTTGGCTATCTGTCCAACCGGAAGGATGACGCGTCGTTGAGTTCGGCTGAATGGCGCGATAAGGCCGCGGGACGCGTCGCCGAAGCGATCGCTGCATTTTTTGATTCAAAGGAAAGTCCGACGGCTTCGATCCCGGCGGAAAAGGACTGGACTCCCGTCGGCAAGGTCGACAAGGACGTATCGAACTCAGATGGGCAGGCTCCGCCTGGCGCAGTCACGGGCGCCACTGTTGGAGGGGGACGTCGGGACGTTCAAGCGGGCGCTTCGCATTGAACTGAAGCCTTTAGTTGAACGCAGGCCCTTGAAAGCAGACCGGCCTGTCGCATCGTCAGCATCATACAAACGATAGATCGATAGAGCTTAACTATTGAATTTACGGGATTTATGATCGATCGAACAAATTTCTTCATGTGCCGGGTGCCGGCCGCGCCGGTCAATTCGTCGGCCGGGAAATTGAAGTCCGTCGCCGCTGGCCGACAAATTATCAACACAAATACGCCGCAGGGATGATCTACCGTTCATCATTGGCAGTGCTTAAGTTTCAGGGGATTTGGTCAGGGTCCGTCGTTAGTTTTGTCTCGGCAATGCTTCGTGACGCCCTCAAACTGAATTGGCCGGCCCGGATGGGTCGGCGTGTAGCGACTTTCCAGTTTCTGTCCGGGAAATCGACGCCCCTCATTTATTTTCGCCGGACGGCGCGGATGATTTTTTAAGAGGCCTTTCTGCATGCGGCTCATCGCCCGTTTTTTCGGATTTGTCTTTGCGACCGGCGCGGTCATTTTCGTCGTTGGCGCCTGCGCGGCCGGTCTGGTGATCTGGACGTTCGAACGGGATCTTCCGGACTATACGCAGCTCAAGAACTATGAGCCGCCGGTCATGACGCGCGTCCACGCAAGCGACGGTTCGCTTGTCGCGGAATATGCGCGCGAGCGCCGACTCTATCTGCCGAGCGACGCCATTCCGGCGCGCGTGAAAGAGGCGTTCCTTTCGGCCGAGGACAAGAATTTCTATTCTCACGCCGGCGTCGATCCCGAAGGCATCGTGCGCAATCTGATCGTGCTGGTCCAGGGCGGCAAGCGGGTGCAGGGCGCCTCGACCATCACGCAGCAGGTCGCCAAGAATTTCCTTTTGACCAACGAACGCTCGATCGAACGCAAGATCCGCGAGGCGCTTCTCTCGTTCCGGATCGAGGGCGCATATTCGAAAGACAAGATTCTCGAGCTTTATCTCAATCAGATCTATCTCGGCCTTGGCAATTACGGCGTCGCCGCCGCCGCGCTCAATTATTACGGCAAGTCGGTCCATGAGCTCACGGTCGCGCAAGTCGCCTATCTCGCCGCATTGCCGAAAGCGCCGAACAATTATCATCCGTTCCAGAAGCGCGAACGGGCGATCGAGCGCCGCAACTGGGTGATCGACCGGATGGTCGAAAACGGCTACGTGTCCCGCGAGGAAGGCGAAAAATCGAAGGCCGAGCCGCTCGGCGTCAATCCGCGGGTCTTGTCGCCGAACGCCTTCGCCGCCGGATTCTTCGCCGAGGAGGTCCGCCGCGAACTGGGTGAGAAATACGGCGAGAAGAAACTTTACGAAGGCGGCCTCTCCGTCCGCACCACGCTCGATCCGAAGATGCAGCTAATGGCCCGCCGCGCCCTGGTCGACGGTCTCGTGCGCTACGACGAGGCCCACGGCTTCCGCGGGCCAATGCGCCACATCGACATCAGCCAGGACTGGGGCGTTCCGCTCGCCGAGGTTCCGAACCTTGGCGATGTGGCGCCCTGGCGCCTCGCCGTCGTCATCGACGCCACGGAATCGGGGGCGCGCATCGGCCTCCAGCCCCGCCGCGAGAAATCGGGCGAGATCGAGCGCGAGCGTGAATCGGGCCAGCTGATCAACGCCGGAATGCGCTGGACCCGCGGCTCCGGTTCCCGGGCCTCGCTCGGGCCGGGCGACGTGATCTACGTCGAGCCCGTCGACGGCAAGCCCGGCCAGTTCCGGCTCCGCCAGATTCCGGAAGTCAGCGGCGGGATCATCGCCATGGACCCCTACACCGGCCGCGTCTTCGCGATGGTCGGCGGGTTCTCGTTCGACCAGTCCGAGTTCAACCGCGCCACCCAGGCGTTGCGCCAGCCGGGCTCGTCGTTCAAGCCCATCGTTTACGCGACGGCGCTCGACAACGGCTACACGCCGTCCTCGATCATTCTCGACGCGCCGATCGAAATCGATCAGGGGCCGGGGCTTGGCGTCTGGCGTCCGGAAAATTTCGAGGGCAAGTCGGGCGGCCCGCACACGTTGCGCTACGGCGTCGAACATTCGATCAACCAGATGACGGTCCGGCTCGCCCGCGACGTCGGCATGCCGCTCATCGCCGAATACGCCAAGCGCTTCGGCATCTACGACGATCTGCCGCCCTTCCTCGCCATGTCGCTTGGATCGGGCGAGACGACCCTGATGCGCATGACCACCGCCTATTCCATGCTCGCCAATGGGGGGCGACGGATCAAGGCGTCCCTCATCGACCGTATCCAGGACCGCTGGGGCAAGACGATCTACCGCCACGACGAGCGCGTCTGCGACGGCTGCGACGCCGCCAAATGGGAGAACCAGCCCGAGCCGAAGCTGATCGACAAGCGCGAGCAGGTGCTGGATCCCCTGACCGCCTACCAGATCACCTCGATCATGGAAGGCGTCATCCAGCGCGGCACCGGCCAGTCGATCAAGGAGGTCGGCAAGCATCTCGCCGGCAAGACCGGAACGACCAACGAGGCCAAGGATCTCTGGTTCGTTGGCTTCTCGCCCGATCTCGCCGTCGGGGTCTTCATGGGCTATGACCAGCCGCGCTCGCTCGGCGATTCGGCGCAGGCGGCGCAATACACGGCGCCGATTTTCCGCGACTTCATGAAAATGGCGCTGAAAGACAAGCCCGACGTGCCGTTCCGCGTGCCGCCGGGGATCAAGCTGATTTCCGTCGATCCCAAGTCGGGGATGCGCTCCAACGGCGCGGGCGCAATCCTCGAGGCGTTCAAGCCCGGCACCGCGCCGCCCGATTCCTACGCGGCGAGCGATTCAAGCCCGCGCGTGCAGACGGTCAATCCGGATGCGGACAAACTGGTGGGGACAGGAACGGGCGGGCTGTATTAACCGCCAAACAAGGCGACGGCGCGCGCAAGCGCTGCTTTCGGCTCAGCACATCTGGTCACATTACGCCGATGGGGAGACTGGCGCCGCGATCTCGACGTCGGCGCCGCCCGCCTTGAACGAGGCTCCCGCGCCGCGGGCTTCTTCGAGCCTGTCGATCCGCAGCATCGCCAGACCTTCGGATCCGGCGATGGAGCTGACTTCTCCGATGGCCGTCTCCCCCGCCATGACAGCCGCGCCCACTTCCGGGGCGGGGCCGGTGAAATGAAGTTTCACAATGCGTTTGCGGGCGGATTTACGATGATGAACCCGGGAGGCGACCTCCTGGCCGACGAAACAGCCCTTCTTGAAGTCGACGCCGTTCAGCCAGTCGAGATTGATGTCCTGAACGATGGGCTCGCCGTAGGCGAAATCGACGCCGCCCTTGGGCGCCCCCTCGGCGATGCGATGCGACTCATAAGCGGCCTCGTTTCCGGCGCCAAAGAGGGACGACGATTCGCGAGGAACGATGACCCGCAGCCCCATGCCGGGCGAGCGCATGTCGCGATAGATCGTCAGGCCGTCGCCCGCGGGAGGTGTCCCGCCCCAGACCGCGGCCACGGCATATGCGTCCGACCGGTTCTCGATTTTGATTTTCGCCCGCAGCTTGTGAAAATTGAGGCGCTCCACGAGATTTTGCGCCAGCGCGGCGGGGCATTCCAGATAATAACCGGCCTCGGTCCCGTCCGGCGTCGGAATGATGAAAAAATCGAACATCAGTTTGCCCTGAGGCGAAAGAAGCCCGGCGAAGCGGCTCTCCCCGGCGGGAATGTCGAGCACGCTGTTGGTCACCAATCGCTGCAGAAGCGTCGCCGCGTCCGCTCCGATGATTGTGACGAGTCCACGGTCGCTAAGGAGGCATGCCTTTTCCATCACAAGCTTCTCGACTTTCATTCTGACCGGCTTGTATGAAACCCCCTATCGCGGCGCGCAAGGCGCTTTTCCAGGCAAAGGATCGCCGATGAGGCAAACATACGATCTCATCCTGAAGGGGGGCGCCGTCGTCGATCACAATGGCGTGGGCGCGCGCGACATCGGCATCCGGGACGGAAAGACCGCCTTCATCGGCGATCTCCGGCAAGCGAGCGCGGGCGAGACGATCGACCTCGCGGGCCTGACTGTTCTTCCGGGCGTCATCGACACGCAGGTCCATTTCCGCGAGCCCGGCCTCACCCACAAGGAAGATCTTGAGACGGGGTCGCGGGCGGCGGTCCTTGGCGGGGTCACCGCGGTCTTCGAAATGCCCAACACCAGCCCGCTGACGACCAGCGCCGAAGCCTTGGCCCATAAAATGACTCTGGCGACAGGCCGGATGCATTGCGATTTCGCTTTCTGGGTCGGCGGCGCGAATGAAAATCCGTGCGACATCCCCGAACTGGAGCGGCTGCCGGGCGCGGCCGGGATCAAGGTCTTCATGGGCTCGTCCACGGGCTCGCTTCTGGTCAAGGACGACGCCGGCGTCGCCGCGATCCTCAGCCGGACCCGCCGCCGTGCGGCGTTTCATTGCGAGGACGAATACCGGCTGGAGGAGCGCAAGCCTCTCCGCCTCGCCGGCGACCCCGCCTCGCACCCGGTCTGGCGCGACGAAGTGTCCGCCCTGCGCTCGACGCAGCGTCTGATCCGGATCGCGCGGGAGCAGCGCGCGCTTGTTCACGTGCTGCACGTCTCGACGGCGGAGGAGATCGATTTTCTCGAACAGCACAAGGACATCGCCAGCGTCGAGGCGACGGGGCATCATCTGACGCTGAGCGCTGAGGATTACGCGCGGCTCGGAACGAAATTGCAGATGAACCCGCCGGTGCGCGAGGCCCGCCATCGCGACCATCTCTGGTACGGGGTGGAGCAGGGGATCGTGGACATTCTGGGGTCGGACCATGCGCCGCATACGCTGGAGGAGAAGGCGAGGCCCTATCCGCAAAGTCCGTCCGGGATGACCGGCGTACAGACCCTCGTTCCGGTCATGCTGGACCATGTGAACCGGGGACGGCTCAGCCTGTCGCGGTTCGCGGACCTCACCAGCGCGGGCCCCGCGCGGTTGTTCGGCATCGCCGGGAAGGGCAGGATCGCGGCGGGCTACGACGCCGATTTCACGATCGTCGACCTGAAGCGCCGCATGAGGATCGAGGACCGCTGGATCGCGTCGCGCTGCGGCTGGACGCCCTATGACGGCGTTGAAGTGACAGGCTGGCCGGTCGGAACCATCGTGCGCGGCGCGCGGGTGATGTGGGAGGGCGAGGTGAAGTCGCCCGGGCGAGGAGCGGCGGTGCGCTTCGGGCAGGCTTTGTGATCGCGGAGCCGTTAGAGCATATTCTTGTCGATTGGATTGATTCAATCCGATCGGAAAGCGCTCTATAGCGTCTTCAAAAATCCCGCGAAGCGCATCAGTCCCTCGGGCCAGGGGCCGTGGCCGCTTTCGTCGGTGATGTGGCCCGAGGCTCCCGCGTCGACGAGGGTCGCGCCGATGGCTTCGCTGAGCCGCTGGCTTTCCTCGAAAGGCGCATAGGGATCGTCCCGGCTTGCGATCAGCAGCGCCGGGAACGCCAGCGGTCTTTCGGGCAAGACGGCGAAGGCCGGATCGACATCCGCGAGCCCCGCGATGGCCGAAGCGGCGGCGGGCGCGACCAGAAACGCGCCCTTGACCTTGCCCGGAGCCCGATCCTCGATCAGCGCGCCGGCGTGGGCCGTCGCGACCGCCCCAAGGCTATGCGCTACGAGCACGACCGGCCGCTCGGCGCGCGCGACCTCGTCGGCGATCCGGCTGATCCAGGCGTTGAATTCAGGTTTTTCCCAATCGTCCTGAACGATTCGGCGCGCGGTCGGCAGTTTGGCTTCCCAGCGGGTCTGCCAATGATCCGGGCCCGAATTCAGCCAGCCCGGCACGATGAGAATATCAGCCTCGGAACTTCGCATCGGCGCGATTCTGGCGAGACGTTCAGCCGCCGGCCGGCGCGAGAGCCGGCTCCGCCGCGAACGCGAGTTCCTGGGTCAGGGCGTCGATAAAGCGGACATAGAGGTTCTCCTCGATCGTCTCGAAGGCTTTCGAGCGTTCGGCGAAGTGCGGGTCGCTCGCCCGCAGCCAGCCTTCGACGTCGGCGAGGTGTTTCTCCTCCTCGGCGAGCAGTCCATGCAGCTTGCGCGCGATCTCGGATTCGCCGAGCGCCGCTTTATAAACGCTATAGACATCGAGCGCCCGGCGCTCGATGAGCCAGGTCACATAACAATAGACGAGCTTCGCGCGTTCGGCCTCGGGCAAAGCCAGCAATGCGTCTTCGCAGGCCCCGTCGAGGTTCTGGAAGTAGGTCTCGGCCTCCTCGCCGCAAAGAAGCGATTCGTGCGTATAGGAGTCGAAGCCGGCGCCCCCGAGTTTCGTCGCAAGTTTCTTGAGGCCGAGAGCATGGCGGCCTTCCTCGAGAGCATGAGTCAGGATCGCGGCCGACATCATGTCCGCCCGCTGGCTTTTCACGATCTTGCGGAACCCGACATATTCGAGAAAGGAGAACGTATTGAGCCATCTCGCGTGAAGGGTTTCATCCGCGACGATCCGGGCGATCAGGCCGTCAAGACGATTTTCGCTTCTCATCTAAACTCCGTTGTCTGTGGCGGGCGCGCCGCCGTAGCCGCCTTTCCTACACGAAAGGCCCGGGCGTTCAACCGGCTCAGTCCTGCGTCTCGCGTGGGGTGGCGCCCGGCGAAGTCGAAAAGGCGAAGCATTGGCGCCCCCGCTGATGCTTCCAGCCGGAGGCTTCGGGCGGAGACGAACTGACGGCGCGGTCGGAAACCGTCGTGAAAACAGCGCAAAGCTGAAATCGTTTGGAATCGTTCAGGATGTATTCGTATTCGGCGCCTGTCGCCGCATCGGCGAGGCGCAGCGACGCAGCCTCCGGCAGAGTGCGAAGCGAGGCCGGCCATTTTCCGCTGGCGCGCTGAGAGGCGAGAACGGCTTGCGCAAGGGCGGTGAGGTCGGAAATTTCCTGTCGGTCGAGATCGATCGCGCGCTGCCTCGAAGGCGAGGGCGTGATCCAAAGTCCGGCGGCGATCACGCCGGCGACGAGAATGGAGCTTGCCGTCAGAAAGATCAGCGGAGCGCGGCTTGCGCCGCTCATTGCTGTTCGTCCTGGCGCACGTCATGGAGGAAAAAGGCGAACAGGCCGCCGGCGACGATCGCGATGGTGAGGCTTTTGAAGAAAAACCGCGACGTCAGTGCGCCGCCGAGGACAGACTGGACGAGCGCCACGAGATCGCCGGCGAAAATGATCGCCGCGACGAAGAGCGTGAGGAAAATGATCCATCGGCGCACTTTGGAATCGCGGCGGGCGGGGTCCGCCCGGTTCCGCTCGGCATAGCGGAACATCAAAACGAACAAGGGAAAGAAAACGATCAGGGTCGAAATCTCGTTGCGGATCGTCTCGGCGAAGCCTTCTCCGGCGTGAAGCGGATCCGGGAGCGAGCGGTCGATGAAGCTGAAAATGATCGAGACAATCGCCCAGAGGCAGGTGTAGAGCGAGACAAAAAGGACGAGATGAATGAATGTCTCGCGCGCTGAGAGATGCGGTTTCGGCTTTGGGACGGGAAACGGAAAATCGACCTCCGCGAACGCGCCGAGGGCCGCGGCGATCTCATCCTCGGGCCATCCCGCCGAGCGCAGCGCTCGCGAAATCTCGTCGCGCTCGATGCCGTTTGAAAGAGCCCGTCCGGTGAAGTCGACAAGGCTGGGGTTCAAGCGGCGATCCTTTCCGGGCAGGGGAGGGCGTCAAGCTTCTCCGAAGACGCGATCGAAGATAATGTCGATATTTTTCAGATGATAGCCGAGATCGAACAGGTCTTCGAGTTCCGCGGCGCTCAGCGCCTTGGCGACGTCGCCGTCGCTTTTCAGGAGGGTGAGGAAATCCCCCTCGCCGCGCCAGACCGGCATGGCGTTGCGCTGCACCAAGGAATAGGCGTCCTCCCGGCTGACGCCTTTTTGGGTCAGGGCGAGCAGCACGCGCTGCGAATGAATGAGACCGCCGAGCCGGTCGAGGTTTTTCTTCATATTGGCAGGATAGACGAGAAGCTTGTCGATGACGCCGGTCAGCCGGTTCAGCGCGAAATCCAGCGTGACCGTGGCATCGGGCGCGATCATCCGCTCGACCGAGGAATGCGAGATGTCGCGCTCGTGCCAGAGCGCCACGTTCTCCATCGCCGGCAGCGCCATGCCGCGCACGAGGCGGGCGAGGCCGGTGACATTTTCGGTCAGCACCGGATTGCGCTTGTGAGGCATCGCGGAGGAGCCTTTCTGGCCTTCCGAGAAGAATTCCTCGACCTCAAGAACTTCGGTGCGCTGCAAGTGCCGGATTTCGGTCGCGAGCCGCTCCATAGATGAGGCGATGACGCCGAGCGTCGCAAAGAACATCGCATGGCGGTCGCGCGGGATGATCTGGGTCGAGGCCGGCTCGACCGTGAGCCCGAGCTTTGCGGCGACATGCGCCTCGACGCGCGAATCGATATTGGCGAAGGTGCCGACCGCGCCCGAAATCGCGCAGGTGGCGATTTCCTTGCGGGCGTTGACGAGACGTTCGCGCGCGCGGGCGAATTCGGCGTGGGCCTGCGCCAGCTTCAACCCGAAGGTCACCGGCTCTGCGTGGATGCCATGCGAGCGGCCGATCGTCGGGGTCAATTTATGCTCGAACGCCCGCCGCTTCAGCGCCGCGAGCAGGGCGTCGATGTCGGCGAGGAGAAGGTCGGAGGCGCGGGCGAGCTGCACGGCGAGGCAGGTGTCGAGCACGTCGGACGAGGTCATGCCCTGATGCACGAAGCGCGAATCCTCGCCGATGAACTCGGCGAGATGGGTCAGGAACGCGATGACGTCGTGCTTGGTGACCTTCTCGATCTCGTCGACGCGGGCGACGTCGAAGGCCACATGGCCCGCCTTGTCCCAGATCGCCTTGGCGGAGGCTTTGGGGATGACGCCGATCTCCGCCAGAGCGTCGCAGGCGTGCGCCTCGATCTCGAACCAGATGCGGAACCTTGTCTGCGCGTCCCAGACGGCGACCATTTCGGGGCGGGAGTAACGGGGGATCATTTTGGCGGTTCCAGTGAGGCGAGCGCTCGGGAGGCGTCAGCCGGTACCATGGGAGGCGGCGGGAAGTCTAATGAGGGGCGTGAAATCGTTTATGAATTCAAGTTTTCGAGCGTGGGTTGGAGTGCGATTTGCGCCTCATTCCTGTGCGGGTCTCTGCGCAAGTCCCGATTAATGCGCCGAAGAGCGAAATTAGGTTGACTAGGAAACTTTATCTGATTAGTTTCCTAGTCAACCTATTTGAAGGCGCAATGACCGATAACATTCCCGAACTGACCGCACACCTCGGCTACCAGCTGCGCCAGGTCTCGAACCACGTGTCCCACGCCTTTGCTCGCAAAGTGGCGACAAAAGACGTGACTGTCGCAGAATGGGCGATGATGCGCGTGCTTCACAGCAAACAGCCCATAGCGCCAAGTCAGCTCGCCGATGAGATGGGCATGACGCGCGGCGCAATTTCAAAGCTGGCGGATCGTCTCATCTCGAAGTCGCTGGTTGCACGGAAAGCCAGCTCTACTGACGGGCGCGCGCAAACTCTGCGGCTAACAGCACAAGGGGCGCAAATGGCGCCCGAACTCGCCGCGCTGGCTGAACAGAACGAAGCCGAATGCTTCGGGCATTTCAGCAGCGAAGATCGCGCCACGCTGAGGCGGATATTGAAGGAGGCCGTCGTGCATTTGGGCATTACCGCCATACCCATCGAGTGATTACGGAAAGACAGAAAATGGAAGATCGCCTCATACAAATTGCCGAGACATGCCTGCAAGGCGCGGAACGTCACACGATGACGTTCCCGCAAATCGTGGGCGCGCTGATGCAGGAAGGCTTTGAAAGCTATTCCATAGACTTCCGACGCGCCAAAGCCGTCTATTACCGCCCAGATGGCGAAAGCGTCGAGCTGGGGACGCTCCGGCCAAATGCGCCTGTCGCGGAATTCTTTGACGCGGCCTCCATCCAAGCCGCGATCCGCGAAGCGCAACAGCTCGCGCCGGGTTACACCTATGAGGGCTTTTGCCGAAAGGTCATGGAGGCGGGGTGCGCGGGCTACATCGTCTCTTTTAGCGGGCGTCGCGCCGTCTATTTCGGCCGCACAGCCGAGACGCACGTCGAGCATTTTCCGCAATAGAGCGCTTTCCGATCGCATGAAGTCATGCGATCGATCAGAAATCGCTCAAGAGTCAAAAGCTTGAGCATAGTCTTGTCGATTGGATTGATTCAATCCGATCGGAATAGGCGCTAGCCAGCTCTCGGCGCCCTCGAAATCTGCATCAGCCGCCGGCGCGGGTTTCTTGATTATCTCAGGTCTTGATTATCGCAGGTCGGCAGCGGACGCCTCGACCAAAGCGCATGCGACAGCTCGCGCGGACTAGCCGCGAGCATAGCGATTTTGGACCGGCGGGCGCGCCGTCACCATTCTTTTAGCGCG
This sequence comes from Methylocapsa palsarum, assembly GCF_900114285.1. Taxonomy (GTDB): domain Bacteria; phylum Pseudomonadota; class Alphaproteobacteria; order Rhizobiales; family Beijerinckiaceae; genus Methylocapsa; species Methylocapsa palsarum. The sequence goes on along the minus strand of NZ_FOSN01000008.1, from coordinate 136,944 downwards.
ATTTCCCGGGCTACTTCTTCCCCTCGCCCTTCAACCGAGCAATTTCGGCCCTGATCGGCCCGAACGGCCCGTATTTGTGCTGCGATTCAGGAAAATCATCGGCGTAGGGGCCATAGGGCGCATCGACCGGCTTATCCAGCAAATGGCCGGAAAAATCCTCGGCGAGGCCGGGTTTTTGCGGCCTTTGCTGCGATTCGACATAAGCCGCGACGTCCCAGGAGTCCTCGTCGCTCAGCAGCGGGTTTAAATAATCCGCGCCGTGCGGCATGTTGGAATGGACGAAATTGGCGAGATCGCCGATCCGCGCCATGCCCGCGCCTTCGTTGAAACTGTCCTTGCCCCACAGCGGCGGCACGGCATAGCCCAATTGCAACGCTTTCGGGTCGCGCGCGACGCCGGAGCCGTCTGTGTTGTGGCAGTCGAGGCAGGCGCGCTGATAGACCTTTTCGCCGCGCGCGGGGTCCGCCGCGCGGTCGAGGTCCGCCATCTTGCCCGCGCCATGTCCCGGCAATTGCTCGCCCGGCGCAAGGCCCGAGGACAGAAACTTCACATACGAGACCAGCGCCTTCATCTGCGGGCCCGTCACGGGGAGGGGCCGCCCGTTCATGCTGCGCGTCATGCAGGAATTGATGCGGTCCTCGATGGAGATCTCGGCGCCGGTCCTTGCGCTGTATTTCGGGAAGTCGCTAGAGAGCCCGTAGAGGGGCAGGCCGAATTTCTTTGCGCCAGCGTCGAGATGGCAATTGCCGCAGGAAAGATTGTTGCCGGCGAAACGTTTGGCGGAATTGGCGACGTCCGGGCCGATATGGGCGTAGGTCGCGGTGATCAGATCACGCCCGCGCCGCACCAGCAGTCCATGGGAATCATAGGGCAGGGCGCCGGCGTCCGGCGCGCGCCAGGTTTTTTCGTCCGGTCTGGCGAGATCGCCGGCGGACGCCGAAGGGGCTCCCAGACCGGCCAGCGCCATCAAGGTTGCGATCGTCGCTCCGGCTAATCCTTGCGCAAGGATCCTTCGCATTGTCCTGCCGCTCCCGCCCTTGTCCTGCCTGCCCTTGTCTCTGCCTGCCCTTGGTCCCTGCGGGACAAAAGTCGCGGCCGTTGTTCGTATGTCGCCCGGCTTGCGGGAGCCAGCCTTACCCTGTCCCGAATTTTCCGCGCCAGCTCGGCAAGGCGCCCGCGAAGGGGAGCGCCGACGCTTCGAAAACGGCTCGGGCGATCGCCCGTGCGAGGCAGTCCGCGGCGAGCATGCCGATCTCGGTCCGGTCGCGGATCGTTGGCGTTCTCCGCGAAGCTCCGGTCGCGGCGGCGAAGACCGTGTCGCCGTCGATCGCCGCATGCGCGGGGCGGATCGCGTGCGCCATGCCGTCATGCGCCATGATGGCAAGGCGCTTGGCCTCGGCTTTTGTCATGTCCGCGTCCGTTGCGACGATGGCGATGGTGGTGTTTTCGAGATCGTCCCCCTTGACCTTGCAGTCGAGCGCGCCGGCGGGCCAGGAAGTGGGCGAAGCGGAGGGCAAGCCAAGACCGCCGAATTCGCCGCTTTTTTCATAGGGGGCGGCCCAAAAATGCGGTCCGTCGCCGATGGTCGCCCGGCCGAGGGAATTGACCGCGACGAGCGCGCCGATGCGAAAGCCGTTCGACGACGTATCGCTCGCCGAACCGAGGCCGCCTTTCAGGTTGAACGTCGTTGCGCCGGAACCTGCGCCTTCGCTTCCAAGCCTGAAATCCTTCGCCGCCGCGCGCGCCGCCTCGTAGCCGAGGCGCCAGTAGACCGGCTCGCGGCCGAACGCTTTGTCGCCGCCGAAGTCTTTATCGCCACCATTGAGCAAGTCGAACAGGACCGCCCCGGGAACGATCGGGACACGGATGTCGCCAACCGCAAAGCCCCGGCCAGCCTCGCGCAGGAAAGCGACGATTCCGCCCATGGAATCGAGGCCGTAGACGGAGCCGCCTGACAGCGCCAAAGCGTCAATCCGCTCGACCGTCATCTCCGGCTCGAGCAAGGCCGTGTCCCGCAGGCCCGGCGCCCCGCCATGGACCGCGATCGAGGCGACCGCCGGCGTCTCGAAGATCAGCGCGGTGACGCCGGAACCGATCCTGTCGTCCCGCGCGTGGCCGACCAGTACGCCGCCGACGTCGGTGATGAGGTTCCTCGTCACGAAGCGCCGTAGCGGCTGACGAGGTCATGCACGATGTTCGCGCCCTCGAGCAGGAACCGCGTCATCGCGGCTTGCGCGTTCGGAGTGCAGATCTGATAGGATCGCTCGTACCCTCTGAAACTGCGATTGAACAGCCCCGCGAGACGCTCTTTTTGTTGCGCCGTATTGCCGTCCGTCTCCAGGACCGTCTGCATTCTTGCGCGCCAATCGGGCGCCCCGGCGTCGCCGCAAAGATCGCCGAGATAGGACAGTCCCCCCAATATTTCCGCAAGCCGCATCATTTTCGGCTCGTATTGAGGGGGGGCTTCCGCGGGTTCGGGCGCGGCCGGCTCCACCGCCTTGGCGGCGGCGTCCCTCGCTTTGGCGCCGGGGGCGTCTTTTTTATTTTTGTCGACGAGGGCTTTGGTTTTGGCCTGTGCTGTCTTGTCGTGCGCGGTTTTGGCCGCATGCGGAACTTTCGCCGCGGCGGGCGCAGGCGTGAGCGACCAGCACATCGCGGCCAGAGCCGTTCCCGCGACCAGGGAGCGGAACCCGGTGCGCAATCCGAGAAAAAAACGGTGGCGAAGCGCTCGATCGGTCACAACACCTGCCTTTGTCCCCGCAACAGAAGCTGCGCCGATCCGACGACGGCTTCGGTTTGCGGCGTGCAGTTCAAGAGGCCGAGCCGGGAGGGGTCGGCCCAGATGATTTCACTGGCTTCGGGGCCGGGAACGCCCTCTCCCGAAAGCCATTCGCCGACGAACGAGGCGATCACATAATGGCGCAGGACCTTGCCGGACGCATCCCATTCGATGGATTCGACATGGCGGTTGAACGAAGCGATCGCCGCCTTGACCCGCACCTCCTCGAACAATTCGCGCACTGCGGCGTCAGCGAGGGATTCGCCGGTCTCGACCAGCCCTCCGGGAAGGGAGAACAGGCCTTTGAACGGAGGGCGCGTCCGCGCCGCGAGCAGCACCCGGCCCTCGCGAAAGACGGCGATGCTGACCGCCAGAAACGGACGCGGCGGGTAGGTCCGCTCGGAACTCTCCCCCTCTGATCCCCGGCGCTCTGAATTCCAGGGAGCTTCCAGGTCCGGGGCCGCGGCTTCATTCACGGTCATGGAAACAGCCGCTCCTTGCTCCAGCCTTCCTCAAGGCTGCGCCTGCGGAACGCGATCCGGTCATGGAGCCGGAACGCCCCGTCGGACCAGAACTCGAGGTAGAGCGGCGCGATCCTGTAGCCGACCCAATAGGGCGGCCGGGGAATCGTGGCGAAGGCGAATTTGGCGGCGTATTTCGCGGCCGCCGTCTCGAGGGCGAACCGGCTCTCGAGCGGTCGGGACTGCTGGCTCGCCCAGGCGCCGATCCGGCTCTGGAGCGGCCGGCTGGCGAAATATTCATCCGCTTCGGCGCCGTCGACAAGGCTCACCGTCCCCCGCAGCCGCACTTGCCGCCGCAGCGATTTCCAGTGCAGGACGGCGGCGGCCTTCTGGTTGACGCGCAGTTCTTCGCCCTTGGCGCTTTCGGCGTTGCTGTAGAACACGAATCCGGCCGGATCGGCGGCCTTCAGCAGCACCATGCGAACGTTCGGCAAGCCGTCGGCGTCGACAGTCGCAAGCGCCATGGCGTTGGGATCGTTCGGCTCGGTCCGGCCGGCTTCGTCGAGCCAGGCGGCGAATAACTCGAAGGGTTCGGCCGCGCTGGCAAGGTCACCTGCCGTTAACTTGTTCAAAGCTACTCTCCAAAGAGAAAATTCTTGCGAGACAATTTTTGCGAGAAAATTCTTAATGCTGCGGTTCGTGACGGGGAAGAGCGTGCGCTGCGATTACAGGTATAAACCCAGCCGCTGTCCTAGACCAGAACCCGGGCCAGTCATAACCACGCGCGCTTCAGCCGTGTGCTGGCGCGCCGGCGCCGCCGCTTGCCTCGCCCTGACGCTCGCGGGATGCGCTGTTTCGATGCCGATCGCTTCGCTGTCGGCGTCAAGAGACGATGCGACAGGCGCCATTCCGGAGGCGGTTCTCGTCCGGCAGCTCGACGCGGAGGATTGGCGCCGGGCCAGGGCGGCGCTCTCGACCGCGCTTGACCTCCAGGGCAATGGCTTGCCGGTCGCCTGGGACAATCCGGCGTCGGGCGCCAAAGGCTCGTTCACGCCCTCGGGCAAGGCCTATTCCTCTGACGCGCGGGTCTGCCGCGCCTTCGCCGTCAAGCTCGATCGCAAGGGAGAGGAGCAATCGATGCGCGGCACCGCCTGTTCGGCCCAGGGCGCAGATTGGAGCATCACCGAACTCAAGCCCGCGCAAAAGACGCTGATGGCGGCGTCATAATTTTGACGCGTGCGCCGCGAAACCGCTAAACCTTGCGCTCGGCGCGGGGAAATCCCAAATCGCGCGTGAGACATTGGCGCTGGCGCCATGACGGGCGAGCGCGGGAGTGGGCTCAATAGATGCGTGATCCATATAGTGTTTTGGGCGTTGCGAAATCGGCCGACCTTGCCGAGATCAAGAAGGCCTTCCGCAAGCTTGCGAAAAAATATCATCCCGATCATAGCCAGGAATCGAAGGCGAAGGAAAAGTTCGCCGAGGTGAGCGCCGCCTACGAGATCATCGGAGACGAGAAAAAGCGGGCCGCGTTCGATCGGGGCGAAATCGACGCGGAAGGCAAGCCGCGTTATCAGGGGTTCGAGGGTTTCGGAGCCGGAGGTCCCGGCGGCGGCCGGCGCGCGGGCGCGACCGGGTTTGAAAATTTCGAATTCAATTTTGGCGGGGGCCGGGGGCGCGCGGGATTCGATCCCGCGGATATCTTTGGCGACATTTTCGGGGCCGGCGCGGGCGGGCGCAGGGGAGCTGGCCAGAGACAGCCGCCCGCGCGAGGAGAAGACGTCGCGGCGACCGTGACGATCGGCCTGCCGGAGGCCGTCAAGGGCACGACGGCGCGGGTGAGCCTGCCAACGGGCCGCACCCTTGAAGTATCGGTTCCTGCCGGGATCGAGGATGGCCGCCAGATCCGGCTCAAGCGGCAGGGTCAGCCTGGCGCCTCCAATGGCGAACCCGGCGACGCCATCGTGACCGTCCGGATCGGCAAACATCCGTTTTTCCGCGTCGAGGGGCGTGATTTGCGGCTCGACCTGCCGGTGACGCTTTACGAAGCCGTTCTGGGAGCGAAGGTGTCGGCTCCGACCCTCGATGGCGCTGTCGAGCTTGCGATTCCCGCCGGCTCCAACGGCGGCCGCACCTTGCGGCTGCGCGGCAAGGGATTGCCCGGATCTCCCGCTGGCGACCTGCTGATCACCTTGCGGATCGTCTTGCCCGACGAGCAGGACAGCGAACTTCTCGCGCTCATGCGCCGGTGGGAGGCGCAAAAACCCTACAATCCGCGCGGCGACATGGCCTGAACTGCGCGGGCGCGAGGCCCGTTCCCGTGTGAAGCCGCGCCGCGCCCATCAATGAGCGTCGAACGCCTCGATCTCATGGCGCGCCTGATTGGCGAGCGAATGAAGTTCGGCCTCCGACAGCGGCCCCGACAGAGCGTATTTCGCCCGGTTCTGCGTCCACCAGATGGTTCGATTTGGGGATTGTTCGGTTTCATGGAGCCCCGGCTTGTCGCCGTCGGCTTTCGCCTCGGCGCAGAGGGCGATCGCGCCGGCCGTTCCCCTGGCGTAAAAAAGACAGACCATCCGATCCTTTTCGCCAGGAACGACCCGAACCCCGGTGAGCCGCAGGCCGGTTCCCGAAAGGTTCGGCAAGATCAGCGCTTTGAGCGAAGCGCTCTGATGCGTCGGAGCCGACTCTCCGGACGGCGTGAAATCGAGCAGCGCAGCCTTCGTCCGATTGATGAAAGACGCGTCCCCTCCGACGCTGGCCGGGGCTTCGCCTGGCGAGCCTCCAACATGGGCGTAGCCGAATAGCGACATAAACCCCGCCGCGACGCCAAGCCCGCTCAGAAACGCCAGCGCGATCCCGGTAACCTTAAAGCTCCGCCAGAATTCGATATCCGGCCAGGACAGCTTGCTTGTCGAGGACGGGTCGCTTTTTGAGGACGGATCGCCCCTCGAGGATTGAAAGCTCCATGGAGTTTTCGCTGTTTCGTTCCGCCCCTGATTTGGCGCCGTCGCCGAGGCTTTTCCGGCGATGCCGGGGCGCGGGGCCGGGGCCAAGGTCGTCGACAGATCGAAAGGCTCAGATTCGATCCGCGCGAACCATGCGCGGATCGCCTCGTTCTGGCGCCGCCACGCGTCAACCTTCGCCGCCTCGGCGGGCGACCCGGACAAAAAGCTGAAGACCGCGTCGCGGCGGGCGGGATCTGTTTCCCCGTCGACAAGGGCGTGCAGATCCTCCTCTGTGACCGGAGGCGCGCGGCTCACTTTCGATCCTTCCTGTTTGGCGACGGCGGCAGCTATTTCACCACGCGAAGATGGCTTGGGCGCGGTCTGGAGGGGTGCAGGATTGTCGTTCCTCGCAGGTTTTCGCCCCACAGGTTTTCGCCCCGCAGATTTTCGCCAAGAGTCGCGCGCGCGCGCGACAGCCTGGAGATTAGAAGGGGACGGGAAATCTTGAGAATTCGGGCGGCCTGCGCATAGCTGAACCGCTCGATCACCACGAGCGCTAGCGCTTCCCTTTCTTCCGTGGTCAATTTGGCGAGCGCTCCGGGCAGGGAGTCGCGAGAAAAGGAAGAAGGAACCTCCGCCGCGCGGCCGCCGCCAGCCTGGCTCCCGAGGTTTTCCAGGGCCGAAGCCGCGCTCAAGTTTGAAATTTGAGCGGCCTCATGATGCAGGTCGATCAGCAGCCCGTAGAGATGGATATTAAGATCGCTCAGCCGCCGAGGCCCGCCGATCTCGAGAGTTTTCATCAGGGCCGCGCGAACGAGACTGTCCGCGCATTCGTTTTCGCCGGGACGCCCGGCGGCCAGAGCGCGCGCGAACCGGCGCAATCGCGGAGCGAATGTCTTGAGTTCGTCTCGCAAGCTCATCGCCGCGCTCCGTTTCGGCGCATTTTATTCAGCGCCCTTCAAACGACCGTTTCCCGCGGTCCGGACGAATTTTTTTATGATAATCCCCGCCGCGCCCCGCGCATACAACAAAACAAAGTGAAACGAACTTCAAAAAGAAATGTGAAACGAACGTCGAACTTCTGGGCGGTTCGAAATCCCGGCTCTTGTTCGCTCGCCGCCTTGCGTTCAAAGCCCTTAGCGCTTAAACGCGGCGGATACGGCGGTCGTTCCACATCGATTGCATTCCCTCACGCTCAGATCCGGAACCAGAATGACGCAACCGGAAACCCTGACTCCTGGCTTCACGACATCTGGAATCCTCGCCGGAAAACGCGGCTTGGTGATGGGGCTCGCGAACAATCGTTCGATCGCCTGGGGCATCGCCAAAGCGGCCCGCGACGCGGGCGCCGAGCTTGCGTTCACCTATCAGGGCGAATCGCTCGAAAAACGGGTCCGTCCGCTGGCGCTCGAGCTTGACGGCGCGGTGCTCGGTCATTGCGACGTCACCGATCCGGCCAGCCTCGACGCCACTTTCTCGGAAATCGAGCGCATCTGGGGGACGCTTGATTTCGTCGTGCATTGTGTCGCCTTTTCCGACAAGGACCAGCTGACCGGCCGGTATGTCGACACTTCGGCGGAAAACTTCAACAATACGCTGCTGGTGTCCTGTTATTCCTTCACCGCGGTGGCGCAGCGCGCAGAAAAGCTGATGCCAAACGGCGGGTCGATGCTCACCCTGACCTATTACGGGGCCGAGAAATGGATGCCGCATTATAACGTGATGGGCGTCGCGAAGGCCGCGCTCGAGGCGAGCGTGCGCTATCTCGCCGCCGACCTTGGCGGCAGCAATATCCGCATCAACGCCATTTCGGCCGGGCCGATCAAGACGCTCGCCGCCTCCGGCATTGGCGATTTTCGATATATTTTGAAGTGGAACGAATATAACGCGCCGCTGCGCCGCTCGGTGACGATCGAGGAAGTGGGCGAGAGCGCCGCTTTTTTGTTGTCGCCGATGTCTCGCGGGATAACGGGCGAAATCCTTCACGTGGACGCCGGCTATCACATTGTCGGAATGAAAAATCCGGCCGCTCCCGATATATCGGTCGTCGCCAAAGACTAGGTCTCGCCCTGCGAAATGGTTTGTCTTGATCTTGAACGCGCAATGGCGTTCATGACGCATTCAGGAAATTATCAGAAAGTCGCTGTCGCCGCCGGGATTCGCGCGTTAGCGCCAAAAGCGTCGGTGAAAGCGCTTCCTGGGGATGCAAGCTTTGGCGGCGCATTAGCCTGAATTGGAACTGACATGCCGCATCTGGCGAACGCAGACACCACTGCGCAAAATGATCGCTTCGCGCCGGAGCCTCTGAAAGACGCCATCCTCTACGGGGCGTCGCGCCCGGATCTGATCCGGGATGAATTGCTCTGCGAGATCTTCGCTGCGACGGTCGCCTCCCGCCCCGACGCGATCGCCATGGCGACGCTGGACGTCAAACTCACGTATTTCGAGGTTGACGCGAGGGCCGAAGCGCTCGCCCGCGGTCTCCTGCGGAACGGAATCCGTCCGGGGGACGTCGTCGGGCTCTGGATGCCGCGCGGCCACGAGCTGCTGATTTCCCAGATCGCGATCGCAAAGACCGGCGCCGCCTGGCTGCCGTTCGACGCGGACGCGCCGGTGGAGCGCATCGCCGTTTGCCTGACCGACGCTGAGACGAAAGGGATTTTGACGTCGGCCGCTTTTGAACCGAAGCTCGCCGGACAGGTCGCCTGCCCCGTCTGGATCTTTCACGACGTGGCCGAACCGGAGTTCGGACATCAGGACTTCGGGGGCGGGGATGCGGCCAAGGCCTTCGGCGAACAGAACTGGGGCGATCCCTATGCGGCGGGGAGAGTTGACGCCAGGGCTCTTGGAGCCACGCCCGACGATCCCGCCTATCTGATCTATACCTCGGGCTCGACGGGAACGCCCAAAGGCATCGTGATTTCAAACCGCAATATTTGCCATTATCTGCGCTCGGCCAACGAAGTCTACGGCCTGCGCGCGAGCGACGTCGTTTTTCAAGGCGCCTCGACCGCCTTCGACCTGTCCATGGAGGAAATCTGGCTTCCGTACATGGTCGGCGCGAGCCTCCTTGTCGCGAACCAGGAAACTTTGGGCGAGGCGGAAAAGCTGCCCGACATCATGGAAGCCAACGGCGTCACGGTGCTCGACACAGTGCCGACGCTTCTCGCCCTCATGCCGCGCGACGTCGCCACATTGCGCGTCATCATCCTTGGCGGCGAGGCGTGTCCGCCGGCGATCGCCAGCCGCTGGTGCAAACCGGGGCGCACGATCTTCAATTCCTACGGACCCACGGAGGCGACCGTCGTCGCGACCGTCGCCGAAGTGGCGATCGGCGAACCTGTCACCATCGGGCGGCCGATCCCGAATTACAGCTGCTATGTCGCGGACGAGCGTCTCGCTCTTGTCGGACCAAATGTCGAAGGCGAACTTCTCATCGGCGGCCCGGGGGTCGCGAAAGGCTATCTGCGCCGGCCCGAGCTCACCGCCGAAAAATTCATCGCCAATCCTTTCTCGGGCGCCTCGCCCTTCGTTTCCGGGATCGAGGATCCGATCCTGTATCGCTCCGGCGACGCCGTCGAGATCAGCGTCAATGGAGATATCCTGTTCCGCGGCAGGATCGACGATCAGGTGAAGGTCCGCGGCTTTCGCGTGGAGCTTGGCGAAATCGAAGCCAAGCTGTCGGATATCCCCGGCGTCGCGCATGCGGCGGTGGTGCTTCGCACCGACGACGGAATGGAGCAGCTTGTCGCTTTCGTCGTTCCGTCCTTTGGCGCCGAGATCGAAACGCGAGTCGTGCGCGCGGAACTGAAGGCCAGTCTCCCAGCCTATATGGTTCCCTCGCGGTATGAATTCGTCGAGAGCCTGCCGAAGCTGTCGTCCGGGAAGGTCGACCGCAAGAGCCTGAAAATCGCGGAACTCACCGCCACGGATCCGGGCGATGCGCAGGAAGAGCCGCGTAACGACACGGAAGCAAAACTTCTCGAGGCGGCGAAACGCGTTTTTCCGCCTCAACCCATACCTTTTGACGCGGATTTCTTCACCGACCTCGGCGGCCATTCCCTGCTCGCCGCGCGATTCGTCTCGTTTGTGCGCGAGACTCACGCGCTGGCGCGAATCACCTTGCAGGACGTCTACACCGCCCGCACGCTGCGCGGCCTTGCTGAACATTTCGACTCGAAATGGATGAACGCGGCAGCGCCGGAGGATCTTTCGTTCGAGCCGCCTCCTTTGCTGCGGCGTTTCCTGTGCGGTCTCGCCCAGGCGGCTGCGCTTCCGGTCATTCTCGGGCTCGTGACCGTGCAATGGCTCGGCGTGTTCGTGAGCTACATGCTGCTGACCGGCGCCGACGCGAGCTTCCTTGAGGAGGTCGTCTCGCTCATCGCCGTTTACATGTGCATCAATGTCGTGACGGTCTTTCTCGTGATCGCGATGAAATGGCTGTTGATCGGACGAACGAGACCAGGGCGCTATCCGCTCTGGGGCGTCTATTATTTCCGGTGGTGGCTGGTGAGACGGTTCCTTGGTCTCGTCCACATCAAATGGTTTCAGGGCTCGCCCCTTATCCGGATCTATCTGCGCGCGCTCGGCGCCAGAATCGGAGACGACGCGATCATCGGCGAAATCGACGCGGGAGCGATCGACCTCGTGTCGATCGGCGCCGGCGCCAGCATCGGGTCGATCGCCAACGTGGCCAATGCGCGAATCGAGGGCGCGGAACTCGTCATTGGTCCGGTCGACATCGGCGCGCAGGCCTATATCGGCTCGTCCTGCGTGATTGAAAACGACGTCGTCATCGGCGAGGGCGCGGAGCTGCAGGACCTGACCTCGATCGGCGCCGGCGGCCGCGTCGGCGCCTGGGAAAGCTGGGATGGTTCTCCGGGCCGCAAGATCGGCATGGTTGATCGCGACGAGCTCGACGCGCCCTCGAAGGCGCCGCTGGCTCAGCGGCGGTTCATGACGCTGCTCTACCTCGTGCTGATCCTGGCGATTCCGCCTTTGGGATTGCTGCCGATTTTTCCGGCGTTCTGGGTTTTCGACAGGATCGACGATATGATCGGCACCGCCGACATCGACCGGACTGTCTATATGGCCTCCATTCCGGTCATGGCCTGGCCGACGGCCTTCGTGATGGTGCTGGTCACGGTCGGCTTCATCGCGGCGTGCCGATGGATCATTCTCCCCTCGGTCCGCGAAGGGACTTACTCGGTCCATTCCTCGTTCTATTTCCGCAAATGGGCCGTCGCGCTCGCCACCGAGATCACACTCGAAACCCTGTCATCGCTCTATGCGACGATGTACATGCGCACCTGGTACCGCTTGATGGGCGCCAAGATCGGCAAGGATGCGGAAATCTCGACCAATCTCGCGGGACGTTACGATCTCGTCGAAATCGGCGAGAAATGCTTCATCGCCGACGAAGTCGTCCTGGGCGACGAGGAAATCCGCAACGGCTGGATGTACCTGAAAAAAGTAAGGACCGGCCCCCGGGTTTTCGTCGGCAACAACGCGGTGGTGCCGACCGGCTCGGACATTCCCGCCAACGCCCTGATCGGCATCAAGTCGAAGCCTCCGGCGAACAACATGATGCGCGAAGGCGACACCTGGTTCGGATCGCCGCCCATCAAGCTTCCCGTCCGGCAGAAATTCGACGGCGGCGGCGCGAGCTGGACCTACGAGGCTCCGGGCTGGAAAAAGTTCGCGCGCGCCTCTTTCGAGGCCATGACGATTTCGATGCCGACGATGCTGTTCATCACGTTCGGCACCTGGGCGGTCGAATGGTTCAGCAAGAGCGCGCTCGAGGGCAAGTATCTCGAGGTGCTGGGCCTGTTCGTCGTCGCCTCCATCGCCATTTGCCTCGCCCTGACCCTCGTCGTCATCGTCCTGAAGTGGATCACGATGGGCCGCTATGAGCCGATGATCAAACCCATGTGGTCCTGGTGGGCGATGCGGACGGAAGCCGTCGCCGTGATCTATTGGGGCATGGCGGGCAAGGTTCTGCTCGATCATCTGCGTGGAACGCCGTTTCTGCCGTGGCTGCTGCGGCTCTTTGGCTCGAAGTTCGGGCGCGGCGTCTATATGGACACAACCGATCTCACGGAATTCGATTGCGTCACCGTCGGCGATTTTGTCTCGCTGAACAATCTGTGCGCCTTGCAGACGCATCTTTACGAGGATCGCGTGATGAAGGTCGGCAAGGTCCATATCGGCAAAGGCGTCTGCGTCGGGGCGGGCTCGACGGTCCTCTACGACACTCTGGTCGCGGATTATGCGCGGCTCGGGCCGCTCACCCTCGTCATGAAGGGCGAACAGATTCCGGGCAATTCGGAATGGGTCGGCGCGCCGGCGGAGCCGAAGGCGGTCGCGGAACAAATCAAGGCCCGATCCGGCGAACTCGCTGACGCCTGAGTTGCGTCAGGAGCAGGATCTTCGGCGCTTCACCCGGCCTGCGCGGACTCGGATTCGCCGGAAAGCTCAAGCCATTCTTCCTCGGCCAGCATGAGGGCTTTCTCAAGTTCGCCCCGTTGCGCCGAGAGTTGCGCCGACTTCGCCGGGTCTTTGGAGAACGCCGCCGGATTGGCCAGAGCCTTGTCGATGCGCGCGATGAGATCCTGGAATTTGCGCATCTTTTCCTCGATCGCCCAAATCCGCTTTTTTGCGGGGGCGGTATCCTTGCGCGGCGAAGGCTCGCGCCGGCCGGACTGGCGTTCGGCTTCGGCGCGCCCTTTCCTCGCCGGCTTGCCGCCGTTCGCGCGTTCGAGGACGTATTTTTTGTAATCGTCCATGTCGCCGTCGAAGCTCGCGACGGTGCCGTCCTCGACAAGCCAGAGACGGTCCGCGCAGGCGTCCAGAAGATGCCGGTCATGCGAGACAAGGATGATCGCGCCCTGATAATCGTTGATCGCCTCGATCAGGGCGGCGCGGCTGTCGATGTCGAGATGGTTGGTCGGCTCGTCGAGGATCAGGAGGTGAGGGCCGTTGAAGCAGGCGAGCCCCATCAGGAGCCGCGCCTTTTCGCCGCCCGACAATTGCGCGACCCTTGTGTCGGCCTTGACGTTCGGAAAGCCGAACTGAGCGCATTTGCCGCGAATTTTCGCCTCGGTCGACTCGCGCATCAGCTCCGCGACGCACTGATAAGGAGTCGAGGTTTCGTCGAGGTCATCGACCTGATGCTGAGCGAAGAAGCCGACGTCGAGTTTTGACGAACGCCGGACCATTCCGTCCAGCGCGGCGAGGCGTCCGGAGACGAGCTTGGCGAAAGTCGATTTGCCGTTGCCGTTCGAACCCAGAAGGCCGATCCGGTCGTCATCGGAAATATTCAGCGAAAGCCGCTTCAGGATCGGTTCGCCGCCATAGCCGACGCTAGCGTTCTCCATCGCGACGATCGGCGGACTGAGCGGCTTGGCCGGAGAGGGGAGGTGAAACGGCAGGACATGGCCGTCGACGATCGCTGCGATCGGCTCCATTTTGGCGAGCATCTTCAGTCGGGATTGCGCCTGCGCCGCTTTGGTCGCCTTGGCGCGGAACCGGTCGACGAAGGATTGCAGGTGCTTGCGCTGGTCGTCCTGTTTTTTCTTGTGTTTGAGCAAGATCGCCTGCTGCTCGCGGCGCTGCTGTTCGAAGCTCGAATAATTGCCGCGCCAAAGCGTCAGCTTGGCCTGGTCGAGATGCAGGATATGATCGGACACGGCGTCGAGCAGGTCGCGATCATGGCTGATGACGAGGATCGTCGCCGGATAGCGCTGAAGGTAGTCGATCAGCCAGAGCGTGCCTTCGAGATCGAGGTAATTGGTCGGCTCGTCGAGCAAAAGCAGATCCGGGCCGGAAAAAAGCACCGCGGCGAGCGCGACTCGCATGCGCCAGCCGCCGGAAAATTCCGACAGCGAGCGGTTCTGCGCGGCCTCGTCGAAGCCGAGCCCGGCGAGAATGGCCGCCGCCCGGGACGGCGCCGCATGGGCGCCGATGTCGACGAGGCGCAGGTGGATGTCCGAGATCCGGGCCGGATCGCTCGCCGTTTCGGCTTCTTCCATGAGCCGCGCGCGTTCGAGGTCGGCGGCGAGGACGAAGTCGATGAGGCTTCCAGGACCGCCCGGCGCCTCCTGCTCGACGCGGCCGAGGCGCATCTGTTTCGGATAGGAAATCGTTCCCGATTCGGGGCCAAGCTCGCCCGAAATCATCTTGAACAGCGTCGTCTTGCCGGCGCCGTTGCGGCCAACAAAACCGACGCGCGCATGATCGGGCAGGGCGGCGGTCGCCTTGTCGAACAATATTCGAGGCCCGAGCCTCAGCGTGACGTCGTTGATATGGAGCATGCGCGCTTTTCGCCCGGCTCGCGCTGCATTGCAAGAAAAACGATTGCGCCTGATCGTCGGGGCGAGCCGCCGGTCGGGCGTTATTTTTATCGGTCGAATCCGCTGTTTCTGGTTGTTTTTCGTCAGCTTCAATGCGTCTTGATGACGCCTGCGGAAAAGCTTTGGTCTCTCTTGCACTGCGCTTTCGCAGCAGTTAGAACAATTCTAAGCGATGGCGCGGGTATGATCTGCGCCCTGGCTTAGGCAGAATTCCAATTGAAGTTTTTCAAGCAAGGAGCACGCTCATGGCGCTGGCTGGCAGCAAGACCGAAACCAACCTGAAGGACGCCTTCGCGGGCGAATCTCAGGCGAACCGCCGCTATCTTTATTTCGCGCAAAAGGCCGACATCGAAGGCTACAACGACGTCGCGGCTGTGTTCCGCTCGACCGCCGAAGGCGAGACCGGCCATGCTCACGGCCATCTCGAATTCCTCGAGGCCGTCGGCGATCCTGCGACGGGCCTGCCCATCGGCGAAACGCATCTGAACCTTGGCGCCGCCGTCGCCGGCGAGACGCACGAATACACCGACATGTATCCCGGCATGGCGCGCACCGCCCGCGAGGAAGGCTTCGGCGAGATCGCCGACTGGTTCGAGACGCTCGCCAAGGCCGAGCGTTCGCACGCCGGCCGCTTCCAGAAGGCTCTCGACGAACTGCCGAAATAATTCGTCCGAAATTCGTAAGATCGAGGCCCAGCTTTAGCCAGCTGGGCCTCATCCTTATTTTTTCTCCGGAGATGATGGCGACATGAGCGAAGGCGGCCTCGCAGCTCCCTCACGGCATCCGTTGGATTGGCGGAGCCCTGATTTTTACGATGAAGCAAAGCTCGACGCTGAGGCGCGGCGAATCTTCGACATCTGCCATGGCTGTCGGCGCTGCTTCAACCTGTGCGATTCTTTTCCGCGCCTTTTCGATCTCGTCGACGCGTGCGCCAACGGCGAGCTGGACACGGTCGAGAGCAAGGATTTCAAGCCCATCGTCGACGCCTGCACGCTCTGCGACATGTGCTACATGACCAAATGCCCCTACGTGCCGCCGCACGAATTCAATCTCGATTTCCCTCACCTGATGCTGCGCTATCGGGCGGTCGAGGCGAAAAAGGGCGAGGAGGGGCTCGCCGATCGCGAACTGGCGAAAACCGACCGCAACGGCAAACTCGCCGCATATTTCGCTCCGCTCGCCAATTGGACGACGAGGCTTGGCCATAAGACCGCGCGCATCGTGGTTGAGAAGGCGGCCGGGCTCGACCGGCGCGCATGGCTGCCCTCGTTCGTCTCTAAAAGCCTGGTTGATCGCGCCGCGGACTCTCAAGGCGACGCGGACTCGCAAGGCGCCGTGAACCGGGACGCGCCGGCGCATGGCCGCAAGGCGGTGATCTACGCAACCTGCTACGCCAATTATAACGATCCCGACATTGGCCTCGCCGCCCGCGCGGTGCTTGCGAAAAACGGCGTCGAGACGGAAGTCGTCCATCCGCGATGCTGCGGAATGCCGTTGCTGGAGCAAGGCGAAATCGGCGAGGTCGCCAAGGCGGCCAAAGAGGTCGCCTCGGCGATGCGGCCATGGATCGAAAAAGGTTATGACGTCGTCGCTCTTGTGCCATCCTGCGCGCTGATGCTGAAGTCGGAATGGCCGCTGATCCTGCCGGAGGACGAGGACGTCAAACTGCTGTCGAAGGCGGCCTACGACCTCAGCGAATATGTCGTCGGCATCGCCAGGAAAGAGGGAATCGCGCCCGGAATGCAGCCGGTCGCGGCCGGCGGCGTGGCGCTTCATATTTCGTGTCATTCCCGGGCCCAGAACATCGGCCAGAAAGCTCGCGACCTCCTGCGTCTCATTCCCGAGGCGAAGCTCCAGGTCATCGAGCGCTGCTCGGGTCACGGCGGCGCGTGGGGCTGCAAGACCGGCAATTTCGAAACGGCGTTGAAGGTGGGCGCGCCGGTCGCCAGACAGGTGGCCGAAGGCGGCAAGGCGATCGTGACTTCGGAATGTCCGCTCGCCGGACGCCATATCGCGCAGGGCGTCGAGAACCTCGGCGGCGCCGACAAGCCGGAGCTCTACGCCCATCCGATCCAGCTGATCGCAAAAGCCTATGGTCTCGAAAACAGCAAAAACTGACCGAACGCGACACGCGTGCTGAACGCGAGACCGCGTTTTGTTGAGTCCGGAGCAAGACATGACCCAGAAACACGCTCTCACGGCGGATGATATTCTGCCGATGGCGGATTACGCCAAAATCCGCGCCGAAAGCCGCCGCAAGATCTCCGAACGCAAGCAGAGCCGCCGCGTCGAGGTTGGCCCGTATGTCACCTTTTACTTCGAGAACCACGACACGATGTGGATGCAGGTTCACGAAATGCTGTTCATCGAAAAAGGCGGCGCCGCTCAGATCCCGGATGAGCTTTCCGCCTACAATCCACTGATTCCACAGGGACGTGAACTTGTCGCGACTTTCATGATCGAGATCGACGATCCGGAACGGCGCAAGCGGATTCTCGGCGGCCTCGGCGGAATCGAGGACACCGCATTCATCGAGATCGGCGGCGAACGCATCGTGGGGCGGCCCGAGGCGGATCAGGACCGCACCCGCTCGGACGGCAAGGCGTCGTCGGTGCAATTCGTCCATTTCGACTTCGCGCCGGCCCAGATTGAAGCGTTCCGCGCTCCCGGCGCCAGGGCGGCGCTCGGCTTCTCGCACCAGAATTACGGCCATTCGGCCGTGTTGCCGGAGGCGGTGCGGGCAGAACTCGGCAATGACTTCGACTGAAGCTTTGCAAAGCCGAGTCAGCGCCACTATAAGCGGCGTAAATTTTGACCCATCCGAAGGAACACCATGGCCATCGAACGCACCTTCTCCATCCTGAAGCCCGACGCGACCCGGCGCAATCTGACGGGGGCCATCAACGCCCTGATCGAGAAGGCGGGCTTGCGGATCGTGGCGCAGAAGCGCGTGCAGATGACCCGCGCGCAGGCCGAGACCTTCTACGCGGTGCACAAGGAGCGGCCCTTTTTCGGCGAACTCGTCGGGACGATGATTGCCGGCCCCGTGGTCGTTCAGGTTCTCGAAGGCGAAGACGCGATCAAGACCTATCGCGGCGTGCTTGGCGCGACCGATCCCGCCAAGGCCGATCCCGGAACGATCCGCAAGGAGCACGCGCTGTCGGTCGGGGAAAACTCGGCGCATGGGTCGGATGCGCTCGACACCGCCGCGATCGAGATCGCTCAATGGTTTTCCGGCAACGAGATCGTCGGATAATCAATTGGAGCAACGGCCTTTGAAAAGGCAAAACTAACAAATCCTTGGCTTGTGTTATTAAACTAAAACATGAGCCATGGACGCGCGTGCGGGGTAGGCTGAAAACAACCCTGCGGCGAAAATGCCTTTAAAGACAATCGAACGCTGAAATGCCCGCTCTCAATCCCGATGACGCCAAACGTCTCGCCGCCGCGACGGCGCTCGATCTTGTGTCGTCCGGGATGCGGCTTGGCCTTGGCACCGGATCGACGGCGGCGCATTTCGTCAGTCTGCTGGGCGAACGCGTCGCGGCCGGCCTCGACGTGCTTTGCGTCCCGACATCGGAGCGCACGCGGATCCAGGCGGAGGAATTGTCGATTCCGCTTTCGACGCTCGACGAAACGCCAGAACTCGATCTGACGGTCGACGGGGCCGACGAGTTCGACGCGAATTTGCGTCTGATCAAGGGCGGCGGCGGCGCGCTGCTGCGCGAAAAGATCGTCGCGACGGCGTCCCGGCGCATGGTCGTCATCACCGATTCCTCGAAGTTCGTCGAAACGCTCGGAAAATTTCCGCTGCCGGTGGAAGTCAATCTGTTCGGGATCGAGGCGACGCGCCGCATGATTGCGAGGGCCGCCGCCGGCTGCGGCTGCTCGGGCGAAATCAGATTGCGCCAGGGCGCTGACGCTGAGCCCTATCTGACGGACAACGGCCATTATCTTTTCGATTGCCGGTTCGGCTCCATTATCGATCCGAATGGCCTGGCGCTCGCCCTCCGCGCTGTGCCGGGGGTCGTCGAACACGGGCTTTTCATCGGGATCGCCGCGGCGGTGATCAGCGCGGGGCCCTCGGGGGTCGATGTTTTCGGCCGGCTCGATTGAGGCGCGCGCCGGTTGCGCGCGGGGCGGCCGCGCCCTAAACGAAACCGCAGGCATCGCCGCAATCGGAGGTTCACGTGCGCATCAGTCTCAAACAACGCGGCGGAATGTTGGCGCTTGGCGCCGCGCTGGCGGCCGCCTGTCTCGCGGCGGCTCCCGCCCGCGCGCAGCAACCGGCGCCCGCAGCCGCTCCCTCTGCCCCGGCAAGCGCGGCGGCGCTGTCGGCCGCCCGCGGGCTTGTCGTCGCCTCGGGCATGGCCCGCTCGTTCAGCGTCATCATACCGCAATATATGGATCAGATCGGAACCTCGCTGACCCAGACCCGGCCCGAACTGATTCGCGACCTCAATGAAGTCCTGACCCGGCTTCAGCCGGAATTCGACAAACAGGCCGACGAGATGATCGGACTTGCGGCGCAGATTTACGTGAAGCAGATGAGCGAAGCGGATCTGACGGCGGCGCTGGCGTTTTTCCAGAGTCCCGCCGGAAAGCAATATGTGGCGACGCAGCCGGCTTTTCTGACGGAAGTCGTCACTGCGATGCAGGGATGGCAGAGCCGGATCTCGACCGACATGATGACCCGGGTGCGCGCCGAAATGAAGAAGAAGGGTCACGAACTCTAGAGCGCTTTCCGATCGCATGAAGTCATGCGATCGATCAGAAATCGCTCCAGAGTCAAAGGCTTGAGCATAGTCTTGTCGATTGGATTGGTTCAATCCGATCAGAATATGCTCCAGGATAAAATCATTTTATATCAATAAATTAATATATATATTTCATGTTTTGATCAAGCTTGCCTTTTCGGGCAGAGGCGTTGGCATGGCCGATTTTGATTTTGACCTCTTTGTCATCGGCGCCGGATCCGGCGGCGTGCGCGCCGCCCGCGTCGCGGCGGGTTATGGCGCGAGGACGGCCGTCGCGGAAGAATTTCGCATCGGCGGAACCTGCGTCGTACGCGGCTGCGTGCCGAAAAAGCTGATGGTCTACGCCAGCCGGTTCAAGGACGATTTCGCGGATGCGGCGGGTTTCGGCTGGAGCGTTCCCGACGCCAGCTTCGACTGGCCAAGACTCGTCGCCGCGAAGGAGAAGGAGATTTCCCGTCTTTCCGCAATCTATCGCCGCAATCTCGATTCCGCGGGCGTTCAGATGTTTGAAAGCCGGGCCGAACTGGAGGATCCCCACACGATCCGGCTCGCGGCCGACGGCCGCAGGGTCACGGCGAAAATCATTCTCGTCGCCGTCGGCGGCGCGCCGATGCTTGAGCCCGAGGTTCAGGGCCGCGAGCTTGCGATCACCTCCAACGAAATTTTCGATCTTCCGCACTTCCCCAGCGCCCTGCTGATCGTCGGGGGCGGCTACATCGCCGTGGAATTCGCCTCGATCTTTGCGCGCCTCGGCTCGAAGGTGACTCTCGCGACCCGCGGCGAAAATGTGCTGCGCGGGTTCGATGAGGATATGCGCTGCGGCGTCCGCGACGCCCTCGCCCATGCGGGGGTCAAGCTCGAATTCAACATCATGCTGAAATCCATCCGGCAAAATCCGGCGGGCGGGCTTTGCGTCAGTCTGACGCAGGGCGAGGAAATGCAGGCCGATCAGGTCCTGGTCGCAACAGGACGGCGGCCGGCGACAGGGGGGCTTGGCCTCGACAAGGCCGGGGTGGAGCTCGACCGTCTCGGCGCGATCAAGGTGGACGCCTTCTCGAAAAGCAGCGCCGACTCCGTCTACGCGGTCGGCGACGTCACCAACCGGCTCGCCCTGACGCCCGTCGCGATCCGCGAAGGTCACGCCTTCGCGGACACGGTCTTCGGCGCCAGGCCGACCGCGGTTTCGCATGTCAACGTCCCGACCAGCGTCTTCACGACGCCCGAAGTCGGGACCGTCGGCCTGACCGAGGCCGCGGCGCGCGCCGATTACGACATCGTGGACATTTATATGGCGAGCTTTCTGCCCTTGAAAGCGGCGCTCTCTGGGCGGACGGATAAAACCATTATGAAGATCGTCGTGGACGGCGCGAGCGACCGCGTTCTTGGCGTCCATATCCTTGGCGAAAGCGCGGGCGAAATGGCTCAGCTTCTGGGGATAGCGGTCAGGCTCGGCGCCAAGAAGGCCGATTTCGACGAGACGGTGGCGGTCCACCCGACCTCGGCCGAGGAACTTGTCACCATGCGCACCCGCACCGCGCGTCACCAGCGCAAGGCGATCGGGCCGGAGGGGCCGGGCGCGGCGGTGATGGCGGGGTGATCCGCGAATCAACGCGGCAATGGCCATTTACGAAAACCTCTGTATAAACGACTTTTCCGAAAGATCCTGTTGCAAGGGCGCAGCCCTGGAGTTTCAATCCGATGCCTGTTGACTGCTGGTCTCCTGCGAGTTGGAGAGCCAAACCGATCGAGCAAGCCCCGCAATATGCCGACGCCGCGGCTCTGGCCGAGGTCGAGCGCCAGCTCGCGGGGTTTCCGCCGCTCGTCTTCGCTGGCGAGGCGCGCAAGCTGAAACGCGCGCTGGCGAAAGTCGCCAATGGCGAGGCGTTTCTGCTGCAGGGAGGCGATTGCGCCGAAGCCTTCGCTGAACATTCGGCCGACAATATCCGCGATTTCTTCCGCGTGTTCCTGCAGATGTCCGTGGTCGCGACCTTCGCCGCCGCCCTGCCGGTTGTGAAGGTCGGCCGTATCGCCGGCCAGTTCGCCAAGCCGCGCTCGGCGCCGAACGAAAAAATCGGCGACCGCGAGCTGCCGAGCTATCGCGGCGACATTGTCAACGACATCGCCTTCGAACCGGAGAGCCGCGTTCCCGATCCGGCGCGCCAGCTGATGGCGTATCGTCAGTCGGCCGCGACATTGAACCTTCTGCGCGCTTTTGCGACCGGCGGCTACGCCAATCTCGAAAACGCGCATCGGTGGATGCTCGGCTTCATCAAGGACAGCCCGCAATCGGCGCGCTACCAGGAACTCGCCGACCGGATCACCGAGACGCTCGGCTTCATGCGGGCGATCGGCCTCGACCCCGAATCCCATCAGGAATTGCGCCAGACCGAGTTCTACACCTCACATGAGGCGCTTCTGCTCGGCTTCGAGGAGGCGCTGACCCGCGTTGATTCGACCACGGGCGATCATTACGCGACCTCCGGACATATGATCTGGATCGGCGACCGGACCCGTCAGCCCGGCCACGCCCACATTGAATACGCGCGCGGCGTCAAGAATCCGATCGGCCTCAAATGCGGTCCGAGCCTCAGCGGCGACGACCTGCTGCAGCTGATCGATGTGCTGAACCCCGCCAACGAGCCGGGACGTCTGACCCTGATCTGTCGCTTCGGCGCCGACAAGGCGGCGGACAAGCTCCCGGGCCTCATCCGCGCGGTGAAGAAGGAGGGCCGCAGCGTCGTCTGGTCATGCGATCCCATGCACGGCAACACGATCAAGGCGGTCAACGGCTTCAAGACCCGGCCCTTCGACAAGATCATGAGCGAGCTCCGCACCTTCTTCGCCGTGCACCAGGCCGAGGGAACCTACGCCGGCGGCGTCCACCTCGAAATGACCGGCAAGAACGTCACCGAATGCACCGGCGGCGCGCGCGCCATCACCGAGGCCGACCTGCACGATCGCTACCACACATATTGCGATCCAAGGCTCAACGCCGAACAGGCGATCGAAGTCGCGTTTCTGGTGGCCGAGCTTTTGAAAACGGAACGGATCGGCCGCGGCCGTGCGGAATTCGACGCCGCCGAATAACGGCGCAGGACTGGGCGCGACATGACTGCTTTTCCGACGCTCTTCGTCTCGCACGGGGCGCCCAATCTGATCCTGCACGATAATCCTGCGCGCGATTGTCTGGCGCGTCTCGGGGACGAGCTTGGACGCCCGCAGGCGATCCTCATCGCCTCGGCGCATTTCGAGGCGGCGACGCCCTCATTCTGCATCGATAAAAACCCAGGGATGATCTATGATTTCCAGGGGTTCGAGGATGAACTTTATAAAATAGTTTATCCAGCGCCCGGACTGCCCCAGCTCGCCGAGCTGGCGGCGTATCTGGTGGAGCAGGCCGGCATTCCATCGACGGAAATCTCCGGCCGGGGCTTTGATCACGGCGTCTGGGTTCCGCTCGCCCTGATGTATCCGGGCGCGGAGATTCCGGTCGTGCAAATGTCGGTTCAGCCCGCGCTGGGCGCCGGCCATCACGTTGCGCTCGGCCGCGCTCTCGCGGCGCTGCGAAAGCAAAACGTCCTCGTCATCGGTTCCGGCAGTCTCACCCACAATCTGCATGAAGTTCTCAACGGCGGCTACGCCTTCGACGCTCCGGCGCCGTACTGGGTCCAGGATTTCGACGACTGGGTTCTGGCGAAAGCGCAGTCGGGCGAGATCGAAGCGATCGCCGAATATCGCAATCTCGCGCCGCACGCGCGCGACAACCATCCAAGCGAGGAGCATTTCCTCCCGCTGGCTTTCGCCTTCGGCGCGGCTGGAGAAGGCGCCAGGGGTCGGCGGATCCATCATTCAGTCCAGCGGGGGGTGATGGCGATGGACGCTTATCTCTTCGAATGAGCCCGCCTGTTCGACCGCTGGAGGAAAACGCCGGCGCGCCCGCCGCCCGCCTCGTCATCGGCGTCGCGCAGATCGATTGCGTCGTTGGCGACATCGCCGGCAATCTCGCGCGCGTTCGCGCCGCGCGGGCGGAAGCCAGGGCGTTCGGCGCGGACCTCGTGATGTTTTCCGAATTGTTCCTCGCGGGCTATCCGCCGGAAGATCTCGTCTTAAAACCTGCGTTTCTGGAAGCCTGCCGCGCCGCCTGCGAGGAACTGGCGCTCGAGACCGCCGATGGCGGACCTGCGGTTCTCGTCGGACTTCCGCTTGTCGAAGATGGTCTCTGCTACAACGCCTACGCGCTTCTCGACCGGGGTCGCGTGGAGGCTGTGCGGTTCAAGGCCGATTTGCCGAATTACGGCGTTTTCGACGAAAAGCGCGTGTTCGCCGCCGGTCCCATGCCAGGGCCGATCGTGTTTCGCGGCGTTCGCATCGGCGTTCCGATCTGCGAGGACATCTGGGGGCCGGACCCTGTCGAATGCATCGCCGAGACGGGCGGCGAAATTCTTCTCGTTCCCAACGGCTCGCCGTATTGGCGGGGCAAGACGGACGAGAGATTATCGGTCGCGGTCGCGCGGGTCGTCGAGAGCCGTTTGCCGCTCGTCTATCTGAATCAGTTCGGCGGCCAGGACGAACTCGTCTTCGACGGCGCCTCGTTCGCGCTCAACGCCGACGCGTCGCTGGCGTTTCAGCTTCCGGCCTTCGCGCCGATGGTCGCCCGCACGGTCTGGGAGCGCCGCGCCATGGGCTTCGTCTGCGTCGAGGGGCCGAAGGCCGAGCTTCCGGAGGGTGATCGAGCCGACTATGCAGCCTGCGTCCTTGGCCTGCGCGATTACGTCGCGAGGAACGGCTTCCCCGGCGTGGTCATGGGGCTTTCGGGCGGAGTCGATTCCGCCCTTTGCGCCGCGATGGCGGTGGACGCCCTCGGCGCCTCGCGCGTCCATTGCATCATGCTTCCCTATCGATTCACCTCGAACGAGTCCCTTATCGACGCCGAAGCCTGCGCGAAGGCGCTCGGCGTGCGCTATGACATCCTGCCCATCGCGCCCGCCGTGGACGGGTTCGAAAAGGTGCTGGAGCCGCTGTTCAAGGGGACGGCGCCGGGGCTGACCGAAGAAAACATCCAGAGCCGCGCGCGCGGCGCGCTTTTGATGTCGGTGTCGAACAAGTTCGGCCCCATGGTGGTCACGACGGGAAACAAATCGGAAATGTCGGTCGGCTACGCCACCCTTTACGGCGACATGAATGGCGGCTTCAATCCGATCAAGGATCTCTACAAACTCCAGGTTTTTCGGCTCGGCCAATTGCGCAATGTCTGGAAGCCGGAGGGCGCGCTGGGGCCGGACGGCGAGGTGATCCCGCAAAATATTCTGGTGAAGCCGCCGACCGCCGAATTGCGCGAGAACCAGAAGGATCAGGACTCGCTGCCGCCCTATGAGGCGCTGGACCCGATCCTTGAAGGGCTGGTCGAAAAGGAAATGCGGGTGTCCGATCTCGTCGCCCAAGGCCACGATCTTGAGACTGTGAGGCGCATCGAAAAACTGTTGTATCTCGCCGAATACAAGCGCCGCCAGTCGGCCCCGGGCGTCAAGGTGACGAAAAAGAACTTCGGCCGCGACCGGCGCTATCCGATCGTCAATAAATTCCGCGATCCGTTCGGGACCGTGGCCGCGCCCTCGGGGATCGTCTGGCCGCGCGGGGGCGGAGCCGGGGAGGGCGAGGCTTAGAGCGCTTTCCGATCGCATGAAGTCATGCGATCGATCAGAAATCGCTACAGATTCAAAGGCTTGAGCATATTCTTCTCGATTGGATTGATTCACTCCAATCGGAATATGCTCGAGCGCTTTCCGATCGCATGAAGTCATGCGATCGATCAGAAACCGCTCCAGAGTCAAAGACTTGAGCATAGTCTTGTCGATGGGATTGATTCATTCCGATCGGAATATGCTTGAGCGCTTTCCGATCGCATGAAGTCCTGCGATTGATCAGGATTGCCCGTCTCCGGCGGTTAAATCAGACCAATCACATAGAAGGCGGCGCCCGCCGCGGCGGAACCGGCAAGCGTTTGCAGCAGACCGGCTTTGTAGCGGAAAATGGCGATAATCGCGCTGATCGTGAGCAGCAGAGCCCATGGATTGAGGCTCGCCGCCACCGGCCAATCAAAGGACAAGCCAAACGCCCGTATGGGAACAGTCCGACGAAAAACGGTGTGGATCGAGAACCAGATGGCGAGATTGAGGATGACGCCGACGACGGCGGCCGTGATTGCGGAGAGCGCGCCCGTCAGCGCCACGTTGCCGCGCAATTGTTCGATGTAGGGAGCGCCGACGAAAATCCAAAGGAAGCAGGGCGTAAAGGTCACCCAAGTCGCCAGTAATCCGCCCAGCGCTCCGGCCAACAAAGGTGGCAGCGCGCTTGGCTCATGATAGGCCGCCATGAAGCCCACGAATTGCAACACCATGATGAGAGGGCCGGGCGTCGTCTCCGCCATGCCGAGTCCGTCGAGCATCTCGCCCGGTTTAAGCCAGTGAAAGCTCTGGACGGCTTGCTGCGCGACATAGGCGAGGACCGCATAGGCGCCGCCGAAGGTCACGACAGCCATTTTCGAGAAGAACATTGCTATCTGCGTGAAGACGTTGGCCTCGCCCATGATAAACAGGAGCGCGGCGACGGGCGCGAGCCAGATGGCCAGCCAGATCGCTGCAACCTTGAGGGATTGGCTGAAGCGAATGCTGGAGCGGTCAATTTCGTCACTGATGAGGATCCCTTTGTCCGCCGCCCCGCTGCCTGGTCCGTGTCCGCCGCCGCTTGCGAACGCCGGATGATTGGCCCGACCACCGAAATACCCGATCATGCCTGCTGTCAGGACGATGAGGGGGAACGGTGCGTCAAAGAAGAAAATCGCGACGAAGGCGGCGGCCGCGAACGCCTGCATGGTGCGGTTCCCGAGCGCCCTCTTTCCAAGCCGAGTCACCGCTTGCAGTACGATTGCAAGAACGGCCGCTTTCAGGCCAAAAAAGAGAGCCGCCACGATCTCGATATTGCCGAACGCGGCGTAAATCATGCTGAGCGCCATGATCGCGACGACGCCCGGGAGGATAAACAGCCCTCCGGCCATGATCCCGCCGGGCGTCTTGTGCACCAGCCAGCCGATATAGGTCGCGAGTTGCTGCGCCTCTGGGCCGGGCAGCAGCATGCAATAATTGAGGGCGTGGAGGAACCGGCCCTCGGAAACCCATTTCTTCTCTTCCACCAAGATACGATGCATCATCGAGATCTGGCCGGCCGGGCCGCCAAAGCTCAAAAGTGCGACACGCAGCCAGACACGAAACGCCTCGCTGAACGAGACTGCGCGGTCGGCCTGAAGTTTGGCGTTCGGAGATGTCGGAGAACAAGCGGACATGCGGCGCCCCTGGCCGAAATAAGCTGGACGCGATGCTTGGGCGAGCCGCCTGGAAGGGGAGATCGCAATCCCCGGGAAGGAGCTAGATACGCGCCGGTGAGAGCTGTCAATCGATATTGAGGAACCCTATCCGGCGGCTTCGCGGGGCGGCGCGCAGGCCGAATTTGGGGTGGCGACGACGCCGAGCGCGCCACGGTCTTGCTCCGATCATCCCAATACAGATACTGAGACAGTCCATGCTTCGTCAGAAATCACCCACGTATCGGCGACGTTGCGATGCGCCGGCGGAGCGGGGGCGTCACTGGCGACATTTAAATAATCTCCATGCTTGATGAACCCCCCGACGCTCCGTCCGCCGTTACAAGATCAGGAAAAGTGATGCCGCATCCCGTTCTTCGCTTCGCGCCTTCGCCGACCGGCCGCATTCACATCGGCAATGCGCGGACCGCTTTGCTGAACTATCTCTACGCGAAGAAGCATCATGGCGAATTCATCCTTCGCTTCGACGACACAGATCTCGAGCGCTCGAAGGAGGAATACGCCCAGGCCATCGAGGTCGATCTCGCCTGGCTCGGGATCAAGCCGGATCTCATCACGCGGCAATCGCAGCGGTTCGCGCTCTATCATCGCGCCGCGGAGCGCCTGCGCGATTGCGGGCGGCTCTACCCGTGCTACGAGAGCGCGGCCGAACTCGAGCGCAAGCGCAAGCGCCAGCAGGCGCGCGGCCTGCCGCCTGTGTATGATCGCGCCAGTCTCGATCTCACCGATGAGGACAAGGCCCGCTACGAGGCCGAGGGCCGCAAGCCGCATTGGCGGTTCAAGCTCGACTGGAAGGTCGTGCGCTGGAGCGACCTCGTCCGCGGCGAGAGCCATTACGACTGCAGTTCGCTCTCGGACCCCGTACTGCTGCGCGAGGACGGCACGTATCTGTACACGCTTCCCTCGGTCGTCGACGACATGGACATGAAGGTCAGCCTGATCATTCGCGGCGAGGACCATGTCACGAACACCGCCGTTCAGATCCAGCTTTTGGAGACCCTTGCGGGGGAAACCGGGCGCGACGCCGTTCCGGCTTTCGCGCACCACAACCTTCTGTCGTCGATCGACGGCGAAGGCCTGTCGAAACGCACCGGTGCCTTGTCGATTGGCGGTTTGAGGGATCAGGGCATCGAATCCCTGGCGGTTGCGGCCGCCGCCGTCCTGATCGGAACCTCTGTGGCGCTGCATCCAGTCGCCAGCCTCGATGATCTCGTGAGCTCGCTGGACCTCGGCCTGATTTCACGCACCCCTACGCGGTTCGATCCGGCCGAACTCGAAGGATTGTCGGCGCGCACGCTGCACGGGCTCGCTTTCGAGGCGGTGCGGGAGCGGCTCGCGGCGCATGATATCGCCGGGCGCAAGGCGAATCCTTTCTGGCTCGCGGTGCGCGGAAATCTCGTTGTATTTCTGGATGTTGTGGAGTGGTGGCGGGTCGTCGACGGCGACCTCGCCGTCGCGCCGCACGAGGATCTCGATCCGGATTTCCTGCGCGCGGCCCTCGAAAGTCTGCCGGACGAGCCCTGGGACGAGACGACCTGGGCGGCCTGGACGAAAAGCTTGAAGGAAACCACAGGCCGCAAGGGCAGGGCTTTGTTCCATCCCCTTCGCCTTGCCTTGACGGGAAAGGAAAAGGGCCCGGAACTGGCGGCGCTGCTGCCTCTCATCGGCAGGATCAAAGCGGCGGCCCGACTTTCCGGACATCGCGCCTGACGCCCTCGGTATCGGCGCTGTCTCCGCCGCCCTCCGGCGTCTCGTTGAGGCCCGGGGCGGAGGCGGTTTCGCTGGTCGAGCCCGGCTTGGCCTGAGGCACATTGCGGGTTTGCGGTTTGACGCCCCTGCCTGAGGCGGCTGGCGCAGAAGGGCCGCTTGACGAAGGTCTTGGGGCCGATAGCTCGTTCGCTTTCTGCTCGTTGACCAGAATGTCCCCTTTGCGCTCGCGTCCGAGCAGACGCTCAGCGCCGGCGAGGGCCTGGGCCCAGGACTGATCGGGCGGCTTGCAGGTGCAGGCGGCGTCGAAGCTGGTGCGGAACTTCAGCGCATTCGGCAGATCCGAATAGGCGGCGCCTTCCCCGAGCGAGGCGGCGGTTTCGATCGCCGCGTTCGGCGATTTGGTGTAGACGCTGACCGGCGTGTTGGGGCAGAGCGCCTGGCAGAGCTCCTTCAACTGGTCCTCGTCGGCCGAGCGGGCCGAGATGGTGAGCGGGAAAAAGCCGCCGTCGCAAGTGCGCACGCAGACCGCCTGCGAACCGCCGCGCGGTCTGCCTTCATCCTGCTGGTCGGCCTCAAGGCCTGAGTCAGGCCCAGGGACGGGCAGTTGCGATTGTGGAGTCTGGTTGAAGCCGCCGCCAAACAGCTGTTCGAAAAAATTGCGCGGGCGCGGCGCCGCCTGGACGGGCGCCCGGCAATAAGCGTTGAATCGTGCGATGAGGCCGGCACGGGCGGCGGAATGTTCGGATTGCG
Source organism: Methylocapsa palsarum (assembly GCF_900114285.1). Lineage (GTDB taxonomy): Bacteria > Pseudomonadota > Alphaproteobacteria > Rhizobiales > Beijerinckiaceae > Methylocapsa > Methylocapsa palsarum. Next base: position 107,810 of record NZ_FOSN01000008.1, on the reverse strand, counting down.
CCGCCGCCTGAAACCGCCCGAGATCGGACTGCATCTGCTGGATTTGCGCATTGAGGCCCGGACAGCGCGGGGACACCGGCGTTTCGAAGAATGGAATCTGCGGCCGGTCGCAGCCAAGCGAACGGGCATAGGCGACGGCGCGGTCGAATTCGGGACGGCGGCGCTGGATTTCGGCGGCGTAACGGTTCGGCTGCGCGCCGCGGTCGAGCGCCGCGATCTGCGACTGGAGTCCGGCGCAATCCTCCGCCTGCGCCAGGGCCGCCATCTTCGGACCCCCAAGCGCGAAAACCGCGACGCCAGCAAGGAACGCGGCGCCGGAAAGAGTCAAGGACCGGAAAAGGTCACCGCGAAATCCGGTCCGTGAACGCATGAAGTGCTCCGCCTCCGCCATAGTCCGCCGAGGCCCGGGTCCGCGACGCGCGCGACTCTGCGTCTCGGGAAGCCGCCGTTTGTCATCACTTGATGGTGTTATCATGGCCGCGTTTCGGGGTATTCAGGAGCGGCCGGACTTTTTGAAGGCGGCGGCTTCCGATAATCGAGAGAAATGTTCAGCCATGGCCTCTTTGCTTCCGCGCTTTGTCCTTCTTTGGGCCTTCACGCTTTGGGCCTTCACGCTCGCGGCTTCGGTTTTCGTCGCGGGACCAGCGGCGGCGGGTCCGGACGATCCGGACCTGATTTTCCGCAAATCGACGACGTTCAATCTTGTGACCCCGAACGACAAGCTCGCGACTTACGGCATCGACGATCCTGTCGTCGAAGGCGTCGCCTGTCATTACACGGTTCCGGAGGCCGGCGGAATATCAGGCGCGTTCGGCGTCGCCGAGCAGGTGTCCGACGTCTCGCTCGCCTGCCACGAATATGCGCCGATCCGGTTCAAGGAAAAATTCGCGCAGGGCGATGTCGTTTTCCGCGAGAAGCGCTCGCTGATCTTCAAGAAAATGCAGATCATTCGCGGCTGCGACACAAAGCGCAACGTTCTCGTCTACATGGTCTATAGCGACAAATTGATCGAAGGCTCGCCAAAGAACGCGACCGCCACCGTTCCCCTGCAGCCGTGGGGCGCGGAACGGGAGCCGCAAAAATGCGCCGACTGGCTCAAATAGACCGGTTTGGCTCTTTGGGCGCTAAGAGCATATTCCGATCGGATTGAATCAATCCAATCGACAAGAATATGCTCAAGTCTATGACTCTGGAGCGAGTTCCGATCGATCGCATGACTTCATGCGATCGGAAAGCGCTCCAGGCGCGTCCTTTAATTGACCGCGTCGCCGCAGGTGACGACGTAGGAGCCGGGCGAGATGTCGGCGGGACGGAGATCGGCGAGCGCGCCCGCCATTTCGTCCGCCCGCCCGAAGGCTTTGGAGGCCGCAAGCCCGTTCGCCTCGCACCAGGCGTCGGCGACGACGAAGCCGCAGGGCCGTTTCTTGCTCAGGCAGTCCTGGAAATCGTAGCCGTCCTCCAGCGGAATGACGAGGGTGCGCAGGCCCGCCGCCCTCGCCGGCAGGCCGAAGGCGCACAGGAGGAGGACGCCGCCGAGCGCGAACATCACGAGGCGGAACAGCTGACGGCGACGCTCGCGCGCGGCGCGCTTCGCCTTGAACGTGAGACGGGCGGGCGAGGGCGCGAAATACACATAAGTGAGGGACATGGCGGTCTCGGGCGCAGGGAGCGGGCGGCGCTGCGACTATGTTGAGACGACTTGAAAAAACCGTTAATCGCCTCAATCTTTCGCTAAAGTTTGCGGAGTTTTCTCCGTAAACTTGATTTTTTCCCGAAGAGTTGACTTTTATCAGACTTGACGAAAGCGGCTGTTGACGGGCGCCGTCCGCAGGCGATAGTGGAAAGATGGCGCATCTTACCGGCCTCAGGTTGACCATTTCCGCACCGAGCGTTTCCGCCGGGCCGCGTCCTGTCACCATTTGTATCGGCTAGCCGCGCCGCTGGCTGGAGCCGTCTTGTCCTCATAAGAGTTCAACTTCGACTTCCCAAGCCAGCGTGAAGACCAGCGCGAGCTTCAGGGGAAGTCAATGCCGCTTCGGCTTTACAATACGCTGACCCGCAACAAGACGGATTTCGTCCCGATCGACGAATCCAATGTGCGGCTCTACGCCTGCGGGCCGACGGTTTATGATCATCTCCACATCGGCAACGGACGGATGCTGATCGTCTTTGATCAATTGTTCCGGCTGCTCCGCCACGTCTATGGCGCGGACCACGTCAAATATGTCCGCAACATCACCGACGTCGACGACAAGATCAATCAGCGCGCGAAGGAGCGGGGAATCGACATCCGTGTGCTGACTGACGAGATGACAAAAATTTTCCACGAGGATGCGGCCGCGCTTGGCTGCCTGCCGCCGAATGTCGAGCCGCGAGCGACGAAACATATGGCGCAGATGACTGCGATCATCGAAAAGCTGATCGCCAAGGGCAACGCCTATGAAGCGCAAGGCCATGTGCTGTTCGATGTTCCGTCGATGCCGGACTATGGCCAGCTGTCGAGGCGCCCGCTCGACGACATGATCGCGGGCGCGCGAGTCGAGGTCGCGCCCTACAAGCGCGGGCCGATGGACTTCGTGTTGTGGAAACCCTCAAAAGCGGTCGAGCCGGGCTGGGAGAGCCCGTGGGGGCGCGGCCGGCCGGGCTGGCATATCGAATGTTCCGCGATGAGCTGGACGCATCTCGGCGAAACCTTCGACATTCACGGCGGCGGCATCGATCTCGTGTTTCCGCATCACGAGAACGAAGTGGCGCAGACCCGCTGCGCCTTCGGCCACGATGTGATGGCCAACATCTGGATGCACAATGGCCACCTTCAGGTCGAGGGCGAGAAGATGTCGAAGAGTCTGGGGAATTTTCGCACCATTCGGGACGTCGTCGCCGATTGGCCGGGTGAGGCCGTGCGTTTGACAATGCTCAAAACGCACTATCGTCAGCCGATCGATTTGACGATTTCCAGTCTGCGCGAAAGCCAAAAGGAGCTGGATCGCTGGTATCCGCTCGCCAAACAATTCGCCGCGTCGCCTGCGATGATCGCCGAGGACTTCCTGCAGGCGTTGAGTGACGACATGAACACGCCGGACGCCATCACGTCATTGCGGCGTTTGTACAAGGAAGCTTCGGACGAGGTCGCCTTTGCGGGAACACGCCTTGCCTCGTGCGGCCATCTGCTCGGGCTTTTCGAGAGCAGCATGGCTGAATGGACACATTGGAAACCTGCGGGGCTCGCCATCGACGAACTTCATGTCGCCCGCCTCATCAACGCGCGCCTCGCCGCGCGCAAAAATAAAAACTTCGCCGAATCCGACCGCATCCGCGATGAACTCGACGCGATGGGCGTTGCGCTGAAAGACAACAAGGACGGAACGACAACATGGGAGCCAAAGCGATGACCGCCAGCGCCAGCCTCCCCAAACCGACGCTGCGGCCCTACCTTCCGGCCGATCTGCCGCTGCTCGCCGAACTCCGCCTCGCCGCCATCGAGGAACTGACCGAGGATGATTACGACGAGGCGCAACGCCGCGCCTGGATTTTACGCGCCGACGACGAAGACACGCTTGGCGAAACTCTGAAAAGCGGTCTGAGCCTTGTGGCGCTGATCGGCGGCGCGCCTGTCGGGTTCATCGTCCTCGCGGACGGCGGCCTGATTGATCAGCTCTACGTTCATCCCGCCGCCGCCCGTCAGGGCGTTGCGAGCGCGCTCTGCGACGCGATCGAAAAGCTCGCCGCCGCGCGTGGTGTCGCCGCCCTCGTGACCGACGCCAGCGACACCGCGAAGCCCCTGTTCGAGAAGCGTGGCTTCACGGCCGAGCGGCGCAACACAATCGAGATCGACGGCGAATATCTCGGCAACACGCGGATGAAGAAAGTCCTGACGCCGCAGCCGTCCGGAAAAACCACATCATGACCCGCGAACGCCTCACCCTCTACGACACGACCCTGCGCGACGGCGCGCAGACGACGGGCGTCGATTTTTCGCTGACGGACAAGCGCCACATCGCCGCTCTCCTCGACGGGCTGGGAATCGATACGATCGAGGGCGGCTATCCCGGCGCCAATCCGCTCGACACCGAATTCTTCGCTAAAAAGCCGACGTTCAGGCATGCGCGTTTCGCCGCCTTCGGCATGACCAAGCGGGCAGGGCGCTCCGCCGCCAACGATCCGGGCCTCATGAGCCTGCTCGACGCCGATTCCGACGCGATCACCTTCGTCGCCAAGGCGTGGGACTACCATGTCCGCGTCGCGCTCGGCTGCTCGCTCGAGGAAAATCTCGCAAGCCTCACCGAATCCGTCGCCACCGCCGTCACTCGCGGCCGCGAGACGGCTGTCGATTGCGAACATTTCTTCGACGGTTTCAAGGCCAACCCGGACTACGCGCTCGCCTGCGCCAGGGCGGCCCATGCCGCGGGCGCGCGCTGGGTCGTTCTGTGCGACACCAATGGGGGAACCCTGCCGCACGAGATCGGGCGCATCGTCGCCGAGGCGGCGAAAGTTGTGCCGGGGACGCATCTTGGAATCCACGCCCACAACGACACCGACAACGCGGTCGCCAATTCTCTGGCCGCCGTTCTCGCCGGCGCGCGGCACATCCAGGGCACGCTGAACGGGCTTGGCGAACGCTGCGGCAACGCCAATCTCGTCTCGCTCATCCCGACGCTGCTGCTGAAGCCCGCCTTCGCGGAGCGCTTCGAGATCGGCGTGCCGCTCGAAAATCTCGCCTCGCTGACCAAGATCAGCCATACGCTGGACGAGTTGCTCAACCGCTCGCCCGACCGTCATGCGCCCTATGTCGGCGCTTCGGCTTTCGCCACCAAGGCCGGCATACACGCCTCCGCCGTCATGAAGGAGCCGCAGACCTACGAGCATGTCGCGCCCGAGAGCGTCGGCAACAAACGCCGCCTTTTGGTGTCGGATCAGGCCGGCAAATCCAACATTCTCGCCGAACTCGAACGCATCGGCGTGCGGCTGGAGAAAAGCGACGACAGGATTGTCCGCCTGCTCGATGAAGTGAAGCAGAAGGAATCGCTTGGCTACGCCTATGAGGGCGCCGACGCCTCCTTTGAACTGCTGGCGCGCAGAATTCTGGGGCAGGTGCCGGATTATTTCGAGGTCGAACGGTTCCGCGTCGATGTCGAGCGCCGCCACAATGCGCAGGGCGATCTCGTTTCAGTGTCGGAGGCGATCGTCAAGGTGCGGGTCGACGGCGAGGTTTTGATCTCGGCCGCCGAGGGCGAAGGCCCGGTCAACGCTCTCGACCTCGCGCTGCGCAAGGATCTCGGCAAATATCAGCGCTACATCGAGGATCTCGAACTCGTCGATTATCGCGTGCGCATCTTCCAGGGCGGCACGGACGCGGTGACGCGCGTTCTGATCGAGTTCCGCGACGCCAAGGGCGAAAGCTGGTCAACGGTCGGCGTCTCCGCCAACATCATCGACGCTTCGTTTCAGGCGCTGGCCGACGCGATCACCTACAAACTGTTGAAGTCCGGCGCGGCCTGACGCGCCCTCACGTCCCATCCGACGGATAGGTGAGGGTGAGCGCGTGCGGCACGCCGCGCGGCGGGGCGGGAAAGGGCGCCGCCCGGCGGATGGCGGCCATCCACGCATTGTCGACGCCCGGACGCCCGCTGGTGCGGTAGACCACCTGATGCGTGAGGTTGCCCATTTCGTCGATGTAGATACCGATCATGCCGGGGGTCACAATGGAATGGCCCGCCGGAATCGGCGGCGGCTGGTAGCGCCTCCGGATCAGGCCATAGAGCAGCGATTCATAGCTCGCTTTTTCGGTTCCGCCGCTGATCGGCGCGGATTTGGCGGAGGCGCCCAGCGAATAGCTCGGCGCCGGCGAGAGCGCCGCCAGCTGATCGGCGACGCTCTTCGCGCGCCCGGTCCCGGGCGGGGTTTTGGCCGCCGCTGGGGCCTGTTTCTCCTTGGGCTTCGGCGGAGGAGGCTTCGCTTTGTCGAGCGGTTCCGCGTCGGGTTTCTCCTCGACGGGTTTTTCGGCGGCGTCCGGCGCGGGAGCGGCTTCCGCTTCCTTTTCCGCCGGCGGCGGATCGTCCGGGGTCTTTTTTTCCGGCGGCTTCTGGGGATCCTGCTTGGCCGAGGGCGCAATCTTGGGCGCCGCCGACGGCTTGTCGGGTTCGCCGCGCTTGGTCGCATCGCTGTCGCCCGCCTTCGGCGCGTCATGCGCGACCTCGACGTCCTCAAGCTCGACTTTTGGCGGCGGCGGCTTCGGCTTCACCGGCGGCGGCTCCACCAGCTCCTTGACAGGCGGCGGCGCTTTTTCCTTTTTTTTCTGAGGCGGGGGCTCCGGTTTTTTCTCCGGCGGCATCTCGGCGACGAGTTCGACCGGGATTTCCTGCTCGGCGAGGATTACGGGATCGGATTCGTCGCGCGTCAGGAACATCGCGACGATCGCCAGATGCGCCAGCAGGCAAAAAACCAGGATCAGCGCGAACCGCGCCCTGGATTTGCGCGAGGGTTGACGGGGCGGGGCCAGCCGGTCGCCGGAATCCGCCTTCAAAGTCGTGTCGATAGCCGGAGGCGGCGTGTCCAAATCCATTGTTACAAAAAGTAAAATCCGCCGTTACGAAAACTGGGCCGCCGCTGCGGGAATGCTCGCGCTCGAGCGGGTGTCATAATCTTGGATCGACGGTTTCCTTGCGCAGGCCGCGAATCTCGGACCTCAACGCCGCAGTCTCGATCATGGGCAGAATATCTTCGATTTTCTCGGCGACAAGATAGCGCACTTCGAATGACGATTGAATAAAGCGATGCTGACGCATATGGGCGAGGAGGTGGAGCAGGGGCTGCCAGAAGCCGCCGACGTCGGCGATCACGACCGGCTTGGAATGACGCTCCAGCTGGACCCAGGTCAATTGCTCGACCAGCTCCTCGAGGGTGCCGATGCCGCCGGGAAGCGCGACGAACGCGTCCGCCCGCTCGAACATCATCCGCTTGCGGGTATGCATGTCGGGCACGACGATGCTGTCCTGAATGTCCGGCAGCAGTTTCTCGTTATTCAGCAAAAATTCCGGGATGACGCCGGTGACGTGGCCGCCGAATTCGAGGACCGATCTTGCGATCGTTCCCATCAGGCCGTTGCCGCCTCCGCCATAGACAAGACCGATCCCTGCCTGCGCCATGGCCCGTCCGAGGCTCGCCGCGGCGTTGACATAGATCGCGTCGGCCCCGGTGGCGGACCCGCAATAAACGCAAATCTGGCGGATGAGCCCGGAACTGGTCTGCCGGGCGATCGGCTGGGATGACATGGCCTGCTTGTGGCCCGGGCGCGGGGAGGGGTCAAGCCATCGGCGCGCTCGAGATCGAGAGGAAGGGCGGCGGCGCAGGTCTCTTCTTGGCAGGATTGGTTCACAAAAAAATGACTCAAAGCCTGATCGCAGGGCTCACTCCGGCCTCGGCAGGCCCTCGCGCAGCCTCGCCCCGAACGCCATTTCGCTCAGGCCCATCTTGATCCGGTCCGTCACGGCCGCCCGCGCGATCAGTTCGCTGAGCGGGATCGAGGTGTCGACGAGATTGTGCTCATAGGCGAACGACGGCAGAAAGCCGTTGAGCAAAACCCGCCAATCCAGCGGAAACGAGGGCGAAAGCGCGCGCAGCATCAAGAAGATGGTCGTCGTGCAATTAGCGGTCAGCGTGTTGTAGAATTGCGGATGGACCGCGAGTTCGTTGGCTTCGCGGACATATTGAAGTAGGAGCGCGCGCGCCGCGTCCTTCGAGATTCTGAGCCGGTACAGGCGGACGTCCTCGCGGTTCGCCTTGCGCAGAAAAAGATAGTCGCGCTCGTCGGCGGCGAGAAAGACAAGTTCGTGGCGTTTGAAAAATCCCGCGATCGCCGAAAACTCCTCATGGCGCTCCCGGCGGATTTCGATCGAGAACATTAGATGGCGCCCGTCCGAAAAGGAAAAACTCACCATCGAATGGGCGATCAGGGGACCCATGAAATAAACCAGATAGAAATCAGCGGATTCAAGCTTTGAGAGATCGTACCGGCGCTCTTCCCAGACTTCGTTGAAGGCCGTGGGCGAGGTCCAGGAGAAATTGCGCACGTTTTTCAAGATCAGATCGTCGCCGCGCGTGACGCCCGTGACGCCATGCGCGACCTCGGGCGCGAAATCGCGATCGTTGCTGGGCGAAATCCGCGCAAACCAGATGACAATTCCGGCGAAGGCGATTGCGTAGGCCAGCCCAAAAAGCCGGAAGCGGCGCGAGCCAAGGCCCGCCAGCGCGAGGGCGCCCAGAAAGGCGAAAAGCCCGGAGGCCGCCATTCGAAGGCCGTCCGGCGAGGGGAGCTGAAACCAGAGCGCGAAAGCGCCCCAGATCGCCGATCCGAGGCAGAGGACGCAGAGAAAAACGAAGAGCGCGCGGCGTGCGGCGCGGCGCAACCAGGGAGCGGTCATGGCGCGTTTCCAACGGGTCATGGCGAAGTTCTGAACATTTTCCGGGAACCGCCGCGAACCTTGAGCCGAGGCGCGCTCCGACCTTACCGGCGATCGCCTCCGATGTCGAGGAGGACAGGCGGCCGGCCGGGTCGAATGTGCGCGGGTCAAGGGGACGCTATGGTTTGACCGGCGCTGGTCCTATATGAACCTCGATCCACGGGCGCGATGGCGCTCCTGTTCGAATTGATTCCTCTGGATGACCGGGCGCGGACCTAAACCCACGCCGCCGAATGGGCTCGATGTCACGACCTCTCTCTTTTGATGCGCCGGCGAAAGACGCAAAGCCAGTCAAAAAGCCGGTCTTTGGCGCGATGATGCGCAAACTCTGGCCCTATATCTGGCCCGCCGACCGCAGGGACCTCCAGCTGCGCATCTATGCGTCGCTGGTCCTCCTGCTGGCCGGCAAGGTCACGACGATTGCGGTTCCCTACGCGTTCAAATGGGCGACCGACGCCTTGACCCTCTCCTTGAGCCATCCGGTCCCGGGCCTTCTCGCGGCGCCCGTGGCGCTGACCCTGCTCTATGGATCTTTACGGATCGTCATGGCGCTGTTCACCCAGCTTCGCGACGCGATCTTCGCCGCCGTCGCGATGCACGCCGTGCGGCGTCTCGCGCGCGACGTGTTCGAACATCTCCACATGCTGTCGCTGCGGTTCCACCTCGAGCGCAAGACCGGCGGCCTGACCCGCGTTCTTGAGCGCGGCCGCAATTCGATCGAGACGATCGTGCGCACGACGATGCTGACGGCGATTCCGACCAGCATCGAATTCGCTCTGATCCTTATCGTTCTGTTCGTCCAGTTCGACTGGCGTTTCGCCGCCGTCGTCGTCGCCATGATCATCGCCTACATGGTTTTCACGACGCTGGCGACGAACTGGCGCATCACCATCCGCCGGAAAATGAACGAGAGCGATTCCGACGCCAACACCAAGGCGATCGACAGCCTTCTCAACTTCGAGACGGTGAAATATTTCAACGCCGAGGTGCGCGAAATGCTGCGCTACGACAAGTCCATCGCGCGCTACGAGCGCATGAGCGTCGAGACCTATACGTCGCTCGCGTTTCTCAACGGCGGCCAGGCCATTATCTTCGCGTTGGGATTGACCTGCGTGATGGCGATGAGCGCCGCCGGGATCAAGAGCGGCGTCAACACCGTCGGCGACTTCGTGTTCGTCAACGCGATGATGATTCAGCTGTATCAGCCGTTGAGCTTCATGGGGCTGGTCTATCGCGAGATCAAGCAATCCGCGATCGACCTTGAAATGATGTTCGATATTCTGAACAAAAATCCGGAGATCGAGGATCGGCCCGGAGCCGCGCCGCTGGCTTTGACCGACACCGCGTTACGCTTCGAAAATGTGTTTTTTCATTACGACCCGCGCCGCGAGATCCTGCGCGGGGTGAGCTTCGAGGTGCCCGCCGGCAAGACGGTCGCGCTCGTCGGAGCGTCGGGGGCGGGGAAATCGACGATTTCCCGATTGATCTTCCGCTTTTACGAACCCTCCTCCGGACGCATCACGATCGGCGGTCAGGACATCGCCGGCGTGACGCAGGCGTCGCTGCGGGCGGCGATCGGCATCGTTCCGCAGGACACCGTGCTGTTCAACGATTCCATCGCCTATAATATTTTCTATGGAAGGGACGGCGCCAGCGAAGACGAGATGAAGGCGGCGGCGCGTCTGGCGCAGATCGATCATTTCATCGAATCCGCGCCGGGCGGCTACGAGGCCCAGGTCGGAGAGCGCGGACTGAAACTGTCCGGCGGGGAAAAGCAGCGGGTGGCGATCGCGCGGGCGATCCTGAAAGGACCGCCGATCCTGATCCTCGACGAGGCGACGTCGGCTCTGGATTCCCTCACCGAGCGCGAGATCCAGACGGCGCTCGACCGCGTCGCCCGGGGCCGGACCACTCTCGTGATCGCGCATCGGCTCTCGACGATCGTCAATGCGGATGAAATTCTGGTGCTCGACAAGGGCAGGATCATCGAGCGCGGTTCGCATGCGGCGCTGCTGGCGCAAGGCGGCGCCTATGCGGCGATGTGGAGCCGCCAGAACGAGATCATGCAGGCGGAAGAGACCCTGCGCCGCGCCGCGCTGGAGGAGGGCGGCCGTCTGAGCATTCGTTTGAGCGGAGAGCCGCCGGACCGCGACGACGCGACCTTCTGGCAGGACCGCGAGGCGCAGGGCGACCGGCGCGAAGAGGCGGCGAGGGCCGACGACATGTAAAAGTCTCGCGAATTCAGCCGGCGCGCCCCCGGGGATCCTTGACGCGCCCTTTTCAAGCCGTTTCTCCAAAAATGGTTCTGCTCCAACATGATTCGTCGCCGCAAACGGCGATGTTCGCCCGAGCCTCTCCCCATGCTAGAGGTCGGCCGAAAAGAGGTGATCTGGATGTCCATAATCGATTCCGTCCGCAAGCAAATCGCGCCCATCCACCCGGAAGGCTATGTCTTCATCGCCGGTTTCGGGCTCGCCACCCTGATCCTTGGGTCATTCTTTGGATCTCTTGGCTGGATCGGCGCGTTCGCAACGCTCTGGTGCATCTATTTTTTTCGCGACCCCGTGCGGTTTACGCCTCTTGACGATTCCTTCGTTGTGTCGCCCGCCGACGGCGTCGTTTCGTCAATCGGCTTTTTCATTCCGCCGCCCGAACTCGGGCTGGGAGCGGCTCCGCTCCAGCGGATCGCGATCTTCATGTCCGTCTTCGATTGCCACGTGAACCGCGCGCCCGTCAGCGGCAGGATCACGAAAATCGCCTACAAGCCGGGGCTGTTTCTGAACGCGGATCTCGATAAGGCGAGCGAAGACAACGAGCGCAACGGCCTCGTCATCGAATCGGCGGCCGGGCGCTTCGGAATCGTGCAGATCGCGGGGCTCATCGCGCGGCGCATCGTCTGTTTCGTGCATCAGGGCGAAACGCTGGGCGTCGGGGACCGCATCGGACTGATCCGGTTCGGGTCGCGCGTCGACGTTTATCTGCCCGCAAACGCCGTCGCCCAGGTCACGGTGGGATCGAAAGCTGTCGCGGGCGAGACGGTGATCGCGGAAACGCGGGCCAAAGCGCCGCGCCGGAGCTTCAAGACCGGGTGAGCAGCATCTGAGAGGGCCCTTGCGCCGCCATCGACCCGCCGGTAGAACCTTGAACCCAAAACTCTTGGCGAGGGGAAATCGGCGGAAGCGGCCGACGCCTTTTAGAGCCGCGAAATGGTTTGGGCGGCCGAACTTTGGGATGACCGATGCCCGCGCCACTTTTTTCTGATTACCTCGTCGAGCGCCGTCTGTTGCGGCGCAAACTGTCATTTTGGCGAGTCGCGGCCTTTGGCGTCGCGATCATCGGCGTTCTGGCGGCGGGACTTCGCCTGTTCGGGACCGACCAGACCTCGAGCTTCACGCCTCATATCGCAAAGCTCTCCATCTCCGGGTTGATCACGGGCAGTTCGCAGACCCTCAAGACGATCCAGGACATCGAGGAGTCCCAGGCCGCCGCGGTCCTGATCAGCATCAACAGCCCTGGGGGAACGACCTCCGGATCAGAGCGGTTGTTTGACGCCATCCGCCGTCTGTCCGCGAAGAAGCCGACCGTCGCCGTCGTTGGCGATCTCGCCGCCTCTGGCGGGTATGTCGCCGCGCTTGGCGCCGACCAGATCGTGGCGCAGGGCAATTCGCTCGTCGGGTCCATCGGGGTTCTGTTCCAGTTTCCCAATTTCACCAAACTTCTCGACACCGTCGGGGTCAATGTGGAGACCGTCAAATCATCTCCGTTGAAGGCGTCGCCGAATGGATTCGAACCTACGACGCCCGAAGCGCGGGCGGCGCTCGCCTCGCTCGTCGAGGACAGCTACGCGTGGTTCAAAACGCTTGTGAAGGAGCGCCGCGCCATGACCGACCAGCAGCTCGCCGCGGTCGTGGACGGCCGGGTCTTTACCGGACGCCAGGGCGTTGATCTGCACCTCGTCGACCGGCTGGGCGGCGAGCGCGAGGCGATCGCCTGGCTCGAGCAGGAAAAATCCGTGAAAAAAGGATTGCCCGTGCGCGACTGGAAGCCGAAAGGCGCCTGGAGCGGCCTTGGAATTCTCGGTTTTTCCGCCCATGTCGCCGATACGCTTGGTTTTGGCGGGCTGAGCCGCACTCTGGCGCACGGAGCCGAACTGGCGCAGGTCCGCATGCTTGACGGTCTGGTTTCGATTTGGCAAATTGAATCAACGAACTGAAGGAGCAGAATTCCGGATTTTCCGAATTCTGGAATTTTGTTCGTGAGCGGGGCACATGATCAAATCGGAACTCGTTCAACGTATTGCCGATCGCAATCCGCACCTTTATCTGCGCGACGTGGAAAAGATCGTGAACGCGATTTTCGACGAAATCACCGAAGCGCTGTCGCGGGGCGACCGGGTCGAGTTACGCGGTTTCGGCGCCTTTTCAGTCAAGCGCAGGGATGCGAGAGTAGGCCGCAATCCGCGCACCGGAGCCCAGGTCGCCGTCGACGAAAAAGCGGTGCCCTTCTTCAAGACCGGCAAGGAAATGCGCGAGCGTTTGAATGAAGGCTACGAAGGCTGACGCGCTATCGCGGAGCCGACGGCTATCCTCATCCCCAAACTTGACTTCGTGCGGCAAGTTCACCTTCGTGCGCCGAGCGCACATTCCCGGCAGGCGCAGATGAAAACATTTTTGAAACTGCTGCTTCTTCTTCCGGTGGCGCTTGCGGGCGTCGCCATCGATATCGCCAACCGTCATCCCGTCACCGTGTTCTTCGACCCTTTTACCGAGGGCGAGTCGTCGGGTTATTATATGACCGCGCGTCTGTCCGTCGTACTGCTCGTGGCCGTGATGATCGGCGTCCTGCTCGGCGGGATCGCGATGTGGTTCGAACAAGGCCGTCACCGTCAGGCCGCCCGCAAAGCCAGAGGCGAGGCGAAAACCCTGCGCAGCGAGCTTGCGCGGCGATCCGACACGCAGAAAGCGTAAGGGTCGAAGGGCGGGCGCGCGGCGTCTGCCGCCGGTCTTTCAACCGATTGCCAATCCATGAACCTGATCGTCAAAATCTGCGGCCTCTCAACGCCGGAAACTCTCGACGTCGCGCTTGCCTGCGGCGCCGATATGGTTGGCTTCGTTTATTTCGACAAAAGCCCCCGCCATGTCGGTCTCGAACGGGCGGCGGCTCTGGCCGCGCGCGTCGAGAAGCGCGCCCGAAAGGTGCTGCTGACGGTTGACGCCGACGACGTTTCCCTGGCCGCGGCGATCGCGGCGTTCGATCCGCAGGCGCTGCAACTTCACGGTCATGAATCGCCGGAGCGGATCGCCTCCATCCGGGCCCGCTTCGGGCTGCCTGTGATCAAGGCAATCGCCATCGCGGGCCGCGCCGACGCCGAACACGCGCTGCTGTTCGAGGCCGCAGATTATCTGCTGTTCGACGCGAAACCCGCGCCGGGGGCCTCGCGGCCGGGCGGCAACGGCTCCGCTTTCGACTGGAGCGTTCTCTCCGAGATTGAAACGAGGAAGCCGTGGCTTCTTGCTGGCGGCCTCGACGCGCAAAATGTCGCCGATGCGATCGTGCGGACATGCGCGCCCGGCGTCGACGTCTCCTCTGGGGTCGAAAGCGCCCCCGGGGTCAAGGATCCGGCGAGGATTGCGGCGTTCATCGCCGCGGTTCGGCGGGTCGGGGAGGGCGGGACGGGCTCGGCGCCAGGGCCGGAGCGGCGGGCGTGGAGTCTTTCGCGCCTTTTGTAACGCGCGTTCAAATGCCCTATATCAACATCCTTGAGCCGCATGAGTTCTCCGAGCGCGAGAACCTTCGACATGAGGGGCCAAAGGTGCTGCAGCAAGTCAATTCCTTCCGGACGGGGCCCGACGAACGCGGTCATTTCGGCCTGTTCGGCGGACGGTTCGTCGCCGAAACCCTGATGCCGCTGATCCTCGACCTCGAAAAGCATTACGAGGCGGCGAAGAAAGACCCGGCGTTCAAGGCCGAACTCGACAATCTCCTGACCTATTACGTCGGCCGGCCAAGCCCGCTCTATTACGCCGAACGGCTGACGGAGCATGTCCGGCGGATCGCCGCGCAATCGGGGACCGAAGGCGGCGCCAAGATTTATTTCAAGCGCGAGGAACTGAACCATACCGGCGCGCACAAGATCAACAACGTGCTCGGCCAGATCCTGCTCGCCCGCCGCATGGGAAAAAAGCGGATCATCGCCGAAACCGGCGCCGGACAGCATGGCGTCGCGACCGCCACGGCCTGCGCCAGATTTGGCCTTGAATGCATCGTCTACATGGGTTCGGTCGACGTCGAGCGGCAAAAACCCAACGTCTTCCGCATGAATATGCTCGGCGCCAAGGTGGTGCCGGTCGAGTGTGGCGCGAAGACCCTGAAGGATGCGATGAACGAGGCCCTGCGCGATTGGGTCACCAACGTCGCCGACACCTTCTACTGCATCGGCACGGCGGCCGGCCCGCATCCCTATCCCGCCATGGTGCGCGATTTTCAATGCGTGATCGGCGAGGAGACCCGGACGCAGATGCTTGCGGCTGAGGGCCGCATTCCCGACTCGCTGTTCGCCTGTATCGGCGGGGGTTCCAACGCCATCGGCCTATTTCATCCGTTCCTCGACGATTCCGGGGTCGAGATCTATGGCGTCGAGGCGGCGGGCTATGGCCTCGACAAGGCGCACGCCGCCTCGCTCGCGGGCGGGCGCCCCGGCGTTCTGCACGGCAACCGCACCTACCTTTTGATGAACGAAGACGGGCAGATCGAGGAAGGCCACTCGATCTCGGCCGGTCTCGACTATCCCGGCATCGGTCCCGAACACGCCTGGCTGAAGGAATCCGGGCGCGTCGTCTATCTCTCCGCAACGGACGACGAGGCGCTTGCCGCGTTTCAATTGTGCGCCCAGCTGGAGGGCATCATCCCCGCGCTCGAACCCGCGCACGCGCTGGCGCGGGTGGTCGAGATCGCGCCGAAAAAGCCGCGCGACCATCTGATGGTTGTGAATATTTCCGGCCGCGGCGACAAGGACATTTTCACCGTCGCCGATCACCTCGGCGGGATGTGAATTCGCGTCGCGCCGAGAGCGTCGAAAGCGCATTAGACCATATTCCGATCGGATTGAATCCATCCCACCGACAAGACTATGCTCAAGCTTTTGACTCTGGAGCGATTTCTGATTGATCGCATGACTTCATGCGATCGGAAAGCGCTCTAAGGGCTCACTTGCCTTCGTAGGCGATCCGATACAGCGCGCCGTTGTAGTCGTCCGACACCAGCAGCGATCCGTCCGGTAGTTCGGCGACGTCAACGGGGCGGCCCCAATAGGAGCCGTCGTCTTCTTTCCAGCCTTCCGCGAAGGGCTGGGTCTTGTCCGCGTGGCCGTTTTTCTTCAACGAGGTGAACATCACCCGCGCGCCGATGGGAATCGTGCGGTTCCACGAGCCGTGCTGGGCGGAAAAAATACCGCCCCTGTAGAGCTTTGGAAATTGCGACCCGCGATAAAAACTCATGCCGAGGTCGGCGGCGTGCGCAACCATCTCGACCTCCGGAAACACCAGATCTTTTGGCGGCGTTTCGTTCTTGTAGTCCTCGGTTCGGACGTGGCCTCCGCCATAATACGGAAAGCCGAAATTCTGGCCGGCTTTCGTCGCGCGGTTGAGTTCGCCAGGCGGAATGTCGTCGCCCATCCGGTCGACCTGATTGTCGGTGAACCACAAGGTGTTGTCCCTCGGATTGAAATCCAGACCGACGGAATTGCGGATGCCGGAGGCGAAAACCTGGCGGCCGGAACCATCGCGGTTCATACGGATGATTCCGCCAATTCCAAGGGGCGGGTACAGCGCCCATTTGTCGGACGGGGGCACATTGAAGGGCTGGCCGAGCGTGATGTACAGCTTGTTGTCCGGGCCGATCCGGCAGACCCGCCGGCTGTGGTTGTCGGCCTCGTGTTCCGGCGGGATCAGTTTCCCTTGTTCGACGACGGTTTTGCCCACGACATTGGCGTCACGGTAGACGGCTTCCGCGTTGGCGAATGATTGCACACGGTTCAATTCGGCGACGTACAGCGTTCCGTCCGGGGCGAAGCAAACTCCGTGGGGGACTTTCATCGTCGTTGACGCTGCGAACGGCCGAACCTCATGTTCGCCGTCGAGCGCGGCGCCAAGCGCATAAACATTGACGTCGCGTGTGCTGACGAAAACCGCCTTGCCTTGTGGGCCGACCGCAATGGCGCGGGCCTGCGGGACAATCGCAAAAAGGCTGATCTTGAAGCCGTCCGGGAGCCGGATCTTCCTGAGGTTTCGGATGAGGTCTTCGGCCTTGGCACCTGTTTGCGGGACGTTGATGGGCGCAGGCGGAGCCTTCGCTTCGGCCGCCCCCGCTTCCGCTTTATCCGGGGCTTGCTGGGCGGCCGCCGGAAAACCGGGGAGCCATGCGGCGCTCATCAGGACGGCGCCCGCGAGAAAGAGAGCGCGAAGGCGCGCCGCATGCGTGAACGCTGTTTCCTTCAACACGCCCTCCGGCCTTTCGAAATTTGGCAAAGGTTGTACCAAACGCGCGAAGGCCTCCGGAGCGATTTCTGATTGATCGCATCACGGCATGCGATCGGAAAGCCTCTAGGAGCGCATCGCATCGTCGTGCGCCGGGGTCCGCGAGCGAAGCGCGGCAAACAGCGCATCGTCCTCGGTTTCACCGACGTTTTGCGTCGTCAGCAGAGCCTCGCCGTAGAAGATCGAATTTGCTCCTGCGACCATGCAAAGGATTTGGGCCTCGCGGTTGAGGATGGATCTGCCCGCCGACAGCCGCACCCGCGACTTCGGCAAGACGATCCGGGTCGTCGCAATCATCCGCACGAAAACGAGGGGATCGATCACCTCGCAGGCGCCGAGCGGCGTGCCCTCGACCGGAACCAGCGCATTGACCGGCACGCTTTCGGGATGCGGGTCGAACGCGGCCAGCACCTGCAGCATGGCGGCGCGGTCGGCGACGCTTTCACCCATCCCGATGATCCCGCCGCAGCACATTTCGAGGCCCGCGCCGCGCACGGCCCGCAACGTCTCGAGCCGGTCGTCATAGGTGCGGGTGGTGATGATGTCGCCGTAAAAATCGGGACCGGTGTCGAGGTTGTGATTATACGCCGTCAGCCCGGCCTCTTTCAGCCGCTCGGCCTGGCTCCCGGTCAGCATGCCGAGCGTGACGCAGGCTTCCATGCCCAGAGCGCGCACGCCGCGCACCATATCGAGCACGGAGTCGAACTGGGCGCCGTCGCGCACGTTCCGCCACGCCGCGCCCATGCAGAAGCGGTCGGCGCCGGCGGCTTTCGCCCGGGCCGCGGCGGCCAGAACCTCGCCGCACGCCATCATCTCGACCTTGTCGAGACGCACGTCCCGATGATGCGCCGATTGCGGGCAATAGCCGCAATCTTCCGGGCAGCCGCCCGTCTTGATGCTGAGCAGGCTCGCCTTTTGAACATCATTGACGTCCTGATGGGCGCGGTGAACCGCGTTGGCGCGGGCGATCAGCTCAAGCAGAGGCGAATCGTGGATGGCGACGATTTCCGCCAGCGTCCAGTCGTGCCGCAAGGGCAGCTCGTCTCCCAAGGACGGAGCGGCGTTTTCATGTGTCATAAGCAAATCTTGCTGGCTCCTGATGCGGCTTGGCGTCCATCGAAAAGGCGTCCAACCGGCGCCGGATCGACGGTAGAGGAAGCCGGGGCCCGCTTCAACCCGGACGGAAGTTTCAGAACCTCGAAGCATTGGCAAGCAGGCGGGGGATTGCTTAGGTAAGCAGCGCCGGATCTGTCCGGCGTTCAAGAGGTCATATGTTCGAAGACGTGCTCGCCGCTGCGGATGACGTTTTGACGCCGCCGTTCCGGAATGCGCTTGTCAAGACGATCCTGTTCACGCTGGGTCTGCTTGCGCTGCTCTGGGCCGTGCTGGAAAAGCTTCTCGCTGGCGCGCTGGCGCTACCCTATCCGTGGCTGACTTCGGCGCTGACCTTGATCGGAGGCGCCGGGCTCATGATCGGCCTCGCGTTCCTCATTCCATCCGCCTCGTTTCTGATCGCCGGATTTTTCTTCGATGATCTGGCGGACGCGGTCGAACGGGAATTGCGTCCGGGCGCGACGGCGGGGCAGCGGCTCGCCCTTCACGACGCGCTGTGGCTGGCCGTCCGGTTTTCGGCCGTCGCGCTCGTCGTCAATCTGGCGGCGCTTTTGCTTTTGCTGGTTCCGGGCGTCAACGCCATCGCGTTTTTCGCTGCGAACGCCTATCTCTTCGGGCGCGGCTATTTCGAACTCGCGGCCAGCCGTCGCCTGCCGCCAGGCGAAGTGCGCCGCCTGCGCAAGCGGCACGAACCGCGCCTCTTCGCCGCGGGGCTGATTCTCGCCGCGATGCTCGCGGTTCCGGTTCTCAATCTGCTGACGCCGCTGTTCGGGACGGCGCTTTTCGTCCGGATCACAGCCGGGATCTTGCGCGAGCCGATGGTCAGCGCGCCGCGCGGAGGCGAATCGCCCGGCCGATCAGGACGCGCCAAGCCCTGAAAATTGCCCGGCCTTACGGTAGCGGTAGAGGTAGGTCGGAACGAAGGTCTCATAGGCTTCCGGCGCAATGCCGAGCCCGCGCAGCGTGCGTCCCTCGGCGATCGCCTGCTCCGACACCACATTATCGCTGCGCAGCAATTCGACCTGGTCCTCGGTGATCGCCAGGATTTTCGGGAAAAGGCCGAGCGACAGCCGCATCATCGTTTCGGTGAGGGCGCCGATTTGCTTCGCCCGTTCGAACGTGACCGGCACGAGTCTGCGCTGCTGACCCGTGATCTTCATGATGAATTCGATGATTTCCTTGAAGGTCGAGATTTGCGCGCCGCCAAGTTCGTAGATCGTTCCGGGCGTCGCCTTGCCCTCGACGGCGAGCGCGACCGATCTCGCCACATCGCCGACGAACACCGGCTGGAGCCGGGTCGCGCCGCCTCCGATCAGGGGCAGCGCGGGCAGGATCCGCGCCATCGCCGCGAAGCGGTTGAAGAACTCGTCCTCGGGGCCGAACACGACGGAGGGCCGCAGGACGACGGCGTCCGGCCGGATCCTCAGCACCGCCTCTTCGCCGAGGCCCTTGGTTTTCGCGTAAACCGCGGTCTGGTGCGGATCCGCGCCGATCGCCGACATCTGCACGAAGACCTTCGCGCCCGTTTGATTGGCGGCGTTGGCGATCGCCTGAGCCCCGAGATTATGGATCGCGTCGAAATTCTGCGCGCCGGATTCGCTCAGCAGTCCGACGAGGTTCACCACGGCGTCGGCGTCGCGCACCGCCCGCGCAATTGATTCGGGATAGCGCAAATTCGCCTGGACGGCGTTGATCTGGCCGACTTTTCCGGCCGGCTGGAGATGGAAGGCGAGATCGGGCCGGCGGGAGGCCACCCGCACGCGCCAGCCGCTCTGCGCCAGCGCCCGCACCGCGTGCCGGCCAATGAAGCCCGACCCGCCGAAAACCGTCACAAGATGACCCGTTTTCACCAACTCATCCGCCATTGTCGATCGCCCCGGTCAGGTTCAGTCCGCGCCTCGTTTCCCGGCTTCTCATAAAGGTCTTTTGCCGCGAATGGAAACGGGAAAGACTTCAAGCGCGGCGTTTCAGCAAAAGGGCTGAAAAACGTCCAATGATCTCGTTGCGCGGCTATTCTTCGCTTCGTCATTGACAAAGCAGAGAGGTGGACCGTATCAGAACGACGTTGCCCTGGTGGCGGAATTGGTAGACGCGCTGGTTTCAGGTACCAGTGGTGAAAGCCGTGGAGGTTCGAGTCCTCTCCTGGGCACCATTTCTTTGTTCATTCATGTTCGCCTACGTGGACGAATCCTTTAAAAAACTGTAAGTTAGCGGTCGCGAGGTTCGTGACCGTTCACCTTTGTGCGCTGACAGCCGAACCGAGATGGGGGCCTTTTTGGGGGCCTTTAGAATTTGGGGAAGGCTCCACATGGCGTTGACAGATATTGCAATTCGAAACGCCAAGCCCCGCGAAAAGGAATATAAACTCGCCGTTAGTGGCGGACTTTACCTCTTAGTGACGCCAGCAGGCGGGCGACTTTGGAGGTTGAAATACCGGGCAGACGGAGTCGAGCGAAAACTGGCCATCGGCAAGTACCCAGCCGTGACGCTTGCTGACGCCCGCAAGGCTCGCGACGCCGCCCGCGCCAACGCCAGCGCTGGCAACGATCCTGCCACGATCAAGCGGCGCGAACGGGTCGCTCGCAAGCTGGCCGCCGGAACGACCTTTGGCGCGGTCGCCCTCGAATACGTCGAGAAGGCCGAACGGGAGGGGCGGGCGCCTGCCACGATCCTCAAGCTTCGCTGGACGCGCGATTGGCTCTTGCCCGCTGTCGGCCATCGCCCGGTTGATCAAATCGAGCCCCACGAATTGCTGGCCGTTTTGAAGCGACAGGAGAGCAAAGGGAACCTGGAGACGGCAAGGCGTACGCGCGCCTTCGCCAGCCGCGTCTTCCGCTACGCCGTCGCGACCGCGCGGGCGAAAACCGATCCCGCTGGCCTTTTGCTGGGCGCGGTGGCAGCACCACAACCGAGGCATTTTGCGGCGATCGTCGACGCAAAGCGCGTCGGCGAGTTGCTGCGCGCCATCGACGTCTATAGTGGCGCGCCGTTGACGCGCCTCGCCCTGTCCTTGTCGCCGCATGTTTTCGTTCGCCCTGGCGAGCTTCGCAAAGCCAAATGGGCCGAAATCGACTTTGACGCGGCTGTCTGGCGAATCCCGGCGGAGAGGATGAAAAAGCGCCGCGAGCATGTCGTCCCGCTTTCGCGCCAGTCCCTTGCAACGCTCAAGCAAATCAAGGCTCTGTCTGGGGACGGCCAGCTTGTATTCCCGGCGCTCGGCAAACCTGGCAAGCCTTTGTCGGAAAACACCGCTAATCATGCTCTTCGTCGCATGGGATTCGCCGCCAACGAAATGACGGCCCATGGCTTTCGCGCATTGGCAAGCACGCTATTGAATGAATCAGGGAAGTGGTCGCCCGACGCTGTGGAGCGCGCGCTAGCCCACAAAGACGGTGATCAGATACGTGGAATTTACCATCGTGGCGCCCATTGGAACGAGCGCGTGACGATGGCGCAGTGGTGGAGCGACCACCTCGATGCTTTGCGAGATGGGGCTGAGATTGTGCTCCTTCGTGGGGTTAGGGGCTGATGGAGCTAATCACTTCAAGCGAAACCCTTGATTTCCTGTCAAAAAGTTGCCCTCGCGCCTGGGTCAAGCGAATGCTACTTTGGATGATTTTCAGGAATGAGATTGACGCATATTTCTTGGAAGCTCGCAGCATCGCAAGAACGCGGGTATTTGCGATCCTATTGGATGCTTTGAAGGTCGATGCCTTCGGCCCAAAGAAAGATGAATTGATCCGCGAGCAGTTCAGTACAGAGATGGCGGAGCGACTTATCGCAGCAAACGAAATAGATGAATTGGAAGACTTTGTGGAGGAGTGGGAGAAATGTGAGGAGCCTCAGCAAGTGTCCTGTGGATATTTTGTATATGCCACGCGTACGAGCTGGGAAGAAGGAACTGTGCAGGCAACGATACTCGCCGACGATGCCCGAGATGAACGCCTATTTTGGGACACAGACAGTTTGCTGCACAGTGAATTTGCACATGCGGATTTTGACGTCACATTAAAAGGCTTATGTTTCGAGCGTGAAAAAATCGAAATGTTACAACCGAATATCGAGCTTCCGCTGCCTACCGGGGAGCATCAAGCCGAGCGCCCACGACTAGGCCGGCCGAGGACGTGGGATTGGGAAAGTGCGACAACGCATTTGCTTACAGTCGCGCAGACGCCGGATGGGTTACCAACCGGGCCTGGCGCGCAAGCGCAGATTGAACGTCTTGTCGCCGATTGGTTCATGATTTCCACCGGCAATACCCCGGCGGCTAGCCAGGTGCGGCAACATGTGACGAAAATTTTGAGGGTGCTAAAAAAGCCTAAAAGTTCATAATGGTATTTTCGGCCTTGTCGGCATTTCCAGCCGACAGAATTTCCTGACATTCCCATTCTTTGTCGTGTTCGCTGGCGCTCGCCGGCGATTCGATGGAGCAATGAACGTGGAAGATTTGACAGTATCGATCAATGACGCGGCGAAGGCGCTCGGTCTTGGCCGTACCTCGATTTACGCAATGATTGCTGACAAGCGGCTGGAAGCGTTCAAACTAGGCCGGCGGCGCTTGGTGACCGTTGAGTCGATTCGCAAGCTTGTGGCAGCGAACAAGCCGTAGCGCGGTCGCCATGCCTGGCAAACGCATTAATCCCAATTTGATCAAGACGCATTACAGCTACACCGCCGACGAGTTGGCGAAACGCCTTGGCGTCCATAAGAACACGATCCGAAATTGGGCGCGCGTCGGCCTCTTCTTCCTTCCCGGCCGGCCTATTCTCTTCCATGGCGGAACCGTCCGGGCGTTCATCGCCACTCGCAACGCCGGCCGGCGCGCACCTTGCCCCCCGGGAACCTTCTACTGCTTTCGCTGTCGCGACCGTCGCAAGCCAGCGCTGGGAATGATCGACTTCATCGATCGCCTGCGCGGCGCCGGCAATCTGATGGCCATTTGCGAAACTTGTGGCGCGACCATGAATCGTCGCGCGCGGCGCGACGCGCTGGCTGCGATCATGCCGGGCCTTGATGTCCAAATCAGGCAGCGGCCTCCGACCCTAAGCGGGAGTCCCGTCCCCTCCCTAGATTGTACCTTGAAGGAGCGCGAGACGACGTGACCAAGCCCAACGCCGAAAACGAGCGCCAGAAGCGCGCCTATTTCGCCTATCTTCGTGAGGCCCACGGACGCGACAACGCGACGATTGATCGTGTCGCGGCATCGCTCGCTCGTTTTGAAGCGAGCACGAGGGCGCGCGGTTTCAGGCGCTTTCACAGGGAACAGGCGGTGGCCTTCAAGGCGAAACTCTCCGAGGCCATCAACAGCCGCACCGGGGAACGCCTGAGCAAAGCGACGCTTCTTTCAACGCTGCGCGACTTGCGCGCCTTCTTTCTGTGGTTGGCGCAGGAGCCCGGCTATCGGTCCAAGATCGCCTTTTCCGACGCCGATTATTTCAACCTGTCAGACAAGGATGTCGCCATCGCGCGCGCCTCCCGGAAGGCTAATCCGCCGACGCTGGAGCAAATGCGGCGTGTGCTGGAGGCAATGCCAATAGCAACCGTCTGGGAGCGCCGGGACCGGGCTCTGGTCGCTTTTGCCTGCTTGACCAGCGCGCGGGCGGCGGCGCTGGCGTCCTTTCGCCTGGGACACGTCAATGTCTCAGAAGGCGTCGTCGAACAGGATGCGCGCACTGTCCGAACGAAATTCGCCAAGACTTTCAGGACCGATTTCCACCGCCTAGTGCCGGGCGCGGCGGAAATTGTAGCGAACTGGTGCGCAGAATTGGTACGCGATCATGCTTGGGGGCCCGACGATCCTCTATTCCCGCAATCCCATATGGGTCTCGCAGCCGACGGCGGGTTCACTCCGATCGGCCTCGCCCGCAAGGGCTGGGCGTCGAGCCAACCAGTCCGCGACGCATTCAAACGGGCCTACGCAGCCGCTGACTTGCCCTACAAAAAGCCACACCTGATGCGCGACATGCTGGTGCATAGCTATATGTCGATGGACCTGACACCGGCACAGCTCAAGGCTGTCTCGCAAAGCCTTGGTCATTCGGACGTGCTGACGACGTTCACGAGCTATGGCCAGCTGCCGACCCACCGGCAGAGCGAACTGATTCGCTCAATTGCGGAGCGGCCGGCCGCCGGCGCGGCTGACCCGTGGAGCGACCTGGAGGCGGCCTTCGCCCGCGTGCGCGCTGGACGCGAATGAGTTTGCCGATCCGCCGGCCGGCGGTTAAGCATTCTTGGGAATGGGAGGCGCTGGACGTGACCGAGCTGCTATTCAGAGGCAAAGAATTCGACTTCGATCGTCCATTTGACTGTCCCATTCCCCATTCCGTCCCTTTTTTCGTATCCGGAAAAGTGCATCGGATGGGGCGCGCTGAACAAAAAATTATGATTTCCCTGTACCGAGGGGGCTTCGCATCGCACCCTGGGCGGTTTGAACCCATCAGGAGATTCCAAAAGAGGTGAGCCCCACGATGGCGGTGAATAAACCCGAACGCGATCTTGAAGCGGACTTAGTCACAAGGCTATGCGACCTCAAGTATGAATATCGTCCGGACATCCGCGACCGCGCCACGCTAGAGCAGAACTTCCGTGAGAAGTTCGAAGCGCTTAATCGCGTCCGCCTCACCGACTCCGAGTTCGCCCGCCTCATCGACGAGATCGTCACGCCCGATGTCTTCACTGCTGCCCGCACGCTTCGCGAGCGCAACAGCTTCATCCGCGATGACGGCACGCCCCTAAACTACACCCTCGTTAACATCAAGGACTGGTGCAAGAACGCCTTCGAGGTCGTCAATCAGCTCCGAATCAATACGGACAACAGCCATCACCGCTATGACGTCATACTCCTGATCAACGGCGTCCCCACCGTTCAAATCGAGCTGAAAACCCTTGGCATCAGCCCCCGCCGGGCCATGGAGCAGATCGTCGATTACAAGAACGACCCCGGCAACGGCTACACCAGGACGCTTCTCTGTTTCCTCCAGCTCTTCATCGTCAGCAACCGAACCGAGACCTGGTACTTCGCCAACAACAACGCCCGCCACTTCGCCTTTAATGCCGAAGAGCGCTTCCTGCCGATCTATCAGTTTGCCGGGGTGGACAACAAAAAGATCACCCACCTCGACTCCTTCACCGAGACATTCCTTATCAAATGCACGCTCGGGCAGACGATCAGCCGTTACATGGTGCTCATTGCCAGCGAGCAAAAGCTTTTGATGATGCGGCCGTATCAAATCTATGCGGTGAAGGCGATTGTAGACTGCATCACCCAGAACTGCGGCAATGGCTACATCTGGCACACCACCGGCAGCGGCAAGACGCTCACCTCCTTCAAGGCCTCAACCCTCCTCAAAGACAACCCCGACATCGAGAAATGCCTCTTCGTCGTGGACCGCAAGGACCTCGACCGGCAGACGCGCGAGGAGTTCAACAAATTCCAGGAAGGCTGCGTCGAGGAAAACACCAACACCGCCTCCCTCGTGCGCCGTCTCCTCTCGGACGACTACGCCGACAAGGTCATCGTCTGCACCATCCAGAAACTCGGCCTCGCCTTGGATGAGAACAGCAAGCACAACAAGCAGCAGAAAAGGGACGGCGGACAGACCTACAAGGAGCAGCTCGAACCGCTCCGCGACAAACGCATCGTCTTCATCTTCGACGAGTGCCACCGCTCGCAGTTCGGCGAGAATCATAAGGCTATCAAGGAGTTCTTCCCCCAAGCCCAACTCTTCGGCTTCACCGGCACGCCCATCTTTGAGGAAAACGCCGCCCAGCAGAAGATTGAAGACACGCAGGCCAGTATGAAGACCACGGAAGACCTCTTCCAAAAACGTCTTCACGCCTACACGATCACGCACGCCATCGAGGACGCCAACGTCCTGCGATTCCATATCGATTTCTTCAAGCCGGAGGGCAAAACGCTACCCAATCCGGGCGAACCGTTCGCGAAGAAAGCGGTGATCGAAGCCATCCTGGCCAAGCACGACGCCGCCACCGGCGGGCGCAGGTTCAACGCCCTGCTCGCCACCGCCTCAATCAATGACGCCATCGAATACCATCGCCTGTTCGCCGAGCTGCAAGCGAAAAAGCAAAAAGCCGACCCCGACTTCCAGCCGCTTCACATCGCTTGCGTCTTCTCCCCGCCCGCCGAGGGCGATCCCGATGTGAAGCAGATTCAGGAAGACCTGCCGCAGGAAAAAGAAGACAACGTCGTCGAGCCGGAGAAGAAGAAAGAAGCGCTCAAGGCCATCATCGCCGATTATAACGCCCGCTACGACGCCAACCAAAGTATCGGCCAGTTCGATCTCTATTATCAGGACGTGCAAAAGCGCATCAAGGACCAGCAGTGGCCGAATGCCGATTACCCGCATGCGCAGAAAATAGACATCACAATTGTGGTGGACATGCTGCTCACCGGCTTCGATTCCAAATATTTGAACACTCTTTATGTGGACAAGAATCTCAAGCACCACGGCTTAATTCAGGCCTTCTCGCGCACCAACCGCGTGCTCAACGCCGCCAAACCCTACGGCAACATTCTCGACTTCCGCCAGCAGCAGGACGCCGTCGATGACGCCATTAAACTTTTCTCTGGCGAAGCAGCCGGACAAAAAGCCCGCGAAATTTGGCTGGTGGAGAAGGCGCCCGTCGTCATCGAGAAACTAGACAGCGCTGTGCAGAAGCTTGACGCCTTCATGAAGTCCCAGGGCCTCGACACCTCCCCGGACGCCGTGCCCAGTCTCAAGGGCGACGCCGCCCGCGCCGTCTTCATCGAACGTTTCAAGGAAGTTCAGCGCCTCAAGACCCAACTCGACCAATATACTGACCTTACCGCCGAGAACGCCACCGCCATCGAGAACATACTGCCCAAGGAAAACCTGCTCGGCTTTCGCGGCGCCTATCTTGAAACCGCGCAGCGCCTCAAGGCCCAGCAGGGCAAGGGCGCGGACAGACCGAGCCAGATTGTGGACCAGCTCGATTTCGAATTTGTCCTCTTTGCCTCCGCTGTCATCGATTACGACTATATCATGGGCCTCATCGCCCGTTTTTCCCAGCAGACGCCGGGCAAGCAGAAGATGAGCCGCGAACAGCTCGTTGGCCTCATTCAGTCCGACGCCAAGTTTATCGACGAGCGCGAGGACATCGCCGCCTATATCGCGACCCTGAAAGCGGGCGAGGGTTTGAGCGAAAAAGCCATCCGCGACGGCTACACCCGCTTCAAGGCCGAAAAGGAGGCGGCGGAGCTGGCCGGCATCGCTGCCAAGCACGGACTGGCCACCGCGGCCCTGCAAGCCTTCGTGGACAGCATCTTGCAACGCATGATCTTCGATGGCGAGCAGCTCACCGACCTGATGGAGCCGCTCGGCCTGAACTGGAAAGCCCGCCGCGTGAAGGAACTCGACCTCATGGCCGACCTCCTGCCTTTGCTCACCAAACGCGCCGGGGGGCGCGATATTTCTGGATTGAGCGCCTATGAGCAGTAAGGCGGAACCTGCGGCCGTGGGGAACGCGTTGACGCCCAAGCTGCGCTTTCCGGAGTTTCGTGACGCGGCGGGGTGGGAAAGCAAAACATTGGCCGATGTATGCTCCAGGATTACCCAAGGAGGAACGCCCGATACCTCGAAGTCCGAATATTGGGGCGGCTCCATCAACTGGATGACGCCCGCAGAAATGGGGAAAACGGAAAGCCCGTTCATCAAGGCGACGAATCGGACAATTACCGAATCTGGATTGAGCAACTGCTCCTCTGACCTTCTACCAGTCAACTCAGTCATACTTTCTGTTCGAGCACCGATTGGATCTCTGGCGATCAACGCGGTGCCTATGGCCATGAACCAAGGATGCAAAGGCTTGATTGCGGGCAAATCGTTGGATTTCTATTTTCTTTATTGCGCATTGGCTGGCTCCAAGCCTCGTTTGATCGACTTAGGGGCTGGAAACACGTTCAAGGAACTTAGCGGGAGCGCATTAAAGGCATTTGAAATCCCCGTCCCATCGCCCGCTGAACAACAAAAAATCGCCGACTGCCTGACCTCCGTGGACGAGCTGATTGCCGCCCAAGCCCGGAAAGTGGATGCGCTCAAAACTCATAAAAAAGGGCTGATGCAGCAGCTTTTCCCCCGCGAAGGCGAAACCCAACCCCGCCTCCGCTTCCCCGAGTTCCAGAACGCCGGGGATTGGGAGGAAGTGCCCCTTTCTGAACTTGTGAGTTCGCTAGATGCTGGAGTGAGTGTCAATTCGGGGGATAGACCAGCGCTTGGTAACGAGATTGGCGTGTTGAAAACGAGCGCCGTTACAAATGGGATTTTTCAATCCCAAGAAAACAAGGTGGTATTTGATGCGATGGAAACTGGGCGTGTAAAAGAGCCAGTCCAAGGAGATACAATCATCATCAGCCGGATGAACACTCCAGCGCTCGTGGGAGCTAATGCCTATGTGAAGACTAGTCTGAAGAACCTCTTTCTTCCTGATCGGCTTTGGGCGGCCAAATCTAAATCCGGCACGTCCATGCCCTTTGTCGCCCTCATTTTGGGATCAGACAAAGGTCGTGTTGCCTTATCGAAGTTGGCCAAAGGAAGTTCTGGCTCCATGAAGAACATCACCAAACCGGATGTTCTCGCATTTTTGATCATGGCACCTTCACCCGATGAACAACAACACATCGCCAACTGCCTAACCAGCCTCGACGACCTCATCGACGCGCAAACCCAAAAGCTCGAAGCCCTCAAGACCCACAAGAAGGGATTGATGCAGCAGCTTTTCCCATCCCCGGAAGAGGCTGAAGCATGAGGGGCAAGCCAAAGATTCATCGCTTCACGAACATGCGGAAACTGGTTACCCACTTACGAGACGACCTGACCAGTGGCAATCAGGACTTCGTCTTGCTCTTCGCTTACAACGGCACGGGAAAAACCCGGCTGTCCATGGAGTTTAAAGAGACCGGGAAGCGCAAGAACGGCAAGAAACCTGACACGCTATACTTCAATGCGTTCACCGAAGATCTCTTCTCCTGGGACAACGATCTGGAGAATGACAACGAGCGCCGGTTTCACATCAACTCGGATTCCAAGTTCTTCAAGGGTCTCAAGGATTTGGCTCTTGAAGAACGTATTGGAGACTATCTTAGCCGTTACGCTGATTTCCACTTCGACATAGACTACGACAAGTGGACCATCAGTTTCCGAAAAAGCGACGCGATCCACATCAAAGTCTCCCGTGGTGAAGAGAACATCTTCATCTGGTGCCTCTTCATGGCCATCTGCGAGCTGATGATCGACGGCGCGGAATCTTACGCCTGGGTGAAATACGTTTACATTGATGACCCCATCTCCTCGCTAGACGACAACAACGCCATCGCGGTGGCAAGCGATCTGGCGAAGATGCTCCGTAGGGCAAAAAGCCGTACCAGAAAAGTCGTCGTCGGCGGCAATCAAGCCACGGTCCCCGATCCAATCAAGACTGTGCTCTCGACCCATCACGCGTTGTTCTTCAACGTGGTGTGCAACGAGCTGAAGAAGGAAGCTCACAAGAAGTATTTTCTTGACCGTCCAGATCGCGGCGCCGTCTACACCCTACGGGCGACGGATGACGTGCCCTTCTTCCATCATGTGGCGATGCTGGCGGAAATCCAGAAGGCGGCAGCTGGCGGGAAGCTCTACACTTACCACTTCAACATGTTGCGCAGCATCATGGAAAAAACGGCCACCTTTTTTGGCAATGATGATTTCTCTTCGTGCATTCATGGGATAAAAGATGAGGTGCTCTACTCACGAGCGCTCAATCTCCTGAGCCACGGGAAGTATGCCATTTATGAGCCCAAGGAAATGGTGGACGACACGAAAAAGCTTTTCCGCGAAATCCTCAATGCTTTCCTCACCAAATATCAATTTGCTCTGCCGGACATTGTGGCTGTGCCATCAGTCGCATCGGCTGCCACACCAGTTGTAGAGGCTCCCGCACCAATCCCAGTACCCGCACCGGTAGCCACCACATGAACGATCAAAACCAAAAACAACTCGGCAAGACCCTCTGGAACATCGCCGACCAATTGCGCGGAGCGATGAACGCGGACGATTTCCGCGATTACATGCTGTCATTCCTCTTCCTGCGATACCTTTCGGACAATTACGAAACGGCGGCCAAGAAGGAGT
The DNA here is from genome assembly GCF_900114285.1 of Methylocapsa palsarum. Classification (GTDB taxonomy): domain Bacteria; phylum Pseudomonadota; class Alphaproteobacteria; order Rhizobiales; family Beijerinckiaceae; genus Methylocapsa; species Methylocapsa palsarum. The sequence goes on along the minus strand of NZ_FOSN01000008.1, from coordinate 77,558 downwards.
TGGGGACGGATTACCCTACGCTCGGCCTAGACGACCGCCGCGTGCCATTGGCTCTTTGGTACGCGAACAACCCGGACGACGTTCCGGAATTTGAAAAGCAGATGCGCCGCAAAGTGCATTACGTCATCCAGCCGGAGCACCTCTGGAACAGCATCGCCAACATGGCCCGCACCCAGAGCGATGAATTACTCAGGACCTTGCAAGACGGATTCAATTATATTGAAACAGAGTCCTTTCAGAGCGCCTTTCTCGGCCTGTTCTCAGAAATCAACCTTTACTCGGAAAAGCTCGGAAAAACTCAAGTCGACAAAAATAAGAAGCTCTGTTCCATCATCGCGGAGATCGCGAAAGGACTGGCGGAATTCTCCGCCGACATCGACGCCCTGGGCGACGCCTACGAATACCTGATCGGTCAATTTGCCGCCGGTTCCGGCAAGAAGGCAGGCGAATTCTACACCCCGCAGCAGATTTCCGACATCCTCTCCGCGATCGTGACCCTCGACAGCCAGGAACCCAAGACCGGCAAAAAAGATCGCCTGACCAGCGTCCTCGACTTCGCCTGCGGCTCGGGCTCGCTGCTGCTCAATGTGCGCAAGCGCATGGGCCCGCACGGGATCGGCAAGATTTACGGGCAGGAAAAGAACATCACCACCTACAACCTCGCCCGCATGAACATGCTGCTGCACGGGGTGAAGGATACTGAGTTCGAAATCTACCACGGCGACACGCTCACCAACGACTGGGACATTTTGCGGGAGCTGAACCCCGCCAAGAAACCGCAGTTCGACGCCATCGTCGCCAATCCCCCCTTCAGCTATCGCTGGGAGCCGACCGACGCGATGGCCGACGACGTGCGCTTCAAAAACTATGGTTTAGCGCCCAAATCCGCCGCCGATTTCGCCTTCCTGCTGCACGGCTTTCACTTTTTGAAAGACGAAGGCGTGATGGCCGTCATCCTGCCCCACGGCGTGCTCTTTCGAGGCGGCGCCGAAGAACGCATCCGCGCCAAGCTACTTAAAGACGGCCATATCGACACCGTAATTGGCCTTCCCGCCAACCTATTCTACTCCACTGGCATCCCCGTCTGCATCCTTGTGCTCAAGAAGTGCAAGAAGCCCGATGATGTGCTATTCATCAACGCGGCTGGGCCTGAACATTTTGATAAGGGCAAACGCCAGAACCAACTCGCGCCCAAGCACATAAAGAAGATCATCGACACCTACCAATTCCGGAATGAGGAGGCCCGCTACTCCAAGCGCATCGGCATGGAGCGGATCGCCGAGGAAGGCTATAACCTCAATATCTCCCGCTACATCAGCACGGCCGAACAGGAGACCAAGATCGATCTGGACTCCACGCACAAAGAGTTGGTCGAAATAGAAAAGCAGATTCGGGAGTCAACGGCGAAGCACAACGCGTTTCTGAAGGAGCTTGGAAAATCTCTATTGCCGGAGCCGGATTGATCAGATCTCGGCAGAGTTAAAAAGAAATTTGGGGGCCGTTTTGGGGGCCCTATCATGTGATTGACAGATAAAAGTATTTTATATCAATATATTAGGCAGAAGGTTCGAGTCCTCTCCTGGCACCAAGCACATCTCAGTGCTTGGTTTGTTTGATTTAGTTCTCGCCGAACGCAAATTTCTCGTCAGAAAATCAGGTTTTCGACAGAAATCGGGAGTGAGAGCCGCTCCCTCGGAGCGGCGGCGTTCGGCAGGACGCAGCCGGCTTGGCGGCCGGCGCTCCGCTGGACTCATTCCGCTGACGAAGGGTCAATCCTCTCCGCAGCCGAATGGCTGACCGACCCCGCCGGCTGAAGTCTCGCTCTTGGGATCGGTGGATTTTTCCGCTTGGGCCAACGTATGCGCGGAGGCCATGCCTCGCTGCCGGGAGGCCAGATGCGCTGAATGATCGCGAACATAAAAGCGGTCGTCAGGCCAAACAACATCATCCCGTTCAGAGCTTCGAGCGCGCCCATGAGACGCCAGTGGGGAGCGAGGAAAATCCCGGCGTGGCCATAGGTCGTCATCGCCCCAAGCGAATAAAGCACGGCGTCTCTCGTGTCGGGGAGCGCGCCGAGAAGCCGATAGGCGACGGCCCAGATGCTGGCTTCGATCCCGTGCAGAACGGTGACGAAGAGTGTGGTGATTCCCATCACCAGTCCAAAGAAGAACAGGAAATGGCGCCGGTTCTTGACGGCGGCTTCGATCTGGATGGCTCTTTCGTTGATGATGCCGAGACCGATGACGTGAAGAATGACGGTCAGGACAATCAGCGGTGCGCTCCAGGCCCAGTTCGAATTCCAAGCTAAAGCGTCCACTGCTGCGTCCTTCCAGGGCCAGATGGCCGAACGAAGCAGCATCCGAATGGCGCCATCAAGGCGGATCCAAGGCGAATCGCCCCCCGCCGGAAGATGAAACGGGCGCCGCGGAGGCTACGCGGCGCCCATCCCAACGCGTTCCTTGATGCTCGTTGATGGCCATAACGATGACTTCAACGATGACTCGGACGAGTCGATGACCTGAACGTGAGTTGGACGTCAGTCGAGGACTTGCACGATCCGGTGGGTGCGCGGATCGACCAGGACTGCTCGATCGTTGACGATGGCGTAACGATAGCTCGGACTAACCCCAAATTTCGGCGGAACCCGGTAATAGGCGACGCCCTGCCTCGGGAGGAGGGCACCGGGACGCAATTCCGAATCGTAACGATAGGAGGAGCGTCCCTCCCGCAAGGCGTAGGCGTTGAAGGGGCCGGACTGATCGGCCCCGAGAAGGCCGCCGACGCCTCCGACGACCCCGCCCGCCAGCCCGCCGATCGGTCCGGCTGCGGCGCCTCCTTGGGCGGAGCCCTGTTCCATTCCGTTCGTCATGCCGCCGACCATGCCTTGGGCGTGAACGGCGAGAGGAGACGCGGCGAGAGCAGCTACGACGGCGATTCCAAATCTTTTCTGCATCTTTAGCTCCATCCGACGTACAATTTACCGAGACTATTCGCGGGCTAACTCACCTTTTCCGGCTTGGTTCCCCGCCAGCCCGGCGCCCCTTTGCGGTCGCCGGGCGCTCACGGGGCGGTCCTCTTCCGCTTGCGCAAGCGCGACGAGAATGATAGCGGCCGCAAACGCCGCCGTTCGGGCCGCCGCTTTCCGTCAAGGGCGGAAGGTCTTCCGAAATGACACTTTGCGAGACCCGCGATGACGACGATCCGCCTCCACCAGAACGACCTGCCGGACGACGTGAGCTATGGCGACAGCGTCGCGATCGATACCGAGACCCTCGGCCTCCAGCCGCACCGCGACCGTCTTTGCGTGGTTCAGCTGTCAGGCGGCGACGGCACGGCCGATGTCGTGCAGATCGCCGCCGGCCAGCGCCATGCGCCCAATATCGAGCGGCTGCTGGCGGATACGAAAGTCACCAAACTGTTCCATTATGGACGATTCGACATCGCGGTTCTGTTCCATACGTTTTCGGTGATGGCGGCGCCGGTGTACTGCACCAAGATCGCCTCGAAACTGGTTCGGACCTACACCGACCGGCATGGACTCAAGGATCTCGCGCGCGAACTGCTCTCGGTCGACATGTCCAAACAGCAGCAGTCCTCGGATTGGGGCGCGGCGATTCTTTCGGAAGCGCAACTTGCCTACGCCGCGTCCGACGTCCTCCATTTGCACGCTCTGAAAAACCGCCTTGACGCCATGCTCGTCAGGGAGAATCGTCTTGAAATCGCGGAGGAATGCTTCCGGTTCCTGCCGACCCGCGCCCGTCTTGATCTCCTCGGATGGGCCGAGGCCGACATCTTCTCGCATCAATAATGACACCTTCTCTCATCAATAATCATGCGCCGGGCCGGCTTGCCTTGACTTCGCCTTGCTCGCTTGCTGTTTGTTCTGGCTGCGTCCAATTTTGTGCGCAGTGAGATCGTGCGGGCTTTTTTGTCTGAACCGGATGCTCCAAGAATGACGGACGTATCGGAAGCCGCCGCGCGTCCGGCGGAGGATGCGCGCGACCCTTCCAGCCAGGATCTCGCCTCCCGCGGAAACAGGGCCTCGCGGGCGGCTATCGACGCCAATTCCGGGCCGGCGGCGCGTTCTCGCGCCGGATTCAAGGCGGCCGGCCGCCATTCGGCTCGCGTCAGGACGGTTCGCAGGGTCTTCATCGCCGTTTCCGCGCTGGCCGCCGTTGCGATCTTCGGGGTCGGTTTCTTCGATCCGTTCGGGCGGTTGATCAAGAATGTCGCAAATGGCCGGGTCGGGATGGAGGGGACCCGAATCACCGTCAATTCTCCCAACATCTCCGGCTTTCAGAAGGATGGCCGGCCGTTCGAGGTCAAAGCAAAATCCGGCGTGCAGGACATCACCACTCCGTCCGTCGTTGAATTGTACGACATCGATTCGAAAATCGGCATGGGCGACGCGTCGACCCTCAGGGTGACGGCGGCCCGCGGCGTCTACGACAGTCTGCGCGACAAAATGGTGCTTGAGGGCGACGCCAGAATCTGGAGCGACGTCGGCTACGATGTTCGCATGAAAAAAGCGGAAATGGACTTCAAGACGGGCGGCCTCGTGACCGAGGATCCGGTGAACGTCATCTTGAAGGGCGGAACGGTCGCCGCAAACCAGATGGACATCAGCGATAACGGCCGCAAAATCTCCTTTGTGGGGGCGGTCAAGTCGATCATCGATTCCGTCGCCGACGGCTTGACCGACATGGACGCGGCGGCGGAACCGCAAAAATGATCGGGTCTGCGCGCGGACCGCAATCGCGGTCCTTTGTTCGCTATTTGATCCTGGCCGGGCTGGCGGCCGCCTGCGCCGTCCTTGATGGCCCCGGCGCCTCGCCGGCGTTCGCGCAAAAGGCGCGGACGGGCGCGATCCTGCCCGGCGGCAATTCCAAGGAGCCGGTCAATATCGACGCGGCGAAACTGGATTATTTCGACAAGGAGCAGAAGCTCGTCTATTCGGGAAATGTTGTCGCGACCCAGGGCGAAAGCAAATTGAAGGCGACGACGCTGGTGATCTTTCTCACGCCGAAGGAGGCCGGCGAGGCGAACGCCGCGCCTTCGTCGTCGAGCCAGGTGCGCCGCATGGAGGCCGCAGGACCGGTGACGGTCATTTCGAAAGACCAGATCGGAACCGGCGACAGCGGCGTTTATGAGAAATCGGAAAACAAGATTTATCTGACCGGCAATGTCACGCTGAGCCAGGGCCCCAACGTCACCAAGGGGGACAAGCTGATCTACGATCTGACCTCGAATCAGGCCGCCGTGACGGGACGCGTGAGAAGCATGTTCCTCCCGAACAGCGGCGCCGATGACGATCGGAAAAAGCCAAAGAGCCCCTGACGATCCCCCTCTCCGACGCCCGGCGGACCCGGATCCTGCTTGATCGCATTTGGCCCGCGCTTTAGCCAAGATCAGGCTGGCCTGCTCTTGACGGAGGACGCCGCCCTGCCGGAAAAGAATGCTCAACCGTCCGGGGAAGGCGCTGGCTTTAGTCAACGAAGGATTGATCCGCCTTGCTTCTTCGCCCGATCTTCCCCCCGGCCTCAAGAAGGTGGCTGCTCGCAACGTGGATTGACGGCCTCGTGCGCGCCACGGCGGGGCGGCGCGCAGAAGCAGGCGAGTCGGCGTCAATGAGCGCCCATCACCCGTCCGAGGGGCTCGCCGGCGAACAGGCGGCCGATGCGGCGAAACAGGGGCTGCTTGAAGTCCATCATTTGCGCAAAGCCTACAAGGCCCGGCTCATCGTCGAGGACGTCAGCATCTCGGTTCGACGCGGCGAGGCCGTGGGTCTTCTTGGCCCCAATGGAGCCGGCAAGACGACTCTGTTCTACATGATCACGGGCCTGATCCGTCCGGACGCCGGAACGATCGCGCTCGACGGCCATGACGTGACCAGATTGCCGATGTATCGCCGGGCGCGCCTCGGCGTTGGATATCTGCCCCAGGAAGCCTCCATTTTCAGGGGGCTCAGCGTCGAGGACAATATTCTCGCCGTTCTGGAAATGACCCAGCCCGACAAACGCAAGCGCGCCCATGAACTCGACGCCCTGCTCGATGAGTTCGACCTCAAACCCCTGCGCGCGGCGCCTGCAATCGCTCTCTCGGGCGGGGAACGGCGGCGTTGCGAAATCGCGCGGGCGCTCGCGAGCCGGCCCTCATTCATTCTTCTCGACGAACCATTCGCCGGCATCGATCCGATCTCAATCGGCGACATTCAGGCTCTGGTTCAGCATCTGAAGCGGCGCGGCATCGGCGTGCTCATCACCGATCACAATGTGCGCGAAACCCTACGTCTGACCGACAGAGCCTACATCCTTCATGCCGGCCGGGTTCTTACGGAAGGCGCTCCGGACGAAATCGTCGCGGATCAGAGAGTGCGCGAATTCTATCTCGGCGACGATTTCCGTCTCTGACGGCGGCCGGGCCGTGAGAGCCCTACGCTCAATGCGCGGCGCCGAATTTCAGTTTGGAAAAATTCAAGACTATTTTGCTTCGCATGGAGACAATCGAAATTTTCGTGATATGATGCAAGAAACGGGCCTAAATGGCGGGCACTTTCGCATCAACGGTTAGATGATTTAACCATGGCGTTCTCAACCAAGCTTATCATGCGTCAGGGGCAATCCCTGGTCATGACGCCTCAACTGCTGCAGGCCATCAAGCTTCTGCAATTTTCGAATGTTGAACTGACCCAATTCGTCCAGGAGGAGCTCGAACGAAATCCGCTTCTGGAAAGCGCCGAGGACGTGGCGCGCGCGCTTGACGCCGCCGATGGGGCAGGGGCGGCAGGCGGCGGCGACGCCGCCGAGGCGGGCGCAAGCGAGACGTTCAGCGACGCGGGCGAAGTCGATTGGAGTTCGGACTCGTTCGCGACCGATCGCGGTTCCCTGGAATCCAGCCTTGGCACCGAATTGTCGAACGCGTTCGATGACGATCGGGCCGCGACGCCGGGCGAACAAGCCGCGCCCATGGAGGGCGCGGGACTCTCGTCGACCTCCTGGTCCGGTCCTTCGGGCGGCCCCTCAGGTGATGGCGAAGCGTCCAACCTTGAGGCCTATCTCGCCGCTGAAATCGGTCTCAAGGACCATTTGGAGACTCAGTTGAACCTCGCCGTTTCGGATCCGACCGACCGGCTGATCGGCCAGGTCCTGATTGATTCGATTGACGACGCCGGATACTTTTCCGCGTCTCTGGATGAGGTCGCGGCGCGCCTTCAGGTGCGGAGCGAAAGGCTTGAGCGCATCCTCGCCGTGATCCAGACATTTGATCCTTCCGGCGTCGGCGCCCGGGACATCGCCGAATGCCTCGCCATTCAATTGCGCGAGCGCGACCGCTTCGATCCCGCGATGAAGGCCATGGTCGCCAACCTGCCGCTTCTCGCCAAGCGCGATTTCGCCGCCCTGCGGAAGATCTGCAACGTCGACGAAGACGACATCGTTGATATGCTGGCTGAAATCCGGCGGCTCGATCCCAAGCCCGGGCGGGCGTTTGGCGGCGGATCGATTCAGCCGCTCGTGCCCGACGTGATCGTGCGGCGCCAGCCCGACGGAGCTTGGCATGTCGAACTGAACACGGAAGTCCTTCCACGCGTTCTCGTGAACAATTCCTACGTGGCCCAGGTTTCCAAAGGCAAGGTCAACGACACCGAAAAAGCCTTCATGTCGTCTTGCATGCAAACCGCCAACTGGCTGACAAAAAGCCTCGAACAGCGGGCGCGCACCATCCTCAAGGTTTCGAGCGAGATCGTTCTCCAGCAGGACGCTTTCTTCGCGCATGGCGTCGAGCATCTGCGCCCGCTGAACCTGAAGATGATCGCAGACGCGATCGGCATGCATGAATCAACGGTGTCGCGGGTGACGTCGAACAAATACATGGCGACGCCGCGCGGCCTGTTCGAGCTCAAGTATTTCTTCACGGCGTCGATCGCCTCGCATCATGGCGGCGACGCCCATTCCGCGGAATCGGTGCGGCACCGGATCCGCCAGATGATCGACCGCGAGCGCGCCGACGACGTTCTTTCCGACGACGCGATCGTCGCGAAGCTCAAGGAGGCGAATATCGGCATCGCCCGGCGCACCGTCGCCAAATATCGCGAAAGCCTGAAAATCCCCTCGTCGGTCGAACGCCGCCGCGTCAAAGCATGAAAGGCCTCAGGCATCCCCGCTGCGCCCCGGATTTCGTCTTTCTTAAGCGCCTGCGGACCCCCCAATCGAGCCATTGACTTCGAAAGGAGACGCTCCTAACCCTTTAACAAGAACGTCACAAACAAGACGACGACAAGAAGCTAGCGCCGAAGCCGGCAAGCGGAGAATGGGCAATGACGTTGCGCGTCTCGGGCAAGAATTTGGACATTGGCGAAGCGCTTCGCTCGCACGTCGAGGCGCGGATCGATGCGGCGTTCACGAAATACGGTGCCGGGCCGATCATTGGCCATGTCACGATCGAGCCGGAAGGATCAGGCTTTCGCACTGATTGCACGTTGCATCTGAACTCGGGCGCGACGCTTCAGGCCGACGCCAAGGCGCGCGAGCCCTACGCCAGCTTCAATCGCGCCGCCGACAAGATCGAAAGGCGGGTCCGCCGCTACAGGAAGCGCCTGTCTGATCATCATGCGGCGGAGGATCTGTCCGCCCCTCCGGCCGCTTTGAAGCTGAATGGTGGAAAGGCGGCGTCGGGGCTCGCGGACGCCGAGGAGTCCGCAGACGAGCGGTTCGATGATTTTCCGCCTCTGAGGCCTTGGACCGGCGAGGACGGAAGTCTCAATCCAGCGGTCATCGCCGAGCCGTCTTCCGCGTTTAAGAGGATGACAGTCTCCAAGGCCGTGATGGAGTTGGACTTGACTAATGCCCCCGTTCTGGTCTTTCGTCATGACTCGGATGGCAGGACAAATATCGTTTATCGCCGCGCCGACGGCAATATCGGCTGGATAGATCCTGGGCGGCCATGATCCGCTCCCCGCGTTGACGAGTCTGCGCCGCGAACACCTCACTCCATCTGCCGAAGACGGGCTTCGAAGACATTGCTTCATCTCATGCTATCGTCCAATTTGATCACGCTTGATGCGATCCTTCCGTCGCTCAAGGCGAATACGAAGAAACTTGCGCTTCAGGAACTGAGCGAACGGGCCGCGCAATTGTCGAAATTGCCCGCGCGCGAGATTTTCGACGCCGTGCTCCAGCGCGAGCGGCTTGGTTCGACCGGAGTTGGCGAAGGGATCGCGATCCCTCACGCCAAACTGATCAAGGCGAAATCCATTTTCGGCATTTTCGCCCGTCTCGTGCGCCCCATTGATTTCGAGGCGCTGGACGGAGCGCCGGTGGATCTCATCTGCCTTCTGATCGCCCCTGAATCTGCAGGCGCGGATCATCTGAAGGCGCTGGCCCGGATCGCGCGTCTGCTGCGCGATCCCTCGGTCACGACGAAACTTCGGGCCGCTCGCGACGTCAGCGCGCTCTACGCGGTTCTGACCGAAGAAACGACGTCGCACGCGGCTTGATCCGAAACCCGGTTCAGCGCCAGGCGCGCCGCGCGTAATCGATCGCATAATTCTGCGGCGCCGCTGCGATCGCGGCCATGCCGGACAGGACCGAATCCTTGGCGACGATCAGCCTTGTAGCGATGCTTCGCAGGACGTCCTCAAGCGGAGCCTTGTTTTCGAATTCGGCGCGGAAGTCCTGCGCATTCAGAAACTTCACCAGCCTTGGCAGAATTCCGCCCGCGTAGGTCACGCCGCCCTTGGCGAGGAAAGCCAGCGCGAAATCGCCCGAAAATCGCGCGACGAGGCTCCACGCCAGCCGAAGCGTCGCGGCTTCGTCGCCGCCGGGATCCGCGTTCGCCCGTGCGACCAGCGCGATCTCGTCCAACGAAGGTTCGGCTTGTCCCTCCTCGAGGCGGCGCGCGCGGTGCAGGCGCGCAAGGCCGGACCCCGAGAGAAGCGTCTCGACGCTGATCCTGCCGTGCGGTCTCGTGTCGAGGCGAGACCAGATCGCCGCCTGTTTTGTCCCCTTCGGACCAAAATCCATATGCCCGGCTTCGGTCGGCAGGACGAGATGGCGGCCATCGGCTTCGATCAAAGCGGCCGCGCCGAGCCCGGTGCCGAGGCCGATAACGAGTTGAACTCCGGGGCGGGGCTTGAAATCGCGCCCGATCGGAATGGTCGCCTCGCGCCGGAGCACGGGGAGGGACAGCGCCTGCGCTTCGAAATCGTTCAGCAGCAGACCCTGACGGAGCGCGGCTCGCGCCGCCACTGTTTCGCCGTCGATCAGCCAGTTCGCATTTGTCAATTTCACCGTCCGGCCGGCCACAGGTCCCGCGGCGCAGGCGATGAGCGAAAGCGGGCGGGCTGAAAGGCGAGGAACGGCGGCCGCGACGGCGTCCTCAAAGCTAGGGAAGTCGGCGGTCCTGACATGCGGACCAGGCTCCAGCGGCGCGCCCGGGCCCGCGGCCAGGGCGAATCGCGCATTCGTGCCGCCGATGTCGCAGACGAGGACGGGAAACGGAAATTTCAAGGCCTTGGCTTTCCTGCTTGCGGGCGGCTTTGCCGGAACGGTCCTTTAAAACCCGGACCGGGTCGAATTGGCTCCAGCTTCCTGACATTGAGCGAGGCGCCCCAATCCGCAGATTTCATCTGATCCAGAAGCGCTCTAGAATAGGTCAGCGCAACGCCATGAGGCTGCTTCCACGATGACCTTCCACTATCACCCGCTGTTCAAATTCGGCAAGGATGAGACCGCCTACCGCAAGCTCTCCCCGCATGGGTCCCGTGTCGAAACCTTTGCCGGACGCGAGGTTCTGGTCGTGGAGCGGAAGGCGCTGCGCCTTCTCGCCGAACAGGCGATGATCGACATCAATCATTTGCTGCGGCCCGCGCATCTCGCCCAGCTCGCCCGGATCCTCGACGATCCCGAAGCGACGCCGAACGACAAATTCGTCGCCTATGATTTGTTGAAGAACGCCAACATCGCGGCCGGCGGCGTGCTGCCGATGTGCCAGGACACCGGCACGGCCATCGTCATGGGCAAGAAAGGGCGCTTCGTCATGACCGAAGGCGATGACGAATCGGCGATCGCCGAGGGCATCCGCGACGCCTACGAGAAGAGGAACCTGCGCTATTCGCAGCTGGCGCCCCTCTCAATGTTCGAGGAGAAGAACACAAGGGATAATCTCCCGGCGCAGATCGAAATCTACAGCGAGGGCGAGGACGCCTACAAATTTCTGTTCCTCGCGAAAGGCGGCGGCTCCGCCAACAAGACGTTCCTGTTTCAGGCGACGCCTTCGCTTCTGAGCCACGACCGCCTGGTCGAATTCCTGAAGGAAAAGATTCTGACGCTCGGCACCGCCGCCTGCCCGCCCTATCACCTCGCCATCGTCATTGGCGGCACGTCGGCTGAACTCAATCTCAAGACGGTTAAGCTCGCCTCGGCCCATTATCTCGATTCGCTGCCTTTATCGGGCGGCGAGGACGGTCACGCCTTCCGCGACCTCGGGCTCGAAGAGGAAATCTTGAGGCTCACGCAGGACCTCGGGGTCGGCGCGCAGTTCGGCGGCAAGTATTTCTGCCATGACGTGCGCGTCGTGCGACTGCCGCGCCATGGCGCCTCGCTGCCCATCGGCCTTGGCGTCTCCTGTTCGGCGGACCGACAGGCGCTTGGCAAGATCACCCGCGACGGGATCTTCCTCGAAGAACTGGAGCACGACCCGGCGAAATATCTTCCCGCCATCGACGAGGCCGCGCTCGGAGGCGAAGTCGTCAGGATCGATCTCACACGGCCGATGCCGGAGATTCTCGCCGAATTGTCGCGTCACCCGATCAAGACAAGGTTATCTCTCAGCGGCCCCATGATCGTCGCCCGCGATCTCGCTCACGCGAAGATTCAGGAGCGGCTCGAGGCCGGCGAGCCGCTGCCCGATTATTTCAAGAACCATCCGGTCTATTACGCCGGACCCGCCAAGACGCCTGAGGGGTTCGCCTCGGGCTCGTTCGGGCCGACGACGGCGGGGCGCATGGATTCCTACGTCCACCAGTTTCAGAGCGCCGGCGGTTCGCTGGTCATGGTCGCCAAGGGGAACCGGTCGCCGCAGGTGCGCAAGGCCTGCGCCAAGCACGGCGGATTTTACCTGGCGTCGATCGGCGGCGCGGCGGCGCGGCTGGCGCAGGACTGCATCAGGAAGGTCGAGGTTCTCGAATATCCGGAACTCGGCATGGAGGCGATCTGGAAGATCGAGGTGGAGGATTTTCCGGCCTTCATCGTCATCGACGACAAGGGCAATGACTTTTTCCACGAGTTGAATCTGGGGTAGGGCGGGCGCAAGATCAAACGTCGGGGCGAATCGGCGAAGTCATTTTCGCAAGCCAGATTGTATGACCGCCGCAATCCGGGTCTTCGAGGGCAAAGGACACGACCTGAAAGCCGTTTTGGTCGAGAAGCGCGTGATATTCGGCCACATCGAGACTGGCGTGGTAGAGCGGCTCGCCATGGTATTCGCCCATTGACACCCCATAGGCGGGGCCGCTTGTAAAGATAAGAGCGGCTCCCTTATCGGCGTGCTGACGAAAAACGCCGAACATCTTGCGCTGATCCGCCGGGGTCAGATGAAAAAAACTGTCCGAAGCGATAATGCCCGAGAAGCTGCGCGGGTACGATAAAGTGCGCATGTCCGCTTCAACAAAAGTGCCGCGTGGAAAGCGATTTTTGCATACGGCGATCATGGCGGGGGACGAATCGACGCCGACCACCTCGCGTCCCGACTCGATGAAATAGCGGCCGATCGGCTCGCCAACCCCGCATCCGAGGTCAAGAATTGATCCTCCGGCGGGGAGCAGGCGCAGGAAGCGATCAAGCCAGGGTCTTTCGAACAGACTGCGGTTTCGTTCCCGATCGAACGCCCGCGCATGCCGATCATAAAGGCCGATGATCTTTTGCGAATCAGGTTGCCCGTGAGCCGCCGAAATGTCCGGCATGCGAGTCTCCTTCGCCTCAATATTCGATCTTCACGATCTCGATTTTTTCGACGCCCTTTGGGGTTCGCACCTCCACTTCGTCGCCCTCCCGGCCCTTCAGAAGCGCCCTGGCGATGGGCGAGATCCAGCTGACTTCGCCGAGGTCCGAGCGCGCTTCGTCGACGCCGACGATTCGGATGGTTTTTTCCTCGTCGCGTGGATTGATGTAGCGAACCGTCGCGCCGAAAAAGACCTGGCGCCGGTTTGTCTGCCGCGCGGGATCGACGATTTCCGCGATCTCCATCCGTTTTCGAAGGAACCGCATGCGGCGGTCGATTTCGCGCAGCCGTCGCTTGCCGTAGATATAATCGCCGTTTTCGGAGCGGTCGCCGTTGCCCGCCGCCCAGGAGACGGTGGCGACGACTTCAGGACGCTCGACCTGGTGGAGGCGCGCGAACTCGGCCTGCAGCCGCGCCATTCCTTCGGGCGTGATGTAGTTTTTTGTTCCGGCGGGCAATGCGTCGATTTCATCGATCTCGTCGTCGAGATCGTCGTCCGTCCCGGTTTCCCTGGTGAAGGCCTTGCTCATCCGCTGTCTGATTCCGGAAACGACGCGCACTTCCCAAGAAGCATAGCCCGGACGTCATCAGACGTACAAAGACTCAGCAGGTCACGAATTTCGCGCCCGCGCGCGGGCTCAACGAGGCAGTTGATCGGCGACGGCGACAGTCGCCGCCGGCGTCGTCAGACCGGACGCCTTTGCGGGCGGCGGCGGAGCCGCGGTCGCTCCGGTGATCTCCTTGGCGGGTTTGGCCGCAGGCGTGGCCGCCTGGGTTTTCGCCTTGACGGTCGGGGAGGCGGGTTTCGCCGTCACTGCGGCCTGCTTGCTTTTGGCGGTTTGGGGCGCGGCGGGCGGCGGGGTGACAGCCGTTGCGACCGAAGCGCTCGCCGTTGCGGCCGCTGCGGGCGCGGCGTCGTCCGCGGACGCTTTTGGTCCGAACCAGCGGCCCAGAAGCGAGGCTGATTGCTTGACGGGCTCGGATATCGTCCCGGTCACGTCGGCCGGATTGCTGGGGGCGACGATCGTCGCGGAAGCGGGCGCGCTCGCCCTCAGCCCTGCGAGTTGCACGGCCGGAGACAGGCGGATTTTCTTGCTCGCCGCCGTTCCATCGTCGAGCGCGATATCGACAGGACCTTGCGCCAGCGCTTCGGGGCGGCTCACGCTCTGGAGCTTCGAGGCGAACGAGGGATGCTGGCCGCCGTCGGCGTAAACCGTTCGCACGGGACGAACGCCTTGAGCCGCGAGTTCAGCGATTTTTGTTGAGTCCTTTTGCTCCTTCTGGGCGACGAGGCGCTGGACTTCGTCGTCGCGCTTGAGCGGCGGGCAGGCCGCCGTCGCGTCGAATTGGGAGCCGTTCGCCGGAACAGCATTGAAGACGTAATGCTTGTCGCAAACGCCGATCCGGACATCCTGTCTGGTCACCTCGAAATTATCGGATCCTTCCTTCAGCTGTTTCCAGAAGCTGATGTTTGGATCGAGCCGGTATTTGGCGAGATTCTCGGCGGTCATGCGAAACGGGTAGGACTGCATCTGCACGGCGCGCTGGCCGCCGGCGAAGCCCTCGCGGGCGATGGCGTAAATCTCGCCGATCTGCGGGTCGGTCATCGAGAAGCAACCTGCGGACGAGCAAACGCCATGCACCATGATCGAGCCGCCGGCGCGACCCATCGCCCGGTCATAGGCGTTGGGGTAGCCGACGTTCATCGAGAGATAATAGGCCGAATTGGGGTTCATCTGGGCGGGCGTGATCGAATAGAAGCCTTCGGGCACCTGGCGGTCGCCCTCGCGGACCTTGGGGCCAAGCTGGCCGGACCAGCGGCACATCGGGTAGGTCTTCAGGAGCGCGTACCGCCCGTCCGCCTTCATTTTCCAGATTTCGAGCTCGGACTCTTTCTTGTACGTGCGGATGAGAACCGGCGCGCTTTTGGTGGTTCCCTTCTCTTCCATCAGGGCGAGGGTTTCGGGAGCGATCGGCGCGTAGGCGTGCGCGTTGGGCGTAAGGCCGCTGTCCTCGCAGCCGGCGAGCGGAACCGCCAACCCGGAAAGGAGAGCCAATGCGGCGGCGCGATGGACAAAAGGTTTGCGAATCATTTGTCTCTGGCCCTTTGAATATTCCATGGCCGCCAAAGCGGTCCACGGCCCTTCGAGCGGCTGGCTTGCGCCAAACGCCTAAGCTTACGAAGCGATTGCGGCGCTATTCTGCCAGCGCGCGCGGCTTCGCGCCGGCAATCTTCCAGTTTTGGTAAAGCAATGCTTATTTAATGGGTTTAAACCCGCGGCCTTGCGCGAGCTTCCCCTGCCGGCCGGTCAGATTTTCCGGCCAATATTCAAGAACTTGTCTGTTCTTGCCGTCTTTATTTCGTCGGGCGACATGTGCTCCAAACCCCTCAAGGCGTCGGCGATGGCGTCTCCCGTCGCCAGCGCCGCGGCTTCGGGATCGCGGTGGGCGCCTCCGACAGGCTCCGCGACAACCTTGTCAATAATCCCGAATTTAAGCAGATCTTGGGCAGTAATTTTCATATTTGTTGCCGCGTCTTCGGCCTTGGCCGAATCGCGCCAGAGGATCGAAGCCGAAGCTTCAGGGGACGCGACCGTATAGATCGCGTTCTCCAGCATCAGGACGCTGTTGCAGCTCGCGATCGCGATCGCGCCGCCGGAGCCGCCTTCGCCGACGATCACCGCGATATTGGGCACGAGGAGCGCAAGAGACGCGTCGGTCGCGCGGGCGATCGCCTCGGCCTGGCCGCGTTCCTCGGCGTCGACCCCGGGGAACGCGCCCGGCGTGTCGATCAGGGAAATGACCGGCAGCCCAAAGCGGTCGGCGAGCTGCATGAGCCGAGCGGCCTTGCGATAGCCTTCGGGCCGCGCCATGCCGAAATTATGTTTGATCCTTCCGGACGTGTCGAAGCCTTTTTCCTGCCCGATGACGCAAACGGATCGGCCGCGAAACCAGCCAAATCCGCCGACGATCGCGGCGTCCTCGCCAAATTGCCGGTCGCCGGACAGCGGCGTGAAGCCGGTAATGAGCGCCTTGATGTAATCGCCGAAATGCGGCCTTTGGGGATGCCGCGCCACCTGGGTCTTTTGCCAGGGCGTCAGATTGGCGTAGAGGTCGACGAGAGCCTTTTCGGCCTTGCCCTCGAGGCGCGCCAGCTCGTCGCCAATGACGACCGCGTCGCCCTGCGCCGCGAGCTGACGAAGTTCCTGGACCTTGGCCTCGAGTTCGGCGACCGGTTTTTCAAAATCAAGATAGCTTTGCATCGGCGCCGGGCGGGTTGAAGGTGCGCGGAAACTGGCCAGTTTAGGGTGCGAAGTCAAGAAATTGGGCGCGTGCGGGCAAGATAATTCGATTTCCAGGGCGCGCCGGGGATCATGGCGCCGATTTCCACGTCGATTCCTCTACGTCGATTCCTGCGTCGATTCTGGCGCGGGTCCAGGCAATTCCGGAAACAGACGGTTCCAGCGGCGCTTCGACCAAAGCCGGAAGCGGTCGAGATAGAGGTAGACGACCGGCGTCGTGTAAAGCGTCAGGATCTGGCTGACGATCAGGCCGCCAACGATGGCGATGCCCAGAGGACGGCGGATCTCGCCTCCGTCGCCAAAGCTCAGGACCAGCGGGATCGCGCCGAAAATCGCGGCGAAGGTCGTCATCATGATCGGCCGGAAGCGCAGGACGCAGGCCCTGAAGATCGCGTCGCGGGGCGAGAGCCCTTCCGACCGTTCGGCTTCGAGCGCGAAGTCGATCATGATGATCGCGTTTTTCTTGACGATGCCGATCAGCAGAATGACCCCGATCAGACCGATGATGCTGAATTCGGTGCGAAACAGCAAAAGCGCCAGAACCGCGCCAACTCCCGCTGACGGCAAGGTCGAAAGAATCGTGATCGGATGGATAAAGCTCTCATAGAGAACGCCGAGGACGATATACACCGTCGCGAAGGCCGCGAGGATCAGGAAAAGTTCGTTCGAGAGCGAGTCCTGGAACGCGCGGGCGTTGCCTTGCGGGCCGCCATGAATGGATGCGGGCGCGTTGAGCGTTCGCATGGCGCGTTCGATTTCGGCGACGGCCTGGCTCAGCGAAGCGCCAGGTTGCAGGTTGTAGGAGATCGTGCTGGCGACGAAAAGTCCCTGGTGGCTGACCGATAGCGGGGTGTTGCCGGCGGAAAAATGGCTGAAAGCGGCGAGCGGGGCCATCTTGGCCCGCACGGTGCTCACCGGCGCGCCGGCGGAGGCGACGCCCTTTCCCGAATTGGCCAGCGCGTTTGTGGAGGCGTTGCGCGCCGCGTCGTTCGTCGCGCCGCTCGCGGAAGCCGTCGTCGCGCCGGAGGGCGTCTCCGATTCCTCGCCGACGACAGTTCCAGACGGCAGGTTGGTTTGCGCCGTGGCGGCGGGATTTCCGCCCGACGTGTTGACATACAGATCCTTGAGGATCGCGGGATCGCGCCAGTAGCGCGGCGCCACGGACAGCACCACATGATATTGATTGATGGGCGTGTAGATGGTCGAAACCTGGCGTTGGCCGAAGGCGTCGTAAAGCGTGTTGTCGATCTCCGACATCTTGACGCCGAGACGGGAGGCGGTGTCGCGGTCCACCTTGACATCCGTTTCGAGACCGCGCTGCTGCTGATCCGAACTGACGTCCGCGAGGATCGGATTGTTCTGCAGCGCTTCCACCAGGCGCGGCGTGAAGTCGTAGATCTCTGCGGTGCTGTCGCCTTGCAATGTGTATTGATATTGGGCGTTGCTCGAGCGTCCGCCGACGCGGATGTCCTGCGCCGCCTGCAAATAAAGACGCGCGCCCGCGATCCGTGAGAGCTTGTGGCGGAGCCGGTCTATGATTTCGTTTGCGGTGACGGAGCGTTCGGAAGTCGGTTTCAGCACGACGTAGATCGATGCGGTGTTGGTTTCGCCCCCCGACCCGGTAAAGCCGACGACGCCGGCGACGGCCGGGTCTTTTTGCACAATCGACTGAAACTCCTCCAGCTTCTTTCGCATCGAGTCGAATGAGATGCTTTGGTCGGCGAGGATATTCCCGATAAGGCGGCCGGTGTCCTGCTGTGGAAAAAAGCCCTTTGGAACGATCCAGAACAGCGCGACGTTCAGCCCGATCGTGGCGAGCAAGATGATCATCACCAGGCGCGGCCGCCGCAGGGCGGAGGCAAGGCTTCGCTCGTAGCCCCGGAGCACGGCGGCGAACGGATCGAAGCGGCGCGGGACGGCGTCGTGCGTCCTTGGCCGCAGCAGCAGTGAGCACAGCATCGGCGTCAGGGTCAGCGACAGGATCAGCGAGATCAGAACGGCGACCGACAGCGTGACGGCGAATTCGCGGAAGAGGCGGCCAAGAATGCCGCCCATCAAAAGAATGGGGGTGAAAACGGCGATGAGCGAAATACTGATCGACACGACGGTGAAGCCGACTTCGCGCGCGCCTCGCAACGCCGCTTCCCGGCCGCTCAGTCCCGCCTCGAGGTATCGCGTGATGTTTTCGAGGACAACAATCGCGTCGTCGACGACGAACCCGGTGGCGATGGTCAACGCCATGAGAGAGAGAATGTTGAGGCTGTAGTTCAAGAGATACATCACGCCGAACGTGCCGACAATCGAAACCGCGACGGCGATGCTTGGAATGAGGGTCGCGCGCAGATCGCGCAGGAACGCGAAGACGATCAAAGTGACCAGTCCGATCGCGAGCGCCAAGGTCCATTCGGTGTCATGAAGCGACGCCCGGATCGTGTTGCTGCGGTCGGATCGAAGCTCGAGTTCGATCGCGGGCGGCATTGCGGCCTGAAGGTGGGGAAGCTCCGCCTTCACGCGGTCCACGGTTCCGATAATGTTCGCCCCCGGCTGACGGAAGAGCAAGACGATGATGGCCGGATCGCCATTCGCCAGACCGACGTTGCGGACATCCTCGACGGAATCGGAAATCGTCGCGACATCGGTCAGATAGACCGGAGCGCCGTTGCGGTAGGCGATGATCAGCGGAATGTAATCCGAGGCCTTCGTCGCCTGATCGTTCGTGTAGACCTGGTATCGCTTTCGTCCGTCCTCGATCGTGCCCTTTGGGCTGTTGGCGTTGGCGGAGGCGAGAGCGGCGCGAACGTCTTCAAGACCGACGCCGTAGTTGGCGAGGGCGTGCGGATTGACTTCGACGCGCACCGCCGGCAGCGCGGAGCCGCCGAGAACGACCTGACCGATGCCGTCGAGTTGAGACAGTCTTTGCTGCAGGATGTTGCTTGCGGCGTCGTAGACCTGCCCTTG
Source organism: Methylocapsa palsarum (assembly GCF_900114285.1). GTDB lineage: Bacteria > Pseudomonadota > Alphaproteobacteria > Rhizobiales > Beijerinckiaceae > Methylocapsa > Methylocapsa palsarum. Next base: position 58,302 of record NZ_FOSN01000008.1, on the reverse strand, counting down.
CGTCAAGGTCTTGGAGCTAAGCGAGAGAATCAGGATCGGCGCATCCGCGGGATTGACCTTGCGGTAGGTCGGATTGCTGCGCAAATTCGTCGGCAGGTCCGCGCGCGCGGCGTTGATCGCGGCCTGAACGTCCCGCGCCGCGCCGTCGATGTCCCGATCGACGTCGAACTGAAGGATGATGCTGCTCTGGCCAAGACCGCTCTTCGAGGTCATATCGGTGACGTTCGCGATCTGCCCGAGATGGCGCTCCAGGGGACCGGCGACGCTCGTCGCCACGGTCTCGGGGTCGGCTCCCGGCAATTGCGCCTGCACGAAAATGGTTGGAAAATCCACCTGCGGGAGAGGCGAAACCGGTAGAATCATAAAAGCGAGAAGTCCGGCGAGCGCGATCCCGATCGTCAGCAGGATCGTCGCGACCGGACGATTGATGAACGGGGCGGAAAGGTTCATTCCGCGGCTCCGTCAGCCGGACGCGGATTAAGCGAATTGCGGGTTGAAAACCGGGCGGCGAGACGGTCGAAATAAAGGTAAATGACCGGCGTGGTGAACAGCGTCAGAACCTGACTGACGACAAGGCCGCCGACGATTGCGATTCCAAGCGGATTGCGCAGCTCGGACCCTGGCCCGGTTCCAAGCATCAGCGGCAGCGCGCCGAGGATCGCCGCCATTGTCGTCATCAGAATCGGACGAAACCGCAGCAGGCAGGCCTGATAGATCGCGTCGCGCGCCGAAAGGCCGGCGTTTCGCTCGGCGTCGAGGGCGAAGTCGATCATCATGATGGCGTTCTTTTTCACGATGCCGATCAAAAGGATGATCCCGATGACCGCGATGACGTCGAGTTCGCCTCCCGTCGCCATCAGCGCGAGCAAGGCGCCGACGCCGGCCGAGGGCAGGGTGGATAAGATCGTGACGGGATGGATGAAGCTTTCGTAAAGGACGCCAAGGACGATATACATCGTCGCCACTGCGGCGATGATCAGCAGCAACTGGCTTGTGCTTGATGCGCGAAAAGCGGCGGCCGCGCCCTGATAGGAGACGACGAAACTCGGGGGCAGGCCGATTTCGGCCTGCGCCTGTTCGATCGCCTGCAACGCCGATCCGAGGGAATAGCCGGGCGCCGGGTTGAACGAGATTGTGGTCGCCGGAAATTGACCGAGATGCGTGACCAGAAGCGGACCGCTGCGCTGCTCCACATGGACGATGGCCTTCAGCGGAACCTGTCCGTTCGAACCCGATGAGGAAGACGGCAAATAGATCGCATCGAGGTTGTGGAGAGCGGATTGAATCGCGGGATCAGCTTCGAGAATGACTCTGTATTGATTGGATTGCGTGTAGATCGTCGAGACGATTCTCTGACCGAAGGCGTCGTAGAGAGCGTTGTCGACGGTCGCGGGCGTGATTCCGAACCGCGCCGCAGTGGCGCGGTCGATGACGAGGTTCACGGCAAGGCCTTGTTGCTGCGTATCGCTGACGACGTCGGCGAGCTCCGGCGCCTGCGCGAGCCGGTGGATGAGCTTTGGCGTCCAGGCCTCGAATTCAGCGGAATTGGCGTTCTGCAGCACAAAACGATATTGCGCTCGGCTGATGCTGGAATCTATGGTCAGATCCTGCACCGGCTGGAGGTAGAGCGTCGCTCCGGGAACGCCCGCGACGCGCGTCTGCAGGCGCCGCGCGATCTCGGTGGCCGACTTGCGGCGGATCTCAATCGGCTTGAGATTGATCAGAAACCTGCCGCTGTTCAAAGTCGTGTTGTCGCCGTCGACGCCGATAAAGGAGCTCAGGCTTTCGACCGCGGGATCTTGTAAAATGACGTCGCCCAGCTGACGCTGGAGATCCGACATGGCGGCGAAGGAAATGCTCTGGGGACCTTCGGAGATGCCCTGAATCATGCCGGTGTCCTGAACCGGAAAGAAGCCCTTGGGGATGACGATGTAGAGCGCGATCGTCAGGGCGAGGGTCGCGATCGCGACAAAAAGCGTCAAGGGCTGATGGCGAAACACAACCTGCAACGCCTGGCCATATTTGGCCACGACGGCGTCGAACCAACGCTCCGCCTGGAGGTCGAGACGGCTGCGCGAGGCTTCGGGGCGATGATGGATCAGCCTTGCGCAAAGCATCGGCACGAGGGTGAGCGACACCACGGCCGAGATCACGATCGTAACCGCCAGGGTGATCGCGAATTCGTGAAACAGGCGGCCGGTCACGTCGCCCATGAACAACAGCGGGATGAGAACGGCGATCAACGAGACCGTGAGCGAAATGATGGTGAAGCCGATCTGCCGCGAGCCTTTGAGCGAGGCCTCGAGAGGCGGATCCCCGGCCTCGACATAACGGGTGATGTTCTCGATCATGACGATGGCGTCGTCCACGACGAACCCGGTCGAAATCGTCAGCGCCATCAGGGAGAGATTGTCGAGACTGAAGCCGAGGAGATACATGACGGCGAAGGTCCCGATCAGGGACAGCGGCACTGACAGACTCGGGATGATGGTCGAAGGCAGATTCCTCAAAAAAACGAAGATCACCAGAATCACGAGCGCGACGGCGAGCCCGAGTTCGAATTCGACGTCGGCGACCGAGGCGCGAATCGTGGTGGTGCGATCGCTGAGGATTTCGATGTCCACGGAGGAGGGAAGACTCGCCTTGAGCGCGGGGAGCAGCGCCTTGACGCCATTGACGACGGCGATCACGTTGGCGGCGGGCTGGCGCCGGACGTTGAGGATGATGGCCGGCTTTGAGTTCGCCCAGGCGCTCAACATCGTGTTTTCGGGACCGTTGACGACGGTCGCGACGTCCGAAAGGCGCACCGGGGCGCCGTCGCGGTAGGCGATGACAAGGGCGGCGTAGTCGGAGGCCTTGGCGATCTGATCGTTGGCGTTGATCGTCGAGCCCTGGGCTGGCCCGTCGAAACTCCCTTTGGGCGCGTTGACGTTGGCGTTGCCGATGGTCGAACGGAGATCGTCGATGTTGAGCCCGTAAGCCGCAAGCGCTCGAGGGTTGAACTGAACCCTTAAAGCGGGCCGTTGGCCGCCGCTGATGCTGACGAGTCCGACCCCTGGCTGCTGCGAAATCTTTTGCGCGAGCCGCGTCTCGCTGAAGTCTTCGAGTTCGGTCAGGTTCAGCGTTTTCGAGGAGATCGCCAGCGTCAGGATCGGGGCGTCGGCCGGATTGACCTTGGCGTAAATCGGCGGCGCCGGAAGGTCGCTGGGCAGCAGGTTGTTCGCGGCGTTGATGGAGGCCTGCACCTCCTGTTCAGCCACGTCGAGGCTGAGGTTCAAGTTGAACTGCAGCGTGATCACCGACGCGCCGGCCGAGCTTGCCGAGGTCATCTGGTTCAGCCCGGGCATCTGGCCCAGCTGCCGCTCAAGCGGCGCCGTCACCGAGGAGGTCATGACCTCCGGACTTGCGCCCGGGAGAAAGGTTCGAACCTGAATGGTCGGGTAATCCACTTCGGGCAACGCCGACAAGGGCAGGAACCGGTAGGCGAGACCGCCCGCGAGGATGATCGCAATCATCAAAAGGGACGTCGCGACGGGCCGCAGAATGAACAGTTGCGAGGGGTTCATGGTTTTGAATTCGCGTTCGCGCGCTCCCTCGTGCCCGTCATGGAGCGCTCCGTCGGGCGCGGTTTCCGCGCCCTCCGCCGCCGTTCGGTTGCGCCGCCTCGCTAGACCCATCCGCATCGGCTGGAATCGTCACAGAAGCGCCTTCGCGCAACCGGTCGGCGCCTTCGATGACAACCCTGTCGCCGGCGGACAATCCCGAGCGAACGGCCGCAACGGGTCCATCCGTCGGCCCGAGCTCGACCGGGCGAGCGGTCACTTTGCCGTCCGCGCCGATCAGATAGACATAGGCGCCGGGCGCGCCGTGCTGGATGGCGTTTGTCGGAACGGTGACGACGCCGCGCATCGTCCTGACCAACAGCCGAACGTTGACGAACTGATTGGGAAAAAGCTTGTTGTCGGGGTTTTGAAATTCGGCGCGCAGTTTGACCATGCCTGTTGACGTATCGATCTGATTGTCGAGCGTCGTCACTTTGCCGGCCGCCAGCCTTGTGATGTTGGCGCGATCGAAAGCGGTCGCGTCGAGCGTCGCGCCGGCCTGCAATTGTTCGACGATCTGCGGCAGGTCGTCCTCGGGAACGGTGAAGATGACGGAAATCGGGTTGAGCTGCGTGATCACCGCGATGCCGGAATCCGTCGTCTGGACATAATTGCCAGCGTCGACCAGACGCAAACCGACCCGGCCGTCGATGGGCGAGACGACATGCGCATAGGTGAGGTTCAGTTTTTCATTATCGATCTGAGCTTGATCGGATTTGACCGAGCCTTCGTATTGTTTGACCAGAAAGACTTGATCTTCGGCCTGCTGGCGCGCGATCGAGGCCTGTTTGACGAGCGTTTGATACCGGACGAGATTGGTTCGCGCTTGATCGAGCAAGCCCTGGTCGCGAAGCAACTGCCCCTCATATTGCTGTTCCGCCAGTTCGAACGGACGGGGGTCTATCTGTGCGAGGAACTCGCCTTTTTTGACGAGCTGGCCTTCCTTGTAGGCCACCTCCAGCAGGTGGCCGCTCACCCTCGGCTTGACCGTCACGGTGGAGATCGGCGTCACGGCGCCGAGCGCGTTCACGACGACTTTAACGTCTCCTGTCGCAATCGTGGCGGCGGCGACGGGCTGGGGCGGCGGCGAAGATGATTCGGCCTTATCAGGATCCGAGCCGGAGATATTCGCGATCCGGTAGACGGCGAGCCCCAGCAGAATGATAAGTCCGAGAAGCGCGACCGGCCGAAGCCTTGATCGCGGCTTCACCGCGGGCCCGAACGGTATTCTCTTTGCGTCGAGGCGGTCGACGTCCTCCTCCCGGAGAAAAGATTCGTCCGACGCGCCGGCGCCTCCGCTTCGGGTTCGATCATCCATGACCCGGAAATTCCATGCTCTGGATCCGCGCTCTCGTAGATTGCCGCCTGGCAGAGGTATCCGGCCTTGGCTTACCGCCGGTTTGCTGAAGCATGACCGATTTGTAATATGGGCGTTCCAGACCGCGAATGATACGCCGGCGCGCCAGATAACATTCGCGCCTCGACGGCGACTCGTGTGTTTGAAGCAGGCTTCGCCAGAACGCTCAAAACCCCGGCCAGAACTTTCATAGGGGCGGGATGAGGGGATTGTTTTTCTCGAGCGCCTGCAGGCTCGGAAGCTCGGAGGCGTCCCATCCGCCGCCAAGAGACCCGATCAGGTTGACGGTTGACAGAAATCTGTTTTGCCTGATCGTGAGATCGGTTTGCTGGTTCGATAGAAGCATCGCTTCCGCGACGACGACAGCCGTAAAAGCGACCGTGCCGGCCTTGTATTGATTGAGGAGAATATCGACCTCCTCCTGCGCTGATTTGACCGCTTGCGCCTGCACCTTTGCTTCCTTGGCGTAGATCTTGATGGCGGCCAGAGAATCCTCGACCTGCTGAAAGGCGGTGAGGACGGTTTGGCGGTAGTTGGCGACGCTCTGATCATATGTCGCTCGCGCCGCCTCGACCTGAGCGCCGCGAAAGCCGCCATCGAAGGCCACCTGGACGGCGGTCGCCCCAAGACTCCATATTTCGTGCGCCAGCGACGCCGCGAGAACGCCTGTGCCCATAACTCCATACTGGCCGTTTAGACTTATATCGGGGTAATAAGCGGCGACGGCGACGCCTATCAGGGCGTTTTCCTGCTGCATGAGTCTTTCCTGCGCGGCGATATCCGGGCGCCTTTCCAGGAGGCGCGAAGGCACGCTTGCCGGAATTTGCGGCAAATAGGTTCCCAGCCCGCCAACCGCGATGGTGAGGTCCGCCGGCGGCCTCCCGATCAGGGCGGCGATGGCGTGTTCGGACTGGGCCCGCGCGACGCCCACGTTGATCGCCTGGGCCTCGGTGTCGAACACTTGAGTCTGCGCGGTCGCCACGTCGGCCTTCGAGACGGTGCCGGCATCATACTGATGCTGGGTAATCTCCAGCGTCCGCCTGTATTGGGCGGCGGTCCGGTAAAGCAGCGCCTGAAGCGAGTCAGCCGCGCGCAGATTGAAATAATTAGTCGCGAGCGCCGACTGCGCTGACAGGGTCGCGCTGGCGAGGTCGGCCGCCGAAACCTGAGCCGCCGCCGTATTGCTTTCGATCGAACGCCGGATCCTGCCCCACACGTCCAGATCCCAGCTGGCGTTGGCGGCGAGCGTCGAGGTTACGATCGTCGTAGGCACTCCGGAGCCCGAAACTGCTGACCCGAGGTGCGAACCAAGGCCATTGTAACTGGTCGTGACGGTCGGAAACAGGCCTGATTGCGCTTCCTTGATCACGGCTTGCGCGGTGCGGTACGCCGCTTCCGCGGCGATCACGTTCTGATTGGTGATTTCGACCTGTTGGACGAGTGAATTCAGGATGGGATCCTTGAAAACGACCCACCACGCGCCGCGGATGACGCCGTCCATGGGCGTCGCAACCTTCCAGCCCTTCAGCTCCTTGTAGTGCGCTGATTCAGGGGCAGGGGGCCGCTCGTAATCCGGCCCGACGGTACAGCCGGCCGTGGCCAAGGCCGCGAGGGAAACCAAAAGTAAAATCAGCGGTTTCAATCAACGCTCGTCCATCGGCCCGATCAACGCGCGTTCGCCCAGGCTCGGGCAAATCGCTGTTTCGCCGCTTTCGGTTAAACTCTTCTTGTGGAGCGAACAAGGCAGGCGAGAAGGATGGCGGAAATTTTTCAACGCCGACAGGGAGAAACGCGCTGTTCTCAACGCGCTGTTTTCAACTCAATGTGAGAGAGACGGACGGGTTATGGAGCAGCCGCCCCGCCCCGGAACGACTCGATATGCCGGAGGCGGAACGATTCTATATCTTGACGCCCGCCGCGCCGGGGACAGCTCCAGACAGTGGGAATTTAAGCTTCGCAGGTTCTTCAGAGGAGCGCCCCGATTGTTCGCTGGCTCGCGGCAGGCTTCCGTGCTTGGCGAGATGGCGCGCGACTCGTTCGGCCGCGAGCGGATCGGAAAAACGCTGGCCCTCCATAGCGTTGAACGAATGCGTCGCCGCGAAAAAGTTGAAATTGAGGTCGCGTGGATCACGGGCGACAATTCCGGCGGTGCGGCCGCCGATTTCAATGACATAGGCGTCGGGCATAAGAATCCTCTTCGATCTGACCCGGAGATAATATACAAAAACTATAGACTATAACAAGTGTTATGTGCGGCTTCCGAAAAAGCAACGCCAATCGAAATTTTTGGTTCAGAGCGGGAAAGCATTTTTGCTCCTCCTGAGGTGAAACGGCTTATCGCCGTTAAAGGCGACAGAAAGCTGACCTGAAGCTGACGTCCCTGTGAATTTTTCGCGCAGGTAATCCTGGAACGAGGCGGAATAAGGCTTCGGTCTTCAACCGGAATGAGATTTAAGATTCAATTCGAGATTCGACCGGACGGGTCCAGTAGGCGCCCTTGGATCCCTCGGACGCTTGAGATTTGTTTAGCATTAAATATGCCAGTACCGGAGCGTTGAGGCTCCGGTGCGTCGGCGCAAGCGGTCAGTCAAACAGACTTGAAACGCTCTCTTCCTTGGCGATGCGCGCGATCGCCTCACCGATCAGCGGCGCGATCGTGACCACGCGTATGTTTTTCGAGACGCGGATGGCTTCGGTGGACTGAATCGTGTCCGTCAGAACCAGTTCTTTGAGCTTTGATCCGGCGATGCGGGCGACCGCGCCGCCCGACAATACGCCATGGGTAATATAGGCGTAGACCTCGCGCGCGCCCTCCTGCAGAAGTGCTTCGGCGGCGTTGCACAAGGTTCCTCCGGAATCGACGATGTCATCGATGAGGATGCAGGTTTTTCCGGCGACGTCGCCGATAATATGCATCACCTCGGATTCTCCGGCGCGCTCGCGGCGTTTGTCGACGATCGCCAGCGGCGCGTCGATTCGTTTGGCCAGCGCCCGTGCGCGGACGACGCCGCCGACATCGGGAGAGACGACGATCAGATTGCCAGGGCTCAGTCGCTCCTTGATGTCGCGCACCAGAACCGGCGCCGAAAACAGATTGTCCGTCGGGATATCGAAAAAGCCCTGAATCTGTCCTGCGTGAAGATCAACGGTGAGCACACGGTCGGCGCCGGCGCGCGTGATCAGGTTCGCGACGAGCTTGGCCGAAATCGGCGTGCGGGGACCTGGTTTGCGATCCTGACGCGCGTAGCCGAAATAAGGGAGCACCGCAGTGATTCTCCTCGCCGACGCCCTCCGCAGCGCATCGGTCATGATGAGAATTTCCATAAGGTGGTCATTTGCAGGATAAGAGGTGGATTGGACAATGAACGTGTCCTGGCCGCGCACGTTTTCGAGAATTTCGACAAAGATCTCCATATCGGCGAATCGACGCACCTGACATTTGGTCAAGGGAATGCTGAGATACGCCGCGATCGCTTCCGTCAGCGCGCGATTGGAATTGCCGGCCAGAATTTTCATGGTGTGCGACCCCTGTGACGCTCTCGAACGGCCATCGGGGTCGTATCGGGCGGCGGCGTAAATTGATCAGAGAAGGATTGACGTCAGACGCAGGCGCGTCTGAGTCATCCCTTTGGAAGTGAATGCGTATTCTCGGCGTAAGACCAAGGTCAAGCATAATCGCAGGAGCGCGCCCGCCGAGGAGCCAAGACGTGTTTTGGTCTGGCTTGCGGTTCGATTCGCTCCGAAGATCGGGGAGCGGCGGCGGCCGAGCCCAAAGAAAAGGGCTTTACGAAAGATCGTAAAGCCCGATCGCAAATCAACAATCCGTCAGCGCGTATCGATTGAGCCTATTATTCAGTCATCAAGCGCGCATCTTGATCTTCGTCGCCCAAAAGCGGCCCGTCGATTTCGATTTCAGTTGATTACGATTTCAGATGCATGGACCGCAATCCAGCCTGAAAACCGGGGGCCCAAACGCCGCGGGACCGCTGCATGAAAGGACGCAGTTTAGTCGAAAGCAACCCGACCGCATAGCCTATCTGCAAACTAAAGAGCAGCACGCCAATTTCGAGGAGCGGATACGTCAGCGAATGAACGGCTGGAACAGGCCTAGATAGAAGCAGTACGACAAGGATGCCGCACACCGGCACGAGAACCAGAACCTTGAGATATCTTCCGAGAACCATCCCGAGAAGGACTCCTCCAACGACCAGAATACCCATTTGATGCCTCCCGAACTTTCTTTATCTTGTCTTGCTTTTCTTTTTTTTTGACTGCGATTTTGCATAGATTTCGTCGTATTTTAAAAACAAGTAAAGCCTCATTTTTGGACACGACTATTATCGAAGGCTTTGCTTTCTTCGCAGAAGCGAGATCTTGCTGCGTCGCCAAAAAGGAAGTTGGACGTTAGTCAAGCGTTGGATGCTAATCCGAGTCTTTCAGACCCAGCCTAAGCAGTAAAGTAGAACTGTTGTTTGGATGTTGGCAAGATGAAATATGCGCGCACCTGTTGCAAAAAGCGCTCACCGTAGAGGAAAGATGCGCTTTGCATTGCGGTGGCTGCGTCGCAATATAAACATGCGCGTTGCGTGATAAGTCTACGCGCGCCAACAAATCGGACATTGAAATGAAATAGCCTCGCCCCGGGAGGACAGACGAGTACGTCCTGAATTTCTGGACGCTTATTCTAGAGCATATTCCGATCGGATTGAATCAATCCAATCGACAAGAATATGCTCAAGCTTTTGATTCTGAAGCGATTTCTGATCGATCGCATGACTTCATGCGATCGGAAAGCGCTCTATCGGGCGATGGCTGATTCTATCGGGCGTTGGCTGAACTTGCCGGCCTGAGCGAGGCGTCGCGCCTTATTGGCGCGACAGGGCTCAATCGGTCCCATGACAATCCATGGGCCCCACAATCAGGCGATCAACTCATTTGACGTCGTCGAACAAGGCGGTGGATAGATAACGCTCGGCGAAGGACGGAATAATCAGGACGATGTTCTTGCCTTCCGACTCGGGTCTTGATCCGATCTCCACCGCGGCCGCGATCGCCGCGCCAGAGGAGATGCCGACGGGAATGCCTTCGAGGCGGGCCGCAAGCCGCGCCGTATCGAACGAGGTCTGATTTCCGACTGTCACGACTTCGTCGATGAGGGAGCGGTCCAGGATGGCGGGAACAAATCCGGCGCCGATTCCCTGGATCTTGTGGGGTCCGGGGGCGCCCCCGGAAAGAACCGGCGAATCCTCAGGTTCCACGGCGACAATTTTCAGGCCGGGCCGGCGCGGCTTCAGAACTTGCGCGACGCCTGTGATCGTTCCTCCCGTGCCGACGCCTGACACGAAAACGTCGATCTGCCCCTCGGTGTCATTCCAGATTTCTTCGGCCGTCGTCAGCCGATGGATCTCCGGATTGGCCGGATTCTCGAATTGCCGGGGAATCACGGCGCCTGGCGTCGCCTCCGCGAGTTCCTGAGCTTTGGCGATGGCGCCCTTCATGCCCTGGGGGGCGGGGGTGAGCACGAGTTCCGCGCCGAGCAGAGCCAGCATTTTACGACGCTCGATCGACATCGATTCCGGCATGACGAGAATGAGCTTATAGCCCCGCGCGGCCGCGACAAAGGCGAGGGCGATGCCGGTGTTTCCGGACGTCGGCTCGATGAGGGTCGATTCTCCCGGTTTGATCTTGCCGGCGGCTTCCATCACCGTAATCATGTGAACGCCGATCCGATCCTTCACGCTCGAAATCGGATTGAAGAATTCGAGCTTGGCCAGAAGGTTCGCCTTGACGCCCTTCGCTTTTTCGATCTTGCGCAAGCGGACCAGGGGCGTGTTGCCGATGGTTTCGGTGATCGAATCGTAAATGCGTCCACGCCCCGGCGCCGTCGATTTATTGTTTATCTCTGCCAGACTCGCAGCGTTTTGCGCCATGAAAAGTGTGCTCCATTTGATAGCCTCGCGGAAGACGCAGGCTGAAGGACGGAAAGACCGCGAGACCGAAATCTTCGCGCGCGTAAATTCAATGCGGCATTGGTCCGGCTCCTCCGGCGAACCGGGCGTTAACCCGGGACGTCAGCCTTTAGGCTGAGGAACAATCCGAAGGTAGGGGCGCAGGGCCTTCCATCCCTCCGGGTATTTCTTCCTGGCGTCCTCGTCAGAGACAGCCGGAACGATAATCACGTCTTCACCGTGCTTCCAGTTGACCGGCGTGGCGACCTGATGCTTCGAGGTCAGCTGCAAGGAATCAATCACCCGCAGGATTTCATCGAAATTGCGTCCCGTGCTGGCGGGATAGGTCAGCGTCAGTTTGATCTTCTTGTCGGGGCCGATGACGAACACGGAACGCACCGTCAGCGTGTCGCTCGCGTTCGGGTGGATCATCCCGTAAAGGTCGGCGACTTTGCGGTCCGGGTCCGCGATCAGCGGAAAGTTGAGCGCATGGCCCTGGGTTTCCTTGATGTCGTCCGCCCATTTCTCATGACTCGCCAGGGGGTCGACGCTGATCCCGATCACCTTGACATTGCGCTTGTCGAATTCCGGCTTCAGCTTCGCCGTATATCCGAGTTCCGTCGTGCATACGGGCGTGAAATTCTTGGGATGCGAAAACAGGACGATCCACGAACCGGCGGCCCAGTCGTGGAACCTGATGCGCCCTTCTGTCGTATCCGCCTCGAAATCCGGCGCGATATCGCCAAGTTGCAGTGCCATGAGTGAACTCCCCTTCGCGCCGGACTTTGTGTCCCGCTTTTTAGTGTCCCGCCTTTAGACGCCGCAGACTTCACCCTCGGGCAAGGACCGAACCGATAAAGCCTACGCTTTCTGTCAACAAACGAATAGCGCTTTTTGCCTCCTGCCGGATAGCCAAGGAAAACCTCGTCAATCCGAGGGCGTCAGGCTCCAATCGCGTCGCCGTCAGATCGTGTAATTGAACGAATCGTACACGAGCTGGCTCAAAATCTGGTTCATGTTGCGCGAGGGCTCGGCGCATCCCGTCGTGCCCACTGCGCGGGCCGGAACGCCCGCCATCGTTGTGTTCGGCGGCACCGGGTTCAGGACGACGGATCCGGCCGCGATGAGCGAGCAGGAGCCGATCTCGATATTGCCGAGAATTTTGGCTCCCGCGCCGATCATGACGCCGCGTCGCACCTTTGGATGCCTGTCGCCGCGTTCCTTGCCCGTGCCGCCCAATGTCACGTCCTGAAGGATCGAAACATCGTCGTCGATCGTTGCGGTCGCGCCGACGACAAGGCCGGTCGCATGATCGAGGAAGATTCCCTTGCCGAAGCGGGCCGCCGGATTGATGTCCGTTTGAAACACTTCGGACGAGCGGCTTTGCAGATAAAGCGCGAGATCGTTGCGGCCGCTGACCCAGAGCCAATGCGCCAGCCGGTGCGTCTGGATGGCGTGAAAGCCTTTGAAAAAAAGCAAGGGCTCGATCAAGCGTTCGCACGCCGGATCGCGCTCGATCACCGCGGCGATATCCGCCTGAAACGCCGGGGCGATGGACGCGTCGCCGGCGAGCGCCTCTGCAAAGAGGTCCGCGATGAGATGCGCGGGAACAGTTTCGTTGCCGAGCCGCGCCGCCACGCGGTGGGCGACGGCGTCCTCGAACGATGAACGGTTCAGGACGGAATTCACGAACAAGGCGGCCAGCGCGCGGTCATTGACGAACGCGGCCTCGGCTTCCTGTTGCAGCCGCTCCCAAAGAATGCCGGACAGTTGAGTTTCGGCTTTCGTGACGCCGATCGGCGCAATGTCTGTCATGATTGTCATATGCGCGATCACCTCAAGATTGTCATTTGCGCGATCACCTGAAGCGCGACACCTCGAGCCGCCGGCTCCGTGGCCTGGCTGCGCCGGAGCGGGGCCTTCGTAAATCTTCCACCATAAGATAAGCCGCCGGCCTCGCTACGCTAGCATTTTGTCCGAAAACCGACGCCAGATGATCGCCGAGCGGGATTTCGTTCGACGGCAGCAAACATCGTACCGGCTTACAATTGTTGACTGAAGCCGATTTAGCTTTTAGCCCCCTATGAAAACCGATCAAACCCGCTGAAAGAAGGTCACAGTGGATTGGAGCCTGATCAATCCCCTGTACTCCGTTTCCGGTTTTTTTGTCGGAGCGCTCGTCGGCGCTACGGGAGTAGGCGGCGGGTCGATCATGACCCCTCTTCTCGTGCTCCTTTTTGGAATTGCGCCGGGAACGGCTGTCGGAACCGATCTTCTTTATGCGGCGCTGACAAAAGCCAGCGGCGCGCTGGTCCATGGATGGAATGGAACCATCGAATGGCGGGTGGTGCGCCGGCTTGCGGCGGGCAGCGCTCCGGCCACGGTGCTCACTTTGCTCGCCCTCAATTATCTCGGGGCGAGCCCGCACGGCGCGAACGGCGTCATCACAACCTCGCTTGGCGTCGCCCTTCTCCTGACGGCGACGATGCTGGTGTTCCGCAAGCGGCTGCTCTCGCATCTGAGCGTCAGGATGCAAGGCCTGAGCGACGGGAGACGGCGGCTTTTGACCAATCTGCTGGGCGTGTTTCTCGGCGTGCTCGTCTCGATTTCATCGGTCGGGGCCGGGGCCATCGGCGTCACTATACTGGTTCTGCTTTATCCTGATTTGCGGACCGCCAAGATCGTCGGGTCGGATATTGCGCACGCCGTACCGCTGACGCTGATCGCCGGCGTCGGCCATTGGTTTCTCGGGTCGATCGACTGGAACCTTCTTGTTTCGCTCCTCCTTGGCTCGTTGCCGGGGATCATGATCGGAAGCCAGCTCGCGGCCTATTTGCCGGATCGCATCTTGCGGCCCTTGCTCGCCGGCACGCTCGCCGTCGTCGGCGCCAAGCTAATCTGAGGGCGGCCTGCTTTTGTTGCGCTCCTCGGGTGGCTTCCGGCGGCGAATAGCTTCGCGTGGGAGACGAAGGCTGCTTGACGAAAAAAGCTCGGCCATATATTCGAAGATTACTTGGGCGGCTGCTGGTCTGAGAAGGTTTTATCGGTTTTTTCTGACTTCGCGTCCGCATTCCTCCGAAAACCTATCCCGCGCTCTATTTTCGGATTTATCCCCGCCGACCACCTCTGCAAGCAAACAGGAAACGTACGTGTCCGCATTGCTTAGCTTGCAAGGGGAAGCAAATCCGTAAAATCCTCAGGATGAGGTCAACCCGGCCGCCGGGCCCGTTTCTGGAGTAAAGTCATGGCGCTTTTCGACAATCTGATCGCTGACATCGGGTCGAGGTTCAACCTGGGCTCCAAGGCGGAGTCTTTATTGCGGGAACTGCTTCGCTTCATTTCGGACGACCCGAATGGCGTCGCCGGATATCTCGACAAATTCAAAGCCGCCGGTTTTGGCGATCAAATCGCGTCCTGGCTCGGCCGAGGCGCGGGACCGGCCCTGTCGTCCTCGGAAGTGGAAGAGGCTCTCGGGCTCAGCGCGATTTCCGCGATCGGACGAAAACTCAGCCTCGGAACGGATCTGGTGGGCGATGCGATCGGCTATGTGACGCCGAAACTGGTTGGGCTGCTCACGCCGGGCGGCGCGATTCCGACGCGGCTTCCCGCCTCCGTCGCCGGGTTTCTTGGCGGCGCCGAGCACAAGATCGCCCAGGTCCACGCTTCGCCGCACCCCGTCGGCCAGAAGTCGTTCGACTGGGTTTTTCCTCTCGCCCTGATCCTCGGTCTGACTGGTCTCGCCTATTTCTTCCATCAGCCCAAGGAGCCCGCGGCCGTGACCGAAGCGGCCAAGGAAACCCCCGCTGAGCCGGCGCCGGCGCCCGCGCCGGTCGAGACGGCCGACCCCGCGGCCCACGAGATCGCGGCGGCGTTGACCGCGCTCAAGCCAGGGTTCAGCGGATCGGAGCTGGTGGCGATCCTCAATAAATACAGGATCAATTTCGCCACGGGCAGCGCCGAAATTCCGGAAGGCAGCAAGCCGCTGCTCCTGCAGGCCGCGGGCCTGATCAAACAATTGCCCGCCTCGTCGCATGTACAGATCGACGGTTTCACGGATTCCACCGGCGACCCGGCGGCGAACGTTGTTCTTTCCCAGCATCGGGCCGACGCCGTGCGCGACCTGCTGATCGGCGCGGGGGTCAAGGATAAAATTCTGACCGCCAAGGGGCACGGCAACGCCGAAGACAAGGGCAGCAACCGCCACGACCGCCGGATCGAATTTTCGGTGCAATAAGGTCCGGGGCCAAGGACTCAGTGGGCTGAGGAAGCAGGCGGAAACGCGTCCTCGGCCTTTTTGAATTCGCCCTAATCCATGCGGGCGGATTGTAGTGACGTCAATCATAAGAAAACATAAAGGGACGGCGCGTGAACAGGAGAAATCACCACAACGGCGCGTCAAGGCCGCAGGCTCAACCCGACTGGCGGCGCATCCATCATTCGCCGTTGTTCTGGTTCGGCGCGGTCCTGTTCCTGGCCGCGATCGGGATCTACGTCTGGTCCGACGATCTTTCGTGGCGCCCGCGCATCCAGCAGCAGCGCTGAACGCCCGGCGCCCCTTCGCGTCGCGCCATTTCCTGACGATCGCTGGCGTCTTTTCGAAAGGCCTCCCGACAGGCTTTCCGGGAGGTCCGCCGCGGCGTGGCAGAGCACTTTCCGATCGCGTGACGTCATGCGGTCGGAATCTGCTCAAGACGCAAGCATCGGCGTCGCCGGATTGATGGCGGGCGACGCCAGCCACGGAGAGCAAGCTTGAAGAGCAAGCTTTCTGGAAACGCGGATATTTAAGACATTCATAAAGCCGTCTTCAAGACTTTCCCCTCTTGAACGGCAAATCTCGCGATCTCGAAAAGCCAGGGCGGCCGGCGTTCCCCAGATTATGGACCGGGCCGATGGCGTTCACCCAGATCGCGGAGAATCCCGATGCGCAGATCGATCCTTCATTTGGCCGCAAATTCTCCGGCCGCAAATTCTCCGGCCGCAAGTCTTCCAGCGGCAAGTCTTCCAGCGGCAAGTTTTCCGCTGAGGCGTCTCGCGCTGGCCGCCGCCATATTCGCCGCACTGGCGCCGCCCGACGCCTTTGCAAGCAACCGCCGCGCAGATAGCGTGAACCCTATGCGCGGCCTTTACGAACACAGGTCGGTCAGCGTCGAGGAGCCACGGCTTCATCGCGCCGCTGTCGTGGACCCCTCCGGCACGCTTGGCCGTCAGGGTCTTGGCGAGAATCCGTTCTATCCTGAAGGTCCAGGCAATTTCCAAGACTAGACTAAGCTTTCCAGGACTGTTCAGAGCCAACCTCGATTCGCCGGGCCGGACTCAAGACTTCCCTCCCGAAGCCGGGCGTTCGCATCGTGGCCCCTGCGAGCGCCCGGCGCCCTCGCTCTCGTCAGGCCTGGCGGTCGAGGAACAGCGCGCGGTGGGTCGTCCCGAGTGCTCCCGGCAGGCCGAACATGTAGACAAGGCCGATGGCGAGATCGCCGAGCCCGAGGGGGACGGCGATCAGGCCGAGATCTCCGAACAGGCCGGCGGGGACGAGCAGAAGCGCGGCGGCGTAACGCAGCAAGGCCTCAAAATAGACAAAAGACGCGCGGCGCGGCAGATCCCGCGACGAAAGGATCAGCGCGGCGCTGGTATAGGCCAGAAATCCGCCGACCAGCCAGCCCCAGAGCGGCGACGGAATGTTGAGGCCAAGGGCCCGATAGAGCGACGGGAAAGCCAGGACGAGCGCGAGCCCGGCATTATACGCCCCGGTCCAGAACACAAACCTCGCCATCGAACCCGCCTTTCTGACCCGCGCGGCGATCGCAGGGCGCGCCGCGCGCTACCTGTGATCAGCGCTTTTTCGGCGCGACGATCGAGCGGCAGGCGGGGCTGAGATAATCCTTGTACGCGACGAGGCAGGCGTGGATCTTGTCCTGATCTGGAATGTAGGGCCCGCAAAGCCGCATGGCGTCGCCCTGACAATCGGCTTTCTCGACCGCAAAACTCAGACCCTGCGCCCGGAGCGGCGCCGCCGTCGCCATGACGACCAGAGCCGCGGCGGCGGCCATCATTCTTCTGTTCCGCATATTTATGTCCCGCTATAGTGTGGCGAAGCTAAAGTTCTGTTGCAAGTCGTACGCTTCGTCAAGCCGTTCGGAGATCAGGAAACATATGATCGTTCTTTACACGTACGGCCCCTTTTTCGGCCTGCCCGAAGGCAGCCCGTTCGCCACCAAGGCGATGTTGCTGCTGAAAATGGCCGGCATCGAATTCAAGGAAAATCGCGACGGCCTCATGACGGCGCCGAAGGGCAAGCTGCCCTACATCGCCGATGAAGGCGAACTCATCGCCGATTCGACGTTCATCCGGTTCCACATCGAATCGAAATACGGCTTCGATTTCGACGCGGGCCTCACCGACGAGCAAAAGGCGGTCGGCTGGGCGCTCGAGCGCATGTGCGAAGAGCATCTCTATTGGCTGATGGTCGCCGATCGCTGGCTCGACGATTCCAATTACGAAAATGGCCCGGCCCGCTTCTTCGACAGCACGCCTTTCCCGCTGAAGACCCTGCTCAAGACCGTGGTCCGCCGCAAGATCAGGCGCGACGCCAAAGGGCAGGGCCTCTACCGCCATTCCGAGGCGGAGCGCGCCGAACTTGCAAAGCGCGACCTCGCCGCCGCCGCCGCGCTCCTTGGCGACAAACCCTACCTCTTCGGCGATTCCCCGCACGGCGCCGACGCGACTCTGGGCGCCTTCCTCATCGGCGCGCTTTGCCCTGAGTTCAACAGCGTCTGCCGCACGGCCGCCGAAGGCCATCCCGATCTCGTCGCCTACCGCGACCGCATTCTGGCGGCCTATTTTCCACAGGCGGATTGAACGGAACGACGCCATGGCGCGGACACGGGGCCCCGGCCTGATCGCGGCGAGCGCTCTGGCGTTGTGCGCCGCCGCCGCCCTGACGCCGGCGAAGGCCGATGTGGAATGGACCTGGAATTATGTCAACGTAGACGCCAACATCACGGCGTCCGGAACGCTCGCCACAAAGGACGAAGCGGGCGGCGCCTACCAGATCATCGCCATCAAGGGCGACTGGAACGGCGCGCCGATCAACGGGCTGGAGCCGGTGAAATCCTGCTGCTCGCCGCCGGGGTGGAACGACAATCTGTTGAGGGCCGGCGCGCCGAAGCTCGACAAGGCCGGATTGGCTTTCAGCGTGAGCGGCGGCGCGAGGATCAACCTCTTTTTCAAGGACGGCCATTACGCCTATGAGATCGAGCGCGGCCCGGAGGTTTTCGGCGGCGCGTTCACGGCGGGGCAGGTCGGACGGTGAGGGCGTGTGGCGTTGTAGGGCGCTGTTGCGCGGAAAAAGACATTCAGCGCATGGCGGCAGAAAAGCGCGTCCCGGCTTTGAACTCAAGGATCACGGACCGCCTGCGGCGGCGGCCCCTTGGGCCGTCCTTGACTTCAAAGATGAGACGCGCTCGGGTCGGCCGTGCGATGAATGGGGTGGTGTGGCCGGGGGCGGGCCAAATAACGTAAATTATTTGAAGTGAAACGTGTCATTTAGAATATCGAAAAGCAACCGACCCCCTTTTTTATCAAGCTGGAAAGTTTGGCTTTTCTTTCCGGGTATTTTTCTTTCTGGCCGGCCATAGCTATCGATTTGAATAAATTTTTGTCCATCGTGTTCGAAAACTGAATATGTACTTTCAATTTCTTCATGGATTGAATTTCTGCTCATTGTTATTTGTTCGAATTTGGAAAGCAAGGCCATGCCTGAATACTCCGGTAGGTTTGCGGATTTCTCCCCTCAACTACACCCCGTCGTCGCCCCGCAGGCATCGCACTTCAGGCACGTTCCATTCCGCACCAAAGTAAAATTTCCGCATTCGCCGCAGGCTTCGCCGGTGTAGCCTTTCATCCGCGCGAGGCTGCGCTTTTCGGCGATGGCGGCGCGCTCGTTCGGCGTCGTCCATTCTAACCCGCCAAGTTCCGCCTCGACGTCCTGTTCGAGATCGTTCTTCAACGCCGTCGCCGCCTGCTGGCCAGATTGTACGCCCGCTTGAACTCCTCCTTGCACCAGCATCAGCTTGTCGGCCTTGGAGCGCACGAAGCCGCGCGAGACGAATTTCTCGCTTGATCCCTGCGCGCCTTGCGCGACGCCTTGGGGCTGGCGGCCTTGAGTCTCGCCCTTGCCGAGAACGTCGTGGCCGATGTCGCTGGGATCGATGTGGGCGAGGTCGTTGCGGCCCAGATACGAGATCGCCAGCTCACGGAACATGTAGTCGAGGATCGAGGTGGCGTTCTTGATCGCGTCATTGCCCTGCACGAAGCCGGCCGGCTCGAACCGCGTGAAGGTGAAGGCGTCGACATATTCCTCGAGCGGTACGCCATATTGCAGGCCGACGGAGATGGCGATGGCGAAATTGTTCATCAGCGAGCGGAAGGCGGCGCCTTCCTTGTGCATGTCGATGAAGATCTCGCCGAGGCGCCCATCCACGTATTCACCTGTGCGCAGATAGACCTTGTGGCCGCCGACGACGGCCTTCTGGGTGTAGCCCTTGCGCCGGTCGGGCAGCTTCTCGCGCTCGCGGCGGCGTTCGATCCGTTCGATCACGCGCTCGACGATTTTTTCGGCGACGGCGCTGGCCCGCGCCGGGGCGTTGGAGGCGATCAGCGCCTCGACCGCGTCGTCCGCTTCGTCCTCGTCGTCCTCGATCAACTGGCTGTTCAGCGGCTGCGAGAGTTTCGAGCCGTCGCGGTAGAGCGCGTTGGCCTTGAGCCCGAGCCGCCACGACAACATGTAGGCTTCCTTGCAATCCTCCGTCGTCGCCTCATTCGGCATGTTGATGGTCTTCGAGATCGCGCCCGAGATGAACGGCTGCGCCGCCGCCATCATGCGGATGTGGCTCTCGACGGAGAGATAGCGCTTGCCGGTGCGCCCGCACGGGCTCGCGCAATCGTACACGGCGTAATGCGCGGGCTTCAGGTGAGGCGCGCCCTCGACCGTCATGGCGCCGCAGACATGGAGATTCGCGGCGTCGATTTCCGCGCGGGAAAATCCAAGGAAGCTCAGCAGGTCGAATTTCGGATCGTCGATTTCTGCGGCCGGAACCTTCAGGCTCTGGGTCAGGAATTCGGCGCCGAGCGTCCATCTGTTGAAGACGAATTTGATGTCGAAGGCGCCCGCGAGGGTCGCCTCAAGTTCGGTCAGCTTCGCCTCGGAGAAGCCGCGCGCCTTGAGGCTGGCGTGGTTGATGTGGGGCGCCTCGCGCAGCGAGGCGTGGCCGACGGCGTAGGCGATGATGTCGTTGGCCTCGGCCGGGGCGTAGCCGAGCGCGCGAAGGCCCTCCGGCACGGCGCGGTTGATGATCTTGAAATAGCCGCCGCCCGCGAGCTTCTTGAACTTGACGAGGGCGAAGTCCGGTTCGATGCCGGTCGTGTCGCAATCCATGACGAGGCCGATCGTGCCGGTCGGCGCGACGACGCTGACCTGCGCGTTGCGGTAGCCGTGCGCCTCGCCGAGCGCGACGGCGCGCTCCCAGGCGGCGCGGGCGCGCTCGCCAAGGCGCTTGTCGGTCAGCGACGCATGATCGAGCGGGACGGGGGCGGTGGCGAGCGCTTCGTAGCCGAAGGCCTCGCCCTGAGCCGCCCGGCGATGGTTGCGCATCACCCGCAGCATCGCGTCGGCATTGTCGTGATAGCCCTCGAAGGCGCCGAGTTCGCCCGCCATTTCGGCCGAGGCGGCGTAGGCCGCGCCGGTCATGATGGCCGAAAGCGCGCCGCAGATCGCGCGGCCTTCATCGCTGTCGTAGGGAATGCCCGACGACATCAGAAGGCCGCCGATGTTGGCGTAGCCGAGGCCGAGGGTGCGGTAGTCGTAGGAAAGGCGGGCGATCTCCTTGGCCGGAAACTGCGCCATCATCACCGAGATTTCGAGCACGATCGTCCACAGCCGGACCGCGTGTTCATAGGACTCGACCTCGAACGCGCCGGTTGAGGGATCGCGGAACTGGAGCAGGTTGAGCGAAGCCAGATTGCAGGCCGTGTCGTCGAGGAACATGTATTCGGAACAGGGGTTCGACGCGACGATCGGCCCGGCGGCGGGGCAGGTGTGCCAGTCGTTGATGGATGTGTGGTATTGGAGGCCAGGATCGGCGGAGGCCCAGGCGGCGTGGCCGATCTTGTCCCACAGGTCGCGGGCCTTCATGACTTTTTGGGCCTTGCCGTCGAGGCGGCGCGTCAAGGTCCAATCGCCGTCTTCCTGGACCGCGCGCAGAAAGGCGTCGGTGACGCGCACGGTGTTGTTCGAGTTCTGGCCCGAGACGGTGAGGTAGGCTTCTGAATCCCAGTCGGTGGTGAAGGTGGCGAAATCGATGTCGGTGCGGCCCTGCCGCGCGAGCTGGATCGTCTTCTTGATCGCCGAATCGGGGGCGAAGGCGCGACGCGCCAGCTTGATTTCCTTTTTGAGGGCGGGATTTTTTTCAGGGTTGAAGCAATCGTCCCCCATGCCCTCGCAATTGACGCAGGCGCGCAAAATCGCCTTGAGGGCCTTCTTCAGGACCTTGGAGCCGGTGACGAGGGCGGCGACCTTGTGCTCCTCCTTGACCTTCCATTCGATGAATTCCTCGATGTCGGGATGATCGGCGTCGACGACGACCATCTTCGCCGCGCGCCGGGTGGTGCCGCCCGATTTGATGGCTCCGGCGGCGCGGTCGCCGATCTTGAGGAAGGACATGAGGCCGGAGGATTTGCCGCCGCCGGAGAGTTTTTCGTTCTCGCCGCGCAGCTTCGAGAAATTCGAGCCGGTGCCGGAGCCGTATTTGAACAGGCGCGCCTCGCGCACCCAGAGGTCCATGATGCCGCCCTCGTTGACGAGATCGTCGGCGACGGACTGGATGAAACAGGCGTGCGGCTGCGGATGCTCGTAGGCCGATTTCGATTTGACGAGCTTTCGCGTCTCGTGATCGACGTAATAATGGCCCTGGCTCGGGCCGTTGACGCCATAGGCCCAATGCAGCCCGGTGTTGAACCATTGCGGCGAATTGGGCGCCGCCATCTGCCGCGCCAGCATGAAGCGCAGTTCGTCGTAAAAGGCGGCGGCGTCGGATTCCGTGTCGAAATATTTGCCCTTCCAGCCCCAATAGGTCCACGCCCCCGCGAGCCGGTCGAAGACCTGCCTCGCCGACGTCTCGGAGAGCGAGCGCTCCCCCTTGGGCAGAAGCGCGAGGGCGGCCTCGTCGGGCTCGGAGCGCCACAGGAACGAGGGGACCGCATTTTCCTCGACCCGCTTCAGGACGGCGGGAACTCCGGCCTTGCGGAAATATTTCTGCGCCAGCACGTCGGCCGCGACCTGGCTCCAGGCGGCCGGAACCTCGACGCCGTCGAGCGAAAACACCACCGAGCCGTCCGGATTGCGGATCTCGCTTTTGGTCAGGCGAAATTCGATCTCGGCGTAAGGGGACTGATCGGCTTTGGTGTAGCGGCGTTGGATGCGCATCGGTATCCCCTCATATAGTCGTTCCGATCAAGCGATCGTACAAGATGTTGAGAGAAATTGGTAACAAAACTATTGACGGCGGGGAAGGGTTCATGGCTCCGATTGACCTCTCGCCGCCTCCAATCCTGTGAATTGCCGATAATCTGGGGAAAACCAGCAAAGCATGGAGATTTGGATTGATCCTGGCGCATTTCAAACGCAGGGCGAAGCCAGGACCGGTCCGGTCTGGACAGAGCGGCCTCGCCCCGTCATAACCGGACCAAAGCGGCGCGATCTCGAGCAAGGCCGTCCCGAAACAGCCGAAGGCAAGTCAGCCCATGAAATGGCTTTACGAGATTTTCACCTGGTGGAACGGTCAGACGCTGAACACGAGGGTCTATACGGCGCTGTTTGGCAAATTCGTAGGGACCGATGAATTTGGCGGCCGCTATTATCGCGGCAGGAAAATCGATCCGGCGCTGGGCTTCGAGCGCCGCTGGGTGATCTATTCCGGGCAGAGCGAGGGGTCGCTGACGCCGCCCGGCTGGTACGGGTGGCTGCACCATACGGTTGACGTTCCGCCGACCGAGGAAACATACGCCGCGCGGGACTGGCAATTGCCCTATATCCCGAATCTGACCGGGACCCCGGAAGCCTGGCGCCCGCCGGGCTCGACCCTTCGCGCCAACGCGCGGCCGCGCGCGACGGGCGATTACGACGCCTGGACGCCGGAAGGCTAGAGCGCATATTTGATCAACATCTCGATACGACTTGCGTCTCGGTCAGCGACTCGGTCAAAGGAAATCTCTTGGATCTGATGCTCGCCTTGGCTTCCGCTCACGCCGCTAGGCGGCGCCAGCCGTTCATTGCGGCGCGGGGGCGCGCGTGAGGATCGCGGGTCGCTTCGTCCTCCCGCGACGGGCGCTTGTTCGTTGCGCGCTGTCCGGCCTTATGCTGGCGTCAGCGCCGCTCGCGAAAGCCGACAAGATCAAGCATCCGATCGCCGTCTTCACCGGCCTCGACAAGATCACCGGCCGGATCATCGCGTTCGAGGTCGCGACCGACGAAACCGTCCAGTTCGGTTCGTTGCAGATCACCCAGCGCGCGTGCCTGACGCGTCCCGCCACCGAAGCTCCACAAACGACGACCTTTGTCGAGGTGGATGAGGTCGACGCCAAGAACGAATACAAGCGCATCTTTTCGGGATGGATGTACGCCGCGAGTCCGGGCCTCCACGCCATCGAGCATCCCGTCTATGATATCTGGCTGACCGACTGCCAAGGCGGCGGCGAAGCCGTCGTCTCTCCGCCCGAGCCGGCGGCGGCGGATACGCCCGCGGCGCCTCTGGAAAACGCCCAGTCGCCGGACGGCGCCGGTTCTCCGGAAGACGCCGCCAAGACCCAGGCCGAGGAAGCCAAGGCGAAAGCGGCCGCGGATAGGGCGAGGCGCATCGCCGCAAAGAAGGCCGCCGCCGAGAAGGCGCGCCGTATGGCGCCTCCAAACGAAATCCCCGGCGGAGAGCCGCCGCGCGGGGCGCCGGCCCCGAGCCCGTTTCCGCCAATGCCGTGGGATCGGCCGGGCAACGGCGGTCGCTAGAGCGAAATTCTGGCTGCTCATGCAGCCACAATTCCGCCCCGCAGGGTATTTTTGATAGCGACGCTTCGCGGCCCCGACTGATCATTTGTCAAACCCATATTTTCCCCGGCGGCTGCAGGACTGATTCTGGAGGCGCCTCACTGACCAAACGCGCCGAATGTCCAGGTTCACCGGATCGTTCAAGCTTACTGAACTTTCATAGTGCCGAAATGGCGGCGTAAGGAGCGCTCGCCCATATACATTGTCAGGAACGCGGCGCGGGCGGCGTTTTTGAGTTTTGATTCGCAATGCTTTGCAAATGGAGAGACACTGAAAATGGCTAGTTCCTCGTACTCTCGCCCTGACGCCCACGGCGCGCCCCGGAAGCCCCGGAAGCCCCGGGCGCTGCGCGCTGCCCTGCTCGGCGCGGTCGCCACGATCGCCCTCACCGGCGCGGCCATGACTGAATTTGTTCCCACCAGCCCCGCGATGGCCGATACGGCCGCGCCCTCGGTTGGCCCGGCGACGTTCGCGGATGTCGTTGACCGCGTCCGCGGAGCCGTCGTCTCCGTCAAGGTAAAGGTCACCGAGACCGCCGACGCCGACGAAGACGGCGGCATGCCGCAGTTCGCGCCCGGCGATCCGCTCGAAAAGTTCTTCAAGCGCTTTGGCGAAAACGGCCCGCGCGGCGGCGCGCCGCATGGCAAGCCGCATACGGGTCAAGCTCAGGGCTCGGGATTCATCATCACCGAGGACGGCTATGTCGTGACCAACAATCACGTCGTCGAGAACGCCACCGACGTCACCGTGACGATGGACGACGGCAAGACCGTATTGCCGGCCAGCGTGATCGGAACCGACAAGAAGACCGACCTTGCGCTTCTCAAGATCAAGACCGGGGGTCCGTACCAGCATGTCAAATTCTCGACCGTCGTGCCTCGCGTCGGCGATTGGGTGTTCGCGGTCGGCAACCCGTTCGGCCTTGGCGGCACCGTGACGGCCGGAATCGTCTCGGCCCGCGGCCGCGATATCGGCGCCGGTCCCTATGACGATTTCCTTCAGATCGACGCGCCTGTGAACCGGGGCAATTCGGGCGGCCCGACCTTCAATGCGCAGGGCGACGTCGTCGGCGTGAACACCGCCATCTTCTCGCCTTCGGGTGGAAGCGTCGGCATTGGCTTCGCCATTCCGTCCGAGAGCGCGCAGACTGTCGTTGCGTCGCTGAAGGACAAGGGTTCGGTCGCTCGCGGCTGGATCGGCGTTCAGATTCAGCCGGTCACGACGGAAGTCGCCGACAGCCTCGGCCTGAAGGCGGCAAAAGGCGCGCTCGTCGCCGATGCGCAGGCGAATTCGCCCGCGGCCGAGGCCGGCCTGAAATCCGGCGACGTCATTCTTGGCATCGACGGCGAACGGATCGACGGCCCGCGCGAATTGGCCCGCAAGGTCGCGGCGCTCGGACCCGGCAAGAAGGCGGATCTGATCTATTGGCACAACGGATCGGAAAAAACCGTTCCGATCAAACTCGGCTCGCTGCCGGACGAAAAGGCGAGCCCCGCTAAGGCGGCGGTCAGCGAGGATTCGAGCTTCAAGGGTCTTGGCCTTTCTCTCGCGCCCGCATCCTCGATGCAGGGCGCAGGCGGTGAAGGCGTCGTCGTCGCCGACATCGACCCGGACGGAGCCGCGGCGCAGAAAGGCGTTCGCGTCGGCGATGTGATCGTCGAGGCGGGCGGAAAAAGCGTCAGCCGTCCGGCCGACGTGAGCGCGGTTTTGGCCGAAGCTAAAAAGGAAGGTCGCAAGGCCGTGCTCCTCAGAGTCAAGGGCAGCGAAGGCACGCGATTTGTCGCCATCGCGCTCACTCCGGCTTCCTAGGCCTCTCGCCCAGAGGTTGAGCGATCTGGCGCCGTGATTCCCCCGTCGCGCGCCGGATCCGGGATGCGACAGGCCGGGAGTTCTCTCCCGGCCTGCTGTTTTTGTCAGAGATCAGCTATATGTCGTCTATGCGAATCCTTATTGTGGAAGATGACGCCGAGGCCGCCAATTATCTGGCGAAGGCGTTCCGCGAGGCGGGTCATGTCGCCGATATCGTCGGCGATGGGCTTGAGGGTTATGCGCGCGCCCGGGACGAAACCTACGACGTGCTCGTCGTCGATCGTATGCTGCCGAAGCTGGACGGATTGTCGCTGATCGGCAGTCTGAGGGCGCAGAAAGTCGAAACTCCGACGTTGATCCTGTCGGCGCTGGGGCAGGTCGATGACCGGGTCAAGGGGCTGCGCGCTGGCGGCGACGATTATCTTCCAAAGCCCTACGCGTTTTCCGAGCTTCTCGCCCGCGTCGAGGTTCTGGCGCGACGCAAGCAGCCGGGATCCAGCGAGGAGACGACCTATCGCGTCAATGGTCTCGAACTGGATCGCCTGGCGCACAAGCTGACCCGCGACGGCAAGGAAATTCTGTTGCAGCCGCGCGAGTTCAGGCTGCTCGAATATCTGATGAAACACGCCGGGCAGGTGGTCACACGGACCATGCTCCTCGAAAATGTCTGGGATTACCATTTCGATCCGCAGACCAACGTGATCGACGTTCATATTTCAAGACTGCGGAGCAAGATCGACAAAGGGTTCGATCCGCCGCTTCTGCAGACCATTCGCGGCGCGGGGTATATGATCCGTGATACCTCTGGGTAAACTGTTCCGCACGACAGTCTTCAAGGTCTCGCTCGCCTATCTGGCGATTTCCGCCATCGGCGCCGGCCTCGTTCTCGGCAGCGTCGGCGGCAATATCAAGATCTTGATCGACGAACAGATCGCGCAGACGATCGACGCCGATATTTCAGGACTTTACGAACAATTCGCCCAGGGCGGCATGAGCCGCCTTCTCGTCAGCATCGAAAAGCGAAGCCGGCGGCCAGGCGCGCAGCTTTATCTTGTGACCAACCCCGAGGAAGAGCCCATCGCCGGCAACGTCACCGGCTTGCCCGTCGGCGTCATGAGCCGCACCGGGATCACCGAGACGATCTATCAGCCGACCGACGGGTCGACCGAGCGGCACTGGGCGCTCGCCCGCATTTTTCCCCTCCCGGGCGGATACCGTCTTCTCGTGGGCCATGACCTTCAGGAAGGCGAGACCCTTCGCAAAATCCTTGGCGGCGCCCTGCTGACGTCGCTGTTCTGGCTGGTGGTGATCGGAACCCTCGGCGGGCTCTGGGTGTCCCGCAGGGTTCTCAATCGCGTGGACGCCATCAACGCCAACGCCCGCACGATCGTCGCCGGCGATCTGTCCGGTCGGCTGCCGCTGGCTGGAACCGGCGACGAACTCGATCGGCTGGTGCAAAATCTCAACGCCATGCTGGAGCGGATCTCCGAGTTGATGGCGGGCCTCAAAGAGGTTTCCGACAATATCGCGCATGACCTCAAGACGCCGCTGACCCGGCTTCGCGTCGCCGCTGAACAGGCGCTCCGGCTCGGCAAGACTCCGGAAGACTACCGGTCGGCGCTCGAAAAGGTGCTCGACGAATCCGACAGGCTGATCCAGATCTTCGACGCGCTTCTGAAAATCGCGCGCGCGGAAGCCGGAGCCGGACGCGAAGGCATGGTCGATTTCAACGCATCGGCGGTGACTCTCGATGTTGGCGAACTCTACGAACCGCTGGCCGAGGAAAAGGGAATCGTGCTGAGAACGACCTCGGAGCCGAATCTCTGCCTGCGCGGCAGCCGGGAACTGGTCGGCCAGGCTGTCGCCAATCTTGTCGACAACGCGTTGAAATATGGCGCGGTCGACAATGTGGCGGACCGGACCGTCTATCTCCAAGCGGCGCGCCGTTGTGGAAACGTCGAAATCAGCGTTGCGGACAGGGGCCCCGGCATTGCGGAAAAGGATCGCACGCGGGTGCTCGATCGCTTTGTCCGACTGGAGAACGCCCGTTCGCGGCCCGGTTCGGGCCTTGGCCTGTCTCTGGTCGCCGCGGTGGCGCGCCTTCATAACGGAACGGTCCGGATCGAGGACAACAATCCGGGTCTGCGCGTCGTCCTCTCGATCCCCTTGGCCTCGATGCCGATGCCCGCGCCGGCGCCTCTGGCTCTGGCCGGGTAGCGCTGTCTGATTTCAAGCGCCGCTCCGGGTGCGGCCGAACGGGAAAGGCCTTCAAACGCAAGCGGTTCAGCGCAAATCTGACGGGGATCTTCCCCTCTGGCGGCGTCTTCGGGCCGCGCCCCGCCTCGCCGACGCCTCAAGGGCGCGGGAGCTGCTGGACGCGTTCCTTTCGACGGCTTCGGCGCAGCCCCTTCGCGAATTGACGGCCGAACCAGGCGTTCGCGCGCTTCTAGAGGCGCTCGCCGATCATTCGCCGTTCCTGTGGCGCCTCGCCCAGGCGGACCCGGCCCGGCTTGCGCGTTGTCTCACGAATGCGCCGTGGAAATCGCTTGCGGCTTGCCTTGGAGCCCTCGCCACTGTCTGCGCCGGCGCCGGAAATGAGGCGGAACTCATGCGCGCCCTGCGGCTTGGCAAGCAAGAGACCGCGCTCCTGATCGCCCTTGCCGATCTTGGCGCGGCGTTTAACGTTGTCGAGGCGACGCGGGCCTTGTCCCTCGCCGCGGACGCCTTTATCGCCGCGGCGCTCCGATTCCTGCTGAGGGAGGCGCATGGCGCGGGTTCGCTCAAGCTGCCGGATCCAGAGCAGCCGGAAACCGGCTGCGGCCTCGCCATTCTCGCTTTGGGCAAACTTGGAGGCGACGAACTCAACTATTCGAGCGATGTTGATCTGTCGGTCTTTTTCGACCCAGAGTGCGCCGCTCTGACGGAGGCTGCCGAGCCGTATCAGCTTTACGTCCGCATGACGAAACGCCTGGCGCGCCTGCTGCAGGAGCATACGGGCGACGGCTACGTTTTGCGGGTCGATCTGCGGCTGCGCCCTGATCCCGGCTCGACCTCGGTCGCCGTCGCGCTGCCGGCGGCCTACAATTACTATGAACTCGTCGGGCAGAACTGGGAGCGGGCCGCCATGATCAAGGCGCGCCCCTGCGCCGGGGACAAGGCGCTGGGGGCGAAGTTTCTCGAAGCGCTCGCGCCTTTCATCTGGCGCAAATATTTCGACTACGCGGCCATCGCCGATATTCACGCGATGAAACGGCAGATTCACGCTGTTCGGGGACACGGCGAGATCAGCGTCGAAGGACACGACGTGAAGCTCGGCCGCGGCGGCATTCGGGAGATCGAATTCTTCGTTCAGACGCAACAACTGATCTTCGGCGGCAAAAGGCCGGGTCTTCGCGGCTCGCGCACCCTCGACATGCTGACCGAACTCGGGCGCGAACGCTGGGTGACGCCAGAGGCGGTTCGCGACCTTCGCGCCGCCTATCTCTTCTTGCGAGAAATCGAACACCGTTTGCAAATGATCGGCGACGAACAGACGCAGCGGCTGCCCGCCGACGCCGAGGGCGTGCGCCGGTTCGCCCGTTTTTGCGGCTATGCGCGCGAAAAGCGCTTCCGCGAGGAGTTCCTGCGCCATCTGAGGCTGGTCTCAGAGCATTACGCACGGCTGTTCGAACATGCACCCTCGCTCGACGCGGCGGTCGGCAGTCTCGTTTTCACCGGAGCGGACGACGATCCCGAAACGCTCGAAACGCTGACGCGGCTTGGCTTCAAGACTCCGCGGCTCGCGGTCGAGACCATCCGGGGCTGGCACTTCGGCCGGCGTCCGGCGGTGCGGACACCCCGTGCGCGCGAAGTGCTGACAGATCTCGTGCCCGACCTCCTGCAGGCGTTCAGCGGTTCGGGCGACCCCGACACCGCTCTCGCCGGATTTGACGCCGCGCTTGCGCGGATGCCCGCGGCGGTTGAATTGTTTTCGAAGCTGAAAGCCAATCCCGGCATTCGCGAATTGTTCTCCGATATTCTTGGCGGGGCGCCCCGGCTCGCCCGGATGGTGACCCGTCATCCGCATGTGCTCGATATCGCGATGGACCCGAATGTTCTCGCCGCTTCGATGGACGAGACCGCATTCAGCGAACGCGCCGGACGGCTCTTGCATTATTCCGTCACGACCGAGGAATTTCTCGACGCCGTGCGCGATTTCGCGCAGGAGGAGCTGTTTCCGATCGGCCTCCGGTTGCTGTCGGGCGCGATCGACCCGCAACATGCGGCGCGCGCCTATTCCGCGCTCGCCGAAAGTATCGTCGCGGCGTGCCTCGCCTTCGTCGAGACGTCGTTCGCCGCCGACCATGGCCGCCCGCCGCGTGGCCGGGCCATTGTGCTCGCGCTCGGCAAGCTTGGGTCGCGCGAAATGACGGCGGCGTCCGATCTCGATCTCATTTTGATCTACGATTTTGATCCAGGCCGTCCCGAATCGGATGGACAGCGGCCCTTGCACGCCGCGCAATATTACACCCGCATCGCCCAGCGGCTGATCGCGGCGTTGACCGCCCCGACGCGGCGCGGCGCGTTGTACGAGGTGGATATGCGCCTTCGCCCCTCGGGCCGCCAGGGCCCGGTGGCGACGCAATTCGCCAGCTTCGTCGAATATCAGACCACCGGCGCCGAAATCTGGGAGCACATGGCCCTGACCCGCGCGCGCGTCATCGCGGGCGATGAGAAGCTCGCCGGGGAGGTCGAACGCGCGATCCGCGCCGTCCTCACCCGCCCGCGCGACGACACGCTGCGGCGGGAAGTTTACAAAATGCGAAGCCTCGTCGCCAGCGCAAAAGGCGACGGCGGTTTCTGGGACCTGAAGCTTGCGGCGGGAGGGCTGCTCGATATCGAATTCCTGGCGCAATACCTCCTCCTGCGCCATGCGCGCGAGGCGCCTGAACTTATCGGCGTGTCGACCTTCGCCACGCTCGAAACGGCGGGCCGGCTGGGGCTTCTGGCGCCCGAGGACTCAAGCGTCTTGCTGGGCGCTCATCGCCTGCTGACCAATGTCACCCAGATGCTGCGGCTGACCCTAGATCCGGGCGCCGATCCCAGAGAAGCGAGCGAAGCGGTCCAGCGTCGTCTCGTCCGCGCCGCTGAGCTGCCGAGCATGAGCGCTCTTGAGGCCGCGCTGGGCGACGCGCGGGGAAGGGTGCGCGGAGTGTTTAATGGGGTGTTGCATAAACCCTGACACGACTTTTGTGCGCTGAAGTTCAATTCGCAAGTTTACAATAAGAAAATTTGTGATTTTTTCCTATTTTGGTAGAATGGAAAGAAACTGGAGGCGCCGCTGTGGCGACAATGACCGTATCCTTGCCCGATCCCATGAAAGACTGGATCGAAGCTCAGATCAGGCGCGGCGATTACGCCAGCGTCAGCGACTATGTCCGCGATCTTGTTCGGCGTGACCGTGACCGCCGCGAACAGGAACTCACTCTGGACGAGTTGCGGAAGAAGCTGGCCGCTTCAAGAGCGAGCGGCGTGAGCAGCCGCACCGTCGATGAAATTTTCGCCGAGGCGCAGGAAATCGCCAAGGAGCGCGGCCTGACGCATGAGTGAATACCGGCTCACGCAAGACGCCGATGACGATCTTCTGAAGTTGTTCCTATACGGGTTCGAGACATTCGGTTTGGCGCAGGCCGAAGCGTACCGCCAAGACATGACACGGTGTTTTCAGCTTCTCGCCGACAATCCGCGCCTTGGCCGCAAGGCCGACGAGTTCGCCCCCGGGGCACGGCGCCATGAGCACGCGAACCACGTTATTTTCTACGATGAACAGCGGGACGGAGTGCTGATTATCGGCATCGTTCATGAGCGCAGCTTACGTAGATTAGGGGGCGCTAAGACCGATAGATGAGAAGCCGCTGTACCGGCGAGGGCCGGGAACGCGCCAGAGCGCGGGGCGTGAAGATGGGGCGCGAGCCGAAACTCACTCCCCACCAGCAGTGCGAAGCGGTCCAGCGTCGTCTCGTCCGCGCCGCTGAACTGCCAAGCATGAGCGCGCTTGAGGGCGCGCTCGGCGACGCGCGGGGAAGGGTGCGCGAGGTTTTTAATGGGGTGTTGTGTCGTCGTGACTAGCATGTCGCCGCTGTGTTTCCTCGCCCAAATCCGAGGCAGGATTTTGCAATCTCATCCGCGTCGCCGCCTTAGTCGTGTGGAGCGGCCGGATTAACATAAAGCCTTCCAATGATTTTACTTTTACTATTGACGTAAACCATAAAGATTCCCTATCCTGATTGCATGATCCTAGGATATCGTGACAAACGAACCGAAGCTTTTGCAAGTGGCGAATTTGTCCGGGAATTTCAGGGTTTCGACCGGCAAGCCTACAAGCGTCTCGAAATTCTGGACGCTGCGACGGGCCTTGAGGATTTGCGGGCTTTGCCGAGCAACCGCCTCGAAGGGCTGAAGGGCGACCGGGCAGGGCAATACAGCATCCGGATCAACATGCAGTGGCGGATTTGCTTCGATTGGCCAAAGGACGCAACCGGGCCGTCGAACGTCGAAATTGCGGACTACCATTGAAAGGAATTTGAGCCATGCCGCGCCCTGCCATCCACCCGGGAGAAATCCTCGTTGACGAGCTCACCGAGCTTGGCGTCACGCCGACCGAGCTTTCCCGTCAGATCAACGTCCCGCCCAATCGCGTGACGCAGATCATCCATGGACGCCGCGGCGTCACCGGCGACACTGCCCTTCGTCTCGGGCATTGGTTCGGCACGAGCGCCCAATTCTGGCTGAACCTGCAAAGCGCCTATGACATCCGCGTCGCTGAAGAAAAGGCGGGGCAGGAAATCGCGCAGCTTCCGACCCGGCCCGCAGGTCCAAATGGGGATCATCCCAAGCAGCCGACGCTGCTTTAATAGTCGGTCGGGGAGGGGCGACAACCAGATGATGGTGGAGCGCTTCCACGATCTTGCGCGGGGTATAAGCGTAGCTGTTGCTCCGCTGTGAACGTCTTGTAGGATTGAAAACTACGGATCCGCTGCAGCCCGTCTGAGCGAGTCGGATTCTGAGAAAACCAGCATCAGCGAGATTGCAGCATGAGCGGGGCAATGCCCCTCACCCCCGCGCGGCGGCCCGCAGTTTTGGCGGAGGGGTAGGGCGCCGGCTCGCCGCCGCCGTCAGCAGCAGCTTTTGGCGAGGCGCGTCCTGCGACTGCGGCAAGTGAACGAGCACGATGGTGCCGGCTCCGACCGAGGACCTGATCCGCATCGAGCCGCCGTGCAGGTCAATCAGCGAACGGGCGATGGCGAGGCCGAGCCCCGACCCCTTCATGCCGTTGTCCATTGAGCCGTCGAGCTGCTCGAACGGCCGGCCAAGGCGCGCGAGCGGCTCCGCCGCGATCCCCATGCCGTTGTCCTCGACATAGATGTTCAGCGCGCCCTGAACCATGCGCGTGCGGACGCTGATCCGGCCTTGCTGAGGCGTGAATTTGACCGCGTTGCGCAACAGGATGAGGAGGATTCTTTCAACCGCGGCCCGATCGGCGTGAACGCGTTTGCCGGGCAATGTTTCTGCGGTGATGCTGATGTCTTTTTCGTTCGCGATGGACTGTATGGCGCCGACCGCGCCGCCCACCGCGGAATCGATTTCAAAATCGTTCTTCTGCAGTCTGACTCGGCCCGCTTCGAGGCGGGACATGTCGAGGACGTCCGAAATGACGCCAAGGAGATACTGGCCGCTCTGCCTGATGTCGCAGCAATAATCTACATATTTCGGGGACCCGAGAGCGCCGAAGGTCTCCTGCTCCATGACTTCCGAAAAGCCGATGATCGCGTTGAGCGGCGTGCGCAATTCGTGGCTCATGTTGGCGAGGAATTCGGACTTCGCCCGGTTGGCGGTTTCGGCTTCGGCCTTCTGCTCGAGGTAGCGCTCGGCGAGATCGGCGAGCTGCTGCGCCTGGGTCTCGAGCGTCTGGCGCGACTTGCGCAGGTCCGCGACCGTCGCCATCAGGCGGCGCTCGCTGTCCATCAATTGCTCTTCGTGCCGCTTCAGCGTCGTAATGTCGGTTCCGACCGAGACGTAGCCGCCGTCCTTGGTGCGTCGTTCATTGATTTGCAGCCAGCGGCCGTCCGCGAGCCGCGCCTCGTACGTGCGGGCGTTGGCCTGGCGCCGCTCGCCCAGCGGAATTTGCGCCTGGATGAGCGGCGGGGCGCCCTTCGCCATGACCTGAGCATAGGCGGCGCCCGGCCGCAGCGCGTCGTTGCTGAGGCTGTGAAATTTCTGGAACTTTGAATTGCACATGACGAGGCGATTGTCGGCGTCCCAGAGCACGAAGGCCTCGGAGATCGTCTCGATGGCGTCCCGCAGCCGCATGTCGGCCGTCGCCGTGCGTTCCGCAAGCGCCTTTTGTTCCGTGATGTCGACCGCGATCCCGACGAGGTGCGGCGTCTCACCGGGCCGGTCCCGCACGAGTTCCGCGCGCGCGCGCAGCCAGATCCAGTCGCCCTTGGCGTTCCGCATCCGGAACGCGTGGTCGATCGTGTCGGTCTGGGAGGCGGTCAGCATCTCGGCCATCATGGCGAGATCGCCGTCGTGCGGATGAACCCGCGAATTGATGTCGCCGAACGACAGGAACTGTCCCATCGGCGCCATGCCGAGGATCTCGTACATGGAATCGGACCAGTAGATCCGTCCACGCGCGAGGTCCCAGTCCCAAAGTCCGCATCGGCCGCGGCTCAGCGCCGTGTCGATCCGGTCGCGGACGCGTTCGCAGATCTTGTCGGCTTCGCGGGCGCGGGAGGCCTGCCAGAAATAGGCGATCGCGAGCGCGCACAGCACCAGAACCGTGCAGGTCAGAAGAACAATGTTGCGAAAGGCGTTGGCGCGCCATTCCGCCAGGACGGCGCTCATGGGATAGACGAAGGCGACCTGTCCCAGCGGAGCGTCGAGGGTGCGTACGGCCGCCAGTGCGTCTGACCCATCCGGCAAGGTGATCCGGAGCACGCCGGCTTTTTCGGCGAAGATCGTGAGGGGTTGGGCCGGACCGAGATAATCGCTCAAAGACGCGCCGGGGCCGATGGATGCGGCGAGCCCCGCGGCAAGCGACGCGGGCGCGCTGGCGATGACGGCGCCATCGAGGTCGCTGACCATTCCCTGCTGCCCTCGAGCCAGCGCCCGGGACGGCATCGCCTGCGCCAGGACAGCGCCGACTTCGTTCTTGGATCTGTTCTTCATCTCCAGTCGAAGATCGTCCGCGACGACGGCGGCCACCATTTCGAGGTCGGAAAAGCCTTCCGCAATCGCGTGATTGTAGCCGTCGCGGGTCATGGCCCAGGTGACGGCGATCAAAGTGCCGACGAAAATCCCGAGCATGGCCGGGACCGCTCGGCGGACCCAGAGCTCAAGCCTATCAGCCCGGAAGAGAGCCGGCCGGAAATCTGACGGTTCGCTTTCTTGCGCGCAGGCGAAATCCTGCGTTGCCTCCGCGTAAGCGGAAGCATGCGCCGCGTTTGCACGCGTCATGACAGGCCCCTCGAAACTGATCGGAGCGATGTGCCGCATCTCCCCGATTCGATTTCATGAGACTCTGAGTTTACCTTTTTGTCCAGAATTTAATGAACCGTGAACGCAAAATTTGATCGGTCCCGGCCTGTTGAAAAGGCCGAAATCCGCGGCGTCCCGTGAGGCCGGGCGGGGGCGTTCGGAAATTCGTCAGGGGCCGTCGGTGACGAGCGCGATCGCGAGGCCGTCATGACCCTTGACGCCGACGGTCTGGATCGCCGTCGCGCTGACGCGTGGCTCCGCGGCGAGCATCGTGTTGAACTGACGGATTCCGCGGATCGCCGGATCCGGACTGTTCTCGTCGAGGACCGCTCCATCGCGGACCACATTATCGACGATAATCAGACCGCCCTGCCTCGAGAGCTGGAGGGCGAGGGAGAAATAGGCGGGGATGTTTTCCTTGTCCGCGTCGATAAAAATCAAATCGAAGGGTCCACGGCCTTCGCCGATGAGCTGCGCCAGCGAGTCGAGGGCGGCGCCGATCCTGAGCTCCACGACGTCCGCGAGACCAGCCCGGGCGATGTTCGAGCGGGCGACCTCGGCATGCTTCGGGTCGTATTCGAGCGTCACGAGGCGGCCATCCGGCGGAAGCGCCCGCGCGAGCCAGATGGCGCTGTAACCTCCGAGCGTCCCGATTTCGAGGATAGTCCGGGCTCCCAGGATTCGCGCAAGGAGATTCAGCAGCTTGCCTTGGTTCGGCGCGACGGCGATCGAAGGCAGGCCAGCCGCCGCGCTCGCCTCGATCGCCGCATCGAGCGCGGGATCGGCGGGAACGAGCAGGGCGTCGAAATAATGATCGATCTTAGACCATATCGGGTCGCTCATCGGCGATTCCTGTCTGCGGGCGGGGGAGGATTCAAGCCAGGGAGCGTTCGACAATGTCTCTCACGTCGGGCGACAGGCCGGGACTTCCGGCGACCCGGCGGAGCGCGGATTCGGCCTGGCCGCGCCGGACGCTTTCGAGCGAACGCCAGCTGCGGAACGCCGCGAGCAGTCTTGCCGCCACCTGCGGATTCTTGCGGTCGAGTTCGAGCACGGCGTCGGCCACGAAATCATAGCCGGAGCCGTCCGGCGCGTTGAACTGGGTCTGATTGCCGGCGGCGAACGCGCCGATCAAAGACCGCACCCGGTTCGGATTGGCGAGCGAGAAAGCGGGGTGAGCCGTCAGTTTTTTCACCCGGGCAAGCGCGCCGGGTTCCGCGATCATGGCCTGCAACGCGAACCATTTGTCGATGACGAGCGCGTCGCCGGCGTGGTTCTGGTAAAAGCTCTCCAGCGCCGTTTCGCGCTCGGCGCTGGCCGCTTGCGAAAGCGCGCCGAGCGCCGCGATCTCGTCGGTCATCGTGCTGGCGCTGGCGAATTGAGCGGCGGCGAGACGCACGCCTTCCGGGATTTCGCCCGAGACAAGAAGGTCGAGCGCGACGTTGCGCAAGGATCGCCGGCCGGCCGCGGCGGCGTCCGGAGAATAGGGCCCTTTATCCTCCAGCCGCGCATAGGCCGCGAGGAGAGGCTGGGAAAGGTCATGGCCGATCGCCGCGCGAAGCGCCTTGCGCGCGACGTGGATGGCGTCAGGATCCACATCCTGGCCGATCTCGCGCGCGATGTCGGCCTCGCCGGGCAAGGTCAGCACCTGAGCGGTGAAGGCCGGGTCGGCGCTCGTCTCGGTCACGATCCGGAGCGCATCGATAAAGTTTGGCTCGTAAGCGGGCGCGCCGCCGGCGCGAACAGCTTCGACCGAACGAAGCAGAAGCCTCGTCGCGAACGTCTGCGCGGCCTGCCAGCGGTTGAAACTGTCGCTGTCATGGGCGACGAG
The DNA here is from genome assembly GCF_900114285.1 of Methylocapsa palsarum. Lineage (GTDB taxonomy): Bacteria > Pseudomonadota > Alphaproteobacteria > Rhizobiales > Beijerinckiaceae > Methylocapsa > Methylocapsa palsarum. The sequence continues at coordinate 21,143 of NZ_FOSN01000008.1, read as the reverse complement.
CGTCACGAGATCGCTCTCGCTCCAATCATATTCGACCCGAACCGGGGCGGAAAATCCGCGGAACAGGGAGGGCGACGGGCGCACTGGCACATCGCGAAAAACGATCCGCCTGCGCGGCGTCGTCAGCTCGATGATTCCGCGCCCCAGTTCGACGCCGCTCGCGCCGTCTTCTTCGCCGGCGCGCAGTTTCAGATCGCCGTGCTCGCCCGCGACAAGACCGAGCTCCACCGGAATGACGAACGGCTCCTTGGTCGGCTGTCCGGGAGTCGGCTTGCTGCTTTGCGAAAGGTCGAGCGTAAAGGTCCGCGCCGCCGGGTCATAGACGGCCGTGACGGACACGAGAGGCGTGCCGGACTGGTTGTACCAGCGTGAAAATTGCGTCAGATCGCGTTGCGCCGACTCGGCGAAACAGGAAATGAAATCTTCGATCGTGGCGGCGGTCCCGTCGAAACGCTCGAAGTAAAGATCCATGCCTTTGGCGAATGCCTCGTCGCCGATCAGCACTTTCAGCATCCTGATGATCTCGGCGCCTTTTTCGTAGATCGTCGCGGTGTAGAAATTGTTGATCTCGAGATAGGCGTCGGGACGAACATTATGGGCGAGCGGGCCGGCGTCCTCGGGAAATTGCTGCGCCCGCAAGGTGCGCACGTCGGCGATGCGATGCACCGCCCGCGAGCGCATGTCAGACGAAAATTCGTGGTCCCGGAAGACGGTCAGGCCTTCCTTGAGGCAGAGCTGGAACCAATCCCGGCAGGTGATCCGGTTGCCGGTCCAGTTGTGGAAATATTCATGCGCGATCACGGCCTCGATATGGGCGTAATCCGCGTCCGTCGCGGTCGCCGGCGAGGCGAGCACGTATTTGTCGTTGAAGACGTTGAGCCCCTTGTTCTCCATCGCGCCCATGTTGAAGTCGGACACGGCGACGATATTGAAGACGTCGAGATCGTATTCGCGGCCGAACGCGGTTTCGTCCCAGGCCATGGACCGCTTCAGCGCGTCCATCGCATAGGTTGCGAACGCCTCCTTGCCATGTTCGACATAAATTCCGAGCGCGACCCTGCGCCCGGATCTCGTGACGAACTCATCGTGAATCGAGCCAAGGTCGCCGCCGACCAGGGCGAAGAGATAGCAGGGCTTTGGAAACGGATCGCTCCACACCGCGAAATGGCGCGAGGTTCCATCGATCTTCCCTTCCGCGATCTTGTTGCCGTTGGACAAAAGCGCCGGCGCTTCGGAGACTTCCGCCTCGATCCGCGTCGTGTAGACGCTGAGCACGTCCGGCCGGTCGAGAAAATAAGTGATGCGGCGGAAACCCTCCGCCTCGCATTGCGTGCAATAGGCGTGGCCGGTCCGGTAGAGTCCCATGAGGCGCGTATTGGCCGTCGGGTCAAGTTCCGTCTCGATTTCGAGGATGAAGGGGCGCTGGGGCGGCGACGTCAGCGTCAACTGGCTCGGGGTGACGAATCCCGAGGCGAGGTCGAGGTCCACGCCGTCGAGCGTAATCCGCCTGGCGGCGAGTCCGTCGCCGTCGAGGACCAGCGGGGTGTCCGGCCGGCCTTTCGGATTGGGCTTTATGCTAAGACGCGCCGTCACCTGCGTCGCTGTCGCGCGAAGCTTGACATCGAGATCGACCTTGTCGATCAGATGATCGGGGACCCGGTAGTCCTTGAGGCGAACGGGTTCGGCGGTGTCGGTGCGCATTCAGTCCTCGATTGCCCATCATCGGGCGGCTCTCGGCCGGGGCTCGTCCGGGTGGAATTTATTCGCCCGTTATTATAGAGCTTCCGCCTCGAAGCCGCAAAAGACCGGCCCGGCTTCGGCGGCTGGCGTCGGCCTTGGTCCGACCGCACGTTACATATAGGCGCAAAGGGAGTGAAGTATGGCTGCGATCTTGAAGAAATTGTTTTGGACCGGAGCCGTGCTCCTTGCATTCGCGCTGCCGCAAGTCGTCCTGCCGCAAGTCGCCCTGGCGCATGGGCCGACCCGGCAGAAGACGACGGAAAAGATCGAAATCAACGCGCCCCCCGCCAAAGTCTGGGCGATCATCGCCGATTTTCATGACATGAGCTGGCTGCCTGGAATCGCCAAGACCACAGGTGAGGGCGGAAACACGCCGGACGCGGCGAAGCGCCAGCTGACGCTCGACAACGGGGCCACGATCGACGAGAGCCTCTATAAGTATGACCCCGCCGAAATGTCCTATGCGTACCGGATCGACAACGTCGACGTGAAGGTGCTTCCGGTCAATAATTATTCCGCGAGCATCATCGTTCTTCCGGCCGATGGCGGGAAAAGCGTCGTCGAATGGCGCGGCGCGTTCTATCGCGGCTATCCGAACAATGACCCGCCGCCGGAACTGAGCGACGAAGCCGCGCTGAAAGCGGTCAGCGGCCTTTTTCGCAAAGGATTGGAAAACCTCAAGAAGAAGGCCGAGTCCGCGCCGTGACGCGCAAGCTCCCGTCGGGGCTCGCCGCGACGGGTTTCGCGCTCGCCCTCGCCCTCGTCGTCCTGAACGCCGCGGCGTTGGCGGACGAAGCGTTTATCCCCGATCAGACCGGAGACGAATTGAGCATCCTCGATCTGGAGAAGGGAAGGATCGTGGCGCGCATTCCGATTCCGGGCAAGCCCGCGGGCGTCGCCATGTCGCGCGATGGACGCACCGCCTTTGTGACGAGCACCGAAGGTAAATATATCTCGGTCGTCGATACGGCGGAGCGTCGCGTCCTGCGCAGGATCGCCACGTCGGATACGCCTCTTGGAATCGCGCTCGACCACTCGGGGGCGTCGCTTTATCTTGCGGGCTTTTATCAGCCGCGCCTCTATAAGATCGACATCGCCAGCGGCGCGCTGGAGGCGACGCTCGACATCGGCGCGCTCCCGTCCGGCGTCGCCGTGACTTCCGACGGCGCGGTGATCGTCACCGCCGACCGTGGAGACGATCAGATTTCGATTATCGACGCGGCGAAATGGACCCGCCTTGCGACGGTGAAGGTCGGCGCCCATCCCTTCGGCGTCACCATCGATCCTGCGGGCGCCCGCGTCTACACAGCGAACGTCGAAAGCAACGACATTTCAGTCGTCGATCTCGCTTCGCGTAAGCTGATCGGAACCGTCAAGGTCGGCAAGCGTCCCTACGCCGTGGCGCTGGCGAACGGCCTTGGCTTTTCGACCGATCAATATGGCGGAACCGTCTCCGTGTTCGACCTTGCGACATTGCAGCCGATCAAGAGGATCAGCGTTGGCGAATACCCCGAAGGGATAGAGGCGAGCGCTGACGGCGAGCGGATCTATGTCACCAACTGGTTCTCGAACGAGGTCTCCGCGATCGACGCGCACACGCTTCAGGTGATAGCGCGGATCCCGGTCGGAGACGGCCCCCGGGCGTTCGGCAAATTTCTTCGGGTGACGCCCTAAGACGATAGACAAGGTTCAGAGGTCTGATTCCAAAGGTTTTTTTGAATCTGCAATATGGTCTCGGCTTGCGGCCGCATTGGCGACATTTTCGCCGCTCATGATCCTCGGTGGATGATTTTTACCGGATGGAAAGGTTCTGCGGCTTCAACAACGCGAACCCTTTTGCTTTTGCGCCCCGGTCACCTTGAAGAGGACGCCGCCTGGCCTTGACGCAGCCCCTAGCGACATTTTTCTCTCTCGGAGGGAAACGCCGGCCGCGAGGAGATCTGACCTCGCGCTTATGCGTTTTCGCGGCCTGCTGCGCTCTCCTGACCCTGACGGGCTGCGCCTCGACGGGTTTCGCCGATATCGGCGAAACCTCGCCGCAATCCGCCTCGGAGCCGATTTTTGTCGTTTCGACGCGAAAGAACGATAGGGAAGCGATCAATGAGGCCGTCGCCGACGGCGACGCAAAGGCCTCCCTGCAGCGGATCGGCGTGCCTTCAGGGCATCAGGCGGGTCAGATCGAACGTCCTGGCTTTGGCGCGGTGGACCCGCAGAAACATTTCGCCGTGCTGAGCCGGCGGACTCTGGACCAGGGCGCGCTTGTCTCCGAACTCGCCACGCATCTGTCCGGGCGGACGGGCTCCAACCGCGATATCCTCCTCTACGTCCATGGCTTCAATACGAGCTACGATGAAGCCCGCTTCAGACTGGCGCAGATCGCCTACGACGGGCGATTTGGAGGGGTTCCCGTTCTCTTCACCTGGCCGGCGGCGGGCAGTCTGCTCGACTATGGCGCAGCCAAGGAAAGCGCGACAATTTCGCGGGACGCGCTGGCCAAGCTCGTCCGCCAGCTGTCCCAGGTGCCGGGTGTTGGCCGCGTTCATATCCTCGCGCATTCGATGGGCGCCTGGATGACGATGGAGGCCTTGCGCGAGAACGCCATCGGCGGAAGTCCGGACCTTGACGGCAAGCTCGGCGACGTGATGCTGGCGGCGCCCGACATTGATCTCAATGTCTTCCGCCGACAGTTGGCGCGGATCGACGCCTCGCATGTGTTCGTCCTCGTCACGGCGAACGACCGCGCCCTGTCGCTTTCGCGCTCGCTCGCGGGAGACAGGCCGCGGCTTGGCGCGCTCGATCCGGCCAATCCGGTCGATCGGGCGGCGCTCGACGAACTTGGAGTCAAAGTCTACGATCTTTCACGCGAGCCAAGCGATTGGATAGGTCATGGCGTCTACGCCAACGCCCCCGCCGTTTTGAAAACGATCGGCGCGCAAATTGCTGAGCCAAGGCCTCAGGACGCCGAGGTTCAGGCCGTGCTCGGCGAAAAGCCGGTCGATACCTCGATCGTGGCCACTCCGCTCCCACCTGTCGGCGAACCCGCAAATCCTCCCGCGGCGCAAATTCATTAGCTCTTAACGCCAGCTTTAGAAAAAATTAACGGAACCTTTTCGGGGTGCCGAGAGTTAACTTTACCAATCTCGCGAGACAAGGCTTTGCTTTCGAGTATTGATTTGCGAGATGACAATATTTTGTGTGGTTGTCGCGCATAAAGCGCGACCATTTCAGTTGTAAGCGAGATTTAAGTTTCCAAGTATTTTCGCCGTGGCGTCACTTGCTGCAAGGCAACATAAAATATCTATATTGACGTCTTATTCGTTTCCGAATTAACTTTTAACATATCGTAGCATTGCGAATGTTTCGCTTCAGCTTGCGTTAAGCGGCTGCGTCTAAAGCTCCTTGCGTCCAGGGTTCCACATGAGCGTAAAGTGAGGGTGTCATGTGTTTGATCGCCGAAATCGTCCATACATGTTCGAACGAGAAAGTCGCTCAGGCGGCTGTGGCTTCGATGGGATCTGATTTCGCGGGCAGGGTTCAAGTGACGGCCAGCGCTTACGGCATGACGATCGGGGCCTTCACGGCGAAGACCGTGCGCCAGTTTGATCGGAGCGTTGGCGAAGAGCAGAAGAAAGATCTCCGGGCGATCATGCGCGGATCGGATCAGCCCATCTTGTCGGGTCTGCATCATATTCTTCAGCCGGCCATCGACACGGAGACTTCCGTTTAAATCCGGAAAACAAGTTCGAAAATCCGACCCGTCGAGCGGATCCGAGGCTTTTGTGAAATCGCAGAGCCTCGGACCTAGAGCATGTTCCGATCGGATTGAATCAATCCAATCGACAAGACTCAAATCTTTGACTCTGGAGCGGTTTCTGATCGATCGCATGACTTCATGCGATCGGAAAGCGCTCTAGGCTCTCACCCTGAACGGTTCGCCTTCAAGGTGTTCCCCCGTCTCGATTTCTTCGATGATCTTGGCGACGAATGCGTCGAGGTCGCCGGGACAGCGGCTGGTGATTATTCCATCGTCGACGACCACCTCGCGGTCGATCCATTGACCTCCGGCGTTTTCGATGTCGGTCTTGAGCGATTTCCACGACGTTAACTGCCGCCCCTCTACGACCCCCGCTTCGATCAGCAGCCAGGGCGCATGGCAGATCGCCGCGACAATCTTCCCCGAATGCAGAAAATCAAGCACGAGGTCGACCGCGTCATCGTTCATCCGCAGGACGTCGGGATTCATCTGGCCGCCGGGAAGAACGAGGCAATGATATTCGGAAGGGGCGACTGAACTGATTTCGAGATCGACCGGGACCGTCTCGCCCCAGTTCTTGTCTTTCCAGCCTTTGATGTCCGGACCCTTGGGCGCGCAGACATGGACGAGGGCCCCCGCCTCCTTCAGCTTTTCAAGAGGCTGCGTCAATTCGGACTGTTCGAAGCCGTCCGTGGCCATGATCAGGATCCGGGCGTCGCGGATGGTTGGCATCTGTTCGCTCCAAGTGGTGAGCAGCGAAAACAGCCCTGTGACCGCAAAGTTCCGGGGTGAAATTCACATCCTCGGGATGGTGGAGGCGTCGTGACTACAGCGCCATCGAGCGGCGCGTCCACGGTCTCGCCGCCACCGCCGCCGCCTCCGCGCCAAGGCCAGGCTGATAATAAAGCGGCATATCCGGCTTTCTCCCTCCTTCGAGGAGGCGGATCGTCGCGGCGTCGCTCAGTTCGAAAGCGTCAAAACCGCACCGCGACAGGAGTTGCAGCTGATCGAACAGGATGTCGCCGGTCGCGCGCAATTCTCCCGTAAAACCGCCGACGGTTCGGATCTGGCGCCCCATCGAATAGCCGCGACCGTCGGTGAACTTTGGAAAGCGAATGGCGATGAGAGCGAGTTGGCCGAGATCGTCCGCGATCGCATCGACCTTTTCGCCCGGATCGAGCCGCAGTCCAAGCGGGATGTTGGCGGAGCGCGAGCGCAGTTCGTCACGCCTCTGTCGCCATTGCGCGAGCGTCAGGCTCACTTTTCCGTCCAGCGGCAAAGTTTCGTCCTCGCCGAGCGCGCGCCACTCATCTTGTGCGAAGGCGTTGTTCTTGAACAGGGCCATGGTGTGAAATCCGCTCGAAGGCTTTCCAGTCCGATCCGCCGGAAAAGCAATCATCATTGTTCTGGTTGAGTCTGCGCGCCCCGTGCGGGACGGCTGTTGCTATTCGACCGCGGGCGCGACCAGCGTCGAACTATGCAGGCCGCATTCCAGTTTGCCGCGCCCACGCCAGCGTCCGGCCCGGCTGTCCTCCCCGGGCTTGACCGGCGACGTGCACGGGATGCAGCCGATGGAAGGAAAGTTTTTGGCCACCAGGGGATGTCGGGGCAGGCCGTTCACGTCGATATAGCTCAGTAGCGCGCTTGCGGTCCATCCGGCGAGCGGATTGATCTTGACGCGCCCCTCATCGTTTTCGAACAAGGGAAGGCTCGCTCGCGTCTGCGCCTGAAATCTTTTGCGGCCGGTGATCCAGGCGTCATATCCTTCGAGGGCTTTGGCGAGCGGCTCGACCTTTCTGATTTCGCAGCAGCGATCCGGATCGCTGGACCAGAGGAAGTCTTCGGGATCCTGCTCGGCGAGCCTGAGTTCATCCGGCCTGATGACCTTCACATTGCGAAGGTCGAGATGGGCGACGAGCCGGTCGCAATAATCGAGCGTTTCCGGAAATAGAACCTTTGTATCGATGAACAGCACCGGCGCGCTCTTGTCGATCTGGCTGACCATGTGCAGCAGAACCGACGATTCCGCGCCGAAGCTTGACACAAGGGCGATTTTGCCGGGGAAAAATTCCTCGATGGCGCGGCGGATGATCTCGCGCGGCTCGAGCGAACTCAACTCGGCCGAGCGGCGGGCGGCTTCCGCTTCGGTCCAGCGCGCGCCCTCATTCGCTGGCATAGAGCGCCTCCTTGAACGGCTTCATCCCGACGCGCCGGAACGCGTCAAGGAAGTCTTCATCGCGCCCGATGCGGATTTTCAGGTAGGTGTCCACGACCTTCTCGACGGCGTCGACGATCCCCTCGGACGAAAAGCCGCGGCCGGTGAGCGAACCGACGGCGCAGCTCTCGTCGGCCGAGCCGCCAAGAGTGATCTGATAGGCTTCGGCGCCGGTCTTTTCGAGCCCGAGAATCCCGATATGCGCGACATGATGATGCCCGCAGGCGTTGATGCAGCCGGAAATGTTGATCCTCAGTTCGCCGATTTCATCGGCGCGCGCGCCGTCTCCGAAACGCTCGGAAATCCGTTGCGCCACCGGGATCGAGCGAGCGGTGGCGAGCGCGCAGAAATCGAGGCCGGGGCAGGAGATGATATCGGTCACGAGGCCGACGTTCGCCGCGGCGAGGCCTTGCGCCGCCAGCTCATCGAAAACGGCGGGCAAATCGTCCAGCGCGACATGGGGCAGGACGAGGTTCTGCTCGTGCGCGACGCGAATCTCGTCGGCCGAAAAACGTTCGGCGAGGCTGGCGACGACCTCCATATCCGTTGCGCTGGCGTCGCCGGGAATGCCGCCGATCGGCTTCAACGAAATGGTGACGACCCCATAGCCCGGCGTTTTATGCGGCGCGACGTTTTGAGAAGCAAAGCGCGCGAAGGCCGGATCTTTCGCCTTGCGGGCCTCGGCGACGGCGGATCTGGCGTCGCGCGCGTGAAGATCTGGGGGAGCAAAATAGGCCTCGATGCGGGCGATGTCGCGCTCTGGCAGCGTCAGCGCCGCGTCGCGATGGTTCGCGAATTCGGCCTCGACCTCGGCGGCGATGACGTCTGGACCCTTCTCATGAACAAGGATCTTGATGCGCGCCTTGTACTTGTTGTCCCGCCGTCCTTCGAGATTGTAGACGCGCAAGATGGCGTCGGTGTAGGCGAGTAGGTCGGCCTTAGGGAGAAAGTCGCGGATCTTGTGGGCGATCAACGGCGTCCGGCCGAGACCGCCGCCCACATAAACCGCAAATCCTGTTTCGCCGTCGCTGTTCCGGACGATCTGATAGCCAATGTCATGGACTTGCAGCGCCGCGCGGTCCTTGGCCGCGCCGTTCACCGCGATTTTAAACTTGCGCGGCAGGAACGAATATTCGGGATGGAAGGACGACCATTGCCGGAGAATCTCCGCGTAGGGACGGGGATCCTCGATCTCGTCGGCGCTTGCGCCGGCGAACTGGTCCGACGTGACGTTGCGGATGCAATTGCCGGAGGTCTGGATGGCGTGCATTTCAACGCTGGCGAGTTCGTCAAGGATGTCGGGGCAGTCGACGAGAGCCGGCCAATTGTACTGGATATTCTGCCGCGTCGTGAAATGGCCATAGCCCTTGTCGTAGCGTCTGGCGATAAAGGCGAGCTTGCGCAATTGCCGGGACGACAGCGTGCCATAGGGAATTGCGACCCGCAGCATGTAGGCGTGCAATTGCAGGTAGACCCCGTTCATCAGCCTCAGCGGCCGGAATTGCTCTTCGGTCAATTCACCGGAGAGTCTTCGCGCGACCTGATCGCGGAATTGAGTCACGCGAGCGGCGACGAAGGTTTGGTCGAATTCGTCATAACGATACATATCAGCTCCGTTTCGCCGCGGATGCGCCGCTGATCGATGTCGGCGCATAGCCGACCGTCGGGCCCCGCGCCCGGATTTCATCGCGCAGCGACCCCGCTCGCAAAAGGCCTCCGCTAAACGCGACGCCGACGAGAAAAGGATCGATGATCAGATTGCGGGCGACGTCTTCCTGGGCCGCGGCGAGGCCGGCTTCGGTTTCATTCGCCGTCGCGAACAGCCGTGCGGCGTCAATGGCTTCGCCCCAGGAGCCGTCGGCCGAGAGATAGACGACGCGCCCGTCAACGAGGCGATTTGCAGAGATCACTTGCGTCATGAGTTCTCAATCTGGAGAGAGATCCCGATCTGGGGCGCCCGATCCGGAGCAGAGCGGGCGCGAGGGCGCGCGGCGCTCTTCCATCTCGCCTATATCCCAAAATACGCTATTTGACGAGGTATAAAATATTCTACGTAAAAAAAACGTATAATATTTTTCATTGGCTCATTCGATTTGCTCTGGCATATGGTCCATAAAGACGATAGAAATATAGTTCTATCTTCGCCGAACCGCTTGGTCGGAGCGCTCTAGTCGTCCGCGCGCCGCACGTTTCAGGCGTCCGGGCGAGGCGCCGCGAGCGGCTCGTATTAGGAAGGTTTGCCGCACTTGTCACTTGTTTCACAACGCAATTCCATCCTGCCGGGCTTCGGGCTGACGCTGGGTTACACCTTGCTTTATCTCGGCGCCATCGTGCTGTTGCCGCTCGCCGCGCTCGTGCTTCGCGCAAGCAGCCTCGGACTGTCCGGCATCTGGCAGATCGCAATGGAGCCCCGGACTTTCGCCGCCTTGCGAACGAGTTTCAGCCTCGCGCTCGCCGCCGCCGGAATCAATGTCGTGTTCGGCGGAATCGTCGCCTGGGTTCTGTCGCGCTACGAATTTCCGGGGCGCCGTCTGCTGGACGCCGCCGTCGATCTTCCCTTCGCCCTGCCGACCGCCGTCGCCGGCATCGCGCTCGCGGCGATTTACGCGCCCAATGGCTGGATTGGCGTATGGCTCGCGCCGCTTGGGTGGAAAATCGCCTATACGCCGCTTGGGATCGTGGTGGCGCTCGTCTTTATCGGCCTGCCGTTTATCGTGCGCACGGTTCAGCCGGTCATCGCGGAACTCAATCTCGATCTCGAGGAGGCGTCGGCGACTCTCGGCGCGACGCGATATCAGACGCTCTCGCGTGTGATTTTGCCGACCTTGACGCCCGCGCTTCTGACCGGGTTCGCCTTGGCCTTCGCCCGCGGCGTCGGCGAATACGGATCGGTCATCTTCGTCGCCGGCAATCTGCCATATGTTTCCGAAATCGCTCCGCTGCTGATCATCGTGAAGCTCGAGGAATTCAATTACGCGGGCGCGACGGCGATCGCGACGGTGATGCTTGGAGCTTCATTTTTCATCCTGCTGGCGATCAACCTGATCCAGGCCTGGAGCCGAAGGAGGCTTGGCTATGTCTGAGACTTTAGCCGACTGGGCGGAAGCGCGCCCCGTCACCATCGAAGGCCGCACGAAAGCGCACGTGAAAACGCGCAGCCCGGTGACCGGGGAGGGGCCGGTTCTGGCGGGCGTGCTGATCGCCATCGCCGTAATCTTTTTGCTGCTTTTCCTGGTGCTTCCGCTCGCCGTCGTTTTCTACGAGGCTTTCGCGAAGGGAGTCGGCGCCTATTTTTCCGCATTGAGCACGCCAGACGCGCGCTCGGCGATCTGGCTGACGCTCACGGTGGCGGCGATCGCCGTGCCGTTGAACATCTTGTTCGGTCTGGCGGCGGCGTGGGCGATCGCGAAATTCCGTTTTCCCGGCAAAAGCTTCCTGATCACCCTGATCGACTTGCCGTTTTCCGTTTCGCCGGTGGTCGCGGGTCTGATCTACGTCCTTCTGTTCGGGGCCCAGGGTCTTCTTGGCCCCTGGCTGAAGGCGCATGATATCGAAATCATTTTCGCTGTTCCCGGAATCGTGCTCGCCACCGTTTTCGTCACGTTTCCCTTTGTCGCGCGCGAACTCATCGCCTTGATGGAAGATCAGGGCACAGGCGACGAAGAGGTGGCGCTGTCCCTTGGCGCGACCGGCTTCACCGCGTTTCTTAGGGTGACGCTGCCCAATATCAAATGGGCGCTTCTTTATGGTGTGCTGTTGTGCAACGCCCGCGCCATGGGCGAGTTCGGCGCGGTGTCAGTCGTCTCCGGACATATTCGCGGCAAGACCAACACGATGCCGCTGCATGTCGAGATTCTCTACAACGAATACAATGTCGCCGCCGCCTTTGCCGTGGCGTCGCTTCTCGCCTTGCTGGCGCTCGTCACGCTTGTTCTGAAGACAGTTCTTGAATCCCGTTTCGGCGATGAACTTCCAGGAAAATCACGCCGTCACTGAAAAGGGTTAAGCTTCCATGCATGTCCGCGCGGTCGATATCGTCAAGACTTTTACAGCCTCTTCCTCCCGTCCGGCGCTGGACGGCGTCTCCCTCGACGTCAAGAGCGGCGAATTGATGGGACTGCTGGGTCCGTCCGGCTCCGGCAAGACGACTTTGTTGCGGATCATCGCGGGCCTCGACATTCCCGATTCGGGCTCGATCTTTTTCGGCGGGGAGGACGCATCGCAAAAGTCGGTGCAGGAACGGCGCGTCGGCTTCGTGTTTCAGAATTACGCCCTGTTCAAGCATCTGACGATCGCCGACAATATTGCGTTCGGACTTGAGGTCAGAAGCCGCGAATTGCGGCCGCCGAAGGCCGAGATCCGGCGCCGGGCTCTGGAACTGCTCGATCTCGTTCAGTTAACCGGTCTCGAAAAGCGTCGCCCCGCTCAACTCTCGGGCGGCCAACGCCAGCGCGTGGCCCTGGCCCGCGCGCTGGCGGTCGAACCGCGCGTCCTTTTACTCGACGAACCCTTCGGGGCTCTTGACGCCAAGGTTCGGCGCGACCTGCGCGGATGGCTGCGCGAAATTCACCAGCGCACCGGACATACGACGACATTCGTCACGCACGATCAGGACGAAGCGCTGGAGCTCTCTGACCGCGTCGCCGTGCTCAACGGCGGCCGGATCGAGCAGGTTGGCACTCCGGACGAGATTTACGACCAGCCGGCGACGCCCTTCGTCAACGGGTTCATCGGCGAGGCGACGCCGATAGAGGCTCATATCGAGGCGGGATACGTCTATATCGGCGCGCATCAGCTGCGGATCGAAAGCAAGGCTGGTACGTCCGGCAAGGGGAGATTGTTCGTGCGCCCGCAGGACATCGTGATCGGCGACAGCCAGCCGGACTCGCTTCAGGCGCAAATCGTCGCGGTTCGCCGGAACGGAGCCACGCGGCGGGCCGAGATCGAAATTCCCGCGCACGCGGGACGCGTCGAGATAGAAACCCATTCCTCGGTCAGCGTCCGCGCGGGCGATTCAGTTCCGATTCAATTCGTCCGCGGAACATTCTTCCTCGACGGCGAGGGCGCGCCCGCCTGAAGGGCGCGCGGGCGCTGGCGCGCTCGAAAATGAGGCGCTCGGAAATGAGGCGCTTGGAGCGGAGGCTTCACGGGCGGTCTTTGAGGAAACTGCGCCACGCCTTGCGAAATCCGGCGTGGGTCTATATCTCCGCAGTTCGGCCGCGTCCCGAAATCCGGAGCCTCTGTGTTTTCAATCGACCTTCATTCGATTATCGCGCAGCATGGCTATTGGGCTGTCTTCTTCATCGTGATGCTGGAGAGCGGCGGCCTTCCATTCCCGGGGGAAACAGCGCTGATTCTCGCCGCGGCCTATGCGGGGGCGACCGGCAATCTCGATCTCGCCTATGTCATGGCCGCCGCGGCGGCGGGCGCAATCATCGGGGACAATATAGGCTTCTGGATCGGCCGCACCTTCGGGGCGAACCTTCTGCAGCGCTACGGCCAGTTCATCCACCTGCCCGAAAGCCGGCTCAAGCTTGGCCAGTACCTTTTCAACAAACATGGGGCGAAAATCGTCTTTTTCGGCCGGTTTATCGCTTTGCTCAGGATTTTCGCGGCGCTGCTCGCAGGCGTCAACAATTACGCCTGGAGCCCGTTTCTCTTTTATAACGCCGCCGGCGGAATTCTCTGGGCGGTTTTAATGGGGACAGGCGGATATCTGTTCGGGGACGCCCTTCACCGCGTGAGCGGACCCCTCGGAATCGCCGCGCTCATCGCAATCGTGGCCGGCGTCTTCGCCAGTATGTATGTCATCCGCCGTGAAGAAAGAAAGATGGAGCGGCGCCTTGAGGCCGCTCCCGAGGGCGAGCTTCTGGGCGTCGGAGATTGCAAACAGAAGTCCCGGGACGCGGTCTGAGACAGCGGAACGAAAGGAAGGCGGACGGCGTTAAAAATCGGTGTTTATCATGGAGTTGATCGATGAGAGCCGATTTTGCGCTTGTTCTCGCCTCCGTTCTGGCTGGACCGGCGTTCGCACAGATGGCGTCTGGCGCGCCGGGCGGCAGCGAGACCATTCCCGAAAAAAAACCGCCTGCCGGGTTAGGGCAATTCGACGGACGAAGCAGCAGCCAGGGCGCTTTTAAGCCAGCGCCGGGAATTGATCCGGAAATCGTCAAACCGGCGCGAGAGCGCTTTCCGATCGCATGAAGTCATGCGATCGATCAGAAATCGCTCCAGAGTCAAAAGCTTGAGCATATTCTTATCGATCGGATTGATTCAATCCGATCGGAACATGCTCCAGTGCCGAACCCGAACTCGACCCCTGTCATTCCGCCAAATCAACCCGGAGAGTTCAAATAGGGGTTTGGACCGGGGCGCGGGCGTTTCAGTTGATGTCGAAGTTGAAATATTTCGCCCTGATTTTGGCGAAGGTTCCGTCCTCCATCACTGAATCGAGGGCCTTCTCGAACATCGCCTTGAGCGCCACGTCACTCTTTCTGAGGCCGACGCCATCGCCATCGCCGAAATAGACCGGGTCGCGCGGGACATCGCTGACGAATACGCAATTCTGCGCCTCGTGACGAGTCCGGATGAACTCGTCCAGAGCGTCCTTATCCCCAATGACCGCGTCAAGGCGGCTCTCGGCCAGATCCAGAACCGCTTCTTCGAGAGTGGCATAGGCGTGAATTTCAGATTGTTTGTAGAGATCCTCCAGAAAGGCTTGATGCGGCCCGCCCGACTCGACGCCAAGGCGTTTTCCGGCGAGTCCGGCCGGGCTGACGTCGGCTGGAACGTTATCCCTTGACGCCATGAAGGCCGAGGGCATCCGCACATAGGGCTTGGTGAATGCGATCTTTTCGCGTGCGGCGTCCGTGATCTCCATCGCGGCCATGATCGCGTCGTATTGATGCGCCAGCAGGCCGGGAATGAGGCCGTCCCAGTCCTGCGCGACAAAACGACAAGACACCTTCATTCGTGAACAGAGCTCGCGCCCCAGATCGATTTCAAAACCGGCAAGTTCGTTATTGTCGAAGTAATTATAAGGCGGGCGCGACCCTTCGCTTGCGATCGTGACCTCGGTCCAGACCTTTGGGGCGGTTTCCTCGGCGTTCACGGAAGACGCGGCGATCGATGACGCGAGAACGAAGGCGGCTCCTAGAATGAGGCGCCGGGCGCTGTCGACGAGAGGCCGGGAAACGCTTGCAAACAGGATTTCTCTCCAAGGTCTATCGAGGGGCGACGGCCGCATCGCTCCTCTGGCGGACAGGTTATATACGACGGGATAAGGCTGCACAAAGCGGAGTTGCGTCGTCGTCGGTTCAATGCGGGACAAAGTGAAACCCGCCGTTCGACGCGTTTTGCATTGCTTTCAAAAACAAGGCCCGGCATTTGAATATGCCGCAAACAGTTTTGCGCGGCGCGTGGCGCCGAAGGGATGGAGCTCACTCACAAATGGTCAACGATCAAGACGTGCTCAAGGCGCTTCAGGCCGTGCCTGGGCCAGACGGCAAGACGCCTCTGCCACAATCCGGAGCGATTGCGGGACTCACAGTCCGAGAAGGGAAGGTCTATCTTTCGATCGCGATCGACCCGAAGCTTTCGGCTGCGATGGAGCCGATGCGCGTCGCCGCCGACGCCGCTGCGAGGAAGGTCAGCGGGGTCGTCAGCGCCTTGGTCAGCCTCACCGCCGAGGCGCCGCCCGCCCCGTCGCCGAAGACGCCCGCGCCTCGCAACATCGCTATTCCGGGAATCGCCAACATCATCGCCGTGGCGTCCGGCAAAGGCGGCGTCGGCAAATCGACGACCTGCGTCAATCTTGCGCTGGCCCTCGCCTCCCTCGGCTGGCGCATCGGAATTCTCGACGCCGATATCTATGGGCCTTCGCTGCCGCGCCTGCTTGGGCTGAAATCCAAACCGACCTCGTCCGGCCGGACCATCCAGCCGCTGGAGGCCTACGGGATCAAGGCGATGTCCATCGGCTTCCTGGTCGACGAGGAGGATCCGATGATCTGGCGCGGGCCAATGGTGATGTCCGCGATCCAACAATTGCTCCGCGACGTCGCCTGGGGCGAGCTCGATTGTCTTGTTGTGGACATGCCGCCGGGCACCGGGGACGCGCAATTGACTCTGGCCCAGTCCGTTCCGCTGGCGGGCGCGGTGATTGTTTCGACGCCGCAGGATCTGGCGCTGATCGACGCCCGGCGCGGCATCGCCATGTTCAAGAAGGTCGATGTGCCGGTGCTCGGCATCGTCGAGAACATGAGCTATTTCCTTTGTCCCCATTGCGGCGGCCGGTCCGATATTTTCGCTCATGGCGGCGCCCGCCATGAAGCGGATCGATACGGGGTTCCGTTCCTTGGAGAAGTGCCGCTCCATATGGGAATTCGGGAGACTTCGGACGCCGGTCGTCCCGTCGCCGCGGTCGAGCCGGACGGCGCTCACGCGGCGGTGTACCGGGACATTGCCCGCCTCGTGAAAGACAAACTCGAGGCAGGCCGAGCTCGCGCCGCGCCGAGGATTGTTATTGAGTGAAGTTCAACGGGACGACGCGTCAGCCGCCGGTGACGCTCATATGCCGCGCCACCGCAGGCTTCGCGCCCGAGCGGTCGATGACGAAATCATGGCCCTTGGGCTTGCGGGCGATGGCGTCTTCGATGGCGTCCTTCAACAGATCGTCCGCCGCCGACGAGCGCAGCGGCCCGCGCAGGTCGGCCGCGTCTTCCTGGCCAAGACACATGTACAGCGTGCCGGTGCAGGTCACGCGCACCCGGTTGCAGCTTTCGCAGAAATTGTGCGTGTGCGGCGTTATGAATCCGAGTCTGCCGCCGGTTTCGGCGACGCGGACATAGCGGGCGGGGCCGCCGGTCTTGTAATCAAGGGCGCGCAACGTGTAGCGCTCGGCCAACTGGCTCTCGACAAGGCTGAGAGGAAGAAACTGGCCGACGCGATCCTGCGAGATGTCGCCGAGCGGCATGACTTCGATCAAGGTCAGGTCGATCCCGCGCCCGTGCGCCCATTCCAGCATCGGGACGATTTCGCCGTCGTTGACGCCCTTGAGCGCGACCATGTTGATTTTCACCGCGAGGCCGGCGCGTTGGGCCGCGTCGAGTCCCGCCAGAACCTGTTTAAGGTCGCCCCAACGCGTGATCGCCCGGAATTTTTGCGGATCGAGGGAATCGAGGGAAATATTCAGCCGCCGCACGCCGCAATCCGCGAGCGCCGCCGCATGAGGCGCAAGCTGGGAGCCGTTGGTCGTCAGGGTGAGTTCGGCAAGGGCCCCGGACTCGATATGGCGCGAAAGCGACCGGAAGAGGCTCATGATATTGCGGCGCACAAGAGGTTCGCCGCCGGTGATCCTGAGTTTTCGCACGCCGCGTCCGATGAAGGCGGCGCAGAGCCGGTCGAGTTCCTCGAGACTCAAAAGATCGCGCTTTGGCAGGAAATTCATGTCTTCCGACATGCAATAGACGCAGCGCATGTCGCACCGGTCGGTCACCGAGACGCGCACATAGGAAATTTCCCGCCCGAAAGGGTCGATCAGCGCCGGCGCGGCCGTCGTCAGTCCCGGCCGCAATGGTCTGGCGGGCGCGTCGGCCAAGGGAGTTTCGAGAGTTTCGTCGAAGAGCGTCATCGTTTTTCATTTAGCATTTGCCGAAGCGTTCGCGCCACGACAAAAAATGGCTAACAAGGTTGCAGGCGGCAAGGTTGCGGGACAGGTCAGATCGATGAACGAAAAAATTGGGCCATGGCCAAGCGAGCTTCGCATTCAAGACTCTGGCCGAGTCCTGCGGATCAGTTTCGAGGGCGGGCGCGCCTTCGATCTTCCCGCCGAATATCTGCGGGTGATGAGCCCAAGCGCGGAAGTCCAGGGCCATCGCGCGGAAGAGCGCCTGACGGTTGGGGGCAAGCGTCATTGCGCCATCGCCGGGATCGAGGAGGTCGGCACCTATGCGGTGCGGCTGATCTTCGATGATTCCCATTCAACCGGGATTTTCACCTGGGCGTATCTGCACGAACTGGGCTCGCGGCGGGAGCAAATGTGGGCGGCCTATGAGGCCGCGCTTGCCGCCAAGGGACTTAGCCGCGACCGCGCCGGACAAGCCTGATCGCAAAAGGGGCGTATCGCCGGGATTCGCCGGTTTCAGCGCTGAACAATGACCCTCGCGCCGATCTGGACGCGTTCATAAAGATCCGTGACGTCTTCGTTGGTCATCCTGATGCAGCCCGAGGACACCGCCCTGCCGATCGATTCGGGCTCGTTCGAGCCGTGAATGCGGTACAGCGTGCCGCCGAGGTACATCGCGCGGGCGCCGAGCGGATTGGCGGGACCGCCCGGCATAAAACGCGGCAGATCGGGACGCCGGCGGATCATCTGGGGCGGCGGCGACCACGAGGGCCATTCTCTTTTCATGACGATCGTTTGCGTTCCGCTCCATTCGAAACCCGGCCGCCCGACCCCGATTCCATATTTGACGGCCTGATTGCCGGGCAGGACATAATAAAGCCGGCGCTCTTCCGTCGAGACAACGATCGTTCCGGGAGCGTGGGGCCCGGAATAGGCGACGATCTCGCGCGGCGGCGCCGTCGCGCGGGGCCGGCCGGCCAGATCCACCGAGGGCGCGTCCGGTTGCTGCGATTCATGGGCGATCGCCTGCGCCGCGAAAGCTGCGAGCGCCAGTCCGGCCGAGGCGCAGGCCAGCCTGCGGCCCGACCCCCGAAAGCCTTGAGGCATTTCTAACCCTTTCATCCTCGAGCTTCTCAAGGAGTTGGCGCGAGCGCCATCAGAGAGCGGCGCGCCGAATCGCGAACAGTATCAGGCGCGCAGACAGAGCTGACAATGGCGAAAATGAGGCGAAATGTTAAGGCTTCGCTCAAAATTGCGTCGCCTCCGGCGCATCGACCTGATTCTTGGCCCGAGTCCATCCTTGGTGGAGTCCACCCTTGGCCAGAGTCCGGGCCGCTGGTTTGACGCCCCGCGTTTCCCTTCTATCCTGCGCCGCGGCCAGCCTTCCCGCGCTCGGTCGGCGCAGAAAACCTTCGGATGACGCGCATGCCTTTCTCGCTTCCTTTGTCGATGGCGATTTACTTCACGATCTGGTTCACCGTCCTTTTCGCTGTGCTGCCGTTCGGCGTGCGTTCTCAGCACGAGGCCGGGGAAATCGTCTCGGGGACCGAGCCGGGCGCTCCGGTTGCGCCCCGTCTGCTCGTCAAGGGCCTCTGGACCACGCTGATCTCGGCCGTCGTCTTCGCCGGCCTGATGATCTTCG
Source organism: Methylocapsa palsarum (assembly GCF_900114285.1). GTDB lineage: Bacteria > Pseudomonadota > Alphaproteobacteria > Rhizobiales > Beijerinckiaceae > Methylocapsa > Methylocapsa palsarum. The sequence continues at coordinate 2,170 of NZ_FOSN01000008.1, read as the reverse complement.
CCCATTACGCGCAAGGCTGACGCTCGATCCCGCTTCGGGATTGACGCTGGCGGCCGTTGCGGCTACTTCACGCTGACCTCAAAAGAGAGCGCGTAGCTCAGTTGGTAGAGCATCTGACTTTTAATCAGAGGGTCATGGGTTCGAATCCCATCGCGCTCACCAAAGATATCAAAGACTTGGCTAAGTTTCTACTGTTGCCGTTGAGCTATTTTTTTGCGGGGGCAACGCATGGGGCAACGGACCGCAGCTTTCTTCCTCTCCCTCACGAGCTTCTAACCGCCCGTATGGGATAAAAAGAACTTCGCTCGCGTTTCCAGCGCTACTTGGCTCGTGCTCGCGATTGGGACGCCATGCGTGGTCGACCCGGCGCAGCGATCCACTACGCCCCGGCGGAGAACCTTGAGCGGATCGACGTCGCGCTCATCGATGTCGCCCGGCGCGGGATCGACATGGCCGCCTATGTGTTGACCGATTGGCCCGTAATCGAGGCATTGACACGCGCAGATAATCGCGACGGCGCGGCACGGATCATCCTCGACGTCGCGCGGCTCGCCCACTTTAAGCGGACTGGACCACTCCAAGCCGGCGAACAAATCTCCTAATTGTCACCTGCTAGGCGCGCTTCTTGCTTTGTTCTACACGCCCTCCTTGGGCGTTTCCTCCCATGACTTGGGCCGCTTGCAGCAATGCTGGCGGCTCTTTTATTGACGCCTGCATAGTTTCAGTTGATGGCAAATTTTTGTCGTCTCGTCGGACGCCATTCTCATGCGAGGGTGTCTGCGATCAATCGGTATCGCTGGCTTCTCGCCAGCCTGCAACAAACACCTCAAGCTCTTCTCCGGTGTGAGCATTCCACCACCGGTCGTCCTTAAAAAGAATCCGGAACGGAACGGGATATTGGCCAAAATCGTCCTCGGCGAGGACATGAACGATCGATCCTTCCTCAGGTGTCGTCGTACTGTTCCATTCCGGCTCTGACATTACTCTTGGCTCAAGTTGGAGGCTTCGGCAGACTTTCGCCGAAACCGACCGTTCCATTCGAGCATAGACGCATAAGTTGCAACGATTCGATATAAACTGAGGTCTTCCAGAAGGCGTGCGTCTCGCTTCGGCAGCTGGTCGACTTTAAGGGCGCGCATAGTGGCGGAGCGCGCCAAAAGGCGAAGTGCGAATTGATGCCGCCCGTCAAAATTTCCTCGCCTATGATTAATGCGATTTCATTACCAAACAATTTGGGACGGTCTGCGGGGCGGTACAGCCATTAAGGGTGCTCCCGCACGCCGTCCTGCGGCGCGACGGGCGCACGCCCATCAGCTCTTTTCAGCTCGCGCTGCCGTTTCAAAACGGTCAATCCGGACGACAGACGAGCGAGCCGCGCGTCTCAGCGGCGCCTGCCGCCGCGATATGATGGCAACGCCCGCGCTTTTGGGTGTTCGCCGCCGCGGCCGTCTAATTCAGCCTCAACCGGCGATCATCATGTTTCTTCGCCGCAGGGATCTTGGCGATCGAAACGTCCGGTAATTCTCGAAGAATTGAACGTGTCGCTTCCAAACTCTTCTGAACCCGATAACCCTCCGCCTCAGCAGCCTCAAGTTCGCGCAGACGCTCCCAAAGGACGTAGAAAATCTGACTCTTCAAATTTATCATGGCGTCCATCCAACGGAGTTCCCAGATTCGAGGATTCAGGACGCGAGAAGGTCGCGGATGATCGATTCGGTTATCGCGTCATCGACAAAGTAAAGCTCAACATATCGAGCCTTTAACTTCGCCTCTTCGAAATTCGTGGCAACCGATTTTGCTATCTCATGCTCCAGCCTAAGGACCTCTTGAAAAGCGGCGCCGGCAGCGCGATCCGCAGCGATCCGGTCGACCGCGCTGGAAACGAGCTTTTCGAGGTTTCGATAGTACGCTTTCGTCTTATCGAGTTCGGCCGCGAGCGCCCTTAATTCTGGGTTGATGCTGCTCCCTGATTTGCCGAGCTCCGCTGAGGGCGCGCTGCCGTGGCCGGTGGCGGCGGATCCGGATGCGAGGAAAAGGCGGCGAGTTTGGTTCTCGGTCACGGTCACGCCCTCCAAGCTAGTGTAGTGTCTCACGCAAAGCTTGACAATTCGCCTCATTCGGTTACGGTTGTTTCATGTGGTCGAGCAGTCAAGCTGTTGAGATAACGCCC
>NZ_FOSN01000002.1 GCF_900114285.1 Methylocapsa palsarum | reverse complement strand
GCACCAACTGCAGGCCGCTTAACCTTTAATGTCGATGAGCCAGAACCTCCGTTCCGAATAACCTGAAACTGTCTCAAATCATCTGACGACGGACAATCAGCGGGTCCACAGTTCGAGCCTGTGTGCGCCCACCATCAAAATCAACGAGTTAGATATCTTTATTAATTTACATTCGAGTACAGAATCGACCTCGGATAGCTGTGAGCGGCAGCATCTTTTCGCCCTTCATCTTTGGCCTTCACAACTGAATGGCTTTTCAGAATGAATCGGACGCCGTGCGGCGCCCTTAATCCATTACGCGCCTACCGACAACCTTAGAGCGCTTTCCGATCGCATGAAGTCATGCGATCAATCAGAAATCGCTCCAGAGAGTCAAAAACTTGAGCATAGTCTTCTCGATTGGATTGATTCAATCCGATCGGAATATGCTCTTAAGCGCCTCGACGTGGCGCTGATCGATTCCGCGCGCCGCAAGATCGGCATGGATCGAGCGTTCCATCCTCACGCCATCCCGCCGACGAATCCCTCTGTATGGTCATCAAAGGTCAGCGCGACGCGCACCGCTCCTTGGCAGAAACGGTTCGAACATCGTAGCGCGCCCTCCACCTCGTCGAGATAGGCTTGCTCCAGTTCCGGGCGCTGCATCAACGCTGCCTGTTGCTTGTAGCGAGAGAGCCCGCAGCGTTTACAGGTCACCTCGATCAGCGTCGCCGCGTCCAGATCAGCGAGTTTCAGGTCGGATTTCCAGCTCATGGGCTCACCAAAAATCCTCGGCGCGCGGAATGCGCGTGTAACTGATTTTTCCCCCCGGCATAACCTCCCGGCGGCGGCGTCCATGGGCCGATGCTGACCAGCGTGCGGCCATATTTGCGATTGAGCGCGTCGATAGCTTCTGTCGCGCGTTCCCAGCGGCGGCGAGTTGCGTCATCGTCGAGCAATATGTCGAGTTGGCGCTCACTGGCGCGAGTCAGATCGAACAACGTGACGCCAAGACGCATGACGCGCGCGCGAGGCGGCAGGCTGTCGCCGACTTCATCCCACAAGGATTGGAGCGCAGAAAGAATGGCCTGGTCATCGTGGACGGCAGGCAACCCGCGTGAGCGGCTGCATGACCCATCGCGCATCAGGTCGAGCCACAACGCCAGCCGTCCCGCGTTCCAGCCGTCGCGCCGCATGCGCCGCCCCGCCTTGGTCGCAAGCAATCTGGACGCGGAGCGGGCGTGCTCCGGCCTGCGGTTCTCGGGAGGCAGCACCCGGCCATGTCCGTACATGCCGCGACCAGAGGGAGGAGTCTGAATATCGTAGCCGTGCAGAGCGTACCAAAGCCGCCCGCCCGTCACGTTGCCCCAAAGCTTGCGCATATGTTTGGGTTGCGTCGCCAGCAGGTCGGCCATCGAATGAATTTTTGCGCGGAATAATTTACTTTCCATGCGCGAGCCGACGCCCGGAATGTCCTTGAGTTCAAGCCGCAAGAGCGGCGCCGGCATATCGCGGGGAAACCAGATGGCGCAGCCGTCGCCATAGCTGCGCTCATCGAGCTTCTTGCCCGCCTTGCACGCCATCTTCGCCAGTTGCCGGTTCGCCGCGAAGCCGACAGAGCAGGTGAGATAGGGGCCAATATTCTCGGCGATTCTCGCCTTGATCCGCTTGGCGAGAGTGAGCGGTTCGTCCCGATCAGCAGGCGCGACGCGACAAGTCAATTCGTCGATGGATTTAACCGCATCGACCGGGATGACGGCGGAGATTTCAGAAAGCAGCGCATTATGCGCGCGACGGTAGAGATCGGGCGTCTGTGGCACGAGGATAATATCGGGGCACCGCTCACGCGCCTCGGCGATCGGCATGACGTTTTTGACGCCGCGCAGCTTGGCCTCGCGGGAGCAGGCGATGACGCAGGTGTGTTCAGCCCCCGCGAACGGCGTTACGCCGACAGGGCACCCCCGCAAATGCGGCCTCGCCTGCTGTTCAACGCTGGCGAAAAAGCCGTCGAAATCGAGGTACAACCGTTCGATTTGTATCGGAAGGCGCATGCGGCGGCTCTGGTAAAAGGGAGCCGAAAGAGAACATATAGAGAACACATGAGTCAAAGGCCCGATATAGCCCGGATACGCTGAGGCAGCGGGGTTTCAAGTCCAGACGAGTCTAAAGGCGATCCGGCTCTTCAAATCGATCACGGCGAACCTCCAACAGGGGTTGCAGAATTCGAGGATTCAGAGCGCGAGAAGATCGCGATAATCGAAGTCGCGATCTTGACATTGGCGGCATCGCTCCTCGGCCAAGGTCAAATCGGCATTTTCTTCGGAAGCGCTTTATTCTGTGTCAGAATTTCTGATGGCGCTGGTTTTCTCAGCTGTCTTTTCAACCGGAGTAGAGGGAATGCAGACACGGTTTCCATCGAGATTGAGACTTCCGGCGATCAGCTACATATGCGCCGTCTTGTTTGGGTCGCTTTACTGCGTTGAAGCGCGCACCGCGCAGGGACTGCAATGTCCCGAAGCATACGAGAAAGAGGTGCTGGCGACGACGACCGCCGCTGATGCGGAGATCCTGAAAAGCGACGATCCTGTCGATCTGACGATGGAGATCTATGAGATCATAAACCGGCTGCGCGTGCGTCAGCCGGGCCTCTCGTATCCGCAGGTCGTCAATGCGCTTATCTCCGCCTATTGCCCGATCGTCACGAAGCTTCCGGATCTGACGGACGCCCAGAAACTCAGCCGCCTGATGCGGTTCGCCGCGCTGGTTCAAGAAAAAGCGCCCGCCAATTCCCTCGCGCAGGGCGCATTGATTCTCGCCACAACGCCGCTGGCCCCGGACGTTTATCGCCGGCTAAGCGCACAGGCGGCCTCCGTGAACCAGACGGCCACGAAATTCATGGCGAAAATCCTGACCGATGCAGCGGGCCAATAATTGAATTCGCGGTCTTCCATTCAACGCAGACTTCGACGCGTCGAACGCGGAACTACGCCCGCCCTCAAACCAAAAGAACCGTGTGCTACGCCGTGACGAAAGCCATACGCGGGGAGCCAAAAATCATTTATGGTTCCGGAGTGAATATTCCTGATCCGGCTTGATCCTTATCTGGCTTGATCTTTACGATTGGACGGTCAAAAATGCTCTCTCTCCTCATCGGCATCCTGATTATTGTCGTCATCGCCGCGCTCCTGTTCTGGGTCATCGACAGATTCTGTCCGGACGCCAAATTGTCCCAGATTCTCAAGTTGCTTGTTGTTCTGATCTGTCTGGGCTCGATCGTGAACAGGCTTTCCGGGATGCTCCTCTAATCACAACATGATTGAACGCCAGCGTAGAATCGGCTCCCGTCGGCTGTTGCGCAGATGGGTTAAAAACATCAATCTGCGCGGCGCCGACATCAATACGCGCACAAATTTTCGCAAGGGGAACAGATGCAAAAGCAATTTGACGTTTTTATCGCCGAGGCGCCCGGAAGCCTCCCGGCCCATTGGGGCTGGCTCGTCGCGCTCGGCGTCGGCATAGCGATTCTGGGAGCGCTGGCGATCTGGCGGGCCAGAACCGCGACTTTAGTCTACGTTGTCTTCCTCGGAGCCGTGCTGCTGATTGCGGGTTTCGCCGTGTTTTTCACGGCCTTCTCGCTGACCGGCTACTGGACCGCGTTTTTCATCCATGTCCTGTGGGCGATTTTCCTCGCCATTACCGGTTTCATCTTCGTCACCCGTCCAACCATCAGCGGCGAGGCGATCACGCTCATCATGGCGTTTTATTTTCTCGCCGCCGGAGTGGTCACAATTGGCTTCGCCTTGTTTTCACATATGCATAATGGAGCGTTGTCGATCCTCGACGGCGTGGTCAGCCTGGCGCTCGGCGCGCTTCTAATCTCGCGCTGGCCGTTCACCGGCTTGTGGGCGATCGGACTGTTTATCGGCGTCGATCTCATCTTGCGCGGCGCGGCGATCGCCGGTCTCGGCTTGAGCCTCAGGCATCTACCGCGCTAAACCTGTCTCAAAGCTGCGAGGCGGCCTCGCGGAACGAAGCCGCCTCGAACCTTCGACTTCAACTCTTTCAAGGATTGGTCGCGATCGGAAACTGCACGCGTCTGACCTTGGCGAAAATGGCGTTGAGGTCCGACTGCAAACCCCAGTTCCAGGCGTGCAGCGTGGAATTCAAAGCGGCGCCTTTGGGATTGACACAGAGCGTAACGCCGCCTCCGCCGCGATCGATGATAATGAAACCGAAGCGTCGCGCCGCGTTCGCAATCGCTACGCCTTCGGGCGTCGACAGACGCAACGAGGCGTTGGTGACAGATGGAGGCAGCGCGAGCCGGCTTCCCATGGGGAGCACGCCGGAGTAAGGCGGGTTCGACCTCATCGCATCGCGGTCGAAAGCGTAGGCTGGGTAAGCGATTTGCGCGGCCAGAAATTTGGGCGGCACGCTGATCGAAATGGCGTGGTTGATGCCTGTCTTGATCTCATCGTCGTAGATCCGCCCCGCGTAATGCGGCAACATCGATGCGCTCTGCCCATTCTGCCAGCCGTCGCCCCGGCTTGAAGGGTCGGTGACGGCATAGGACAGCGCGACCACCTGACCGCTGCTCAGGACGATGGTGGAGTAGGTCTCGAGAACGAGGTTGTTGGGCTGAAGGACCGCGCGGTCGCCGTCGGGTCCGGGAGCCGGAATCATGTCCGCGCTGAAACAAAACCTCGCCGGCGACGAAACAGGATTCATCGTCTTGTTGTAGGAAGGCGGCAGAACCCATGACGTCGTCGCGATCGAGGAAAATACATTCCCGGTGTAGGGGAATTCCGCGCTTGACGACGCAAGAATCGCCTGCTCGACGGCGCTGGAATTACCCCACCTGAGCCATTCTCCGGTATAAACCTTGTACCAGGCGTTCGAATTGTACAGGAGCGGCTGAAGGCAGGGAGTCGTATTCGACGCTACGTAGAAGGGATTCGTCCAGGTGTTGCCGCTGTCCCAGGTGTCGAGCCCGGCGACGACGTTTGGCGTGGCCTGAGAACTGCTCCAGGTCGCACCGGACGAGGGGATCGAAACATTCCACGCCGAAGTGGCGGAAAACAGTTTTGGCGCCGCCGCGGCCTCGCTGCACAACGCAAGCGCCGCAAAGGCTGCAACGCACTGCTGAATCGCAAAAATCCTTATAAGTGACATGGCGCTTACGCCTAATTTTTAAAAAACAAAATTTAGTTATGATAAACGATAACAATGTATCCGAAATCAGGGATGTCGCCCAGTCTTTTTTTAGGCGGCGGCGCGACGCATTCCCGAAGGTGAGAACTCCTTCTTTCTACGGCTGGGACCGTCTTTTATTTGTTTTTCCTCTGCGCTTCGAAGCCCAAGCCAACGAGACCAGCTAAAATCTTTTACCGCAAAGCAACAAAACCAAAGATAATCACACTGAAACGATTTTTTCCCTCTGGACGAAAGTCTTGTCAGTTTCGCTTTAGCTGATTAAGACCTCAATTTGCCGAAATACTTCGGCCGATTATCGCAAGAGGGTGGTATAATGAAAAAACTTAAGGGATTGCGCTCGAGGTTTTTAGCATTTTCGGCGTTAACTTTGGCGGCGATGACCAGTAACGCTCAAGCATGGGATGATCGCGGGGGCGGTTTTTCTTGTCCCGTCACCTACGACAAGCTTAAATCTGCTCTTGTCAAAGCCGACAACGACGACACGACAGGCTTCAACAATCATTTCTGGGGCGTTGTAGTCAATCGTGGAGGCGTTGTTTGCGCCGTCGCCTTTTCCGGCGCGAATACGGGCTCGCAATGGCTTTCGAGCCGGCAGATCGCCGCGGCGAAGGCGTTCACTGCGAATGGCCTCAGTCTCGACATCGGTTCGGCGGGAACGAGCGCGCTGTCCACGGCCCAGCTCTACCGGTTCGTTCAGCCCGGCAACGCCAATGTCTTCAACCCGCTGCTGGGGCTCGAGGGCGGAAACGTCCTGAATTCGGAACTTGCCTACCGCGGCGACTATTCGTCGTTCGGGACGCCCTATGATCCGATGGTCGGCCAACGGATTGGCGGCACAATCACCTTTGGCGGCGGTCTGGCGCTCTACAGCGGCAAGACGGTCGTCGGCGGCCTCGGTCTCTCCGGCGACACCGCCTGCGCCGATCATTCTGTTGCGTGGCGCGCCCGCGCGCTTCTGCTTTTGCAGCAGGCGACTCCCGGCGATCAATTGCCCTTCGCGAAGAACGCGGACAACACGGATGGTCATCCGCATTGCCCCAACGACGCGAATACGCAAGGCGCAAATTAGAGCGCTTTCCGATCGAAGGGACATATTCGTCGATCGGACATCGAAGATCGATCAGACATCGCTTCGAAGTTAAAGCCTGTTCTGATCGATCAGAGGAGCCGCCTGATCGGAATATCCTTTATCGTCATTTCATGGTTTTTAGGGGCCAGACAACGACGACAGAGGCAGGCGCGGGCTGGCGAGCCTCAATTCTCGCCAGCCTTCCAAGCGTTGAAACGCCAAAGCTTTCGACCGCGGATCGCTTCAATTACCAACACTTTCTACACTTCTTCAGCTAAAGCGTTTTTGCGATCAAGGTCTTGAGCGGAACAGTCTCGTCGGCGAGTTGATCCGGAGCAACGTGGCTTTTGTCCCCGACGAGCCGTTTCGCGGCCATGAAGTCGCCTAGGCGGTTGACCGAATCGGCCGCGATGACCTGCCCCCCCTTGAGATAAAAAGCGATGAAGGAGCGGCTTTCCGGCGAACCGCGCAAGACGAGCGTGTCGTAGCCGTCCGACAGTCCGACCATTTGCAGCTTGAGATCGTATTGATCGGACCAGAACCATGGCGCCGCCGCGGTCGGGATATCCCGGCCGGTGATCGACGCCGCCACGGCGCGGGCCTGTTCGAGAGCGTTGGGAACTGATTCGAGGCGGATCTTGCGTTCCAGAAACCCATGATGCGCGTGAGTGGAGCAATCCCCTATGGCGTAGATGTCCGGGTCATTGGTCCGGCTGTGATCGTCGACGACGACGCCCCCGTCGACGACGAGGCCGGCTCGCTCGGCGAGATCCGTATTCGGGGAAAGCCCGATGCCGATCAGGACAAAATCTGCGGCGACGGGTTCGCCGTCCGCGCATAAGACGGCGCCGACGGAGCCTTCATCCGGGCCAGCTGCAAAGCCGCTGACAGAGACCCCCGTACGAATATCGACCCCCGCCTCGCGGTGAACGCGCTCATAAAACTGGGAGAGTTCGGGCGCCGTGACGCGGGCGAGCACGCGCGGAGCGCCTTCGAGAACAGTGACGTGAACGCCCTGCTTGGCGGCGACGGCCGCAACTTCAAGCCCGACATAGCCGCCGCCGACGACGACAAGGCGGCGTCCCGGTTTCAGATGCGGGCGCAACGCGTCTACGTCCGAAATCTTTCGAAGGTAGAAAATATTGGACAATTTGGAGCCGGGGACCGGCAGCTGGCGGGCGCCGCCTCCCGTCGCAATCACCAGCTTGTCGTAGGACAGCGCCTCGCCATCGTTCAGCTTGAGGCGCTTGGCGCCGCGATCGATATCGTCGACGCGAACGCCGAGCTTCAACACCACATTGGCCCGCTCATAGGCGGGCGCTCCTTTGTAGATCAGGGCGTCGGCGTCGATTTCGCCAGCGAGAAATGCCTTGGACAAAGGCGGCCGCAGATATGGCAGGTGATCCTCGTCTCCGATCAGCACGATCTCGCCTTCGTACCGGTTTTGCCGGAGAAGCGTCGCAACTTCGCTTCCGGCCTGGCCGCCGCCGATGATTGCGACCGTGGAGGAGGCGCCAGGTAGAGTTTCGGGCGGCATTCGAATGTCCTGATTGAGAATGAACGGGATTTGGTCCGGCTATGAAGCCGCTGGAATATTCCGATTGGAGTGAATCAATCCAATCGGCAAAACTATGCTCAAGTTTTTGAATCCGAAGTGATTTCTGATCAATCGAATGATCTCATTCGGCCGGAAAGCGCGCCAGGAGAACCGTCCTGAGGGTGAGGTGTGGCAGAGCGGCCACGTCAACCCGCAATCCGGGGCGTTTTAGGCGGCAGGATCGCTCGGACAGGAAAAGATCTTATCGCAGCCGTAATTTCGCCTCCTGCCTTGAGCAAGTTCGCTGAATTAAGTCTGAGTTTGGAACCAAAACGAAACGATGCTCGTTTTGACGTCGACAGAGTCTCGAAAGCTTTTTTTGCATTAGTAAAAACGGACAAGTTGTGGCGGCTTCGACAAAAACTGGTTCCGCTCCGTAGTTCAATACGAGTTCCGTGCCCCCAATTTGAGTTCCATGCCCCAATTTGAGTTCAACGCAAGGCCAAAAGAACCCCGATGAACCAGATGCTTAAGCACAGCGGCGAGCTCGGCGTCCAGCTTTTTTCGAGCAAATTCGAGAGATCCGAATTTGGATTTCAGAGCAAGTCGCGCGGAGCTAAGACGATGTCGTCTCATCTTGGCCGTAAGCTGCGGTCTGTTTACGACGTGCCGGACGCGCAGACCGAGCCGCCACAGCTTCGCGCGCTTTTGGGCCGGCTCGAAACCGTACTCGGCTGAAAAACGCACCCGGACGAGTTGTTTCCCGGGGCATGCCGACCACCGCGATGTTCTGGTCGGCGACCTTACCGCTTCATCTCTTCTGTTAAGAGATTCATTCCCGCTTCAAGAGATTCATTCCTGGCAAAAGCGCGGGCGATTCGTGCGGGCTTCGGCGCAGGTCGCAGGCGAAAGGATCAACCCGAGGCTCATCCTTGTCGATCCCGTGATGCCGCGATCTCTTAATCCTTGGCCCGCTCGACGTAGGAGCCGTCCTCGGTCTGGACAATGATCCGCGTGCCGGGCGAAATATGCGGCGGAACCATCGCCCTAGCGCCGTTGGAGAGCTTGGCGGGCTTGTAGGACGACGACGCCGTCTGCCCTTTCATCGCGGGCTCCGTCTCGACGACTTCGAGCGTCACTCTCGCCGGGAGCTGAATCCCGACTGCGACCCCGTTAAAAATGGACAAAACGCAGGTCATGCCCTCCTGCAGATAGATCGACAGATCGCCGATCACGTCGGGCGGAACGATGACCTGATCGTAATTTTCCGCATTCATGAACGTATAGCCATCGGCATCCTTGTACAGATAGCTGAAGTTCGAGTCCTCGACATAGGCGCGTTCGACCTGTTCCGTGGTCTTATAGCGATCCGTCGTTTTCACGCCGTCCGACAGGCGGCGCATGTCGATTTGCGTCGTCGGAGTGCCCTTCCCCGGATGGAAGCTTTCCGCAGTCAGAACAACATAGAGCTGGCCATCCTCCCTCTCGATGATGTTGCCTTTACGGATGGAACTGGCGATGACTTTCACGGGCTTTCCTTTATACGGGCTTTCATACGGGGCTTTGTTCCCGGGGCGCTTCGGTGGTGAAGGGCGACCTGCGCCGGGCGCAAATGTTCCCGCGCATCGCCGCCGCTGGTCGGCGATTTGAACCGGACTCAGAGAGGAGCAGCAATTCCTTGGTGAAAAATGATTGATGTTTCCGGGGCCTGCTCTAGCCGTCTTTGGGGTCTCCTTTCAAGCGAAATAGCGCCATGAGCAAACCGTCGAGCGATTCCCTGGACAAACCTTCGCCCTGGTGGTCGCCCCAAATTCACAGCGGCAGAAGGCGTTTTCTGGAAGCCCGAACGAAGCTGACGGCGGCCGCGCGGGAGTTCTTCGCCGCGGAATCGTTTGTCGAGGTCGATTGCGCGATACTTCAGGCTTCGCCCGGCAACGAGGCCCATATCAGCGCCTTCGCGACTGAAATCGTGGACCCGTCCGGCGCGAGGCTCCCGCTTTATCTGCCCGCGTCGCCGGAGTTCGCGTGCAAGAAATTACTTTCCGCCGGAGAAAAGCGAATCTTCACCTTGGCCCATGCGTTCCGCAACCGGGAGCGCGGAAAACTGCACCATCCGGAATTCACCATGCTCGAATGGTATCGCGCCAACGAGCCGTATCAGAGGCTGGTCGAGGATTGCGCCGGTCTGCTCGCCGCGTGCGCCACGGCCGTCGGATGCGGCGATTTCAGCTTCGCGGGGTCTTTCGCCGATCCTTTCGCGGAGCCCGAGGTGCTGAGTGTCGCGGAGGCCTTTGACCGGTTCGCGGGCATAGACCTTTGCGCGGTTCTCGGCGGAACCGGGCCTGACCGGGAGAGGTTTGCGGCTTGCGCCTGCAAGATCGGCATCAGAATCGTCGAGGACGACACCTGGTCGGACGTTTTCTCCAAGATCCTCTGCGAAACAATCGAACCGCATCTGGGCCAGGGTCAGGCGACGATCCTGATCGACTATCCGGCGGGAGAAGCGGCGCTCGCCAGACTTGGACCGGACAAGCGTTTTGCGGAACGGTTCGAGCTTTTCGTCTGCGGCGTCGAACTCGCGAACGGGTTTGGCGAACTGACCGATCCCGCCGAGCAGCGGCGCCGGTTCGAGGCCGAAATGACTGAACGGCGGCGCATTTACGGTGAATCCTATCCTCTTGACGAGGATTTCCTCGAGGCCCTCGCGATCATGCCGGAAGCCAGTGGCATCGCGCTCGGCTTCGACCGGCTCGTGATGCTGGCGACCGGCGCGCAGCATATCGAGCAGGTGATCTGGACCCCGGTGGTCCGGAACGCCGACGCGACATGAGGAAGACTGCGACGCTGCGGACCGCCGGCGATCTGATCGGCGCCGGTCTCGCGCCGGAGGAAAGACGGGAAGCGCTCGATCTCGTCGCGCGGACCTACGCCATCGGGGTGACGGAAACCATCGCCGGCCTCATCGACCCCAAAGACCCGCGCGATCCGATCGCGCGCCAGTTCATTCCGGATGCGGCCGAACTCGTTTCAAGAGCCGACGAACTGGTCGATCCGATCGGCGACCACCCGTTCAGCCCCGTCGAGGGCGTCGTCCACCGCTATCCCGACCGCGCGCTGCTCAAATTGCTCCATGTCTGTCCGGTCTATTGCCGGTTCTGCTTTCGTCGCGAAACCGTCGGGCCGCGCGGCGGCGCGACCCGTTTGGGCGCGAGAGCGCTTGGCGCGGCCCTGTCCTATATCGCGGCCCATTCGGAGATCTGGGAGGTGATCCTGACCGGCGGCGATCCGCTGACGCTTTCGCCGCGCAGGCTCTCCAACGTGATGGCGCGCCTCGAGGCGATCGATCACGTGAAGATCGTCAGGCTTCATACGCGCGTTCCCGTCGCCGACCCGGAAGCCATCAAAGAGAGCCTTGTCGATTGCCTGCGGACGTCCGGCAAGACGGTTTACGTCGCGCTCCATGCGAACCATCCGCGCGAATTGACGGCGCAGGCGCGCGCGGCCTGCGCCCGCCTGATCGACGCCGGAATTCCAATGCTGAGCCAAAGCGTCCTTCTCGCGGGCGTCAACGACGACATCGAGACGCTCGCCGCCCTGATGCGCGCCTTCGTCGAGGCGCGGATCAAGCCTTATTACCTGCATCAGCTCGATTTCGCGCCGGGAACCGCGCGTTTCCGGGTGCCGATCTCGAGGGGCCGCGCGCTGATGGCCGAGTTACGCGGCAAAACGTCCGGTCTGTGTCAGCCCGCCTATATGCTCGATATTCCCGGAGGCCACGGCAAGTCACCGATTGGCCCGAATTACATCACAGAATCATCGCAGCCGGATACATACGGCGTTACGAACCACCGGGGGGAGACCCACCAATGCCGTGGATAGATTGCCTCGGTTAGACCGCTTGAAATAAGCCCGGCGCGCGGCCGGATAAGCCGCCATGGCACTCCGATCATGTCCCGGCAATAAACGGAGCTCTCGAATTTGAAACGGATCGCCCGCGCCCTGGTTTGTTTCGCAGCGCTTTGGGGCGCGCCCGCCATCGGCAAATCTCCGGACCCGGCAAAACCGCCCGCGGCGGCGGCGAATTCCGCATCCGCGCCGAAGGCAACTCCGGCCCCTGCGTCAAACGCAAGCGGGAATGCGGCCCCGAAACCCGCCGCTCCCGCCGCGCCGCCCGAAGCGCCGATTGGTCCCGATCTCGACAAGAGCAGCGCCGCGCTCAAGGATATCGGGGCGAGCCTCGAAAAGAGCGAACTCACCGACGCCGATCTCCAGGCCCTGCGCCAGCGGCTTGACCCGATCGCCGCTTCCGCCGCCGCCGCGATCGACAAGCTGACCCCGCGCCTCGCGGCCATCCAATCTGGTCTCGATCAACTCGGGCCGAAGCCGGCCGACGACGCCGCGCCGGAAAGCCCGGCCGTCACCGCGGATCGCGACGATCAGCAAAAGACCTTCAACGAGACCCAGGAGCTGTTGAAAAGAGCCCGCCTCATCGCCGTCCAGACCGAACAGACGAGCGCGATCATCACCGCGAAGCGGCGCGCCTTGTTCACCCGCTCGCTGTTCGAGCGCGCCCAAAGCATAACGAGCCCTTCCCTTTGGCAGGCGGTCTGGAACGAAGCCCCGGATTATTTTCGGGCCGCCCGGCAGGAATTTCTCAACTGGATCGGCAACATCAACAGCCAGCTCGACGGCCAGCGCAAACAGATGTTCTGGGGCAGCCTGGCGCTCATCGTCGCGTTTTACGCGCCGCTCGCGGCGCTGGCGCGGCGATTTTATACGCGCAGCAAGTCGGTCGCCGATCCGAGCCGGTTCCTCAAAATTCTCGGGGTCTGGTGGATTTTCCTCAAAATCGCCCTGCCCTCCGTGGCGGCCATCTACGTTGTCCGGCTTCTGTTCGACACCTTCGATTTGACCAACGACCGTCTCCAGCCCTTTTTTACGGCGGTCACAGGCGGCGTGCTTCGAGTGGCGTTCATGGCCGGATTGGCGAGGGGCATTTTCGCGCCGACGCGTCCCAAGTGGCGCCTGCCGAATTTCGGAAACGTGCTGAGCGACAAGATCGTCCGCCTCGCGATCGCGGTGGCGGTCATCGTTTCTCTGACTCGCATTCTGGAAGCCCTGAACGATCTCATTGGCGCGTCACTCGCATTTTCCGTCGCGCTTCGTAGCCTCGGCGTTCTGCTCGCGGCCATTACGCTCGCCATCGGCCTATGGGGGATCGGGAGCGAGGCCGAACAGGACGAGTGCCTTGGGCCCCAGGTCAACGAGCATCGCGATTGGTTTAGTCTCGCGCGCGTCCTCTGTTGGGCGGTGGCGATCACCGATTTCGCCGCCGTCCTGAGCGGCTACGCGTCGTTCGGCAGTTTTGTCGTCGATCAGCTCGTCTGGGTCGCCGGCATCGGCTGCATTCTGTTCATGTCGACCATGCTGATCGACGAACTGACGGCGACGAGCTTTCAGCCGAACACCCGTATCGGGCTTCGCCTCACGATCAGCTTCGGTTTTCATCCCAATTCCATCGAGCTGATCGGCGCGCTGATCGCGGGGGCGATGCGGCTCGCGCTGTTCACCTTCGCCGCGTTTCTGATTCTCGCCCCCTGGGGGCTGCAATCTTCGGATGTCCCCCTTGATTTCCGCGCGGCGTTCTTTGGCTTCAAGATCGGCGACGTCACGGTCTCGTTGTCGAGCGTCGCCATTGCGGCGGGCGTTTTCAGCCTGGCCTATGCGATCATTCATTCCGTGCAGCGCTGGATCGAATCGAGCCTGCTGCCGCGCACGACCCTCGACGACGGCCTCCGCAACTCGATCACGACCAGTCTCGGCTATCTCGGATTTCTCGTCGCGCTCAGCCTGTCGCTGAGCTACCTTGGCCTCAGTCTTGAGAAACTCGCGATTCTCGCCGGCGCATTGTCGGTCGGCATCGGCTTTGGCCTCCAGTCGATCGTTAATAATTTCGTTTCGGGACTCATCATCCTTTGGGAGCGGGCGGTCCGCGTCGGCGATTGGATCGTCGTCGGATCAGACCAGGGCTATGTCCGCCGCATCAACATCCGTTCGACCGAGATCGAAACCTTCGATCGCGCGCAAGTGATCATCCCGAACTCGAACCTCGTCTCCGGGATCGTCAAGAATCTGGTGCGCAACGATCGCACGGGACGGCTGGTCATCCCGTTGACGGTCTCCGGCGGCGCAGATCCCGGCAAAGTCCGCGAGGTCCTCATCGCAGTCGCCAAATCGCACGATCTCGTGCTGAAAATTCCCGCGCCGCAGATCCTGTTCACATCGATGTCCGCGAGCGCGCTGAGCTTCGATCTTGCGGTTTTTGTCGCCGACGTCGAGAATCTGACCCGGGTCAGAAGCGATCTCCATTTCGAAATCTTCAAGCGATTCCAGGAAGAAAAATTCTTCGCGTCCGCGCCCGCCGCACCGCAAAAGGTTCTGATCACGGGCGTGCAGATCGAACCCTCGCCGCAGGCGGACGAGGCGGGGCCAGGGCCGCGCAACGCCGCAAATGGTTAGCGTCGCCCGGCCCTGCTTTAGAATTCCGTGACGATGTCGCCTAGCGCGGGGCGCGGACGATCCTCGCGCGCCGCCTCAACCCGGCCGATGTGGATGAAGCCCGCGATGCGCTCGGCGTCGGCGAGGCCGATCCGGCCCAGAAACGTCCGGTCATATGCGCACCATTCGGTAAGCCACACGGAGGAGAATCCGAGCGCGTTCGCCGCGACGATGATATTCATGCAGACGGCGCCGGCCGACAGCATCTGCTCCCACTCGGGAATTTTTTCATGCGCGCTCGCCGTCGATACGACGCCGATGACGAGCGGAGCCAGGGAGAAGCGCTTGCTTTCAGCCTCGAGCCGCCGGGCGTCGGCGTCGGGATTGCCCTCGAGATAGGCGTCGGCGGCAATTTTTCCGGCGCGGTCGCGGCCCTCCCCCTGGAAGACAATAAACCGCCACGGCGCGAGCTTGCCGTGATCTGGCACCCGCGAGGCGATTTCCAGCAGGGTCTGGAGTTCGCGGGCGTCGGGGCCGGGATGGCGCAAATTCGCCGCGGGAGCCGACCGGCGGACTTTAAGAAGCTTGATTGTCTCGTTCATGACGGGTTCATGCTTTGCGCGCTACTAGTTGACAAACATAGTTGATTTTACGAAATGCGGAGGAAAGCGCCAGCACGTCACCAAAACGTCCATATAAGCAGCAATGAACGCGTCCTCTCGCGCGGCTTTGTTTAACGATCAGACGGTTCAACGATCAGACGCCAGCTGCAGAAATGATTCATCGTTCAGGTTCGCCCTGTTGGTTTTGCGCCGTCCCGAGAATCAGCGCCCATTCGCTGACGAGATCGCCCGAGATTTTACCTCCCTTCCCGATACGTTTTCCCGATTTTTTTTCAAGTAACCCTCCGGACTGAAACAATGTCGATTTCGGATACCGCCGTCCTCCCGGCCTCAAGCAGAACCGCAGGTCTCAGGGGTCAGGAAAAATATACACCTGACCCTGTCGAACGCGTGGGCGCCCCGGCCTGGTCGCCGAAAGCCACCTGGCTCGCGCTCGCCGCTCTCGTAAGTTTCTCGGCGCTGGCCCTCGCCTGCTGGCTGGTCAATGGCGCCGTGGTGCCCTGGGATTCGAAAAACCATTTCTATCCGATGTTCCGATTTCTCGCCGATGCGCTTCATCATGGCGAGATCCCTCTCTGGAATCCCTATCATTTTGGCGGTCATCCCTCGATCGCGGACCCGCAATCGCTGATCTTTACCCCCAGCATGGTGCTTTTCGCGCTGGCCGCCCCGAACGCGTCCATGCAGCTCTTCGACGTTATCATCTTCGCTCATCTCGCCTTTGGCGGGGTTTGCATCCTTGGACTACTGCGCCGCTGGCGCTGGCATCCGACCGCCGCGGTTCTTGCGGCGATCATCTTCATGCTCGGGGGCGCGGCCTCCTCGCGGCTGCAGCATACCGGGATGATCATTTCCTACTCTTTTTTTCCCGCGGCATTGTGGTTCCTCGATATCGCCCTTGAGCGACGCTCTTATCGGTTCGCCTTTCTTTTCGGACTGTTCGCGTCTCTGATGGCCCTTGGTCGGGATCAAGTCGCTTTTCTCCTCTGCGCGGTTCTGATCGGACGCCTCGCTTTCCTCGCGCTGCAATCGGAGCGGCCACTCAAATATCTTGGCGAGCGGACCGGCGTTCTGGCGCTGGGCGGCGCCGTCGGCGCGGCGATCCTCATTGTGCCGGCGCTGCTCACAATGCAATTCCTGGGCGAATCGAATCGTCCGGGAATCGCTTTCGGGGTGGCGGCTGCCGGGTCGCTTGCGCCGGTCAACCTGATCACGCTGTTTGCGCCCAATTTTTTTGGCTCGCTTGACAGCCTTTACGATTATTGGGGGCCTCCCAACGACGCGACGCCTCGCGCCGACTGGACCGACAGAGCCGTCAATTACGTATTCGTCGGCACCCTTCCGATCCTCATGATCGTGTGGCACGGCATCGGCGCCGGGCGGCTTTTCGAACGGCGCGCCCGATTCGTGATGCTTCTCCTCTCCATATCGCTCATCTACGCGCTCGGACATTACACGCCGATCTTTGCGCTGGCGTTCGACAAGATTCCGGGCGTCTCGCTCTACCGGCGCCCGGCGGATGCGACGTTCATCTTGAATATCGCGCTGGCTTTCAGCGCCGGTTTCCTTCTCCATCGCTATATAGAAGAGGGATTGCCTGGCCCAATTGCGCGGCTTCCGAAATGGGCGGCGCTCGCGCTTTCCTCGACGACGACGCTCGCGATCGCAATCCTGGTCGGCGCGGGTCTGGCGTTGTCACTGCGCGAATCCCGATTGCCGGCCTCGCTGATCCAGATCGGAATCGGCGCTGGCCTTGCGCTCGCCGGCGCTGCGATGATGATCGCGCTTCGCGCGCCGCGATGGCGCGGAACCGCGGCGTGCCTGATTGTTCTGGCGAGCGGCGGCGAAATGCTCTGGCGCAACGCAGCCTCTTCGCTCAACGCGGAACCCGCCCAAACGTACAGCGTTTTCTCCGCCATGAAGCCCTCGGAAGCCGCGGGAGTGGAGCTGTTACGGCGCGAAATCGCCGCCAAACTGCTTGAGGGCGATCGCCCACGCATCGAAATTCTCGGTCTCAAAGGACCTTGGCAAAATGCCTCGATGGTGCTGAAGCTGGAAAATACGATCGGCTACAATCCGTTGCGGATCGACGATTATCAACGCGCCGTCGGGCCGGGAGAGAACTCCGAGGCGCCAGGCATGCGCCATTATCCGGGGACGTTTCGCGGCTACAAATGCCACCTCGCGTCTTTGCTCGGACTCGAATATCTTGTGCTGGACCGCCCCTTGGCTCGTCTACCGCGCCACGTCCCACGCCCTCAGGTGAGCCCGATCTACGCCAGCGACTCGATGTACATCTACAAGCTTGGGAAAGCCGCTCCCCGCGCCTATTTCGCCTCGGGGATCAAACCTGTGGACAGCGAACAGGTCCTCGACGATCAGGCGCTGCCGGACTTTGACCTGACCAGGGAGGCTCTGATTGATCAATCGAGCCTTCGTGATCTTCGCGCCGACCTGCCCGGGAAATCGCAAGAGGCGGTTCTGTCGCTCGCCGCCCATGAGACGGCCGAGGCTTCCGCCCCGCACGTTGCGATCACCCAATATGCCGACAGCCTGGTCCGGATCGACGTCGCTTCCGACAAGGCCGGCGTCGTGGTCCTGCACGATCTCTTTTACCCGGGTTGGGAAGTTCGCGTCGACGGGCGGCCGCAACCCGTGCTTCACGCGAATCTTCTCTTTCGCGGCGTGGAAGTGACGGCGGGACGCCATCTCGTCGAATTTTCCTTCCATCCCTTGTCCATCGCCAATCTGACGGCCGCGGCGTCGGCGGTTCTCCACAAAAATGACCAGTGACCGCATCCCGCCCCGGCCCGTGGCTTCGGTCGAGACGGCGGCGAACCTGAAACCAACACGGACCTCGCCGCTTTAAATGCCGATCCGCCAGCGTCATAAGATCCGATTGATTGCGGCGGCGCTGGTCTGGTCTTGTGCCGGCCTGGCCCTTTCGCAGCCGGCGCCAGATCCCGCCGCTTCCGGGCCGCAGCTGCCGGGGCCTCTCCCGCCTGTTCAGGAGTCCGCGCCGGCCGAGCCCTCGCAAAGCGTGCTGCGCCTCTCCGCGATGCTTGCGGCGTCGGATGCGCAACCTTTGCGGGGAGGCGTCCAATGGCGCGTGTTCGACGAACGCGCCGAACCGGACGGAACCCACAAGCTGGTCGCCCAATCCTCCGACGCGACCCCTTCGCTCACCTTGCCTGAGGGAAACTACATCGTTCACGCCGGGTTTGGCCTCGCCGGCGCGACGAAATTCATCAAGGCGAGCGGCAAGTCGGTCAATGAAAGGATCGTGCTCAACGCCGGATCGCTGCGGGTCGTCGGCATGCTCGGCGAATCCCCGATCAATCCATTGAAATCCTCGATTTCGATCTATGTTCCGGAGCGCGGCAATTCGGAAGCGAAGCTGATCGTTCCCAAAGTCAAGACCGGCGTCACCATCGGACTGCCCGAAGGCAATTATCATATCGTCTCGACCCTGCTCGATTCGGTGAGCAACGGTTCAGTCAGCGCCACCAATTCCGTCGTCAGCGCAGACCTGCGCGTTCAGGCGGGAAAACTGACGGACGCGACCCTTCGCCACCGGGCCGCGCTGATGACGCTGAAGCTCGTCAGCGGACCAGGAGGCGAGGCGCTGGCCAACACCGCCTTCACGATCCTGACCCCGGGGGGAGACGTCATCCGCGAAATGATCGGCGCCTTTCCATCGCTCGTCCTCGCCGAGGGCGAATATGTCGTCATCGCCCGCCACGACAACAAAGCCTATCAGACCAATTTCAAGGTGGTCTCCACGCTCGACCGGGATGTCGAAGTCCTCGCGCAATAGAGCGCTTTCCGATCGCATGAAGTCATGCGATCGATCAGAAATCGCTCCAGAATCAAAAGCTTGAGCATATTTTTATCGATTGGATTGATTCAATCCGATCGAAATATGCTCCAGGCTACGGCGGCTTGGATCTGGACACAAACGCGGCGAACGCGGCCCGGGCTTCCCTCGATTGAAGCGCGAGCCCGAAGAGACGGCCTTCCTCGTCGATCCTCTCGAGAATCTCGCGCCGGTCGCCCCGCATCAACCGGCGGCTGGCGACCAAAGCGGCGCGCGGCTTGTGGGCGAGGCACCGGGCGCGTTCGAGCGCGAAGTCTTTCAGATCCTTCGGGGCGATCATCTCGTTGACGAGCCCGAGCCGGAGAGCCTCCTGCGCATCGAAGGGCTCGCCGAGCAACAGGAATTCCGCCGCCTTCGCCATGCCGACGCGACGCGGCAACAGGAGGGTGGCGGCGGCCTCGGGGACAAGCCCCAGATCGATAAAAGGCATCCGGAACGCCGCCGAAGGCGCGGCATAGACGAGATCGCAATGTAAAATCAGAGTCGCGCCGATCCCGATCGCCACGCCTTCGATCGCCGCGACGAGCGGGGTCTCGCAGGCGGCGAGCGCCCGGATAAAGGCGAACGCGGGAAAATCATCTGGCTCCCCTTTCGCCTCAGCTAGAAGAAAATCGCCTATGTCGTTGCCCGCAGTGAAAAATCCGCCGGCTCCGCTGAAGAGGACAGCGCCGATGTCCTCGTCCTGATCTGCCTGCGCCAAGGCGCGCGTGGCCGCCATATACATCGCACGGGTCAGCGCGTTCTTCTTTTCAGGTCGATCAAAGATAATAGATAAAACAGATCCTTCCCTCTCGATCTTCATATTTGACATAAGCTCAGCCGCTTTCCTTGGCGTCAGCCGGCCAAAGCGAAATCAGCGGAATTGACCGACGCCGCGCCTCGCGTCACGCTCAGTTCAAGACCAGCCGATCCTGGCGCGATGTGTTCGGCGAAGAACCGCGCCGTCGCAATCCGGGCGGGCAAAGCCGGATCGTTGTCGCCCGCGCCGATCAATCGATGCGCCGCCAGTGCGCCCCTCGCGAGGGCGATTCCGCCAAGCGCCAGGGCGAACAGGCGCAGATAGGGCGCCGCCCCGGCAAGAACGTCATCGGGCGATGATTTTGCGTTTTCGAGAAGGAAAGCGGTGGCGCGTTCGAGCGAGTCCACGGCGTCATCAAGCCGGGGCGCGAGATCGCCAAACGCGCCGGCGTCAGTTTCCCGGATCGCGCCAAGGACCGCCTTCATCTCGCGAATTTCCCGATAAGCCGCGTCGCCTTTGTCGTGCGCCACTTTCCGCATGACAAGGTCGATCGCCTGAATTCCGTTGGTTCCCTCATAGATCGGCGCGATCCGGGAATCCCGGAGCAATTGCGCCGCTCCGGTCTCCTCGATAAAGCCCATACCGCCGTGAATCTGAATTCCGAGCGAGGCGGCCTCAACGCCGATATCAGTCGAAAAGGCCTTTGCTATCGGCGTCAGAAGCGAGGCCCGCGTCGCGGCCCGCAGACGCCGGTCCGCATCCTCGTCCCGGCGCGAGACGTCGATCGCATGAGCCGTCATCAGGCAGATCGCGCGCGCCGCCGCGGTCAGGGCCTTCATGGTCATGAGCATCCGGCGCACATCGGGATGCTGGACGATCGGACTCATCGCCTCGCCCGGGGCGTTGAAGGCCCGTCCTTGACGGCGCTCCCTGGCGTAGGCCAGAGCCTGTTGAAACGCCCTGTCCGCGATGGCGACTCCCTGAACGCCGACATTGAGCCTCGCGTTGTTCATCATGATGAACATGCCGACGAGACCCTTGTTGGGCTCGCCGATAAGCCAGCCCAGCGCGCCGCCGTGTTCTCCGTAGGCCATCGTGCAGGTCGGAGACGCGTGAATGCCGAGTTTGTGTTCGAGCGAGACGCAATAGACGTCGTTGCGGGGCCCAAGCGATCCGTCGGCGTTGACGAGGAACTTAGGGACAAGAAAGAGCGAAATTCCTCGCGTTCCCGGCGGGGCGTCCGGCAGACGCGCAAGCACGAAATGGATGATGTTTCCGGTCAGGTCGTGATCGCCGTAGGTGATAAAGATCTTCGACCCGAACAATTTGAACGACCCGTCAGGCTGCGGCTCCGCTCTTGTGCGAATTGCGCTGAGGTCGGAACCCGCCTGCGGCTCGGTCAGATTCATGGTGCCGGTCCATTCCCCGGAGACCAGCCTTCCGAGGTAAAGATCCTTCAGCGCCGCCGTCGCATGGGTCTGAAGCGCCTCGATGGCGCCCAGCGTCAGCAGAGGACAGAGGCTGAACGCCATGTTCGCGGCGTTCCAGATTTCATTGCAGGCGGTGTTGAGCAGCGCCGGCAAGCCAAGGCCGCCGTAATGGGTCGGGCCTGTGATCGCATTCCATCCACCGTCCGCCCATTGCTTGTAGGCCTGCGGCCAGCCGGGCGTGGTCACAACGCCTTCATTCGTGAGTTTCGCGCCTTGCCTGTCGCCAATCCGGTTCAGGGGCGCCAGCACATTCTCGGCGATTTTCGCGGCCTCAAGGAGGGTCGCTTCGGCGATTCCGTCCGCCAGATCCGCATAAACCCCTCCCTCGAGTCCCTGAGCGAGGCCCAATTCGTGCGACATGGAAAAAAGAAGATCGGCGACGGGCGCGCGGTAGGTCAAATCACGATGTCCTCCAACGGCGCCGGATCATCGCGCCCCTCGTGATACTATCAAACCTTCCCCGGTTCGTCGCGCCCTCCGCCTACGCCGCCTTCAGATTGGCGATTTTGTCCACGGCCGCCCTGATCGCCTCAGCCTTGGACTCTGGTCCGTAGTTGAGGCCTTCAGCCCGAACGATCTCGACATCTGGAATTCCTAAAAAGCCGAAGACAGAGCGCAAATAAGTCTCCTGATGGTCCAGCGCCGCGGCGGGAGCCCCTTCGGAAAAGACGCCGCCGCGCGTCGAGACGACAATCACGCGTTTTCCGCCCGCAAGGCCTTCCGGCCCATTTTCCGTATAGCGGAAGGTCTTTTCCGCGACGGCAAGCCGATCAATCCAGGCCTTGAGCTGGCTCGATATCCCAAAATTGTACATCGGCGCGCCGAGCACCACGATATCGGCTCCAAGGAATTGCTCCAGAACGTCGACTCCAAGGGCAAGTTCCTCCTGAATCCGCGGACTTGCTGACGGCGCGCCCGTCTGCCGCGCGGCGACGTGATCAGCTGACAGATGGGACAAGGGCTCGGCGGCCAGATCGCGGTAGGAGACATCGAGCCCGGGCGTTAATTCACGAAGCCTGGCGACAATGTCCGAGGTGAGTTTGCGGCTTACCGAATAGGGGCCGAGAATGCTGGAATCGACGTGCAAAAGTTTCATGGACCGATGCCTCTTTACGGTATAAGTTTGTAACCAAGGCACTATGCGTTCCTAAAAAAGAAGCGCAAGGAGGCACATTTTTGGAACCGAATTACAGTCATGTGCCCGGCGAATGCTCCCGCGTCGCGCCGATCCTCTCAAGAATCGGGGACAAGTGGAGCATTCTTGTCGTCATGCTTTTGGGCGATGGCCCGGTGCGCTTTAACGAATTGCGCAGGCGCGTCGGCGGCATCTCTCAACGAATGCTGACGCTGACCGTCCGAGGGCTGGAGCGCGACGGTTATCTGACCCGGACCGTTTTTCCGACCATTCCCCCGCGGGTCGAATATGAATTGACGCCTCTTGGGCGTTCACTGCTGATACCGATGCGCGGCCTTGGCGGCTGGGTCATGGAGAATTTGTCCTTGATCGAAGACTCTCAAAAGCGGTTTGACCAAACCACCCGAAAAGTCCGCGCGGAAAGGCCCTTGACGCCTGCTGCGGGGATGACTTTCAACAAATGAGCGCAGATTGCGCCGCGCGCCCTCCCATCCTTTCGGTGCGACAGCAGGCGCCCGATCGCGCCGCGATAGCCGAGGCCGCGCGGATTCTGCGCGCCGGCGCCCTGGCGGCTTTCCCGACCGAAACCGTGTATGGCCTTGGCGCCGACGCGACGTCGGCGGCGGCGGTCGCGCGGGTCTACAAGGTCAAGGGGCGCCCTTCGTTCAATCCGCTCATCGCCCACGTCTCGGGACTCGAAGCCGCTTTCGAACAGGGCGTATTCTCTCCCGAAGCCGAAATTCTTGCGCGACGATTCTGGCCGGGCGCGCTAACCTTGGTCCTTCCCCTGGCGCGGGGCGCAACGGTCTGCGCGCTCGCCCGCGCCGGTCTCGACACGATCGCCCTGCGGGTTCCGTCCCATCCGGCGGCGCTCGACCTTCTCAAGGCGGCGGCGCTTCCGCTGGCGGCGCCTTCGGCCAATCGCTCGGGACGGGTCAGCCCGGTCACCGCCGCCCATGTCGCGGACGATCTTGGCGGCGACGTCGACATCATTCTCGATGGCGGACGCTGCCCCCTCGGCGTCGAATCAACGATCATCGCCTGCCTTGACGGGCGGCCACGGCTGCTGCGGCCGGGCGGACTTCCGCGCGAGGCCATCGAAAGCGCGCTTGGCTCCCGCCTCGCCGCGCCCGCCGAGTCTGCGGACATTCGCTCGCCCGGAAGCCTCGCTTCGCATTACGCCCCGACAGCGGCGATGCGCCTTGAAGCTCGCGAACTTGGCGAAGCGGAGGCCGGGCTCGATTTCGGCGCGACGTTTCCGCGAGGCGCCATGGTCCGGGACCTTTCGCCGACCCGCGATCTCGAGGAGGCGGCGGCGAACCTGTTTTCGTATCTGCGCGAACTCGACGCGCTCGGTCCGACCTGCATCGCCGTGGCGCCGGTTCCCGCCCAGGGCCTCGGCGAGGCCATCAATGACCGCTTGCGCCGCGCCGCTGCGCCGCGCAAGCCTGAGATGCCTCGGCCTCACATGCCCCGATAGTTCGGCCCCCCACCGCCTTCGGGGGGAACCCAATCGATATTCTGGGCGGGATCCTTGATGTCGCAGGTTTTGCAGTGCACGCAATTTTGCGCATTGATGACAAAGCGCGGATCGGTCTTGTTCGCCTCGTCGCCGTAGGCCACCTCATAGACGCCGGCCGGACAATAGAGGCGGGCCGGTTCGCCGTATTCCGGCAAGTTCCTTTCGATCGGGATCGAAGGATCCTTCAGCCGCAGATGGACCGGCTGATCCTCCTCGTGATTGGTGTTCGAAACGAAGACCGACGAAAGCCGGTCGAACGTCAGTTTGCCGTCGGGTCTTGGATAGGAGATGGGTTCGACCTCCGCGATCGGCTTGAGCGCGGCGTAGTCGGGCTTCCCATGCGGAAGCGTTCCAAACAGCGAGCGGCCGAAAATCTGCTGCATCCACATGTCGAACCCGCCGAGCGCGATCCCGGCGAGGGTTCCATATTTCGACCAGAGCGGTTTCACGTTGCGGACCTTGAAAAGATCCTGTCCGATCCCCGACTCGCGCCAGGCGTCGTCATAGGCCGAGAGTTCGTCGTTGGAGCGCCCTGCCTTGAGCGCGGCGGCGACATGCTCCGCCGCCAGCATTCCGGACGACATCGCGTTGTGCGCGCCCTTGATGCGGGGCACGTTGACGAATCCCGCGGCGCAGCCGACCAGCGCACCGCCCGGAAAGGCGAGCTTCGGCGCCGACTGCCAGCCGCCCTCCGTCAGGGCCCGCGCGCCAAAGGACAATCGCTCGCCACCAGTGAAAATCGGCGCGATGGCGGGATGGGTCTTGAAACGCTGAAACTCGTCGAACGGCGAAAGCGTCGGATTGCTGTAGTTCAGATGGACGACATATCCGACTGAGACGAGGCCGTCGCCGAAATGATACAGGAACGAGCCGCCGCCGGTCCTGTTGTCGAGCGGCCAGCCGAACGAATGCTGGATGAGGCCGGGGCGCCGGCGCTCCGGCGCGATCCGCCACAGCTCCTTGAGGCCGATCCCGTATTTTTGCGGCTCCGCATCCCTGGCGAGGGCGTAGTTTGCGATCAATTCTTTGGCGAGGGAGCCGCGGGCGCCTTCGGCGATGAGAGTGTATTTGGCGCGCAGTTCGACGCCCCGCGCAAAGCTTTCCTTGGGGCGCCCGTTTCGACCTACGCCCATATCCCCTGTCGCAACCCCGAGAACCCCGCCAGAACCGCCATAAAGCACCTCGGCTCCGGAGAAACCCGCGAAGACCTCGACGCCGAGGGCTTCCGCACGCGCGCCCATCCAGCGGACGAGATCGCCCAGCGAACCGATGAAATTGCCGTGATTGTCCATGAGCTTCGGCATCAGGACATTGGGAATCCTGAACGCTCGGTTCGCGGTCATCCAGTAAAACTCGTCGGCCGCGACGCCGGTTTTCAAAGGACAGTCCTGATCCGAGCGCCAGTCGGGGCAGAGCCGGTCAAGAGCAGCGGGGTCGATCACCGCGCCGGACAGAATATGCGCCCCGAGTTCCGAGCCTTTTTCAATGACGACAACAGATATTTCCGGATCGATCTGCTTGAGCCGGATCGCGGCCGAAAGCCCGGCGGGACCCGCGCCGACGACAAGAACGTCGAAGTCCATCGTCTCCCGCGGCGGAAACGGGGCGATGGGATCTGGAGATTGCGCTTCGGCCATTTCGCTTCCGGTCATCCTTGCGCGTAAGCTATCAATCGAACAAAGCTTGCGCCATCGCCTATATGATGCAGGACGATCGATCAATTCTCGGGGCGGCCGTGAGTTTCAGCAGATTTTCCCGTTGCGACCAGGAAATCCGGCGCCTTCTCGCCCGCGGGCGGCTTCGACCATGAACGTCATCGACCTTTTGCGCTGGTACAGGGACATGGGCGTCGACATCGCCGTCGACCACGACCCGCATGATCGGCTGGCGGAATGCCGCACGTTCATCGCCAACCCGCCGCCGCCCGCGCCCGTAGCGCCGCTACAGAGGATTTCCTCGCCTGAACGCCAAGCCGCCCCTGCCCTCGCCCGTCCGCTTGAACCGGAGGTCGGCGAACAAAGCGCGCAGCTCAGCGCGGCCGGTGCGCTGACCCTTGATGAACTGCGCGGCCGTCTTGCGGCCTTCGAAGGTTGCGGCCTCAAGGCGACGGCGACGCAGCTCGTTTTCGGCGACGGGGATCCGCACGCGGAAGTCATGTTCGTCGGCGAGGCTCCGGGCGCCGACGAGGACCGTCAGGGCTCGCCCTTCGTGGGCCGGGCGGGGAAACTGCTGGATCAGATGCTCGCCTCCATCGGACTTGAACGGAGCAAGGCGTATATCGCCAATGTCGTGCCCTGGCGCCCGCCAGGAAACCGCGCGCCGACGCCGCTCGAGACGGCGGCCTGCCTGCCTTTCATCCGGCGCCAGATCGAACTCGTCCATCCCCGAGTGCTCGTTTGCCTTGGCGCGTCGTCGGCGCAGACGCTTCTCGGCGCGAAGGAGGGCATCATGCGCTTGCGCGGCCGATGGTTCGATTATACAGCCAATGCAACGACGATCCGGGCGATCGCGATGCTGCATCCGGCCTATCTGCTGCGCCAGCCGGCGCAAAAGAAGCTGGCGTGGCAGGATATGCGCTTGCTGGCCAGGGAAATTGCGCAACATCGCTTGCAGGCGCAGGCGCCAGACTGAACGCCGAAATGGTCGGAAAGTACGATGGCGGCGGCGCTGGCGGCTACGCCATAGAACAGACAGCCGGGAGCAGCTCATGAGGTGGGAAGATTATCGCCGTTCCGACAATGTCGAGGACCGGCGCGCCGACGGCGGCGGCGGCGGATCGATGTTCGGCGGCTCCGGCAATCTCGGCTTCGGCGCTGTCGTCGTGCTGGGACTAATCGGATGGGCGCTCGGGATCGATCCAAGGATCTTGATCAGCGGCGGCGCCATGCTCGCCAATCATGCGTCGAAAGCGACCCAAAGCGAGCCTGCCCGGCAGGGGCCGACAGCCGCGCCCACGGATCAGATGGGACAATTCGTGGCCGCGGTCCTGGCCGAGAACGAAGACGTCTGGTCGGAAATTCTGCCCGAGCAAAAAGGCGTCGCCTATGTCAAGCCGAAGCTCGTTCTCTATAGCGGCGGAACCCGCTCGGCGTGCGGAGGCGCGAGCGCCGCAATGGGGCCGTTCTATTGCCCGAACGACCAGAAGGTCTATCTCGACACGGCGTTCTTCCGCGAGATGAAGCAGCGGCTCGGCGGCGGCGGCGATTTCGCCTACGCCTATGTCATCTCACATGAAATCGGTCACCATATCCAGAATCTGCTGGGGATCTTGCCGAAGGTGCAGCGCGCCCAGGCGAGGGCGTCGAGCAAGGGACAGGCGAACGCGCTTTCCGTGCGGGTCGAATTGATGGCGGATTGCCTCGCCGGAGTCTGGGCCGCCCACGCCCAGCAAAAATATCAAATCCTTCAGCCGGGGGATATCGAGAAGGCGGTCGCGACGGCGCAGGCGATCGGCGATGATCAGCTGCAAAAGGCGGCCCAGGGCTATATCGTGCCGGATTCCTTCACTCACGGCTCATCGGCGCAGCGCCAGCAATGGCTGAACGCCGGGTTGAAGTCCGGCGATGTCGATTCCTGCAACACGTTCGCGCAATAGCGTTCTGACAGAACTTGGAGCATAGTCCGATTGGATGGAAATCAATCCAATCGGACTATGCTCCAGGCCAGTGCTTATTTTTTGTCGACCTGCGTCTCCAGCGCCGACTCGAAGACCCCTATCGTATTTTGATTGGCCCCGAAATCGTAACGGTCAAAGCGCGACACCGAACGCACGTCCACCCGCGTCTGCCCGGCGAGCGGCCTGATTCTCAAAGTCACATCGATCGGAAATCCCAGCATGAAGCTGCGGGCGATGGCGTCGACATGGCCGATTCCGGAGCGGCCTCCCGGAGGCGTCTGCTCCACAATGCGCCAGCCCACGGCGGCGATCGCCTTCAAGATCGCGGCATAGGCCTCATGAACGTCAAGATCGAGCAGGATAGGCTGGATTTGCGGATAGAGATGAGCCTGGCCGGCTCGAACCGATGCGGCGATATCTCGGGGGGTGGCGTCTCCCCGCGCGGCCTGGGCCGGGCGAGATAATGAAAAAGCCGGTGGATCCACAAGATCGGTGGTGAGATCCGCGACGGCGGCCCTGCGCGGCGTCATCAGAAGATAGACCGGATAGGCCAGAAGCAGCACGGCGAGGCCAAGTCCTGCGAAAGCGGCCCCCGCGCCCTTCGCGCCGCTCCTCCAGATCACGACGAAAGCCAGACACGCGCACAGAACCGAGGCAATGGCGGCGCCGGCGGCCCCGCCCAATATCGCGAACGCGGCGGCAGGATCGAGGCCGCTGCGGGCGGCGCCAATTCCAATGATTGCGACGACCAGAGCAAACAACGCCAGGCGGCGGCTGATCACCGCCGACTTCGCATAGGGTTCTTCGATGATCAGGCGGCGCAATCGCCGCTCCTTCCGAAAGCGCCGCCCCGCCTCGTTCCGATAGGAGACAGACCGTCAGCGCCGGGGCGAGCCGGCTTTTTCGTAAATCCGGTCACGTTAATTTGTCCCAACCGCTTTTCTCCGAATTGTTCAGAATCCTTTCAGATTCCGCAGGCGTAAATAGCTCTAGTCCGAGCGCCCCGAACCGGCCAGCGCTGCGAAGATGCGGATCGTGATGAAGCGGATCTTAGCTCCGCGCAAGCGAGATCGAGATAATGGGTGATTTCACACAGCCAGGCGAGGACACATGTTTCTTAATGCGTTCACGGCTTTCAATCGGCCGGAAGGTTAGAGGGCATTAACTTCCCGGCCGCATGATGATCTGATCCGCAACACGCGTTCCATTCACACTTGTAAAAGAAGAGCACGCCGATGACCGAGCAAACGACAGCCTCAGAAACCAAAACCTCCAGGAATGGCCCCCGCGACCTTCTCTCCCGTCTTTACCGCGAGATTGGTATCTCGGCGGTGGCAGCGGCTCTGGAATCATCGGCGCGCGAGCCGAAAAAGACCGCGCCGGTCGCTCCCGCTGAATTTCCCGCGTTCTTGCGCGACGACCGCGCTGCCTAGAGCATATTCCGATCGGATTGAATCAATCCAATCGATAAGAATATGCTCAAGTCTTTGACTCCGGAGCGATTTTTGATCGATCGCATGACTTCATGCGATCGGAAAGCGCTCTAAGGCCGGCCTACCGCCGCGAACGCCGGGGCAAGACAAGAGCCAGCCAAGTTTTCGGTTGGCTCTTTTCTGCTTTTAGGTTAAACAATTCTTATGTCTATTGTCAGCCGCCGGGCTTTTATACAAGGGGCTGGCGCTTTCGCCTTGGCGACGGGCGGCTTGGGATCTTACGCGTTCGCGCTGGAGCCCGGCTTTCGCCTGATCGTAAAACCTTATGACATTGCGCCGCCGCATTGGCCGAGACGCTTCGCGCTCAAGGCTGCGGTTTTGGCCGACATCCACGCCTGCGTCCCATGGATGCCGGCGTCGCGGGTTCGCGCCATCGCGGAGCGAACCAACGCGCTCGCGCCCGACATTATTTTCCTTCTCGGCGATTTCAGCGGAGGGCATTCGCGCTTCACGGAACCGGTCATGCCGGAGGAATGGGGAGAGGCGCTTTCCATTCTGAGAGCCCCGCTCGGCGTCTATTCGATCCTCGGCAATCATGACTGGCGGCACGGGGTCTTGCCCCATGTTCCGAGCGATGACGCCCAGGGCGTGCGCCGCGCCCTGGTGAATGCGGGAATCACCGTTCTGGAAAACGACGCGGTGCGCCTGCAAAAGGAAGGGCAGCCGTTTTGGGTGGCGGGGCTCGGCGACCAATTGTCGGGACCGCGCGCCTCGGGCCTTTACCGGGGCTGCGACGATCTGCCCGGAACCTTGGCCCGCATCACGGATCGCGCCCCGGTGATTTTGCTGGCGCATGAACCGCAAATCTTCAGGCGCGTGCCAGACCGCGTCTCGCTGACGCTCGCCGGGCATATGCATGGCGGCCAGGTGGTTCTTCCCCTAATCGGCTCGCCCTTGTCGCACCCGCGTTTCGGTCTTGGCTACACTGATCTTCTTTACGGCCATATCGTGGAAAACGAACGTCACCTCATTATCTCGGGCGGGCTGGGAACGTCGCATGTGCCGATTCGATTTCTGCAGCCGCCGGAAATCGTCGAGGTGAACATCGGACCCGCGACAAGCCGGCCTCTGGCTTAGCGGCGCCGGGGTCGTTGAGATATTTATCTTTATAGTTCAGTATTATGCGCGCCTTATTTAAGGCTCTTAATCCGCGCTGGAGCGCCTATTTTACAATGACTTTCGTGCCGACCTTGACGCGATTGTATAGATCGATCGCATCGATATTGGTCATGCGGATGCATCCGGACGAAACTCCCGTACCGATCTTGCCAGGCTCGTTGGTGCCGTGAATGCGATAAAGCGTGTCGACATTGTCATGGTAAAGATACATCGCTCGGGCCCCCAACGGATTTCCCGGGCCGCCCGGCAGGCCGCCCGCCTCAGCGGTCGGGCGAAGATGCGGCCAACGTTCGAGCATCTCGGCTGGCGGCATCCAGCGCGGCCATTCGGACATGCGCCCGATCACCGCCGTCCCCGTCCAGCCGAACGCCTCCGACCCGACGGCGACCCCATAGCGAATGGCCTTTTTGTCCGGTTCGACGAAATAAAGATGCCTGGCTTTGGTGTCGACGACGATCGTTCCGGGAGGCTCGCCGGTAGGATCGTCCACTTTGTAGCGCTTGTAATCGGCGTCCAGTTCAAAGTCGGGCGCCGAAGCCAGCAATTGGGCGTCCTTGTCCGACAATGACGGGTCAGGGACCGAGGAAAAAGTGCATGCCGACACGGAAAGCGCCGCCATGACCAGGGCGGCCGCCAAAATCGGCCACCGGACCCGGACAAGCGCAGTCATCGGACAACCCGTCATGGCGCTCACTCCAAAGGAGGCACTCCCTGTCTCGATACTTGAACGAAACGATCCTGGCCACGAGAACCTCTCGAACCAAGACATAAAGTAATATATTATATAGTGTTATTAACTTATTGTAATTACATAATATTATAGCCTATGAATATACTAAGCCCGGTCGGCGTTCGCAGCAGGAACATTCTGCCTGTGGCTCAAATGGAACATGCCGCCGACGACAAGGATGTGTGCTAGATCGATAGTCGACTTCGCCGGCCCCTGTCATCGGCGGAGGAGATCAAGCAAGGAAAGCCCTCTTGACGACGCTCTTTTTCAGCCATCCTTCGAGTCTGGAGCACGATACGGGACCAGGTCATCCCGAACGCTCCGATCGCATCCGCGCGATCGAGCGCGCCATCGAAGCCGAGCGTTTCAACAAGCTGCTTCGCCGACTTTCGCCCGGACACAACCGCGAAGCCATTCTGCGGGTCCATCCCCAGCCATATGTCGAGGCGATCGAGACCGCCGCGCCGAAAGAGGGACGTATTCATCTCGATCCGGACACCGTCATGAGTCCTGGCACGATGGAGGCGATCGCGTTTGGCGTCGGCGCGGTCGTCGCCGCGGTGGATGCTGTGATTGCAGGCGAGGCGACCAATGCTTTCGTCGCGACTCGGCCGCCGGGGCACCACGCGGAGCGCAGCCAGGCGATGGGATTCTGCTTTTTCAACAATGCCGCGATAGCGGCGCGCCATGCCCAGGCCGCGCACGACCTCGAACGAATCGCCATCGTTGATTTCGACGTTCATCACGGCAACGGAACGCAGGACATTTTCTGGTCGGACGCATCGGTGCTGTACGCCTCGACCCATCAGATGCCGCTGTTTCCGGGCTCCGGCGCCGCGAGCCAGTGCGGCGACCACGACAATATCGTCAATGCGCCGTTGCGGGCGGGCGATGGCGGCGACGCTTTCCGATCGGCGATGGAGTCCGTGATCCTTCCGCGAATTGACGCGTTCGCTCCCGATCTCATCGTCATTTCGGCCGGATTCGACGCCCACCGCCACGACCCGCTGGCTCAGCTCAAATTGGTGGAGGAAGACTTCGTTTGGGTGACGGAGCGGTTGATGGACGTCGCGCAGCGCCGGGCCAGAAGCCGCGTCGTCTCCGTTCTCGAGGGCGGGTATAATCTGGACGCCCTCGCCCCTTCCGCAGCGGCGCACATCGGCGCGCTGATGGAGGCGTGAGTCGCCGCTATTCCAGGCCTTCGCTCGACGTAATCTCGATGCCGAATCCCGACAGGCCGACATAAGTCAGGGTCGTCGAGGTGCGAAGCCGGATCGACGAGATCCCGAGATCGCGCAGGATCTGAGCGCCAAGGCCGACCTCCCGCCAGGCCTTGGTTCTCTGGGCCTCGGACTCCGTGTCGGCCGCGCCGGCGACGTTGAGGGGAACGCCGGCCGTTCCGTCCCGCAAGAAGATAAAGACGCCGCGTCCATGCTCCTTGAACGCGGCGAATGTCTTGCGGATGTTTTCCGGGCCCGCGCTTGCGATCAGGTCCGCGATAATGTCGACGCGGTGCAACCGTGTCGGAATATCCCGCCCGTCGTCGATATCGCCCTGAACGAAGGCGAAATGCTGCACCTGATCGAACGGCGTCATATAGGCGTAACCCATGAGCGGCCCGCACGGCCCTTCGACCGGAAAGCTGCCGACGCGCTGGACGATTTTCTCACGGGCCTGGCGGTAGGCGATCAGTTCGGCGACCGATATTCGCTTCAAATTATGATTTTTCGCGAACGCCTCGATTTGCGCGCCGGCCATCACGCTGCCGTCGTCATTGGCGAGTTCGCAGATGACGCCGACCGGCGGAAGCCCAGCAAGGCGGCAGAGATCGACCGCGGCCTCGGTATGGCCGCTGCGCATCAGGACGCCGCCCTCTTTCGCGATCAGGGGAAAAACATGCCCAGGCCGGACAAAATCGCTCGCGCCCATGTTGCCATTGGCCAAGGCGCGAACCGTATTGCTGCGCTGTTCGGCGGAAATGCCGGTCGTCAACCCATGCCGCGCATCGACCGACACCGTGAAGGCGGTGCCGTGAGGAGCATCGTTCGTGGCCACCATCGGCTGAAGGTTCAATCGTTTGGCGTCGGCCGCGGTGATCGGCGCGCAGACAATTCCGCAGCAATTGCGGATGATGAACGCCATTTTTTCCTGGCTGCACAGGGAAGCCGCGCAAATCAGATCGCCTTCGTTCTCGCGGTCATCGTCATCGGTGACGATGACGATTTCTCCGCGTCCGATCGCGGCGATGGCTTCCGTCACCGAATGAGTCATCGGGACTCGCACTTTCGTTAGAAGAAAATCAATCGGCTGCTCGCGTCGGCGCTCGTGACGCCGCCGCGGCGCTTCCGATTTGCAGCCTTGAAGTAGGCCGCCGAACGTTGCTTGACAACCTTGCGCGGCTGTTTCGTCACGGCAGAAGCGCCAGAGCTTCGTTCCATATCCGCCCGACGAAGCTGGCGGCCGGCTCGGCGCGCGCCAAAGCTGCGCCCTGCCCCGCCCAGGCCTGCATCCGACTGAGATCGCCGGCGCGGAGCGCCTCGTCCCGCATCGCCTGGGTCAGGCCGCGCTGAACCGGGTATGGCGCCGGTCGCGCGGCGGACTTGCCAGCGGCCGCCTGAACATAGGCGTTGTCGACCGCTCGCCCGGCGCGTCCGCTGAAGGCGCGCGTCAGCACCGTCTCTTCGGGTTCGAGATCGCTCAAGGCCGCCGCCCAGGCGGGATGGATCCCTGCCTCGGGACAACGCAGAAACCCGGTTCCGATCTGGACCGCCGATGCGCCAAGGGTCAGCGCCGCCGCAACCCCGCGCCCGTCGCCGACGCCCCCCGCCGCAATCAGCGGAATTGCGAGTCTGTCCGCGAGCCGCGGCAACAACGCAAATAGTCCCGCGCCCTGACGCTCGGCTCCATCCGGATCGAAGGCGCCGCGATGCCCCCCGGCCTCGACTCCCTGAGCGACGATCGCGTCGGCTCCCGCCTCCTGCGCCAGGAGCGCCTCGCCCAGGGTGGTGGTGCAGGCGAACCAGGCGACCCCGCGCTGTTTCAACTTCGCGACAAAATCCGCCGGGAAAACGCCCATAATTGAGGAAACGACAGTCGGCCCCGCGGCAAGCAGAGCGGCGCATTGCGCGTCGAAGTCCGGCGGACGGGCGTTCCCGGCGTCGGGCGCAGGAACCGGGCCCCAATCTTCGAGGAAGCGCCGGACCTTCGTTTCAGCTTCGGCGTCGCGCACCGGGGGCGAGTCGGGAATCCAGAGGTTGAGCTGGAACGAGCCGTTGCTCCCGGCGCGAACCTCCTTCGACCATGCGGCGATGGCGGCGGGGCTGCTCAGCAAGGCCCCCATAGCTCCCATGCCTCCGGCGTTGGCGACAGCGATGGCGAGCGAGGTCGGCGAAGCGCCCGCCATGGGCGCCTGCAAGATCGGAACTTGCATCCCGTAAGCCTCGCAGAACGTTCGCGCCCGCGCCAGAGCTGGCGAGCGCGCCGCCGCAACGGCCCAAGTCGCGGCCCTGTTATCGGTCACGCTGGTTTCCTTTCAAGCGCGGCTTTCATCTGCCTGAGCCCGCGATGGCCTGCTTCACGTTTTATCCGTGAACGGCCAGCCCGGTTCGGCGCCGATCTGGCCGCGATGGCGCAAAAACTGGTCGGCCAGAACGCAAGCCACCATGGCCTCGCCGACGGGAACCGCGCGAATTCCGACGCAAGGATCGTGACGGCCCTTGGTCGCGATCTCAGTCTCGGCTCCGGCCCGATCGACCGTTCGGCGCGGCTGAAGGATCGACGACGTCGGCTTGACGGCGAAACGCGCGACAATGGGTTGCCCTGTCGAAATGCCGCCCAGAACGCCGCCCGCGTGATTGGACAGGAACAGAGGCGCGCCATCGCGGCCCAATCGCATTTCGTCGGCGTTTTCCTCGCCCGAAAGAGCCGCGGCGGCGAACCCCTCGCCGATCTCGACGCCTTTGACCGCGTTGATCGACATCAGCGCGCTCGCCAATTCTGAGTCGAGCTTGCCGTAGAGCGGCGCTCCCCATCCGGCTGGCGCGTTTTCGGCCACGATCTCTATGACGGCGCCGATCGACGATCCGGCCTTGCGCACGCCGTCGAGATAGTCCTCGAAGAACGCCGCCGCCGTGGCGTCGGGGCAGAAGAACGGGTTGCGCAGCGCCTCGTCCCAGTCCCAGTTCGCGCGGTCGATCTTGTGTGGCCCCATCTGGACGAGCGCGCCGCGAACGTGAACCGGCCTGATGATCTTGCGCGCGACGGCGCCCGCGGCGACGCGGGCCGCCGTCTCCCGCGCGGAGGAACGGCCGCCGCCGCGATGATCGCGAACGCCGTATTTTTGATCATAGGTGAAGTCGGCGTGGCCGGGCCGGTAGGCGTCCTTGATGGCGGCGTAATCCTTGGAGCGCTGATCCGTGTTTTCGATCAGCAGCGTGATCGGAGTTCCCGTCGTGACCTGGCGGCCCGAGGCGTCGTCGCGAAACACGCCGGAGAGAATCTTGACCTCGTCGGCTTCCTGCCGCTGTGTCGTGAAACGGGTGAGGCCCGGGCGGCGTTTTTCGAGAAACGCCTGGATGTCGGCGGCTTCGAGGGCGATTCGAGGCGGACATCCATCAATGACGCAGCCGATCGCCGGCCCATGGCTTTCGCCGAAGGTCGTCACGCGGAAAAGGTGGCCGATCGTATTGTGCGACATGGATTGCCGGTCAGTTTCCAGTCATCAGATCAGACTTCGACCACGAGGACATGAACCACCGGACGCTTGCCCCAAGCCGAGGAGATGGCGTGGCGTACGGCCTTTTCGAGCGCATTCGAGACGACGTCCGCGTCGCGGCGCTTTTGCCGCGGCAATTGTTCGAATGTCTGAAACAGCGCGTCGTCGACGATCGCGTCCATGGCGGCTCCGTCGCGCGTCTTGGCGGGCATCCCGGCGGTCATGACGTCGGGGACCCCCGCCAGATCGCCCTTCGCGGTCACCGCCAGGGCGATCGTCACAATGCCCGACACGGAGAGCTTCTGACGCGTGCGAAGCGCCTCGTCGCCGGTGGAGACGAAGGCGTTGCCGTCCTTGCACAGACGGCCATGAGCCGCCTCTCCGATAACGCCCGGATTGCCTGGCGCCAGCAGGACAATATCGCCGTCACGCGCCTTGACGATATGCTCGACCCCGAACCTCGCCGCGAAAGCGGCATGTTCGGAGAGGTGTATTTCCTCGCCGTGGGCGGGGATCGCGATCCTCGGCTTCGTCCAGCCGTAGAGCTGCTCGACCTCGCCGCGGCGGGGATGCCCCGAGGCGTGAACCAGCGCGTTCCTGTCGGTGATCACCTCGTATCCCGAACGGATGAGATTGTTGACGATGCGGCCGACCTCCCGTTCATTGCCCGGAATGGTCCGCGACGAAAAAATCACCTTGTCGCCTGGATTGAGCGACACCACGGGATGTTCGTTTTCCGAGATGCGCGCGATCGCGGCTCTGCCTTCGCCCTGACTTCCGGTCGCGATCAGCACGACCTTGTCGCGCGGCAGATGCGGGAAGGATTCCACGGTTCGAAATTCGGGAATGCCGTCGAGATAGCCGCAGTCGCGCGCGACGCCGACGACGCGCTCCATCGCGCGCCCGACGAGCACAACGTCGCGCCCCGCCGCCATCGCCGCTTCCGCGACGGCCCGGATGCGCGCGACATTGGAGGCGAAGGTCGTTACGACCACCCTGCCCTTCGCGTTGGCGATGA
This sequence comes from Methylocapsa palsarum, assembly GCF_900114285.1. Classification (GTDB taxonomy): domain Bacteria; phylum Pseudomonadota; class Alphaproteobacteria; order Rhizobiales; family Beijerinckiaceae; genus Methylocapsa; species Methylocapsa palsarum. The sequence goes on along the minus strand of NZ_FOSN01000002.1, from coordinate 350,381 downwards.
TCTCGCGCAGCGTCCTGCCGACGTCGCCTTCGGACGGGCTCACGCCGTCGCGCAGGATATTTGTCGAATCCGAGATCAGCGCGAGAACGCCTTCCTCGCCGATCTCGGTCAGCCGTTTGGCGTCGGTTGGCTTGCCAAGGCCCGGCTCGTGATCGATTTTCCAGTCGCCGGAATGGAGAACGACGCCGAGGGGGGTGCGAATGGCGAGCGAACAGCTTTCGGGTATCGAATGCGCCATGGCGACAAACTCGACCTCGAAAGGACCAATTCCGATGGTCGCTCCTTGCGCGACCACTGCGATCGGAACTTCCGGCGCCCCGGGCTCAGAGAGACGCTTGGCCTGAAGCAGTTCGGCCGCGAATCGCGTCGCGTAAAGCTGGCACCCGAAGCGCGGCCAAAGATCGGCGATGGCGCCGATATGATCCTCATGCGCATGGGTGATGACGAGGCCGACGAGATCCTTCTTCATCTTTTCGATGAAGCTCGTATCCGGCACGATGAGGTCGATGCCGGCGAGATCTGGTCCCGCGAACGCGACGCCGCAATCGACCATCAGCCACTTCATGCGGCCCTTTGCTCCGTAGCCGTAGAGCGCGAGGTTCATTCCGATCTCGCCGAGGCCTCCGAGCGGCACGAAGACGAGTTCGGCCTCTTCATTCATCTGTCATCGCTCGCCTGGAGCTCCTGTTGTCGACCAGTCATCATAATCCCTACAATCCTGCGCGGGCGCCGCCCGGCTGCGCGAGAAGAAATACGTCGCCAGCCTCCACCAAGACCTCGACCGGCCCGCAATCAAGGACAAGTCGCCCCGTTTCGTCGATCGTCCGGAAAACGCCTTCGAGAGGCCCGGTGGGCCGCGCCACTTTGACCGGTTTGCCGATTCCCGCAGCAAGCGAAAGCCAGCGCTCCCGAATCGAGGCGAAATCGCCGCCCTGCCGCCAGACGCCCAGCCAATAGACCATTTGCGCCGACAGCTGCTCGAATAATGTCTCCGGCGCGGAAATTTTACCCAAGATTACGCCAAGATCCGTCGTTTTATACAGTGCGTCGTTTGGGTGGGAATTGCAATTGACGCCAACTCCGGCGACGCAGGCGAGCCGTCCGTCGGGCAGATGGGCGCTTTCAAGAAGAATGCCCGCGAGTTTCGCGCCGGCAAAGAGAATATCGTTCGGCCATTTGATGGCGAGCCGAGAATCGCCAGCGAGAATTTCGCGCAGCGCCTCCGCAAGAGCGACGCTGACGACAAATCCAAGCTCGGCGGCCTGACACGCCGGCGCCGGATCGATCAGTAAGAGGCTCGCATAAAGATTGCCAGGGGGGGAGGACCAGTTTCGTCCGTTTCGTCCCCGCCCGCCGCTCTGCGTTTCAGCGACGACCCAGAGCTGGCCCTGATCGCCGGCGCGCGCGCGGCTTAACGCCTCATCATTTGTGGAAACCAGCTGATCATGCAGCGCCAGCCGGAAGTTCTTATCATGGGCGGAGCCGGCGAGACGCAACAGTGAACCACCAGCCTGGCCGAAAATCAGAACAAGGATTTAGCCGCCGCCGTGGTAGCGGCGATAAAACCACCCGGATATGCAAACAACAACAGCACGAGAAGGCCGCTCGTCGCAAGCACGACGCGCAGAGCGGGCGGGGCTTTGTCGAACGCTTGCGCGGGTTCGTCAAAATACATCACTTTGACAATGCGCAGATAGTAATACGCCGCCACCGCGCTTGAGAGCACCCCGATGACGGCGAGCGGGTAAAGCTCCGCCTGAATCGCGGCGTTGAAGACGTACCATTTGGCGAAGAACCCTGCGAGCGGAGGGATGCCCGCCAGCGAGAACATCATGACCGCGAGAAAGAAAGCCATCACGGCGTCGGTCCGGCCGAGGCCGGACAGGTCGGCGATGTTCTCGACGCTTTTGCCGTCAATGCGCATCGCCAGAATGGCGGCGAACGCGCCAAGCGTCATGACGAGGTAGATCGCCATATAGGCGAGCACGCCGGAAACGCCCGCTTCGCTGGCCGCCGCAAGGCCTACGAGGGCGAAGCCGATATGTCCGATCGACGAATAGGCCATCAGGCGCTTGATGTTGGTCTGGCCAATCGCCGCGAAGGCGCCGAGCGCCATCGAAAGGATTGAAATGAAAACGATGATTTGCCGCCATTGGGCGGCGGCGGCCGGGAATGCAGTCATGACGATGCGCACGGTGACGGCGACGGCGGCCATTTTCGCCGCCGAGGCGAAGAAAGCCGTCACCGGAGTCGGCGCCCCTTCATAGACGTCCGGCGTCCACATGTGGAAAGGAACCGCCGACATCTTGAAGGCGAGACCGGACAAGAGGAAAACGAGGCCGAAGACGACGCCAAGGGAGGGCGCGCCGCGCAACGCCTCGGCGATGCCCGAAAACGTTAAGGTTCCGGAGAAGCCGTAAAGCAGCGAAGCGCCATAGAGCAGCATCCCCGACGACAAAGCCCCGAGGACGAAATATTTGAGGCCCGCCTCGGACGCCCTCAGGTCGCCGCGGTCAAAGCTCGCGAGGACGTAGAGGGCGAGCGACATCAGTTCGAGGCCGAGATAGAGCGACAGGAGGCTGGAGGCCGAAATCAGCATTAGCATCCCAAGCGTCGCCAGAACGACGAGGATGGGAAATTCGAACTTGTCGATCCGTTTGCGCGCGAGAAAGTCCTGCCCCATCACCAGCGTGACAAGCGCCCCGACGAGAGTCAGCACCTTCATGAAACGGCCAAAGCCGTCGTCGATGAAGGCTCCGTCAAAGACGACCGCGGTCGTGTGGGAGCCAAGCAGGATGGTGACGATCGCAAGGCCAAGCAGGCCCACCGCGATCTCTGTCGCCGGCCCATCCGAATCAGTGCCCCGGAGCGCGCCGAAAAGCACCAGGCCGAGGACGCCGAACGCCAGAATCACTTCCGGCAGGCTATGCGCGAGGGCGAAGGACAAGGGCGCCATTTCAATCAGCTTTCAGAAGTTTTGACCGTTGGGAGTTGGATGCGGATCAGGCGGACGCCGGAGCCTCGGTCATTTGAACGCGGCCTGTTCGAGGGCCAGCGCGGCGGTCTTGGTCGTCGCGATGGCGGCGTCGTAATTCCTGATCAGCGCCGTGATCGAACTTGCGGAGCTGTCGAGGACCGGGCCGGGATGAATTCCGTAATAGATCGTCAGCGCGACCAGCGGCGCGAGCAGCGCGACTTCGCGCGGAGACAGATCGAGAATTGTCTGGAGAGACGGCTTGTCGAGCACTCCAAAAATAACCCGCCGGTACAAGTAGAGCGCGTAGGCGGCCGAGAGGATGACGCCGGTCGTCGCAAAAAACGCGACCCAGCTGTTGACCCTGAATGCGCCGAGAAGGGTCAAGAACTCGCCGATGAACCCCGAGGTTCCGGGCAATCCGACATTGGCCATCGTGAACACCATGAACGCGACCGCGTACAGCGGCATCCGCGCGACGAGGCCTCCGTAGGCCGCGATGTCGCGGGTGTGCATCCGGTCGTAGACGACGCCGACGCACAGGAACAGCGCCCCCGACACGAGCCCATGGGAAACCATCTGAAAGACCGCTCCCTGCACGCCCTGTTGCGTCATGCTGAACAGTCCCATCGTCACGAAGCCCATATGCGCCACCGAGGAATAGGCGATAAGCTTCTTCATATCCTCCTGCACAAGCGCGACGAGCGAGGTGTAGATGATCGCAATGATCGACATCGCGAAGACCAGCGGCGTGAAATAGGCGGAGGCGTCCGGAAACATCGGGAGCGAAAAACGGATGAAACCGTAGCCGCCCATCTTGAGCAGGATCCCGGCGAGGATGACCGAGCCTGCGGTCGGAGCCTCGACGTGCGCGTCGGGAAGCCAAGTATGAACCGGCCACATCGGCATCTTGACGGCGAGGGAGGCGAAAAACGCCAGCCACAGCCATTTCTGCATGGACGCGGGAAAGCTGGTCTTCAACAGGACGGTGATGTCCGTCGTGCCGGCGACGCCGTACATCGCCATGATCGCCAGCAGCATGAGCAGCGATCCGGCCAGCGTGTAGAGGAAGAATTTGAAACTCGCGTAGACACGGCGTTTGCCGCCCCAGATCCCAATGATCAGGAACATCGGGATGAGCCCGCCCTCGAAGAACAGGTAGAACAGCACCAGGTCGAGTGCGGAAAAGACCCCAAGCATCAAGGTTTCAAGGACAAGAAACGCGATCATGTATTCCTTGACCCGATGGTCAATGGATTTCCAGGACGCCGCAATGCAGAACGGCATCAGGAACGCCGTGAGCACCAGGAAGGGCATCGACAGGCCATCGACTCCCAGCTTGTACACAAGGCCTGCGCCGAACCAGCCTTTTTCTTCGACGAGCTGAAACGCCGCCGAGGACGAATCGAATCGCGCGTAGGCGACGAGAGAGAGGATAAACACGATGACGGTCGTGCCGAGCGCCGCCCAGCGCGCATTTTCGAGGGTGGCTTCGTCATCGCCGCGCAGCGCGAGAATGAAGGCGGCGCCGACCAGAGGAAGGAAAACGATGCAGGAGAGAATCCCGAAACCGAACATTAGCGGAGCCCCCAAACAGCGTACCAGGTGATCACGGCCGCCACGCCAACGAGCATCGCAAAGGCGTAATTGTAGATGTAGCCGGTTTGCAGCTTGACGGCGCGGCCAGTGACGTCGATCACGCGCGCCGCGACGCCGTCAGGTCCAAGTCGGTCGATGATGGCACCGTCGCCCCCCTTCCAGAACAGCCGGCCGAGCCAGAATGCGGGACGCACGAAAATCTTGTCGTAAAGCTCGTCGAAGTACCATTTGTTGAGCAGGAACCGGTAAAGCGCGGGCATGGCGTTCGCAAGCCGCGCCGCCGTTCCCGGCGCGAGAATATAGACGTAGAGGGCGGTCAGGAACCCGACCACCATCAGGAGCGTCGGCGCCTGTTTGGCGAGTTCTGGAATATGCTCCATCTCTTCAAGGATATGGTTGCCGGGACCGAAATAGAGCGAGTTCTTCCAGAACTCCGCGACCCCTTCGCCGATGAAATAATTGTGGAAGATAAAGCCCGCGAACAAGGCGCCGAGAGCGAGGACGCCCAGCGGCGCCAGCATGGTGATCGGCGATTCGTGCGGGTCGAGATGATGGGACTCATGTCCATGGGCGTCATGCGCATGACTTGAGTCGCCATGACTCGCATCACCATGCGAATCAAACGCATGCGCATCGTGTCCATGAAGATCGTGGGCCGGCGCGGTTGCGCTATGATCATGACCGGCGACGACAGGCGAGGCGTCTTCGATGGAATGTGCGTCCCCCGCCCATTGTTTGGGGCCGAAGAAGGTCATGAAAACGAGCCGCCAAGAATAGAACGATGTCAGCCCGGCCGCCACCGTGGTCATCAGATATCCGTAGGAGGCGCCGAACCGGTCCGAGGCGTAGGAGGCTTCGATGATGGCGTCTTTGGAAAAATATCCGGAGGTCAGCGGAAACCCCGTCAAAGCCAAAGTGCCGATCGTCATCATGGCGAAGGTGAAGGGGATGTTCCGCCACAGGCCGCCCATTTTGCGCATGTCCTGCTCGTGATGCATGGCGACGATCACCGAGCCTGCTCCGAGGAACAAAAGCGCCTTGAAAAAGGCGTGCGTGAAAAGGTGGAAAATGCCGAGCGAATATCCACCGACGCCAAGGCCGACGAACATGTAGCCAAGCTGGGAGCAGGTCGAATAGGCGATGACGCGCTTGATGTCGTTCTGGACAAGGCCGACGGTCGCGGCGAAAAACGCCGTCGTCGCGCCGATGATGGTGACGAAAGACAGCGCCGCAGGTGCCTGCTCGAAGATCGGCGAGAGTCTCGCCACCATGAATACGCCGGCCGTGACCATGGTCGCGGCGTGGATCAGCGCGGACACGGGCGTCGGGCCTTCCATGGCGTCCGGCAGCCAGGTGTGCAGCAGGATTTGCGCGGACTTTCCCATCGCGCCCATGAACAAGAGCAGCGACGCAAGCGTCAGGGCGTCCATGTCGGCGCTGAAAATATGGATCGTCTTGTGGGCGAGGCCCGGAGCCGCCGCGAAAATCTGCTCGAAGGAGACAGAATTGGTCAGCGTGAAGACGAGGAAAATTCCGAGCGCGAATCCGAAATCGCCGACGCGGTTGACGACGAAGGCCTTGATCGCCGCGGCGTTGGCCGAGGGCTTCTCATACCAGAACCCGATCAGCAGATAGGAGGCGAGGCCGACGCCCTCCCAGCCGAAGAACATCTGGACCAGATTGTCGGCCGTCACCAGCATGAGCATGGCGAACGTGAAGAGCGACAGATAAGAAAAGAAGCGAGGCCGGCAGGGATCCTCATTCATGTAGCCGACCGAATAAAGATGAACGAGCGACGAGACCGTCGTGACGACGATGAGCATCACCGCGGTCAGCGTATCGACGCGCAGCGACCAGTCGACCTTCAGAGCGCCCGAGGTGAACCAGTTGCCGAGCAATGACACGCTTTCCGGCGTGTCGCCGAGAGCGACGCTGAAAAAGACCACCCAGGACAGCGCGGCCGAGATGAACAGGAGGCTGGTGGTGACAATCTCGGACGGGCGATTGCCGAGGCGCCGGCCAAACGGCCCGGCGATCAGGAACCCGAGGAGCGGAAGGAAAACGATTGCCGCGTACATATCGGCTCAGCCCTTCATCATGTTGATGTCGTCGACCGCGATCGACCCTCGATTTCGGTAATAGGACACGAGAATGGCGAGTCCGATGGCCGCCTCCGATGCGGCGACCGTCAGGATGAACAGGGCGAAGACCTGCCCGGTCAGGTCACCGAGGAAGGCCGAAAAAGCGACGAGATTAATGTTCACCGACAGCAAGATCAGTTCGACAGACATCAGGATGACGATGATGTTTTTGCGGTTCAGAATGATGCCGCAAATGCCGAGAAAGAACATGATCGCGGCGACCACCAGATATCTAGAAAGTGAAATCATCATCTTGATCTCCGCGCGCCGCGTCTGGTTTCCTGATGCATGCCCGCCTCAAACGCCTTGCCGTGACGGCACTTTGCGAATTTCAACCGCCTCGGCCGGGGTGCGCGCATTCTGCGCCGAGACGTCCTGACGTTTGACGCCGACCTTGTGTTGAAGGGTCAGGACGATAGCGCCGATCATGGCGGTCAGCAGAATGAAACCGGCGGCCAGGAAGAGGTAGACATATTGCGTGTAAAGCACGCGCCCGAGCGCCATCGTGTTGGTCATGCCCGGGGGCGCCGGCGTCGTGACGCTGGCGATCGAGGAAGGCGCGATCGTCCAGACGCTGTCGACGAGAATGAGCTCGAACAGCACGATGACGCCAATCGTCGCGGCGAGCGGCAGATATTTCAGAACGCCCTGCTTCATCTCAGTGAAATCGACGTCGAGCATCATGACGACGAACAGGAACAGCACCGCGACGGCGCCGACGTAAACGATCAGAAGCAGCATCGCCAGGAACTCGGCGCCGAGCAGCAGAAACAGCCCCGCCGCATTGAAGAAGGCGAGGATGAGGAACAGCACCGAATGCACCGGGTTGCGGCTCGAAATCACCATGAACGCCGAGCCGATCATGATGGCCGAGAACAGGTAGAAAAAGAGTCCTTCAACATTCATGATCCGACCTCATCCGCAGTGCGCCGCGCGCTCGCATAGAGCGGCTGGCGGCGCGGCGTCAAAACGCTCAAACATCCGCACGACTTCATCACCGGTAAGGCGCGTCGAGCGCAATGTTGCGCGCGATTTCGCGTTCCCATCTGGCGCCGTTCTCGAGCAGCCGGTTCTTGTCGTAATAAAGCTCCTCGCGCGTTTCGACGGCGAATTCCGCATTCGGCCCTTCGACGATCGCGTCGACCGGGCAAGCTTCCTGGCAAAATCCGCAATAGATGCATTTGACCATGTCGATGTCGTAGCGGGTCGTGCGGCGCGTGCCGTCGTTGCGTCGCGGGCCCGCTTCGATCGTGATCGCCTGCGCCGGGCAGATCGCCTCGCACAGCTTGCAGGCGATGCAGCGCTCTTCGCCGTTTGGATAGCGGCGAAGGGCATGCTCGCCGCGATAGCGCGGCGATTGCGGATTCTTCTCGTGCGGATAGTTCAGGGTCGGCTTGGGTTTGAACATGTAACGCATCGACAGCATGAAGGCCCCGACGAATTCTGTCAGGAAAACCGACTTTGCGGCTTGATCGAGTTTCATGAGCGGTGCTCGCCTCTCCAGTTCGTCATTGCGCCATCCCCGCGCCCCAGCCGGTGAACTCAAGCACGCCCGCGACCAGCACGACCATGACCAGTGAAATCGGCAGGAAAACCTTCCATCCGAGCCGCATCAGCTGATCGTAGCGATAGCGCGGCACGAACGCTTTGACCATCGAGATCAGAAAGAAGATCGCGCAGACCTTCAGAAGGAACCAGATGACCCCAGGAACCTCGGTGAACGGGAAGAACGGGATCGGCGAGAGCCAGCCTCCGAGGAACAGGATCGTCATCATCGCGCACATCGTGATGATCGCGACATATTCCGACAGCATGAACAGCATGTAGGGAGTCGAGGAATATTCGACCATGAAGCCGGCGACGAGTTCGGACTCGGCCTCGACAAGATCGAAAGGCGGCCGGTTGGTTTCGGCCAGCGCCGAGATGAAGAAAATCACGAACATCGGAAACAGCGGCAGCCAGTACCATCCGAGCAGTCCGAACTTCGAATCCTGCGCGTTCACGATATCGCCGAGATTGAGCGAGCCGGCGCATAAAAGGACGGTGATGATGACGAAGCCGATCGAGACTTCATAAGAAATCATCTGCGCCGCCGAACGAAGCGCCGAGAGGAACGGATATTTGGAGTTGGACGCCCAGCCGCCCATGATGATTCCGTAGACGCTCAGCGACGACACCGCGAGAATATACAGAACGCCCACATTGATGTCCGCGATCGCCCAACCGTCTGCGACGGGGATCACCGCCCAAGCGGCGAGCGACAAAAGCCCCATCACGAAGGGAGCAAGCAGGAAAAGACCCTTGTTCGCGCCGTCCGGAATGACCGGCTCCTTGAACACGAACTTCAACATGTCGGCGAAGCTCTGGAAAAGCCCCCACGGTCCGACAACGTTCGGTCCGCGACGCAACTGCACCGCCGCCCAGATCTTGCGATCGGCGTAAAGGACATAAGCGATGAAAATCAGCAGGACGACGAGAAGGACGACGCTTTTCAGCAAGGTGATCAGCAACGCCAGGAACCAGCCAGTTTCCGCCATGGACTTACTCCGCCGCCTGCCGTTCGAAGTTCTGGGAAAGCGCCGAACATTCCGCCATCACCGCCGAGGCGCGCGCGATCGGATTTGTCAGATAGAAGTCGCGGATCGGCGAAACGAAGGGCGCAGTGCCGGGCGCGCCGCCCGCTGCAGCGAGCGCCCCGACGTCGAGCGCCTCGCCCGGAGCAATGAGATCGAGTTCGGCGAGATGAGGACTGGCGGCGAACAGCTGGGCGCGCAGGGCGCGCAGCGAGTCGAACGGCAGTTTGCGGCCGAGCGCCTCAGACAGGGCGCGCAGGATCGCCCAGTCCTCGCGCGCATCGCCGGGCGGAAAGTTGGCGCGGTCGGCCAATTGCGGACGCCCTTCCGTGTTGACGTAGATGCCGGGCTTTTCCGTGTAGGCCGCGCCCGGAAGAATGACGTCGGCGCGGGCGGCGCCGCGATCCCCGTGAGAGCCCTGATAGATGACGAACGCGCCAGGTTCAATATCGATCTCGTCAGCGCCGAGATTGAAGAGAACGTCGAGCGCGCCCGCTTTCGACATCGCCTTGGCGTCGAGACCGCCTTCTCCTGGTACAAAACCAAGATCCAGTCCGCCAACCCGCGCCGCCGCCGTGTGCAGGATGGCGAGGCCGTTCCAGCCGTCCTTGACGGCGCCCAGCGAAACCGCCGCCTTGGCGGCGAGCGCGAGGACCGCGAGACCGTCAGGCCGGGCGAGCGCCCCCTGCCCGATCAGCAGCATCGGCCGCTCCATTTTGGCCGGAGCATGGTCGGCGAAGGTCGCCAGAGTTTCAGGCCCGGCGCCGGGGTAGACATAATCATAGGTCAAATCCGCTTTTTCGCCGATGACGGCGACCTTGAAGCCGCCGCGCAGCCAGCGCTTGCGGATGCGCGCGTTCAGAACCGGAGCTTCCTTGCGGGGATTCGAGCCGATGATCATGAGGCCGTCGGCCTCGTCAATGCCGGCGATCGTCGGATTGAAGATGTAGCTCGCCCGGCCGAATTTCGGGTCGAGCTTGACGCCGTCCTGACGGCAATCGATTGAACGCGCGCCAAGAAGATCCATAAGGGATTTCAACGCGAACAGTTCCTCGACCGCGCAAAGATCGCCCGCGATCGCGCCGAGGCGCGAGGGGCTCGAAGCGCCGACCTTGGCGGCGATGATTCCGAAGGCCTCCTGCCAACTCGCCGCCCGCAATTTGCCGTTCTCGCGGACGTAGGGCCGATCGAGCCGGCGGGTCTTCAGCCCGTCGACAATCTGGCGGGTCTTGTCCGAGATCCATTCCTCGTTGACGGCTTCGTTGGTGCGCGGAAGGATTCGCATCACCTCACGTCCGCGCGTGTCGATCCGGATCGCGCTGCCTTGCGCGTCCATGACGTCAATCGATTCGGTCTTGACGAGCTCCCACGACCGCGCCTTGAACGAATAAGGTTTTGGCAGCAGCGCGCCGACCGGGCAGAGATCGGCGACATTGCCTTGCAGCTCCGATCGCATCGCGGTCTCGAGGTAGGTCGTGATCTCCATGTCCTCGCCGCGCCCGATCGCGCCCATGTCGCCGGTTCCGGCGACCTCGGCGGTGAAGCGCACGCAGCGGGTGCAATGAATGCAGCGGTTCATCGAGGTCCGCACCAGCGGGCCGATGTATTTGTCCTCGACCGCGCGCTTGTTTTCGATAAAGCGCGATCCGGCGAAGCCGAAGGCCATCGCCTGATCTTGCAGATCGCATTCGCCGCCCTGATCGCAGATCGGGCAATCGAGCGGATGGTTGATCAGCAGGAATTCCATCACGCCTTCGCGGGCCTTCTTGACCATCGGCGACTTCGTCAGCACGACGGGAAGCTCGCCGTTCGGACCGGGGCGGAGGTCGCGGACCGCGACGGCGCAGGAGGCCGATGGTTTGGGTGGGCCGCCCTTCACCTCGACAAGGCACATCCGGCAATTGCCGGCGATCGAAAGCCTGTCATGATAGCAAAACCGCGGAATCTCGGCGCCCGCCACTTCGCACGCCTGCAACAGCGTGTATTCCGGCGGGACATCGACTTCGACGCCATCAACGATCAGTTTGCTCATGCCCAGTCCTTAATGCGGCGGTTCGACAGGATCGAGTCCGGCTCAATCTTTTCCAATCAAGCGTCGAACCACAAACAATACCTTCGCCGCCTATTCCGCGGCCACGCCGAAATCCTTGACCGGTTCCGAATGCGGATTGGCCGAATATTGATCGATCCGCCGTTCGATTTCCGGACGGAAATGGCGGATGAGGCCCTGAACGGGCCAGGCGGCGGCGTCGCCGAGCGCGCAGATCGTATGCCCCTCGATTTGCGTCGTGACTTCGAGCAGCATGTCGATCTCGCGCTTTTGCGCGCGCCCTTCCGCCATCCGCGAGACGACGCGCCACAGCCAGCCGGTGCCCTCGCGGCAGGGCGTGCACTGGCCGCAGCTTTCGTGCTTGTAGAAATAGCTCAGTCTTGCGATCGCCCGGATGATGTCGGTCGATTTGTCCATCACGATGACGGCCGCCGTGCCAAGGCCAGATTTCAGATCGCGCAATGTGTCGAAATCCATCGCGGCGTCGATGATTTGAGCGGCCGGCACGCACGGCACGGAGGAGCCTCCGGGGATGACCGCGAGGAGATTGTCAGAGCCGCCGCGAACCCCGCCGCAATGCTTGTCGATCAGTTCGCGGAACGGAATCGACATCGCTTCTTCGACGTTGCAGGGCTTGTTGACATGGCCGGAGATGCAGAAAAGCTTGGTGCCGGCATTGTTCTTCGCGCCGAAGCCGGCGAACCACGCCGCTCCCCGTCGTAGAAGGGTCGGCGCGACCGCGATCGATTCGACGTTGTTGACGGTCGTCGGATTGCCGTAGAGGCCCATGTTGGCGGGAAAAGGCGGCTTCAACCGCGGCATTCCTTTTTTGCCTTCGAGCGACTCGAGGAGAGCCGTCTCCTCGCCGCAGATATAGGCTCCGGCGCCATGGTGAACGTAGATATCGAACGGCCAGCCGTGGACATTGTTCGCGCCGACCAGCCTCGCGGCGTAGGCCTGCTCGATCGCCGCCTCAAGCCGCTCCGCTTCGAGAATGTATTCACCGCGGATGTAGATGTAGCAGGCGTGCGCCTCCATCGCGAAACAGGCGATGAAACAGCCCTCGATCAGGAGCTGGGGATCATTGCGCATGATTTCCCGGTCCTTGCAGGTTCCGGGCTCGGATTCGTCGGCGTTGACGACAAGGTATGACGGCCGGGCCGGATCGGCTTTCGGCATGAAGGACCATTTGAGGCCGGTCGGAAAGCCAGCGCCGCCGCGGCCGCGCAGGCCCGAAGCCTTCATCTCGCTGATGATCCAGTCCTTGCCCTTGTCGATCAGGGTTTTTGTATTGTCCCAGGCGCCGCGCGACAGCGCGCCCTTGAGCCGCCAATCGCCATAGCCGTAGAGATTGGTGAAGATGCGATCCTTGTCCTCCAGCATCTTAAACCCTCACGATGGCTTCGGATCGGACGCGGAGTCCGAACCTGATGAGTGCACCCCGGGCGGCACATGGGGGAAGGACATCGGCCCGCTCCGGCCGTCCGCCCCGTAAAACGACGTCAGCGACGTCAACCCGCCGGCGGGCTCCGACGTGACCCGGCCTGTCTGCGAACCAATCTGAACCGGCCGCCCCGCTGCGAGGTCATCCAGCAATTTCTCGAAATTCTCGGGCGTCAGATCCTCGTAATAATCGTCGTTGATCTGGACCATCGGCGCGTTGCAGCAGGCGCCGAGGCATTCGACCTCCCGCCAGGAGAAATTCCCGTCCGCGGTCACCAAGGCCTCGTCTCCGACCCGTCTGCGCAGGACCGCCTTGATCGCGTCCGATCCCTCAAGCTGGCACGGCGTCGTGCCGCACATCTGGACATAGAAGCGTCCGACCGGCGCGAGATTGAACATCGTATAGAAGGTCGCGACCTCGAGAACGCGGATGTACGGCATCCCGAGCATGTTGGCGACCGCCTCGATCGCTGGCCGCGGCAGCCAGTAATCGTTCTGCTTTTGCGCCCGCCAGAGCAGCGAGATCACGGCCGAGGCCTGGCGTCCCTCCGGGTATTTCCGGATGATCTTTTCGCACCATTCCTCATTTTCGGGCGTGAACGCGAAAGACGCGGGTTGAAGTTCTGCAAGCCGGCGCACGGACATAGGCTTAACTCTTAAGGTTTGTTGGCGCAGCCGTCCCCGACAGGGGCGTGCGGCGCGCGGACCGCCGATTGGAAGCGAGCCTCACCGGTCGACCTCGCCGAAGACGATGTCAAGCGATCCAAGGATGGCGCTTACGTCCGCAAGCATGGATTTCCGGCAAAGGAAGTCCATCGCCGCGAGATGAGCGAATCCGGGCGCCCGGATTTTGCAGCGGTACGGCTTGTCGGTCCCGTCCGAGACGAGATAGACGCCGAACTCGCCCTTGGGCGCTTCAACGGCGCAGTACACTTCGCCGGCGGGGACATGGAAGCCTTCGGTATAAAGCTTGAAGTGATGGATCAGAGCCTCCATCGAGCGCTTCATCTCGGCCCGCGACGGCGGCACGACCTTGCCCTCCTTGGCGGCGACCGGTCCCTGCCCGTCCCTGGAACTCAGCTTTTCAAGGCATTGCTTCATGATCCGGACCGACTGGCGCATCTCCTCCATCCGGATCACCTGCCGGTCGTAATTGTCGCCGTGACGACCGACAGGGATGTCGAAATCCATCTCTTCGTAGCATTCATAAGGCTGGGATTTGCGCAGATCCCAGGGAGCGCCGGAACCACGCACCATCACGCCGGAGAAGCCCCAGCGCCAGCAATCCTCGAGGCTGATGACGCCGATATCGACGTTCCGCTGCTTGAAAATGCGGTTGTCGATGAACAGCGCCTGCAAATCGTCGCAGACTTTCAGGAAAGGATCGCACCAGGCGCCGATGTCATCGATCAGCTGTTGCGGAATGTCCATGTGGACGCCGCCCGGCCGGAAATAATTGGCGTGCAAGCGGGCGCCCGACGCCCGTTCATAGAACACCATGAGCTTTTCGCGTTCCTCGAAGCCCCAGACGGGGGGCGTCAGGGCGCCGACGTCAAGGGCCTGGGTCGTCAGGTTCAGGATATGAGACAGGATGCGGCCGATCTCGCAAAACAGAACCCGAAGCAATTGCCCGCGCCGCGGAACCTCGAGCTTCAGCAGTTTTTCAATAGCGAGGCAGAAGGCGTGCTCCTGATTCATCGGCGCGACGTAATCGAGCCGGTCGAAATAGGGCACATTCTGAAGATAGGTGCGCGCCTCCATCAGCTTTTCGGTGCCGCGATGGAGCAGGCCGATATGCGGATCGACCCGTTCGACGACTTCGCCGTCAAGCTCCAGGACGAGCCGCAACACGCCGTGCGCCGCAGGATGCTGCGGGCCGAAATTGATTGCGAAATTGCGGACGGGTTCTTCGCTCATGGGCGGGTCTTCAAACCAGGTTGCGCGTTGGCGGGGCGTTCGATCGCGGAGGGCCTCATTTCGGGTTCTGCGCCGCTTTCTCGTCGCCGGGCAGGACATAATCGACCGCGCCCTCCCAGGGCGACAGAAAATCAAAGGAGCGGAATTCCTGATTGAGCTGAACGGGTTCATAGACCACCCGCTTCTGCTCGTCGTCGTAACGAACCTCGACATAACCGGTCATCGGGAAATCCTTGCGCAGCGGATGCCCGTCGAAACCATAGTCGGTCAGCAGACGACGCAAATCCGGATGGCCGGTGAAAAGAACGCCGAAAAGATCGTAGGCTTCGCGCTCGAACCAGTTCGCGGCAGGGTAGAGTTCCGTGAGTGAGGCGATAGGAGTCGATTCGTCGGTTTTCACCTTCACCCGGATGCGCTCATTATGCCTCGGTGAAAGGAGGTGCGTCACCACATCGAAGCGTTGCGCGCGCTCGGGATAGTCGACTGCGGTGAGGTCGATGAACGATACGAAGAGACAGTCCGGATGATCGCGCAGATAAGTTACGGTCTCGATCAGGCGAAGAGGAGCGACCGTCAGCGTGAGTTCGCCATAGGCCGTCGAAATCTCCTCTACCGCGCCAGGCAAAGCCGACGAGATGAGGTCTGCGAGGTGCTTCAGATCCAAACCCATCCCAAGCCTTTCCGCTTCGATGGCCCGGCGGGTCTCCCCGGCCAGGACGGCGCATATGCAAGAGTCGTGCGAAGCAGCGCGCGATTGCCGCCCGCCCGGTTCGCGTCGCGCGCAGGCTAGCGTTCAATCGTACCCGTGCGGCGAATTTTCTTTTGTAGGAGCAGAACGCCGTAAAGCAGAGCCTCGGCGGACGGCGGGCAGCCGGGCACATAGATATCGACGGGCACGACCCGGTCGCAGCCGCGAACGACCGAATAGGAATAGTGATAATAGCCGCCGCCGTTGGCGCAGGACCCCATCGAGATCACATAACGCGGCTCGGGCATCTGATCGTAAACCTTGCGGAGCGCCGGGGCCATTTTATTGGTCAGCGTCCCGGCCACGATCATGACGTCGGACTGGCGCGGCGACCCGCGCGGCGCAAAGCCGAAGCGCTCAAGATCATAGCGCGGCATCGCGGCCTGCATCATCTCGACGGCGCAACAGGCGAGGCCAAACGTCATCCACATCAGCGAGCCGGTGCGCGCCCAGTTGATCAGTTCGTCGGTCGCCGTGACGATGAAGCCCTTGTCGGCGAGTTGATCATTGATGGACAGAAAGAATGGATCGTTGGCGGCGGCAAGCCGGCCGCCGGATCCGCCCGCGCCACCTTCATTCTGAATCAAAGGGGTCAATCCCATTCGAGCGCGCCCTTTTTCCATTCGTAGACGAAGCCGATGGTCAGAATGCCAAGGAAAATGATCATCGACCAAAATCCGAATGCGCCGATCTGCTTGAAGGCGACTGCCCAGGGGAACAGAAACGCGACTTCGAGATCGAAAATGATGAAGAGCAGGGACACGAGGTAGAACCTGATGTCGAACTGCATGCGGGCGTCGTCGAACGCGTTGAAGCCGCACTCATAAGCCGACAGCTTTTCCGGATCGGGCGCCTTGAAGGCGACCAGGAACGGCGCGACGAGCAATGCGCCCGAGATCAGGCCCGACACCGCCATGAAAACCACGAGCGGCAAATATTGTTCAAGAACGCTCGGCATGAAACGCCTCTTGCTGAAAGCTAAGGCCGGGGAACTGCGGAAAGCGACGATGCGCGATCCCTGCTCCAGTCACGTCGATCCGTATCGCACTGCAAAGGCCTGCGCAAGATGATGTTTTCAATAAAGCTCAAGCGGGGCCTTCGATGGGGTCGTTCGCTTGCGGGGAGCCTCACTCCGCCGATGGAGACGGCCGACGCGTCCGGTCGGCCGAGACCGTCAGGATGCAAGACGCGCTTTCTGATGCAGGGAGAAAGTGGCGAGAGAGACGGGACTCGAACCCGCGACCTCCGGCGTGACAGGCCGGCGCTCTAACCAACTGAGCTACTCCCCCGAAGGCTGCGTCCGAGGACCGCGCCGGGTTATGCCGGATAGGATAGGCTGACCGGCAAGTCAAGCGTTCCTGCAAGTTCAAGCGCGGTTCTATTCAGTTCGGCCTTGGATCTGGTGGGCGGTGACGGGCTCGAACCGCCGACCCTCTCGGTGTAAACGAGATGCTCTACCAACTGAGCTAACCGCCCGGCCAAAGCCTGTTCCGGCAAACGTGCGCCGTTTCGACGAGGTCACAGCCGTGGCATGATTTGGGGGCTTCACGCGCGCCAGAACCCGTTAAGGGCTGGCCATCGCATTTTCCATGCGAAACGGCAAGGGCGGCGGCGGGTGTCATCTTCCGCTTCGCTTATACCCAAGAAAGATTCGCCCGGTTCTAAAAGATTCGCCTGGTCCAAAAAGTTTCGCCCGGCCCTGAAACGAAAAGAGGCCGCGAAAAATCCGCGGCCTCTGCTGATTCTCTCTACTGGCGCCAGGCCCATGATGGTCACCCCAAGGACCGTTGCCCCAGGACCGCCGCCGTGAGGCTAGTGCGCGATCGCCCCGGACGTTTCGTCCTCGGCCGCAAGAGGTGCAAGCGGCTTCGCTTCTTCCTCCCAGACGATCGGCGTCGGCTGGCGGATGAGAGCGTGACGCAGAACCTCTTCCATGCGCGACACCGGCACGATCTCGAGCCCGTTCTTCACCGAATCCGGGATGTCGGCAAGATCCTTGGCGTTTTCCTCCGGAATCAGAACCTTTTTCAGTCCGCCGCGAAGCGCGGCGAGAAGTTTTTCCTTGAGGCCGCCGATCGGAAGCACCCTGCCCCGCAGCGTGATCTCTCCCGTCATGGCGAGATCGCGGCGAATCGGAATGCCGGTCATGATCGAGACGATCGCCGTCGCCATGGCGACGCCGGCGGAGGGGCCGTCCTTGGGCGTCGCGCCTTCCGGCACATGCACATGGATGTCGCGGCGGTCGAACACAGGCGGCTCGATGCCGAAATCGACCGCCCGCGAACGAACATAGGACGCCGCTGCGGAAATCGATTCCTTCATGACGTCGCGAAGGTTGCCCGTCACCGTCATGCGGCCCTTGCCCGGCATCATGACGCCTTCGATCGTCAGCAATTCGCCGCCGACCTCGGTCCAGGCGAGCCCCGTCACGACGCCAACCTGGTCCTCGGTCTCCGCCTCGCCGTAACGGAACTTCGGCACGCCGAGGTAATCCGGAACATTGTCCGCGGTGATCGCGACCACCTTGGCCTTGCTCGTCAGGATCTGCTTGACTGCCTTGCGCGCCAGCTTCGAAAGCTCGCGCTCGAGGTTGCGCACCCCCGCCTCGCGCGTGTAGCGGCGAATGAGCATGATGAGACCCGAATCGTCGATCGCCCATTCCTTTTCGGCGAGCCCATGCTTTTTCAGGGCCGCCGGAATGAGATGGCGGCGCGCGATTTCGACCTTTTCGTCTTCCGTATAGCCGGCGATGCGAATGATCTCCATCCGGTCCATCAAGGGAGCCGGGATGTTCAATGTGTTCGCCGTCGTGACGAACATCACGTTCGAGAGATCGTAATCTACCTCGAGATAATGATCGTTGAACGAATGATTCTGTTCCGGATCAAGAACTTCGAGCAGGGCCGATGAGGGATCGCCACGGAAATCCATGCCCATCTTGTCGATTTCATCGAGCAGGAACAATGGATTGGAGCTTTTCGCCTTCCGCATCGACTGGATGATTTTACCCGGCATCGAACCGATGTAGGTGCGGCGGTGCCCGCGAATTTCAGCCTCGTCGCGAACGCCGCCCAGCGACATCCGCACGAACTCGCGCCCCGTCGCCTTGGCGATCGATTTGCCAAGCGACGTCTTGCCGACGCCGGGCGGGCCGACGAGGCACAGAATAGGGCCGGTCAGTTTGTTCGCGCGGCTCTGCACCGCGAGATATTCGACGATCCGCTCCTTGACCTTCTCAAGACCGAAATGCTCGCTGTCGAGCACCCCCTCGGCGACGGTGAGATCCTTCTTGACCTTGGAGCGCTTGTTCCACGGAATCGAAAGCAGCCAGTCGAGGTAGTTGCGAACGACCGTCGCTTCCGCGGACATTGGCGACATCTGGCGCAGCTTTTTCAATTCGGCGACCGCCTTGTCGCGGGCCTCCTTGGACAATTTGGTCGTCTTGATCCGCTCGTCGAGCTCGGCGAGATCATCCTTGCCGTCCTCGTCGCCAAGCTCCTTCTGGATCGCCTTCATCTGTTCGTTGAGATAATACTCGCGCTGCGTCTTCTCCATCTGGCGTTTGACGCGCGTTCTGATTCGCTTCTCGACCTGAAGAACCGAGATTTCGCTTTCCATCAAGGCGAGGCACTTTTCCAGGCGCTTGGTCACCGAGGTCGTCTCAAGCACAGCCTGTTTGTCCGAGATCTTCACCGCGAGATGCGAAGCGACCGTATCGGCGAGCTTGGAATAATCTTCGATCTGAGTGACCGCGGCGACGACCTCCGGCGAGATCTTTTTGTTGAGCTTGACGTAACCTTCGAACTCCGCGACGACCGAACGGGCGAGCGCCTCGCTCTCGACCTTGTCCATCGGTTCGTCAGGGATGATCTCCGCGTCCGCCTCGTAATAATCGTCGGTGCGGATATAACGCTGCACTTTGGCGCGCTGCTGTCCCTCGACAAGCACTTTCACAGTGCCGTCGGGAAGTTTCAGCAGCTGCAGGACAGACGCCAGGGTGCCGTTCGGAAAAATCGACTCCGTCGCGGGATCGTCATCCGACGCATTCATCTGCGTCGCGAGAAGGATCAGCTTGTCCGCCTTCATCACCTCTTCGAGCGCGCGAATGGATTTTTCGCGGCCGACGAACAGCGGCACGATCATATGGGGGAATACGACGATGTCGCGTAGCGGAAGTACGGGATAGCTTTCGATCGCCCCGGGAAGAACAGGTTCACGCTTCTGGGTCATGCCGTCGTCCTATCTCGTATCTGGTCCATTCGTCTCCGAAAAGAAGGTGAAGCGCTAGAGCCGCGCCGACCCAACGGCCAACGCCGCCCGCTTCAGCGATTCCATTTTCGGGAAACAATTTACATTCATCATCTGTGATTGAGGCTGACCAATTTCAAGTGCTCGCGTCAAAGCTGGAAGCGCCGGATGAGACGTTGCGTCGCCGACCGGCGTTCTCGACTGCAGATCAAGCGCTCGTTCCGCTCTTCTCGTTTCGCTCGGCGTAAATATAAAGCGGACGCGATTTTCCCTCGACCACGTCGGGACCGATCACAACCTGCTCGACGCTGTCGAGACCCGGAAGATCGAACATCGTATCGAGCAGAATGCCCTCCATGATCGAGCGCAAGCCGCGCGCGCCGGTCCGCCGCTCGATCGCCTTTTTCGCAACGACATTCAGAGCTTCGTCCTGGAAGGTGAGTTCGGTGTTCTCCATTTCGAACAAGCGCTGGTACTGTTTGACGAGCGCGTTCTTGGGTTCCGTCAGAATCTTCTTCAACGCTTCTTCGTCGAGGTCTTCCAGCGTCGCGATCACAGGCAGGCGGCCGACGAATTCCGGGATTAGTCCAAATTTCAGAAGATCCTCCGGCTCGACTTTGCGGAAGATTTCGCCAGTCCGGCGATCATCCGGCGATTGAACCGTGGCCCCAAAGCCGATCGAGGTCGATTTACCCCTCGTCGAGATGATCTTCTCGAGCCCCGCGAAGGCGCCGCCGCAGATGAAGAGGATGTTTGTCGTATCGACCTGCAGGAATTCCTGCTGGGGATGCTTGCGGCCACCCTGCGGCGGCACGGACGCCACCGTGCCTTCCATGATTTTCAGAAGCGCCTGCTGCACGCCCTCGCCGGACACGTCGCGGGTGATGGACGGATTGTCCGACTTGCGGGAAATCTTGTCGATCTCATCAATATAGACAATGCCGCGCTGCGCCCGTTCGACATTGTAATCGGAGGCCTGCAGCAGCTTCAGGATGATATTCTCGACATCCTCGCCGACATAACCCGCTTCCGTCAGGGTCGTGGCGTCGGCCATGGTGAACGGCACGTCGAGAATGCGCGCAAGGGTCTGCGCCAGCAAGGTCTTGCCGGAGCCGGTCGGGCCGATCAGAAGAATATTCGATTTCGCAAGCTCGACGTCGTTGTGCTTGGTCGAATGATTGAGCCGCTTATAATGATTGTGGACGGCGACCGAAAGCACCCGCTTGGCTTGCGGTTGACCGATGACGTAATCGTCGAGAACCTTGCAGATCTCCTTCGGCGTCGGGATCCCGTCGCGGCTTTTCACCAGCGAGGATTTGTTCTCCTCGCGGATGATGTCCATGCACAATTCGACGCATTCGTCGCAGATGAAAACCGTCGGGCCGGCAATCAATTTGCGGACTTCATGCTGGCTCTTGCCGCAGAATGAGCAATAGAGCGTGTTCTTCGCGTCGCCGCCGCCGACCTTGGTCATGGAGAGTCTCCGTACTCGCCGGGGTCATGTGCAAACCACGGTCATTGCTGAGTATTCTGGCGGCCAAGGCTGACTCCTCGGCCCGTTCAAACGGGAGATTCGCACACGAATCATCCCATCTAGAAGTACTTGGTTGCAGTTCTCCTCAAAACCACGCCGGTCGAAATGCAATCATGTTCGCGCATGCAACGCAAGACTTTAACATTTCCAGCTCCGACGCAAGGCGGCCTCCGACTCAAGAAGGTGTGACAAATCCTTCATTGACGGACGAACCGAGCCGCGACCTTGCGCCGTCGCGCCGCGATTGTCCGGGACCGTCCAAACCTGCACGCAGATCACCCTTTCAGATCCATGACGCGATGAGGAAGCAAGAAACGCGCCGTTAAAAGTCTTTCCAACCGTCCGGGCGACATTTTGCGGCGGCGAGCCAAACCCCGCCACCTCCGCACCTTGCCGCCCCTGTTTTGAGGTCGCCTTTATTTTGAGCTTGCCTGCCTTGCCTTAAAAAACAGGCAAAGCAGGCGCAAGTCCTATTTGGGAGCTCTCGGCGAAGTCTTCGCGAGCCTATTTTCCCGGCGCCGCGGCCGAATCGTCCGGACGCTTGGTGATGACCTGATCGACAAGCCCGAACGCTTTCGCCTCGTCGGACGACATGAAATGATCGCGATCCAAAGTCGACTCGATCGTGTCGTAGTCCCGACCGGTATGCCGGACATAGATCTCGTTCAATCTCTTCTTCACCTTCATAATATCTTCAGCATGGCGAAGGATATCGGAAGCTTGGCCCTGGAAGCCGCCTGACGGCTGATGAACCATGATCCGCGCGTTCGGCAGGGCGTAGCGCGCTCCCTCGGCGCCGGCCGCCAGCAGAAGTGATCCCATCGAGGCGGCCTGCCCGACGCAGAGCGTCGAGACTTTCGGCCGGATGAATTGCATCGTGTCATAAATCGCGAGGCCGGCCGTCACCACGCCGCCAGGCGAATTGATGTACATCGAGATTTCCTTCTTCGGGTTTTCCGCCTCGAGGAAGAGAAGTTCGGCGATGATCACGGAGGCCATATGGTCCTCGACCGGACCGGTCAGGAAGATGATCCGTTCGCGCAACAGCCGGGAATAAATGTCGAATCCGCGCTCGCCGCGACTGGTGTTCTCGATGACCTGAGGAATGAGATAATTGCCGTATATTTCGATTGGATCGCGGTCGCGCATGACGGATACATTCCTCTATTGTGCGGTAGTTTCCTCGATTAGGCGCCCAATTCGCAGATTATCGCGAATTACAACCTCGAGAGGCGAGATAATCATCGACGAGGGATTATCAACGGGTTCCTTTGATTCATAGTTTGTTCACCGGCGCCGGGCAAGCAAATCGTGACGCCGCCGCTTTCAAGCAGACCGCTCGGCTTCGGCGGCCTCCGCGGATTCCTCCTCGTCGACGGCCAGCAATTCCTCTTTCGGAACCTTTCTTTCATTGACCTTGACCTGAGCGACGATGTGATCCACGACGCGCTCCTCGAACAGCGGCGCCCGGATTTCGGCCAGCGCCTGCGGATTCTTCTGGTAATAATCCCAGACCATTTTTTCCTGGCCGGGGAAGGATCTGACGCGCTCCATCAGCGCCTGATTGACCTCTTCGTCCGTCACCTTGACTCCGGCTTTTTCGCCAATGTCCGCAAGAAGGAGGCCAAGACGCACGCGGCGCTCGCAGATCTTGAAATAATCTTTCCGCGCGGCCTCCTCCGTGGTCCCGTCGTCCTCGAAGCTGCGGCCGGCGCGTTTTTGTTCGGCCTCGACCTTGCGCCAGACGGTTTCGAATTCCTGCGCGACCAGCCCTTCCGGCAGATCGAAGGCGTAGGCGCCGTCCAGCGCATCGAGAAGGCCGCGCTTCCATTTGCGCCGGGAGGCGGCGGCGTAATCCTTCTCGATATTAGCGCGAATCGATTCCTTGAGCTTGGCGAGATCCTCGAGCCCAAAGCTTTTCGCCAGATCGTCGTCGATCTTGACCTCGGCGGGCGCCGCGACAGACTTCAGGGTCACGTCGAATTCCGCCGCTTTTCCCGCCAGTTGAGGCGCAGAATAATCATCGGGAAACGCGACCGAGATCGTCCGGCTTTCCCCGACGCGCAAACCCTCCACCTGACTCTCGAAGCCGGGAATGAAGCTGTTTGAGCCCAAAATGAGGTCCACGTCCTCTCCGGCGCCGCCCTCGAAAGGTTCGCCGTCGATCTTGCCGACGAAATCCAGCGTGGTTTTGTCGCCCGCCTCCGCGACGGCGCTCTCGCCTTCCTTGGGAAGATAGGCGCGATTTTGCTCGGCCAGCCGCGTCACGACCTCGTCGATCTCGGAATCGGCCACATCGGCGACGAGACGCTCGATCTCGATTCCGTCGAACGAGCCGATTTCGATCTTGGGGAGCACTTCAAGCGCGACCGTAAAAGCGAAATCGCCTTTCGCCTCGAAAGCCTTCTCCATTTCGTCCTTTTCGCCGGCGAAATCGATTTTCGGCTCGGTCGCCAGCCGGAACGCGTTGTCCTCGACGATCTTCTTGTGGGCCTCGTTGACGGCTTCCTGCACGACCTCGGCCATGATGGAGCGGCCGTAGAGACGTTTCAGATGCGCCACCGGCACCTTGCCCGGGCGAAACCCCTTGATCTGCGCCTTGGCTTGAACGTCGGCGAGCTGGCCTTCGAGACGGGTGGCGAGATCCGCGGCGGGAAGGACCACCTTGAATTCGCGCTTAAGGCCCTGCGAAAGGGTTTCGGTGACTTGCATTGAGATGAACCTTTTTTCTACCTAACCGCGGCGATGCGAGCGCCTCACGGTCTACATTTGCGAACGATTGAACTGCGGCGATTGAACAATGACTGAAAGCTTGAGAACCGGGACTTCCGGCTCGAAATACTGAACGAAACGTGAATTGGTGCGGGCGGAGGGACTCGAACCCCCACGATTTTCATCACCGGAACCTAAATCCGGCGCGTCTACCAGTTCCGCCACGCCCGCGACCCGGCGAATGGCGCCGCCGCACCGCGTCGAAGGCTCTATATCAACCACATTAAGACGATGCAGCAAAAAAAGAAGTTCGAAAGCCAGGATCGAAACCGTCGCGCTGCGCCAAACCAGGCCCCCGCGTCATCATTCAAAAAAGGAATGTTCATTAATGTCAGCGTGGGCGGCGCTTGATTTCATCGGACCGGAAAGGTACAAAATTGCAGCGCAGCAGAGGAAGTTCCGCGCGAACCTTTCGCCCCCGATCGGTGGAGCCTGCGGATCGCGGCGATCGAGATTCAGCGGAGTTTCGGCTTTCATATTGGCGTAGAAACAGCGGCGCTTAAGTCAAGTCGGCGGTCCGCCTCCCAGGAGCAGAATGCTGGACACCAGAGTCAAGGACTGGACGACCGAACCCCACGGCGCGGCCGTGGAACTCACCTATTCAACCCTCTGGCGAACCTTCGGCGTTTTCCTCATCCTCGCCGCCGCAATCTGGCTCTCGCTCTACGCCATCTCGAAAAGCTTTCCTTTCGTGCAAAACGGCGCAACCGCGATCGCCGAGGAAAAGCAGATTCTTGCGCTCAATCCCCACATGTTCGCGCCTGGGGACAAAATCAGGGTGATCGCTTTCGGCAACAGCAAGACCCTTGCTGGATTTCGGCCATCGGTCTTCAGTTCGCAGGTCGGCTCCGAATCCAGTGCGGAAAATCTGGCTATTCCGGGCGATTCCCGGTTTCTCGACCTTCTCGAGACGGCGTTGACCCATGGCGCCGCGCCGACCCATGTGTTCCTGCAAACCCTGCCCCTACCCGAGGATGAGGCGGATCGGAGCCAATCGCCCTGGAATTATTTCCTCGACAACAAGAAAATGGTGAAACTTCTGTTTCCCTTCCGGCCTTTCATCCGGGACGCGATCATCTTCGCATTTGAATCGCGCAGCGCCGGTTCGCTGACGGCTCAGTACCGGTCCAACGCGTCGCAAATCGAGAAAATGCGTGAAGAACGCGGATATTATTTCATCAAATCGCAGAGCCATTATGCCGGCGATCGCCTCCCCGACGGCTATTCGCTGCCGACCGACACTCCGAACAAGGTCGCCACGCGCAATGTCGATACGAACGATCCCTATTTCCAGCGGCTGATGCGGCTGGCCGACCAGTATGACTTCCAGATCGTACTGATTCCGACCGCGTACCGGCCCGGCGAGTTCGCTGAGGCGCCGCCCATCGACGCCGAGTCGGTTAAAGCCCTGAAATCATTTCCTCGCGTCCATGTCGTCGGGCCGGCGTACTGGATCTACGATCTGGCCGAATTCTCCGATCCGGTCCATCTCAATATGCATGGAGCCGAACGATATTCGAAGCAATTGGCCGCCCTGTTCCAGGGGCAGATAGCGGCGAGGCGCTGATATGCTTTTCAACTCGTTTCAGTTCTTCGTTTTTTTCTCGACGTTTCTTGTTCTTTATTTCTCGACGCCGCGCGGCGCGCGTCCCGTGCTTCTCCTCATCGCCAGCTATATATTTTACGCGGGCTGGCGCCCCTCGTTTCTGATCCTTCTGCTTTTTACGACCTTCGTCGATTATTTCTCCGCCCTGGCCATCGACACCGCGAAAAGCGCCGTCGTGCGCCGGGCCGCGCTCTTCACCTCCTTGACCATCAACTTCGGGCTTCTCGGGACATTCAAATATCTTGATTTCCTGCTCAGCAACATCGTCGGAGCGGCGGGATTTTTCGGCGTCGAGCTGCCGCCGCTCGCGCTGAACCTGATCCTGCCGGTCGGGATTTCGTTCTATACGTTTCAATCGGTCGGCTACACGCTGGATGTCTACAACCGCCGCTTCCCGGCCGAGCGCAACCTGCTTTACTATGCGGTTTACGTCGCCTTTTTCCCTCAGCTCGTCGCCGGCCCGATCGAACGCGCGTCCCATATGATCGCGCAATACAAGGCGCAGCGTCCGACCTCGCCGGAGCGGATCGCGACGGGACTGTGGCTCGTCGGCTGG
Source organism: Methylocapsa palsarum (assembly GCF_900114285.1). Taxonomy (GTDB): domain Bacteria; phylum Pseudomonadota; class Alphaproteobacteria; order Rhizobiales; family Beijerinckiaceae; genus Methylocapsa; species Methylocapsa palsarum. The sequence goes on along the minus strand of NZ_FOSN01000002.1, from coordinate 324,220 downwards.
GGTCTGTTCAAAAAGATGTGCATCGCGGACATCGCGGCGCCGTTCGTGAACGGCGTCTTCACGAATCCGACTTCGTTCAACGGCAGCTACACCTTTATCGCCGTCTTTCTGTTCGCGCTCCAGATTTATTGCGATTTTTCGGGCTATTCCGACATCGCTATCGGAATTGCGCGGATCATGGGAATCGATCTCATGATCAATTTCCGCCAGCCGTATTTCGCCACGAGCCTCACCGACTTCTGGCGGCGATGGCACATCTCCCTGTCGACATGGTTCCGTGACTATCTCTACGTGCCGCTCGGAGGTAATCGCACGACGCGCCCAGCCTGGGTGCGCAACATGCTCGTGGTGTTCGGCGTGAGCGGGCTATGGCACGGCGCCAACTGGACCTTTCTGATCTGGGGCTTGTGGCATGGGACGGCTCTCGTCCTCGAAGACGTCGTGAGGCGGTCGCGGCGGCTGTCCCCGGTCGCCGCGGCGGTCGGCGCCGCGCCGGCGCCGCTGACGGCGACCAATGTTTCGTCAGCCGGCCTCGCCGGAGCCGCGGCCGGTCTCGTTTACACGCTGGCGGCCGTCCTCATCGGATGGGTCTTCTTCAGGGCGCGTTCCTTCCACGATGCGATCTATATTCTGAAATCCTGGACTCACTTTGGACCCGTTTCCTACGGGACGTTCAAAATTCTGGGATTGAGCAGCGTGGAATTGCTTCTGCTCGTTTCCCATATTATCGTTTTGGTCATCGTCGACGGACTGATCGCGAACCGGCCCGGCCTCCTCAGATCGGCGCGCGCCGGCTGGATCCTGCCGATGTTCGGCGCTTTGGTTCTGTTTTATGACATCATGCTCTTCGGCGCCTTCGGCAGCAACGACTTCATCTATTTCCAGTTCTGAGTTGCTTTGACCCAACCCGTGACGGAGCCGTCACCGACTTAGAGGCGACTGATGCAAGGAGACGATTCCGACAGGCCCCAGATCGCGGCCTTCCCGCCATTGATCTTTGCGGGAGCGCTCGGCCTTGGCGGCCTGCTCGATGTTCTGATCCCGATCCGATTTACGCCTCGGGCCTATTCGGCGCCCTTCGGGCTCTTTTTCATCGGCTGCGGCCTCGGGTTCGCGGGTCTCGCCTTATGGGAAATGTTTCGTTCGAAGACGCCGGTCGATCCGCGGCGTCCGACGTCGTCGCTGGTGACGACCGGCGTTTTCAAGGTCAGCCGCAACCCGATATATCTCGGCATGGTGCTGTTCTGCCTGGGGGTCTCGTTTCTCATCCATTCGCTCTGGTTCATGGCGCTGGCGGCGGCGCTTGCCGCAGTCTTGCAAAAGGGCGTCATCCTGCCGGAGGAATCCTATCTCGAACGAAAGTTCGGCAACCCGTATCGCGAATACAAGGCCAATGTCCGGCGCTGGCTTTAGAGCGCTTTCCGATCGCATGCAGTCATGCGATCGATCAGAAATCGCTCCAGATTAAAAACTTGAGCATATTCTTGTCGATTGGATTGATTCAATCCAATCGGAATATGCTCTAGCGCAAAGCCGTCACGACAGGTCTGTTGCAAACTTTGTCATTCGAGATATGCCTGACCTTCCCCGCGTCACGGCGCGATCGAGCGGTCAGGACGTCCCTTGCCACCGGCAGAATTGATTACCCGACGCCGACTTCTCGGCTCTGGCGTCGCCGTGACCCTCATCAACCTGCCAGCGCGGGCCCCGGCCGCGCCCGACGGCTTCCGCACGATGGAAGCTCGCGAAGGAACGCTCAGACTGCTCCCCGAACCCGCCGGATTGACGCCGATCTGGGGATTTGACGGCGCCTCGCCCGGGCCGCTCCTGCGCTACAAGAAAGGCGACGAAGTCAAGATCAGGCTCGTCAACCGGCTGAGCCAGCCGCTGACGCTCAGCTGGCAGGGCGTGCGGATCGTCAACGCCATGGATGGAGTTGGCGGCCTCACCCAGGAGCCCGCGCCGCCCGGCGGGTCCTTCGATTATCGTTTCACGCCGCCCGACAGCGGCCTCTTCTGGTATCATCCGCATGTCCTGCCCTTACTGGGAGAGCAGCTTGAGCGCGGTCTTTATGGCGTCCTGATCGTCGATGAGGCCGACCCTCCCGCGGCCGACAAGGACATGCTCGTCGTGCTCGACGACTGGACCCTCGACGGCGAGGCCAGGATCGCCGGCTTCGGTGCCGAGGCGGCAGGGCCTGGCCGCATCGGTTCATGCGTCACGCTGAACTCGGCTCAAACGCCCGCGACCTTGACCATGCCCCCCGCCTCACGCCTGCGGCTCCGGATCCTCAACGCCGCCAACGCGCGAATCATGCAGATATCGTTCGACGGGGTCAAACCGTGGATCCTCGCGGTCGACGGCCAGCCCTGCGAGGCGTTCGAGCCAAATCGGCAGACCATTCCGGTCGGCCCCGGCGCGCGTTTCGACGTGATGATGGATTTGCCCGACCAGCCCGGCGCCCGCGCGGTCCTGACGCTTCGCGGCGACGGCGAGGCCGATCGGGCGCTTCTCGAGATCAAGACCGAAGGCGCCAAGCGGCCTGAACTTTCGCCGATCGGCTCGCTTCCCGAAAATCCGCTTTTGCCGCGCGCGATCAGACTCGAGGCGTCCCGCAAGATCGACGTGACGATCGAGGCGGTTTCGCCGCCGGCGGCGGCGGCTTCCGGCCGGCTGCTCTACTGGAAGCTCAACGGAACGGCCTGGGACGGATGGGCCCGCAAACCGCTTTTCAGCGTAAAGCGTGGAGCACCCGTCACGCTCGGGCTGGTCAACCGGACGCCATTCGTGCAGCAGATCCATGTGCATGGGCATCACATGCGGCTTCTGCACGATCTCGACGACGGCTGGGAGCCCTATTGGCGCGACAGCGTTCTCGTTCCGGCCGGGAAGACAAAGCATGTCGCCTTCGTCGCGGACAATCCGGGAAAATGGGTCATCGAAGGGCTGACGGCGGAGCGGCAATGCTCTGGAATGGCGACCTGGTTCGAGGTTTCATGAGCCCTTCATTCGACGCGCCGGCGCGGCCGGAGGCGCCAAGCTTTTTTACATTCCGATGAAACTTCCACTATCGTAGCCGCATGTTGAACCCATTATCCGTCTCCGCGCCCGTCATCCATGTCGTCGGCGGCGGCCTCGCCGGAGCCGAAGCGGCCTGGCAGATCGCCCGTCAAGGCTTGCGCGTCGCCCTTCACGAGATGCGGCCCGTGCGCAAAACGCCCGCGCACCAGACTGAGGGTCTCGCCGAACTCGTCTGCTCGAACTCGTTTCGCGCCGACGATCCGACAAGCGCGATCGGCATGCTGCACCGCGAGATGCGCGCGCTCGGCTCGCTGATCATACTCGCGGCTGACGCCCACAAGGTCCCCGCCGGCGGCGCGCTCGCGGTCGACAGAACCCATTTTTCCGAATGCGTGACGCGGATGATTGCGGAGCAGCCGCTCATCGAACTGCGCCGTGAAGAAATCGCTGGGCTCCCGCCGCGGGACTGGGACAACGTGATCATTGCGACCGGGCCGTTGACGTCGCCAGCACTCGCCGAGGCGGTGAGGGACTTGACCGGCGAGAAGGATCTTGCGTTTTTCGACGCCATCGCGCCCGTCGTGCATCGCGAATCGATCGACATGGACAAGGCGTGGCTCCAGTCCCGCTACGACAAGGCGGGACCGGCCGGAACCGGAGCGGATTACATCAATTGCCCTCTGACGAAAGACCAGTACGAGTCCTTTATAGACGCGCTGGCCGGCGCTGAAAAAACCGGCGCGAAGGAATTCGAACAATTTGCGGACACCCCCTACTTCAACGGCTGCCTGCCGATCGAGGTGATGGCGGAACGCGGCCGCGAGACCTTGCGGCATGGGCCGATGAAACCCTTCGGCCTCACCAATCCTCACACGCCCGGCGTCAAGCCCTATGCCGTCATCCAGCTGCGTCAGGACAACGCGCTGGCGACGCTTTACAACATGGTTGGATTTCAAACGAAGCTGAAACACCATGCGCAGGTTGAAGTCTTCCGATCGATCCCGGGCCTCGAGCAGGCGGTCTTTGCGCGCCTTGGCGGTCTGCACCGCAATACATTTCTGAATTCCCCCAAGGTGCTCGACCACGCGCTGAGGCTCAAGGCCGATCCCCGGCTGCGTTTCGCCGGTCAGATCACCGGATGCGAGGGCTATGTCGAAAGCGCCGCGATCGGTCTTGCTGCGGGCCTGATGGCCGCCGCGGACCATAAAGGGGAGGCCTTTCGCCCGTTTCCAGCGACGACGGCGCTTGGCGCCCTCATCAATCACATTACCGCCGGGCATATCGAAACCATCGACGCCGGTCCGCCGTCGTTCCAGCCCATGAACATCAATTTCGGTTTGTTTCCCCCCCTCGCCGAAAAGCCGCCCTCGTCCGAAGGCAGGAGGCTGCGCGGCGCCGAGAAGGCGGCGGCCAAAAAAGCCGCCCTCAGCGCAAGGGCGCAGCGCGATCTCGCGGCCTGGATCGGCGCGCAAGAAAGCCTCGCTGCCGAATAGGGCTCAGCCGAATAAAGCTCAGGCGAATAAAGCTCAGGCTTGCATCAGGACGTTGCTCAGCGCCTGGACGGCAAGGCCTGCGAACAAAAACAGCCCGGCGTCGCGGTTGGAGCGGAACAATCGCAAAGCGCTCGCCGCGCCGTCATCGATGCGGCCGACCTGCAAGGCCAGATGGGCGGCGAAGGCGGCGAGCCCCGCCAGCGCCCAACCGCCTGCTCCCGCGGCGATGAACGCCGCGCCCACGAAAACCACCGACAGCGCGTAAAGGCCGCCCACTCCGGCGCGGATATGAGCGCCAAAGAAGCGCGCCGTCGAACCTATGCCCGCTTTTTCGTCGTCCGGGACATCCTGCACGGCGTAAACGGTGTCGTAGCCGATCGTCCAGAAAACCGCGCCGAAATAGAGCAGCACAGGTGCCAGCGCAAGCGAGCCGAACGCAACCGCCCATCCCATCAGCCCGCCCCAGGCGAAGGCCGCGCCGAGGACGGCCTGAGGCCAGTTCGTGATCCGCTTCATGAAGGGATAGACGCAGACAAACCCCATCGACGAAAAGCCGAGCGCGATCGCGAACGGGTTGAAACTGAGCAGAACCGCAAGCCCGACCAGGCATTGCGCCGCAATAAAGACCCATGCGGCGCGGACGCTCACCCGGCCGGAGGCAAGCGGGCGTCCGCGGGTCCGCTCCACCTTCGCGTCGATCTTGCGGTCGGCGATGTCGTTGAACGTCGAGCCGGCCCCGCGCATGGCGATGGCGCCGATCAAGAAAGCAAGCAGGTCGCGAACATGAAGCAGCCGCCCTCCCGCGATGCTGGCGAGCGCGCTCGACCACCAGCATGGCAGGACGAGAAGCCACCATCCGATGGGGCGATCAATACGCGACAGCTGAAGGAAGGGCGTCCACGAGCTTGGCGCGATTTTGAAGATCAGCTGATCCGCCACAGAGTCCTGCGGCCGACAATCGTTCGAACATGGAGCGCTTTCCGATCGCAGGGAGTCCTGCGATCGATCAGAAATCGCTCCAGAATCAGAAGCTTGAGCATATTCTTCTCGATCGGATTGATTCACTCCGATCGGAATATGCTCCAGAGGCGGCGACCCGCGCGAGCGGCCCGTCAAAGCGGGCCGGTTGGTAGTTTCTGGCTCGGAGGCGCGTTCAGCGCGCCCGCGGATTGCTGCTGCTGCGCCTTTTTCATTTGGGCGGCGACCTTGCAGGCCTGATTCGCGACCGAGTTCGATTTGGCCGAACTCGCGTTGATGTTCGCCAAAGCCTCGTCAGGGACCGAACACCATTCCTTGTTTTTAGTGAGGTATGCGACGAGTTCGCTTTCCGCGGAGACCAGCGCGCGCAGTTTGGGGCAAGCCGCAATCGGATCGAGCTGGTTCTTCGCCCCCTTCGACTGATGATTGAGCTGGTCGATGACGCCTTGTCTTTTTTTGGTGAGTTTCGCGATATCCTCATTGCAATCGAGGGCGATCGCCGCGCCGCAAACGGCGAGCGGCGCGCCGAACGCGGCGAGAATCGCCGCCTTGCGTGCGACGCAGAGGAGCTTGCGCGTGATCATCATTCGGTCTTTCGCTTGCAATGATTTCACTTTCCAAATCCCTTAGCAAAGAGGCGCCGAGACAGGCAAGCCGCCCGCGCAGTTCCGCGGACGCGTCAAGATTGTGGTATCCCTGCCCTGCAAGAATGGCTTTTTCGTATCTTTAGGTTAATAAATTTGTCGGCGCCCCGTTATGACTTCACCTCCCATCGGCTCTTCGTCGATTCGTCGCTTCATCAGGACGCTCGCGTCGATCTCGACGCAAGCCAGTCGAATTATCTGCGGAACGTGCTGCGCCTGCCGGACGGCGCCGGACTCCTGACCTTCAACGGGCGCGACGGGGAATGGCGGGCGCGTCTTTCCTTGTCCGGACGGAAGATTGTCTCCCTTATAATTCAAGACCTTGTCCGGGTTCAGGAACCGGGATGCGATCTACATTATCTGTTCGCGCCGCTGAAACACGCCCGGCTCGATTATATGGTGCAGAAGGCCGTTGAAATGGGCGCGGGCGTGTTGCGCCCGGTCTTCACCCGCCGCGCTCAGGCGGAGCGCGTCAATCTCGACAGAATGCGTGCCAACGCGATCGAAGCCGCCGAACAATGCGGCATTTTGACGATTCCCGAGATCGCGACTTCCGCGCGCCTCGAGGCGCTGCTGAGCGCTTGGGACGCGAGCCGCCTCCTCATCTTCTGCGACGAAAACGCGCCCGTGCGAGATCCCCTCGAAGCGATGCGCGATGTCGCATCCGCCGAGGCCGGGCGTCCTCTCGCCGTGCTGATCGGGCCCGAGGGCGGCTTCGATCCGCAGGAGCGCGCAGCGCTCCTCGCGACGCCGCACGTTCTGAGGCTGTCCCTTGGGCCGCGCATCCTGCGCGCCGACACCGCCGCCGTCGCGGCCCTCGCGCTGGCACAGGCCGCGCTGGGCGATTGGCGGCGCCGAACTTAAGGCATCATTAAATCGCCCCATTGTAGGCTCAGTTCAGTCAGGCCGAAACTAGAGCGAATCAATTGAGGCCCCATGAGTTTGCGCACGCAAAGTCTCTTTATCTGTTGTGGCTTCGCAGCTTTTTTCGCGGCTGCTCAAACCGGGCGGGCCAACGACCTGCCCTATGGCAAATCATCGGCGCAATCCCGCGCAAATGCGCAATGCGCCGTCTATGGCCCCGGCTTTGTGGCGGCGCCAGGCTCCGACGCCTGCATCTGGGTCGGCGGACACGTCCGGATGGAGTTCGGATCGAAGTCTTCGCGTTCCCCGAACAATGGCTGGGCCTCCGGCGGGACCGTGCCCGCGGCAATGCGGGTTCAAGACGGCGCAGAACCTAACTCGATCGCGCAAAATGTGTCTTCGGGCGGACCGTCATCGGGATCAAGAGGACATTTGCGGCCTCAGGACGGCGACGTCACAGGTTCGATCGAAGCCCGCTGATTTTGTAAATTTGGGCGGGCGTTGCTTTCCTTCGCCAGTCCAACCTTGGCCGGTTCAACCTTGGGCAGTCCTAGAACTTCAAAGCGCATGGGTCTTGGAGCAAGCATAACTCCGGCGAAAAATCGCCCGCTTGCCTGACGATTGGTCCGCGCCGCTCGTCGGTTCGCAATACACGCTACCGGCGCATCCTCGGAATTCCCCTTAGAGCATATTCCGATCGGATTGAATCAATCCAATCGACAAGACTATGCTCAACTTGATTCTTTAGCGATTTCTGATCGATCGCATGACTTCATGCGATCGGAAAGCGCTCTAAGAGTCCGTGACCTCGCCCCGCCGGGAGCCGAGGTCGCCTTGAATATCGCCGCAAACGCTCACGGGACGCAGATGGATTATGCAAGGCTTGGACGCACCGGCCTAGAGGTTTCCCGGGTGACGCTTGGGTGCATGACTTATGGCGTCCCGGAGCGCGGCGCCCATCCGTGGACGCTCGACGCGGACAAGAGCCGGCCGCTCATCAAAAAGGCGGTCGAGCTTGGCGTCAATTTTTTCGACACGGCGAACAGCTATTCCGACGGAACCTCTGAGGAAATCGTCGGCCGGGCACTGAAGGACTTTACGAAACGCGACGAGATTGTGATCGCCACAAAGGTCTATATGCGGATGCGCAAAGGACCGAATGGCGAAGGCCTGTCGCGCAAGGCGATCATGGCCGAGATCGACGGCAGCCTGCGCCGGCTTGGCTGCGATTACGTCGACCTCTACCAGATCCACCGCTGGGATCACGCAACGCCGATCGAAGAAACCCTCGAGGCCCTGCACGATGTGGTAAAGGCGGGCAAGGCCCGCTACATCGGCGCCTCCTCGATGTTCGCGTGGCAGTTCGCCAAGGCTCTGTTCACCTCCCGGCTGCATGGCTGGACCGAATTCGTCAGCATGCAAAATCACCTCAACCTGCTCTACCGGGAGGAGGAGCGCGAGATGCTCCCGCTCTGCGCTGATCAGGGCGTCGCCGTTTTGCCATGGAGCCCCCTCGCCCGCGGCCGGCTTACGCGTGACTGGAACGCCACCAGCGACCGGCAGGAGACAGACGCCTATGGAAAGACGCTGTATAATTTAGCCGTGGAAGCCGACCAGAAGATCATCGCGGCTGTCGCCGGGATCGCCGCAGTCCGGAGGGTTCCGCGCGCGCAGGTGGCCCTCGCCTGGCTGTTGCAGAAAAATGGCGTGACCTCGCCCATCATCGGCGCCTCGAAGCCTCAGCATCTCGACGACGCGGTCGCGGCGCTGTCGCTGAAGCTGTCGGCCGAGGAGATCACCGCGCTCGAAGAGCCCTATGCGCCGCGCCGCGACGCCGGCCTGGTTTGATGAAAGGCAACCCGCACAGCCTGAATTCGTTTAAAGACCCTGAAATACGTTTACAGACCAAATTCGACTAGAGACATGGCCAAACGCGCGTCAAACGAACATGCGACAGTGTCCGGGCCCATCCGCATCGGCATCGGAGGTTGGGATTTCGCGCCATGGCGCGGCGTTTTTTATCCGCCCGGATTAAAGAAAAAAGACGAACTCGCCTATGCCTGCGCACGGCTGAGCGCGATCGAGATCAACGCCACTTTCTACCGCACCCAGAGCCCCGCTACATTCGCCGCGTGGACGAGCGGCGCGCCGGATGGCTTCGTCTTCGCGGTCAAGGCTCCGAGAGGCGCAACCTACACCAGCGATAATGATCGCGCAGGGGCCGCCATCCAGCACTTTCTCGGCTCGGGGCTCGATGAACTCGGGGACCGCCTCGGGCCGATCCTCTGGCAGCTTGCGCCGACGCGGAAATTCGACGCCGATGCGCTCGAGGGCTTCCTGCGCGAACTTCCCCAAAAGCTCGGGGATCGCAAGCTCCAACACGCCATCGAGGCGCGTCACCAGAGCTTTGCGCATGCCGAGGCGGCGGCGATCTTGCGCGCGCACGGCGCGGCGCGCGTGATCGTCGATAGCGACGCTCACGAAATGACAGGCGACGTCACCGCGGACTTTGTCTACCTCCGCCTGCAACGAACGAAGGAGGCTGTCGAAACCGGATACGACGCGGGGGCGCTCGACCTCTGGGCCAACCGGCTGAAAACCTATGCGGCGGGCGCCGTCCCCGACGACATGCCCCGCGCCGCGCCGGACGTTCACATGCCGAAGGTCTCGCGCCCGGTCTACGCCTTTGTCATTTCAGGCGCGAAAGTCCGCGCCCCCGCCGCCGCGATGGCGCTCATCGCGCGGCTACAGGAGAAGTAAGCGAAGGCCGCGGGTATTCGGAAGGGGCGCGAGGCGGAGGACCCGCCCCTGTTATCGCTCTTGGCGCTGATATCGCTCTTGGCTCTTGCTGTTATGTGGCGCAAGATTGTGGCGTCATCCGTTCTATAGCCGCCCGAAGCTTGGACCGCCATTCGGCGGCTCGCAACTGCACACGAGACGCAGATTGCGCTGGCGAATGATTTGCTGCGAACCCTTGCGGCCGTCACGGAAGTTAAGGGTTCTTCAGCGGCTGCGGCGTTTTGATCGGGAAAGCGGCAATGAAACATTTTGCTTTGTCGGCGGTCTGCTTCGTGATCGGCTGCCTTTTTGCGTCGCTCGCCTCGGGCCGCGAGGGCGTGACGGCGGTGCGCGACCGCTGCTCGGTTCGGATCGGTCCCTACTTGCTGAATTACAGCGGCTATCAGCCGGAGAGCGACGCGAAAGGACCGTTTTGCGGCGACCTTCCATCCGCCGGCCGCACGCTGATCGTCCTCGATGTCGAACAGGATTCGGGAGGAATGGCCTTCGCCTCGGATCATTACAATGAACTGCGCGACATGCTGATCGACTTTCGAATCCTGCGCGACGCCGCGCAGGGCGACGACGAAGACGATTGGGAGCAATACACCGAGGTCTACGTTCCCCCGAAGAAATATCCCGCCGGCTCGCTGAGCTTTCAGCATGACTTCAAAAAGGGCGATTACATCGGCGTGGTCAGGGCGCGGGACGAGCATGGCCGGATGTTTGTCGCGCGTTTTCCTTTCAGGGTCGCCCCCGCGTCCAGCGTATTGTTCTTCGCCGCCGCTGGTCTTGCCCTGGCCGCCGGGGCGGGGTTTTTCCTGGCTTTTCGTAAACCGCGGGCGTCGCCGCGACTGTCATTTCCTTTTTTCGGATAGCGGGAGCATAGAGGCGCACAGAAAAAACGACTCTTACTCGTTTGCTCGAGTGATAATAGTCGATCAAACAGCGCAAATCGCCAAGGTAACTACAAACCTATGTTGGCCGATAGCTACAGATTGCTGTAGCAGCTTAATGAATTCAGTATCGTAGCATAGTTTTGGATACGCCCGGCAGGGCAAAAACTATTCCCACTCGATTGTTTGAGATCGTTGCAACCACTTGAATTTGTTGCAAAAAGTATTTTTCCGTTCAAATACTACCGGCTCAGGTCCCGTCAGAAAACTACAATACTGATTTTATTGAAGAATTTCTGTTGGCCTTTGCAAGCCGTCTATCGGCCACTATCGGATCTTTGCACGCCATTCCAAGCCTGACGCCCCAAACAGGTCAAAGCCAAAAGTGCCGTCAGCGCTTGTAAGATCATCCGCCCAGGCGTTCGTTAAAGGCATCAGCGCGGCTGCCCTTGGCCCGGCGCTCCAGCAGAGCCCGCTCGCGCTCATTCGTGGCAAGGGCGGCGGCAAGGGCGAATGCTTGGCGGGCGTCCTCCACGCGACCGAGCCGTTCCAGAAGGTCGCCGCGCACACTTGGCAACAAGTGATAGGTTTTCAACTCAGGAGCCCCGGCGAGGTGTTCCACTATTTCGAGTGCGGCGGCCGGCCCGGCAACCATCGCCACAGCCACCGCCCGGTTGAGTTCGACGACCGGCGAATGGGTCAGTGCTGACAAATGCGCATAAAGACCGGCAATGCCTGCCCAATCCGTATCCTCCGGGGCGGATGCACGTGCATGGCAGGCGGCGATGGCGGCCTGCAGGCCGTAAAAACCCGACCCTCCGCCAAGCGCCTGTGCGCGAGCGAGAGCGTTCAGGCCGCGCCGTATCTGCAACAGGTCCCACCGACGGCGATCCTGATCCATGAGAAGGATGGGGTCGCCTTCGGGACCGGTGCGCGCTGCATTGCGCGATGCGTTCAGTTCCATCAGCGCGACCAGGCCGTGGACTTCGGGTTCTTCGGGCGTCAGGGAGACAAGGACGCGACCAAGACGGCGCGCTTCGTCGCAGAGTTCCGGCCGCAGCCAGTCGTCACCGCGCGCGGCGGTATAGCCCTCGTTGAAGATCAGGTAGATGACCTCCAGCACGGCGGGCAGCCGTTGAGCCCGTTCCTCCCCGCGCGGTGTTTCATAGGCGATGCCCGAGTCCGATAGCAGACGCTTGGCGCGCACGATGCGCTGCGCGACCGTCGCCTCCGGCAGCAGGAATGCGCGGGCGATCTCCCCGGTGGTGAGTCCACAGATCATGCGCAGCGTTAATGCGGCGCGCGATGGGGGCGGCAGCAGCGGATGACAGGCGGTGAAGATCAGCCGCAACATCTCATCACCAATGTCGTCATCGAGGGCAGAGTCGAAATCGGGCATCGCGTTTTGCTCGGCCTCCAGCGACACCGCGATCATCGCAAGTTTGCGGGTCAGCATCGGTGTGCGGCGCAAATGCTCCTGCGCGCGGCGTCTGGCGGTGGCCATCAGCCAAGCGCCCGGACGATCGGGAATGCCGGCCTTTGGCCACCGTTCCAACGCCGCGACGAGCGCATCCTGGGTCAGTTCCTCGGCCAACGGCACGTCGCGCAGCATCCGACTCAGGCTGGCGGTCAGCCGGGGCTGCTCGATCCGCCATGTGGCAAGGATCGCGCGGTGGATATCGCTCTCCGTCCCGCTGGCCGCCAAATGTCAGGCGCCCCTGGTCATCGAGCCGGCAATTCCGCGGATTTCACAGGCGCCTTCCCAGCCGGGCATATGGTCCTTGTGCACTTGCATGAATTCCCGCGCGGCGGCGAGAGCCTCGTCAGGCCCCGGTAGATCAAAAATCGCGATTCGATCGGCCGCTTCGGATCGGAGAGAAAGGCGGCGACGCCGGCGAGCGTCTTGTCCGCCCCGGCATAAAGGACATGGAGGATGGCGCCGACCAGCAGGGCGTGGCTGACGGGATCACGATACAGACCCAGAAACGACATGGCGGTGGAGAGCACGCCCGACCGCTCGTTGTCGGATTTATTTAGCAATTCGCGCGCCGCGCTGGCGATGACACGCTCGCCGCGATGATGACGACGGCGCATCTAGGTGAAGCCGGCCCGCATCCGGTCGCCGAAGTCACGCGTCGCTGCGACTGGCGGATCACCGATATCGTCGGCGCCAAGCACCCGACGACGCTCTACCTCGTCGTGCCGCCCTCCGACATCAACCGGACCAAGCCGCTCATCCGCCTGATCCTCAACCAGATCGGTCGTCGCCTGACGGAGGACTTGCAGGCAAAGGCCGGTCGCCACCGGCTGCTGTTGATGCTCGACGAGTTCCCCGCTTTGGGGCGTCTGGACTTTTTTGAGAGCGCGCTCGCCTTCATGGCGGGCTACGGGCTGAAGAGTTTCCTGATCGCCCAGTCTCTGAACCAGATCGAGAAGGCATATGGGCCGAACAATTCGATCCTCGACAACTGCCATGTGCGGGTGAGCTTCGCCACCAACGACGAGCGCACCGCCAAGCGCGTCTCGGATGCTCTAGGCACCGCGACCGAAATGAAGGCGATGAAGAACTATGCCGGGCACCGGCTGTCGCCGTGGCTTGGCCATCTGATGGTGTCGCGTTCGGAGACGGCCCGGCAGCTGTTGACCCCCGGCGAAGTGATGCAGCTTCCGCCCACCGACGAGATTGTCATGGTTGCCGGCACGCCGCCGATCCGGGCGAAGAAGGCGCGCTACTATGAGGACGCGCGGTTCAAGGAACGCATCCTGCCGCCGCCATTACTTGCGAAGCCGAAACAGGGGCGCCCCGATGACTGGACCACCTTGCCGTTGCCGCCCCGGCCGCAGACCGGCGAGTCGACACCGGCGCCCGCAACTGAGGACGATGATCCGACCGACTCCGAGCGTCGCCACCAACCCGAACTCAGCCGGACGCAGACTGCGGAAAAAATGGCGCCGATCGAGAACGAGTTCGAGATCGACGCCGAGCGCGATGACGAGATGGAGGATGCAGCCACGCGCAACAGCCGGATGACCGGGATCATCCAGGGCGTCGCCCGGCAGGTCTCGCTTGATCCCGGCGACGGAATGGAGCTGTGACGACCGTGACGGCACGCAAAAAGAAAGCGCAAATCTCCGTCTATCTCGATCCCGACGTCATGACGATGCTGGCGGACTATGCCGCCCGCCGGGACCAGCCTCAGTCGCTTATCGCCGAGGCCGCCATCGCCAGCTTCCTGTCGCCGGACGCGGCCGAGCGCCGTGAAGCCGTCCTCACGAAACGCCTCGACCAGATTGACCGCCGCATGACGCGGATGGAGCGCGACGTCGGCATTGCCGTGGAAACGCTCGCCGTATTCATCAAATTCTGGCTCGCCACCACTCCGTCGCTGCCCGAACCGGCGGCTCAAGCCGCCCGCGCCAAGGCTAGCGAACGCTACGATGCCTTCGTCGTCGCACTGGGGCGCCGGCTGGCGAAGGGGCCAAAGCTCCAACAGGAGATTTCCGAGGACGTCACGATGTCTCCACCACACAACGATCTTTCAGACAGACACGAATGAGGCAGATCGAGTCCCGCCCAGTCCCTCAGCCTACGCCAGAGCGCACAGGCTATCCGGCGGCTGCCAACGGCTCATACGAACCGCCAAGCTTCGCCCTTGGGATAACAGTATCTCTGTCACTCGATTCCGCTGTTTTCCGTATGGTTGAGCGTGCCAGCCTTTTCGAGGACTTTGGGCTTGGGAGCTCAGGCCATCAGTTTTCTACCTCTGGAACGAACTTTCCAAGATAAACATAAGGTTCGAGGTCAAATGCTTGTTTCAGCGCCTTGGCGTCATATTCGACGATTCTGCGATCCGCATCCGACAGTGCGGAGATCACCATAGCCAGCCGCCACGATGGATTAGACCTAAGCCCTATCTCGTACTCGTTCCGGGTCAAGAAGAATTGCTGGTTGGGGCTGGGGGTGCCCTTCACCTCGACATGGCGGACCGTCTTGCCCTTGGTGAACACAAAGTCATATCCGCATGGGATATGAGTTACGCGTTGGGACGTGAACCCCTTGGCATCATAGTGCGCAATCACAGCTTGCTCTGCCGCTTTCTCTACCTTTTTGCGATGCTCTGCGGTGCCGAAGCCTTTCAGGGGGTCAACAGGATCGAGTTCGGGATCGGGCGCGCTGTCTACGCTCGGATTGTGGACGACGATGCCGCGGAGCGCTTTCAGCTTGCGCTTCAGAAGGCTGAGCACGCGCAGTTTGTTGTTGCTGGCTTTTACGTCGGGCCCAGCGAGGAATGAGTATTTCGATTGTCCGACAGAGGTGTCCGAGAATGGATCGTTCCGTTGCTCTGGTGGGACGAAAAAGGCAGACTTGCTCGTGATGCAGTAAGACCCGTCCCCATCTCCGGCTGATGGATTGGGGCTTTTCCTATCACCGATCAGGCTGGCATTCTCATACCAGCCGACAATATGGACTCCCCTGTGCTTGGGATTTTTAGCCAAGCATATGACAGTCCAGCCTTCAGTGTCATCATTTGAAGGTGCATAACCCCTCCCCTGAGGCGGAACATAACAATGATACCTGCCGTCGGGATCGGGCGCGAAGTTGAACGCTTCGTGGCCGCGCCCTTCATTCTTTTTGCCCTTTTGCGCGTTCAGCCAGCCGAAGTTGCCATCGACCAGCCCGCCGCGATACCAGTCCGACCAGCCGAACTTAACCCACAAGACCTTCGAAAGGTCGGTCATTCGTGCTTCTCCACAAGCCTTATTACATGACTTTCGAATCCGCTTTCGATCTCGAACATCTCAGAGAATCCTCAAATCGGACGATATGGGCTCGGCCCAAAGAAGGTCGATTGACGTTGTCCGATAGGCGATCAGCTTTCGGACGCGCCGCCGTTCTCCTGTATTTGCACGCTACGCTACTACGACGCTATATACTTGTTGAACCTGCCTAATTTCCGGCTCTTTTAATCATCCCCGTGCCGGCGAGCGTCTGTTCTCCCCGATGGAACTGGGGATCAGATGGCGGCTTCGCATCACAATTCGGAAGGACTGGCACGGGGTGCGCGGATGCTGCGCACCGCGCTCGGCCCGGCTATCGCCAGGTTTCTGGAAGATCCGTCCGTCGTTGAAGCGATGCTGAATCCGGACGGACGGCTGTGGATCGACCGTCTATCCGAAGGGCTGTCCGACACGGGCGAACGGCTGTCGCCAGCCGATGGCGAGCGCATCGTGCGCCTGGTGGCCCACCATGTCGGCGTCGAAGTCCACGCCGGCGCGCCGCGCGTCTCGGCGGAATTGCCCGAGACGGGCGAGCGGTTCGAGGGGCTCCTGCCGCCCGTTGTCGCGGCGCCGGCCTTTGCGATCCGCAAGCCCGCCGTCGCCGTGTTCACGCTCGACGACTACGTCACCGCCGGGATCATGTCGGGGCGCCAAGCCGTGACGCTGCGACAGGCAGTCGCTTCCCGCGCCAACATTCTTGTCGCTGGCGGCACGTCGACCGGCAAGACGACACTGACCAATGCACTGCTGGCCGAGGTCGCGAAGACCGCCGATCGTGTCGTCATCATCGAAGATACGCGGGAGCTGCAATGCGCCGCGCCGAACCTCGTGGCCATGCGCACGAAAGATGGCGTCGCCTCGCTCTCCGATCTGGTTCGCTCCAGCTTGCGCCTGCGCCCGGACCGCATCCCGGTTGGCGAAGTGCGCGGCAGCGAGGCCCTCGACCTCCTGAAGGCGTGGGGCACCGGCCATCCTGGCGGGATCGGCACCATTCATGCCGGCAGCGCCATCGGCGCGTTGCGACGAATGGAACAGCTCATCCAGGAAGCCGTCGTCACCGTCCCGCGCGCCCTGATCGCCGAGACCATTGACCTCATCGCAGTCCTCGCTGGTCGCGGATCGTCCCGCCGGCTCGTTGAACTCGCCCGCGTCGAAGGCCTTGGCCCTGACGGCGACTACCGCGTCACCCCTGTCACAACCCAGCCCGAAGAAGGAGCTTCCCAATGGTTTCGCTTCCCCGTCGTATGCATCGTCGTCTGACGATGACCGCCTCCGTCGCCGTCATCAGCGTGATGATCGCGCCCGCCGCCCATGCTTCCGGCTCGTCGATGCCGTGGGAACAACCGCTGACGCAGATCCTCAATTCGATCGAAGGGCCGGTCGCCAAGATCATCGCGGTGATCATCATCATCGTCACCGGCCTGTCGCTGGCTTTCGGCGATACGTCGGGTGGCTTCCGCCGGCTGATCCAGATTGTCTTCGGCCTGTCAATCGCGTTTGCCGCGTCGAGCTTCTTCCTGTCGTTCTTCTCCTTCGGCGGCGGAGCGCTGGTCTGATGGCGGGCGGCGTCGAACAGAGCGGTGATGTGTCGGGCTACACGGTCCCGGTCCACCGGGCGCTGACCGAGCCTATCCTGCTCGGCGGCGCCCCGCGCGCCATCGCCATCCTGAACGGCACATTGGCGGGCGCGATTGGCCTTGGCCTGCGCCTGTGGCTGATCGGCCTCGTCATCTGGGCGATTGGCCATGTCGCCGCCGTCTGGGCCGCCAAGCGCGATCCGCTCTTTGTCGATGTGGTGCGCCGCCATCTGCGTATCCCCGGCCATCTGTCTGTCTGAGCAAGGGCGCGCACATGATGAACCTCGCCGAATATCGCAACCGCAACAGTCGGCTCGCCGACTTCCTGCCCTGGGTCGCATTGGTCGGCCAAGGCGTTGTCCTCAACAAGGACGGGAGCTTCCAACGGACGGCGCGGTTCCGTGGTCCAGATCTGGATTCGGCTGTCCCCGCCGAGTTGGTCGCCGTCGCCGGCCGCCTCAACAACGCCTTCCGCCGTCTCGGCTCAGGCTGGGCGATCTTCGTGGAGGCGCAGCGCCATGCCGCCGCCAATTATCCAGCGAGCCGTTTTCCCGACGCGGCGTCGGCGCTGGTCGATGCCGAACGTAAGGCCGATTTTGAAGAGGCGGGCGCACACTTCGAGTCCAGCTACTTCCTCACCGTTTGTTATCTGCCGCCGGCCGAGGACGCCGCCCGCGCCGAGACTTGGCTGTATGAGGGCCGCGCGCGTGCCGGCGTCGATGCGCGCGAAGCCTTAAGCGGCTTCACCGATCGCACCGACCGCATCCTGCGGCTGATCGAAGCCTTCATGCCAGAATGCCGCTGGCTCAATGACGCGGAAACGCTGTCCTATCTGCATTCCTGCGTTTCGACCAAGCGGCATCGGGTCCGGGTCCCTGAGACGCCGATGTATCTCGACGCGCTCCTGGCCGATCAGCCGTTGACCGGCGGGCTGGAGCCGCGCCTCGGCGCGTCACATCTGCGCGTGCTCACTATCACCGGCTTCCCGACCGCGACGACGCCCGGCCTGCTCGACGAGCTGAACCGCCTGGCCTTTCCTTATCGCTGGGCGACGCGGGCGATCCTACTCGACAAGACCGACGCGACGAAGCTGCTGACGAAGATCCGGCGGCAATGGTTCGCCAAGCGCAAGAGTGTCGCCGCGATCCTGAAGGAGGTGATGACCAACGAGGCGTCCGTCCTCGTGGACACCGACGCGGCGAACAAGGCGGCGGATGCGGATCTCGCGCTTCAGGAACTCGGCGCCGATTATGCCGGGATGGCCTATGTCACGGCGACCGTAACCGTGTGGGATGCAGATCCCCGCACCGCTGACGAGAAACTGCGGCTGGTCGAGAAGGTCATCCAGGGCCGCGACTTCACCGCGATGACCGAGACGATCAACGCGGTGGACGCCTGGCTCGGCTCACTGCCAGGGCACGTCTATGCCAATGTCCGGCAGCCGCCCATCAGCACTTTGAACCTCGCCCATATGATCCCGCTTTCAGCGGTTTGGGCGGGGCCGGAACGGGACGAGCATTTTGCGGCTCCCCCACTGCTCTTCGGCAAGACCGAAGGCTCGACCCCGTTCCGGTTTTCCCTTCATGTCGGCGACGTGGGCCACACGCTCGTCGTCGGCCCGACCGGCGCGGGCAAGTCCGTACTGCTCGCGCTCATGGCTCTCCAGTTCCGGCGCTATGCCGGCGCCCAAGTGTTCGCGTTCGATTTCGGCGGATCGATCCGTGCGGCCGCCCTCGCCATGGGCGGTGACTGGCACGATCTCGGCGGCGGGCTGACTGACGGTTCGGAAACCTCGGTCAGTTTGCAACCGCTCGCGCGCGTCGAGGATCTGGCCGAACGTGCCTGGGCCGCCGACTGGATCGTCGCCATCCTCACCCGCGAGGGTGTGCCGATCACGCCGGAGGTCAAAGAATATATCTGGACGGCGCTGACTTCACTGGCCTCGGCCCCGGTCGATGAACGGACCATCACCGGCCTTGCCGTGCTGCTCCAATCCAATGACCTGAAGCAGGCGCTCCGGCCCTTTTGTGTTGGCGGTCCCTATGGCCGGCTGCTCGACGCGGAGGCCGAATATCTCGGCTCCGCGACCGTCCAGGCATTCGAAACGGAAGGGCTGATCGGCACCGGCGCGGCGCCCGCCGTACTCGCATATCTCTTCCACCGGATCGAGGACCGTCTCGACGGTTCGCCGACGCTCATCATCATCGACGAGGGGTGGCTGGCGCTCGACGACGAAGGCTTTGCGGGCCAACTCCGCGAATGGTTGAAGACGCTCAGGAAAAAGAACGCCAGCGTCATTTTCGCCACGCAGTCGCTGTCGGACATCGACGGATCGGCCATCGCCCCCGCCATCATCGAGAGCTGCCAGACCCGGTTGCTGCTCCCAAACGAACGGGCGATCGAACCGCAGATCACCGCCATCTATCGCCGGTTCGGCCTCAACGACCGCCAGATCGAAATCCTCGCGCGGGCCATGCCGAAGCGCGACTATTACTGCCAGTCCCGGCGTGGCAACCGGCTGTTCGAGCTGGGTTTGTCCGACGTGGCGCTTGCGCTCTGCGCCGCCTCGTCGAAGACCGATCAGACCGCCATCGCGAAGATCGTCGGCGATCACGGCCGCGATGGCTTCCTTGCCCAGTGGCTTCGGCACCGCGGCCTCGCCTGGGCCGCAGACCTAATTCCCAACCTTACCAACACGGAGATGTCCTCATGAAACTGCGCCACTCCCGCGCGGTGCTTTTCGCCGCGTCCATCCTCGCCGTTCCCACGGCCCTATCACCAATGTTCGCGACGCCTGCCGCCGCGCAATGGATCGTGTTCGATCCGTCCAACTATGCCCAGAACGTGCTGACAGCGGCGCGCGAACTTCAGCAGATCACCAACCAGATCACCAGCCTGCAAAATCAGGCGACATCACTGATCAATCAGGCGCGCAACCTCGCGAGCCTGCCTTACTCCTCGCTACAGCAAATCCAGCAATCGATCACGCGGACGCAGCAGCTTCTCGGCCAGGCGCAGGGTATCGCCTACAACGTCCAGCAGATCGATCAGGCCTACCAGACGACCTACGGCAAGGTGGCGCTGTCCGCATCGAGCCAACAGCTCGTCACCGACGCGCAGACCCGTTGGCAGAACACAGTCTACGGCCTTCAGGACGCCATGCGTGTTCAGGCGACCGTGGTGGGTAATCTCGACACCAACCGCACGCAGACATCCGCGCTCATCGGCCAGAGCCAGGGCGCGACGGGTGCGCTTCAGGCGACCCAGGCCGGTAACCAGCTTCTCGCCTTGCAGGCCCAACAGCTTGCCGATCTCACCGCCGTCCTCGCAGCGAACGGTCGCGCGCAAGCGCTTCAGGCGGCCGAGCAGGCGACGGCTGTCGATCAGGGCCGCATCCAGCGACAGACCTTCCTGACGCCCGGCCCCGGCTACCAGCCGGGCAACGTCCAGATGTTCCACAACAGCAATTGAGGCTCGGGCGATGGAGGAAAAGACACTTGCCCGGCTCGGCGCCATTGTCTTCGTCGCGCTCGCCATTACCGCGACCGTGATTGAGGTCACGCGCAGACAAGAGGCGCCGATCGCCCGGGGCGTCGAACCTACCATGGTTCCTGCCACCGACCCGCTTCGTGATGATCTGACCCGCTGCCAGCTCCTTGGAGAAGCGGGCGCGCGCGACGCCGTGTGCCTGCGCGTTTGGGCCGAAAACCGCAGGCGGTTCCTGACGCCCGGCGCGTCGCCTGAAGCGGGATTCCCCAATCCAGTCCGGCCTGCCGCGCCCGGCGCATCGGAGGCTCGGTAACATCATGGGCGGCACCGGCATCATCGACCAATTCCTTGGCGTCTTCACCACCTATATCGATAGCGGTTTTGGCCTCCTCAGCGGCGAAGTCGCCTTCATCGCCACCACGTTGATCGTCATCGACGTGACCTTGGCGGCGCTTTTCTGGTCATGGGGCGCTGACGACGACATCATCGCGCGACTGGTCAAGAAGACGCTGTTCGTCGGCGTCTTCGCCTATCTGATCGGCAACTGGAACAACCTCGCCCAGATCATTTTCAACAGCTTTGCCGGCCTTGGGCTGAAGGCGTCAGGCACAAGCTTCACCACCGCTCAGTTGCTCCAACCTGGCCGCGTCGCTCAGGTCGGGCTCGACGCAGGCCGCCCGCTGCTCACCTCGATCTCCGGCCTAATGGGCTACGTCTCGTTTTTCGAGAACTTCATCCAGATCGCGGTGCTGCTCTTCGCCTGGGTGATGGTGCTGCTCGCCTTCTTCATTCTCGCCGTGCAGCTTTTCGTGACGCTCATCGAATTCAAGTTGAGCACGCTCGCCGGCTTCATTCTCATTCCCTTCGGCCTGTTTGGCAAATCCGCCTTCATGGCCGAGCGTGTCCTGGGCAACGTCATCAGCTCCGGTATCAAGGTCATGGTGCTGGCCGTGATCGTCGGCATCGGCTCGACCCTATTCTCCCAATTCACGGCCACCACGACCGGAGCACAGCCGAGCATCGACGATGCTATGGCGATCGTGTTGGCGGCCTTGTCGCTCCTTGGCCTTGGCATCTTCGGGCCGGGTATCGCCAACGGTCTCGTCTCTGGTGGCCCGCAACTCGGAGCCGGCGCAGCCGTGGGTGTCGGCTTGGCGGCTGGTGGCGTGGTCGCCGCAGGCGCCGCAGCGGTTGGAGCTGTGGCCTCCGGCGGTGCGGCCCTCGCCGGAGGCGCCGCCGCGGCCGCCCGTGGCGGAGCCGCGCTCACCGGTGGAGCTTCCACTGCTTACAGCCTTGGGGCCGCCGGACAGTCCGGCGCGGCCGGAGTCGCATCTGGACTTGGCAATGTCGCCAGTGCCGGGGCGCAGGCTGCCGTCTCGCCGTTGAAGCGCGCCGCGTCGAAAGCCGCCGACAGCATCAAATCCAGCTACCAGTCCGGCGCACGCGCTGCCTTTGAGATGACAGGCGGATCGTCCACCGCCGGCACGGTCGGCGGTGACGGCGAAGGTGCCGACCCGGCTGGCGCATCGTCTTCCGCCGCAGCTGGTGGCCAGCCTGCCTGGGCGACGCGCATGAAGCGCGGCCAGCAGGTGTCCCACGGCGTCCAGGCCGCCGCCCACGCTGTCAAATCCGGCGACAGCCATGGCGGCGGGTCTTCCGTCAACCTCTCCGAAAGCGACTGAACATGAGCTTCTTCCGACGACCCTCCACCCATTACGGCAAATCGCCCGAGCCTGAGACGCCCTACCAGCGAGCGGCGCAAATCTGGGACGACCGCATCGGCTCCGCCCGCGTGCAGGCACGGAACTGGCGGTTGATGGCCTTCGGCTCACTCGCGCTGTCGGCCGGGCTCTCCGCCGCGCTGGTCTGGCAGTCCGCCAGCGGCTCCATCGTGCCTTGGGTGGTGCAGGTCGATCACCTTGGTCAGGCCCAGGCCGTGGCGCCGGCTACCGCCGACTACCAGCCAACCGATCCGCAAATCGCCTTCTATCTCGCGCGCTTCATTGAACAGGTCCGCTCGATCCCCGCCGATCCGATCATCGTCCGGCAGAATTGGCTGCGCGCCTATGACTTCACGACACAGGCCGGCGCACTCGCACTCAACGACTACGCCCGCGCCAACGACCCTTTCTCCAAGGTCGGCAAGACGCAAGTGTCGATCGACGTCTCCAGCGTGATCCGGGCTTCGCCGACTTCGTTCCGCGTCGCCTGGGTCCAACGCACCTATCAGGACGGCGCCCTGGCCGCGACTGAACGCTGGACGGCCATCCTTACCATCGCAGTGCAATCGCCCCGCGATCCCGAAAAACTCCGGGCCAATCCACTCGGTATCTACATCAACGCCATCAACTGGTCGAAGGAGCTTGGACAATGACTGTCGCTTCCCGCAAAGCCGCCCCCCGGAAAGTGGGAAGCCCGGCTTTCCTCATTCCCGCCGTTCCGGTTTTCCGTAAATCCGGTTTGCCCCTTCTGCTGATTTGCACAACGGCGCTCGCCGGCTGCGCCACCCTGCAGAAGCCGCCCGAGATCGATTATGACGATGCCCCGGCCGCCGTGCAGACGGTCGATCCGCCCGCGCCGGTGAAGGTTGTGGAGCTGCCCAAGGTTCTGCCGTTGCCCGGCCAACTGAAACCGGTCGGCAACGACGGCAAGCCGACACCGGAATTGCCCGATCCCGCCGCGCGTGTAAACGAGGCGAACGCCGCCGCGCGGATGCAACCGGTACGCAACGGTTTCATCAACGCCATCCAAGTCTATCCTTTCGTCGATGGTGCGCTCTATCAGGTCTATACCGCGCCGGGGCAGATCACCGACATCGGCCTCCAGCCGGGCGAACAGCTTGTCGGCTCCGGTCCCGTCGCCGCCGGCGATACGGTGCGCTGGATCATTGGCGACACAGAAAGCGGCGCGGGGGCGACGAAGCAGGTCCACATCCTCGTCAAGCCGACGCGTAACGAACTGATGACCAACCTTGTCATCAATACGAACCTGCGCACCTATCATATGGAACTGCGCTCGACCGAGAAGACCTACATGGCCTCCGTGTCCTGGCAGTATCCGCAGGATCAGCTCATCGCGCTGCGCCGGCAAAATGAGCAGGCCCAGGCCGCCCAACCGGTCGCTTCCGGCGTCGATCTGTCCCACGTCAATTTTCGCTACGAGGTGACAGGCGACCGCGCGCCGTGGCGACCGTTACGCGCGTTCGACGACGGGCGCCAAGTCTTCATCGAGTTCCCGCGCGGCATCAGCCAGGGCGAGATGCCGCCGCTCTTCGTCGTAGGCCCGGAGGGCGACACATCCGAATTGGTGAACTATCGGGTCCGCGACAACTACATGATCGTCGACCGGCTCTTCGCCGCCGCCGAGCTGCGCTTCGGTTCCGACAAGAGCCAGAAGCGCGTCCGCATCACCCGCACTGACGGGAGGCCAGCGTCGTGAGCACGTTTGATCCTGAAAAGGGAGAAGAGGCAAAGCGGGACGCGGAACCTCGGCCGGAAGCTTCTGGCGCTGACGACGCCCGGCCGCTGACCGGCGAGCCGGTGGCGCCCATGCGACTGCGCCCCGAACCGCCGAGCGTCACACGCCTGTCGCGCAAGGTGCTGGCCGGGCTTGGCCTCGTCGCAAGCGTCGGCATTGGCGGAGCGCTGATCTACGCGCTCCAGACCCAACACGGTGGGAAGCCGAATGAGGAGCTTTACGCGACCGACAACCGCACGACACCGGACGGGCTTGCCGGGCTCCCGAAGGACTATTGCGGTGTGCCGCGTCTCGGCCCGCCGTTACCTGGCGATCTCGGACGGCCAATCCTCAATGCCCAGAACAACGGCCAACCGGTGCCGGGTCCTGGCATCACGACGCAGAGCGCGGTTGCTTCCGGCCCGAGTCCCGAAGTGCAGCGTCGCCTTCAGGAACGGGAGGCGGCGCGCACAGCGCGCCTATTCGCCTCGACCGAGACGCGGCCCGCGAACACCAGTTCAACTCAGCCGGCGGCGACAACCATGCCACCGACCGATCTCGCCAGTCTTGGCCTTGCGCCGCAGCCGGCGACGCCCTCGGCGCAAGATCGCCAGCTCGCCTTCCTCAATCAAGCGCCCGATAAGCGCACCGTCTCTCCCGATCGCGTCGCGGCACCGGCTTCCGCGAATATCCTTCAGGCTGGCAGCGTCATTCCAGCGGCGCTGATCACCGGCATCCGCTCAGACTTGCCCGGCCAGATCACCGCCCAGGTGACGGAAAACGTCTATGACAGCCCAACCGGGCACATCCTGCTCGTGCCTCAGGGCACGCGCATTATCGGCCAATACGACAGCGGCGTTGGGTTCGGCCAGCAGCGCGTGCTTCTTGTCTGGAACCGGCTGATCTTCCCCAATGGCCGTTCCATCGTCCTGGAGCGACAGCCCGGCGCGGACTCTGAGGGCTATGCCGGCCTTGAGGATGGCGTCGATTATCACTGGGATGAGCTGTTCAAGGCCGCTTCCCTGTCAACGCTCCTGAGCGTTGGCGCGCAGGCGGGCGCCTCCGGTCAGGACAACAACATCGTGCAAGCCTTGCGGCAGGGCGCGTCCAACAGCGTCAGTCAAGCCGGCCAGCAGATCGTGGGCCGCGAGCTGAACATCGCGCCGACGCTGACCATTCGGCCGGGCTTCCCGGTGCGGGTAATCGTCACAAGAGATTTAGTACTTGAGCCCTACGGAGGCGAACAATGAAACTGAAACTCGGGCCACTTACCGAAGACAAACCGGTGAAAGTGACACTGGAGCTGCCTGCCGGCCTCCATCGCGATCTGATTGCCTATGCGGAAATTCTCGGTCACGAGACCAACCACACTCCATCCGATCCCGTTCGCCTGATCGTGCCCATGCTCGAACGGTTCATCGCAACGGACAGGGGATTCGCCAAGGCCAGGAAAGGCGGCAGTTCATCTACGCCGACGTCTTGACGGTTTTCAAAGCGGCGGCTTCGGCCATCGATCTTGCAAGTTCGATCAGACGCAGGAAGGCTGGGTTATCGTTCTGCGATGACCATACCATGCTGTAGGGCAGTGTTTCATTTGCCATTGGCCGGTATAAAACGCCCGGAACTTGCGTCGTCGTAATCCCTTCGCTTGCCAATGTCAGGCCTTGTCCGAGTGCGACCAAGGACAAGAGGTTATGCCGCCCAACGCTTTGCGGCAGGATTTCCGGGCTTTGCCCAAGGCCCGCCAAACGCTGAACGAGATAATTGTATATCTCCTGGCCCGGAACCACTTCGCTCACGATGAATCGTTCGCCGGCCAAATCCTCCCATTCAAGCTCTTCCGACGAGGTCAAGGAATGCTGCTCCGGCAGCGCGGCAAAGACGCGCTCCGACCATAAATATTCGGTTTCGCAGCCGGGCCATTCGAGCGTCCCCGTCACAAATGCAATGTCGAGCTGATGCTGCCTTATTGCGGCAACATGTTCGGACTGGCCGCCGTCGACGAAAGACATCTGCACTGCGGGATAGGATTCGGCAAAGCCCCGAATGAGGCCGGACAGGAAACCTGATCCCAGTGACGAAAAAATGCCGATCTTCAATTCGCCGGCGCCGACACGCCCAATCGCCGCCACTTCCGTTTTGGCCAGATTAATTTCAGAAAGCGCCTTGCGACCTCGATCGACGAACTGCTTTCCGGCGAAAGTGAGTTGAACGCCGCCGTGGGAGCGGACGAACAGCGCGGCGCCAAGCCGCTCCTCCAGATCGCGAATACGCCGGCTGATAGCCGACTCGTGCACCCCCAAGGCTGCCGCCGCTCGCCGAAAGCTGCCGTGGTCTTCCGCAGCGATCACATAGTTGAGGTGGCGGACTTGTATCGACAATCGTTCTCGCTTCCCTCTCGATTCGCCCCAATACAGACGAAAGCCTATCGGTTAAAATTGTGTGTCCTGCGCTGCCTTTAGCCATCCTATGTGCTCGCGGCACTATCCCACTCTACTACGACACATTTTCTTGCTTCAATATCTTCAGTTTATCGCTTTCTATCGGATGCATTCATCGATGCTTGCAGAGGATTGGCGATGACAAGACAAACGCAGCCGTTGCAAAGGAAGACGATTCGACGGGACCAACTTCGCGAAATTGTGCCCCTCGCGGACACGACCATCTACGAGATGGAACGTCGCGGCGAATTTCCATTGCGATTTAACCTGACCTCGCGGTGTGTCGTCTGGGATTTGGCGGAGGTCGAGGCATGGCTCGATGCCAGAAGGCAAGCCTCCAAAGCCAAAACCGTCAAACGCGCACCATCGCCCGACGTCCAATTGCGCAAATCCCGCCCCGTCAAACACCCAGTGACGGTATGAGTGGATCCATAGAAGGCAGGTGGAGCGTCGTGACATAGATGCCGTTACCAAGGCGGATCAAGGAAGCCAAGTGCGGTGCGCTTCCATGAACGAGAGCTTTAAATAGTTTGCAAAAATATCAAATAAACCAAAAGGCTGACTCAGAATCTTAAATTCGGGTCTGAGTTTTCACTTTTCGACCATATCCCCCAACGACCACGGGCCGCCAGGCGGCCAAACAGATACCCCACGCGGATCGCTAACGACCAGAGGCATCAGAAAACCTCGGAGATCCACGATGATCATGGCGAAAACATCCGGCGCGGCGGCCATCCGCTCACGTCCGAGGAAGGCACGCCATTGAGCAGCCCACGCCGCCGCAAATTCGTCGGTCAGTCCAACCGGTGTATCGAGCGGTAGCGGCGTGCCGCGCCGATCAAACGTGCGCTGCACGGCTGCGACCAAGCCGCCCTGGCGAAATTCAAACGTCTGGGCAATCAGCCAAAGATCGTAGAAGTCCTTGAGCCGACTGTTCGCGATTCCGAGCGACGTCAGGGCTTCGAACTTTTCAGCGACCACCGTCTCCACGGGATAGGCACGGAGGTGCGGCGCGGGGTTGTCCAGCAACGTCGGATAATCAATCTCGACCGGCGCAGGCGTTACCGCATCGCCGAAGCCGACATCGACCTGAATCGGCACGCGCGCTCCGGCAATCGTCGCCGTCGTGCGCACCCGCACACCGCCATATTCGACCTCCTCACGAATCGGCGCGGCGTGCAAACCAGCGCCATCAAAGTCCACGCCATCGTCGGCGACTGGCTCGGCACAGATGGAGCGGAAGGTATCGGCGATGGCCCCCACGTCATTGTCACCGTGGCCAAGCAGATCAAGATCGCGAGTCGGCCGGAACGGATCGGCGACCCATGTCACGAAGAGCATCGCGCCTTTCAGGATGAAGCGCTCGCGATGCACGGAAACGCTCAACCGGTAGAGCAGACGTTCCAGTGCATAGCGTGTAAGCAGGACCTGAAAGTCCGACCTCTCGGCGCGCGCCAGATCCAGCAGGCGCGCCCGCACAGAAGCGCCGATGTTGCGGGGCTCACGCGGCATCGGACACCATCGCTTCGACATAGGGACGCATCACCGACCAGACCCTCGCCTTGCGTGCGTAGCGCCAGAGTTCATCAGGCGTGCATCGCCGACGGCGAAGGCCCTCCCGCAGCCCTTCCATAGCCACGTCGAGGCCAACTTTAGCGCGATAGCGGAAACAGTCGACGATCGTCCTCGCCGGGTCTGTAATGGGGACCTCTACCCCCTCGATACGATGACGTACGACGCCGTCCGCCAGAGAATCCCCGGTGAAGCGCACGAACCTGATGCGCGGATAGTCAATCTTTGGCCGCCACGCGGTTCGCTCGATCGCCATCCACACGGCGGCCGGCATCTGGAGCGTCATCTCGTGATATTGAAGCGCCGACGTCAGGCAGACGATGCCCTTGGGAACCAGGGCCGCAGCTTCAGCAAGCGTATGGGCGGCCTCGACTTGCGCATCGGGAAGCTGATAGAGCCCCCGCGCCGGGCGCACGACCGCGCCTTCCCGGACAAGACGCGCCAGCGTCTCCGGTCCGATGCCTTCGGCCACGAAATCCTTAAGCCGGAGCATTCCCCGGGCAGTCAGGAGATCGAGAGCGCGGGTCCGTTGGGCGCTTGTTGACGGCATCAATGGGTGACAACTCCTCTGCACTCCAAATTTATAGCAGAGGTTTTATCACAAATCACATGGGAGGGGAAAGCCTTCCCGCGCGAAAGAACCGGCCGGCGGCTCGTCCGCCGCCCGTTCGGTCAAACATTAGGCTCCGGCGTGAGTAGGTCCATCGATGGCGGATAGAGCGTCGGGCTGTATTTCCGGCCACCGGCCCAGGCATCGATAAGGTTCGCCCACTCCTGCATCATATGGCGCCGCTGATGTTCGTATTCGGCCTTGTTATAGATGCCCCGTGATGAGCGGCCATCCTCATGAGCCAGGCATTTCTCGATCCAGTCGCTATTGAAACCCAGCTCATTCAGGAGGGTCGAACCGGTCCGGCGAAGATCGTGAACCGTGAACGATTCCAACGGCAACCCCTCCTTCTTGGCACGGACCACGACAGCCGTCGTGATCCGGTTGAAGGTCGCCCGCGACATGGGTGCGTCCGCGTCGTAGCGGGAGGGCAGAAGATACCTTGAATTTCCGGCGCAGGTTTTCAGCGCGATCATTATGTCGATGGCTTGCTGGGGCAGATAGACGTTGTGCGCTTTGGACCGCTTCATACGCTCCTTCGGGATCGACCAGACGGCGTTTTCAAAATCAACCTCATCCCAAACAGCGTCTTGCAGCTCGCTTTTGCGGACCATGGTGATCAGGATCAGCTTCATCCCAAGCCGGATTGTCGGCAGCGTAGGGACGTGCTCCAGCTGCCCGAGCATGTCGCGGATCTCGGACGGCGACAAAGAGCGATCTTTCGGGACAAACGTCGCGATCGACGCCGGTCCAACCTCCTCGGCCGGGTTGGCGACCTTCTCCCCATGCAGGATCGCAAAGCCAAAAATGAGCTTCACAATGTCCCGGACGTGGACTGCTGTCGCTGGCGCGCCACGCTCCTTTACCTTCGCACACATCGCTCGGAGATCGTCTGGCGTGATCTCAGTGAGCAACCTACTGCGGAACTTTGGCAGAATATCGCGCTCGAATATGGCCCGACGCATGGCCTTTGTGCTGTCCGCCATCCGCGCTTCCTGAAACCAGCGCTCGCCGAACTCACCGAAGCTCTTCGCCTCCTTTAAGCGCCGCTTGTCCCGTTGCTTCTCCTGGTGAGCGCCCCTCCTGGATTGCGCGTTGTGCATCGATCAGCTTTTCCCGGGCTCGCGCAAGCGAAACGCCAGCCCGGCCATATCGACCAATGATGAGCGTCTCACGGCGACCGTTGAGGCGGTAGTCATAGCGGAAGGTGATAGCCCCTGTCGGCATGAACGAGGACGTACATACCGTCACGGTCCGTCACCTTGTATTTTTTCTCTTGAGGTTTCAGCGCCTTAAGCGCGGTATCGGTCAGCATTTTCCTCTCCCGGAATAGGCAAAGACGGAGGAAAGCCGCTGAAATGTCCGTCAGGTCATTTTGACGCCATCTGGACCACATTTTTCCCTTTTATTTCAGGGATATACCATCCAAAAAAGTCCGTCAGCGGCCTTCATACTGCTGACGGTATCTTTATTTTGCATTGACAGCAAGTTTGTCGGGTCCGTCAGAAGGTCCGTCATTTGCGACGCTAACCCCGCGATAGACCCCGATAGACGTCGGAAGGTTTATTCTTATTTTTCCTTGACTTATGCCGTACTTTAGCGTAGATTTGGATACGGTCGGATGGGCCTGAATCATTCCCACTCGATTGTTCCCGGCGGCTTGCTGGTTACGTCGTACACGACCCTGTTGACACCCTTGACCTCGTTGATGATCCTTGTCGCCGCGCGGCCGAGAAACGCCATGTCGAAGGGGAAGAAATCGGCCGTCATCCCGTCGACCGAGGTGACCGCGCGCAAGGCGCAGACGAATTCGTAGGTCCGCCCGTCGCCCATGACCCCGACCGTCTGCACCGGCAGCAGCACCGCGAACGCCTGCCAGATGTCATCGTAGAGGCCGGCCTTCTTGATCTCGTCGAGATAGATCGCGTCGGCCTGACGTAAAATCTCGAGTTTTTCCGGCGTGATTCCGCCGGGGCAGCGGATCGCGAGGCCCGGACCCGGAAAAGGATGCCGGCGCACGAACGCCTCCGGCAGACCCAGTTCACGGCCGAGTTCACGCACCTCGTCCTTGAACAATTCGCGCAAGGGCTCGACGAGCTTCATGTTCATGCGTTCGGGCAGCCCACCGACATTGTGATGCGACTTGATGGTGACGGAGGGACCGCCGCTGAACGAGACGCTTTCGATCACATCGGGATACAACGTGCCCTGAGCGAGGAATTCTGGCGCGCCCCTTCCGTCGGCGGCGATCTTTTTCGCCTCCGCCTCGAAGGTCGAAACGAACAGGCGCCCGATGATCTTGCGTTTTTCCTCCGGGTCCGAAACGCCGGCGAGCGCATCGAGAAAAAGCGCCTGAGCCTGCGCGTGCACGAGCGGGATGTTGTAATGGTCTCGAAAGAGGCCGACCACCTCCTCCGCCTCGCCGAGGCGCAACAGGCCATGATCGACGAAGACACAGGTCAGACGGTCGCCGATCGCCTCGTGGATCAGCACGGCGGCGACTGCGGAATCGACCCCGCCCGACAATCCGCACAGCACCCGACCATCGCCCACCTTGCGTCGGATCGCGGCGATGGCCTCACCGCGGAACGCGCCCATGGTCCAGTCGGCGCGCAAGCCTGCGATCTTGTGCACGAAATTCGACAACAGCTTCGCGCCGTCCGGCGTGTGCATCACTTCAAGATGAAACTGCACGCCATAGAAGCGACGCGCCTCGTTTGCGATCGCCGCCATCGGCGCGCTGGCCGAGGCCGCGATGACGGAAAAGCCCGGCGGGAGTTCGGTCACGGCGTCGCCATGGCTCATCCAGACGGGATAGCGCGCCGCAAGGGTCCAGACGCCCTCAAAGAGGGCGCTTGCGGCGCGAACCTCGACCTCGGCGCGGCCGAATTCGCGGTGGCGTCCCGGCGCGACCTTGCCGCCCAGCTGGAGCGCCATCACCTGTTCGCCGTAGCAGATGCCAAGCACCGGCACGCCGGCGTCGAAGAGCGCGTCCGGCGCGCGCGGCGCGCCCTCGTCATGGACGGAGTTCGGCCCGCCCGACAGAATCACCGCCTTGGGCGTCAGCGCCGCGAAGGCGGCTTCCGCCGACTGGAACGGCGCAATCTCGCAATAGACGCCCGCCTCGCGGACCCGCCTTGCGATCAATTGAGTCACTTGCGAGCCGAAATCGACGATGAGAACCTTGTCGTGCCGCCCGGCGATTTCATCGTGCAGACCATCGTCGGTCAATTCAGCGCATCCTCGTTGGTGATGTCTTCGAGTAGGGGATTGGGCGAGGGCGCGCAAGGTTTGCGACGCGGAAAAGGCCTGAGGCCATATACGGCGGCCAGCGCCGCTCGCGACCGGCGATTTTGTGCGGCTTATCGCGCGGCCGTCATGGCCGCAGCTGAAATCCGGGTCAGGAATGGTTACGTAATCGAGGACTATTCAACCCTATCGCGTCGAATTTCCGAGTCCGGAATGACCAAAACGCCCGCACGCGCCATTGCAGAACCCGCCATCCTCTGGTTTCGCGACGATCTGCGGCTTGCCGACAATCCGGCGCTGCGCGAGGCGCACGCTTCGGGGGCGCCTCTTCTTTGCGTCTATGTGTTCGACGAAGAGACCGCGGGAATGCGCAAGCCTGGCGGCGCTTCGCGCTGGTGGCTGCATCATTCTCTTGCGGCGCTGGGACAGGACATCGCGGCGCGCGGCGGACGGCTCGATCTGTTTCGCGGAGCGGCGGAAACGATCCTGCCCGCTCTGGCTCAGAAATCCCGCGCCGGCGCCGTCTTCTGGACGCGCCGCTACGGCGGCGCCGAAATCGCGGCGGATGCGAACATCAAGGCGGCCCTGACCGCGGCGGGCGCGCGCGCCGCGAGCTTCAAGGGCCAGCTCTTGCACGAGCCGTGGGAGCTTGAAAAGAAATCCGGCGGCGGTTTCGAGGTCTATTCGCCTTATTGGCGCGCCGCGCGGGCGATGCCCGAGCCCGCCGCGCCCCTCCCCTCGCCAAAGGACATCTCCTGCGCCCCCTGCCCGTCCGGCGGGCCGGACCGGATCGACCTCGCCGATCTGGCGCTTTTGCCGACGCGGCCAGATTGGGCCTCGGGCTTGAGGGAAACCTGGACGCCCGGCGAGCGCGGCGCGCAGGCGCGATTGACCGCCTTTCTGGCGAATGGCCTTGAAAACTACGCCGCCGCCCGCGACGACCTTGGCGCCGCCGCGACCTCGCATCTGTCGCCCCATCTGCGCTTTGGCGAAATCTCGCCGCGTCAGATCCTCGCCGGTGTCCGCTGGGCGGAGCAGGAAACGCCCGGCTCAGCGAGAGGCGCCGAAAAATTTCTGGCCGAGATCGGCTGGCGGGAGTTTGACTACCACCTGCTGTTCCGCCATCCCGGCGCGGCGGAGACGAACATCAACCCGCGGTTCGACGCCATGCCCTGGCGCAGCCCCTCGAAAACCGCGCTTCGCGCCTGGCGCCTGGGCCGCACCGGCTACCCCGTCGTCGACGCCGGGATGCGCGAACTCTGGACCACCGGCTACATGCACAACCGCGTCCGGATGGTCGCGGCGTCGTTCCTCGTCAAGCATCTGCTCGTCGACTGGCGGATCGGCGAGAAATGGTTCTGGGACACGCTCTGCGACGCCGACCCGGCGAACAATCCGATGAACTGGCAATGGGTGGCGGGAAGCGGCGCCGACGCCGCGCCCTATTTCCGGGTCTTCAACCCGGTGCTTCAGGGCGAGAAGTTCGACTCTTCGGGCGTCTATGTCCGCCGCCATGTTCCCGAACTCGCGGCGATGCCGGATCGATGGATTCACAAACCCTGGCTCGCGCCGACCGACGTGTTGCGCAAGGCGGGGGTGACGCTTGGGAAGACATACCCGGCGCCGATTGTGGATCACGCAAAGGCGCGCGCCGACGCGCTGGCGGCGTTCGAGGCGATCAAGGGCTGATCATCCGCTCGCCAGCCGCTTCACGGCGATCTCGACCAGCTTTCGACGCTCCGCCCGTAACGGCGCCATCCGCTCGAGCACGGCGGCCAGGACCGGCTCGGGCGCCGTGCGCGGCGATCCCGCCTGGAAGGGCGGCGCGGGCGCGTATTCGAGAGCAAGCTGGATTTCCTCGGCGCCCGCCCTGCCCGCCAGTTCGGCGACGAGCGCCAGGGCGAAATCGATCCCCGCGGTCACGCCGCCGCCGGTCATGAGGGCGCCATCGCGCACGATTCTCCCTTCTTCCGGAACGGCGCCGAACGCCGCGAGCAGATCATGAAACGCCCAATGCGTCGTGGCCCGCTTGCCCTTGAGAAGGCCCGCTGCTCCAAGAACAAGCGCGCCGGTGCAGACCGACGTCACATAGCGCGCGCCGACGGCCTGCCGGCGCAAGAAATCAAGGACCTGCTCATCGACAAGCAGCGGGTTCATCCCGCGCCCGCCCGGGACGCAGAGGACGTCGATCTGTCCGCAGGTTTCAAACGTCGAAGTCGGCTGAAGCCGCAACCCGGTCGTAGACGCGACGGGATCGAGCGTTTTCCAGATCAGCAGAACCTTCGCCTCCGGCCAGCTCGCAAAGACCTCGAACGGTCCGGTCACGTCGAGCTGCTGCACGTCCGGAAAGATGAGGATGCCGATGGAGACCGCCATTGACGTTCCTTCTGATTCCTGTTCGTCGAGAGGCCGCGATGGTCCGCTGCGACTTGCGTTTGTCTCAACCGTTCCCATTCGTCAGACGGCGCGCCAGAATTTTATCGACGCGCAGACCGTCGAGGTCAACGACTTCGAAACGCCACCCATAGGCGTCAAAATATTCGCCGGTCGCCGGCATGTGATGCAAATAGCCGATGACGAAGCCTGCCGCGGTCTGGTAGTCGCGCTTGTGCGGCAGGTCGAGAAAAAGCGTCTCCGCCATTTCATCGACGGGCATCGAGCCGGAGATGAGCCACGAGCCATCCTCCCGTCGCACCGCCTCGGGTCCATCGAGATCTTCGTCCGAGCGGAACGCTCCGGCGATGGCGTCAAGGATGTCGGCAGGCGTCACGAGGCCCTCGAAATGTCCGTATTCGTCATGAACGAGCGCCATCGGCACCGCCGTCTCGCGCAGGACGTTCAGGA
Organism: Methylocapsa palsarum; assembly: GCF_900114285.1. GTDB lineage: Bacteria > Pseudomonadota > Alphaproteobacteria > Rhizobiales > Beijerinckiaceae > Methylocapsa > Methylocapsa palsarum. The sequence continues at coordinate 289,529 of NZ_FOSN01000002.1, read as the reverse complement.
CGCCGAGCGCGTCCAATGTGTCGGGCACCACCGGCGCCTGCCGAACATGCGCCCTGACGTCCAGCGGATCACCGGCCAGCGCCGCGTTCAGCAGTTCGCGCACCTCGACGACGCCGATCATTTCGTCGCGCTCGCCCTCGCTCACCGGCAGGCGGGAATGTTCCGTCGCGCGCAAGGCTTCGCGCAGAGCCGCCACAGGCTTGGTGACGTCGAGCCATTCGACCTCTCTTCGGGGCGTCATCACCGCCCGCACGGCGCGGTCGCCGAGACGCAGGACGCCGGATATCATGCGGTGTTCCTCGCCTTCGATGACGCCGGCGGTTGCGGCTTCGGCGACGAGAGACTTGATTTCCTGTTCGGTCACCGCGTTGTCCGGCTCCTCGGGCTGGCCAAACAACCACAAAACGATCCTCGTCGATGCGTCGAGCAGCCACACGAGGGGCGAGGCGAACCGCGAGACCGCCTCCATCGGCGGCGCGATGACGCATGCGATGGCCTCCGGGTCGCGCAGCGCAAGATGTTTGGGGGCAAGTTCGCCGACAACCACGGAGAAATAAGTGATCAATCCGAGCACCAGTCCATAGCCGAGCGGATCGGCCATCCATTCCGAAAGGCCTTGCTGACGCAGCCAGGCCGTCACATTGGCGCCGAGCGCCGCGCCGGAAAACGCGCCGGCGAGAACGCCGACGAGGGTGATGCCGATCTGCACCGTCGAGAGAAACCGGCCGGGAGTCTCGGACAGGCGGAGGGCCGTCGTCGCGCCGGCCCTGCCGGAGTCGATCATCGTCTTAAGACGAGACTTGCGGGCCGAGACGATAGCGAGCTCGGAAAGGGAGAGCACGCCGTTAAGCGCGATCAGACAGGCGGCGACGAGGAGTTCAAGCACCTTGTCCGGCGCGCTCTCGCGTCCGGTCTCCTTTCCGTTGGCCGGGCCGGCTCGCCTGTCCGCGCTCGCTTGCGCCGATCGCGGCGTTCATGCCCAGGAGGTCAATCGCGATGCGCCAGAGCGCAAACGCCTCCAAAATGGCGACGTTCAGCGCCGCGCCCGCCGCGGCGCGCGGTCCATCAGCCGGAAAAACCAGCGGATACGGCGACAGCCGGTCGAGCCGCCGCACGTCCGGAGCAATGAGCATGCCGAAGCGGGTCATTCGCGGGTCCTTGTCTTTTTCTACCGGCGGCGGCGCAATGGGACGCAGAGATTTCACGATCTGTGAGAAACGCCAAGGCTTGGCGCTCTCTCGCGAACGATCGTCAACCCTATAAGCGCTAACGCCGTAAGGCCGGCGCCTGCCAGAAAAGGAGCATAGGGGCCGAAATCATCCCAGAGCGCGCCGGCGACAACGCTCGCAACCAGCAACGACAGGCCGCCCAGCAAATTGAACACGCCATAGGCGGTTCCCCGCAGTTCAGGCGGCGCCGTGTCGGCCACGAGTGTCGCCAATAGTCCTTGTGTACAACCCATATGCAGGCCCCAAAGGACAATCCCTATCGTCACCCCGGCGAGGCCGCGGAAGAACGCCAGTGCCAGGTCGGCGGCGATCAGCAGCGCCAGACCGATCGCGAGCATCGTCATCCGGTTGAGCCGATCGGACCACACTCCCGCCGGATACGCTGCGAGCGCATAGACGATGTTCATGACCACCAGCACCAAAGGCGCGAGGGCGAGCGGCAGACCAACCGACTGCGCCCGCAAAATCAGAAACGCCTCGCTAAAGCGCGCGAGCGTGAACAACGCGCCGATCGTCAGGACCAGCCAATAGCTTGAATTGAGCCGCCGCAGTTCTGCGACGCCGAGCGGAAAGCGCACCTTGCGCAATCCCGCAAACCGTTTCGGCTCTCGCACCGCGACGAGCAAAAGGCTGACCGCGAGAAAGGCTGGTATGACCGCCACCCAGAACACCGCCCGAAAATTGTCGGCGGTCAACCACATCAGACCAATAGCCAGAGCGGGGCCAAGGAATGCTCCGATCGTGTCGAGCGACTGGCGAAGTCCAAAACTCGCCCCGCGCAGATGCGCGGGAGCAATGTCCGCCACGAGAGCGTCGCGGGGGGCGCCCCGGACACCTTTGCCGATCCGGTCGATGAAACGCGCGGCGGCGAGCCAGCTCACGGAAGGCGCCAGCGGGAAGATCGGCTTGGTGAACGCGGAGAGACCATATCCAAGGACCGCCAGAAGCTTCCTTTTGCCGAGCCAATCCGAAATCGCACCGGAGAACACCTTGACGATCGAGGCGGTCGCTTCCGCGACGCCCTCGATGACGCCCACAGTCGCCATCGACGCGCCGAGAACAGTGACGAGATAGACCGGCAGGAGCGCGTGAACCATCTCCGACGAAACATCCATCAGCAGCGAGACAAAACCGAGCGCCCAGACACCGGAGGGAATTTCGCGAAGACCTGCGAGGGCGACAGGAAATTTTATCATGAGGCGAGGGCCACACATCGACGGATGCGTCTCAAGATGATGGTCTTGTGAAGGATTGGGATAATGAAGTCCAAGCTTGGCGCCACGAAGAAACCTCGCGCGACGAAACTGATTCTTGATGCGGGAGGATAAGCCTCACGTTCTCGCCCGCCGCGTCGCGCGGTCCATCAGCCGGAAAAACAGCGGATACGGCAACAGCCGCGCGGCTTTGAACATATAGGCGAGACGGCGCGGAAACGCGATCTCGAAGCCGCCCCGCTCGAAACCGTCGCAGATGATCCTTGCCGCGGCCTCCGCATCGATGATGAATGGCATACTGAACGAGGTGTTGTGGTCTGTCATCGGCGTGCGCACGAAGCCGGGATTGACGATCTGGACGCGCAGGCCAGCATCCTCATAAGTCAGCTTGAGCGCCTCGGCCATATAGATGAGCGCCGCCTTGGTTGAGCCGTAGGCGAGCGAACCGGGAATGCCGCCATAGCCCGCCAGCGATGAAGTGATCGCGATCTGTCCCTTCCCGCGACTCGTCATCGCGGCCAGAACCGGACCAAGACTATTGATCACGCCGCCGACATTGATCTCGAAGGTGCGCCAGGCGAGCGCGGCGTTGAAGGTTTTGCGTTCGGCCGGAAAATAGACGGCGGCGTTGAGGAACGCGAGCGCGATCGGCCCATGCGCCGCCTCGATGGCCCCGACGAGGGACGCGGTCTCGTCCGGTTCGGTCAGATCGCCCGGAAAGGCGTGGATGAGCGGCTCGCTCGCGGCCAGTTCGTCGAGGAGGGCGGCCCTTCGCGCCGTCGCCGCGACCGTATAGCCCCGCCGCGCCAGTTCGATTGCGACGGCGCGGCCAATTCCCGAACTCGCTCCCGTGACCCAGGCTAGTCCTTCGACCGGGCTGGCGCGGAACATCATTTGGGCTCGCGCGAGAGGCGCGAGTCGCTATGGGCCGCGTTACTTTCTCCCGGCTTCTGGAAGGACATTGAAATCCGCTCCAATTCGCCGCCCCGCTGCTGAAGCGTCCGGATAAACGCCGGAGACAGGAGAAAACTGAGTTCGCGCTCGCGCGTCAGCGTGACCGGATCGGTCAGCACAAGCTCTTCGTCGCAATATCCCGGATGGCACATGATCAGGTGGCGAGGGCCCGGCGCGCGCAAATAACAGGCGAAGTCGAGACCATAGTCGCGGCAGGGATCGAAACAGGAAAATCCGGCGAACCCGGAATTGGTGACAAAACCCCTCGCCTGCGCGGCTTTGGCGAAGCCCCGGGCGAGCCAGGTGATCCCGAGCGCCTTTTTGACCTCGATTCCGCGCTTGAGGATATTCGAGACGCGGTCTCCGCTGTTGCGCAGCCAGATCTTCCCGCAAAGCTGTTTTGCTTCGAGGCAATCGAAAAGCCAATGGCGGATGCCGGGGAAAACCTGGACGTGCTGATGTCCGTCGACGAAATCCGGCGGCGCGCCAAAAGCGTCAACGAACGCATCGAACTGGCGTTCGATTTCGCGCCGGATCTCCGCTTCGGGCAAAGCGTTCGCGCCGGCCGCTTGCAGCAGCTGGCGGATTTCAGGCAGCCGTCCGGACGGCGCGAACCGGGGCATGACGCCCAAAGGCGCCCCGAGGGTCAGATTGAGATGAAGACCTATGTCCGCCCTGCCCCTGAACGCGCGAAGACGCGCGGCGTCGTCGCGCCAGGACGGGCGGGTCGTCATCACGCTTGTCGCGCTCAGCCGGCCAGCGTCCAAGGCTTCCAGAATTCCCTGGCTGACGCCTCGCGACAGCGCGAAATCGTCGGCGCAAAGACCAAATGAGAATGAAGCCCCGGCCGCGCCCATTGGCGGTTCCTCCAATTTCGTAACGCCTCTTCCCGGTGTGGCCGGCCGGCGCGTCCGCCCGTGGCTCGCGGAGACGCCGCTCAATCATCGAATTCCGCGCGACGGGCGCAGGCTCGGCGCCAGGCAGTCGGGAGCGCCGCCACATCGGTCAGCCGCCGTTCATCCCGACTCTTGCATCCTGCGATGACCGAGCCTAGGAGAAGACGCTTCGCCTTGCCTTTCTGTTCACCTTGCCTTCCTAAAAGAAAACAGGAAAAAACGGAAGGACAAACTCCTTGTCCGTCCGATTCGAAGCGCCGCCTCCAGCTCGATTTCGCCCCCAGCCCCAGCGCCTTAGATGAACGAGCGGCATTCGATGACCAAGAACGAGCCCGAAGCGGCGGAGCCTGAACTTTCCGTCGTTGCGCCGGTCCATAATGAAGCCGAAAACATAGCGCCTTTGCTGAACAGACTCGCGGCCGCCCTCGAGGGCTGCGTGAGTTCGTTCGAGGTCGTCTTCGTGGACGACGGCTCGACCGATGCGACGCTCCAGGAATTGCGCGCCGCGAACCAACGCGACCCCCGCGTGCGCGCGCTGTCGCTCAGCCGGAATTTCGGCAAGGAAATCGCCATCGCCGCCGGCCTCGATCACGTCAAAGGCGCCGCGACGGTCATCATGGACGCGGACTTGCAGCATCCTCCGGAGACGATCAGGAAATTCGTGGAGCTTTGGCGGGCGGGCTACAAGAATGTCTATGGAGAACGGGTTTCTCACACGTCGGACAGCCGGCTGCGCCAGGTGCTGACGCAACGCTTCTACCGGCTTTTTGAATCTCTCTCGGACACGGACCTTCCCGAAGGAGCCGGCGATTTCCGTCTTCTCGACGCCTCTGCGGTCAGGGCGCTTCGCACCATGCGCGAGCACGCCCGGTTCTCCAAAGGCCTTTACGCCTGGATCGGCTTCAAATCGATCGGCGTTCCATTCGAGGTCGAGCCGCGCGCGCATGGCGCGACAAAGTATAATTATCTCAGACTGACCAATTTCGCGCTCGACGGACTGATGTCCTTTTCGACCCTTCCCCTCAAGGTCTGGAGCTTTATCGGTCTTGGGACCTCCATCTTCGCGCTGGCGCTGGCGACCTTCTATCTCGTGCGGACCTTGTTGCTGGGCGTCGACGTCCCGGGTTACGCCTCCCTGATCGTGTCCGTCACCTTCTTCGCCGGCATCCAGTTGCTTTCGCTCGGGATCGTCGGAGAATATATCGGCCGCATCTTCGCCGAGGTGAAGCGCCGCCCGCTCTACCTGGTCGAGGAGCGAATCGGGGTCGCTCCGGTCGCGCCCGACGATCAGATCACCAGCACTCAGCACGACTGGACCTGACCGCTCGATGTACAAGAGCCTCCTTTCGGTCGGCGGCTTCACGTTGATCTCGCGCGGCGCCGGGTTTCTTCGCGACGTCATGCTTGGCGCCGTTCTGGGCGCGGGGCTCCTCGCCGACGCGTTCGTCGTGGCGCAGCGGCTGCCGAACCATTTCCGCGCGATCTTCGGCGAGGGCGCCTGGAACGCGGCTTTCGTGCCGACCTATTCGCGTGTTCTCGAGACCGAAGGCCTCCCGGCCGCGCGGATATTCTCCGGCCAGATTTTCATCGGGCTGCTGCTCACCCAAATCATCCTGCTGGCGCTCGCGCTCGCCTTTACGCCGGCTTTCATCGATCTTCTCGCGCCGGGGTTTCGCGACAATCCCGAAAAATTCGACCTGACCGTCACATTGACCCGCATCACGTTTCCCTACCTTTTGCTGGTTTCGCTGGTGACGCTGCAATCGGGCGCCTTGAACGCCCACCGGCTCTTCGCCGCCGCCGCCTTCGCGCCGGTGCTGATGAACCTCTCCATGATGCTCTTCCTCGGTCTCGCGTTCTCCTTCTCCAACGCCGGTGCGGCGGCCAGCTGGGGCCTCACCTTCTCCGGCGTGCTGCAGCTCGCGTTGACGTCGTTCGCCGCCTGGCGCGCCGGCATTCTGGAGCGTTTCGCGATCCCCGAGATGACCGCCAACGTCAGACATTTTCTCAAAACGCTCGGCCCGGCGGTGATCGGATCGGCCGGCGTGCAGATCGCGCTGTTCACCGACACGATCGTCGGTTCGCTGCTGCCCACGGGCGGACCGTCCTCTATCTATTACGCCGATCGCATCTATCAATTGCCCGTCGGCGTCATCGGCATTGCGGCGGGGACCGTCCTCTTGCCGGAAATGAGCCGGCTTCTCGCGGCCGGCAAACGCGACGCGGCCCTGCACGCGCAAAACCGCACCATGGCGCTCTCTCTTGCTCTCTCCGCGCCTTTTTTTGTCGCCTTCATCATGATCCCGGAGTTCATCATGAGGGGCGTCTTTCTGCGCGGCGCCTTCACGCTCGAGGCGGCGGACGCCTCCGCCAACGTTCTGACCGCGTATGGCTTCGGCCTTGTCGCGATCGTGCTCTTGCGTTCCGCCATCGCGAGCTTTCAGGCGCAAGGCGACACAAAAACGCCGATGATGATCGCCCTGGCGGCGGTCGCGGTCAACATCGCTCTGAAGCTCGTGCTGTTCACGCCGCTCGGCGCGCCGGGGCTCGCCGCCGCGACGGCGGCGGGAGCTTGGGTTAACCTGCTGCTGCTTGTGTTCTTCGCAATTCGCCGCAGAGCAATGAAGATCGACCTTGTCTTGTGGAAGGCTGCGACCTGCGTCGTGACAGCGTCCTGCGCCCTGGCGATTTTCTCACTCCTTTCGATCGGGCCGGTCGAACTGCTCGCTTTATGGGTCGGGCGCTTCGTCAACGAGACCGAACTTTTGGCCCTCGGCGTTTCCGGAGCGGCGGTCTACGCCGCCGTCCTTCTGGTCGGCCTTCGCGTTTCGGGGGTCGAGCTCCGCCGGAAAGCCACCGCAAACGCCTGACGTCACAGCGCCAGCGCGTTGAGCACCCGCGCCCAGCTGCGCGCGCCCTTGTGGAACGAGGCAAGATCGTATTTCTCGTTGGGCGAATGCATCCGGTCATCGTCAAGACCGAACCCGATCATCAGGCTGTCCATCCCAAGGTCATGCTTGAACGATCCGATGACGGGAATCGAGCCGCCGCATCCGGCGAGAACCGGCTCCTTGCCCCACTCGGCCTGAAGCGCCCGGCTGGCGCGGGTCAGAGCCTCCGAACTGAACGGAAGTTGAAGCGCGGCGGAGGCGCCGTGCGAGATGAATTCCGCGCGGCAGTCGGCCGGCAGACGCTTCTGCACGAAAGCGCGGAAACTCTCCGCGACCTTGACGGGATCCTGCTGGCCGACCAGCCGGAACGAGAATTTGGCGCTGGCCTGCGCGGGCAGCACGGTTTTCGATCCCTTGCCGGTGTAGCCGCCAATGATTCCGTTAACGTCGCAGGTCGGGCGCGACCAGATCATCTCCAGCACGCCGCGGTCTTTCTCGCCGGCCGGAACGGAGAGGCCGACGCCTTTCAGGAACTCCGCTTCATGCGCGCGCAAACCCTGCCATTGCTCGGCCACCGCTTCGGGCAGTTCCGCGACGCCGTCGTAAAAGCCGGGCAAGGCGATCGCGCCGTTTTCGTCATGCAGATCGGCGATGATGCGGGCGAGAACATGGATGGGGTTGATCGCCGGGCCGCCGAACATCCCGGAATGCAGATCCCGATCGGCGCCATGAATCACGACCTCCTCCAAAACGAGCCCGCGCAGCATGGTCGTGATCGCGGGGGTCGACCGGTCCCACATGCCGGTGTCGCAGACCAGCGCCATGTCGGCCTCAAGTTCAGCCTTGTTGGCGGCGAGAAAGCCCGGAAGCGAAGGCGAGCCGGTCTCTTCCTCGCCTTCGATGAAAAAGGTGACGTTGCACGGCAGGCCGCCCGTCTCCTTGAAGGCACGGCACGCCTCGACGAAGGTCATCAGCTGGCCCTTGTCGTCGGCGGTCCCGCGTCCGACGATTTGCTTGCCTGTGGACGCGTCGGCGACTCGGGGCTCGAACGGCGGCGTCTCCCAGAGATCCAGGGGATCCGGCGGCTGCACGTCGTAATGTCCGTAAAAAAGAACATGCGGCACGTCGGGGCGCGGCCCCTTTCCCTGAGCGACGACCATCGGACGCCCTGTCGTCTCCCTGACGGACGCCTCGAAGCCAAGACCTTGCAGCTCGGCGGCGAGCCATTGCGCCGCCCTGGCGCAATCCTCCGCATAGGCCGGGTCGGTCGAGATCGACGGGATTTTGACGAAGTCGAAAAGCCTCCCGAGCGCTGAGTCGAGATTAGCGTCGATTTTCGCGAGAACCGTGTCGATCGCGGCCATGCATATCTCCTTGAAAGATCCGATCGCCCCCTCGCCCGGCGACGAAGGCGGCAATGCCGGGACAGGCTATAATCCGATTCCATCAATACAATACAAAGGAATGCGGCGGGATCATTATAGTCTTGCGGGGGGAATAGTTTTGCGGGCGGAGCGGACTATCGTTCTTGGACGCCGGAGCGCAAGCTCCCGGATCGTTCGGCACGCTCATTCTGGATCGGAATCGGAGATTTCATGCGGCTGCGGGCCGATTTCTGGGTGTCTGCCTATCTGCGGCGCTGCGCGCTCGAGGGCGCATGCGCCGTTTTGCGCCGCCGGGGATCCCCCGAGGCGGGCGCGATCTTCGTCAAACTCGACCGGCTCGACGGTTCGGCCGCCCTGTTTGGGCCAGCTCCCCAAAGCGAACTCAAGGAGGGCGTCGACCGCGTTTTCGCGCGGATGCACCGCGAAGCCTTCATCGATACGGGCGAAGCCGAACTCAAACTCTCCCGGGAGATTTCCTTCGACCCCGACCTCTGGATTGTGGAAACGGAGGACAGGCAGGGCCGCTGTTTCCTCGATCTCGCCGATTGACGCCCGCCGCGACGACTTACCCCAAAACTTGCCCCCAAACCTGCTCCAAAACTTGCCCCAAAAACGTCTCTGTGCCATTGGCTTCGCCTGCGCCTTCATTTGTCGCCGGAGCGCCAAATCGGGCGACGAACGCGAAATCGGGTGATGAATTCCATGAGCCAACAGGAAAAGTCGCTGTTCATGACCTTCCTCATGACGCCCGACATGGCGAACTTCTCCGGCCATGTGCATGGAGGCGTCATCCTGAAGCTGCTCGATCAGGTCGCCTACGCCTGCGCCGCCCGCTACTGCAAGAGCTATGTGGTGACCGCCTCGCTGGACCAGGTGATTTTCAAGGAGCCGATCCGGGTCGGCGAACTCGTCACCTTCAAGGCCAACGTCAATTTCGTCGGGCGCACCTCCATGGAGATCGGGATCAAGGTGATCGCCGAAAATCTGACGGCGTCCGAGGAGCCGCGCCATACCAATTCCTGCTACTTCACCATGGTCGCGCGGCGGGAGGACGGCAGCGCCTTCGTGGTGCCGCCGCTCGTGATCGAAACCGAGGTCGAACGTCGATTGTTCGAGGCCGGCAAGATGCGCAAGGAGATGCGCCAGGAAATCATGGAGCGCAACAAGACGCTGCACGTCGGCATTCCCGACTAAGCCGGGCGGAAGCCTGCCTTGAGCATATTCCGATCGGATTGAATCAATCCAATCGAGGAGACTATGCTCAAGCTTTTGACTCTGGAGCGATTTCTGATTGATCGCATGACTTCATGCGATCGGAAAGCGCTCTAACGCCGTGACGCCGGGAGAGCGCGCATGAGCGACGACAGCCTCTCGATAACGGATAGGTTTATAACGGATAACTTTATCAACGACTTTCCTTCGGCCACCCTGGAGCAATGGCGCGCGCTCGTCGCCGCCGCGCTGAAAGGCGAGCCGTTTGAGCGGCTCGTCTCGGCGACCCCCGAAGGTTTGCTTCTCCAACCTCTCTACGCGCGGGCGACGGGCGCGGATGCGCGGGCCTTTCGGCAAAAGCCCGGCGGCTGGGCCATCGCGCAACGGATGGACCAGCCGGATCCTTCCGCCGCCAATGAATCGGCGGTCGCCGACCTTCAAAACGGCGTCGGGGCGCTGACCCTGACGATCGCGTACGCCCCCGCCGGACGCGGGTTCGGCGTTGAGATCGGAGACGAAGCTGATCTCGCAATGGCGTTGTCGGGGTTTGAACTCGATTTGATCTCGCTCCGGATCGACGCGGCGTCGAGAAGCCTTGAGATCGCGGGCGCGCTCGCGGCCGAGGCCCGAAAGAGGCGTCTGAGCGCCGCCGCGCTCGACGTCGATTTCGGCCATGATCCGATCGGTAATTTCGCCCGCTCCGGCGCGACGCCTCAATCGCCGGACGAAATCGGACGCGAGGCCGCGCATGTCGCGCGCGCGCTCCGCGACGGCGGTTTCGCCGGGCGCTTTCTGCTCGCGGACGGCCGGCCCTATCATGAAGCTGGCGCGGGGGAGGCCCAGGAACTCGCCTATGCGCTCGCCGCGGCCGTTGAATATCTGCGCCTGCTGGAGGCCGCGGGTCTACCGCTCGAGGACGCGCGCGACGAGATTGCGTTTCTCCTTGCGGCGGATGCGGACCTGTTTTTGACCCTGACGAAATTTCGCGCCCTGCGGCGGCTTTGGGCGCAGGTCGAGTCCGCCTGCGGGCTGAAACAGAAGCCGGTCCGGCTCCATGCGGAAACATCGTTTCGCTGCATGACGCGCTACGATCCGTTCGTGAACATTTTCCGCGCCGCCGCGGGGGCTTTCGCGGCGGGCCTCGGCGGCGCTGACGTCATCACTGTGCTGCCCTTCACTCTCGCGCTCGGTCTGCCGGATGCGTCCGCCCGCCGCATCGCGCGCAACACGCAACTGGTCCTTCTCGCCGAATCCCATCTCGGGGAGGTCGCCGATCCCGCGGCTGGTTCCGGCGCTTTCGAGGCCCTGACCGGGCAGCTCTGCGAGCGCGCCTGGAGCTTGTTTCAAGACATTGAAAAGGCTGGCGGCCTCATCCGCGCTCTGGAGGCAGGAACGCCGCAAAAGCAGATCGCCAGCGTCGCCGCCCTTCGGCGGGACAAGATCGCCCGGCGCGTCCAGCCGATCACCGGAGTCAGCGCATTTCCCGATCTTTGCGAGGCGCCGCTCGAGGTGCTTCAGCCAGCGCCGATCACGATCGAACCGGCTCGTCCCGCGCCGGACGGCGCTCCGCCAAACCGCCTCAGCTGCGCGCCGCTCCCCGCCCGCCGTGACGCCGAACCCTACGAAAGATTGCGCGCGGCTTCGGATGCGCAATGCGCCCGCAACGGCGCGAGGCCGAAGATTTTTCTCGCTCTTCTCGGCAAGCAGGCTGCATCGCTCGCAAGCGCTCGCTTCGTCAAAAGCCTCTTCGCGACGGCCGGGATCGAGACGGCCGAAAGCGACGGCCTTGAGACTGCGGAAGCGTTATCGGAGGCGTTCCGCCATTCAGGCTGCAAAGAGGCGTGTATTTGCGCCGCCGACCCCGTCCCGCTTGCAGCCGTGATTGCGGCGGCGAAAGCCCTTCGCCAAGCAGGCGCAGCGAAAATCTGTCTCTCGGCAGCCTCGGGAGAAAGGGACGACATTTTGCGTGAAGCCGGGATCGGCGTTTTTATTCATCCGGGCTGCGACGCACTGGCTATCCTAGACGGTTTGGTTAAAATCTCCGCGGGAGCGGATGACGTCCAAAGGCGTGACGAAGGAGAATAACCTTGAACCCAGTGCGACTTTCCCGTCTTTTCGCCTCAGCGCTCGCCGCCGCAAGCCTCCTTCCCGGCATGGCCTTGGCCACATCGGGCAGGTCCGGCGCAGACAATCACGACGGCGTCTATGCCGTGGACGTCGTCACCCGGCAGGGCGCTTGCGATCGAAGCTATCGCTGGACCATCGCCGTCTCCGGAGGCCGGGTCCGTTCCACAGGCGACGCCCTGATGCAGGCTTCGGGCAGCATCGACAAAAACGGCGTCGTCGCCCTTACCTTCCGGCGCGACAACGACTTCGCGCGCGCGGCGGGACGCGTTAAAGGAAGCACTGGCTCAGGCGCCTGGTCGTCGCCAACCCTGCAATGCGGCGGCTCATGGCGGGCGACCCGTCTGGGCTGATCGCCCGCAAGGCGACGCTTTTGGCAATGCGACTTCGGCGGTTAAATTGCGGACCGCCCCACAGGCGCTATGATCCGGCTGAACATCGGCTCGCCCTGCAGGAGGCGCGCGTTTGAGCCAAATCCCCGACTTTACGACGGTTTCGCTCGCGCAAGCCGGGAGCGCTCCTGACGTCGCCGTGGGCGACGGCTGGAGAACGCTGGAAGGCGTCGACGTCAAGCCGGTCTATGCCGCCTCGGATCTCGACGGGATCGGCTGGCTCGACACCTTTCCCGGCATCGCTCCCTATTTGCGCGGCCCCTACCCGACAATGTATGCGCTTCGGCCCTGGACCATCCGGCAATACGCGGGATTCTCGACGGCGGAAGAGTCAAACGCCTTCTACCGCCGCAATCTCGCCGCCGGCCAGAAAGGTCTTTCGGTCGCGTTCGATCTGCCGACCCATCGCGGCTACGACAGCGATCATCCAAGGGTTCTCGCCGACGTCGGCATGGCCGGAGTGGCGATCGATTCCATCCTCGATATGCAAACGCTGTTTTCCGGCATTCCGCTGGACGCGACGTCAGTCTCGATGACGATGAACGGGGCGGTGCTGCCTGTGCTCGCCCTCTATATCGCGGCGGCCGAGGACCAAGGCGTCGCCGGGTCGAAACTCACCGGCACGATCCAGAACGATATTTTGAAGGAGTTCATGGTTCGCAACACCTACATCTATCCGCCCGAGGCGTCGTTACGCATCGCGTCGGACATTTTCGCCTACACATCGCGGAATATGCCGAGATTCAACTCGATCTCGATCTCAGGCTATCACATGCAGGAGGCCGGCGCCTCCGCCGATCTCGAACTCGCCTACACCCTGGCGGACGGCGCCGAATATATCCGCGCAGGGTTGAAGGCCGGGCTCGCCATCGATGAATTCGCGCCGCGACTGTCGTTCTTTTTCGGAATCTCGATGAATTTCTTCATGGAGATCGCGAAATTACGCGCCGCGCGGCTGATCTGGTCGAAGCTCGTCAAGGCCTTCAATCCGAAGCTGGAACAATCCCTCGTACTGCGCACCCACGCGCAAACATCCGGCTGGTCGCTGGCGGCGACAGACCCGTTCAACAACATCGTCCGCACGCAGATCGAAGCGATGGCGGCGACGCAGGGCCACACCCAATCCCTCCATACCAACGCGCTCGACGAGGCTCTCGCGCTGCCGACGGATTTTTCCGCGCGGATCGCGCGCAACACCCAGGTTTTCCTCCAGCAGGAAAGCGGGACGCATCGCATCATCGATCCATGGGGCGGCTCCTTTTATGTAGAGCGCCTCACCGCCGATCTCATAACCAGAGTCATGGCGCGCCTCGATGAGATCGACGCCCTTGGCGGCATGGCGAAGGCGATCGAGGCGGGCGTGCCGAAACAGCGGATCGAAGAGGCCGCCGCGCGCACCCAGGCGCGGATCGACAGCGGCGCGCAAAAAATCATCGGCGTCAACGCCTACAGGCCGGATCACGAGGCTCCGATCGCCGTCCGCAAGGTCGACACGGCGGCGGTCCTCGCTCGCCAGATCGAAAAGCTCGAACGCCTGAAGGCGGGCCGCGACGCCGCCGCGGTCGAGGAAAGGCTCGCCGCGCTGACGCGGGGCGCGGCGTCCTCCGCCAATCTCGTCGCGCTCGCGCTCGAGGCGGCTCGCGCAAAGGCGACCGTCGGCGAAATTTCGTTCACGCTCGAAAAAGTCTTCGGGCGCCATCAGGCCAGGATCGAGACGATCTCCGGCGTTTATGCGCGCGAGGCCGGCGCCCGCGCCATTGCGAAAACCAGGTCCCTGGTCGAGGCGTTTATCGAGAACGACGGCCGTCCGCCGCGCATTCTCGTCGCTAAGGTCGGCCAGGACGGGCACGATCGCGGCCAGAGAATTATAGCTACGGCGCTTCGCGATTTTGGATTTGCGGTCGAGACCGGCCCCCTTTTCGCCACGCCCGAGGAAGCCGCGCGTCTGGCGATCCAGTCGAATGTCCAGATCATCGGCGTCTCGTCGCTCGCGGCAGGGCATTTGACCCTTGTGCCGCAATTGCGCGACGCGCTTCAAAGCCAGGGGCGCGGCGACATCATGATCGTCGTCGGCGGCGTCATTCCGCCGCAGGATTTCGACGCCTTGCGGGACGCCGGCGCCGTCGCGATTTTTCCGCCCGGAACTCCGGTTCCGGAAGCCGCCGAAAAACTCATCGACCTGCTGAACGAAAAGCTCGGCTACCAGCAAAGAGCCGGGAGCGCGCAAAAGCCGTTGTGAGCTTCCCGCTCAGGCGTCGAGTGTCGCCGCGACATGGCGCAGTTGCGTTCGCACTGCGAGGGGATCGCTCAGGAAAAACCGCGCCGCCGTCGGACCAACGGCTCCGACGCGAATTGTGACGCCGCCAGCCCGATTGACAAAATCGAACCCGCTCTCGTCGGTCAGATCGTCGCCAATGAAAACCGGGGTCCTCCCGCAAAACGGGCGGGCGGCCAGCAGCGCCTCGATTGCAGTTCCTTTTTCGTATTGAGCCTGCTTGAGTTCGGCGACCATCTTGCCTTCCTGAACGGCAAGGCCCGGCCGCCGCGCGAATTTTTCGAGCGCGGCCCGCACCTCATCGGCCAGTTCCGGCCTCTGCCGATAATGCAGCGCCAGCGTCGCGCCTTTATCCTCAAGCATCAGTCCTGGATGTGTTTGCGCGAACAGGCGGAGTTCCGGCCTCGCGGCGTCCATGACGGCGCTTTCGGCGCGCGACCGCGCGCCATCCGCGAAACGGATTTCGGCGCCGTGCAATCCGGCCGAGGGAAATGAACAGGGCGCGAAGATCTGGTCGAGATCGTCAACCGCCCGGCCGCTGACGAGGGCGAGCGCTCCGTTAAGGCCGGCGGCCAGACGTGAAAGCAGTTCACGCAGCGGCGCGTCTGCGCTGACGTCCTGAGGACGCGGTTTGATCTCAAGCAGAGTGCCGTCGACGTCGAGAAAATAGGCGGAGGCCGCCGCCGGCGCCAGTTGGGCGAGTTCGCCTGCCTGCAAAAAGCTGCTCACCAGACCCCGACATTGGGCATCGACGCCCAAGGCTCCTGCTTCGGCTTGGGGGAATCCTTTTGCAGGAGTTCGATCGAAATATGATCCGGAGAGCGGATGAACGCCATCGCCCCGTCCCGAGGCGGACGATTGATAATGACGCCCGCTTTCACGAGTTTGTCGCAAAAGTCGTAAATATCATCGACGGCGTAAGCGAGGTGGCCGAAATTCCGGCCGCCCTGATAGACTTCCTTGTCCCAATTGTAGGTCAATTCGATGACAGGAGATTTGCTCTTTTTGTCTCCATCGAGATCCCCGGGCGCGGCGAGAAACACGAGCGTGAACCGCCCCGCCTCATTGTCGATGCGACGGACCTCGACGAGGCCGAGTTTCCCGATATAAAAATCAAGCGATTGATCGAGGTCGGCGACTCGAACCATCGTGTGCAGAAAATTCATCTCCGTTCCTCTCCTCCGCTGGGGCGGCTGGCTTGATGGCATTGGCTTGGCGGCATTGGCTTGGCGACGGATGCCGTATAGCATGGAGCAAGCCGCCTCGTCTTGCGAACGCCCGCAAAAGCCTCCGGGTCGACACTCCCCCCTTGGATCCGTCCTCCACGCGCCGGAATTTCCGGCGTCGCTGAAATTGAAGTTTAGGGAACGCGGTCATGACTGAAACCAGTCAGCGCAAGGAGCGCGCGGCGCTAGCCTCCATCGCGACGAGCGCCGCCTTGACGGTGGCCAAGGTCATCGCGGGGCTCTCGTCCGGTTCACTCGCGATTTTGTCCGAAGCCGGGCACAATCTGGCGGATGTCGCGACGACGATCCTCACCTATTTCGCGATCCGGATCGCCCACAAGCCCGCCGACGACGAACACCCCTATGGCCACGGCAAGGTCGAATCGCTGGCGGCGCTGATCGAAACCGGATTCTTGTTCGCATTGTCGGCGTTCATCCTGATCGAAGCCCTGAGGCGGCTCGGGCGGCCCGACGTCACGATTGAAGCCAACGCCCTCGCGTTCGGCGTTCTGATCGTCTCGATGATCGTCGATCTCATTCGCTGGCGATCGCTGTCCCGCATCGCCAGGGAAACAAAAAGCGACGCCCTCGCCGCGGACGCCCTGCATTTCTCAAGCGATCTCGTCAGTTCCGCCCTCGCCCTCGCCGGCATCACCGCCGCGCATTATGGCTACCCTCAGGGCGACGCCATCGCCGCCCTCGGCGTCGCCGCCTTCGTCGCCGTGGCCGGCTATCATATCGGCCGGCGCACGGTGGACAACCTCGTCGACGCGGCGCCCAAGGGCCTGACCGAGACCATCGCCTCGATCGCCCAGTCGGTTCCGGGGGTGATCAAGGTCACCGCCGTCAGGCTGCGCCCGGCGGGCGCCGAAGTCATCGGCGACGTCACGATATCGGTGTCGCGGACCCTGACGCTCGAAACGCTCTCCGCGATCAAGGCGAAGGTTGGCGCCGAAATCGCCGCGAGCAACCCCGAAGTCACGGTCACGATCTCCGCCGAGCCGATCGCGCTCGACGACGAAACCATTCTGGAACGCGTCACGCTGATTGCGGCCAAGCGTCACCTGCCGATTCATCACATGACCTTGCAGGAGATCGACAGGCGGACCTCGGTCAGTTTCGATGTCGAACTCGACGGCCGGATGACGCATGGCGTGGCGCATGAGATCGTCACTGGACTGGAAAAAGAGATCCGGAGCGAACTTGGCTCGGATTTCGAGGTGGAAACCCATATCGAGCCGCTCGAACTTCGCCATCTTGAGGGCCGCGACGCGCCGCTCGACACCCAGATCAAGATCGCCGGAGCGTTAGCCGGACACGCCCCCCGCGAGGGGGCGATCCAGGACATCCACAACGTCAGGGTCCGGAACACGCCGGCAGGACTTGTCGTGAACTATCATTGCCGGGTCGATCAACGGCTCACGGTCAATGACGTCCACGACCAGATCGACGAACTGGAACGCCGGGTCCGCGGCGACTTCGGCGAAATCGTCCGCATTGTCGGACACGCCGACCCCTTGCATCCATGAGAGAAGTCGAACCTCACGATCAGGCTTTGGCACCCTGGCCCATGCTCGGACGCCTGCTCGCCTCGAGGCGCTTCGCGCCCCTGTTCTGGTGTCAGTTTTTTTCGGTCTTCAACGACAATTTCGTCCGCAACATGCTCGCCATGCTGATCCTGTTCCGGCTTGGCGAGACCGAGGCCGGTCCGTTGATCACGCTGGCGGTAGGGATTTTCATGCTTCCCTCGCTGCTCCTTTCGGGCGCGGGCGGAGAGATGGCGGACGCGCAGGACAAGGCGCGCCTTGCTCAAAGGCTGAAACTCGCCGAGATCTTCGTGCAGGCCGCCGCCGCCACGGGCCTTTGGTTTTCCTCCCTTCCCCTGCTCTATGCGGCGCTGTTCGGCCTTGGCGTCATCGGCTCCCTCTTTGGTCCGATGAAATATGGCATCCTGCCCGACCTGATCGGCAAACACGAACTCGTGGCGGGCAATGCGCTGGTCGAAGCCGCGACTTTCATCGCGATTTTTCTTGGCCTGATCGCGGGCGGGCTTTCGGCCGGCGGCCGCACTCCCGGCGGAACAGTGCTTCAGCTGATGGTCATCGCCCTCGCCTGCTATGGCTCCAGCCTCTTTATTCCGGCGACCCGGCCGGCCGCCCCCCATCTGAGGCTCAATCCCAACATTTTCGCCTCGACCGCATCGCTTCTGCGCGAATTCAGCCACGACGGCAAACTGTGGTCCCGAAGCCTCGCCGTTTCGTGGTTCTGGATGACCGGCGCGATTGCCCTCTCGCTCGTGCCGGTGGTGATCCGCAACAAGACCGGCGGCGGGATCGTCGTGGAAACCGCCATCAGCGCTTTGTTCGCCCTCGGGATCGGCATCGGCTCGATCAGCGCCGCAATCATTGCGCGCGGGCGGATCTTCTTGCAGCCGGTCCCCTATGCTGCGATCGCCATGGCGGGATTTTTGATCGATGTCGGCGCTGCGACCTGGAGCTTGCCCATGGCCGAAGCCGAAGTCGATCTTCCGACTTTCATCAACACTGCGGCCGGACTTCGCATCGCGGTCGATGTCGTTGGACTTGCTTGCGCCGGAGGCCTGTTCGTCGTGCCGCTCTTCGCCGCGATCCAGGCTGATTCCGCCAACGAGAAGCGCGCGCGGATCATCGGCGCGGTCAATATCCTGAACGCCGCCTTCATCGTCGGAGGCGTTCTGGTGACGGCCGCCCTGCAAAGCAGGAGCGTCGGACTATCGGAACCCGCCCTGCTGGCCGGACTCGGAATTTTAAATCTGGGCGCGGCCGCTTATGTGCTGCGCTGCCGTTGACTTTAGCTTGGCCGGGTTCAAATGGCTGAACGATTGCAAGCGAATCTGACAGGCTCTTCTCCTATCCGCATCCTCGTCACCGGGTTTGGAAGTTTTCCGGGCGTTCCCCAAAACCCCACGGCGCGGCTCGTCGCCGCTCTCGCCAGACAACGCGCGAGATTCGTCAGACTGGGCGTCGACCTGCACCTGTGCGTCCTGCCGGTCACCTACTTTGGAGCCCCCGAGACGATGGAGGCGCTGATATCGTCCCTTCGTCCTCACGCGGTTTTACATTTCGGCTACGCCGTGAGGCGGCGCGCGGTTTGCGTTGAAACCCGCGCCTTGAATCACGCCAGCGTTCTTCGTGCGGACGCTAACGGATCTTCGCCGTCACGCGCCAGCATCGATGAAGCTCCGTTCGTCGCGGTTTCCGCCCTGCCCTACCGAAGGATCGCGGTTTCGTTTCGACGCGCCGGCCTTAAATCGGCGGTTTCGATCGACGCCGGAGATTACGTGTGCAACCATATTTTTCTTCGCTCGCTGATGGCGATGAAGACAGGCGCGGCGGGATTCGTTCATATTCCGCCCGTCAGGCGCGCAGGCCAGCAAAGGTCCGCCCTCCCGAGCCATCGCCCGGATTTCGAAACGGTCGGCCGGGCGGCTTTTTTTGCGATCCTCGAGACCGCGCGAAGTTTACGCGCCGCCCACGCCCGTCCGCCAGGGCTTGATCCGCGCGCGCAAGGCGCCTAATTGTGGACGATGCATCCAGAAACGACTGCATTCGTCATTCACCTCGTGCAGATCATCTGGATCGACATCCTGCTGTCGGGCGACAATGCGATCGTTATCGCGCTCGCGTGCCGGGCTCTGCCGGAAGGGAGCCGCCAGAGGGCGATGTGGCTTGGCGCGGGCGCGGCGGTGGGAATGCGCGCCGCGTTTACGGTTTCAGTCGTCTCGTTGATGGCGCTTCCCTTCGTCAAGATCGTAGGCGGCGCGCTGCTCCTCTTCATTGCGATCCGTCTTGTCGGTGAGGACGAGGAGCAGAATGCGCCGAAAGCCGAACCTTCGATCTGGGCCGCGGTCCGCATCATCGTCGTCGCCGACCTTGTGATGTCGCTCGACAATGTCGTCGCCGTCGCGGCGGTCGCGCGGGGATCGCCCGTTTTGATCTTCACCGGGCTCGCGCTTTCGATTCCCCTGATTGTTTCCGGCTCCGCCCTGGTGCTTTCGATGCTTGGCCGCTTCCCTGTCCTGGTCTGGGCCGGCGCAGCGATGCTCGGCTGGATCGGCGGCGAATTTATCGCCTCGGACCATGACATCGACGCCTGGCTGCGGCTGTACGCTCACGGCCTCACGCAGGCGCCTGGTCCCGTGGGCGCAGCGCTGGTTCTGACGTTCGCCTGGCTGCGCTACAGGCTGATCGTACGCGCCTGGCGCTGACAGCGCTCTAGCCGATCCGGCGCGCGTTCGTGCGCAAGGTCGTTTCGGGACGAACGAACCGCGCCAGTCCGGCGAATTCTTTCACGGGCCCCGCAAGCAGCAAGGCGCGGGGCGCGATCAATCCCGCAGCCGGCGCCGCGCGCGGGAAGAGCCGCTCGACGAAATTCTCCGGCGCGCAGGTCATTCGGGCCGCCCGAGAGCGTCCGTCTCCGGACAGACCGGCGCGGCTGGCGCTCGCGAGGAAGTCGCCCGCCTCCTCGATAAATCCAGCGTCAGGGGCGCGGCCGGAACGCAGCAGGAATACCTCCGGGCCGCGCGCGGCCTCAATGGCGAGGCGCAGCCAGCCGGCTTCGTTCTTTGCTTCGAACAGGCCACAGCCGGCGTGATCGGCGACAGTGGCGAGATCGAGACCGAACGGTCCGGCGATCGCCACATCGCGCACGAGGCCTTCGACGTTCGCCCTGACCAGCGAGGCCAGCGTCCGCACAAGGGCCTCAAGCGGGTCCCGTCCCTGGCGGGTCGTTTCGGTCTGACTTTCCATGAAGACGATCGTCGAAAGCATAGGCCCCGCCTTGGGTCGAGTTGTTCCTGCGCCTGATCTCGAGCGCCGCGAGCGCAGTCGCAAAATGGTCCGAGGTCACCTCAACGCGGGATTCACACGAACGCTCCAGCTTGACGTAACGTTATGGAAAGTTCAAAATTTTCTTGTGGCCAAATCCCGCAACGATTTCCAGATCACCACCGACATCTTGTTAAGGGCCTATTCCATCGGCCTGTTTCCGATGGCGGAAAGCGCCGACGATCCGAACCTTTTCTGGGTCGACCCGGAGCTGCGCGGCGTGTTCCCGCTGGACAGACTCATCGTCTCGAGAAGCCTCGCAAAGACGGTCCGCTCCGACCGGTTCGAAATCCGGGTCGATCATGATTTTCCCGCCGTGATCGACGCCTGCGCCAGCGCCTATGAGGACCGCGAGAAAACCTGGATCAACCAAAGGATCAGGGAGCTTTACGGCCAGCTCTTCGACGAAGGCCATGTCCATACAGTCGAAGCCTGGCGCGACGGCGCGCTGGCCGGCGGACTTTACGGCGTCCATATCGGAGCCGCGTTTTTCGGCGAAAGCATGTTTCACCGCGTGACCGACGCCTCCAAGGTCGCCTTGGTGCATTTGGCCGCGCGCCTCGTCAACGGCGGGTTCAGCCTGCTCGATTCGCAATTCGTCACTCCCCATCTTGCTTCCCTTGGCGCCGTCGAGGTCTCGCAGCGGACTTACCGGTCTCAACTGGCGGAGGCCGTATCGCGCCAGGGGAATTTCTGGGCATGGCCCAGATCCTTCAGGGTTCCAGGAGCCGAGGCTCTTCGCGCGCTGACGCTCCGGCGGATCTGATCGTTTGCTCGCGGCCGATCAGGGCTCGGGAGACTTGTCGGCCCCCTCGGGAGATTTGTCGGCGCCAAGGAGCGCCTCGAGTCTGGCGCGTTCGCTTTCGCTCAACCTGGGCGCGGCGTCGCGGATGCGCCTACGCGATGCGAAAACAATCGCGATCCCGCCGCAAAGCAAAACAAGAAATGGCGCGCCCCAGAGCGCCAGCGTTTCCAGCTTGAACGGCGGCTTGAGCAAGATAAAATCGCCATAGCGCTGAACAAGGTAGGATCGGACCTGCTCGTCGCTGTCCCCGGCCTGCAGCCGCTCCCGCACGAGAATGCGGAGATCCTTCGCCAGCGACGCCTCGGAATCGTCGATCGATTCGTTCTGACAGACCATGCACCTCAATTGCGCCGAAAGCGCCCTCGCGCGCGCCTCCAGTCTGGCGTCCGGCAAGATCTCGTCCGGCTGGACCGCCATCGCTGGCCATGACAATAGCACCAGCCCGGCAAGCGCTAAGGCGCGAAAAATCGTCATCATCAGCATCATTCTGCGAGCTGCGGGCTTCCCGCCCGGGCTTTTCCGGCTCGGCGGGCGACGCCGATGCGGAAACTCCTGTCGCTCAAGGAAAGGCCGCCTCCGAAAGCCATCAGCAAGGCCCCGATCCAGATCAGCGCGACGAGCGGCTTCCAGAAGATACGGGTGTTGACAGCGCCATTGCCCGTCATCTCGCCGATGCTCATATAGACCTGACCAAAGCCGATGGTCGAAATCCCGGCCTCGGACCGGCTCATGCGGCGGGCGGGATAAAACCGCGTCGCGGGCTCGATCCTTGCGACGACGTTCCCACCGGAGCGGATCGTCGTCGCCGCCACCATTTCCGAATAATTCGGGCCCGCGCGCGGCGTGACGCGGTCGAGCGTGACATCGTATCCGCCGACCGAAACGGTCTCGCCCGGCTTCATCGCGATGATTTTCTCGGCGCCCCATCCCGTCGCGGCGAGGCCAAGCAGCGTGACGCCGATTCCGGCGTGCGCAAAGGCCGCTCCGAACGCCTGGCGCGGCAGGCCAAGCGCCCGCTGACCAGCGGCGGCAAAAGAAGCGCCGCCGCCAAAGAGCCGGCGCCAGACGTCGGCGAAAGACCCGATGATGACATAGACCGCGATCCCGGACAAAACGACGCTCGCCACCGGCCCCCCGCGCCACGCGGCCAGCGCCAGCATGGCGGCGAGGCCCGCGGCGATCGCGACGAAGACGCGCTGCGCGGCGCCGGCGAGATCGCCGCGCTTCCACGCGAGACATTGCCCGATCGGCATCAGCAGAAAGAGCGGAACGAAAAGAGGCCCGAAGGTCAGATTGAAAAACGGAGCGCCGACCGAGATCTTCTCGCCGGTCAGGGCTTCAAGCGCCAGCGGATAAAGCGTGCCGACGAAAACGGTGGCGCAGCAGGTCGTCAGCAGCAGATTGTTCAGAACCAGCGCTCCCTCGCGCGAGATCGGGGCGAAGAGGCCTCCCTGTTTAAGGCCGCCCGCGCGCAAGGCGAACAATACGAGCGAGCCGCCGATGAAGACGACGAGAATGGCGAGAATGAAAATCCCTCGCCTTGGATCGCTGGCGAAGGCGTGGACCGAAGTCAGCACGCCCGACCGCACAAGAAACGTGCCGAGAAGCGACAGGGAAAACGCCAGGATGGCGAGGAAGATGGTCCAGATCTTCAGGGCGTCGCGCTTTTCCATCACCAGCGTGCAATGCAGCAGCGCGGTCGCGGCGAGCCATGGCATCAGGGACGCGTTCTCGACCGGATCCCAGAACCAGAAGCCGCCCCATCCCAAGGTATAATAAGCCCAATAGGAGCCCATCGCGATGCCGAGCGTCAGGCAAATCCAGGCGACCAGCGTCCAGGGGCGCACAAACCGGGCGAACACCGAGTCGATGCGGCCGGAGATCAGGGCCGCCGCGGCGAAGGAATAGGTGATCGAGAGGCCGACATAGCCAAGATAGAGCAGCGGCGGATGGATCGCGAGCCCCGGATCCTGGAGCAGCGGATTGAGATCGGCCCCCTCCATCGGAGCCTCGGCGAGACGGGCGAACGGATTCGACGTCAGGAGAATGAACAGAAGAAACGCCGCCGCGATCCAGGATTGAACGCCCAGAACATTGGCGCGCAGGTCCTCGGGCATCGAGCCGGAAAACAGAGCGACGGCCGCGGCGAAGAGCGAAAGCACCAGAACCCAAAGCAGCATGGAGCCTTCGTGATTGCCCCAGACGCCGCTGATCTTGTAGATCATCGGCTTCGCCGAATGCGAGTTCTCGACGACGTTCGCGAGCGAAAAATCAGAGGTGACGTGGGCGTAGGTCAGCGCGAAAAAGGCGTAGGCCGTGAAGGCGAAGCCCATCAGCGCGACAGATGGCGCGATCGCCATGAGGCGGCGGTCCCCGCTCACGCTTCCGCAGATCGGCGCGACGGAATTCACGAGCGCGAGCGCAAGAGCGAGAACGAGCGCGTAATGGCCGGTTTCGACGATCATGTTGACCTCGCTCAACGGGTCCTGAATGCGGACCGCTTCTCTCATAGAACATTCGGCAGACAATTTTAGCAGCGACGCGGGGCGTCAAGGCCGGGATCCGACCAGGCCGCGCCTGACGCGCTTTACGGACTTTTCTGATCGCCCTCCCGCCAGACTCCCTGTTTCTTCAGGGCGTCGGCGACCTCGCGCGGCATGTAGCGTTCGTCGTGCTTGGCGAGGATGGTGTCGGCCCAAAAGACGCCGTCCTGACCAAGCGCGCCTTCGGCCACGACGCCCTGCCCCTCCCGGAAAAGGTCCGGCAGCGCCCCTTTATAGACGACGGCGACATCTTGCCTCGCGTCGGTGACCTTGAAACGGATGGTCTCGTCCGGCTGCCGCGAGAACGAGCCTTCTTTGACCAGCCCCCCGATCCGAAGCCTCTTCCCGACGGCTGGCGCTTTTTGCGCGAGTTCGCTCGGCCCATAGAAAAACACGATGTTGTCGCGCAACGCGACGAGCATCAGCCCCACGGCGAGAGCCAGAGCAAAAAGCGCGGAGGAAATCAGCGTGATCCGGCGTTGTTTGCGGGTCATGGCTTATGGATCTTGCGGGTCATGGCGTGAGACTAACCTTCAATCCCGAGTTCGCGCGCGAGCGCATCGATCCGCCCGACGGCGCCGGGATCGGCGGTCAGATTTCGTTTTGCGTCGAGAACGGCTTCACGGGCCTTGGCGGTTTCGTTCAGGACGGAATAGGCGCGCACGAGGCGAAGCCAGCCTTCGACGTCCTGCCCGTTCCGGGCGAGGCGCGAGGCGAGCTTGTCGACCATGCCGCGAATAACGCCGGAGCGCTCGGCTTCCGGCATCGCCTGTATCCTTGCGGCCATTTCCGGTTGAGCCGCCGGGCCGGTTGGCGCCGCGCGTCCCCCTGCCCCGGACTCGCCGGCTTGCGATGGTTCGGAAGAGCGCGCGAGAGCCGCCGATCTCTGCCTCAGGGCCTCGACCCAGGGCGCGTCCGGCGGCGATCCCGCGATCAGCCTGTCCCAGATCTCGCGGGCGCGGGGAACATCGCCATTCTGCTCGGCGGCAAGGCCCAGAAAAAACTGCGCCTTGGCCAGTTCAGGCTTTTCAGCGACCGCGGCCTCGAAGGCCTTCTGCGCCTCGGACGTCACGGCGCCATTGGCGGCGTAGACAAGAGCCTCTCCGTAAAGGGCGAGCCGCGCCGGAGTTTCGCCCAACAGCCGCAGCGCCTCACTGTAGGCGCGCGCGGAATCATAGGCGCGCCCCATGCGCAGATAAACCGGCGCAACGACCTCATAGGCGCGCCCGTCGTCTGGATGCTCCGCAAGGTGAGCCTCGATCTTTTCGATCGCCGCCATCAACGCCTCATGATCGGGCCCGGAGTTTGGCGGGTTCTGCAGACGGGCGCTGAGCGGCTGGTCCGGCAGATCCGGAGCGCCGGTCAGAGAATAAAGTCCCAGCGCGAACGCGGGAACGAAAAGGACAGCGGCGAGCGACGCGATCTTGGCCACGCGCCCGGATTTCG
This sequence comes from Methylocapsa palsarum, assembly GCF_900114285.1. Classification (GTDB taxonomy): domain Bacteria; phylum Pseudomonadota; class Alphaproteobacteria; order Rhizobiales; family Beijerinckiaceae; genus Methylocapsa; species Methylocapsa palsarum. Next base: position 264,072 of record NZ_FOSN01000002.1, on the reverse strand, counting down.
CCAGCGAGGCGACTTGTTTTTCACCGGCTTGTTCCGTGGCCGCGATAAAGCGGCGGGCGGCTTCCGCCTTGGCGCCTTCGGCGTCGTCGGCCGTGACGAGCCCTTGCTTGGCGTCCCTGTCGATTTCGGCGATCTGCGCCTGGTAGAAGGCGCCCTCCGTCTCGTCGCGGGAACGAACGCCCGGCGCCCTGGCGAGCGGCCACAGAACGCTGAAAACGGCGAGACCCGTCAACGCGGCGAAAATCGTCCATAACATGCGCCACTTAATAGGGGCTGACCGGCCTCTTGCAAAGGCCTGTTTCATTCAAGAAGCCGTGGCGGCGACGCTATTCGAGGCGGCGGGAAGCCGCAGCGTCGCTCGCATCCCGCCCGTTGGGCTTTCATCGAGAGCGAGAGCGCCGCCATAGAGCCCCGCGAGGTCGACGACGATCGAAAGGCCGAGGCCCGAACCGGGTTTTGTCTCGTCGAGCCGAAGGCCCCGTCTGAGGGCGCTCTCGCGCTGCTCCGCCGCCAGCCCCGGTCCGTCGTCATCGATCACGATCCGCAGGTACGCGCGCTCCGCGGCGCTGCGCGGCGCCTCCGGCTCGACGCTGACGGAAACCTCGCTCGCCGCCCACTTTCCGGCGTTGTCGACAAGATTGCCGATCATTTCCTCCAGATCCTGGCGTTCGCCCAGAAACCGGACGGCTTCCTGCGCGGCGGCCGAAAAGTTCACGCCGCGCTCGCGGTAGATCTTCTGGAACGTCCTGACCAGACCATCGATCACGGGTCCGACGTCGGTCGAGCCGGTCACCGCTCCGGCGCGGACCGCAACCCTCGCCCGGTCGAGGTAGTAGGTGATCTGATCGCGCATGACTTGCGCCTGCTCCTCCACCTTGCCGGCGAGGGCGCCCGCGTCGGCTGAAGCTTCATTGACGATCACGCTCAACGGAGTCTTGAGCGCATGGGCCAGATTGCCGACCTGCGTCCGCGCCCGTTCCGCGACAGTGCGATTTGCGGCGATCAGCAAATTGATTTCGCCAGCGAGCGGCGCGATGTCCTGAGGAAAATCGCCGTCGATCTTCTCCGCGTCGCCGCGCCGGATGGAAGCCACCCCTTCCTGCAGCCGGCGCAGCGGCCGCAATCCATAGCGAAGCTGCAAGGCGGAGGAGCCAAGCAGGGCGATCGCCAGCAGGGCGAAAGTGACGACGAGGTCGAATTCGAAACGGCTGATCTGGGCGTCGAGTTCGTCCGACTTCGCCGCAACCTGAACGAGGTAAAGACCCTGATCCCCTGCGTCGATGACCCTTTCGAGCATCCGCAGCGGCCGGTCGTCCGGACCTTTCACATAGCCCCTGCGTGCTCCGCCAAGACCGGCCGGCACACCCTGATTGGCGAGGCGCGGAAGCCGCGCGGCGAACAAAGAACGCGATCCGCGAACGCGCGGCTTGTCGCCGTCAAGCCTTGTCACCTGCCAGTACCAGCCCGAAAGAGCCAATTCGAATTGCGGGTCCGACAGCTCGTCGGCGCCTTCCCGGCCGCCTTCGCCGGGAGTCGCGATATCAGCGACGAGCGCGCGCAGATAAACCCCAAGGCGCTGATCGAAGCTGGCTTCGGCGGTGCGCCGGTAAATGGCGGACAGCACAAGTCCGGCCGCGAGCAGGATCGTGAAGCTGAGGACCGCCGCCGAATAGAAAAGCCGCCGGGCGATGGATTCCATTCGCGGCTCGCGCGGCACAACGAGCGGACCCGCATCATTCCCGGTTTTCCGCATATCGATCGCCGAACCAGTCCCGCGAAAAGCGTGCGCCCGCTCCGCCGGCGGGCAAATCTGAAAAGGGAGGAGGCGTCAGCGCGCAGGCCGCGCCGGGGAAGGCTCGGCCTTTAGGCTATTCTCCTCGGGAGGCGCAAGAAGATAGCCCAACCCTCGCACGGTCTGAATGATCTCGACGCCCAGCTTTTTTCGCAACCGCCCGACGAAAACCTCGATGGTGTTCGAATCGCGGTCGAAGTCCTGATCGTAGAGATGTTCGACGATCTCGCCGCGCTGAACGACGCGGCCGGCGTGATGCATCAGGTAGGACAGAAGCCGATATTCGTGGGAGGTGAGCTTGACCGGCGACCCGTCGACCGAAACGCGGCCCGCGCGCGCGTCGAGATGAACGGGGCCGCAATTGAATTCGCTCGTCGCGTGACCCGCGGCCCGGCGCAGGAGCGCGCGCAACCTGGCCAGGATCTCCTCCATGTGAAAGGGCTTGGCGACGTAATCGTCGGCGCCGCAATCGAAACCCTGCACCTTGTCGCCCCAGCGGTCGCGCGCGGTCAGGATCAGGACCGGCATGGCGCGTCCGGCCTTGCGCCATTCGGTCAGGACGGAAATTCCGTCCTTCTTCGGCAGGCCGAGATCGAGGACGACGGCGTCATAGGGCTCGGTGTCTCCCAGGAACCAGCCTTCCTCGCCATCGAAGGCGCGGTCGACGGCGTATCCGGCCTGAGCGAGCGCGGCGACGATTTGCCGGTTCAGATCCTTGTCATCCTCGACGACGAGCAAACGCAAATCTTGATCTCCGATGTTTTCCCCGAACGAGTTCTACTCCGCAGTCTTGTGAACTCGTTCGGTCTCATTTTTTGAACCGAGCGTCCGGCCGGTCTTCGCGTCGACGATAATCTGAATGACGCGTCCATCCCAACGCAGCAGGCTTATTTCATAGACAAGTTCGTCGCTTCTGCGGCAAAGTTTGGCGCCGATCGCTTCGGCCTGCGCCTTCGCCGCCGCGCTTTGCATCGTCCGGAAAGGCTCCGAGAGGCCGTCGGCGGCGATCTTGTCCCGGGTTTCGGCGGTCGAATAGCACAGACGTTCGCTCTGCGGCTCGGCGCTCGAGCGCGGACACAAGAAAAAAATGGCGGCAATGGCGACGCCAAGGCCCGAAAAGAGGAAACGCATGGCGGGATGTTCACTCAACGACGATGAATGCTCCATGAATGTTGCGGCGCATGTTGCGGCGAATGTTGCGGCGCCCAAGGAGAACTTGACCGCCGCGTCGCGTCGCCAGCTCATCTTGGAGCGGCTGCTGGCGCTCGTCTGTTTGGCGGCGCCTTTTCTGGCGGCGGCGCTCATGACCGGGACGGCTGCGGCGCTGGTCGGACCGGCGCGGCTCGCGCCCGAACTCGAACCCTATGTCGTGACGGTTCTCAACCGCAGCGGCGACAGTTCGGGATTTTGCACGGGGAGCGTGATCTCTCCAACCGTCGTCCTGACCGCGGCGCATTGCGTCGGAGCGCCCGACGACACGCGCATCTTTTTCAAAGACGCAAAAGGCGCTCCGGTCCTCGTCGAAACGGCTGCGGTCGCCATCAATCCGGGCTTCCGACCAGACGCGATCCGCCGCCGCATCACTTCCATCGATCTCGCGCTTGTTCTGTTGGCGGAGCCCTTGCCTTCGGCCTTCACGCCCGTCGAGATCGCCAAGGGCGCTTTGCCCACGCCAGGACAAAAGTTTCTCATCGCGGGCTTCGGCGTCGCCGATGAAGCGCAGGGAAAAACCGGCGGGATCCTGCGATCGGGAATTCTCGTCGATACCGGACCGAAGTCGTCGGTTCTGCTTTGGGCCGCCGATCCAGCACGTTCGGGCCTTGGAGCCTGCACCGGCGATTCCGGCGCGCCGCTCCTTTCTTTTGACCGACCCGCGGTGGTGGCCGTCGCCGTTTGGGCCAAGGGCCAGGGCGGCAACCACTGCGGCGCCCTGACTCAGGCTGTTCTCGTCGCGCCGCAAAGGCATTGGATCGAGACGACCATGAACGCCTGGAGCGCCGCCGCCCGATAATTGTCCTTATCTAGCGCCCGCCGGCCGCGCCGCCGCCCGCTCCTGCTGCGCCGCTCATGCCTCCTGCCGCGCCGCCCATGCCCGGCGACCTCGAAGACCCCGGCGCGTTCGGGTTCATCGCCGGCGGATCGTAATCGTTCGTTCCCTGCCCGCCTGGATTGGCGGAGCGGCCCGTCATGGCGCCTGGAATGGAAGTCTGGCCGGTCGCCGTGTCGCCGTTTTCAGAGGCGGGACCAACGGCCCTGCCGCCGGACCCGCGGCCATTCCCGGACGTATCCTGCGCCCATGCGACGACCGGAGTGACCGCAACGGCGGACGCGATTAACAGTTTTGAAAGATTCATGACGTGCTCCTGGGGTGATAAACTCTTGGAGATAGCTTGAACCGCAGCGCGGCGGCGCGGCGCAAGCGCGCCACCCTGAACGGGCGTCTTTCGAAATGGTTCACGCCGGGTTTCGGTCTGATTTTCCAGCGGAGCCGATGCGCGAACATGTTTGGGCTGCGTCGCGCCAGCGTGTAAAAGACGCTTCGCTCTTTCGATCAACCCGAGGCGAAGACATGACAGAAGACCGGAACCCAGCCTTATTCGTCTCGACGGAATGGCTCGCCAAGAACCTCGGCGCGCCCGATCTGGCCGTGATTGACGGGACTTTTTTCATGCCTGGCGAAGGCCGCGATGCGAAAGCCGAACATTTCGCCGGCCATATCCCCGGCGCAGTGTTTTTCGACATCGACGCGATCGCAGACCATTCGAGCGCATTGCCGCACATGCTGCCGGACCCGAGCGCCTTTGCGGCGGAGATGGCGAGGCTCGGCCTCAGCGAAAACATGCGCTTCGTCGTTTATGATTCAACCAGCTTGATGGGCGCGGCAAGGGTCTGGTGGACCCTGCGGATTTTCGGCGCGCGAGACGTCAAGATCCTCGACGGCGGTTTGCCGCAATGGCGAGACGAGAAACGCCCGCTGGAAACCGGCGCCGCGCAACGGCCGCCCGCGAGTTTCACGCCCAGATTCAATTCGTCAGGGGTCGCCGACGTCGAGACGGTAAGACAAGCGAGCGCGACCGGCGCGGCCCAAATCATCGATGCGCGCGCCCATGGACGCTTCACCGGGGAAACGCCTGAGCCGCGTCCGGGATTGCGCTCGGGACGCATTCCGCAAAGCCTGAACGTCCCGTGGGGCGAAGTCGTCGCCGGCGGCCGGCTCAAGCCCGACGCCGGCGTTAAAGCGGCCTTCGCCAAGGCGGGCGTTGATCTCGAACGCCCGGTGATCACGACGTGCGGTTCGGGAGTCACGGCGGCGATTCTTCTTCTGGCGCTCGAATCGATCGGCAAGAACGGAGTCGTTTTGTACGATGGCTCCTGGTCCGAATGGGGGGCGAGGCAGGATTTGCCGGTCGCCGTCGGTTAGGGATGTAAAGCGCGGCGCGGGCCGCGGCGATAAAAGCATTTGGTGGCCGACTTAATTAACTTGACGGCGAAAAACGGTGCGGTAGCATCGAGTTAAGCGAAAACAGATTGAAACCTTAGAAGGTTTTCCGTGTTTGTCGCGTGAGTGGAACCGTCCGACGGCCGTTGGACGGGGTTTGATCCGAACGCGGGCCCGCGCCGCGCGTCTTCTCCGGATCGAACCTTAAGCCCCAGGGCTTCCACCTGACCCGGCCCTCCGGGGCCTCCAGAACAGATGCTGACCCTTCCGCGCGCGCAAGGGAAATTGCGATCCGGCAGGGATTCTCAATCCGTCTCGAGACATGAGGAGTGACACACATGTGTGACTATTCGCTAGAAATGTACGCCTCCCGGCCTGCTCGTGAGTCTGAGAAATATGTGACCACCCGCTTCCCCTCCGGGAGTATCGGACTGGCGGCGCCTGGAGATTGTTCGACGGCCGTTTGCGTTCAATACGACACGCGGCTCAGCCTCGAAGGGATATCGAGCGATCTTCAAACCCGCCTCGGCGTCGCCCCGGCCGAGCAAGTCGTCTTCGCTCGTCTGGAACATGGCGCCTATCGTGATGGCGTGAAGTTCGGCAACGGCAAGGAGATATCGATGCAGCTCCTTGGCTCAGGCGTCAGCGTCTCTCTCGTCGAAGTGGAAAAACCTCAGGTGGTTGTCGAGCACAAAGGCGTTCTCGAGCCCATCAGCTGAGATCCAGCGTGAGCTGAGATCCATTGCGAGCTGAGATTTATCGCGCGCGTTGGAATTTGGAACAAGTCAACGAAGGATCGCTCCGCAGCTTTGCGCGGAGCGATTTTTTTTGCGCGGCCTCTTTGCGCGGCCTCCAGGCTTTTCTGGCCTTGCCGTCGCTCTTATCGCGAGAAAGACGAGCGCTCCACTGTCCCCGTTTTCTGTTCAGTCCCGAATAATTATTATCTATTTTTTGCGTGACGCCTCAGCTTTTTGATTGCTAAATGCTCGCCGAAAAGTAGAAATTTTGCTCACGGAAGCCGTTTTCCGGCCTTTTGCGCCAGGACGCCCTTCCTGAACCGAGGCGACGCCAGAAACGCTAATGAAAAAAATCGAAGCGATCATCAAGCCCTTTAAGCTCGACGAGGTGAAGGAAGCCCTTCACGACGCAGGCGTCGCTGGAATCACGGTGAGCGAAGCCAAAGGCTTCGGCCGGCAAAAAGGCCATACCGAGCTTTACCGCGGCGCCGAATATATCGTCGATTTTCTTCCCAAGGTTAAGATAGAAATCGTCGTGGCTGACGGCCTTGTCGACCAGGCGGTCGAAGCCATTCGCAAAGCCGCTCAAACCGGGCGAATCGGCGACGGCAAGATATTCATCTCGAACATCGAAGGCGCGATCCGTATCCGCACCGGCGAATCCGGAGCCGACGCCATTTGACGGGCGGGCGAGACGCAGACGGGCGACGCCGCGAACCCAGTTTCAAAATCAACAAAAAAGCATAGGAGAGGACATGAAGACCGCCAAAGACGTGCTCAAGGCGATCAAGGACAACGACGTAAAATATGTCGACTTCCGCTTCACGGATCCGCGCGGCAAGTGGCAACATGTCACATTCGATCAGACCCTGATCGACGAGGATATTTTTTCCGAGGGAACCATGTTCGATGGTTCGTCCATCGCCGGCTGGAAGGCGATCAACGAATCCGACATGCTGCTGATGCCAGATCCCTCGACCGCGTGCATGGATCCGTTCTTTGCGGCGTCGACAATGGTCATCGTCTGCGACATTCTCGAGCCCGGCAGCGGCGAACCCTATGGCCGCGACCCCCGCGGCATCGCCAAGAAGGCGGAGGCCTTCGTATCCTCCTCAGGCATTGGCGATTCCGCCTATTTTGGCCCGGAAGCCGAATTTTTCGTCTTCGACGACGTCCGCTTCAAGGCTGATCCCTACAACACGGGCTTCGTCCTCGACTCGTCGGAATTGCCGACCAATTCGGACACGCCCTACGAGGGCGGCAACCTCGGCCACCGCATCCGCACCAAGAGCGGCTACTTCCCCGTTCCTCCGCAGGATTCGGCGCAGGACATGCGCGGCGAAATGCTCGCCGCAATGGCGCAGATGGGCGCGAAGGTGGAAAAACATCACCACGAGGTGGCTTCGGCGCAGCATGAGCTTGGCCTCAAATTCGGGCCGCTGACGACAATGGCGGACCATCTTCAGATCTATAAATACTGCATCCATCAGGTCGCGCAGAGCTACGGCAAGACCGCGACCTTCATGCCGAAGCCGATTTTCGGCGACAACGGCTCCGGCATGCATGTCCATCAATCGATCTGGAAAGGCGGCAGGCCGCTGTTCGCCGGAAACAAATACGCCGACCTCAGCCAGGAATGCCTCTATTACATCGGCGGCATCATCCGGCACGCCCGCGCGCTCAACGCCTTCACCAATCCCTCGACCAATTCGTACAAGCGCCTGGTGCCAGGCTATGAAGCGCCCGTGCTGCTCGCCTATTCGGCGCGCAACCGATCCGCCTCGTGCCGCATCCCGACGGCCTCGAACCCCAAGGCCAAGCGCGTCGAAGTCCGCTTCCCCGATCCGATGGCGAATCCTTATCTCGCCTTCGCGGCCATGCTGATGGCCGGTGTCGACGGAATCACGAACAAGATCGATCCGGGTCCGGCGATGGACAAGGATCTCTATGATCTGCCGCCGAAGGAACTGAAGAAGATTCCAACGGTCTGCGGTTCGCTGCGCGACGCGCTCGCCAATCTCGACAAGGACCGCGCCTTCCTCAAGGCCGGCGGCGTGTTCGACGACGATTTCATCGACAGCTATATCGAACTGAAAATGGCGGACGTGATGCGATTTGAAATGACTCCGCATCCGGTCGAATTCGAAATGTATTATTCCCTCTAGCCTTATCGGGGGCGGGACCGGCTGCCCGCCTCTTTCAGAACTCGGTCAGGCCAGATCCATGAGCGGGTCTGACCGAGATTCAGCAGCCCCGCCCTTGCGGCTTCAGGCCCTGACCGGTCCGGCGATCGGCCCGGTTTCCGGCAGCCCTGCCGATCGTCGCCTGAACATCTCATGAAGGCAATTGGCACGAATGATGCTTCAAATGAATGCGCCCGGTGCAGCCTTGAAAACGGCTGAATTCAGCGGCGTTTGACACCGCGACAATAACCGCAATCGACATGCGACAATAACCGCAATCAACAATGGACGGAGGCTCCCGGAAAAATGGCCAAATACAAACTTGAGTACCTCTGGCTAGACGGTTACAAACCCGTCCCGAATCTTCGCGGCAAGACCCAGATCAAGGAATATGAGAGCTTTCCCACGCTTGAGCAGCTTCCGCTCTGGGGTTTCGACGGCAGCTCGACAAAGCAGGCCGAAGGCAGAAGCTCCGACTGCGTTCTGAAGCCCGTCTCCGTCTTTCCGGACAGCACGCGCACGAACGGCGTCCTCGTCATGTGCGAAGTCATTATGCCGGACGGAGTGACGCCGCACTCGACAAACGCCCGCGCCACGATTCTCGACGATCCCGGGGCCTGGTTCGGCTTTGAGCAGGAATATTTCTTCTACAAGAACGGCCGTCCGCTCGGGTTCCCCGAGACCGGCTATCCCGCTCCGCAGGGCCCCTACTACACCGGGGTCGGCTACAGCAATGTCGGCAATATGGCCCGCCAGATCGTCGAGGAGCACCTCGACATTTGCCTTGCCGCCGGCATCAATCACGAAGGCATCAACGCCGAGGTCGCCAAGGGCCAGTGGGAATTTCAGATCTTCGGCAAGGGGTCCAAGAAAGCCGCCGACGAAATGTGGGTCGCCCGTTATATTCTCCAGCGGCTCGGCGAAAAATACGGCGTCGATATCGAATATCATTGCAAGCCGCTCGGAAACACCGACTGGAACGGCTCCGGGATGCACGCCAATTTCTCCACGACCTATATGCGTGAAGTCGGCGGCAAGGACTATTTCGAGCAGCTCATGGCGGCGTTCGAAGCCGCCAAGGACGATCACATCGCGGTCTACGGCCCCGATAACCACATGCGGCTGACGGGTCTGCACGAGACGCAATCGATCGATATGTTCAGCTGGGGAATCGCCGATCGCGGCGCCTCGATCCGGGTGCCTCACAGCTTCATTAAAAACGACTACAAGGGCTATCTGGAAGACCGCCGTCCGAATTCCCAGGGAGACCCCTACCAGATCGCTTCCCAGATTCTGAAAACGATCTCGTCTGTGGCTCTCGCCAAAAGCGTCGCGGCTTGATATTTTAATTCAGGAAGCCTATGTAACTTCCTGAATTAACGTAAAGAAATACAAAGGGCGGCCATGAGGCCGCCCTTTTTTGTCGGCTTTTCCACGTCACGGGCCGCCGCCATGAATCGGAAAATGTTTTCGTTCCGTTCCATTTCCGCTCCGTTCGTGGCATAAGCGGCGGTCAAGGCCGATTCAAAGGGACTGACGTACGAATGGCAACGGATGACGATCTTTTCGGCAATATGGCGCAGAAGAAGGCCGATATTCGACCAAAATCACAGCGGCACGATTTCAAGCACGACCCGGAGCAAAATCTGAAACAAGATCTGAAGCAGGACTTGCGGACTGAAACATCTCAGGACTCCGGCTACAACGCCGCCTCGATCGAAGTTCTGGAAGGGCTCGAGCCGGTCCGGCGACGGCCGGGCATGTATATCGGCGGCACCGACGAGGCCGCGCTGCACCATCTTTTCGCCGAAGCCCTCGACAATGCGATGGACGAGGCGGTCGCCGGCCATGCGACCTTCATTGACGTCCGGTTCGAGGCGTCCGGCTTTCTCGGCGTCACCGACAACGGCCGCGGCATCCCGGTCGATCCCCATCCGAAATTTCCGAAGAAATCGGCCCTTGAAGTGATCATGACGACGCTGCACGCCGGCGGAAAATTCGACCAGAAATCCTACCAGACCTCCGGCGGCCTGCACGGGGTCGGCATTTCCGTCGTCAACGCATTGTCGGAGCGGCTCGAGGTCGAAGTCGCGCGGGGGCAGCAGCTTTACCGTCAGACCTTCGAGCGCGGCGCGCCGCTGTCAGGGCTCGAGAAGCTCGGCAAGGCGCCGAACCGGCGCGGCACCAGCGTGCGGTTCAAGCCAGACGAAAAGATCTTCGGCAGGGGCGCGCATTTCAAGGCCGCGCGACTGTTCAGAATGGCACGCGCCAAGGCCTATCTCTTCGGCGGCGTCGAGATCCGCTGGCATTGCGCGCCGGAATGGCTCGACGCCAACGTGCCGGCGGAGGCGAAATTCCGCTTTCCCGGCGGCCTCAAGGATTATCTGGCCCAGGATATCGAGGGCAAGGATCTCGTCATCGAGCCGATCTTCGCCGGAAAGGTTGAAAAGCCGGGCGGCCATGGCTCGCTGGAATGGGCGCTCGCCTGGCTCAGCTTCGATGACGGCTTCGTCCATTCCTATTGCAACACGATCCCGACTCCGGACGGCGGAACGCACGAAGCGGGACTGCGGGCGGCCTTGCTGCGCGGCCTCAAGGATCACGCCGAGCGGATCGGCCAGAGCAAACGCGCCGCCGCGATCAGCGGCGAGGACGTCATGACCTCCTGCGCCGCGATGGTATCGGTCTTTTTGCGCGAGCCGGAATTCCAGGGCCAGAACAAGGGTCGCCTGATGACGCCCGAAGCCTCGCGCATCGTCGAGGGAACGCTGCGCGACGCCTTCGACCATTGGCTGGCCGCATCCCCCTCCCATGCCGCGAGGCTGCTCGACTGGTCGGTCGAGCGCGCCGAGGAAAGACTGCGCCGCCGGGCCGAAAAAGATATCGCCCGCAAGACCCCTAGCCGAAAGCTGCGGCTTCCCGGAAAGCTCGCGGACTGCTCGAATGCAGGCGCAAAAGGCTCTGAAATCTTTATTGTTGAGGGCGATTCGGCCGGCGGCTCGGCAAAACAGGCGCGCAACCGCGCGACGCAGGCGATCCTGCCGTTACGCGGCAAGATCCTGAATGTCGCCAGCGCCACACGCGACAAGCTCTCCGGCAATCAGCAATTGAGCGATCTGATCCAGGCGCTCGGTTGCGGGATCGGCGCGCAGTACAAGGAAGACGATCTTCGCTACGAGAAGGTCATCATCATGACCGACGCCGACGTCGACGGCGCCCATATCGCCTCCCTGCTGATCACCTTCTTCTACCGCCAGACGCCGAAACTCATCTCCGGCGGGCATCTCTATCTGGCGGTGCCGCCGCTCTATCGGCTGACCCAGGGCGCAAAGCAGGTCTATGCGCGCGACGACGCCCACCGCGAGGAGCTGATCGCCAGGGTTCTCACCGGGAAGGCCGCTGTGGAAGTAAGCCGATTCAAAGGCCTGGGCGAAATGCTTCCGGCGCAGCTTAAAGAAACGACGATGGACCCGGCGAAGCGCAACCTGTTGAAAGTGGTCGTTCTCGACGAGGATCAGGAGAGCGCGTCCGATTGCGTCGAGCGGCTGATGGGCAACAAGCCGGAAGCCCGGTTCGCCTTCATTCAGGAACGCGCGGCCTTCGCCAATGTCGCGGAGCTTGTGGTGGTGTGAAACAACGCGGCGTCGCGGGAGCGACACTGGGTCTGACCTTTGCCGATCCATAGGCCGCCGCGCCCGCCCGCCTCAACATCAATCGCCCGTTCAAGGGCGGAGTCTCGTTGATGGCGGCGAAGTCTCTTCCTTTGAAGGAGTTGAGATTCTCTTCCTTTGAAGGAGTTGAATTTCTCTTCCACTTGAGGAGATGAGGATCTCTTGCGCTGAAGGAGGCCAGGATCTCTTGCTCTGAAGGTTGAAGTCTCTTCCGCCAGGGCGCCGCGTCTTTGTGAAGGTGGCCGGCGGCAAATGGCGTTTCGAGGAGGCCACTCCTGACCATTTGCGCGCCGGCCAACCCTACGGACCCAGGAGATGCGGCGGACCTGAGCACTCCGTAGGGGATCTTTAAGTCAAGTCACCGGCAGCGCATTGACTGCGCGCAGGCGCGGATCAGGCTTTCTTATCGAAGCCGCTGTCCCCGCCACCCGTAAGGCCCGGCGGCCTGACGTTAGCGCGATGGCGCAGGAATGCAATCGCGATATTGAAGAGCCATTGTTGAACTTTCATTAACCTAAACGTCGAGCCTGTGGCGAGGCTGACCGCGCCGGGCCGGCCGCCTCCGCGAATGTCCGCTCATTGCTCCTTGAGATGCTTGCGCACGGTTTCGAGAAATTTGACGATCGAGATCGGCTTAGAGAGATACGCCTCGCAGCCGCCTTGCAGGATCTTTTCCTCGTCTCCCTTCATCGCGAAAGCGGTGATGGCGATGACCGGAATGTGGCGCAGCGTTTCGTCGTCCTTGATCCATTTCGTCACTTCAAGGCCGGAGACCTCCGGCAATTGGATGTCCATCAGGATCAGGTCCGGCCTGAATTTGCGGGTCAGCTCCAGGGCTTCGACGCCGCTGCGGGTCTGAACGGTCCTGTAACCATGCGCCTCGAGAAGATCATTGAAGAGCTTCATATTAAGCTCGTTGTCTTCTACGATCAGGATGGTTTTCTGCATTGGCAAGACCCGCTCCGCCCGTCGAGGCGGCGGACCAATCCCCGCCAGGACGGCCTATCATACGCCGGACCTTTAGCCGAAAGAAATTGACGATGGGGAAAACGGCGTGAAGCGAAATGGCCCGTTCCAGAAACCGGGCGCTCGCCCCCTCCCAGCCTCGGCCGAGGCCGCGGAAGCGCTCGCCATTGAAGTTCTCGGCTTCCTGGCGTCGGATCTCGAGCGGCTGGAGCGGTTCATGTCCTTGTCCGGCCTTGGCGTAGAAAACCTGCGTGAAGCCGCCGCGGAGCCGGGATTTCTGGCCGCCGTGCTCGATCATCTGGCGTCGGACGAGGCTTTGCTCCTCGCCTTCGCGGCCAATTCCGGGCGCGACCCATTGCTTGTCGCGAAGGCGCGGGCCAGCCTGTCGCCGCCGCCGGATTGAGCGAAAAAGGCTTTTGGATTTAATCTGTCCGCATGATCATTCCCCAAGGCTCCGAGATGAACGCGCCACAGCCGAACAAGCTCGACCTCACCCAGCGTCACCGGCGCAACCGCAAGACGGACTGGGCGCGCCGCCTCGTGCGCGAACATGTCCTGACGGTGAGCGACCTGATCTGGCCGATCTTCCTTGTCGAGGGCGAAAACCTGCGCCAGCCGGTCGCCTCGATGCCGGGCGTCGAGCGGCTTTCGGTGGACGCGGCCGTCCGCGCGGCGGTGGAGGCGGTCGAGCTTGGCATCCCCGCCATCGCTCTTTTTCCCAATACCGACCCCGCCCTGCGCAACGAACAGGCCAGCGAGGCGCTGAACCCCGACAACCTCGTCTGCCGGGCCTGCCGCGCGATCAAGGCCGCGGCGCCTGGGCTGGGGCTCATCACCGACGTGGCGCTCGACCCTTATACGAGCCACGGCCATGACGGACTTTTGCTCGACGGCGAAATTCTCAACGACGAGACCGTGTTCGTTCTCGTCCAGCAGGCGCTGAACCAGGCCCGCGCGGGCGCCGATGTGATCGCGCCCTCCGATATGATGGACGGGCGCATCGGCGCCATTCGCGCCGGGCTCGACGCACAGCATTTCGACCGGGTGCAGATCCTGGCCTATGCGGTCAAATACGCTTCGGCTTTTTACGGTCCGTTCCGCGATGCGGTCGGCACCGGCGCGATCCTGACCGGCGACAAGCGCACCTATCAGATGGACCCCGCCAACACCAACGAGGCCTTGCGCGAGGCCGCGCAGGATCTCAAGGAAGGCGCCGACATCCTGATGGTGAAGCCAGGCCTGCCCTATCTCGACGTGATCTACCGGGTGAAGCAGAAATTCGGCGCGCCGACCTTCGCCTATCAGGTGTCCGGCGAATACGCGATGATCATGGCGGCGGCGAACAACGGCTGGATCGACGCCGACAAGACGATGCTCGAAAGCCTGCTGTGCTTCAAGCGGGCTGGCGCCGACGCAATCTTGACATACTTCGCGCCGCGCGTGGCGAAGACGTTGAAAGATCTGATCTAGCTCCGCCCCCTTTTTTCCATTTTCGACAGGCTCGTTCATCGCGCGTCCGCCGTGAGTCGCCACGCGCGCGACGGGCCGCGTCCGGCGCGCGGGCTTTGCCGCCGAAGCGCTCCATCCTGCGCCAAACGCGAAATCACACTTTTAATCCGAGTTTAACTAAAAATCGCCCAAATGGTGCGCGACCAATGCGCTGAAGTTTGTTTGCGGGTCATCCTGAAAGGCGGCGAGACCGTCCCGCGCAGGTGTTGTTGATGATTGCGCCTTTTTGGCGCCGCGGATTTTGGCCGAAAGGCGCCGCTCATTAGAAATCAATACGAAAGCGAGACGAATGACTGACGGCATCAATACGTCATATGATTTCATTCCATCGGGCCGCGGCCAATCATTTTGGAAATCACTTTTTTCGCAGGCTGTTCCCGGCGTGGTCATTGTTGCGTTGAGCGCTCTTTTCGGAGTGTGGACGCTGTATCTTCGCCCTGCCGACGACCCGCGTGTTGTCGAAGCCCAGATCGCCGCGCCAACAGCAATGGAAGCGTCCGACTCGAAGGGCGACTCCAACGTCTACGGCGCGCTGTTCGATCCCGGCTTCGCCTCGGGCGCGGCGCCCGCTTCGCTCGGGCAAAACTTCCCGCTGTCAGCCAGTCTCGAACGGGCGCCGACCGCCCAGGAGGGATTCGAACAGGCCGAAATTCTCCCGCCCGATACGATGGCGACCGCGGAGTTTGATTCCGGTGAGAGCGCGCCTCTGCCGATCCCACGTCCCGATGATCTCGCGCCTCCCGCGGGCCGCGCGCCGGTCCTGGCGCCAGGGCGCAGGATCGCGCGGCAGAACGCAAACACCGCGGTCGCCGCCGCCCCCGGCGACAACCGCAACTTCTTCGAGAAGATCTTTGGCGGATTGTCGCAACCGCAACCCTCGCGTCCCGTCCTCGCCTACGCTGCGCCCGAGGATGGAGTTGCGAGCGTCGCGCGCACAACAGCGCCCGCCGCACAAGCGTCGGCTCCCGCGCCATTGCTGAACCTTGCGCCGCGCGTAGATCGCGGCACCGCTGTCTACGACGTCTCCGCGCATACAGTCTACATGCCCAACGGAACGCGGCTCGAGGCGCATTCCGGCCTTGGCTCCATGATGGACGATCCGCGCTACGTCCATGAACGCATGCGCGGCGCGACGCCGCCCAACGTCTACCAATTGTCGCTGCGCGAAGCGCCTTTCCACGGCGTGCGCGCGCTACGTCTCACACCCACCGCCGGCCATGTCTACGGCCGCACGGGCCTCCTCGCGCATCGCTACATGCTCGGCCCCAACGGCGCCTCAAACGGCTGCGTGTCGTTCAGGAACTATGATGAATTCCTGAAGGCCTACGACCGCGGAGAGGTGCAGCGCCTCGCCGTCGTCGCGCGTATGAACTGAGCGAAGCGCCGGGATGATCGTCGGGATAATCGCCAGGATTTTGGCCCTCGTGATCTGCGCCTCGATCAGCGGCGCAGCCCTCGCCGCCGGGCGCTTCGGCTATACGGAGGGTTCGTGCGGAGGATCCTACAGGGGCCTCGACGGCGATTCCTACGCGTGCTCGATCAAGCGCATCCCGTCCTGTGAACAAAGCACGGGACGCTGCGAATGCCTCGAACGCAAGGCCTGCGGCGGCTCCCGCGACGAGCCGTGGTGAGAGCTTGTTTTTGTAACCTGCGCCGGCGACCACTGTTATAAACTTCGCCACCGGTAAGATTGGCGCTGTTTGATCCCCATCGAAAACGCGGACCTCGACCCGGCGCCTCGCGGCCGCCGGGCGGCGAAGGCCCATCAACGCCGCGCTACGCGCGAACGTTGCTTCCCCCTTGGACGAAATGGGCCAGCCAGCCCTTCGCCCTGGGCCCCGCCGCCGCAGCGCAGCGTCGAACCGCGAAGACAAATCAACACATTTGATCGAAGGCGTCCTCCACCAAACGGTTGACGCCCTCTTGATTCGCCTGGATTCGGATTTCAGTCGATGGCGCCCTGCGCATGGCGTCTCAAAATATAGAAATTTACGTTTGCGCGCTCGATCCATCGCTCTGGCCGCAGACGCTTAAAGAAATAACCCGGCAACTGGGCGCCGAGGCGACCTCTATCTTCGCCATCGAACCCGCTGAGCAAAGAATGGAATTTGCCCAAATCTGGGGAGCGGACCTCGCCCAGGTCGCCGCTGACGCGGCGAGAACGAATGCGATCAATCCGTTCCTGACCATCGGCTGGCATAGTCAGATCGACGAACCCTTCCGGATGAGAACTTTCGCGGCCCCCGAAGAGATTCGGCCCACGCAATATTATCGTGAATTTATGGCTTCGAAGGGCTGGTTCGATTTTGTCGGAATGACCCTCCAAAAGTCGGCCCGGCGCTACACAGCGAGCTGCCCCTGACAGATCCTGTCCGCCAATCGGCGGCGACTCGCGGGGCCGTCCTGGCGCTCTTCATTCACAAGATTGGCGAACACGAACTGCTGCCCGGGGAGGTTTTGGTGAAGCTCTACGGCCTCACCCCGGCCGAGACCCGGCTTCTCGTTCTTGTCGCGCAAGGCATGACTGTCGTCAACGCGGCCCATGCGCTCGGCGTCAGCGCGGCCACCGTGAAAACCCATATGCAGCATCTTTTCGCCAAGACGGGCGCGCGCCGCCAAGTCGATATCGTCAAGCTCGTCATGTCCGCGCTGCCGAAGCGGTGAGGCCGTGGGCCGTAGAGCGGCGACCGCTCCTTTTCGGCCGTCCGCGGAAGCAAGCGAATCTTTACTTTTTCCGGCAAAATCTTTCCCGATGTGGATAGCGGGCGCTCCCGCTTTGGCGCCAAAACGCCTCTCCTTTTTCCCGCAACGCCGTGCGACAAGTAGTGAGCGCGCCGGACTGATTCGGCGCCGCCGGGCCACGCGCCTCGCAAAAATCCAAGAAAACCGCCGCGAAAGATTGCTGACCCATCATGCCCGCCCTCGACCAATTCGAACGGTTCGACGTCGCCGCTGTCCCGGAAAAACCCTATCGCCTCGCCCCGCATAATATCGAGGCCGAACAGGCGCTGCTCGGCGCGGTCCTCGTCAACAACGACGCCTTCGACCGCGTCTCGGATTTCCTGCGGCCCGAGCATTTCTCGGAGGAGCTGCACAGGCGCATCTTTGACGTCGCGGGACAATTGATCCGCGCCGGCAAGCTCGCCTCGCCGATCACGCTGAAGACCTTTCTCGGCGATCATGATCTTGGCGGCGTCACCGTGCCGCAATATCTCGCCCGCCTCGCCGCCGAGGCGACGAGCGTCATCAACGCGGAGAATTACGGCCGCACGATCCACGATCTCGCGGTCCGGCGCGACCTCATCCTGATCGGCGAGGATATCGTCAACGCCGCCTACGATTCGCCGGTCGACGCCTCGCCGCGCGAACAGATCGAGGAGGCCGAACGCAAGCTCTATTCGGTCGCCGAATTCGGCCGCTACGAGGGCGGTTTCCAGCGCTTTTCCGACGCCCTCACGGTCGCCGTCGATATGGCTGCGAAAGCCTTCGAGCGCGACGGGCGGCTCTCCGGGATCGCGACCGGCCTTGTCGATCTCGACCGCCACATGGGTGGGCTGCAAGCCTCCGACCTCGTGATCGTCGCAGGGCGCCCCGGCATGGGCAAGACGGCGCTCGCGACCAACATCGCCTTCAATATCGCCAGAGCCTACGAATTCAAGAACAGACCGGACGGCTCCGCCGAGACGACCAACGGCGGCGTCGTTGGCTTCTTTTCGCTTGAAATGTCGGCCGAACAACTGGCGACGCGCGTCATCGCCGAACAGGCCGCCGTCGCCTCCAACAAGATCCGCCGGGGCGACATCACCGAGGCCGAGTTCCACCGCATCGCCGAGGCGGCGCGGGAGATGCAGTCGATTCCCTTCCATATCGATCAGACCGGAGGCCTTTCGATCGCGCAGCTCACCGCGCGGGCGCGCCGCCTGAAACGCCAGCGCGGCCTCGACGTGCTGGTGATCGATTACCTTCAATTGCTCGGCGGCTCGAAGAACAGGAGCGACGGGCGGGTGCAGGAAGTGACCGAAATCACCACCGGGCTCAAGGCCCTCGCGAAGGAGCTGAACGTGCCGGTGGTGGCGCTGTCGCAATTGTCGCGGCAGGTCGAAAGCCGCGACGACAAGCGCCCGCAACTCTCGGACCTGCGTGAATCGGGCTCGATCGAGCAGGACGCCGACGTGGTGATGTTCGTGTTCCGCGAGGAATATTATCTAAAGAACAAGCAGCCGCGCGAAGGCACCGAAGAGTTTGTGCAATGGCAGACCGACATGGAGCGGGTGCATGGCCGCGCGGAGGTCATCATCGGCAAGCAGCGCCACGGTCCGACCGGAACCGTCGAACTCGCTTTCGAGGCGGAGATGACGCGGTTTTCGAATCTCGCCCGCGAGGACGCTCTGCCGGAGCGGATGTGAAGACCATCGGTTCGCTCGCGCCGAAGGGGCCGTCGAAGCGTCTCCCGGCGCTGCCGCAGGCCTGGCAAACGAAGGCCGCTTGAATGGCCAAACCTCACGCATCCTTCGTTTGCCAGGCCTGCGGCGCGGCGACGCAACGCTGGCAGGGCCGCTGCGAATCCTGCGGCTCGTGGAACACCATCATCGAGGAAGCAGGCGCCTCCGGCATCGGCGCGAGGGCGGCGCTCGGCGCGCAAAAGGGCCGGATTTTCAGCCTCGCCAATCTGACCGGAGCCGAGCCATCCGCGGCGCCCCGGATCACCACCGGCGTCGCGGAGCTCGACAGGGTGACGGGCGGCGGCTTCGTTCCCGGGTCGGTCCTGCTGCTCGGCGGCGAGCCGGGCATCGGCAAATCGACGCTTTTGATCCAGGCCTGCGCCGCGCTTGCTTCGGGCGGCCGGCGCGTCGTCTATATTTCCGGCGAAGAGGCGGTCGATCAGGTCCGGCTGAGGGCGCAAAGACTTGGCCTCGGCGGCGCGCCAGTCGAACTCGCCGCCGAGACGAGCGTCGAGGACATTGTCGCAACGCTCGCTCATGGCAAGCGTCCTTCCCTGGTCGTGATCGATTCCATCCAGACCATGTGGACGCAGATGGTCGAATCGACTCCCGGCACGGTCGGACAGGTGCGCGGCGCGGCGCAGGCGCTGATCCGGTTCGCCAAGACGACGGGGGCCGTGGTGATCCTGGTCGGCCACGTCACCAAGGACGGCCAGATCGCCGGGCCGCGCGTCGTCGAACATATGGTCGACGCGGTGGTCTCGTTCGAAGGCGAGGGCGGGCGCGATCTGCGCCTGCTACGCGCGGTCAAGAACCGGTTCGGGCCGACCGACGAGATCGGCGTGTTCGAGATGACGGGGCGCGGCCTCGCCGAGGTCGCCAATCCGTCGGCTTTGTTTTTATCGTCGCGCGAAAACGCGTCGCCCGGCGCCGCCGTCTTCGCCGGGATGGAGGGGACGCGGCCGCTCCTGGTTGAAATTCAGGCCCTGGTCGCGCCGAGTTCGCTCGGAACGCCGCGCCGCGCCGTCGTCGGCTGGGACGGCGCCCGGCTCGCCATGGTTCTCGCCGTGCTGGAGGCGCATGGCGGATTGAGGCTTGGCCAGCACGACATTTACCTCAGCGTGGCGGGAGGCCTTCGCGTCGGCGAACCTGCGGCCGACCTTGCGGCCGCCGCGGCGCTGATCTCCTCCCTGAGCGGCGTCAGCCTGCCGTCCGATTCGGTGTTTTTCGGCGAAATCGCGCTGTCCGGCGCCATCCGTCCGGTCGCGCATGCCGCGGCGCGGCTCAAGGAAGCAGGAAAGCTCGGTTTTGGCCGCGCCACGACGCCGCAGGAGCAGCAGGACCGGACCTCCGGAAAGTCAGGCGCGCCGGCGCAGGATTTGACCGTCGCGACATGCAAGCACATTTCCGAACTGGTCGCCGAGATCGCCAAAGGGACGCCGGAACGGACTCGCTCGCGGCGCGGCGATTGACGGATTTGGACTATTTGCGGCTGTTTGAGGCCGTGACGAACGCCGTTCGGCTCGCTATAAGACCGCAGGCTCAGTTCCGGGCGCGGTTTTTTTAAAACGCTGTTCGGAGCGCTTTGTCGGCTTCCCCCCCGGTCCTTGCGGGAAGAAGCGGGAAGCTTAGCGGTTTCGCGGCGCTCACGCGCGGCGGCTTAAATGATTCACGTTCGCGGCGCGAAGGGCCAAAGACATGTCCTATTTCGATCTGGGGTTGATCGTTGTCGTCCTGATTTCCGCTCTGCTTTCGATGTTGCGCGGCTTCACGCGCGAAGTCCTCGCCATTTTTTCCTGGGCGGCGGCGGCGTTCGCGGCGGTCTATTTTTATCCGCTGCTCGTCCCTTACGTTAAACCGTATTTCAGCAAGGATATCGTTCAGCAGGGCGTATCCGCGGCGGCTGTCTTCTTCGGCACGCTGGTCCTTGTCTCGTTGATCACCATCAAATTGTCGGACGTCATCCTCGATTCAAAGGTCGGAGCGCTCGACCGTTCGCTCGGCTTCGTTTTCGGCGTCGTGAGAGGCGTCCTCCTGTGCGCCATCGCTTTCTTGTTTTTCAGCTGGCTTTCGCCGGAGAAAAATCAGCCGGAATGGGTCAAGAACGCGCGGACGCGGCCGTTGCTCCAGGCGACCGGGGACCAAATTCTGGCCTTGCTGCCCGACGATCTCGAAGGAATTCTCAACAAGCTGAAAAAGCCGAAAGGCTCTATTGAGGAGCCGGCTTCAACGTCCGACCCCGATTCTGAGCCAAAGAATGCGAACGAACCCAAGGCGGCGCCGGCCTTGCCCACGCAAAAAGCCGGGGTTGGCAAAAAGACCTGAGCACTCTGCGGCGCGGCTGACAAACGCGGGGAACGCCCTTACGTAACGCAGGCGGTTCGAATTTGCTGTCTCTCGCCGCCCGAAGCCTATATTGAAAGTTGTGCAAAGCCGGGATGGATTGAGGCATTCGTGAGGCGTCTCGTGTTCCGGATGATATGCTTCAGAGTGATTGAGGCTCGGCCTGGACTTTGCTTTGGACGATGCGCTCCTGAGCGGCCGCCACGCGTTGCAAGGGGCGTGCGCGGGCTTTGGCCAGGCGCGTTTCGGGAGACGGATCATGGATGAGACAGCCGACGAAAACCCGAATTCGAACGGCGGACCGGGGCTGTGTCCAGAGATGTTTGGCGATTCGCGAACGCCGCGAAGCTTAAATCCCCCCGAGCTGGACGACGAGGAGTTTGATCCCGAAGCCGATCGGCTACGCGAGGAATGCGGCGTCTTCGGCATCTTCGGCCATCCGGAAGCCGCCGCGATCACCGCGCTCGGCCTGCACGCCTTGCAGCATCGCGGTCAGGAAGCCGCGGGCATCGTCTCGTTCGACGGCAAGCGGTATAATTCAGAGCGCCGTCTCGGGCTGGTCAGCGATCATTTTTCCAAGGCGTCCACGATCGCGCGCCTTCCCGGCGAGGCCGCCATCGGCCACGTCCGCTACTCGACCCTCGGCGAGACCATCCTGCGGAACGTCCAGCCGCTGTTCGCCGAATTGAATTCCGGCGGCTTCGCGGTCGCCCACAACGGCAATCTCACCAACGGTCTGACGTTGCGCCGCGAACTCGTGCAAAGCGGCGCCATTTACCAATCGACGTCCGACACGGAGGTCATCCTCCACCTCGTCGCCCGCAGTCGGCGTCAGCGCCTCGTCGAGCGATTTATCGAGGCGCTGCGCTGCATTGAAGGCGCCTACGCCCTTGTGGCGCTGCTGAACAAGAAGCTGATCGGCGCGCGCGATCCCCTGGGCATCCGCCCTCTCGTTCTTGGCGAACTCGACGGACATTACATCCTCGCTTCGGAAACCTGCGCGCTCGACATCATCGGCGCCCGTTTCGTCCGCGATATCGAGAACGGCGAGGTCGTCGTCATTTCCGAGGACGGGATCGAAAGCCTGAGGCCGTTTCCCCCACGGCCGATGCGTCCGTGCATTTTCGAATATATCTATTTCGCGCGGCCGGATTCGGTCGTGCACGGCCGTTCCGTTTACGACGTCCGCAAACGGATGGGCGCGGAACTCGCCGCGGAGGCTCCGATCGAGGCGGACGTCGTCGTGCCCGTGCCGGATTCGGGCGTTCCCGCCGCGATCGGCTACGCCCGTCATTCAGGCATTCCGTTCGAACTCGGCATCATCCGCAACCATTATATCGGCCGGACCTTCATCCAGCCGACCCAATCCGTGCGTGAACTGGGCGTGCGCCTGAAGCACAGCGCCAATCGCGCGGTCGTCAACGGCAAACGGATCGTGCTGATCGACGATTCAATCGTTCGCGGCACCACTTCGGTCAAGATCGTGCAGATGATGCGCGACGCCGGCGCGAGGGAGGTCCATTTCAGGATTTCCTCCCCGCCGATCACTCATCCCGATTATTATGGCATCGACACGCCGCAGCGCGAGTTGCTGCTCGCCGCGACGCATTCGCTCGACGAGATGCGGGCCTATATCGGCTGCGACACGCTGGCCTTTCTTTCGGTGGACGGGATTTACCGGGCGATGGGCGAGGCCGGCCGCGATCCCCTCCGCCCGCAATTCACGGATCATTGTTTCACCGGGGATTATCCGACCCTCCTCACCGATCTCCGGGAAGAAGCCAAATCCCAGCTTTCCCTGCTCGCCGAGGCGAGCTAGATCGTTTACCAGACACTTCACGGCGGGTCGGCAGGCTCCGCTCTTGAGCGGAGCCTTGGTAAATGTCGGAAGCAGCCGCCCCTTCTCGTTTGCTCGAGGGCCGCATCGCCCTCGTGACCGGAGCGTCCCGAGGAATCGGCCGCGCCGTCGCTCTTGAACTCGCGCGGGCCGGCGTCCATGTCGTCGCCCTCGCCCGCACCCAGGGCGCGCTCGAGGATCTCGACGACGCCATTCGCGCCGAGGGCGGCAGCGCCACCTTGTCTCCTTGCGACGTCACCGATTTTCCCGCGCTCGACCGGTTGGGAGCGGGAATATTCGAGCGCTGGGGCAAGCTCGACATCTTCGTCGCCAACGCGGGCGCCCTCGGTCCGTTGACGCCGCTGGCTCATCTCGATCCGCGTCAATGGGACGCAGTCATGGCGGTCAACGTGACCGCCAATTGGCGACTCATCCGCTCGCTCGATCCCTTGTTGCGCGCCTCGGACGCGGGACGCGCGATCTTCATCTCATCCGCGGCGGGGAACCGGGCGGACATGAAGCCCTTCTGGGGCCCGTACGCTGCGTCGAAGGCGGCGCTCGACGCCCTCGCCCGCACTTACGCGGCCGAGACGGCCAAAGTGTCCGCGGTCAAGGTGATGGCGGTCAATCCCGGCCCGCTGCGGACCCGGATGCGCGCCGCCGCCATGCCCGGCGAGGATCCCTTGACCCTGAAGACGCCGGAAGACTTCGCCGCCAAACTGCTCGCGCTGTGCGCCCCGGCCTGGGACGAGACCGGCAAGCTCTATGACTTTCCGCTTGATCGGGTGTTGAGTTTCAACGGGCCGGCCTGAACATCGTATAGTTGCAACAGCGCCGACGCGTGATACACTCAAAATCATGAAGGGGTTTCGGCAAAACTCGGGTGCAAAGCGCATCGCCGTTGGCGTGCTCGCGCTCTACGCCCTGTTGCTGCAAGCGTTCTTCGCCTCGGCCACGCCGACTCAGGCTTTCGACTCATCGGCTGGCGTCATTTGCGCCTCGCTCGATGGAAGCTCGACGGGAAACGGCGCCCCGGGGCATGACCATCATGGCTCATGCTGCATCCTTGCGTGTTCGAGCGCGACCTCCGTCGTTCTGGATACGGCTTCGGATGTTGTTTATTTTCCTGCCCGCGCGCCATCGCGGTTCGAGTTCGCCGCAACTCGCACATTCGCGCTCAGGACGGCGTTCAAGTTCTATTTCGCCGCGCGCGGTCCCCCGCAGACTGTCTGATCGCGTCCCCCCGCGACTTCTCAAGCCCTCTTCTCAACCTGTCTTTGGCCGGCGTTTAACCACGCCCCGTCGATGGCGCGTCTGAGCCGACGCTTGATCTGAAGTCCGGCATGGATCGCGCCGGGCCGCGCGGAATCGCGGCGCAGAAATCCCCCTTTTTTCCAGGCTGTCGCGCGCCGTTCCGGCCCCGGCCTACGAAGGAATCCAGCTCCATGTCCACTTTCGTAAACGGAGGCGGAATTCCCGCCGTTCCGGCATCCTTTTGCTTTCGGCCTCTGTTGTGGGAGACCAAACATGCCGGGGCCTGACGCGGTTCTCGAAAGCCTTTATCAGGCCCACGCGCGCGAGCTGCAGGGGTTCGCCCGCCGCCGCGTCGGCCGGGAGGAGGCCGAGGACGTCGTGCAGGACGCTTACCTGCACCTCCTCCAGAAGGAGCATTTCGAGACGCTCGATCATCCGAGAGCCTTTCTCTTCCGCATAGCGTCGAACCTCTCGGTCGATACGCTGCGCAAGATCAAGACCCGGTCCCGTCACGCCGAATTCGAATTCGCGCTGCAGGAGACGGGGTGTTGTGTGGTCGACCCGGAATCTGCGGCCGAGAACGCGGCGGAGGTGCGTCATTTCCAGGCCTCCCTCGATGAATTGCCTTGCGTTTGCAAGCAGACGTTTGTGCTCAGCCGAATCGAGGGATTCACGCATTCCGAGATCGCGGCGCGCCTTAATATCTCGGTGAGGACCGTCGACAGGCATCTGGTCAAGGCCACGACGCATTTGCGCCGCCGGCTGAAACCCTGCCCCTCGCACGCCAGGGACCGGAACCGGAAGGTTGCTCGCCCCGACGCGAAATCGCTCGAACGGCTCAAACTGGCCGGGCGCGCAGCAGAACGGTCAGATGAAACTGCGGATCGGCGCTCGGTCCGACCGACACTCGAAAATCGCCTGGTTCCAGAACTGGTTTGAAGTCTGGTCCGGGGAAAGCGAACGCGGCGGCGGGAAGCGGAAATCTCAGGATTCCGCTTTCCCCTGGGCCCAGCGCGATCCTGGCGAATCCCTTCAACTCGAGAATCGGCCGCGCGACGCTCGCCACAAGGTCGCGCACGAACACAAACAGAGTTTGTTCGCCCGCCCGCGATCCCTCGTTGCGAACGGCGACCTCGACCGTGAGGCTGTCGCCGGTCCAGAACTCCTCCGCGCTGGCGGTCAGGTTCTCGATGGCAAAATGTCCATATGACAATCCATGACCGAAGTAGAACTGCGGCCCCTCGGGAAGGTCGATATACTTGCTGGTGTAGTGGTCGTCTTGATGATACGGCCGCCCTGTGGGACGGCTGGCGAAGTAGAGCGGAATCTGCCCGGCCGAACGAGGCCAGGTCACGGGCAGGCGTCCCGTCGGGTTGAAACGGCCGGACAAAACATCGGCGATCGCAGGCCCGGCTTCGACGCCAAGAAACCATGTGGCGACAACCGCCCCCGCCCTTTCGACGATCTCCGGGATGATCAGCGGCCGGCCCGAGGAAATCAGCGCGACGACGGGGACGTCAAGGGCGAATACGAGGCGGGCGAACTCCATCTGTAGTCCGGGGAGGCCGAGGGCGGCGCGGCTCGCCGCTTCTCCGCTCATCGAAGCCGATTCGCCAAGACAGAGAATAACGAGGTCCGACGAGCGGCAGATGTCGAGAGCCTGCGCGATTCCCGAAGAATCGTCATTCTCGATCGTGATCCCCGGCGCGCTCTCGATAGCCGCGTTTGGACATGCGGCCCGAAGACCCTGGAGAAACGTGACGCAATCGCCTGGATCGCCGGCCGCCGCCCATGGGCCGTTCATCTCGGCCTGAGCGTTTGCAAGCGGACCGACGAGCGCGATTCGGCGCAGGCCTGGCTGGAGCGGAAGGAGGCCGTCATTGGTCAAGACGACGATGGAGCGGCGCGCGATGTCTTTGGCCAGCTCCCGTCGCGCCCGGAGCGATGAAGGCTCCCGGGCGCCGGCTCCCCGGCTGTAGGGATCCTCGAAAAGACCGAGGCGCTCCTTCAGCGCAAGAACCCGGCGCGCGCATTCATCGATCTCGGACATGGTCACGAGGCCGCGGTCGAGCGCGTCCGGCAAACCGAACCTGTAGGCGGAGCCCATCATGTCGATGTCGACGCCGGCCTTGAGCGCGGCGGCGGCGGCCTCCGCGAGATCCGCCGCGACGCCGTGCCGCAACAATTCCACGATGGCGTTGTAATCGCTGACGATGACTCCATCGAAACGATGTTCGCGCCTCAGCCATCCGCGCAACAGCGGGATGTGCATCGTCATCGGGACCCCGGCGAGGTCGTTGAACGCAGGCATGATCGCGGCGCATCCCGCAGCGACGGCGGCTGCGAAGGGCGGAAGGTAAACCTCATGCAGAAGGCGCTCGGAAACATCGACCGAGGCGTATTCGAGCCCCGCCCGCACCGCTCCATAGGCGCAAAGATGCTTGGCGGTCGCGGCGACGGCCCCGGCCCCGGCGAGACCTTGGCTGCTCCCGCCGTCCTGGAACCCGGCGACTTTCGCCTCGGCGTATCTGGACGCCACCCACGGATCTTCCCCCGGCCCTTCCGCGATTCGCCCCCAGCGGGGATCTCGGGCTATATCCAGCATCGGGGCGAAGGTCATCGAAACGCCGTCGCCCCCCATCTCGATGGCGGATTCGCGAGCGCTGCGTCGCCAGAGCTCCGGATCGAACGCGGCGGTTTCCGCCAGCGGGATAGGAAAAATCGTCTTATGCCCATGCAGGACGTCAAGCCCGATCATGAGCGGTATCTTGAGGCGGCTCTCCTCGACGGCGATCCGCTGGATCGCATGCGCTCGTTCGGCGCCCCAGATATTGAGCAGGCTCCCGACGCGGCCGGAGCGGACGTCTTCGCTTACGTCGCCGGCGAGCACAGGGCCGGTGACGGCGTATTGCGCCGCACTCATCGTGAGCTGACCGATTTTCTCCTCGCAAGTCATGGCCGCGAGAAGTTTGTCGATCCTCGATGTCATCCACGTCCCCGGGATTTTCTACCCAAATGCAGCACGACCTCGGCCAGCTGAAGTGCTAGAGTTCGACCGATTCTCGAATAGAACATAAACGGGATCAATGGCGCATCAATCTCAGACGATGGAGGATACGCTTGCGCCCGAGCCGGGCGCATTCGATCAGCAATACGCGCTGGCGCCCCAGATCATGATGATGGCGCAGGCCTTCATTTCATCGCCGGGGCGCAATCCCCTCATCGCGCTCGGGGCCGCGATCGTCGGCGTCGTGGGCGCGACGGCCTATGGCCAGATCAGGCTGAACGCCTGGAATCGCCCATTTTACGATGCGCTCGAAAACCGGGATCTCAGGCAATTTCTTTTTGAACTCGGCATCTTCGCAATGATCGCGGGGACGCTGCTGGTCTTGAATGTCGCGCAGGTCTGGCTGAACCAGACCAGCAAATTGAGACTTCGAGAGCAGTTGACCCGTGATCTTTTCGACCAATGGCTTCAGCCGACCCGCGCGTTTCGCCTGGCGGGAGACGGCGAAATCGGAGCCAATCCGGATCAGCGCATCCATGAAGACGTCCGCCATCTGACGGAACTCTCGACCGATCTCGGCATCGGCCTGCTTCAGGCGACGCTTCTGCTTTTGAGCTTCATCGGCGTTTTGTGGGGCCTGTCCGAGCGGGTCGTCTTCGACTTCGACGGCTGGAAATTCTCCATCCCCGGCTACATGGTCTGGTGCGCGCTTTTTTACGCCGGCGCGGCGTCATGGCTCAGCTGGCGCGTCGGACATCCCCTGATCAATCTCAACGCTGAACGCTATGCGCGCGAAGCCGATTTGCGATTCGCGCTGGTGCGGGTCAACGAACATTCCAACAGCATCGCTGTCTATGGCGGCGAACAGGACGAAAAAGCGCGGCTCCATCGCGAACTCGATCAAGTGCTGCGCGTGATGCGCCGGCTGGTGACGGGCGTCACTAGGCTGACATGGATCACGGCTGGCTACGGCTGGTTCGCGATCGTTGCGCCAATCGTCGTCGCGGCGCCCGGATATTTCGCCGGAGACCTTTCCCTCGGGGGACTGATGGTCGTCGTCGGGGCGTTCAATCAGGTTCAACAGTCATTGCGATGGTTTGTCGACAATTTCAGCGTGATCGCCGATTGGCGCGCGACGCTTCTGCGCGTCGCCAGCTTTCGGCTGGCCCTCGTCGAGATGGACAAACTCGGCGATCAAAGCACGCGCATCGAAAAAATCGCCACGACCGACGAAAAAATCGTCTTCGATAACCTCGGAATCGCCTCACCCTCGGGCTGCACCGCCCTAAGCGAACCGCATATCGAAATCCTCCCCGGCGACCATGTTCTGATCGTCGGCTCGACGGGAGCCGGCAAGACCAACCTTTTCCGGGCCATCGCCGGGCTTTGGCCCTGGGGCTGCGGACGCATCCTGATGCCGCCTCAGGAACGTATGATTTTCATGCCGCAACGCCCCTATATTCCGCCGGGCGCGCTGAGGGACGCGCTCGCCTATCCGTCCGCCCCGGGCAAGTTCGCCGACGGCGCGTATGTGGCCGCGCTTCACCGTCTGGGCTTGTCGCATCTCGTTCCCTCGCTCGATCGGGTCTCGCGGTGGGACAAGGAACTGAATAGCGACGACCGCATCAAACTCGCGTTCGCCCGGCTCCTGCTGCTGAAGCCACGCTGGATCTTGATCGATGAGGCGATCGATTCGCTTGACGAGTCGAACCGGGCTCTCGTTCTCGACGTGCTCGGCGAGGACCTGGAGACGGCTGCGGTCATCAGCATCGGCCGCCTCAACGCGCATGAGCAATTCTTCAGGACGGTCCTGCATCTGACCAAAGATCCCGAAGGCCAGCGCCTTGAACCGTTCGTCATCGACGAGGCGCTTGACCGGACGATGAAGCGCAGCGCCGCGGAATAGCCGCCGCTCAGGTATCCCCGATCAACCCGAAGCCGGTCCAAATGCCCGCTAAATCCAAACCCGCCAAATCCAAACCCGCCAAACCCGCGAGAACGAAGCCTGCCCTCGAGACGTCCCTGCTTCGGCCGGCCCGGATCTCGGACGAGGCGCTGCTTGATCTCGTCCAGAAGCAGACGTTCGGCTTTTTCTGGGAAGGGGCGCATCCTGTTAGCGGATTGGCGCGCGACCGCACCGGCCTAGAAGCGGATGCAAGCGACGATCTCGTTTCGATCGGAGGTTCCGGCTTCGGAGTCATGGCGATCATTGTCGCGGCCCATCGCGGCTGGGTCACGCGGGAGGAGGCGCTCGAGCGCATCAACGGCGCGCTTTCGTTTCTGGACCACACCGTCAGTTATCATGGGCTCTTTCCGCATTTCATGAATGGGCGCACGGGAGCGACCGTCCCTTTCGGCCGCAAGGACGATGGCGGGGACATTGTCGAGACGGCGCTGCTGTTCCAGGGGCTCTTGTGCGCGCGCAAGTTCTTCGACGCCGCCTCCCCCGCCGAAAAAAGCCTGCGCGATCATATCACCTGGCTGTGGCGGGAGGTGGAGTGGAACTGGCACGCCCGGGAAGGCCGTCACGTCCTGACCTGGCACTGGAGCCCTAACAATGGCTGGAGCATCGACGTTGAGGTCCGCGGCTGGAATGAATGCCTGATCGCCTATGTTCTCGCCGCCTCGGCGCCGCGTTACGCGATTGACCCGATCGTCTATCACAGCGGCTGGGCTCAGAGCCGGACCTTTGTTAATCGCCGCCGGTTCTATGACCTCGAACTGCCGCTAGGTCCCGACTACGGGGGTCCTTTGTTCTTCTGCCATTATTCATTTTGTGGACTGGATCCGCGCGGGCTGTCGGACGCCTACGCCGACTATTTCCAGCAGAACGTCAAACATACGCTGATCAATTACGAGCATTGCGTCCGCAACCCTCATCGCCATAAAGGCTTCGGCCCGTCTTGCTGGGGCTTGACGGCGAGCGATGATCCCTCCGGTTATGCGGCGCACGCCCCCGACAACGATAATGGCGTGATCTCTCCGACCGCGGCCCTGTCGAGTTTTCCCTATGCTCCCGAACAGGCCATGCGGGCGCTGCGCTATTTTCACGACAACCTCGGCGAAAAGATCTGGGGCCGTTTCGGCTTCACGGACGCGTTCAGCGAAAGCGCGGATTGGTACGCGAAGACCTATCTCGCCATTGATCAGGGACCCATCGTGGCAATGATCGAGAATTACCGCAGCGGCCTTTTATGGAAGCTGTTCATGTCCGACGAGGACATCCAGACCGGCTTGAAGCGGCTCGGCTTCGTGAGCGCGCCGGGCGCCTAGAGCATATTCCGATTGGAGTGAATCACTCCAATCGACAAGAATATGCTCAAGCTTTTGATTCTGGAGCGATTTCTGATCGATCGCATGACTGCATGCGATCGAAAAGCGCTCTATACGGAGCCACACGGGCGACTCGCGATCCTCGCCACCCGTCATGTATTCATCGGCGTAGCGAAGCTGACGGCTCCGGCGGCGAGGCGGCGCTATGGCGCAGCTCAAGAATAGCTGCGCTTTAACTTTGGCGCTGAACATTATCAACTTGTAACAGACAGAAATTTATTTTACTCATTGCCGAAGCGTGCTAGATTTTTATTTGCCTTATTGCAATGCAATACAATGCTGCACTGCATTAAGAGATTGGCGAGGGCTTTTAGTATGTTCGAGCGTATTAAGATCTTTCTTGAAAAGCATGTGATACAGGACGTTCCGCCTGAACTTGAATTTTGTGAATTTGGCTGTTCGCGCCGAAACTGCGAGCAGGGAAACTGGACTCGATGCCCGAACCGGCTCCGCGTCGACGATCACGAAGAGGCGATGCGTTGGGCCGCGCAAAACATGCAGACCTGCTGTGCGGAATCCTCTGAAATACGGCATCAGACGGCTTGAGAACACGCTTGCGCGCCGGATGCCGTCTCGGAGGGCGCAAGCCCGCTTGATCATCATCGACGGCGTGCGTATCCTCGTCGGCTGAGCAGCCTTCCGTCGTTTCAGGAACGCGCCTCGTCACGCCGCCGGAGCATACAATCGTGCAGATCTTGCCCGGCGCGACGGATGCCCCCGCCACGAAGCCCAATGAGACGCTCGGCGAATGGATCGAGCGGCAGACGGTCCTGTCCGCCGCGGCCATGCTGCGATGTATTTCGGCGACGGACATCATCAAGGACAGGCGCGGGTTTGGCCAGGTCATCAAGCCGACGAAAGGGTCCGTTCTTGCCTGCCCGATTCCGGCGTCCTACGACCCCGACCCCGACTATTTCTTTCATTGGCTCCGCGATTCCGCCGTCATCATTGACGCTTTGCGCTGTCTTCTCGAAGCCGGTAAAATCAATGACATGGGACGCCTGCATTTCAAGGATTTCCTGAGCTTCAGCCTTGCGCTTTGCGACCTCGACGGCCGGGCCTTTCTTGACGGCGCCGGCGACTTCCGGCGCAACATCGAACCCTATTTCCAGCAATTCGTGCGCCCGGACGACGACATCGAGTCGGTTCGCGGCGAGCGCGTGTTTGGCGAACCCCGGTTCAATCCGGACGGGACGCTGGACATTATCAAATGGTCCAGGCCGCAACACGATGGACCGGCGCTGCGCGCGCTCGCCGTCTTGCGGTTCGCGCGTCTCGCCGTGGCTCAAGAGGACGAGACGCGCAGATTGATGGCGGCGCTGATCGCCCGCGACATCGACTTTATCCTCGCCCATTGGCGCGAGGCGAGCTTCGACATCTGGGAAGAGGAACTCGGCGAACATTATTACACCCGGCTTGCGCAATGCGCCGCCCTTTCGGACGCGGAGCCCTGGATGGAGGCGGTCGGCGACCACGAACGCGCCAAGGCCTGCCGGGCCGAGGCCATGGAAATCTCGCGTCGCCTCGATCAGTTCTGGAGCCCCGCGGCAGGCATTTACGGCAGCCGTCGCGCCGCCGGAGACTCAGCCGGCGACAAGGCCCTGGATATCGCGGTCCTCCTTGCCGTGGTTCACGCCGCCCGGCGGGAGGGGCCCCATAGCCTCTCCGACCCGAAAGTCTGGGCGACGCTGGCCAAATTGGAAGATCTTTTCGCGTCGAGCTACAAGATCAATCAGGACATCGGCGGTGACCGGGCTCCGGCTCTCGGACGCTACGCCGGCGACAAATATTACAGCGGCGGCGCCTATTATTTTTCGACGCTCGGCGCCGCTGAATTCTA
The DNA here is from genome assembly GCF_900114285.1 of Methylocapsa palsarum. GTDB lineage: Bacteria > Pseudomonadota > Alphaproteobacteria > Rhizobiales > Beijerinckiaceae > Methylocapsa > Methylocapsa palsarum. The sequence goes on along the minus strand of NZ_FOSN01000002.1, from coordinate 231,719 downwards.
TTTCCGCCTCGCCGGGCTGGCGGCGAATGGAGCGGTGATTGCAAAGACGCATGAAAGCGCCGCGTTCTTCTCCCGGCTGGGCCTCGCCGAGCAAGATCGGCTTCATGACAGGCGCTTCCTGTTTCAAGCCCTGTTCCGGCGCGCGGACCAGTATATGGCGACCGTGCGCGCCTTTACGCCCGCCTCCGGAGAACTCTCCGAGCAGTTCGACCAGGCGACCGGAGCCCAGACCTCGGCAAAAAGCCTTGCCTGGAGTCACGCGGCGTTCATCACCGCCGCCACGGGCAGGACGGCCGCTCTCGCCGCTGCTTCATGATCGACAAGCTGGAATTTCTGATGGCCGTGGCGCGCGAACGCAGTTTCAGCCGCGCCGCCGAAAGCTGCGGCGTCACGCAGCCGACCTTGTCGTCCGGCATCAAGCACCTCGAAGACGTGCTTGGCGTCATGCTTGTCAACCGCAGTTCGCGCTTCCACGGGCTCACCGCCGAAGGAGAGCGCGTCCTTGAATGGGCGAGACGGATCGTCAGCGATGCGCGGTCGATGCGTCAGGACGTCCAATCCGCCAAGACGAGCCTCACAGGGGAGCTGAGGCTGGCCGGCATTCCGACGGCGCTCGGGATGACGCCGCAATTGACGATTCCGTTCCGCGCGAAACATCCCGGCGTTCGCTTCACGATCCTTTCCCGGACCTCCCGTCAGATATTGACGATGCTCGAGGAGCTTCAGATCGACGCCGGATTGACCTATCTCGACAATGAGCCCCTCGGCAACGCGCGAACCGTGCCGCTGTACCACGAGCAATATCGCCTGCTGACCTCGCCGGAATGCCCGCTGGGCGACCGGGCGAGCGTCACCTGGGCCGAGGCTGCGACGATTCCGCTGTGCCTGCTCACGCTCGATATGCAAAACCGCCGGATCATCGACCGGCTTCTGGCGAAACACGGCCCCCCGCCGCCCCAGCCCATGCTGGAATCGGATTCGATGGTGGTTCTGGTGGCCCATGTCAAAACCGGGCAATGGGCCAGCATCATGCCGGCCGCCTTCGCCAACGTACTGGGCGTGCCCGAACCATTGCGGTCGATTCCGATTCTCGAACCTCAGGAAGTCCATAAGATCGGACTGGTTTTGCCGAGCCGCGAGCCGATGTCCCCGCTCGTGCGCGCGCTTCTGGCCGAAGCGAACAAACTTGCGTTACCGGTCTAATCTCTCAGGGCGAACTCGATAGACGGTTTCTATATACCAACGAAACCTCTTTATTGATCTTCATGTTGCATCGCGGCATTCTCGCTCTTGCTGTCGCCTGCGGGCGAAGTTGAACTCTTTCCCCGTTCCCGATCAATTGAGCGGTCGCAAACCATGACGCCTGACGCGCTTTCGCAATATAGAGCACGACGACAGAGGCATGACCAACCGCCCGGCCTTTGCAACGTTGCCCAAATATGATAGCAGATGAGAATGATAAGATTCCGCCAGAGTTCCGTTTCAACACGCGCCGCGATCAGCGTGATCGCGCTTTATGCGTTGTTGATTCATGGATTTCTTGCTTCAACGGCGCAAACGCAGGCGATGGGTTCGCCCGGCGACATTACCTGCGCGCCGGGCAAGGCGGGATCGGACGCGCCGAATGGCGGCGAGCGCCACTCGCATGGCGCATGCTGCATTCTAGCCTGCGCGGCCGCTGGCGCAGCCTATCTCGACAATTCGGTCGGCGTTTCGATCGCGGTTTCGAGAATTGCCTCCGCGATCGTATGGACGGAGAGCAACGGCGTCGAAACGCGTCAGGCGGAACGATTTCATTTCGCCGCGCGAGGCCCTCCGCTCCCGGTCTGATCGGCCTCCTCCAGGCGGCTCTATGGGCTGACGATTTTCCTTTCGATTCTCGCCTCACGCGTGAAGCGATTGGAGTGCGGACAGCCGCTGTTTCGCCGCAGGAGAGAGGCGCGCCGCGTTTCCGCGGCATTGGCCCTTTCCTTGAAGCCCGCGTCGATCCCTTTGGGCTCCCGGCTTCCAACATGTCCAGGTTCAATTCCGATGTTACATTTACGCAATAGCGCGTTCCTGCCATCGCAGGTGTCCCCGCGCGGTCTGACCTCATTGCCGGCGCCGTCGCCCCGGAGCGGAAAGCGCCGGGTTTTCACCGCTGAACAGAAGGCTCGCATTGTCGAGGAGAGTTTTGTCAGCGGGCAGTCCGTTTGCACGGTCGCGCGCAGGCATGGCCTTATGGCGGCGCAACTTTTCGCCTGGCGAAAGAACGCTCGTCTGCGGGCGGAAGAAGACCGTATGACCGAAAGCGCCGCGGAGCCTCTCTCGCTCGAATTCAACCCTTATTTTGAGTCCGACGATCATCCCCCGCTGCAAGAAACCGCTCCCATCGAAATATCGATCGGGTCTGTCGTCGTCCGGGTGCCTCCCGGGTTCGATGTCGAGACATTGAAGGCGGTCCTGGAGGTGGTGAGCGCCGCGTCCTGACCTTTGTGGCGCTGGCGCGCGGAGCATCGCCGACCTCCCGGAAGCAGCCGGCGCCCCCGGGAACGCCCTATCCCCGGCGTTTCGCGCGGTTCCGTCCGAGCGAAAAAATTGGCGGACGAGCCGAAGATGCGCTAAGCATCCCGCCTGAAAGGCAGATCGCGATTTCACCGGAAGCCTTGAGCATATTCCGATCAGAATATGCTCCAGCTTTTGAATCTGGAGATTTCCTACCGGCCGAGCGACTCCATCCGGTCGGGAAGCGCTCCAGGCGTCATCCTAGATCCTTGTCTTGTCGCGATATTTTCTTGTCGCGATATTTCTTTTTTTCGTGACGCTTCGCCACGGCGAATAAGCGCGGCGAAATCAAAGCCGTTTAAGTTTCAAGAACCGTGGAAGTGGAACCGTGGAAGCGGCAGGAATAAGGAACGCCCAGAGGTTGACCAAGGATTCCATCGGCGAAAATTGCGGCTTCGAGGTCCACCCCCTGCGCGGCAGGGTCCTGGCAGAGGTGCACGCGCGCCCGTTTACGCCGATCGACGGCCTCAAACGCATCCTTCACTTCGCCTTCATGACGGATCACGACGCCGCGGAAAAGGCGCGCGCCGCGCTCGCCGCGTTTTGCCTTGAGCGCGCTGTTCCCGCGCCTTTGCCGGACGCGAAACAGCACCGGGCAATGCTCTCGCCCGCGATTCTGCGCTGGGAGCATCACGGCGAATTCACAACCTACACCTGGGAATTTCCGCAGGAAAACAGCGGCGACGCCAAGGAAATCGGCGCCTTCCGTCCTCCGGCGGACGACCTTGCCAAGGTCATGCGGATGCTTCCGCAGCCGGGGCCTCTGCTTGTCGCGGTCGATCTCCAGATCCTGGCCGAGCAGCAGGCTGGCGAGAAATGGAGAAATCTCTTTTCGCCGAGCGAACTCGTCGAATCGGAGGTCATGGCGGGCGGGGCCGTCGTCGCCACCGACTTCTACGCCGATGCTTTCGGTTTCGTGCGCTTGCTGGTCCTCAACCGGACGTTGACGCCCATCGAGATGGGGGCGCTCGTTCAGCGCCTCTTAGAAATCGAGACCTACCGGACGCTCGCCCTGCTCGGGCTTCCCATGGCGCAGATGCTCGGTCCCGAGATCCGCCGCATCGAAACCGAATTGCCTGTGCTTGTCCAACGTTTCCGGGAAAGCGAAGGTTTTCTGGCGAGCCGGGAATTGCTCGACCGATTGACCGCCCTCGCTGCCGATCTCGAAGCGAGCGCGTCGAAGAGCCTTTACCGGTTCGGCGCGACGAAGGCCTATTATGAGCTGATGACCTTGCGCCTCGCGGCGATCGGAGAATCCCCCGCGCCAAACCTCTCGACCTTCGCGGCGTTTCTGACGCGACGGGTCACACCGGCGATTCGCACCTGCGCTTCGATCGAGGCCCGGCAGGACAACCTGTCGCGAAAACTGTCCCGTGCGGCTCAGCTTTTGCGTACGCGGGTCGATATCGAACTCGAAAGTCAGAACAGGGATCTTTTGAGCAACATGAACGAGCGGTCTCAATTGCAGCTGCAATTACAGACGGCGGTCAAAGGCATCTCGATCGCCGCGATGACCTATTACTTGGCGGCGATCCTCCACCTCCTGTTCGAGGGAGTGCATGAAGAGTTCCCGCTGCTCAACGCCACATTGGCGACGGCGATCGCCGTCCCCGTCTCCTTCGGCTTTATCTTGTGGATGATGCGCCGCGGCCGCAAAGCGCAGACTCCGGATCCGAAATCGTTCCACGACCATTAGAGCGCTTTCCGGCTGAATGGGATCATTCGGTCGATCAGAAATCGCTCCAGAGTCAAAGACTTGAGCATAGTCTTGTCGATTTGATCGATTCAATCCGATCGGAATATGTTCTAGCCCCGGATTTCGTCAAAGGGAATCGCGACGCGGATCCTTGAGCCGCGAAGATCTCCGGATCGCGCGCCTGACATCGGCGCCGCTTGACGCCGTCTGAAGCATTTTCCGGAATTCGTCTCTTTTCTCGTGGATGGATGCGATCACCTTGCCCATCGGCAGGCCCATGTCGACGAGGACGGCTTCCGACAATTGCAGACTCGCCTCGATCGTCTCCGGCACGGCGTCGGTCACGCCGAGCTCATAAAGCTGCGTCGCGTGCTGCGCGTCGCGCGCGCGCGCGACAATTGTCAGATGCGGATAATCCGCGCGCAGAGTCTGCACGATCTCCTCGGCCGCCGCCGGCTTGTCCATCGTGATAATGAGCGCCTTCGCCTTGGCGACCCCGCAGCGGACGAGGAATTCCGACCGCACCGCATTGCCCCAATGGATGTCGATCCCGTCCCGGCGATAGCGTTTGACGAGGGCGGCGTCGGTTTCGATCGCGACAAACTTCAGGCCGTGCGTCCGCAGCATGTCCCCGACGAGGCGTCCGACCCGCCCGTAACCGACGAGGATCGCGTCGGGCGCCTCCTGACTGTCGGAAGCAGGCGGCTCCGCCCCGCCAAGAGGCGCCGCATGGGCGCGAGAGCGCGCCAGCGATTGTGCGATCGCCCCGAGAGCGGGAACGGCGAACATCGAAAGCGTCACCGCTATCATGAGGTTCGCCCCAAGATCGGCCGGCAGAACGTTTGAACCGATCGCGACCGTTATGATGATGAAGGCGAATTCTCCGCCCGGCGCGAGCAGAAGCGCCGCTTCGGTCGAAACCGCCGGCGACAGCCTCATCAACCGTCCGGCGAGCCAGGTGACCACGAATTTGACCGCCATCATGCCGATCGCGAGGCCGAACGTCCGCAGCGGAGCCGCATAGATCTGCGAAAGGTCCAGTTCCGCCCCGATGGAGACGAAAAACAGGCCGAGCAGAAGCCCCTTGAAAGGGTCGATCGTGACTTCGATCTCGCGGCGATATTCAGTTTCCGCCAGAAGAACGCCGGCGATGAAGGCGCCAAGGCCCATGGAGAGCCCGAACATCGCCGTGAAGACGCCGGTGCCGATCACGACGAGAAGGCAGGCCGCCATGAAGAATTCCGTCGAGCGCGCCGCCGCGACGTGATGAAACAGCGGCCTCAGCACGAGATGCCCCCCCAGCACGACAAAGGCGAGCCCGAGGATCGCCGGCAACAGGGTCGATGCGATGGCGACCCCGAAATCGCCTTCCCTCGCGCCCAGCATCGAGACCATGAACAGCAAGGGCGCAACCATGAGATCCTGAAATAGCAGGACCGAAAAAATGGTCCGGCCCGCCGCCGTCCCGAGCCGCCTCGTTTCGGCGAGAACGGGAATGACGACCGCGGTCGAGGACAGGGCGAGTGCGAAACCGGCGACCGTGTCGGCGTTGGGCGGTTCGTCCAGCGCCAGCGCGATAGCGCCGAGCGCCGCCGCGGAGCCGAACACCTGGAGCGCGCCCAGTCCGAAGACGAGGCGCCGCATGACCGCCAGACGGGCCCAAGACAGTTCGAGACCGATCATGAACAACAAAAAGACCACGCCAAATTCGGCGACGGGCGCGATATGCGCGACATTCAGAGCCAAAGGCGAGAGCCAGCTCACCTCGTTCGCGAGCGCTCCGATCCCGAAAGGTCCGAGCAGAACGCCGGCGGCGAGGAAACCGAGAATCGGACTGATCTTCAGGCGGCGAAACAAAGGGACGGCGACTCCCGCCGTGCCGAGGAAGATCAGGATTTCCTTGTAATTTCCCGGGTCAAATTCGTTCATGAAGCACTTTCAACTGAATCCCCCTGAAACGCCGCCCGGCTCCGCCGAGAGAGCAAACGCCAGGCTTCGGACAGGTTTAGAAAGACCGACGCCGGTCAGTGGCGATCCCGGAATCGAGAAAACTTTAGCGAACGGAACTCGTTTCGGCGGTTCCGCAGCATTTTCTTCAAACCTGAGTTCAAGATCGCGGTGAAGCAGGTTTTCGTCTGGCGATCCTAGGGCGGCGGCCATGAGGACACAATTCGCAAAATGCCCGGCGACAGATCTCATTCCAGCTTTTTGCCAGCTTTTTGAGGCAACAGCGGCTTACCGACGCGCGGCGCTGATCAGAGACTGGAAGATAATCATACTTGCGCAACTTGGATTTTGCTTGTATTTAAAATTGAGAATTGCAGTTTGTACTCTATTTTCGAATCGTTCTAAAGTAAATCTAGGTTAGAATTAGTCTAAATAAAGAACATATTTCTTGATTTGCTGCGTTTCCCGTTTAAGCTGTGCCGATAGAATAATTCCAATCGGCGACAAGATTTTTCGGATCGGAACCGGCATGACAAAAGATCACCAGCCCTCCCGCGCATCGCGCGTAATGACATCCGCATCGATCCTCGCCGCCGTCCCGGCTCTGCTTTTGACCCGGTCGATCGCCTCTGCTCAGGACGGGGCCGCGCCTGCTGCGCCTCAAATCATCGCTGCGTCTCAGGACGCCGCCTTGCCAGCTCTGCTGCCGCTGCAGGATTTCGCGGCGGCCCAGGCTGGCGCGCCCGCCAAATTCAGAGAACTCGAAACCAAATATATTTTCGGGTTCACGACGGGGTCTGACATCGGCATTGTTGGCGAGCTGGCGATCGAATCAGAGACCAACCTCGAATTTCAAAAGCGCCAGGGCGTGTTCAATGCGCTTGAGCAGGAGGTGGAGCTCGAATGGAATCCCATCGACGCCCTCGAAATCGAAGCCTCCGTGCATGGAGTCTTTTCTCAAATTCATAACGTCGACGGCTTCGATAACTTCCACGGCGCCAATTTCGGCGGCTTGTCGACAAAAGTCAGCTATAACGCAATCGCGCGCGGCCCCGGCGCCCCGATCGGCCTCACCTTCTCCGCCGAGCCGGAATGGGGCCGCGTCAACGACAACGGCCGCGTCAGTACGGCTTTCGGCGTGACAGGCAAGATCGTCGCCGACACCGAACTCGTCCCCGACCGCCTCTATGCAGCGTTCAATGCGATTTATTCGCCGGAAGTCGGCAGGGACTTTGGCGACCCGAAATGGGAGAGAGGCGCGACCCTCGGCGCCACGACAGCCGTCACCTATCGGCTTTCGGAGCATGTGACGCTCGGCGGCGAACTGGAATATTACCGCGCTTACGACAGCCTCGGGTTCCAGGGTTTCGCCGGCGACGCCGTCTATGCGGGCCCAACCCTGTTCGCAAAGCTCACTCCCAAACTCCTGCTCGCCGCCGCGTTCTCGACTCAAATCACCGGCCACGCGGCAGGGATCAACAATCCCCTCGATCTTACGAATTTCTCTCGCAACAAGGCGCGCTTGCTGATCGAATACGAATTCTGATTTTCTGGTTAGCGGTCTCTGATTTTCCGGTTAGCGGTCAAGGAAAGGTCCAATGAAAAATATGCCGGCAGGCGCTCTGCTCAAGTTCGCGTCGATGTGCGCGGTCTTCACGTTGATGACGGCGACGCCCTCTCTTGCGCAGGAAGTCACCTTGCACACGACGATCAAGAACCATCGGTTCCAGCCCTCGGAATTGAAAGCGCCGGCAAATACGCCGATCGTGATCGTGGTCCGCAATCTCGATCCGACGCCGGAAGAGTTCGAAAGCAAGACGCTTCGCGTCGAGAAAGTAGTCGCGGGAAATTCCGAGATCACGCTCAGATTCCGGCCGCTGACTCCGGGACGGTACCGCTTCTATGGCGACTTCAACGAGGCGACCGCGGACGGCGCGATCACGGTGGAATAGATCTGACGGCGCGGGGGCGTCAACAAATCGCAGGATGAAACAGTAACATGATCGGCGCTCTCATCATCGTTTTCCGCGAGGTCATCGAAGCCGGACTGATCGTCGGCATCGTCCTCGCCGCGACGCAAGGCCTTCAAGGCCGCACTCCATGGATTCTCGCCGGCGTCGCGGCGGGGGTCGCGGGCGCGGCCCTCCTCGCGGTCTTCGCGGGCGCGATTTCAGATGCGATGAGCGGGACGGGACAGGAGCTTTTCAACGCCGCGGTCCTCGCCGTCGCCGTGGTCATGCTCGCCTGGCACAACATCTGGATGGCGCGGCACGGCCGCGAAATGGCCGCCGAGCTCAAATCGGTCGGACAGGCGGTTTCGACCGGCGCCCGTTCGGCAAGCGCATTGGCCGTCGTCGTCGGCGTCGCGGTGCTTCGCGAAGGATCCGAGATCGTGCTCTTTCTCTACGGCCTCGCCCTGTCCGATTCCGGCTCGGCCTGGAGCCTTCTCAGCGGCGGCCTCGCCGGCCTCGTCCTAGGCGCCGGCCTCAGTTACCTGACCTATCGCGGCCTCGTCAAAATTCCGGGCCGCTACCTGTTCGGGGTCACCGGCGCGCTGATCGCCTTCCTGGCGGCGGGTATGGCGGCGCAATGCGTCTATTATCTCGAACAGGCCGACGTCGTAAGGGTTCTCGGCGCGACCTTGTGGAACACCTCGAACGTCCTTTCCGAGAAAAGCATCGCGGGACGCGTGTTGCATACGCTGGTCGGCTACAGCGACCAGCCAACCGTCCTGCAGGGTTTGGCCTATATCGCCACGCTTTCTACAATCTTCGGATTAGGGCGCCTCGCTTCACGCCCTCGGCCGGCTCTCCGAACGGTTCCGGAACCGTCTCACAAGCATGTCATGGGCGAATAAAAGGATGGGCGAGTAGGAAGCGGGTAGGAAGAAGGCGCAGCCTGGACTGCCGGCGCGCCCCGGCGTCGGGACTGCAAATGAGAAAATTCAGACGCAATCGCCTCTGAATTTCCGCCGCGTGGCAAACTTTTTCGAGGTTCCATCATGATACGCACCTCATCGGCGCGCCGCTTGATTGCGGCGGGCGCTTTCCTTTCGCTCGCCTTCAGCGGGTCGGCGCCAGCGGCTCTCGCTGGAGATCTTGCCGAGCCGCCCGTTCTGGCCAGCAAGAACGGCGCGCTCAATCTTTTGATGGTGGCGCGAGCCGCGCCGATTTCGACGTTTCCGGATTACAGCGCCACCGGATGGGTGTTCGACATCTGCGAACGTCCCGCCCGTTTCGCCGCCACATGTCCGGCGAGCGACAAGAACAAGAATCCTTATGCGGGAGTTCGTCTCCAGTTGCGGCAAGGCGATCTGTTGAAAGTCCGACTCGTCAACGCCCTGCCGCCGATCAAGGATTCTGGACACGCCACGGAGCCGGGTCACGCCTTCCTGGCTCTCGATCCGATCAACATTCACACCCATGGAATGCTGGTGTCGCCACATGGGCCAGGCGCCGACGGCGCCTATGGCGACAACGTGTTCGTCATGACGCTGAACCCCAAAAATGGACCGATGCCGGCGGATTCCCATGCGCACAGCGATGTCCGATACGGCTACACAGATTACAGCATCAAGATCCCCGCTGGGCATCCGTCGGGCCTGTTCTGGTTTCATCCCCATATCCACGGCATCGCGCTCAATCAGGTGTCCGCGGGCCTTTCGGGGATCATCACCGTCGGCGCGCTCGAAGATTACGTTTGCAAGAACGCCTCTTGCGCGAGTTTTTTCAAATCTCTGCCGGTCCGGCATATCATTCTGAAGGACGCCCAGATTCTCAAGGACGGCGTCTTGCTCGACGAGGAGGAGCCCTCGTTCTGCGATCCAGCCCAGGCTTCGGGCGAACCTCCGAGGAAGGGCTCCTGCCCGGGCGTAAAATCGTCCGACGAAGACGGCGGCGACTATACCGGCGGACGATGGTACTTCACGCTCAACGGACAGCCCTATCCTTCCATTCCGGTTAAATCGCCAGGCGGCGAGATCTGGCGCATCACCACCGCCTCGGGCAGCGTCTCGTATGATCTCGGGCTCTGGAATCCGAAGCAGCAGCGCAACATGGTGGTGCAGGTCCTGTCGGTCGATGGCGTCGCCGTTCAACCTGGTCAGGGCATATCCCTCGGCGACCTTCGCCAAATCGGCGGAGCCAAGGTTAAACCTGTCGCTTGCCCGGGGATCACCTCCGCCGCGACGGACGGCGCGCCCCTGTGTGTCCGCCGGCTGTTGATGATGCCGAGTTCGCGGGTCGAATTGTGGGTCACGTATCGCGACGCGGATGACCGGCCGGCCCAGCCGAGCGGTGAGGAGACCGCCATCCTCAGAACGGCTGGCTTCGAAACCGGCCCTGATGGCGACTCGTGGCCGGCGATCGATCTCGCGAACGTCCAATTCAAGGGTTCGGGCGCCGAAACCCCCGCCCCTCAGGCCTTAACAATCGCTCCGGACGCGCTCACCTATCGCGAGCCGACGGACGTGAACGCCAGCCTCCTCGCCGCCAACACGGCCGTCGGCGTGGATCCGTCCTGCCATGCGCTCCCGCAAGGCCACAGCCGGCGCGTCTTTTTCAACGCTCCGACAAGCGACCCGGACGCCTTCGGCCTCGGGTATGAAGAGCTCGATGCGCACGGCGCTCCCGTTCCGGGGACCTTCATGGACGTCAAGGAATTCGACCCGAGCCGTCCGACCATCTGCCTCCCGCTCGGGCCTCGAAACACGCCTGTCCACGAGAAATGGGAACTTGTGAATCTCGCCGGAGAGGACCACAATTTTCATATTCATCAGGTCAAGTTTCGGCTCCTGACGCACGACGAAATCTCGGGAGCGATTCTGCCCGGCAGCGACCGAGGCAGCGGCATTTTACACGATAATATTCCGTTGCAGCACGCCGACGGTGTCTGCAACAGCGTCGCGGACTGGCGCAACGGCGCCTGCACCGCGCACCCGGTCACGGTCGACATCCCCTTCGCGATTGCCGGAGACTTTGTTTACCATTGCCACATCCTCGAACATGAGGACGGTGGCATGATGGCCCGGATCAGGGTCCGCCCGTCGAACGATCCTCCGCAGATGCGCGGAACGCGCCCGCTCGCTTCACAGTGAGATCAAACTCCTCCATGATCGCGACATGGCTGAAATCGCCGCGACCAACGCGCCAGAACTGAGCGTCAGCGAATTATCGCTCGCGCTGAAGCGAACGATCGAGGACCGTTTCGGTCTCGTGCGCGTCAGGGGCGAAATTTCGAACTATCGTGGCCCGCATTCGTCGGGCCACGCCTATTTCTGCCTGAAGGATCAGGCCGCGCGGATCGACGCGGTGATCTGGAAAGGCGTTTTTACGCGCCTGAAGACCAAGCCCCAGGAAGGGCTGGAGGTCGTCGCGACCGGAAAGATCACGACCTTTCCGGGCAAGTCGAACTATCAGATCGTGATCGATTCGATCGAACCCGCCGGAATCGGCGCGCTGATGGCGCTGTTCGAGGAGCGCCGGCGCAAGCTCGCCGCCGAAGGCCTGTTCGACGAGGCGCGCAAGCAGCTGGTTCCCTTTCTGCCCCGCAGCATCGGCGTTGTGACCTCGCCGACAGGGGCCGTCATTCGCGACATCCTGCATCGCATCGCGGAGCGATTTCCTCTTCGCGTCCTTGTCTGGCCGGTGCGGGTCCAGGGCGACGCCTCGGCCGAGGAAGTCGCCGCCGCGATCGACGGATTCAACGCCTTGCCCGAGGACGGCCCCTTGCGCCGCCCGGACGTTCTCATCGTCGCGCGCGGCGGCGGCTCGCTCGAAGACCTGTGGAGCTTCAACGAGGAAATCGTGGTCCGGGCGGCGGCCCGAAGCCATCTCGCGATCATCTCGGCGATCGGGCATGAAACCGATTGGACCCTACTCGATCTCGCCGCCGACCTTCGCGCGCCGACCCCGACCGCGGCGGCCGAAAAAGCGGTTCCGGTCCGCTCCGAACTCGCGGCCGCCGTCAGCGATCTTGGCCGGCGCCATTCCAGCGCCGCCTTCCGGCTGCTGGAGCGGTGCCGGAACGATCTGCGCGGCTTGCTGCGCGCCCTGCCGCATGCAGAAGCGCTGCTCGCCCTGCCCCGTCAGCGGGTCGATCATGCGGCCAGCCGTTTTTCGAACGCGCTGTCCCGCTCGCAGGACCGGCGTCGCATCGCCCTGGCGAACCTGTCGCACAGGCTGGCGCAGCAATCGCCTCACGCCAGGATGGGACGGGCGGAGGAGCAATTGGGGGCGATGAAGGCGAGGCTCGCTCGCGCCGCCGGACTGAACCTGCAGCGCGCGTCGGATTTGCTTCATCGGACGCAGTCCCGCCTAAGCATCGCCCGTTCCGCCCAAAATCGCATGCATCGAGAACGAGCGGAGGCGGCGCGCCTGCGTCTCGGCGCCCTGTCAGGTCGCATGGATCAGGCCGCCGCCGCGCGGATCGCGGTTCAGCGGGCGAAGGTCGCAAGCCTCGGACAATTGCTGAGCAGTCTCGGCTATCGGCAGGTTCTGGCGCGCGGATTCGCCCTGGTGCGGGACGCGGAGCAGAGACCTTTGCGGCTGGCGTCCGAAATCGCCGACGGCGCCCGGATCGAGATCGAGTTCCACGACGGCCGCAAGGAAGCGGTCGCCGGCGGCGCTGGAAAGGCCCCCTTGGCCAAGCCGAGCCGCAAACCCAAGACGCAGAAGGATCAGGAGACGCTCTTTTAAGCGACAAGCGATTCCAGCTCGGTCAGGCGAACACGAGCGGCATTGAGTCGAGGTCGATCTTCTCGATCCCCCGGCGCGAAAGCGCCTCCTTGAGTTTTTGTCCTGGAGCCGCGACCCCGGTGAAAAGCGCGGTCACGCTCCCCGGGTTCCGGATGATTGCGCCGCCCGCGCCAAATCCAAGCGCTTGCGTTAAAACATGATCGGTGCGGCGGGCGATCGCCTGCGCCGGATCGATCCATTCGACCGGCCACGGCGCCAAACGCTCGAAAAAACCGATAAGCAAGGGATAATGCGTGCAGGCGAGGACCACGCAATCCGTCCGCCGCGCGCCCACATCGACGAAGGCCGGAGCGATTTCCCGCAGGATCGCGTCGTCCGGGATGTTTTCGCCCTGCATGAAGGCTTCCGCGAGACTGGCGAGTTCGCTGGAGCCGACGAGCGTGACCGCGCAATCTGCGGCATAGGCGCGGACGAGATCGCGGGTGTAATCGCGCGCAACCGTCCCTGGCGTCGCCAGAACCGAAATCAGTTTAGTGCGCGATTGAATTGCCGCTGGCTTGATCGCGGGCACGGTGCCGATGAACGGCAGGGCGAATCGCTCGCGCAAATGCGGCAGCACAAGCGTCGACGCCGTGTTGCAGGCGATGACGATGACGTCGGGCGCGAAACGCGAGATCAGGCGATCCATCACCGCGACGACGCGCGCGACCAGAACGCTCTCGGGAAGATCGCCATAGGGGAACCCAGCTTCGTCGGCGGCGTATATGAACGCCGCGTCCGGCCGCAAACGGGCGACCTCGGCGAAGACGGTCAATCCGCCAAGGCCTGAATCGAACACGAGGATCTTGGGCGCGCGGAGCATTGGCGTCAAAACTTTGCGTGAGCCTATGACAGGCGCGCTTTTCTTCTCGATCCAAAAAGCGGAGCTCTTCTCGATCCAAAAAGCGGAGCCGGCGGACACTTCATGCAAACAGGTTAACGGTTAAGGGACAATTGACGGCAAAACGGCTTGTCGCGCAGCCTCGCGGCCCAATTAGGGCGAAGCAGGCGGATCGCTTGAATTCTCCACCGCCACACAGCCATCGAAATCACTCGCGTCGAATCACTCGGGCGGCTGGGATTTGTCCTCGCTCTCCAGCTCCTGCGGCTGGGTTGAGACTTTCGCCTTCCGGCGTCGCCCGCCTTCCACTCGGTCGCCTTCGACGAGGCGCACGACCATGCCGCGCAGCGTCCGCACGTCCTGCTCGGTCATCTCCAGCCGGTGAAAAATATTGCGCAGATTCCGCCGCATGACCGGCTGCTTGCCGGGCGGACGGAAAAAGCCGGTGCGTTCTAGTTCGCCTTCGAGATAATCGAAAAACGACAGCACCATGCCGCGCGGCGCGCGCGGAGAGCGTTCTGGAAGCGCGAAGGGCGCCTGCGCCGCGCTCGAGGCCCGCATCCATTCGTAGCCGGTGAGGAGCACCGCCTGGGCGAGGTTCAAGGACGCGTAGGCGGGATTGACGGGAAAGGTGATAATGGCGTCGGCCAGCGCCACCTCGTCGTTGGAGAGACCGGTGCGTTCCGGTCCGAACAAGATCCCGTGCCTTTCGCCCGATGCGATCGCCCGCGCGCATTCGGGCATCGCCTCCTCCGGGGTCAGGACCGGCTTTGACTGCCCGCGCTCGCGCGCTGTCGTCGCGAAGACGAAATTGACGTCCTCGATCGCCGCCTCGAGCGAATCAAAAAGCTTCGCCGCCTCGAGCAGGTGAACGGCCCCCGCCGCCGCCGCGTTGGCGCCCTTTTTTAAAGCGCCGGTGCGCGGCCAGCCCTCTTTCGGCGAAACAAGGCGGAGATCGGAAAGGCCGAAATTCGCCATCGCCCGCGCGCACATGCCGATATTCACGGCAAGCTGCGGCCGAACGAGGATGATCGCCGGACCGCCTTCGTAATTGCGCCTTCTGTGATCTGTTCCGGCGCAGTTCACCTGCCGCGGCTCCGCCCTGAAACTTTCATTTGGTTCGCTTCTGGTCTTTCCGCGCCGTCTTTTGAGGCGCAGGCTCGATCTCTACGGTCGCGGTCAGTCCCGCGATGAGGCGCACTTCCTTGGGGACCTCGTCGAGTTCGATGCGGACCGGCACCCGCTGGGCGAGACGCACGAAGGTGAAAATCGGATTCACCGCGGCAAGGCCGGACGGGTCCGGCTGGGCGTTCGAGACCTTGATTCCTCGGGCGATGCTGTTGACATGGCCGCGCACGATTTGATCATACCCCATCAGCTTGACGATTGCAGGATCGCCTTCATGGATCGACCCAAGCTGGGTCTCCTCGAAATAGCCGTCGACCCAGAACGAATCGGCGTTGACGATCGACACCTTGTTCTGCCCGATCGTGGCGTAATCGCCAAGCTGGGCCAGCAGATTGGTGACATAGCCATTGACCGGAGAAACAATCCGGGTGCGCTCAAGATTAACTCGCGCGCGGTCCAGCGCGGCTTGCGCCTGCTGGAAGCTCGCGTCGGCGCTTTGCGCGCGGCTGAGGTAGCTCTCTTTCTCCTCCACGGTCACGGCAAGCAGATTCAGTTTCTGCCGGCGATTCGATTCCGCCTGCGCGTTTTCAGCGACCGCCCGCGTCTGCTCGACCTGCGCCTGAGCCTGGCGGACGGCGATCGTGTAATCGGTCGGATCAATCAGCATCAAAAGGTCTCCCTTGTGCACGAACTGATTGTCGACGACCGGAAGTTCGACAATGCGTCCGGCGACTTCCGGAGCGATCGTCACGACATAAACGCGGACGGTTCCATCGCGCGTCCACGGCGCGCCCATATAGGCCCGCCACGCCGCCCAGCCGAGAAATCCCGCGGCCGTGACCATTGCGAGCGTAAGGACCAAAGGCATGGCGCGCTGGCGCGCGAACGCCGCAGCGGCTTTCGATTTGGGCTCGGGTGCGTCCATCGAAAGCCTCAACGCGCGCTGAAAAGAATGATGCAGGACAACAAGATCGTGTAGACTGCGAATTCGAAAAGCGCCGGATGCCAGACTTGCCGCTTCACGCCGAAACGATCCACGAGGCGGCGCAGCAGGATCATCGCCAGCCAGGCCGCGCCCATCATGAAAACGATGGGCGCGAAATAGACTCCGAACAGATTGATTTCCGTGAATTTCACCCAGGGCTTCCCGCATCGAAATAGTCTTCATACTCGGTGAGCGCGTCGGTCATCACAAGAATGCCAGCGCGCGCGCGAAGTCGCGCCGGCGCAGTCCTGGCATTCGCGTCCGCCAAAATGCGGTCGATCTCGGCGAGGCGGCCGATCGCCGCCGCGCAGTCGCCCCGGGCCAGCGCGGCGAAGGCGCCTTCGGCCTCGTCGCGGAGATTCAGTCGAGCAGCCAAATTGCGAAGCCTCAGGATTTCCCGTCCAAGCGTAAGCGCTCCGGCGAGCCAGGCGCGCTGCAAGGGCTCGGCTTGATCCGGCAGCGCGACAAGGCGGCTGATAATTCGCCCCTCCCATTCGCGTCTCGTCCAGTCGCAAGGATGCGTCGCGAGCCGCCGTAGATCCTGCAGGGTGAGCCGGAGAAGCCGCTCCGTCCATGCCGCCGGCGACAAGGGCGGCAGGAGGCGCAGGGCGAGCGTAGCGACGCCGACGCCCGCGACGACCGCCATCGACGAATTGAAGAACGTGAGAAGATCATAGCTCATGACATTGGCCGGCGCGAGCAGCGCGGCAAAGTTGATCGCCGCCGCCGCAAACAGCGCCGACCGCCACGGTAAGGCGATGAGAAATCCCAGGGGAGTCAGAACGAGGCCCATGACGAGGCTCAGACCGGCGAAGGTGACGATTTGCGGCAGAACCGCGAACTTGACGATCATCGCCAGCAGCACCGCCACACAGGCGCCGATGAGAAACATCATGGCCGCCGGGTAGGCCCGGTCGGCCTGCGGCGACAAAAGCAAAATCACGATTGCGGCGAATGTGATGGCCTGTGCTCCACTCGGCCATGCGGTCAAGGTCCAGAACAGTTCGACCACGCCGATCGTGAGAAACGCGCGAACCGCGTTGATCGCGGCAGGAAGCCAGTCCGGCACGCTCAGATCGGCCGCGCCCGATGCGGCGGCCGCGCGCCCGGGATGTTTGAGCAGGGCGAGCCCGTTGCTTGCGCGCGAAAGCCCCAGCATCGCTTCCGCCGCGCTGTCGGCGAGCAGCCGGAGCGAAGGGGTGTCCGCCGGAAGCGTCGTCAGCGCGCGCGCCGCAGTCCGGTAGAGATCGCGCATGCGCGCCGGATCCGCGGCGAGGCCGGCTTCGACGGCGCTCAACTCGCGCTCTCCAATCTCCTGCCGTCCTCGAAGCTCCTGCGGTCCTCTAAATTCCTGCGGCAGGCTGCTGCCGATGATTGCGCCTTCGACGCGAGCCTGATCGGCTGGCGAGACTTCGAGGCGACGCGCGGCGACGCGCCAGCCGGAAAGAGCCGCGAACAGGCCGCCGACCGCCGCCTGCAACGTGCGCGAGCGATAGCGCAGGTCGGACGCCTCCCCGATCGCGGCGTCGATGACCGGATCGAGCGCGATGACCCGTCGGATCAGTTCGCGCCGGACCCGCTGGGTCTCATCGGGTCCCCCCGTCAGGAACGCGGCCAAGAGGCGCTCTGTGATCGCGGCGCAAAGCGAGGCGAATTCGGCGGCGAGAGTGCGGCGCGCTCGGCCGAAATCGGTTCCCGCGAGCACCAGTCCGGCGCACAGGATCCCGATGCAGATTTCGCTCGCGCGGACGACGGCGAGCATGAACACTTCGGGGCCCGGGCCGCCCGTCGCTCCGAGCGCGTCGCTGGCGATGATCGCGGCGGTATAGCCGGCGAGCGACGCCGCATAGGCCGCGAAATTGCGCAGGATCGTCGCGAAGAAGCCGCAGGCCGCGCCCCAGGACGCCAGACCCAGGAAAAACCCGATCCGATTTTGTGGAAAGCACGCCGTCAGGACAACGATCGCGGCGGCGCCGATGAGCGTTCCAACGAGCCGGAACGAGGCTTTGCGCAGAGACGCGCCAAGCTGTGGCTGGCACACGACCGCCGCCGTCGTGCCCGCCCAGGAAGGATTGTCGAGTTCGAGCGAAAAGGCGACGTAAAGCGCCAAAGCGACCGACGCGGACAGCCGCAAACCAAAGAGCAGCGGAGGAGCAAAAGACTGCGCCAGCCGCCCCGCCTGCTGCGCAAAAGGCGTCGGCGCGCCAGGTGTGACGACGCCTGCCCGGCTCATCCGCGCGGACTCTCGTTGGAGGCTAAAATAAGAATTGCACCTGCGCAGGCCTCATGCTCAGACCGTGCGCGAAGTCGCCGCCGATTTCAAGCTTCCCGCCTTCGTGGACTGATCCGTCCCAAGGAGAACCCAATGCCCGATATGGGGATCGAGGACATCCGCGAATTGTTTCGCCTGCGGCCCCGGCCGCCGGATTTTCCCGAGCGGCGGAAACGGCTCGACGCAATGGGCGCAATTCCCCTCGCTCCGGACATCAAGCTCGAGACGGAAACCGTCGGCTCCCTTCGCGTCGAATGGTCCCTGGCCGAAGGGGCCGATCCCTCGAAGGCGCTGCTCTATCTTCATGGCGGCGGCTATTGTTCCGGCTCGATTGCGAGCCATCGTTACATGGTTGCGGAGGCAGGCCGCGCCGCCGGCGTGCGCACGCTCGCCGTAAACTACAGGGTTGCGCCCGAGCACCCATTTCCCGCGGCGCTGGAAGATGCTCGGGCCGCTTATGATTTCCTGATCCGCAGAGGCTTTACGCCCGACCGCATCGCGGTCGGCGGCGACAGCGCGGGCGGCGGGCTGACCCTGGCGCTGCTGACGCTGCTGCGCGACGCCGGATCGCCCATGCCCGCCTGCGGCTGGCTGGTTTCGCCCTGGGTGGACCTCCAGATGACCGGCGGGACCATCGCCTCGAAGGCGGACGTCGATCCGATGATCCAGAAAGACTATCTCGACGAACTGACCGCCGCTTACGTCGGCGGCGCCGATGCGGCCAATCCGCTGATCTCGCCGCTCCACGCGGACCTTCGCGGCCTGCCGCCCCTGCTGGTGCAGGTCGGCTCCGACGAAACCCTGCTTGACGACGCCGTTCGGATCGCCGGGCGCGCGGGCGCCGCGGAGGTCGCCGTGACGCTGGAGATCTGGCCGCGGATGATCCACGTCTGGCATCTGTGGGCGTCGGTGCTCGCCGACGCGCGCCTTGCACTGGCCTCGGCCGGCGCCTTCGTCCGGGCGAAGGTCTAGCGCTTTCCGATTGAATGAATTCATGCGATCGATCAGAAATCGATTCAGGATCAGTGGCTTGAGCATATTCCAGTGGATTGATTCGATCCAATCGGAAGATGCTCCAAACCGCTACTTCTCCTGGCGCTTGAGGAACGAATCGAGCGCCTGATCGAGGCCCTTGAACGACACCTGAAGCGCGGCCGGCTTGCCGGACGGATCGTCCAGAATGATCTGACCCGGCTGGGATTGCCCATGGAAATGGGCGACCTGCTCCTTGGTCAGTTCGATTTCGGCGATGCAGGCGGCCTGTACGCAGGTTGTGAAGGGAAGAGTAAAGAGGGTCTTGTCCGCAGTCTGGATCCTGACGCCGCCCTTGATCGCCACGTTCACCGGCACAAGGGCGACGAGCCGCATCGGCTGGTCCCTCGCCGCCCGCACGAAGCTGATCTGCGCCACCGGCGAGGTCTGCCCTCGAATGGTCAGGGCCGCGTCGACCTCGCAGACCTTTTCGCCGGCCGCCTGTGTGATGCAGACGACCGACCAGTCGCCGAAGGCGTCCGTCGTCTTGTCCGGCGCGCCTTTTGGCGCTGCGGCGGGAGTTTGCTTGGCGCCCGATTTCAAATCAGGCGAAGGCGCCTGCGCCTGCCCGGCGCTCGCCAGAAGGATGAGAAGGCCGGCGGCGGCGATGATGCGGCGCATTTTGATCCTGCATGTTTATCCTCGCGCGCTGGCGTGAGGCTGTTTTCACGAGCGCGCAAGCTAGCGCCGTCCACGCGTAGGTCAAGTTCGGCGAGAAGCGGAGAAGGAGCGGCGGAGGAACGGATCCTGCGCATCTTTGATTTCGGCCTCTCGAAACTGCTATGATGCCCGGCATCCAGAAAGCCTAGATGTCCGATTCCTTTTCGCCCCGTCTCGACATCTTGCCCCCGCCGCAGCGGCGGCTGTGGAATGAGCTTGCCGAAGTGCCGCCGGAATTCGTCCTCTATGGAGGCACGGCGATCGCCCTGCATCTTGGACATCGCGTCTCGGTTGACTTCGATTTTTTCGGCGACAAGGCGCTCGATCCGGCTCGGCTCGTTCCCGCCATCCCCTTTCTCGCCGGGGCGACGGTGACACAGCGAGAACCGAATGCTTTCAGTTGCAACGTTGACTGCGGCGGCTTGGTCAAACTGTCCTTCTTCGGGCTGCCGGACATTCCGCGTTTGCTGCCGCCGCTGATTGCGCCGGACAATGGATTGCGAGTGGCGTCCCTGCTTGATCTTGCCGGGGCCAAGGCGTCCGTGGTGCAGCAGCGGGCGGAAGCGAAGGATTATCTCGACATCGACGCCTTGTTGACCGACGGCAGGATCGATTTGCCGATGGCGCTCACCGCCGCGCGGGCGATTCATGGCATGGAGTTCAATCCACAAAGCACCTTGAAGGCGCTTTGTTATTTCGAGGACGGCAATCTTCGCCGCCTGCCCGGGTCGGTTAAGGATCGTTTGGCGAAAGCAGTGCGGGAGGTCGATCTCGACCGCCTCCCCGCGCTCCCAGGGGCCGGTCGCAACCTCGACCCCGATCACGGGCCCTCGCGATGAAACCCATCCCGCTCACCCCAGTCACGGAAGCTCTGGCGCGGCGTCTCGTCTGGTTCGAGGAACCGGCGGAGGCTTTGTCCGACCCGTTTCGCTTCGCCGCCTATGCTCTGGCGCGCGCGACTCACGAAGACATGAAGATCTTGCGCGAATTCATGAGCGATGACGATTTCCGGGACGCTCTCGACCACGCGCCGCCGGGCATTATCGATCCGCGTTCGTGGGCTTACTGGAATAACAGGCTCGGGCGCTATCCCGCGCCGCCGATGCCGAAGCGTCAGTTGAGGTGAGGCGATCGCCCGCCGCTCGCAAGCAGCGTGCGAGACGACCTAGATTCAATCCGATCGGAATATGCTCCAGCGAACCGCGCGAGAACGTCGCTTCGAGACTCACACATTCGCCGGCCGGCGCAGGTCGAGCGTCAGCGGAAAATCGCCGGAGCGCTCCTCCTTCGGCGCCTCGAACGGCCCCGGAGTATGGCCGAAACTCTGGAATCGCGCGAGGCGCCGGGCCTCGGCCTCGTAGGAATTGACCGGGAACGTGTCGTAGTTCCGCCCGCCCGGATGGGCGACGTGATAGACGCAGCCGCCGAGCGCCCGCCCGTTCCAGAGATCGACGATGTCGAAGGTCAGCGGCGCATGCGCGGGAATGGTCGGGTGCAGCCCGCTGCTTGGCTGCCAGGCCTTGAACCGCACGCCGGCGACGGCTTCGCCCGAGGCTCCGGTGCTCGTCATCGGCATCCGCCGGCCGTTGCAGGCGACGATATGGCGGCCCTCGACGAAGCCGGTCGCCTTGACCTGCAACCGCTCCACGGACGAATCCACATAGCGGACGGTGCCGCCGATGGCGCCCTGCTCGCCCATGACGTTCCATGGCTCCAGCGCCTGCCGGACTTCGAGCTTCACGCCGCCATGCTCGACCTCGCCATAGACCGGAAAGCGGAATTCGCGCTGCGCCTCGAACCAGACCGGATCGAACGCATAGCCGCCGCCCTTCAGATCGTCGAGGACGCCAAGGAAATCCTTCCAGATGAAATGCGGCAGCATGAACCTGTCGTGCAGCGTCGTGCCCCAGCGGACGAGACCGCCCTTCTGCGGCTCGCGCCAGAACCAGGCGACGAGGGCGCGCAGCAGCAATTGCTGCGCAAGGCTCATGCGCGCGTCCGGCGGCATCTCGAACGAGCGGAATTCGAGCAGTCCGAGCCGCCCGGTGGGGCCGTCCGGCGAATAGAGCTTGTCGATGCAGATTTCGGAGCGGTGCGTATTGCCCGTCACGTCGACGAGCAGATTGCGGAACAGCCGGTCGACCAGCCAGTATGGTGAGGGCTGGCCCGGCTCCGGCACATGCGACAAGGCGATTTCGAGTTCGTAGAGCTGATCGTGCCGGGCCTCGTCGACGCGCGGCGCCTGGCTCGTCGGGCCGATGAAAAGTCCGGAGAAGAAATACGAGAGGCAGGGATGGCGCTGCCAGTAGAGCACCAGACTTTTCAAAAGGTCGGGCCGGCGCAGGAAGGGCGAATCCGCCGGCGTCGCGCCGCCGAGGACGACATGATTGCCGCCCCCCGTTCCGGTATGGCGCCCATCGGTCATGAATTTATCGGCGCCGAGGCGGGTCTGGCGCGCGTCCTCATAGAGCCCCTTGGTGGTCTCGACCGCAACCCGCCAGCTGGCCGCCGGATGCACGTTGACCTCGATGACGCCGGGGTCCGGCGTCGCCTTGATGACGTCGATGCGGGGATCGAACGGCGGCGGATAGCCCTCGATATGAACCGGCGTCCCGCGCGCCTCGGCCTCGGCCTCGACCGCGGCGAGAAGTTCGAGGTAATCCTCCAGCTTTTCGACCGGCGGCATGAAGACGCACAGCACGCCGTCGCGGATCTCGACCGACACGGCGGTCCGCACCGCGCCGGCGATGACCTCCTGCTCGATCCGGTCCTGCCGGGCGGCGGCGGGCGCCGGAGCCCGCTCCACCCGCTGCAGCGCCTCGTGCATGTCCGGCAACGGTCCCCGCTCCTCCAGCGGATCCTGCGGATTGATGAACGGATAGGACGATTGCGGAACCCACGGCAGCGACGACAGCGGCAGCCGGTAGCCGACAGGCGAATCGCCCGGAACGAGGAACAGCTTGCCGCGCCGCAGCGCCCATTTTTCGCTGATCCACCGGGTTGAACCCGAGGCGCCCGCCTGCGTATTCCAGCGCTGCACCGGGAGGACATAGCCGGACGCCTTGGTCAGGCCCCGCGCAAAGGTGCGTATCATCCGATTGCGCTCTTCGGGGTCTTCGAGTTTCGGATCGAGCGGATCGGTGTTGTCTGGAAGGTTGCCTTCTTTCAGCAGCCAGGTCGCCGGATCCTCAAAGGCCGGAAGAACGTAATCCGTATCGATCCCCAGCCGCCGCGCGAGTCCGGTCGCGAGATTCTCAGCCTGGACACGATGCTCCTCCACGATCGCCGGCTCGGTCGGCTTTGCAGCCGTCGATTCTTCGCCTTTGGGGCTTGACGCCTTGATCTCCGCGACTTTCGCGATCAGGGCGCCGTTGCGCCAGATCGGAAGCCCATCCTTGCGCCAGTACAGCGAAAAGCCCCAGCGCGGCAACGACTCGCCAGGATACCATTTGCCCTGGCCGTAATGCAGCATTCCACCGGGCGCGAATCGTTGCCGCAAGCGCCGGATGAGCGCGTCGGCGAACGCGCGTTTCGTCGGGCCGACGGCGGCGGTGTTCCATTCCTCGGATTCGAAATCGTCGATCGAGACGAAGGTTGGCTCGCCACCCATCGTCAGGCGGACGTCCTGTTTGGCGAGATCGGCGTCGACCTGCTCGCCCAGCGCGTCGAGCCTGTCCCACGACGCGTCGGAGAACGGCAGCGTGATGCGCGGGGCTTCGGCGACCCGCGTCACCTGCATGTCGAAATGAAAATCGACGTTGGCGGGTTCGACGATGCCCGTGATCGGGGCCGCCGATTGATAGTGCGGCGTCGCGGCGACGGGCAGATGGCCCTCGCCGCAGAAAAGCCCGGAGGTGGCGTCCATGCCGATCCATCCCGCGCCAGGCAGATAGACCTCGGCCCAGGCGTGCAGGTCGGTGAAATCGTGCTGCGTGCCCTTCGGTCCCTCGACGGGATCGATGTCGGCGCGCAACTGGATGAGGTAGCCGGAGACGAACCGGGCCGCGAGCCCGAGGTTGCGCAGGATCTGAACGAGGGTCCAGGCGGAATCGCGGCACGAGCCTGAGGCAAGGCGCAGGGTCTCCTCCGGGGTCTGTACGCCCGGCTCCATCCGGATGACATAGCGGATGTGCTGCTGGAGCCTTGCGTTGAGCTCCACCAGAAAGGTGACGATATGGATCGGATCCTGCGGCAGAGTCGCCATGTAGTCCGTCAGAAACGGCCCCTTCGGCTCCGCATCGAGGTAGGGCGACAATTCGGCCTTGAGGTCGGCCTGATAGGCGAAGGGAAATTCCTCGGCGTAAGGCTCGATGAAGAAATCGAAAGGATTGATGACGGAGAGATCGGCGGTGAGGTCGACCTCGATTTTCAGTTCCGAGACTTTTTCGGGAAACACATAGCGAGCCTGCCAATTGCCATGCGGATCCTGCTGCCAGTTCACAAAATGGTTGGCGGGGGTCACCTTCAGCGAATAGCCGAGCACCCGGGTCCGGCAATGCGGCGCCGGCCGCAGTCGGATCGTCTGCGGTCCGAGCGCGACGGGCCGGTCGTATTTATAGTGGGTGACATGGTGGATGGCGGCAATGATGCTCACTCAGGGTGATCCTCGATGCGAGATGGGCCGGCTCGATGGGCGGGGGCCGCAAGGCTCATAGGCCGCAACCATTATATAAAAAACAAGCAATATCGCTGCCATGACCGCGTTCCCGCTGGCACGCACCGGGAACGACGCCGCCCGGCGCTTGCGCTCATGGCCGGGTCAACTCATGGCCGGGTCAATTTGACAAGAGGCGCGCCGTTTGCGTCGGCGAGAAAAAGAACTCCCCCTTCGATACGCGCCGTGCGGACGGCGGCGAGCGCCGCAAAATACTTTTTCTCATGATCCGCAATCGCGGGAATGCTGGCCATCATGGTCACGGCGAGCGGCCCGAACCGGAGTTTGGCCCCCGATGAGACGAAGCTTCCATTGAAATTATTGCATCCGCCATGGCCGGACGCCGCGCCGTTCGCTCCGAAACGCAGCGTCGATTGCAGGTCGTCCAGAACGCCGCGCCCGCCGATATCCTCCACCCTCCACTCTCCCGCGAGGGCGGGCGGAGCGGGTTTCTCTTCGGCTTTCCGCTCGGAGACCCGCTGAAGCCAGAGGTCCGCGTTGTTCGGATGGCCGTTGGTGATGACGAGGTGATTTTGCGCGCTGGCGAACATCAGCCGGCCGCCGACGAGGATTGAGGCGCGTACCGCGTAAGTGAAGCGAGGATCGATGCGGGCCTCATCATAGGCCAGTTCAAATGCGACCGGGACCTGATGCGGCGGCGTCAATTCAACGGCGGCGATGGGAGTTGATGGCGCGTCCTGCCGGGAAATGTCGAGCAGTTCCACCCGAACGACATAACCCGGCGGAAGGGCGATCCGCTCGCGATAGGAAACATTTCCCGAAACGCGGGCTTGCCCGGCCTTGGCCGAGGGAGCACAGATCAGCGCCGCCGCGAGACAAGCCGGGGAGATGAGGAGACGGCGCCGGCTTGTGGCGAATCCTGGTTCGTTCAGGACCATCATGGCTCCGTCGGTTGCTCGAAGGGCGCTCCAGAAGGGACGCAATGCAGGCGATGCTTCAATGCAAGAGATGTTTCTCGATTTCGTAAATCGGCAAATGGGTCAGATCATGATCGATTTCGCCCCGCAGCGCCGCGCTCACGGAGGGCGAATATTCCTTTCTGATGAGACCGAGAACCGTCGCCGGCGCGACGATGATCAGGCCTTTGACGCCGCCCGAGGCGATCAATCCGGTAAGCCTTTCAGACAATTCCGCCACAAAGACTTTTTCGGCTTCGAAATGCCGGTCGGTCTGTTCGACGGAGCTGCGGGACACATTCGCTGACTGATGCACCCTGCCCGGGCGGTCGTCGTTCAGCTCGCGATTGGGCGGGTCCGCATGTTCGCGGACTTCGCGCGTCTTGAGGTTGAGCAAGGTTTCGTCGCCTTCGTTTTCCAGAAGAAGCGCCTTGCGTCCGTCGGCGACGACGACCCAATCGCCGTTGCGGATCTTGACCTTGGACATCGCATCCTCCCTGTAAATTGCTTGAACGTTGATTTTTGTAGATTTAACCCTTCCTCTCAAAGGAGCGAAGGTCAACGCGGAAATGCGCCCGGCCAATGCGCCCGGCCCTGGAATCAAACTTTGTTGAGGGGCGTTACCTTCGCGCCCTCGATATCGTAAGCTGACGCCAATTCTCCATCCGCCGCCGTCGGCTCAACCAATCCCGTGAACAAGGCTCTTCCATTGGCAAGATCGTACGTTTACGCCGCGGCCGCCGGTTTTGTCCTCGCGGCCGCCAGTCCCGCTCTTGGCGAGGGTGGAAATCCGCAACTGGGGCAAAGGCTCGCCCAGGAATGGTGCTCCAAATGTCATGCGATCGGGCGCTTTGGCGACAGCCCGTTGCAGCTTGCGCCCCCGTTCCGTCAATTGCATCTGCGATACAACGTCGAGGATCTGTCGGAATCCTTGGCCGAGGGCATCATGGTCGGCCATCCGACGATGCCCCAGTTCCGGTTCGATGCGGACCAGATCGAAAATTTCATCTCCTATCTGAAATCGCTGGAGCCGCCCGGCGAGGAGAAAGAGCAGGAGCCAAAAGACGAGTAACGTCCGGCCTCGCCCCGAGGAGCTAGCTTTTCGCCTCGGGCAGGTTCAGCCGGATGTGCAATTCGCGCAATTGCTTCATCGTGACGTCGGACGGCGCGCCCATGAGCAGGTCCTCCGCCCGCTGGTTCATCGGGAAAAGCACGATTTCGCGCAGGTTCTCCTCGCCGGCGAGCAGCATCACGATACGGTCGACGCCGGGGGCGACGCCGCCGTGCGGGGGCGCGCCATACTGGAAGGCGCGATACATGCCGCCGAACTTGTCCTCGAGCACATCCTCGCCATAGCCGGCGAGCGCGAACGCCTTCTTCATCACGTCGGGACGGTGGTTCCGGATCGCGCCGGACGAAAGCTCGATTCCGTTGCAGACGATGTCGTACTGAAACGCCTTCATGCCCAAAATCGTCTTCTCGTCCGACGGGTCGAGCGCAAGGAAGGCGTCGCGCTCAAAATTCGGCATCGAGAACGGATTGTGGGAGAAGTCGATCTTCTTTTCGTCCTCGTTCCATTCGTACATCGGGAAATCAACGATCCAGCAGAATTCGAAGACGTCGGTTTTCGAGAGGCCGAGATCGTGGCCGATTTTGATCCGCGCGGCGCCCGCGAGTTTGGCCGCCTTCTCCTCCTTGTCGCAGGCGAAAAAGACGGCGTCGCCGGCCTTGAGACCGGCTTTTTGCGCGATCGCCTTCTGAACATCCGGCGGCAGGAATTTCGCGATCGGCCCTTTGCCGGCGAGCGCACCGCCCTCGCCCTCGAAAATCACATAACCAAGCCCCGCCGCGCCCTCGCCTTTTGCCCAATCATTGAGCTTGTCGAAGAACGAGCGCGGCTGTGCGCCTGCACCCGTCGCGGGAATGGCGCGAACGGCGCCGCCCGCCTTGATGACGTTCTTGAACGCGTTGAAGCTCACGTCGTCGCGCGAAAACTCCTCCGTCACGTCGACGATGACCAAAGGATTGCGCAGGTCCGGCTTGTCGGAGCCGTATTTCAGCATCGCCTCGGCGTAGGGAATGAGCGGGAAGCTTTGCGTGACCGGTCTGCCGGCGCCGAACTCCTCGAACACGCCGCGCAAGACCGGCTCAACCGCAGCGAAAACATCCTCTTGTGTCGCAAAGCTCATCTCGATGTCGAGCTGGTAGAATTCGCCCGGACTGCGGTCGGCTCTGGCGTCCTCGTCGCGGAAACACGGCGCGATCTGGAAATAGCGGTCGAACCCGGCGACCATCAGGAGCTGCTTGAACTGCTGCGGCGCCTGCGGCAGGGCGTAGAATTTGCCCGGATGCAGGCGCGAGGGCACCAGAAAGTCGCGCGCGCCCTCAGGGCTCGACGCGGTCAGGATCGGCGTCTGAAATTCGAAGAACCCCTGCGCCTTCATGCGGGCCCGCAGCGAATCGATGATCCGCCCGCGCAGCATGATGTTCTGGTGCAGCTTGTCACGTCGCAGGTCCAAAAACCGGTAGCGAAGCCTGATGTCCTCGGGGTAATTCTGGTCGCCGAACACGGGCAGCGGGAGCTCGGCGGCGGGTCCAAGGACCTCGATCTCCTCGACGTAGACCTCGATGAGGCCAGTCGGCATCTCGGCGTTTTCAGTTCCCGCCGGGCGCACGCGCGCGGCGCCGTCGATGCGCACGACCCATTCCGAGCGGAGTTTTTCGGCAAGGCCAAAGGCCTGCGAATCGGGATCGACGACGCATTGCGTGAGTCCGTAATGATCGCGCAGATCGATAAAGAGAACGCCCCCATGGTCACGAATGCGATGGCACCAGCCGGACAGACGGACGGTCTCGCCGGCCATGGTATCGCGCAGGTCGCCGCAGGTGTGGGAACGGTAGCGGTGCATCGTCACTTCGCAAGCAGGAGGAAAGGCAAAGGGGCGAGCCTTCGCCCGCAGCGGGCGGAGAACCGCATGAGCAGGCGGCTTCTGTCAAGCCGCCAGAGGCCCTCTCTATGGCCTCGCCCTTGCTCGTATGGCTTGCAGGGTCTACTCGAAGGAGAGCGCCTCGCGCACAACGGCGCGGACTCGCGGCCTTTCGACGGTCATCGAATGATTGAGATCTTATGAGCCTTATCGCGACGACGGATGATCTGGCGGCGGCCTGCCGCCGTCTCGCCGAGCATGATTTCGTCACGGTTGACACCGAGTTCCTGCGGGAGACCACCTTCTGGCCGCGGCTCTGCGTCGTCCAGATCGCCTCCGAGGCGGAGGCCGTCGCCGTCGACGCCATGGCGGAGGGAATCGACCTTGGGCCCGTTTTCGAGCTCATGGCGAAACCGGCGCTCACGAAAGTGTTTCACGCTGCACGACAAGATCTTGAAATCGTTTGGAATCTCGCCAAAATGATACCCGCGCCCCTGTTCGACACGCAGGTTGCGGCCATGGTCTGCGGTTTTGGCGACCAGGTATCCTATGGCGAACTCGTTCAGACGGTTTCGAAGGTGACCCTCGACAAATCGTCGCGTTTTACCGACTGGTCGAGGCGCCCGCTTTTGCCGGCGCAGGTCGATTACGCCATCGCGGACGTCACCTATCTGCGCGATATTTATGCATTCCTGCGCCGCAAATTAGAGCAGACCGGACGCCTCGATTGGCTGCAGGACGAGATGGCGCTGCTGACCTCGCCATCGACCTATGAACAGCATCCAGAACATGCATGGGAACGGTTTCGCAACCGGGTCCGCAAGCCGCGGGATCTCGCCGTCCTCATGGAGGTCGCCCGCTGGCGGGAAGCCGAGGCGCAGGAGCGCGACGTGCCCCGCTCGAGGGTGCTGAAGGACGATGTGCTGATCGAGGTCGCGCTCGCGGCTCCGCGGACTGCCGACGCCTTGGGCAATCTGCGCGCGTTTCCGCGCGGCATGGAGCGCTCCCGCGCCGGCGTCGAAATCCTGGCGGCGATCGAGCGCGGTCTCGCCCGCGATCCGAAAACGCTGCCGAAGCTCGAACGCGAGCGGCGCAGCGGCGGCAACGGCGCGACTGTCGAATTGTTGAAGGTTTTGCTCCGCCAGGTCAGCGAGAGCCATGGTGTGGCGGCCAAGATGATCGCCACGGTGGATGATCTCGAGGCGATCGCCGCCGACGATAACGCCAAGGTCGCCGCCCTCACCGGCTGGCGGCGCGAACTTTTCGGCGTCAAGGCGCTGGAACTGAAGCAGGGCCGCCTTGCGCTCACCGTGGAGGACGGCAGGGTCGTTACGCTTGAATGGCAGGACGCCGCGCGCGACAGCGCCGCCAATTGAGCGGCGGCCGAAAGGAGCGCGGGACGCAAGCGCTCACCCCGTAATAACGATCTCCGGCACGCGGCCGATGAGCCGGGCGAGCTGTTTCAGACGGTTGAGAAGCCGGTCGCAGGAGAGATCGGCGAGTTTGTGAGGCAAGGTCAGAATCAGCTTTGTCTTGAGGCAGGCGACAGGCGTGCTGGGCAGAACATCCGGCATCGCTCCCGAAAGCGTGGAGGCGAGCCTGATGGCGGCGGCGACGATCCGGGCCTTGTCGAGCGCCCTCGAGGACACCAGCGCCCGGATCTGGGGGCTAACGTCGGCGTCGAGGCCAAGATAGCGGTAGGATGTCGTCAGGGCCAGAAAAGAGCGGCCGGGATGGTCGACCCCGATGAAGGAGGTGTTCTCGACGAGATTGACGCTCTCGTCGCTCCGGTAATCTGGATGGGCGCGCCAGTTCACGTCCGCCAGCAGGCACGCGACATGGCGAAGGCGCCGTTCGTCAATGGTTTCCTCAAGCTGAGTCGACTTCACGAAACGGTCGGTCCAGGCGCAAAGATCCTCCGCGTGCCGGGGCGCGCGCGCGAAAAGCTGGTTGAACTCCGACGCCGCGACGATCAGCGGATCTTGCGCCTGCTCCTGCGCGGCGAGCATCTCGTAAAGCAGGCCTTCACGCACGCCGGTAGAGGAGATCATGATTTCCTTGGGCGGCGCGCGGCGGATGATTTCCTCCAGCACGGCGGCGCCATAGGCGAGCAGCGGACGGCGCTGCGCGCTCACGGTCTCGATCGAGCTTAGCGCTTCGGCGTTCACCCGTTCGACCAGTCCTGCGAAATCCATCGCGTCGGCCGTGGGGATGACATAGCCGTGCATGACGGTCAGCGGATAATTGCGCTGGCTCATGTGCAGTTTGGCCAGGGCGCGCCAGGTGCCGCCAACCGCATAAAACGTTCGCCCGGCGACGCGCTCGACGGTCTTGGACTTGGCCAGCGTCTCCCGGACGATCTTGACCGCCGCCCGGGGCGATTTTCCCGAGGCGTCCATCAGGGTGAGGCCGCCCAGGGGGAGCGTCGATCCCTTGCCAAGGTGCGCGCCCTTGACGTCGATCAGCTCCAGCGAACCGCCGCCGAGATCGCCGACGACGCCGTCCGGCTTGTGAATGCCCGAGACGACGCCGAGCGCCGACAATTGCGCCTCGCGGTCGCCGGAGAGGAGCGAAATCGGGGCGTTGATCGCCTGCTCCGCCGCCTGAAGGAACTCGGGGCCATTCGATGCGTCCCGCGCGGCCGCCGTCGCGATGACATGCATCTCGCGCACGCCCATCACGGCGCTGAGGATCCGGAAACGCCGCAGCGCCGCCAGCGCCTTTTCGACGCCGCCGCTCGAAAGACGCCCCGTCGTCGCTACGCCGTTGCCCAGCGCGCAGAGCGATTTCTCGTTGAAAATGGGACGCGGGGAACGGGTCAGGCTTTCGTAGACAACGATGCGGACCGAGTTCGATCCGATATCAACGATCGCGACCGGCTGTTTCATGACGAAATCCGGATCGTCGCTGGCTCGGCCCCGGAAGGACGGCGAATCACCGGACTTCCAATCGCTTGAAGAGCGTTTTCGGACTTGAGTGCTTGAGGGATTTTCCACGACCGGACAGACTCGGGTTCGTCATGAAGTAGGAATGAGCGTTGAACGGTTCTTCGTTTCCGTGAGTATGTATGCGCGAGCTCGAGCCGTCGGGCAAGACCCGATAGCTTTGCTGGTTGTCGATCAGATTGGCCACCATGATCTGATCCAAAATCTGCTCGTGCACGGTCGGATTGAGGATCGGCGCCAGCGCTTCGACGCGGCGGTCGAGATTGCGCGGCATCAGATCGGCGGAGGAAATATAGACCCGCGCCTTTGGATGCGGCAGCCCGTGTCCCGCTCCGAAACAATAGACGCGGGCGTGTTCCAGAAACCGTCCGATGATGGACTTCACCCTGATGTTTTCGGAAAGCCCCTGAACGCCCGGCCGTAGACAGCAGATACCGCGCACGACGAGGTCGATCGTGACTCCGGCCTGGCTCGCCGCGTAGAAGGCGTCGATGATTTCGCAATCGACGAGAGAATTGCATTTCGCCCAGATCGCGGCCGGCTTTCCAGCTTTGGCGAAAGCGATCTCGTCGCGGATATGTTCGAGGAAGCGCGCTTTCAGCGTGATCGGCGAAACGGCCATGCGCTCGAGGCCGACAGGCTCGGCGTAGCCGGTGATGTAGTTGAAGATGCGCGACACGTCCCGGCCGATCGCCGCGTCGGCGGTGAAGAACGAGATATCCGTGTAGATGCGCGCCGTGACAGGGTGGTAATTGCCGGTGCCTACATGGCAGTAGGTGACAAGACCGCCGCCTTCGCGGCGAACCACCATCGACAATTTGGCGTGCGTCTTTAGTTCGATAAATCCGAACACCACCTGAACGCCGGCTCGTTCGAGGTCGCGCGCCCAGCGTATGTTGGCGGCCTCGTCGAAACGCGCCTTGAGTTCAACGAGAGCCGTCACCGATTTGCCGGCTTCGGCCGCATCAATCAGGGCGCGCACAATCGGGCTGTCGGAGGAGGTGCGGTAGAGCGTCTGCTTGATCGCAAGAACGCTTGGATCGGTTGCCGCCTGATTGAGGAACTGGACCACAACGTCGAAGGACTCGTAGGGGTGGTGAACGACGAGATCCTTCTGCTTGATCGTCAGAAAGCAATCGCCGCCATTGTCGCGCAAGCGTTCGGGAAATCTCGGATTGTAGGGTTTGAATTTAAGTTCCGGCCGGTCGAGACTGACGAGCTCGGAGAGTTCGTTCAAGGCGAGCATGCCGTCGAGGACGCAAACTTCATCGGGGCTGACCTCGAGCTCTTCCGCCACAAACCCGCGCAATTCTTCCGGCATGACGCTATCGAATTCGAGCCGGATGACGGAGCCAAGGCGGCGGCGTTTCAGCGCGCTCTCGAACAACAAGACGAGATCTTCGGCCTCTTCCTCGACCTCGAGATCGCTGTCGCGGATGACCCGGAACAGGCCGAGGCCTCGAATCTGACAGCCGGGAAAAAGACTTTGCGTGAACAGCGAAATCGCCGCCTCCAGCGCAATGAAGCGATAATGTTTCTCGCCATGCGCGTCGGGCAGCCGAATAAAGCGTTCGATCTTGGCCGGCAGCCGGATCAGCGCCTTCGAGGTCTTGTTGCCGCCTGCGCTGACCAGTTCGAGCGCGATCGTGAAGCCGAAATTGGGAATGAACGGAAAGGGATGCGCCGGGTCGATCGCCAGCGGCGTCAGCACAGGAAATATATGAGTCAGGAAATGGTGCTGAAGCCACATCCTGTCAGCCTTGTCGAGATCCGCCGGATCGATGATCTTGATCTCGGCGCGAGCCAGTTCGAGGCGCAATTCGCGCCACCGGCGCTGCTGCTCGAGAGTCAGAAGACTCACGCGCTCACGAATTTTTTCGAGCTGCTCCGGCGGCGTCAGCCCATCCTCGGACGCCGTCGCGACGCCGGCGCGAAGCTGGCCGCGCAACCCCGCGACGCGCACCATGAAAAACTCATCGAGGTTGGTCGCGGAAATTGAAAGGAACCGCAATTGCTCGAGCAGAGGGTGGTTCTTGTTCGATGCTTCGAGCAGAACCCGCAGATTGAATTCAAGCCACGACAATTCGCGATTGATGAAACGGTGCGGCGACTGCGCCAGCGACGCCGCATGCGCGTCGTCAGGCCTCTCCGCGATTTCGGCTTCGGCAGCTCCGGGCGCGTCGGCGACCGAGAGCGCTTCATTCCCGGTCGATGGCTCGGGCTCGTCCAGCCGGACGGCGTGGGCGGAATTCGCCGGAGCCGCGCCCCTTGCGATCCGTTTCGCCCCGCCAACGCCAGCGCGCCTTGATCGCCTGAGCCCTTCGACTTCGGAACCCAATGAATCCTCCTCAACGGGAATGAACAAGCACAAGTCTGTGACGGCGAGTTGACCGTTTTCGAAGGGGTTACGCCAACCCGGCCCGCTGACTTAAAGAGTGCCTCGCGCACCACCAGTTGTAAACATCGGCGGAGAGAAACACGCCGCGAAACAAATCAAGAAAAAAATTATCTTGGCGCGCCCGACGCCGGGTCGATATGCCCCGCTTGCCAGGTAAGGCCGAAGTAAACCACGATCAGGACGATGTTGGCGACGATCCACATTATCGAGAAGAAACCGGGAACTGCGGCGGCCACAAGAATCTGCGCGATCGCGCTGAAAAGCCAGAGCACCCCGCCCCAGGGCGTCGCGAGCCACAGGCCAACCGCGGCGACAGGATCGAGAACCGCAAAAAAAATCACTGCCCCGCCCCAGAGCTGCGAAACCTTATCAAAGAGGGGTTGGCTCGGCAGCAGAACAGCGCTCCATTGCGCCAGAGCCTGGGCGATCCAGACCATCGCCAGGAGGCGCATGAAAACGACAAGCAGATTTCCCCAGGACATCCGGGGCCAGATCCTCCGATCGCCGCCAGGGGCGCTCCGAACCGCCCCCGTCGAGACTTGCGGGCTGTTGCGCGGATCCTTCTTCAACCCTGACAGAAAACTCATGACCGGCCAACCCCTGCGAAGAACTCCAGTTCGCCAAATTCCAGAGGCGCGAAATAGTCCTCCGTGTCCGATGGCGTGACCGCCGCGACGTCCGGCGGAATCCAGGCCGGCCGACGATCCTTATCGACAAGGGCCGCGCGGACGCCTTCGTAAAAATCCGCACCCATGGCGATGCGCGAGGCGATCCGAAATTCCGTCCTCATGGCCTCGTCGATGTCGAGACTGGCGCCGATCCGCATTTGCCGCAAGGCAATCGCAAGACTGGTTGGCGATCTCGACCGTATGAGCTGCGCGGTCGCGCGGGCGAAATCGGAGGCGCCGGCCGGCGCATTTTCCAGCCTCTCGAGAATCGCCGTAACGCTCGCGCCCGAAAAACATGCGTCGATCACCCCTCGTTCATCGCCGAGCGCAGCTCGAGGCGCGGGGGCGCTTTCGGCCGCGATCGCGGCCTCGCACGGCTCCCCGTCGATCAGCCTTTGCGCCAGAGCCGGATGCCGGCAGGAGGGCGCAAAGGCGCTGGCGAGGCCGAAAGCGAGAGCGTCTCCAGTCCCAATCCTCGCGCCCGTCAGGGCGAGATACGCGCCGCTCGCTCCGGCAAGTCGGGGCAGAAAATACGTCGCTCCAATATCGGGAAAAAAACCGATGCCGACCTCCGGCATGGCGAAACTCAAAGCGTCGCCGGCGACGACATGCGAGCCATGGATCGACACGCCGGCTCCGCCGCCCATCACAATCCCGTCCACCAGCGCGATATAGGGTTTGGGATAGAGCTTGATGCGGCGATTGAGGACATATTCCTCACGCCAGAAGGTAAGTTGTTCGGCGTGGCGCCCGGCCCTGCCGAGTTCATACAATTGCTTGATGTCGGCGCCGGCGCAAAACGCCCGCTCGCCCGCGCCTTTGATCAGCACGCGGTCGACCGCGGGATCGTCCTCCCAGCGATCGAGCGCGTCCGCGATGGCGCGCACCATGTTCAAGGTCAGGGCGTTCAGCGCATGCGGCCGGTTCAGCGTGATGACGCCGCACCGCCCGGCCTTCTCGCAGATCGCCTCGGGAGGACTCATGTCAGGCCGAACGTCGCATCGATGAGGCCATCCTGGGCAAAAATATATATGGAGCCCGGCCGGCTCCATCCCTTCCCCCGATGACGGGCGCCTGCCGGAACGCCTGCCGGTCACCGAAAAACGCCAGGGCGGGCGCCCCGGCGGTTTTTGCGCCGGGGGGAGCTTTTACTCTTGTGGCGGCGCCGCCGGCAGAAGCGCCGTGGCCGCGGCGGCTCGGGAGGCTTCCGCCTTCTGCGCGAGGATCATTTCGTCCCGCATCGTGGCGACACGGCGCAGCTTCGCCATGGCCGCGCCCGTTCCCGCAGGAATGAGCCGGCCGACGATGACGTTTTCCTTCAGCCCTTCGAGCGTGTCCGCCTTGCCATTGACGGCCGCCTCGGTGAGCACCCGCGTCGTCTCCTGGAACGAGGCCGCCGAAATGAACGAGCGGGTCTGTAGCGAGGCTTTCGTGATGCCGAGCAGCACCGGAGTCCCCGAAGCAGGCTTCTGGCCGGCCTCGATCGCCTTCGTGTTCGCCTCGTCGAGCTCCATCTGGTCGACCTGCTCGCCAGACAGAAATTCGGTGTCGCCCGGATCGACGATATCGACCTTCTGCAGCATCTGCCGGACAATCACCTCGATGTGCTTGTCGTTGATGCTGACGCCCTGGAGGCGATAGACCTCCTGGATCTCGTTGACGAGATAGGCGGCGAGCTCCTCGACGCCCTTGATCGCCAGAATGTCGTGCGGCGCGGGATTTCCATCGACGATGTAGTCGCCCTTCTCCACGACGTCGCCGTCCTGAAGATGGATGTGTTTGCCCTTGGGGATCAAATATTCGATCGGCTCCGCGCCTTCCTCGCTCGGGATGATCGAAATCCGGGTTTTGTTCTTGTAGTCGCGCCCGAACTGGACGGTGCCGGAGGCTTCCGCGATGATGGCGTGATCTTTCGGCCGACGCGCCTCGAACAATTCGGCGACGCGCGGCAAACCGCCGGTGATGTCGCGCGTCTTGGCCGATTCCATCGAAATACGCGCGACGATGTCGCCCGCCTGGACCTTGCTGCCGGGATCGACGTTGAGGATGGATTCCACCGGCAGCGTGTAGCGGGCGTCGCCGCCGCGCTGCAATTTGCCGATTTTGCCATCGCTGGTCTTGATCACGATCGAGGGCTTCAAGGTCGCGGAGCGCTGATTGAGCCGCCAGTCGATGACCATGCGCTTGGCTATGCCCGTCGCCTCGTCGATGGTTTCCGTCATCGAGGCGCCCTCGACGAGATCCTCGAACCCGATCACGCCGTCGATCTCGGTCAGGATCGGCCGCGTGTAGGGATCCCATTCGGCGATGCGCTGGCCGCGCTTGATCTTGTCGCCCTCTTCGACCTTGAGCCGCGCGCCATACTGGACGCGATGCACAGCCCGCTCCGCGCCGTCCGGCCCCTCGATCACGACGGCGACGTTACGCGCCATCACCATCAGGTCGCCTTCGCCGTTGCGCGAAAGATGACGATTGCGGATCCTCACCACACCTTCGAAATTGGATTCGATGAAGGACTGGTCCGCGATCTGGGCCGCGCCGCCGATGTGGAACGTGCGCATCGTCAACTGCGTGCCGGGTTCTCCGATCGACTGCGCCGCGATCACGCCGACCGCCTCGCCCATGTTGACCGGCGTGCCGCGCGCGAGATCGCGCCCGTAGCACTTGCCGCAAACGCCGTTCTTGGCTTCGCAGGTCAGAACCGAGCGGATTTTCACTTCCTGGATTCCGGCCGCGTTGATGCGGTCGATATGCCATTCCTGAATCATCTCGCCCGCCGCGACGATCACCCCGCCGTCGGCGTCCTTCAGATCCTCGGCCGATGTCCGTCCAAGGATGCGGATCGCCAGCGAAGCGACGATCTGACCGGCGTCGATGATCGCGCGCATCCGGATGCCGTTCTGCGAACCGCAGTCGACGAGCGTGATGATCGAATCCTGGGCGACGTCGACGAGACGGCGCGTCAGGTAGCCGGAGTTCGCGGTCTTGAGCGCGGTGTCGGCGAGACCCTTCCGGGCGCCGTGGGTCGAGTTGAAGTATTCAAGGACGGTCAGGCCTTCCTTGAAGTTCGAGATGATCGGGCTCTCGATGATTTCTCCCGACGGCTTCGCCATCAGTCCGCGCATCGCCGCGAGCTGCTTCATCTGCGTCGGCGATCCGCGCGCCCCGGAATGCGACATCATGTAGATCGAGTTGATCGGCTTGTCGCGGCCAGCGTCGTCCTTCTGCACCGTCGAAATGCGGATCATCATCTCTTCGGCGAGCTTGTCCGAGCACTTCATCCAGGCGTCGACGACCTTGTTGTATTTCTCACCCTGGGTGATGAGGCCGTCGTTGAACTGCTGCTCATATTCCTTGGCGAGCGTGCTCGTCTCGGCAATGATGCGCGGCTTTGTCTCAGGCACGACCATGTCGTCCTTGCCGAAGGAAATGCCGGCCTTGAACGCTTCCCGGAAACCGAGCGCCATGATCCGGTCGCAGAAGATGACCGTCTCCTTCTGCCCGCAATTGCGGTAGACGATGTCGATCATGTTGGAGATTTCCTTCTTCGTCATGAGCTTGTTCACGACGTCAAAAGGAATTTTCGTGTGGTACGGCAGCAACTGCCCGAGGATCAGGCGGCCCGGCGTCGTATCGAAGATTTTCGCGACCCGCTTGCCGTCAGCGTCGAAGCTCCACGCGCGCCCCTTGATCTTGGTGTGCAGCGTGATCGCCTTGGCGTGCAGCGCGTGTTCGATCTCGCCGATGTTGGCGAACGCCATGCCCTGCCCCGGCTCTCCGTCGCGCATCAGCGAAACATAATAGAGCCCCAGCACGATATCCTGGCTCGGGACAATGATCGGCTGACCATTGGCCGGATGCAGGATGTTGTTGGTGGACATCATCAGCACGCGCGCCTCGAGCTGCGCCTCGAGCGAGAGCGGAACATGGACGGCCATCTGATCGCCGTCGAAATCGGCGTTGAACGCGGCGCAGACCAGCGGATGCAGCTGGATCGCCTTGCCCTCGATCAATTTCGGCTCGAACGCCTGGATGCCGAGACGGTGCAGCGTCGGCGCGCGGTTCAGCATCACCGGATGTTCGCGGATGACCTCGTCGAGAATGTCCCACACTTCGGGCTTTTCTTTTTCGACAAGTTTCTTCGCCTGTTTCACGGTCGCTGAAAGGCCCTTCGCGTCGAGGCGCGAATAGATGAAGGGCTTGAACAGTTCGAGCGCCATCTTTTTCGGCAGCCCGCATTGATGCAGCTTGAGGTCGGGACCGACGACGATGACCGAACGGCCGGAGTAATCGACGCGCTTGCCGAGCAGGTTCTGACGGAAACGCCCCTGCTTGCCTTTCAGCATGTCGGCGAGCGACTTCAGCGGACGCTTGTTGGCCCCGGTGATGACGCGGCCGCGGCGGCCGTTGTCGAATAGCGCGTCGACCGCTTCCTGCAGCATCCGCTTTTCGTTGCGGACGATGATGTCGGGCGCGCGCAGTTCGATCAGCCGCTTCAGACGGTTGTTGCGGTTGATGACCCGGCGGTAGAGATCGTTCAGATCCGATGTCGCGAAGCGGCCGCCGTCGAGCGGCACGAGCGGCCGCAGGTCCGGCGGAATGACCGGGACCTCGGTCAAAATCATCCATTCCGGCTTGTTGCCCGAATGCATGAACGCCTCGATGATCTTCAATCTCTTGGCGAGTTTTTTGGGCTTCAGCTCGGTCGTCGACTGGGCGATTTCGATCTTCAGCCGTTCGGCGATCGCGGCGAGATCCATATGGCGCAGCAGTTCGCGGATCGCCTCGGCGCCGATCATCGCGGTGAAAGAATCCTGACCGTACTCGTCCTGCGCGAGCAGGTGGTCTTCCTCATTGAGGAGCTGGCGTTCCTTCAGCGGGGTCAGGCCGGGATCGAGAACGATATAGGACTCGAAATAGAGAATCCGCTCGAGATCCTTCAGCGTCATGTCGAGCAGCAGCCCGATCCGCGAGGGAAGCGATTTCAAAAACCAGATATGCGCGACCGGCGCCGCGAGCGAGATATGCCCCATGCGTTCGCGCCGCACGCGCGACAAAGTCACCTCGACGCCGCATTTCTCGCAGATGACGCCCTTGTATTTCATCCGCTTGTATTTGCCGCAGAGGCACTCGTAGTCCTTGATCGGACCAAAGATGCGGGCGCAGAACAATCCGTCGCGCTCCGGCTTGAAGGTCCGGTAGTTGATGGTCTCCGGCTTCTTGATCTCGCCGAAAGACCACGACAAAATCTTCTCCGGGCTGGCGATCGATATCTGGATTTGATCGAACGCCTGCGGCTGAACAACCGGATTGAAGAGATTCATGACCTCTTGATTCATTGCCATCTCCTGATGCTCGGGCCTGCGCGGCGCTAAGGCCGGGCCACTTGCCGGAAATTCTCAAACTAGACAGGGCGCGCGCGTCACGGCTGCCCGCCCGCGCCCCTTCCGCATTTTGAAGTTTACTCAGCCGCCTCCGCGGGCGGCGGCGCGGCGATCTTCGTCGTCGACGTCAGTTCGACGTTGAGACAGAGCGAGCGCATTTCCTTGACGAGCACGTTGAAGCTTTCCGGAATGCCCGACTCGAACGTGTCGTCGCCGCGCACGATCGATTCGTAGACCTTCGTGCGGCCGGCGACGTCGTCGGATTTCACGGTCAGCATTTCCTGCAGCGTGTAGGCGGCTCCATAGGCTTCGAGCGCCCAGACCTCCATTTCGCCGAAACGCTGCCCGCCGAACTGGGCCTTGCCGCCAAGAGGCTGCTGGGTGACCAGACTGTAGGGACCGATCGAGCGCGCATGAATCTTGTCGTCGACGAGATGATGCAGCTTCAACATGTAGATATATCCGACCGTCACTTTCCGGTCGAAAGCGTCGCCGGTGCGGCCATCGTACAGCGTCACCTGACCCGACGAATCAAGACCCGCCTGGCCGAGCATTTCAACGATGTCCTTTTCCCGCGCGCCATCGAACACAGGCGTCGCGATGGGAACGCCGCGGCGAAGATTTTCGCCGATTTCGACGACTTCGTCATCGCCGAGCGCCATGATCTGCTTTTCGGCGTCGTAGATCTCGATCAGCTTCTTGCGCAGCGGCTGTGAGTCCTGGTTGCGCAGATACGCATTGACCGTGTCGCCGACCTGCTTGCCAAGACCCGCGCAGGCCCAGCCGAGATGAGTCTCGAGAATCTGGCCGACGTTCATCCGGCTCGGCACGCCAAGCGGATTCAACACGATGTCGACCGGCTGGCCATCCGCAAGGAACGGCATGTCCTCCTGCGGCACGATCTTCGAAACGACGCCCTTGTTGCCGTGCCGACCGGCCATCTTGTCGCCGGGCTGGATCTTGCGCTTCACGGCGACGAAGACCTTGACCATCTTCATCACGCCGGGATTGAGCTCATCGCCGCGCTGGAGCTTTTCGACCTTGTCAAGGAAGCGGCTTTCGAGCCCTTTCTTGGCTTCGTCGTATTGTTTGCGCATCGCCTCGAGTTCGGCCATCGTCTGGTCGTTCTCGATCGCGAACATCCACCATTGCGACCGCGGGAAATCCTCGATGATCTCCTTGGTCAGCACAGTGTCCTTCTTGAACCCTTTGGGTCCGGCGATCGCCTTCCGGCCGGCGAGAACGTCGACGAGGCGGGCGTAGACGTTGCGGTCGAGAATCGCGAGTTCGTCGTCGCGGTCCTTGGCGAGCCGCTCGATCTCCTCGCGCTCGATCGCCTGCGCGCGCTCATCCTTCTCGACGCCATGCCGGTTGAACACACGGACTTCGACGATCGTGCCCTGGACGCCCGGCGGGACGCGCAACGACGTGTCCCGAACGTCCGAAGCCTTCTCGCCGAAAATGGCGCGGAGGAGTTTTTCCTCCGGCGTCATCGGGCTTTCGCCCTTGGGCGTGATCTTGCCGACGAGAATATCGCCAGCCTGAACCTCGGCGCCGATATAGACGATGCCGGCCTCGTCCAGATTCTTCAGCGCCTCTTCCGAAACGTTCGGAATGTCGCGGGTGATTTCTTCGGGACCAAGCTTGGTGTCGCGCGCCATCACCTCGAATTCGTCGATGTGAATCGAGGTGAAGACATCGTCCTTCACGATCCGCTCGTTGAGCAGGATCGAATCTTCGAAATTATAACCGTTCCACGGCATGAAGGCGACGAGGACGTTACGGCCAAGCGCCAGGTCGCCGAGGTCCGTCGAGGGGCCGTCGGCGATGATGTCGCCTTTGCGAACGAAGTCTCCGACGCGAACCAGCGGCTTCTGGTTGATGCAGGTCGACTGGTTCGAACGCTGGAACTTCATCATCCGGTAGATGTCGACGCCAGGCTTGCCGGCGTCGGTCTCCTCGGTCGCCCGGATGACGATGCGGGTCGCGTCGATCTGATCGATATATCCCGTCCGCCGCGCCGCGATGGCCGCGCCCGAATCGCGGGCGACGATGGCTTCCATTCCGGTTCCGACGAGAGGAGCGTCCGCCCGCACAAGCGGAACGGCCTGGCGCTGCATGTTCGAGCCCATCAGCGCGCGGTTGGCGTCGTCGTTTTCAAGAAACGGAATCAGCGCCGCGGCGACCGAGACCAGCTGCTTCGGCGAGACGTCCATGAAATCGACGCGCTCGCGCGGCGCCATCACGACATCGCCGGCGTGGCGGCAGACAACGAGATCCTCGGTCAGCGCTTGTGACGCGTCGAGGGGAGCGTTGGCCTGGGCGACGTAATATTTGCTCTCCTCCATAGCCGACAGATAAACGACCTCGTCGGTGACGCGGCAATCCCTGATCCGGCGGTACGGAGCCTCGATGAAGCCATATTTGTTGACCCGGGCGAAGGTCGCGAGCGAATTGATCAGTCCGATGTTCGGGCCTTCCGGGGTTTCGATCGGGCAGATCCGTCCATAATGGGTGGGATGAACGTCGCGCACTTCGAATCCGGCGCGTTCGCGCGTCAGACCGCCAGGGCCAAGAGCCGAAAGACGCCGCTTGTGCGTGATCTCGGACAGCGGATTGGTCTGATCCATGAACTGCGACAATTGCGAAGAGCCGAAGAACTCCCGCACCGAAGCGGCGGCGGGTTTTGCGTTGATCAGATCCTGCGGCATCACCGTATCGATATCGACCGAGGACATGCGCTCCTTGATGGCGCGCTCCATCCGCAGCAGGCCAAGCCGGTACTGGTTTTCCATCAATTCGCCGACCGAACGCACGCGGCGGTTGCCGAGATGGTCGATGTCGTCGATTTCGCCTCGTCCGTCGCGAAGGTCGACGAGCGCGCGCATCACCGCGATGATGTCCTCCTTGCGCAGCGTCCGCACCGTGTCGGCCGCATCGAGATCCATCCGCATGTTCATCTTGACCCGGCCGACGGCCGAGAGATCGTAGCGTTCGGGATCGAAGAACAACGAGTGGAACATCGCCTCGGCGGAATCGAGCGTCGGCGGCTCTCCCGGACGCATGACCCGGTAGATGTCGAACAAGGCTTCTTCGCGCGAGCTGTTCTTGTCCACCGAAAGCGAGTTGCGGATATAGGGGCCGATGTTGATGTGGTCGA
The DNA here is from genome assembly GCF_900114285.1 of Methylocapsa palsarum. Taxonomy (GTDB): domain Bacteria; phylum Pseudomonadota; class Alphaproteobacteria; order Rhizobiales; family Beijerinckiaceae; genus Methylocapsa; species Methylocapsa palsarum. The sequence continues at coordinate 188,827 of NZ_FOSN01000002.1, read as the reverse complement.
TATCGAGAACAGGCAGCTCGTCGAATCCGGCCTCGATCAGCAGGACAAGGGATTTGGCGCTGATTTCGTCGCCGGCCTCGGCGAAAATCTCGCCGGTCACGGGATTGTAAAGATCCGAGGCGATATATTGACCGTGCAGATCCTCGTCCTGGGCGCGCAGATATTTAAGGCCGCGCTCCGAGAGCTGGCGCGCCGTGCGCACGGTCAGCTTCTTTCCGGCCTCAAGCACGACTTCGCCGGTGTCGGCGTCAAGCAGATCGACGACGGTCTTCAAACCCTTCATCCGCTCGGCGTCGAAGGGCAAGCGCCAGCCTTCGCCGTCGCGCGTGTAGGTGATGGATTTGTAGAATGTCCCGAGAATCTCCTCGCCGTCCATTCCGAGGGCGTAGAGGATCGACGTCGCGGGAAGCTTCCGGCGGCGGTCGATCCGCGCGTAGACAATGTCCTTGGCGTCGAATTCGATGTCGAGCCACGAGCCCCGGTAAGGGATGATCCGCGCCGCAAACAAAAGCTTGCCCGACGAGTGGCTCTTTCCCTTGTCGTGATCGAAGAAAACGCCCGGCGAACGATGCATCTGCGAGACGATGACGCGTTCGGTCCCATTGACGATGAACGTGCCGTTCATCGTCATCAGGGGGATGTCGCCCATGTAGACATCCTGCTCCTTGATGTCCTTGACCGATTTCGCGCCGGTGTCAGGATCGACGTCGAACACGATGAGGCGGAGCGTCACCTTGAGCGGCGCAGCGAAGGTCATGCTGCGCTGGCGGCATTCGTCGACGTCGTATTTCGGCGGCTCGAATTCGTATTTGACGAATTCGAGCAGAGCGGTGCTTGCGAAATCGGAAATCGGAAACACGGACTTGAAAACGGCTTGAAGCCCCTCGTCCGGACGTCCGCCTTCCGGCTCGTCGACGAGAAGAAACTGGTCATAGGAAGCTTTTTGGACTTCGATCAGGTTCGGCATTTCCGCGACTTCGCGGATGTGCCCGAAAAATTTACGAATACGCTTACGGCCGGAGAAATTCTGCGCCGAATGATGAGCCATGTCGCTCCTCGCACCTCGTCAAAATGGCGAATATCCCGCACGGATATAAGCCTCGCCGCCAGCTCAGTCGCCAACGACCGGGTTAGCCCAACCCTCGCGCCGTGGCGAAATCGCCTCGAACGCTGCTCCGGAAGTTCTGTTAAGTTTCCAGAACGAACTTCAGTCCCGCGACCGGAGGCTGCGGGACTGCTGATATTTTTAAAAAAGATCGCGACAGCGATCGGGTAGCGTCACTTAAGCTCGACTTTCGCGCCGGCCTTCTCGAGGGCGGCCTTGATCTTTTCGGCTTCTTCCTTGGTCGCGCCTTCTTTCACGGCCTTGGGAGCGGCTTCGACGAGATCCTTGGCTTCCTTGAGCCCAAGCCCCGTCACCGCGCGGACTTCCTTGATGACTTCGATCTTCTTGTCGCCGACTAACGCCAGCATGACAGTGAATTCGGTCTGCTCTTCGACCGGCGCCGCCGCGGCGCCGCCAGCGGGGCCCGCCGCAACCGCAACGGCCGCAGCCGCCGATACGCCCCATTTTGATTCGAGCAGCTTGGCGAGTTCCGCAGCTTCGAGCACCGTAAGGCTCGACAGGTCCTCGACGATCTTTTCCAGGTTAGCCATTTTCATTTCCTTCGATTGGTCTTCGATTGGTCTCAATACAATGACGTTCGGCCAAGATTTCGATGTTCAGCCAAGATATCGCCTTCGCGGATCCGTCCGCCCGTCAGCCGGCGTCCTTGTCCGCATAAGCGGCCACGACGCGCGCGAGCTTGGCGGCCGGCGCGGTGGTGAGTTGCGCGAGCTTCGTCGCCGGCGCCTGAATGAGGCCGACAATTTTGGCGCGCAACTCGTCCAGGGACGGCAGCGTCGCGAGCGAGCGCACGGCGTCCACGTTGAGGGCGGTCTTCCCCATGGCGCCGCCGAGGATCACAAGCTTGTCGTGGTCCTTGGCGAAGGCCACCGCAACCTTGGGCGCAGCGACCGGATCGTCTGAATAAGCGATCAGGGTCGGCCCCCTCAGCAGGCCTGAAATCGAAGCGACGTCAGAGCCATCGAGCGCGATCTTGACGAGACGGTTCTTGGCGACCTGAACGGTGGCGCCAGCCGCGCGCATCTGCTTGCGCAGAGTCTGCATCTGAGCCACGGTCAAGCCGGAATAATGCGCGACGACGACGACCGAGGTCTTTTTGAAGACCTCGTTCAAGGACGCGACGCATTCTTTCTTTTCCGCTCTGTCCACAGTGCCATCTCCTTGGCGGGCGCTAACGCCCGCGGGCTGCAATTGCCGCCCCGGCCATGAGTCGAAGACCCACAATCGGAGGCGGCGCTGTGCCTGTCCCCGGAACGAAAACTCGCGCCGGACAGAGGGATTCGACCAAAATCGAAGGATGCGCCCGGCGAGCCGACCGCAATCCAGAATCAGGTTCTTAAACCCCGTCTATGCCGGCCCAGCGCGCCGGCCCCGAATGACCAGGGCCTGGAGCGTGAATTAAGCCCGGGCTCGATGAAAAGCCCATGCGCCGACAGTCTTGGACAGGACAAGACCGGAGGGGACAGGCGTCGCCGCCTATCCTCCGGCCTATCCACCGCGCCCGACAAACCTTAAACCTGAGATCACAGGAGGGGAGAAATCAGACGCGGAAAATGATTGGGTGCGGGACTGCAAATCCGCTCAACCCCGAACAGCCTTCTTAAACGAATAATTTTTGCCTGCCAAGGGTCATTTCGACTTTTTTGCTTTTGTCAAGCAGGCCCGCAGCAGGCGCCTCGCGCCGAAGACTAGGTTATGGTCGCCGGATCGACCTTCACCCCCGGCCCCATCGTCGACGAAATCGCCACCCGTTGAATATAGGTTCCTTTGGCGCCCTGCGGCTTGGCCTTGGCCACCGCGTCGACGAAAGCCGAGATGTTCGCGGCCAGCTTTTCATCGTCGAACGAGGCCTTGCCGACGCTGCCCTGAATGATCCCGGCCTTTTCGACCCTGAATTCAACTGCGCCGCCCTTCGAGGCTTTGACCGCGCTGGCGACATCCATGGTCACAGTGCCGACCTTCGGATTGGGCATCAGACCGCGCGGACCCAGCACCTTGCCGAGCCGCCCGACGAGCGGCATCATGTCCGGCGTCGCGACGCAGCGGTCGAAATCGATCGTTCCGCCCTGCACGACGGCGACGAGCTCCTCGGCGCCGACGACATCCGCCCCGGCCGCCTTGGCCTCATCCGCCTTGGCGCCCCGCGCGAACACCGCGACCCGCAAGGTGCGGCCCGTCCCATTCGGCAGATTGACCACGCCGCGCACCATCTGGTCCGCGTGTTTCGGATCGACGCCAAGATTCATCGCGATCTCGACGGTCTCGTCGAATTTCGCGTTGGCGCGCTCCTTGACGAGCTTGATCGCCTCAGCGACGGGATAAAGTTTAATCCGGTCGATGTTTTCGCGGGCCTTGGCCACGCGCTTCCCGATATGCGCCATCTTGCCTACCCCACTACCTCAAGGCCCATGGAACGGGCGGAACCCTCGATCATCGCCATCGCGGCTTCGACAGAGGCGCAATTGAGATCAGGAAGCTTTTTCTCGGCGATTTCCTGAACCTGCGCCTTCGTGATCTTGCCGACGAAGCCGCGTCCCGTCGTTTTCGAGCCGGACTGGACGCCCGAGGCCTTCTTCAGAAAATAGGACACCGGCGGCAATTTCATTTCGAAGGTGAAAGAGCGGTCCGCGAACGCGGTGATGACGACCGGAATCGGGGTCCCCTTCTCCATCTGCGCGGTCTTCGCATTGAACGCTTTGCAGAATTCCATGATGTTCAGGCCGCGCTGACCCAGCGCGGGCCCGATCGGGGGTGACGGATTCGCCGACCCCGCGGGCACCTGAAGCTTCACATAACCTGTGATCTTCTTCGCCATTGTTCAAACTCCCTACAGACCGGCCCGACGGGCGCGGCGGTTGCGGTCGTGGTCGCGACGGGCGCTCCGGCTTGGCGCGCCGGACCCGTCTCCCACGTTCGTAAGCGGAACGGACATATCCGTTCCGATTGATCGGTTCCGGGACAGCCCGGCCCGAGTTTACGCCTCAGGTCTTCTCCACCTGGGCGAATTCCAGTTCGACGGGCGTCGCGCGGCCGAAGATCGACACCGCGACCTTGACCCGCGACCGGCTCTCGTCGACATCCTCGACGATTCCGTTGAAGGAGGCGAAGGGCCCGTCGGCGACGCGGACGGTTTCGCCGATTTCGAACGTGATCGACGCCTTGGGCCGCTCGACGCCCTCGGCCACCTGCCCCTTGATCCGCTCGGCCTCGCTGTCGGAGATCGGCATCGGCTTTTTGTCGGCGCCGAGAAATCCGGTCACTTTCGGCGTGTTCTTGATCAGATGATAGATGTCGTCCGAAAGGTCGCACTTGACCAGCACATATCCGGGGAAAAACTTGCGCTCGGAATTGATTTTCCTCCCGCGCCGGATTTCGACGACCTGTTCTGTCGGAACCAGGATTTCCTCGAATTTCGCGGCGAGTCCACGCTGCGCGGCCTGTTCCTTGATCGATTCGGCGACCTTTTTTTCAAAGTTCGAATAAGCGTGAACGATATACCAGCGCATGCTCATCGGGGCGTCCCGCAACCTTCCTGCACTGAGACTCAATGCCCGATCCTTAGGATCAGGGAAACGATCAGCCTCAGGCCCTGGTCGACCGCGACGAAGAAAAGACTGGCGAAAATCACCATGAGAATGACCATGAACGTGGTGGTCATGGTCTCCTTGCGCGTCGGCCAGGTGACTTTGCCTGCTTCCGCGCGGACTTCCTGTAGGAATTGGAAAGGATTCGCCATTTTCGAGAACCTCGCGCCGGCGACTGCCCGGCGGCCTAAAAAAATCAGGGCGCGCAACCGCAAGGCCACGCGCCACATTTCGGATCATATAATCCAGTCACACAAGTTTAATCAAGCAGGCAAAAAAGGCAAAGAGCAAAATTCGCCGCGTCGCCGCTCACGGCCGGAACCTGCTTTCGCCTCGTTTTTTTGAGCGCGAGTTCAAATCGGGCTCGGATTTTGGCCACCCGGTCGAGCGGCCCGGAGTTTCCGGATCTCGTCTCTGACGAAGCGAGCCGGCCATGTCAGCCGCGCGTAGCCGCGAGACAAGGCGGAGCAGGAATCCCGGGGGCCTGAAATCACCCGGAAGAAAGCGGCCTTCATCCGGTCCCGCCGGGTCGAAAGATCGGGAAAAGGCGGCCGCAGCCCGACGCTGCGTAAGAAAAGATTGGCCTGATGGACGCGCGAGAGATCGTCGATCTCCTTTGTGCAGAAAGCTATGGCCACGCTGATCGACACAGAGTCGCCATTCGTGACCGAGTGCGGCGCGGCCAGCGGATGGTGGACGCCAACTCCCGGCTTGATGTGGAACAAGGTCCCCATGTCGCTGAAGGCTTCGTCGAAAGGCGCGGCCAGCGGATCTCCCTTGCAAAGCCCTTCGATCGCGTCTTGTGGAAAGAACCGGCGGTTCTCCCGATCGTAGAGCCGGACCTCCTTTTCGCCCTGGATCTGGAGCAGGAAGTTTTGCTCGAAATCGCCGTGAAAGGGGGTCGGCAAACGAGGGGCGGTGATGAACACCGTGAGAATCGACCAGGTGACGTCCTCAAGCCTTATGCCGGCGTCGCCAGCAAATTGACGGACCGCCGAACGCAAAACCGCATCATAGGCCGGATCAACCTCATTCAAGGCCGAGATCTTGCACGCGGCCGTCAGGGTCCCCGCCTCAAGTTCATCGAACATCTTTTCGAGCTTCTGCGCCTTCGAAAGCCGCTGCGTCTCGGCGTACGCCGGTTTCCAACGAGGCAATGAAAGCTCGGCGTCCTTGGCGAACCCGGACTCCTCTCGTGCGAGAATCGCCCGCGCCGCTTCTCGCAGGCGAGGCAATTGAAAAAGATCACTTCCCGCAAGGTTATGACCAACCAAAAACGGCTTGCGCCCGATCCATTGCGCATTCAAACGCAACGCATCGTCGAAAACATCGTCATTGAAGACATCGCCATGGAAAACATCGTTAACGTCAGCGCTTGGCTGATCCAACCGTAATTGTTTCATGTAAACATTCGCTACAAATCAGAAAAAAGCCACAAACTCGCCACAATCGTACCACTTCCTCTTATTTTTTCAATATACCGCGCAATCAATTCAATCGTGATTACGGTTAGATCGCTCAATTACTAAAATGAATCATAATAATACTATTATTATGATTGTTGTTATATAACTGATGATGTTATTCAGATTCAGAGGTCGCGCCCGCTTGCCTGGGATCGGGAAAGGCCGAGCAGGCGTTTAAGGCGCGGATGCGCCGGCGGCGAGAGACTATGAAGTGTGGGAAAATCCTACGAGCGCGCGCCGAAAGGCCGCGCAGATCTTATCAGCGGCGCCGCTTTTAAGGGGCCGACCAGTCGGGCCTGCCGGGCGGCTCAGTTTCCTCGCTTGACCAAATGTTTTACCTGCTGCAGCGAAGCGATGACGCCCTGTTTCGCACGATCAATCAGAACCGACTGGCCCGGCGGCCGCGGCGCAAAGCCAAGCCGGCGCAAATAGCGATTGAACTTGTAGACATTGGCGTGTTTCGAGGCCGGAAACCTGAAATACATGCTGACCGATACCGAAGGCTTGTCGCCGGTTTCGATCCAATGGGCGCCATGGGTCGGGATATGCACGGCGTCGCCCGGCGAAAGGACGAATTTTGTCGCGGATTTTTCGAATTCCGGTTTGAACTTCGCCGAATAAATGTCGCCGCTATATTCGCGTTCAAGACTTTCATCCGGCGAGGTTTCGCGGTTCAGCGGATCGCAAACCCAGACATGCTTCTCCCCATGCGCCTGCATGAGAAAGTTGATTTCCTCATCGAAATGATAACCCGTTTTCCGACGCGGCGACGTAATGAAAACGAGAAAATTGTGTCGAGGCAAAAAGTCCTCGACCTCGGGCCCGCCGAGATCGCGAAGAAACTCCTTGAACTCGTCGAGAAGCGGTTTGTAATCGGGGTGAGCTTCGAGGTGCTGGAGGATCACCAGCGCATTCGCCGTGTCGATCTGCTTGACCACTTCCTTCGCCGGGATCTCCGGCGTCTTGCCTTTGAATGGCTGGTCCGAATGGGACACGTTGCCCGAATCCATATGAACGTTCGGGCGGCCAGCTTCGACGACCGGCCGCTTCGACCATTCGTCAGCCAAGGCGCCAAGCGCCTCGAACGAAAAAAGCGGGTTTTCTGAGAGATTGTGCCGGAGCAGGAACGGCTCGCGATGCAGGGCCGATCGGCATGACCCGGCCGGATCGACGGTGCTCCAGCGTCCGGCAAGCCGCTCGGGTTTAAGCGTCGCATCAGACGGCATGGCGTCTCTACTCCAAATTCGAAACGGAAAGCGATTCTTGAAAAGGCGGGATATATAACCCGGCGTTCGACCGGTTGAAAGTGTGACGATCGCCCGGCGAACAACACGTTTGCGTTAAAGCGCGGTCTGTTTCGCAAGGCGGATGCGGGGTCTGTTTCCGCAAGGACGAAAGCGGCTTTCGCCAGCCTGATGACGCCGCTCTCGATCAAGTTTTTCGATGGCGGAGGCCGCTGAGGCTTTCATTGCTCATCGATCCCGGCTATGGAAACCTCTTGGAAGGCCCTCCACTGCACCGCACATGAATGTTGTCCACGTCCTCAACGGCCCGAATCTCAATCTTCTCGGAATCAGAGAGCCCGATATCTATGGGGCGACGACTCTCGCTGCGCTGGAAGCCCGCTTGTCGGCGACGTGCAGGAACCGAGGCGTCACGTTGAACTTTCGTCAAAGCAACAATGAAGGCGATCTCGTGAACTGGGTGCAGGACGCCGGACTCGCCGGCGAGCCGGTGATCCTGAACGCGGGCGCCTACACCCATACGTCGATTGCTCTTCACGACGCCATCAAGGGCGCGAGGGCGCGGGTCATCGAGGTTCATCTTTCAAACGTTCACGCCCGGGAGCGTTTTCGCCGCCATTCCTTCATTGCCCCTGTCGCGGAAGGCGTCATTCTGGGGTTCGGGGCTTTATCTTATGATCTCGCCCTTGAAGCGATTCTCGCCGGCGGGACGGACAGTGAAAGTTTAACAAAATGAAATATACCGGGCCAAAGCCGGCCGAAAACGAAACCGAAAGCGCCGCTTCTGGCGCTGTGGATATTGATCTCGTCGAAGCCTTAGCCAAGATCATGACGCGGGCGGGATTAACCGAAATTGAAGTCGCCCAAGGCGATCTCAAGATTCGCGTCGCGCGCCAGCTCGTGGCTTCGGCTCCGCCGCCGCTTGCTCCGGCTCCAGTCGCCGCCGCGCCCATCCCGACGAAGGCCTCTGCGGCGGACGCTCCGGGGGCGGTCAAGTCGCCGATGGTCGGCACGGCCTACCTGCGCGCGTCGCCGGAAAGTCCGCCATTCGTCGAAGTCGGCTCGATCGTGAAGGCCGGCGACAAGATCCTCCTCGTCGAAGCGATGAAAACCTTCAACGAAATCGTCGCGCCCCGAAGCGGCGTCGTCGTCGGCGTGCTCGTCGAAGACGGCCAGCCCGTGGAATATGGTCAGCCGCTCTTCGTCATCGAATGAAGCCGCGCGCCTTATATGATTCCGCGCAATATGATTTCGCGCACCTGATGATTCCGCGCACCTGGTGATCTGATTATGTTCGACAAAATCCTGATCGCCAATCGCGGCGAGATCGCCCTCCGGATTCTGCGCGCCGCCAAGGAGCTTGGCATCGCAACGGTCGCCGTGCACTCGACCGCGGACGCCGAGGCGATGCATGTCAAGCTCGCCGACGAATCCGTCTGCCTCGGACCGCCGCCCGCGCGCGATTCCTACCTGAATATTCCGTCCCTGCTCGCGGCCTGCGAGATCACCGGCGCGGAGGCTCTGCATCCGGGCTACGGATTTCTTGCCGAGAATGCGCGCTTTGCGGAAATTCTCGCCGATCATCACATCGCGTTCGTTGGGCCCAAGCCCGAACATATCCGCATCATGGGCGACAAGATCGAAGCCAAGCGCACCGTGACCCGGCTTGGAATTCCCTGCGTTCCCGGCTCGGCCGGCGCGATCAAGGAAGACAGCGAAGCGATATCCGTCGCCAAGGAGCTTGGCTATCCGGTCCTCGTGAAGGCCTCCGCCGGAGGCGGCGGGCGCGGCATGAAGGTCGCGAGGAGCGCGGACGAACTGTCCGTCGCGCTCGAGACCGCCCGGATCGAGTCCAAGGCGGCCTTTGGAGACGATTCCGTCTACCTTGAAAAATACCTCGAGAAGCCGCGCCATATCGAAGTTCAGGTTCTGGGCGACGGTGCAGGCAAGGCGATCCACCTCGGAGAGCGCGAATGCTCCCTTCAACGGCGCCATCAGAAGGTCTGGGAGGAATGCCCCTCCCCGGCCCTGAATTCGTCGCAGCGCTTCGAGATCGGCGAAATCTGCGCGGCTGCGATGCGCAAGCTCGGCTATGCGGGGCTTGGCACCATCGAGTTCCTTTACGAGGACGGGCAATTCTATTTCATCGAAATGAATACGCGCATTCAGGTCGAGCACCCGGTGACGGAAATGGTCACCGGGGTCGACCTCGTCAACGAACAGATCAAGATCGCCGCCGGATCGCCTCTCACCCTGACGCAGGACGACATTACGATCAGCGGCCACGCCATCGAATGCAGGGTCAACGCCGAGAACGCGGCGACCTTCCGGCCTTCCCCCGGTACGATCGCCTATTATCATCCTCCCGGCGGACTTGGCGTGCGCGTCGACAGCGCCGTCTATGGCGGCTACACGATACCGCCGACCTACGATTCGCTGGTCGGCAAACTCATCGTGCACGGAAGGACGCGCAACGAGGCGCTGATGCGCCTGCGCCGCTCCCTCGACGAGTTCATCATCGACGGGATCGATACGACAATTCCGCTGTTTCAGACGCTGGTGCGCAACGCCGATATCCAGAACGGCCTTTACGACATCCATTGGCTTGAAAAATTCCTGGCCACCGGCGGAATGGATATCACCGAAGGCTAGAGCATGTTCCGATCGGATTGAATCCATCCCATCGACATGAATATGCTCAAGCTTTTGACTCTGGTTCGGCTTCCTCGCGCCAGGGCCGCGGGCGCGGCTTTGTCAATACCGGATCATGGTGCGCAATCCGAAAACGGCCGCGTCGGGAATCCTTCCAAGCGACGGGTTGCGCGGGTCTATCGTGTCGCCGCCCGGATGGAAGACATATTGAAAATCAGGCTGAATCGTCCATCCCGGAATGATTTGCGCTGAATAGGTGAGTTCCGCGACGAGTTCGTAATCGCGCGCTGGCACAGGCGCGCCGCCGAACCGGGCCTGATCGAAATCCAGTTGCCGCACGGCTGAAGACATCTTCATAAACGCGGCGGCCAGACCGAAATAATCATCAGGCCGGTTGGGCGTCAGGCCGGAAAACAAAAGCCCGCTGTCGGCGTAGAACTCGACAAGATTGCGATCGGACGGACTGAGCGAGATTCGGGCGAAAGCGCCGATCCCCTTGAGCGGATCCGTTGAATCCGGCAGCCGCCAGAGCATCTGATCGACGACGGCGTAGACTCCCGAGTCGCCGTGCTGGACGAGCGCCTTGCCGTTGCTGTTTGGATCGGCGAGGGACTTGCCGTCAAAACTGTAGTGCTGGTCGTTGAAATTGCCGAAATGACCCCAGACGCCAAACTTCGCGGTCCCCGCGAGCCCCTTCGAGGCCGCGCCCTGGTCGTGTTTGTACTGAATCTCGCCCATCACCAGAGGAGGGTCCTGAACGCGGAAATTCGCTCCATTCGGATTTTTGAATTCCTGGAGACCCGTGAACCCGGCGCCGGCCGGATCGCCGTCGTAAATCCCCGCCAGAATCGCCAATTGCTCGGTGGGCGTGAATTTCAGGCGAATTCCGGGCGTCGTCAGCGGATAGGCCGGGCCGCCGCTTGGGAGGTTCGCCGCAGTGATCGCCGGCCAGCCAAAACTATTGTTGACGAATTGCCCGGCGAGATCGCTGACGAAGAACTGGTTGTCGACCGCGAGCTGACCGATGCGGATTGATCCCCAGTCCGAAAACTGCTGTTCGAACCTGAGTTCGTAAAGCCGGGGTTCCGGCCGTGCCCCGATGCTGGAGATCGTCGCCAGGTTGAACAGATTGTAGGCCGAGAGGTTGAGGCCGTTGATTTCATAAGCGTTGACGCGAAACGTCGCGCCGTCCAGCCCGACAGCGGCCAGATTCACGTCGATCGCCATTTCAAGAACGCTCTGATAGGTCGCTCCCTGCTGGACGCCGCCTGTGGCGTTGCCGAAGGCGTCGCCGATATAGTTCAGCTGGAAGTTGACCCCACGGTCGAGCAGCGATTGCTTGAAGCTGTCAAGGCCAGGAAGGGTCGGCGCGATCGATGGCTGATCGAACCCCGGCGCCTGCACGTGACCGGCTCCGGGCGAAGCAAGGTTCGCCGCCGTCTGCGCCAGCGCGGGGCAGCCGGGAGGAAAGAGAACGAAAAGCGCCGCCGCCATTGCGGTTCCGGGCTTCCGGATCGATCCTTCATTAATCGGATTTGTCACTGCCGACATGCAAACTGCTTTTTCGCCAACAAATCCGATTTTTGCTTCCGGCGGGGGTCAAAACCGATCGGCGAAGCAGACGAAAGCGCAGCATCCAACGAAAGGACGGGAACCGGAGGAAACGCCGGAACTGGAGAAAAAAATGGAGCGGGTGAAGGGAATCGAACCCTCGTATTCAGCTTGGAAGGCTGCTGCTCTACCATTGAGCTACACCCGCATCAGCGTCCGGCTTCCTCGTCCGCCAGCTCTATATTCCACGGCCCGCCAAAGTGTCAAAGCCCCTTCGGCAGGATTGGCCATCCCGACCCTCTATCTGCCGGAGCGTGTGAAAGAAGCAACGGTCCTCACGGACCAAAACCCGTGACCATGGGAAGACACGGAACCTGCGGAGTGCCCGCAAAGGCCATCTCCTGCGAACGCAGCCGCTCGTTGAGGGTCAATTTCGACAGAAGGGCGTCCCGGATTATCGCCCAATGCTCCCTCTCCCGGCCTGCTCCCGCGACGGCGAGGTTCACCAGCGCATAGGCTGTGACATAGTCCTGCGGCACGCCCTGACCCTTGTCATACATCAGGCCGAGCATGTACTGCGCGGTCGGTACGCCCTGCTGGCTGGCGCATCGGTACCAGGCCGCCGAAACAACGTAGTTTTGCGGTACGCCTTTGCCGTTGGCGTACATATAGCCGAGATATGTTTGCGCCTGCGGATCGCCGACCGCGGCCATATCGAGGAAAATTTCGGACGCCCGGACGTAATTATGGGCGTCGAACGCCCTTTTGCCGTCGACCAACCGGTCGGCCGCGGCGGGACTCAAAAGACCGAACAAAGCAATGAAACCAAGCGCGATCGCCATCGTTGCTCGGCGGAGCAAGTAGGGCGTGAGGCGGGAATTGCGCTCCAACGTAACGGGAGCCTGACGTTTGCTCTGAATGGCCTCAATCATCGGCGTCTTCTTTCCCTTTGCTCCAGTCTTTCCCCTCAGCTCCAGGCTTCAGGCTTCAGGCTCCAAGCGTCAGACGCCGAAGCGGCTTCGCGCAAGCCCGGGCTAAAAATCGAAAAACGCATTTTGCAGAAGCCAACCCACCCAAATCGCCGGGGCGAAAAACAGACCGAACGGCAATGTCGCATCCGCCCGGAGGGGAAGGCGAAGGATAAACCGGCCGATTCCATAGGCCGCAAGGGCTGAAAGGGCCGCGATCTCGACCGCGACCGGCATAAACGGCCAATCGAGCCAGACCCCCGCGACAGCCGCGAGCTTGACGTCGCCCAAACCGATTCCGTCACGCCCGCGAAGCCGCCGGTAGATTTCGGCCAGGGCAAAGAACGCGGCGGCGAGGATTGCTCCTCTGGCAGCCGCCATCAGGACGCTTTCCGCAATCAGCGGCGAGCGCTGCCCGGCGGCGGCGAGGCCAAGCAGAAGAGCGCAGAGATTGAGTTCGTTCGGAATAAGGAAGGTTCGCGCATCGATGATCGCGACCAAAATCATCAGCGCCGCCAGCGCGGCGCCGAACAGGCTTTCCGGCGGCGGAACAAGCGTAACGCTCAAGGCGACGCCGGTGCAGACGGAAACGACCGCGATCAAAGCAAAGAGCCTGGTCCGCGGCGGATGAACCGAAGTGGCCGGATGCGAAACGGCGCCGCTCACTGAAGCGCTCTTGGCGGATTGGGAACGACCGCGCCCAGCGGGACGACGGAACCGACCTTGTCGCCGCGCAATTTCGCCCGCAATTCCTCGGCGACATTCGAGGCGTCGACGCCGTCCCGGATGATTTGCGGGCGGATGAAGATGATCAACTCGGTTCGGTTGATGTTTCTCTGCGCATTGCTGTTGAACGCATTCCCGAACACGGGAATCTGGTCAAGGAGCGGGATTCCGTCCTTGGTCTGACCTCCCTTATCCTGAATCAAGCCCGCGAGCAGGACCGTCTGGCCGCTGGCGACGAGGATCGAACTTTTCACCTTTCGGGTGGAGAAGGTCGGTCCCAAAGTCGTCGTCGCCACGGTCTGATTGCTGATCTCCTGTTCGACGTCGAGCAGAACGTTGCCGTTTGAATTGATCCGCGGCTGCACCCGCAGGATGATGCCCGTGTTCTTGTAATCAATCGTATTGGCGATGACGTTACTCGAACTGTTCGCCGTGTTCAGAACATTGGCCGATCCGGTCTGGATCGGCACCTGATCGCCGACCTGAAGCGTCGCCACCTGATTGTCGACGACGACGAGGGACGGGCTCGAGAGAACCTTGACGTCGGTATATTCGTGCAAGGCGCTGATCACCGCATGCGGCGTCAAAAGCGAGCCGATCAGGAGGTTGAACCCCGGAACGCTCGGCTGCGCGGGAAGCGTCTGCGAGTTCGACGCCGCTATCGAACCCGAATTGGTGTACGCCCCGCCGAGCGTGTGGCCGAGGAAGAACTGAACGCCGTAATTGAGCTGGTCAGTGAGCGTGACCTCGGCGATGGTCAGTTCGATCCCGACCTGCAGCTGCGGCCGGTCGAGCTGATTCAGCGCCCGTTCGATGACCTTGTAACTGGCCTGGTTCGCATAGATGACGACCGAATTGTTGGGGACGTCGGCCATGATCCGGACGCCCTGAAGGATCGCCTTGCCTCCTCCGCCCGAACCGCCGAAGCCTGAATCGCCGCCGGAAGATGAGCCGCCGAAGCCGCCTGGACCGGAAACGGATCCAAAAGACGATCCCTGCGACTGCCCGAGACCCCCGGAGCTTCCCGATCCGCTCCCGGACCCGGAACCAAGCCCGCCTGAGCCAAGTCCGCCGCTCGCGCCGCCTCCGGAAAGGCCTCCAGATCCGCCGCCGGATCCGCCGCCAGATCCGCTCGACGAACCGCCAAGTCCTCCGCCCTGGGATTGCGCAAGGCGCTCGGGAGAGCTGAGAGACGCCGATCCGCTTCCCGGGGCGAGATCGCTCGAGGCGTCGCCGCCGCTGCCGCCAATGAACAGATTGTTGAGCAATTTGGCGATCTGCCGCGCGTCGCCATAGCGGACCTTATAGACCTTGACTCCGGTGCTCGCCGCCGAAGAGCCGTCGAGGCGGGTGATCCATGTCTCGGCGGCCCGCAGCAATTCGGGCTTGCGGGCGACGACGAGGACCGCGTTGAGACGGCTGATCGGCTGGAACTTGACGAGATTTTGGCTGAGGCCGGATTCGCCCGAGTCGAGGATTTTCTCAAGTTCGGCGATCAAAGGCTCGGGCGCCGTATTGCGCACCGGGAAGATGCCGACGGATTGGCCCCTCATCCAGTCAGCGTCGAAGCTCAGAACCGTGTCGACGGCTGAACGGCGCTCGATCCCGCTGCCGACGACGAGAATGAGATTGCTCGACGAATCCGCGCGGATCGCGCCCGCCTTGGTCGCGAAACCGTCCAGCAGCTTCATGATGGTCGGCACGGAAACATGCTGCACAGGGATGACGGTCAGCCCATAGCCGGGCTCCTGACTATGGCTGGAAGCGTTATCGACTCCGCCGCTTCCGGCCGCGTCCTCGGATGGAACGATGCGGTAGCCGCCCGCGTCGTGAACCAGCACCGCGTTGCTCGTCCGCAAGGCGCTCTCGAGGACGAACAACAGCCGTGATTTCGGGATCGCGCGGCCCGAGGACAGGCTGATCGAACCCTGCACCCTGGGGTCGATCGAATAGCCGACGCCAAGGATGTCGCCGAGAATGACCTTCGCAACCGTCGTCACCGGGGTATTTTCGAAATTAAGGTCGACGCCCTCGCCTTTTCCAACCGAACCGGCGCCAGAGACCGTTGTCCCTGCCGGCGGTTGCTGGCTTCCATAATAGACCTGCGCGCGATCGGGAGAGGACGATCCCGTGTTGACATTCTCCAGCGGCTGGGGAAATCGCGGTGAAAGATCCGTGCCCCGAACCCGGTCCATCGCATCGGGCGCCTCATTGCCTCCGACCCCGAGCGGGGTCATGCCGCCGCACGCCGCGAGCGACAGGGCGGCCATAGCAAATAGCCCCGCCTTCGAAAGAACGCGGCAGAGAGGAACTCGCCTAAAAAACCGGATCACAAACTCAGCCTAGCCGCCGGAGATCGAAACCTTTGAGTGGCGGACGGCATTTTTTGCCACATTTCCGCATCACTGAAAATCCTCCAGATATTACAGATGTTTCAGCTCCCGTTTATAAGGTAACGGTCAAGTAGCAAGTTCGAAAATCGTTCCAGACCGGTCCATGATCCCGTCCGGACCTGCGTCCGCCCCCGCGCAATGTGTCAGCCATGGACCTCACACATCCTCTTACATTTTTTTAACACCATGAAATAATAGGACTTTTTTATTTTTAGCTTGACGTTTGCGGCGATCGGACACTCTGGAAATCCACTTCCAGCCCCAAAAAACAGGCGGAAACCATAAATCCAATCTATATATTCATTGGAGCTAGAGTTGTGCATTTTTGTGGCGCGCGCGGATATTGGAATGACTTGTCCCATGCTTGTCCCCTGCGGTCCGGGCCGGCGGTCTCGCGCATGACCGGGGCGCCCATGACGTCGCGCGCGACTGGGACGCCCATGACGTCCCTCGCCTCGAGGGCCCCTTGAACAAATCGCCGCACCCTGCCGGATCGACCCGGGCGGACCCACGCCATCGTCGATCTGAAGCCGGCTTCTCGATGATCGAAGTCCTGGTCGCTCTGGCGCTCCTTGGCGTCATTCTGACGACGCTCGCCAGCGTGACCGGGCAATGGATTCCCAATTGGAAAGCCGGATTTTTTCGCCTCCAGAAGATGGAGGCGCTCCAACTTGGCCTCAGCCGCGCCGTCGCCGACCTCGCCGCCGCCGAATATATCTCCACGACCCTTCAGCCAAAGCAGATTGTCTACCAGGGGACGACGTCCTCCGTAACGTTTGTGCGATCGGCCATCGGCCCCAATTCCAAAGGAGAGCTCGAAGTGGTCCGTCTGCGGGACGAGGCCGACGGCGAAGGCCTCGTTCGCGAAGCGGCGGCCTTCACCCCGGCGCTCCCGGACACGGCGGCCTCGGAAGGCTTTAAATTCTCCGGCGCGGTCAATCTGGTGAAGGCTCCGTTGAAGGTTTCGTTCGCTTACGCCGGACGGGACAGGATATGGCGGGAAAACTGGACCGGGAGCGACTTGCCGATGATCGTTCGAGTCACCGTTCACAATTCGAACTCCGGCGAGATTGTCGCTTTTTCCGCGGCGTCGCTTGTTCACGTCGGGGCGCCGGCCGATTGCGTCGGCGCGAACTCGTCATGGGGGTGCGTACGGGAGCTCGAGAGTTCGCGTCCTCCGCCGGCGTCGGGCGGCGCGCAATTTTGACCGGAAGCGGGCGCCCATGATGCGGTTCAGACCATTTCGCCGGAGGACCGGAGCCGAAGGCTTCATCGTCGTGGCCGTGCTCTGGATATTGGCCGCGCTTGCGGCCCTCGTTTCGATTTACGCCGTTTACGTCACAAACGCCGCAGTCGCCTCACGCATCGGCGATGACAGATTGCGCGTCGAGGCGGCGATCTGGGCCGGCGCCGAACTGACGGCCTACCAGCTGCTTGGAGCGGAACCGGCGAACCGGCCCACGTCGGGAAGGTTTAAATTCCAGCTCGGCCGCGCGGAAGTTTCTGTGGAATTCCTGTCCGAGGGCGCCCGGATCGACCTCAATGCTGCGAAAAAGGAAATCCTGTCCGGGCTGTTCTCGGCGCTTGGGGCGCCGCCCTCCAAATCGGCTTATTACGCCGAGCGCGTCATTGGCTGGCGTAAGAAATCCCAAAGCGGCGAACAGTTCGACGAGACCACGATCTACCGAAGCGCCGGGTTAAGCTACGGGCCGCGGCAGGCGCCGTTTCAGGATTCGGCGGAACTGCGGCTTGTGGCCGGATTGCCCCCGGATATTGTCGAAAAGGCGCTTCCGCTGGTGACGGTGTTCAACGGACGCGCCGAGATCGACGCCAATGTGGCGGAGGCGACAGTGCTTTCCTCCCTTCCTCACATCAGTCCGGACATTGTCGCCGAAATCCTGAAAGTTCGCGTCCCCACCGATCCCCGTGTGATACAGTCTTTACTTGGAGAGGCCCGCGCCAGCGTCGCAATGGAAAGTCGGAAAGCGACCCGCGCGCAAATCCACGCCGTGCTCGATCAGGGCCGCCGCGTAAACGCCGAACTTGTCCTCTTAATTCTGGAAGACGGTCCGGAACCCTATCGAATATTATCCTGGCGGGACGATTTCGATGGCTGAGACCGCGTGCGAACTCCTGAGAGTGACCGATGAGCGGACCCGCGGCAGGTTTGAGGCTTCCCGATGAATTCTGATGATCGCTTGATCCGTTGGAACGGCCTCGCGGCTCTGGCGACGATTATCGTCTCAAGCGGCGCCTTCGCCGGAGTTGCGGCTGTCCCGTTTTCTCCGGAGAATGCCAAGACGCAGGTGGAGGCGAAGACGGGTCCAGATGACGGGGCGGCGGCTCCCTTAGCGCAAGGCCCCACCTCCGCCCAGGAGCTTCCGTCTCATCAACAGGAGCCGTCAAACCAGCAAGAACCTTCGTCAAACCAAACAACGAAGGCGGACGGCAATCCGATTTTAGGGATTTCGCTCAAGGATCTCCCGGCGACGCGCGAAAGACCGGTTTTCTCGCCGTCCCGGCGTCCGCCCGCTGTGGCCGCGCCTCAGGTTTACGTCCCGGAACCGCCGCCCGTCGAAAAACCGGCTGATCCCGAACGCCCGTCGCTTTCCCTGATAGGCACCGTCAAGGGAGGCGAGCACCAGATCGGAATCTTTTTGAGCCAGACCAACAACGAAATCATCCGGCTCCACATTGGCGAGGAATCGGCCGGCTGGAAATTGCTCTCGATCAATCGCCGGCAGTCGATCCTCGAGAAGGACAAACAGGCTATCACCCTCGAAATTCCCGCGCCCGGAACCGCCGCACCGGACGCCGCACCGCCCGGCGTTCCCGGCATGGGCGTCAATATGCCGCCCCCCGTTCAAAGGCCGCCGCCGGCGCCGCCGCCGTCCCAAATGCCCGGAACGCAAAGATTTCGCGGACGACATTCGGGGTGATCGGATCAGACGGCGCGACGTGCGCGAGCTTCAGTGCGCCAGACGCTCCAGGAGATCGCGCACGTGAACCTGGTCCGATTTATAATTTCCGGTCAGCGTGTAGATGACGAGGTTGACGCCGCCGCGCAGGGCGAGTTCGTGCTGGCGCCGGCCGCCCGGCGAAAGCGCGTACAGGCTTTCGCCGTCCGCATCGCTCGCCCAGCCCGCCGCCAGATCATTGGAGGTGATGATGATCGGCGAGACGGCGTCGCCCGAGCGGACAGGACGGGATTCGGCCTCGGCCGGATTTGGGGGCAGAGCTTCGATCCAAGTGGCGCCGGTTGTGTAGCGGCCGATGAAACCGCTGATCAGATAGAACGTCTTCGTGACGACGTGATCGGCCGGAACAGATTCCAGTTCTGGAACGTCGACCCCGGCCAGCATCTCGCGCAACCATTTCGCCTCGGGCGTCGGCCCGGCTCCCGCGCGAGCATCGGGCGCATCGCGGGTGTCGAAGATAATCGTTCCGCCCTGTTTCATGAAAGCGCTGATCTTTTCGATCGCGGCCTGGGGCGGAATCGGGCGATTTGCGACAATCGGCCAATAGAGCAGCGGATAGAAGGCGAGTTCGTCGCGGCCCGGATCGACGCCGACCGGTTCGCCCGGCGTCAACGACGTCCGCCGCGCCAGAACCCGCGAGAGACTGGCGAGCCCCTGGCGACTGACTTCGTCCACCTTGGCGTCGCCGCTCGCGACATAGGCGAGGCGGGTCGTCAGCGCCGAACTGAAATCCTTCTTCGAAACAGCAGCCTGCGCGTCCACCTTCTGCGGCGCCGCGGCCATCGCCCCCACAAAGGCGGCGAGAACGACCGCCGCGGCGGCGCGCCGCGAAAGTCGCGAAAACCCTCCCGAGAACCATAAGGACGCCAGCGCGTCGGCGCAAAAAAGCATCAGGGCCGCAGCGATAAGCCACGGTTTCAGGTCGACCGGCTCGACCCCGCGCAAAGGTTCGAGCGCCGCGCCTAGCCCCGAATAGTCAGCGGCGTCGAGTCCTTCCTGCGGACCAAGCGTGTTGACCGCAATCAGGGCGTCCGGTTGACCATACAGGCCGGGAGGGTGCTCGGCGTCGGCGATTCCAGCGAATTGAAGGGAAATCGGCTTCGCGTTGGGCGGGGGCGGGCCGAGGACGCCAAATCCGTCGAGCGTGCGCAGCGGCGGAATCGACGCATTCTGCGTCCCGCCCGAAGGTTCAGTCTCCCCGGAGATTGACGCCTGTCCCGAAAGGGTCACGATCTTTCGCAGCATTTCGACGAACAGGCCCGAGAGCGGAAGATTGGACCAGGTTGTGTCGGCCGTCACATGAAACAGGATATTGAGCCCTTTTCCCTCTCTTGCGGCGGTCACGAGCGGCGTCCCGTCGGACAGTTGCGCCCATGTCTTCGCCGGCAGTCCGGGATCGGGCTCGGCCAGAACCTGGCGCGTGACCGTCACTTCGGCGGGAACGTTCAGTCCGAAAAACGGACTTTGCCGTTCGAAGGGAGCCAGGTTTTTCGGCTTGTCCCATGACATCGCGCCGCCAAGGACGCGCCCGCCCCGGCGCAGACGGACAGGCGCGAGATCGTCGGACGACGCCGCGAGCCGCGAGCCGGCGAAACGGACGAGCACGCCGCCCTCATCGACGAACCGGCGCAAGCCGTCGCGCGCCGCGGGAGACACCGCGCCGACGTCGGCGAGGATCAGGATTGTGACGCGCTCATCGAGCAGGCCTTGAACGGGATCGGCGGCGCCTGGCCTTGGTTCAAGGACATCGGCGAAGGGCGCCAGGGCCTTCATCAGATAATATTTCGGCGAAAGCAGCGGTTGCGCCACATCCGCCGTTTCTCCGCTGAACAATCCGATCCGGCGACGGCGCCACCGTTCGTCGAGCAACGACACGGCTCCGGCGGAATGCTCGCCCACGATTTCGAGCCGCGACACCTCGTTGCGCAATTCGACCGGCAGTTCAAATCTGACTTTCGTCTCGATCGCTCCGGAAAAATCGAAAGGCGCAGACCCGATGGCGAGGCCCTTTGCATCGAGCGCCCTGACAGCCCCCTGTTCCGGTCCGTCCGGCGAGGACCGGAGCAGCCGCGCCTCGAGGCCGCCGGACTGATTGTCGGGACCGGCGAGAGCCCGCGCCGGGTCGGCGTCGACGATGATCGCAAGGTTGCCCGACGCCTGTTTCAGCCCTTCGGCGAAACTGCGGGCGTTCCCCCGTTCGACGCCATCGGCCAGCCAGAGGATCGACGTCCCGGACCGTTTCTCGCAAAACCGCGCAATCGCCCCGAGCACGGGCGTCCGGTCGGCGACATAAGGGGCGGGCTTCAGGGCGTGCAGACGCTCCAGCGCCTTTTCCGGATCCATCGGCGCGATGTCCCGGCCCGCGTCCGAGGCGGCGACGAGCGCCACAGGTTGCGAACGCCGCGCCGCCGCGTCGATGCGCTGCGCCGCGATCTTGACCCGCTGATCCCACGTCGGCGCGGCCGGCCATCCATCGTCCAGCACGATGACCAATGGCCCTCCGCCCGCTTGCGCCTCCGGCGCCGGGCGCCAGACCGGCCCGGCCATGGCGAATATGATGAGCGCCGCGATCGCGAGGCGCAACAGCAGCAGCGGCCAGGGCGTGCGCGAGGGCGTTTCCTCGGTCGGGCGCAAATCGAGAATGAGCCGCAGCGGCGGGAACGGCGTCCGGCGCGGCGGGGGCGGCGTGATCCGCAACAGAAAATACAGAGCCGGCAGAAGGGCGAGAGCGCCGAGGGCGAGGGGAACCGTGAACGCAAGCGGGAGGCCGAGCATCAGAAGGTGCCTCCCCGGGATTCCAATTCCTGGGCGGGCGCAGCCGGGTCGACGGCGAGGCCCGAAGGCGCCGGTTCGAAGACGGCTTCGACCTGCGTTCGCAGCTTCAGCAGGGCTTCCGACGCCGGCCGGTCGGTGCGATGCACGAGGCAACTCCAGCCCCGCGCCTTCGCCGCCGTCCGGATCGTTTCCCGATGAGCGGCGAGGCGGCTGATATATTCGCCCCGGATCGATTGCGCGTTGCCGACCCGCAATCTCGCAGGGGAGTCGACGTCGATCAGTTCGGTCCCTCCGGCAAACGGAAAGGATTCCTCGACCGGGTCGGCGATCATGACGATATGGCCGCGCGCGCCGCGTCCGCCGATCGTCTCGATCATCGAGCCGATGTCCGCCGGATCGCTCAGAAAATCCCCGATCAGGATCGCCTGGGTATGCCTCGCAAGGCTCGTCCCGGCAGGCAGTTCCTCCGGTTTGAAGCCGGCGGCTTTTTCCTGCGCGAGAAGGACCTCGGCGAAGCGTTCGACGATATTGCGAACCGCCAGGGGACGCGTCAGGCCAAGAAGGCCGACCCGCTCGCCGCCCCGCGTCAGCAGGTCGGCGGCGGCGAGACCAAGCACCAGGGCGCGGTCGATCTTGGATTGGAGCGCGAGGCTCGAGACGAAACGCATCGACGCGGACCGGTCGATCCAGATCATCACCGTATGGGCGGCCTCCCATTCGCGCTCTCGCACGTAAAGGCGATCGTCCCGGGCGGAGCGGCGCCAGTCGATCCTGCTTGCGGATTCGCCGTCGACGAACGGGCGGAACTGCCAGAACGTCTCGCCGACGCCCGCGCGGCGGCGCCCGTGCAGACCGTGAACGACGCTGGCCGCGACTTCGCGCGCGGCGACGAGGAGGCCAGGGAACCGGCGCGCCAAAAGGAGAGCGTCGTCCTCGCGGTTGACGCTGACGCGGCCTTCATGCGGATCAAGGAGCCTGACCTCCGGCATTCTCAGCCAAGCCGCCCGGCGATTTTCGCCACGAGACCGCTCACAGTCTCGCCTTCGGCGCGGGCCGAGAACGTCAAGGCCATGCGATGCTTCAGGACAGGCGCGGCGAGCGCGACGACATCTTCGATCGAGGGCGAAAGCCTTTCATCGAGCAGCGCGCGCGCGCGGGTCGCGAGCATCAGGGCCTGGGCGGCGCGCGGACCAGGGCCCCAGGCGATATGCTGCGTGATCTCCGGATCGCCTTCGCCCGGACGCGCGGAGCGGACGACGTCGAGGATAGCCTCGACGACGCTTTCGCCGACCGGCAGCCGCCGAACAAGGCGCTGAATTCCCATAAGTTCATCGGCGCTCATCGCCGGCCTCGCCTCGGGCGCCGCCTCGCCGGTGGTCTCGATCAAAATCCTGCGCTCGGCGACGCGGTCGGGATAGGCGACGTCGATCTGCATCAGGAAGCGATCGAGCTGCGCCTCGGGAAGCGGATAGGTTCCCTCCTGTTCCAGCGGATTCTGGGTGGCGAGAACATGAAACGGCTTAGGCAGGTCGTGGCGCGCGCCGGCGACCGAGACATGATATTCCTGCATCGCCTGAAGCAGCGCCGACTGGGTTCGCGGACTCGCCCTGTTGATTTCATCGGCCATCAGCAATTGCGCGAAAACCGGCCCCGGAACGAAGCGGAAGCTGCGCCGGCGGTCCGCCGCCTCCTCGAGCACTTCGGAGCCAAGAATATCCGCCGGCATGAGGTCCGGCGTGAACTGGACGCGGCGCGCATTGAGGCCAAGAACGGTCCCCAACGTCTCGACGAGTTTGGTCTTGGCGAGGCCAGGCACGCCGACAAGCAGGCCGTGCCCTCCGGACAGGAGCGTGACGAGGGCGCGCTCGACGACGTCGTTCTGGCCGAAGATGATCGTCTCGATCGAGGTTCTTGCCGCCGCGATCCGCTCCAGCGCTGTCTCTGCGCTGCGCGCCATGGCGGTTTCGAGGGAGGCCGCGATCGCTTCGGGCATGCAGGAGCCTTTCTGGGCTTGTAGGGCGAAGCAGCCGGTTTCACCCCGGTATGACGTTTATATTATGACGTATTAGATGAGGATCAGGTATCAATTTGTCGATCATCGCGTGGAACGAAACGCGGCGGGCGCCGGGACCATAGCCTGCCGCGAGACGATTGAGGAATAATCTCACGAGAATGCGGCGCGGACTATGGCTTATCATCACGCGCTTTGTCGCGGGTCCGAAGGTTCGGCAATGGCATGACCAATACGGCTTCACCCATCGAGACCTTGACCGAGCGCCTTGCGCCGCCGCGAAGCGCGCCTCCGGTCGAGTCGTGGACTCCTCCTTTTTGCGGCGACATCGATATGCGGATCTGCCGCGACGGCTCCTGGCGCTATCTTGGATCGCCCATTCAGCGTCCGGCGCTGGTCAGACTGTTCTCCTCGATCTTGCGCAAGGATCCCGAGCGCTTCGTTCTCGTGACGCCGGCCGAATGCGTGGGAATCATCGTCGAGGATGCGCCGTTCCTCGCCGTCGAACTTCTCGTCGAGGGAGGAGGTCCGCAGAAAATCCTGAGGTTCAGGACCAATGTCGACGAATGGGTCTCTGCTGACGCCGAACATCCCTTGAGGTTCGAAACGGCGGAAGCAGACGGCGTCAAACCCTATGTTCTGGTTCGCGGCGGGCTATGGGCGCTCGTCAAACGTTCGGTGGCCATCGATCTCATCGCGCTTGCGGAAGTCCAGGATCGCAACGACGGCCGCTTTTTCGGCGTATCCTCGGCAGGACAATTCTTTCCGATCTCTCCCGCGCCAATCTCTCCCGCTGGAGAGATCGAAAGTTCAAATTGAGATGAAAACGATGCAGGCTGCGGCGACGTCTGAGGAAAAGTTTTCGCCGCTGGCGGTGTTCGACCATGTCCGGGCGCGGCTGGAACGCGCGGCGGATCGTCAAGGAAACCGGCGGTCGTCGTCAGGCGCAGGCCTCTTCACGATGATGGACGGCTCGGTCGAGACCGTGGCTGAACCCGAGCGGTCGATGGCGGCGGCTGTGCTTGTCGGATTGATAGCCTATCCGGACGAGATCAAAATTCTACTCACCCAAAGAGCCGCCGCGTTGCGCGTCCATGCGGGGCAGATCGCATTCCCGGGCGGGAAGATCGAGCAGCGCGACGAAAGCCCGCTGGGGGCGGCGCTGCGCGAAGCGCAAGAAGAAATCGGCCTCGACGCCCGCCAGGTCGAGCCGCTCGGTTATCTTGAACCCTATTTTACCGGAACCGGCTTCCGTATCGTTCCAGCCGTCGTCAAGATCACGCCGCCCGTGGCGCTCACGATCAACCCGGACGAAGTCGAAGACATTTTCGAGGTTCCGTTCGCGTTTTTGATGGATCAGGCCAATCATGCGCTCCACACCAGGGAATTTGAGGGCGTCAGCCGCCAATTCTATGCAATGCCGTACGGTGAGCGCCATATTTGGGGCGTGACCGCGGGAATCCTGCGCAACCTTTATGAAAGGCTGTATTCCTGATGTGGAGAGTCCTCCTCGAACCGGCGCTTTTGTTCGGCTCGCCCTTCGCCGCCTACGCCGTCTACCTCGCCCTGCGCCGCACTTATCCTTTCGCTCTGGACCATTGGACCAGGGGCGCCGTCTCGACACTGACCCTGGCCGGGCTGATCATCGCCGCGACCGGAATGCTGGCCTTCGGTATTTTCGCGGAACGTCATCAGGGCGCTTATGCGCCGGCCCACATAGAAAATGGGACGCTCGTTCCCGGACGTCTCCAATGAGCGTCGCGGACGCCCCTCCGAAAAACAACCAATCGGGCGTCGCGCTGGCGCTGCAAAAATCATCGCTGATCCTGCAAAAAGCGTCACTGATCCGCGTCTTCGACGCTCTTGAACATCAAGGAGACGAGACCCGGGTCGTTGGCGGCGCCATCCGCAACGCCCTGCTCGACCGGCCGGTTCACGAAATCGACCTCGCCACCACGGCCGAGCCCGACGCCGTGATGGCGCGGGCGCGGAAGGCCGGGCTGCGCTGCATCCCGACCGGCCTTGAGCATGGGACGGTGACGCTGATCTCGGACGGCGAAACGTTCGAGGTCACGACCTTGCGCGAGGACCTCGACACCGACGGGCGCCGGGCCAAGGTCCGGTTTGGCCACGACTTCGAAGCAGACGCCGTGCGCCGGGATTTCACCATGAATGCGCTGTTCCTGGCGCGGGACGGCGAACTTTTCGACTATGTCGGGTCGCTCGAGGATATCAGACAGAAACGCGTGCGGTTCATTGGCGATCCCGCTCAACGGATCCGCGAGGACTATCTGCGCATCCTGCGCTTTTTCCGGTTCTCCGCTGATTTCGGCGAGGGGCCGATCGACGCCGCGGGGCTCCTCGCTTCGCTGCGGGAGCGCGCCGGCCTCGCGCGGCTTTCGCGCGAACGGGTGCGCGCCGAAATGTTCAAGCTCTTTTGCGCCCGCCGCGCCGCGGAGGCGACACGGGAGATGAGCGACGCCGGACTGCTCGGGCCGCTGCTCGCCTCGGCCCCGAACCCGGCCCGCCTGCGCCGGCTCGCCGCCGATCCGGAGGCGGCGAAGGATCCGCTGCTGGCCCTCGCAGCGTTATGTCTCGAACTGCCCGAAGACGCCGAACGTTTGCAGGAGCGCCTGCGGCTGTCGAACGCCGAATTCAAACGCCTCGACGCCGCCGCCTGCGCACGGATCGGCTTTCATGGCCGCGACCGCCCACCGAGCTTCGACGAATTGCGCATCGGGCTGTTCCGGCGCGGTCGTCAGGCGATGCTCGACGCGCTTGCCCTCGCCAAGGCTGGAGCCCGTGAAGAATATGGCTGCGAATGGGAGGCGGCGCGGGACGTCCTGCGCGCCGAACCCGAGCCGCGCCTGCCCTTTTCTGGCTCGGATCTCGTCGCGCGCGGCGCGCCTCCCGGGCCAGCGATCGGCAAGGCGCTGGAGCAGCTGCGCGAGCATTGGGTCGGCGCGGGATTTCCAGATGACGCGGCGGCGCTTTCACGCCTGCTGGATCAGGTGGCGAAAGAGGTCGTGAAAGACCCCAAATCCTGAAAGATTCCAGATGCTGAAAGATTTTTAAGGTGAGCACGGATCACAGGTCGCCAGCCGATGTCGCGCGGCGTCTTGGCCAGCGCGCAAAACAGCAATCGCACGGAGCGTGGCGGCGCGAGACCTACACCCTGCCCCGCGAGGACGCGCGGGAAAAGGCGCGCGAATGGTTCAATGCGTTTCCGAAAGCCGCCTATATGACCGAGATCGAATCATGGCGCGAGATGCCGGACGGGCAAATCGAATTCACCATCAGGCGCCTCCCCACCGCGGACTGATCCCATTCCTACCGCACGATATCCGGGGTCAACCAGCCAAGGTGCTGTCCGGCGTCGACCGCGATCATTTGCCCGGTCACGTTGCGCGCGCCCGCAAGATACAGAACCGCGTCGGCGATATCGTCCGGAGCTATCGACCTCCGCAGAGGCAAGCCCTCCACCTCGCGCGCGAAGCCGGCCTCGCCCTGTCTCTCGTTCGGAAGCGCCGGACCCGGACCGACCGCATTGACCCGGATCTTTTGGGGCGCGAAGGCCTGCGCCATGGTGCGCGTCGCGGTCCAGAGCGCGGCTTTACTCAACGTGTATGAAAAGTACTGGGGCGTCAGGCGGAATACCCGCTGGTCGATGATGTTGACGATCGCCGCCTCCATCCCGGGCGGCAGCTCGCGGGCGAAATCCCTGGAAAGCACCGCGGGCGCGCGCAGGTTGACGCCGAAATGGCGGTCCCAAAGTTCGAGATCGAACGAGGCGGCGGCGTCGTCCTCGAACACAGAAGCGTTGTTGACCAGCAATGTCAGCGGGCCGAAAATGGCGCGCGCCTCGGCGATGACCCGTGAAAGCTCGCTCTCCACCGATAGATCGTGCGCCAGCGCGGCCGCCCGGCCGCCTTGTCCAATGATCTTGTCGGCGGCCTCCCGCGCCGAGTGCAGCGAACACGGACTGCATTCGAGCACGACGGCGTAACCCGCCGAGGCGAGCCGCTCGGCGATGCGCAATCCGATCCGCCTCGCAGCCCCGGTGACGACCGCCGCGCCGTTCATGGCAACGATTGGTCGAGAGCGCCGCGCCAAAGGCGCCCTTTCACAAAATTGAGCCCAAGCTTGAGCGGCGAGAAAAACAAAGAGTCTTTTCCTTTTTTGGCGTGTTGGACGCTTTGCCGATCCAGCGTCGGGAAAGCATCATATAACGCCAATGGGCGTTTCCCACTTTATTTGCTAATGTCCGCGTCGGCCTGGGAGCGGGGCGTTTCGAAGGTTAAATCCCGAAATCCGCACCGAAGGCAAGTTTCGGCGTCAAAGCGAAACAGGAGTCCAAGGACATGGGTCTATTAAGCTTTGCCAAATCGGTAGGCGCGAAAATTTTCGGCGGGAGCGAAGCGGCTCCGGCGCCTCCAGATGAATTGAAGAAAGAAGCCGAGAAACACGGTCTCGACCTCTCCAAAGCCGACATCAAGGTCGAGGGCGACAAGGTTATTCTTTCCGGCAGCGCTCTCTCGACGGAAGAAGCGGAAAAAATCGCCCTTGCGATCGGCAATTCCGTCGGCGTCTCGAAGGTGCAAAACGACCTTGTCGCGGCGAATGCGATCACGGAATCAAAATTTTACACAGTGGTCTCGGGCGACACCCTCTGGAAGATCGCCGAAACCGAATATGGCAAGGGTCATGGCGCCAAATATACTTTGATCTTCGAAGCCAACAAACCTCTGCTGTCCGACCCGGACAAGATCTATCCGGGGCAGGTGTTGCGGGTTCCGCCGCTCACAGCCACGGTCTGACCGGAAAGCCGAAGCGCCGCGTTTCTGAAATTGGCGAGCGCTTGATTGTCTCGGGGGCCGGCCACTCCGGCCCCTTCGCCCCGTGATCTCTTCCTCGTCCTGCCCGCGCCACGGTTAAATTAGCGCCCTCCAAAAAAGACACGCCATGGAGGCGCCGCCGTCTCATTGACGTCCGCGTTGCGGCGGCCAAGGCGTCGGCGCAACGCGTTCGCCTTGACAGTCGGGCCTCCGAGGCCTATTTCCCACAGGCCGTTAGCACTCACCTCGCGAGACTGCTAACAGGATCCTTATCAATCCACATCCGTGGAGGTTCCGGCATGGCCGGACGCCTGCCGTGGAGGCCGACCAGGGAATCAGGAAACATGAGCTTTCGTCCTTTGCACGACCGCGTCGTGGTCAAACGTCTAGAGGGTGAGGAAAAGACAAAAGGGGGAATCATCATTCCCGACACCGTCAAGGAGAAACCGCAGGAAGGCGAGATCATCGCCGTTGGTCCCGGCGGACGCGATGACAGCGGCAAGCTTACGCCGCTCGACGTCAAGGCCGGCGACAAGGTCCTGTTCGGCAAATGGTCGGGCACCGAGGTCAAGATTGACGGGCAGGATCTGCTCATCATGAAGGAAAGCGACATTCTCGGAATCGTCGCCTGATCGGCCGGTTCTCACTTAGATTTTCAGACTGATTCAGGAGTTTCCAATCATGGCAGCTAAAGACGTCCGCTTTTCGTCGGATGCTCGCGACCGCCTGCTTCGCGGCATCGAGATTCTCAACAACGCGGTCAAGGTCACGCTCGGCCCCAAGGGCCGCAACGTCGTTATCGAAAAATCCTTCGGCGCCCCCCGGATCACCAAGGACGGCGTGACGGTCGCGAAGGAGATCGAGCTTTCCGACAAGTTCGAGAACCTCGGCGCGCAGCTGATCCGCGAAGTCGCCTCCAAGCAGAATGACGCCGCGGGCGACGGCACCACCACGGCGACCATTCTCGCCGCCTCGATCGTGCGCGAAGGCACCAAGGCGGTCGCCGCCGGCCTCAACCCGATGGATCTGAAGCGCGGCATCGACCTCGCCGTCACCGCCGTCGTCGGCGATCTCAAGGCCAATTCGAAGAAGGTCACCTCGAACGAGGAGATCGCCCAGGTCGGCACGATTTCCGCCAACGGCGACAAATCGGTTGGCGAAATGATCTCGACCGCGATGCAGAAGGT
Source organism: Methylocapsa palsarum (assembly GCF_900114285.1). GTDB lineage: Bacteria > Pseudomonadota > Alphaproteobacteria > Rhizobiales > Beijerinckiaceae > Methylocapsa > Methylocapsa palsarum. The sequence goes on along the minus strand of NZ_FOSN01000002.1, from coordinate 159,331 downwards.
CGGCAACGAGGGCGTCATCACGGTTGAGGAGGCCAAGAGCCTCGAGACCGAACTCGACGTCGTCGAAGGCATGCAGTTCGACCGCGGCTATCTCTCGCCCTATTTCATCACCAACGCCGAGAAGATGATCGCCGAACTCGAGGATCCCTACATTCTCGTCCACGAGAAGAAGCTGTCCTCGCTGCAGGCGCTGCTGCCGGTGCTTGAAGCCGTCGTCCAGTCCGGCAAGCCGCTTGTCATCATCGCCGAGGACGTCGAAGGCGAAGCCCTCGCGACTCTCGTCGTCAACAAGCTGCGCGGCGGACTGAAGGTCGCGGCCGTGAAGGCGCCGGGCTTCGGCGATCGCCGCAAGGCCATGCTCGAAGATATCGCGATCCTGACCAACGGGACCCTGATCTCCGAGGAAATCGGCATCAAGCTCGAAAACGTCACCCTCCAGATGCTCGGCCGCGCCAAGCGCATCCGCATCGACAAGGAATCGACGACAATCATCGACGGTGCCGGCGCCAAGACCGACATCGAGGCCCGGATCAGCCAGATCAAGGCCCAGATCGCCGAGACGACCTCCGACTACGACCGTGAGAAGCTGCAAGAGCGTCTCGCCAAGCTCGCTGGCGGCGTTGCGGTGATCCGCGTCGGCGGCGCGTCGGAAGTCGAAGTGAAGGAAAAGAAGGACCGCGTCGACGACGCTCTCAATGCGACCCGCGCGGCCGTTGAAGAAGGCGTGCTGCCGGGCGGCGGCGTCGCTCTGCTTCGCGCTATCAAGGCCCTCGACAATATTCAGGTCGAGAATTCCGATCAGAAGACCGGCGTCGATATCGTCCGCAAGGCGATCCAGACCCCGGCCCGCCAGATCATCGACAATTCGGGCGGCGACGGCGCCGTCGTGGTCGGAAAGCTGATCGAGAACGCTTCCTACGCCTACGGCTACAACGCGCAGACCGATGAGTACGGCGATCTCGTCAAGCTCGGCATCATCGATCCGACCAAGGTCGTTCGCACCGCCATTCAGGACGCGGCGTCTGTCGGCGGCCTGCTCATCACCACCGAGGCGATCATCACCGAACAGCCGAAGAAAGACGCTCCGGCGATGCCGGGCGGCGGCGGCATGGGCGGCATGGGCGGCATGGATTTCTAATCTCTCGCCGGAGAGCGGTTCGCCGCTCTCTTCCGTCCGGGCGCATGAGCTCGATTCTGAAGGCCCCGGTTCGCTCCGGGGCCTTTTTTTTGCCCTGTCCGTTCTCCAGTCATGTCCGCGCGGACCTTGGGAGGCCGCGAGCGCCGGCGAGGGATCAGGTTTTCACCCGCCGCGAAAAATGCTCTATGATCGTCCTTAATGAAAACAAGGGGGGGGTCGAAGTCGGTGCGTCATGCGTCTGAAACGCGATCGAACGCGGGCCTTGTTCGAAGGACCGCCACCAGAGCTGATCTCCTCGACGCCGTTTATGGCGCCTGCCCCACCCTCTCCCGCGTCCAGGCGAGGGAGATTTTCGAAATGGCGCTCGACGAAATCACCGACGCGCTGGTTCAGGGCGAGGCCGTCAAGCTCCGCTCATTCGGGCTTTTTTCCGTTCGCGAGAAACGCGAACGCATCGGGCGCAATCCCCGGACCGGCGTCGAGGCGACGATCAAATCCCGGCGGGTCCTGACCTTCAAGCCCTCCCCTGTGCTCGCGGCCTGCGTCAATGGCGTGGCGCCGGCGCCTGTAGACGACCAGTAACGATAGGCCGGCGCGCAACCTTACCACTTTTCCTCGCCGCTTTGTTCACGGTTTGTTTTTGACAGCCCACGCCCGCTCGCTCACCCTGTCCGTCCATACAGGAGGGGATTTGCGTGGGCGGAATCGATCTGTTGGAGGCGGAGTTTCGGCAGCGTCCCTTGCGCCGCCATCTGGAGATTGCCGAGGCCGGCCTCGTGCTGGGCGCCGGGACGGTCATCGCCCCGCTGCGGCGCGAGGGGCGCGGCGCGAGCCTCGATGTGTCCGGCGAGGATCGCGTGCTGGCGCTGCTGCGCGCGGGTTTTTCCGCGCCGGTCGACGCGCGCATCCTGCCGAAACTGCGCCGCGCCGTGAACTTTTCACAAAGGGCGAAAAGGCGCTGGCGCATATCCATCTGGCGCAGCTCGGCCTGCCGGCCATTGGCGAAGATCAGGCGTTCCGGCTGGCCCTCGCCGACCAGCTGATCGGAAACGGTTTCGATCCCGCCGCCCTGTGCAAAAGCCTCGGGCTCGATCTGCCGGCGGGCCTCAGGAAATACGATCCCGACCAGCCGCGCGACGAGCATGGCCGCTGGACCTCAGGCGGCGGCTCATCAGCGGCCGTTTTGTTGGACGATCTGCGGGAAGGCCGCTCCGTGTCGCCGGGCGGGCCGCATGGCGGCGATGAGAGCGAGGACGACAAGCTCGAAGACTTCAAATCGAAGTTCGAGGAGGACACGCCGCAGGAGGATATGCGGCACGGCCGCCCGATCGATCCGCTCGGCCCGACGCCGGTTCCGATCGGCGGCCCAAGATACACTGCCGCAGGAAACAACTACAGCCTGAAGCAAGGACAGCAGGACAAGCACATTGAAGGGACGAATAATTTCACCGAAGACAAGAGTATTCTCGCCGACCCCAACCCGCAAAGCCTGCTCGACGAGTTTGCGGGTAGGGGACAACCGGCAAACGCGATTCCCGCAGGACAGCCCGGCTACAGGGAACGGGTCGATTTTGGGAGAATAATCGGACAGTTCTTTGATGAAAGAACTAAGAAGCTCTTTCCGACAAGCAAGGGCATCGTTCACTACGGCAAGAACGGCGCGCACATAGTTCCATCAGAACCTTAATTCAAAATCTAGAGGAAAAACATGGCTCGTGTAGCTGACTATCAATCGGTCATCACTTCGACATGCCGCGCCTTACGCGGCGCCGTGTCCAGCCACTTGCGTTCCGTGCAGGTGGAATGGAATGATCACCAGATCGACATCTATTGTTTCTTCGACGGCCCTATCTCCGAGGACGACGAGGAAGACATGGGCGTGGCCGCATCCGAGGTCGCCGCCGACTTTTCCGGCCACATGGTCGACGAGCATTGCATCCGCGCCGACTACCCCGAGCGGATCATCCCGACGAATAACGACCGTCATATCGTCTTCCTGCGAAAGGAAGCGAGCAGCTGATCAACGATCTGAAAGCGCGGCGACCCTGGCGTGACGTCGGCGATATGCCTCATCTCATGCCAACCGGCGCGTTCACCTCCGGCCCAGAGGCCGCGTAGGCGGGATCGCAGCCGCAGCAAGCTCTTGGTCAAACTGCGCCGCACGGTGAGCTTTTCGCGAAGGGCGAAAAGGCTCTCGCGCACATCCACCTCGTGCAACTCGGCCTGCCCCCGCTCAGCGAGGAACACGCATTTCGGCTTGCTCTCGCCGACCGGCTGATCGCGGGCGGCTTCGATCCCGGCGTTCTGTGCAAAAGCCTCGGGCTCGATCTACCGGCGGAAGTGCAAAAATTCGATCCGGGCCAGCCGCGCGACGAACAGGGTAGATGGACCAGCGGCGGCTCTGGCGTCGCCGAAGGCCGCTCCGTCTCGCCCGGCCCGCACGGTGGCGACAAGAGCGAGGACGACAAGCTCTAAGATTTCAAATCGAAATTCGAGGAGGATACCCCGCAGGAGGATTTCTAGCACGGCCGCCCGATCGATCCGCTCGGCCCGACGCCTCTTCTCTTTACTTGGCCGCGGCCGGTTGCGTCTGGACCGAAGCCGTCCGATTTTGTCGGGCAGGATTTTGGGAAATATGGGGTAGGCGTTGAAAAGCCTGATCTAAAGATTCGATATCAGACTCGCCATTCGGTTGAGAAGGAAGACAGGCAGCCTCTATCACGGGAAGAGGTTTATGACGTTATTTCAAATCCGTTGCTCGTGACTCGCCAGTCGAATAGCAGATTTTACTTCTTAAACGACAACGGCGCGGTTGTCGTCGATGATGGCGGAAGGGTTGTTACAAATTACGGATCGTCAGATTTCAAGCAAGGCGTGCTTGATATGCTCACGCGTGTCCATTCAGGAGGGAAATGATGGAAGACACGGCCGAATTCATGTTGATAAGAGCGGTGTTGATTCGCGATTGGGAGCCGATTGTATGCAACGAACTCCTTCCTGACGGCGAGTACGATTCCTATATTCCACGGATTCTCCACCTTCTCTGTTCGGACTGCTCATCCGAGAAATTGGCGGCTTATTTGGCGCATGTCGAGCGCGATTACATGGAAGTCGGGACCGACGCTGAACGTACGGACCGCGTCGCAACCAATCTACTTGCCGCCTGGAAGCAGAGGACGAACTGATCCTTCATTGTCGTCGACGATGTCTACCTGAAGTAAGGAATTAGAGGGCGTGGCGCCGAAACGCAGCCGCCTGTGAACGAGCGTAGGAGCAGGCGTTCTCGGCTCGCTCTGGAACGACCAACCGGGCGGCAGAGCAGAAGCGGAAGCGCTGTTCGAGCAACTCGCTGGGGGAATGAAGTCCGTTCGACATGTTAGCCTCCCTCAACGCATCTGGACTGAGGATCGCTCCGTCCAGCTTCGGATCAAGGCCAATGGCGACATCCGGATTGAACGTCAAATCGACATTGGCGGACAACGATTCGACACTCCCGCTCGCTTGCCATGAGCACGAGAGTCGGGTCCTTGTCTTCCGATTACTTCACGAACTTCGCCGATATTTCAACCGGCTACTCGGTCGAGCCGGATCCCGCCATCATCGCCACTCCCGCCTTCAAGGCGGCTCTGCTGGCTCTCGCCGAGAGTTTCGACGCGACCTATTGCCGCGCCTATCCAGCGAAGATCATGGATGCGTGGGATAAAAACCGCCCTCTCCGCCTCGCCTGGATGCATTATATTGGCCCGCGCTTCGCGCCGCTGATCACGCCGCCGCCTTCCGCGATCGTGGAGCGCAGCGCGCGCGGCGCCTTGCTGCTGTCCGCCGTCGATCAAACCTTTTGCGTCGACAACCCCGCGCACATGGCCGCCGCCAGAGAGATTCTCGAAGCGCTTGCGCCTTTCGAGGCGCTGCCCTGGCCGCCCGACGCCCAGCCGGAATAGACGGAAAAGACGCGGCAGCCTGCGCCTGACCGCGAGCAACCTGGCGGAGTTCATTTCGACAGTTCTGAGCGCATCCGGGGGCGGCGCAAAACCTTCTCAAAGCCCCCCTCTTTGAGCCCTTGCCCTGACCGCACGACAAGAACCGGCGTGAGGCGCGGGCTCCCTACGCACATTTAAGATGCGCCGGGGCTACAAATGACGATAGGAAGACCGGCGGCGGACATTGCTGTTTCGCGGCTGTTTCGCGGCTGTTTCGCGGCTGTCTCGCGCGGAAATCTGATATCCAATAATTTGACCGAATTATCCGCGAGAGAGAGCGTCAAACCTGTTAAGTCGCCGGATGTCGTCGCGACCCCCAAATGGCCATCGCGGTTCCCGCCCCGAGTAAAGGCAAAACATGAAGATTCTCGCCGCTCTCGTCGCTCTCGTTTCCGTAGCCGCCGCGATCATCGGCGTCGTCAAAGGCGACAATACGCTGCACCTTGTCGCCGCGGCGGGTCTGCTGTGCGCATACACGACCTTCCGTTCTCCGGACATCTCACGTTTTCTGCAGATTTTCGTCTCGATCTTCGCCACCGAGACGATCCTCTTCGGCGTCCTGTTCCTTGTCGCGCAAATCGGCTTCTGGCCCGACTCGCTGGACGATTACGTTCTGCCCGAGAGCCTTCCGCTGACCGTCGCGATCTTCGCGATCCTGGTCTATGCGCTGTCCTTCGTTCCCGTCGTGCGCTCCATGACCGCCATCGCCGATCGTTATTTCAATGCGGGCGATCCGACCCGCGCGCGGGTCTGGCCCTTCCCGTCGTATTCCGGGACGGAACGCGGCGTCGCCGTCGCGATGGTCGTGCTTCTCGTCCTCATCAACCAGGCGCAGGTCGGCGTGCAGGTGCGCCTCTCCTTCTTCTCGCGCGACTGGTTCAACGCCGTGCAGAACAAGGATGAGGCCGCCTTCTGGGCGCAACTGATCTCGGTCTTCCTCCCTTGGGCGTTTTTGTACATCGGGATGGCGGTCGTCGAATATGTCGTGCAATCGACGCTCATCATCCGCTGGCGGCGATGGCTCACCGACAATTACGTCGGCCGATGGCTCGACCGCCACACGCATTACCGGATCTCGCTGGAAGGCGGACTCGCTGACAATCCGGATCAGCGCATCGCCGAGGACGTCAACCGATTCATCGACGGCGGCCAGACAGGTTATGGGATTTATTCCTTCTCGATCCTGCTGATTTCGACCCTCAGTTCGCTCGTCTCCTTTGCGATCGTTTTATGGGATTTGTCCCGAAACTTCACTCTGCCGGGCACCAGCATCGCCGTGCCGGGCTTCCTTTTCTGGGTCGCTTTGATCTATGCGGGCGTCGGCACGCTCATCACCCATCTGATCGGCCGCCCGCTGGTCGCGCTCGCTTTCGCCCAGCAGCGCTATGAAGCCGATTTCCGCTTTTCGCTCGCGCGGCTGCGCGAATACGCCGAACAGGTGGCCCTGCTCGCGGGCGAGCCCACCGAAAAAGTTACGCTGAAATCGAGGTTCGGCGCGATCGTCACGAACTACTTCAGAATCGTCGGCGTGCGGAAAAATCTGACGGCGTTCACGGCCTTCTACGGCCAGCTCAGCCCGTTCATTCCGTACATCGTGGCGGCGCCATTCTATTTCGCCGGCAAGATCACGCTCGGCGTGATGACGCAGACGGCGCGGGCCTTCAGCTCCGTCGAAGGCGCCTTGACCTTCTTCATCACCTACTATGTTTCGCTGGCCGAATTCAAAGCCGTGCTCGACCGCTTGACCTCCTTCGACACCTCGATCGAAGCGGGCAAGAGACTCGGCGAGCCCTCCGCCCGCGCCGCCGGCGCCGGCGCCGATCTCACCCTTGACGATTTGAGTCTGCGTCTTCCAAACGGGCGTCAGATCGTCAAGGACGCGAGCCTTAGCCTCGCGCGGGGCGAATCGGCCCTGCTCACCGGCCCGTCAGGCTCAGGCAAATCGACCTTATTCCGGGCGATCTCGGGGATCTGGCCTTTTGGCGAAGGCCAGATCGACCTGCCGGCCGGGGCGCGGGTGATGCTCCTGCCGCAAAAACCCTATGTCCCGATCGGCTCCCTGCTCGCCGCGGTGACTTATCCTGCGGAGCCGGAAAGCTTCAGCGAAGATAAAATCAAGGACGCCCTCGCCGAGGCGAAATTGAGCGCCCTGATCAGTCAGCTTCATGTCGAGGACAATTGGGCGCAGCGGCTCTCGGGAGGCGAGCAGCAGCGGCTCGCGATCGCGCGGGCCCTTCTCGCCAAACCCGACTGGCTGTTTCTCGACGAGGCGACCGCCGCCATGGACGAGGCGATGGAAGCGGAGATTTACGAAATCCTGTTCAAGGCGCTGCCCGAGACGACCATCGTGTCGATCGGTCATCGCGCCAGTCTGATGCAGTTCCACCACCGTCGCCTGCAGATGAAGCCCGCCGGTGATGGAATCTTTACGCCCGTGGCGGATGTGAAGGCGGCCGAATGAGCCCCCCGATCGCGGGTTCTCCCGGGTCAGAGGTTAGCCTTTCTCCCATGTCAGCTTCACCTTGAACTCGGCCGGTCCGCCGGCCGGAACGATCCAGAGGTCGCAATCCCTGCTGAGGGTTGCGCCGAATTCAAGTTCGAGCTTCCCCGGCCCGTTGGGCAACGCGGAGATCGAATCCTCGAACATTTTGGCCACCAGGCCGAGCGAGGCGAACGCCGCCTGAAACGTTTCCGCCGTCGACCGCGAGAAATCGTCGCTCAAGCCGACATCAGGGGCTCCCGTGACCGGGCCGCCGCCGAAAAGAATGATATTTCCGTCCGCGAGTTCGACGAGCATGCGCGCTGACATCCGCTTTCTCCCTAAATCAAATGAATTATAACGATAATCAACAATCAATTCGATCTTTTGTCATGCGGCGGCGCAATTGTCCCGCGCGTGCATTCAGGCGCGGTTTTTGGGCAGGCGCTCGATCAGCTTTCTGTAAAGCGGGTTGGCCGCCGTGAAGACATAATCGAGCGCGGCCACGGCGACAAAATCGGCGCCGCGCACCGTCAGCCAGTCGGCCAGCGCCGCGACCTTTCCCGCAGGGCAATTGAAGGTGATGCGGGCTTCGCCAGCGCCGGAGCGCGGCTGAACCGCGAACAGCGCGCGAGCCTCATCGAGCAAGGCACCGTTCCAGCCAGGGAGAACCGTCGTCACCTCGCGCGTGGTTCGGGCGGTTTCCTCGGCGGCGATCCGCGACAGGATGATCCTTGCGTTTTCCCGCGCCGCCGGACCCCATTTTGCGCCAAGGGACGCGACAAGGTTCGCCTGCGAGCGCAAGATCACGCCGTCGTCGAGAATTTTGAGCGCATTGGCGTCGAGCGTCGCGCCGGTGGTCGTGATGTCGACGATCAGTTCGGCCTGCCCCGCCGCCGGGGCGCCTTCGGTCGCGCCGGAACTCTCGACGATGCGGTAATCGCCAACGTGGCGCTCGGCGAAAAAACGCCTTGTGAGATTGACGTATTTGGTGGTGACGCGCATCCGCTCGCCGCGCCTCGCGCGGAACGCCGCCGCGACGTCCTCGAGGTCCGCCATGGTCTTGACGTCGATCCAGGCCCGGGGGACAGCGACGACGACATTGGCGCCGCCGAATCCGAGCGGCGTCAACAGCGCGACGCGTGCGTCCGCGCCGGGTATGGTTTCGCGGACAAGATCCTCTCCCGTGACGCCCATATGCGCCGCGCCGCTTGCGAGCTGCGCCACAATGTCGGCGGCCGAGAGAAAGGCGACCTCGACGCCCTTCAGTCCGGAAAGTTCGCCGCGATAGTCCCGCGAGCCGCGTCCCTTGACGATATCGAGTCCCGCCCGCGCGAAGAAGGCCGCCGCATTTTCCTGCAGCCGTCCCTTCGAGGGGACGGCGAGCACTAGCGGATCTTCCGTTGCGGCCGTCATGACCGCACCCCGCCAGAGGCCGGGCTCAGCCGGTCGATCCACAGCGCCGCGCCGACGGCCGGGATCGCTCGCCCCGCGCCGAGCGTTTGCAGCAGCTGGTCATAGCGCCCGCCTCCGGCGAGCGGCCTTCCGGCGGGATCCGCAGCGTCAAAGGCCTCGAACACAAAGCCGGTGTAATAATCGAGATTGCGGGTGAACGCCGTCGCGAAGGACAGGCTGGCGACGTCGAGTCCGAGCGCGGCGATGAACCCCAGCCGCAGGTCGAAACTGTCGAGGATGGCGGCAAGGTCGAGACCCGCGTCCCGCGCCAGAATGCGCAGCGCCTTCGCCGCTTCGTCGGGATCGCCCTCGACGCCGAGGAACGCCTCGAGGATCGCGGCCTTTTCCTCGGAGAGGCCCGCGCCGGTCCGGATCGCCGCCTGTTCCAGGAAGCGGTCCGCGATCTCGGCCGGCGTGCGCCCGCCGACCGCCGCGATTCCCGCGATCGAGAGCAGATCCTCGACCAGAGCGCGCGCGCCCTTTTTGTCGGCGCCGTCGAGCAGGGCGAGAACACCGGAATGGTCGCGGCCCTGATCGTTCAGGGGCGCATTCAGGATCGCGGAAAGCGACTTGCCCTGAATGTGCCCGCGCGTGATCCGCCGTCGCCATTGCGGCGCGAGATCGAGCGCTTCGAGAAGGCCGGAGAAGAGCGCCGTGTCGCCGATCCGGATCGTTAGCTTTGGGACTGGCGCGAGCCGCGCCGCCTCGAGGGCGAGGGTCAGGATTTCAGCGTCCGCGGCCTCTCGGTCGAGCCGACCGAAACTTTCGATACCGGCCTGGATGAATTCGTTCTTGTCTCCGGCGCGAAAGCGGAACACCGGGCCGAGATAGGAAAACGCGGCGCGCTCGCCCGCCTGCGGGGAGGCGAGATAATGGCGCGACACCGGAATCGTATATTCGGGCCGCAGGCAATAATCCGCGCCCGACTCGTCCGCCGTGAGATAAAGCCGCCCGCGCAATTCCTCGCCCGAATCGAAAAAGATCGCGGCCGGCTGAAGGATCGGCGGCTCGACGCGCGCATAGCCCGCAGCCGAGAGGCGCGCGAGGAGAGCTTCCGTATATTCGCTGACAAGAAACAAGGGCGGCGCTCGGTTTGGCTTCTTCAGGAGTCTTTAGCAACCCGTGAGCGGGGCCGCGACAGGTTTCGCGCAACAGCGTGAACGCGCGCGGAGGGAAACCTTGGCGCGACCCGTCAGCGCGAGAGGTTAGCGATGGCGGCCGAGAACCTCCTTGACCGCCGCGATGAGCCCCGTCTCGGGAACGGTGAACTGCGCCCTTGCGCGCAATTCGAGATAATCGGCGCGGTCCTTGGTCGAGGCGGCAAGTTCCGCGCCAAGGATCAGATCGCGGATCGCGACCTCGCCTTTCTCGCGCTCGTTGGAGCCCTGGATCACCGCACAGACCGAACCGCGCTTGTCGGCGTATTTCATCTGCGCGTTCATGCCGGAGGAGCCGAGATAGAGTTCGGTGGCGACATTTTCCGCGCGAAGTTTTGCGACGAAGCTTTGATAGCGGGCCAGCGCAGCCGGGTCCTTGTCGAGGACGAGGACCACCACGGGGCCGCGATGGACCGCGCCCGCGACGATCCGTGAATTGATCGCCTTCAGCGCCGAATAGAGCCGCGAGACGCCGATGGAGAAGCCGGTCGCGGGCACATTCTCGCCGCGAAAGCGGCCGACGAGGCCGTCATAGCGCCCTCCCCCGCCGACGGAGCCGAAGCGGATGGGACGGCCCTGCTCGTCGTTGACTTCGAAGGTCAGTTCGGCCTCGAAGACCGGGCCGGTGTAATATTCGAGGCCACGCACGACGGAGGGGTCGATGCGGATGCGGTCCGGACCGTAACCGGCTCCTCGCACGATTGTTTGGATCGCAGAAAGCTCGATCAATCCCTCGAGTTCGATCTGATGGCCCTCTGGTAAATTTCCGTCCTTGGCATTCGCGACAATCATCACCCCGGCGGGTGGACCTCCAATATCTCCGGCGACATCCGATGTTATGCGGTCCATCAAGCGTCGGATTTGACCGTCGCCCAGCCCCGCGCCCCTCGTGAAATCACCGCTCTCATCCTTACGTCCCGGCCCCAACAAAAGCGCGACGCCTTCAGGCCCCAGCCGGTCCAGCTTGTCGATCGCCCTCAATACCGTCAGCCGCCGCCCGGCGTTTTCCTCGCCGCCGAGCCCGATCGCCTCCATCACGCCGTCGAGCACCTTGCGGTTGTTGACCTTGATGACGTAATCGCCGCGCTTGATCCCGAGCTTTTCCAGCGTGTCGGCCGCCATCATGCACATCTCGGCGTCGGCGGCGACGGAGGCCGACCCAACAGTGTCGGCGTCGAACTGCATGAACTGGCGGAAGCGCCCCGGCCCCGGCTTCTCGTTGCGAAATACATAGCCGGCGCGATACGAGCGGTAGGGCTTCGGAAGCTTGTCGAAATTCTCCGCCACATAGCGGGCGAGCGGCGCGGTCAGATCATAGCGCAGGGACAGCCAGCTCTCGTCGTCGTCGCGAAACGAGAACACGCCCTCATTGGGCCGGTCCTGATCGGGCAGGAACTTGCCGAGCGTGTCGGTGAACTCGAAAAACGGCGTCTCGACCGCCTCGAACCCGTAAAGTTCGTAGCTTTCGCGGATCGCGGCGAGCATTTTCTCGGTCGCTGCGATGTCGGCCGGGCCGCGGTCCTGAAGCCCGCGCGGCAGTCTCGCCGCGCGCAGCGCATCTTTTTGAATTTCGGTCATATCCTGGGAAACGCCTCGCGTGAGTTCAGGCTTCTTAAGGGGGCCGGCGAGGCCCGGCAAGCGCCGCCCGCTGAAACAAGCCGGGTCAACGGCCTTGGCGTGCGGCAAAAAGCCCCTATATTTCGCGCGGCGGGACAAACCGCCGATTTCTGGGAGGGTCCGATGCCGTTGTCACCCGAAGAACGCCAGTTGCTGACAGGCCTGTTCGACCGCATCCGCACGGCGGGCGTCAATCCGCGCGACAAGGAAGCCGAGGCGCTTATCGAGGACGCGGTGAGAGCCATGCCCTATGCGCCTTATCTCCTCGCGCAGACCGTCATCGTTCAGGATCAGGCGCTGCAGGCGGCGAACGCCCGCCTTCAGGAGCTTGAAGCGCGGGCGGAAGAGCTTGAGCGGCAAGCAGCCAGCCAACCGCAGCAGGGCGGCTTCCTCAGCGGACTCGGCTCGCTGTTCGGCGGCCCCTCTCCACGCCCGCAGGCCCCGCCCACCGACCGCTGGGGACAGCAATCGGCGCCGCCGCCGGGTTGGCGACCGCCGCCGCAGCAGGGCTATGGCCAGCCGCCGCAGCAGCCTTATCCGCCCCAGCAGGCGGGGGGACCCTGGGGCGGCCAGCCCCAGGCGCAGCAGGGCGGTTTCCTGAAAGGCGCGCTCGGCGCGGCGGCGGGGGTCGCGGGCGGCGTCCTTCTGGCGGATTCGATCCGGGGCCTCTTCGGCGGCCACAACAACGCCCTTGGCATCGGCACAGGCTTCAGCCCGGGGCTTGGCGGCGGAGGTCTTGGAAGCGGTCTTGGCGGGTTCGGAGGCGAGACAACGACCATCAATAATTACTACGGGTCCGACGACCGCAACCTCGCCCAGCAGGATGCGCAACAGGACGCGGATCAGGACCAGGACGATATCCAGGACGCCAGCGATTACGACCAGGACTTCAGCTCGGGGGACGACGGCAGCTACGACACCTGATTAACGGGGCGCATGCGCCAAAAGAACGTCGACATACGCGTCGGCGCTGTGTTTGCGCGCGAATTCGGGAGCAAGTTTCATTGCGCGGCTTCGGCTCTCGGGGAACCGCGAGGCTACGCGCAGGATCGCGGCGGAGAGGTTGCCCGCGTCATAGGGGGAAAAAATCTCTCCCTCCGCCTGTCCCGCTTCGATGCTGGCGGCTGCGAATGTTCCGGCCGAAGCAACAAGCGGGCGCCCTGCCGCTACCGACTGGGTGAATATGCCCGATCCGCGCATGCCGAACAGGGCGGGATCGTAGGGCAAAAGCATCACGTCGATCTGGCTCGTCTCCTCGATGTAGGCGTCTTCATCGAGCACGCCTTCGATGAGCCGGACGCCGCTGACCTTGCGGAGAGCCTCCTCGGCGGCGACCGTCTCAGGCTCCCATCCGCTGTGCTGGAGCTGGATCGTGAAATTGGCGGCGATCCCTGCCTTGCGGCAATTCTCGATCGCCCGCGGCAGGAGGTGAAATCCTTTGTCGCGTTTTGAATAACCGAAAAAACCGAACGTCGGCGCATCGCGGGAGCTAGCGGCAGGCGGAGCGTCGCCGAACGGCACCGGTAAAATCTTGGCGTCGACCCCGAACTCGGTCTGATAAAGGCGCCCGAGCGCTGCATTTTCGGTCATGAAAAAGAGCGTCTTTCCGATCAGCGGCTGGGCCAGCGCAAAGGATTTCCTGTAGAACTCCTTTCCAAGTCGCGCCGGAAGGCCCCATGAGGTCCAGGTCGGCGGAAACATCAATTGGCAAATGACGCGCGGGCGCCGCGCTTCCGGCTTCGCGAGCAGAAAACGGATGAGTCCGAAAAGCTCGTTTTGGGACAGTCCGGGAATAACGACGAGGTTGCCTGCGCACCAGACGTCGGCGGGCAAGGCGTCCAAATCCCGTTCAAATGACCGATTCAAGATCTGCCACGTCGCGCGCTCCGCCGAACGAACCGGCTCCCATTCCAACCGCGCTATTCTAGAAAGGAGCCGGCGAGACTGTTTCGAATAAAGAGTAAAGTTGAAATGAGGCTCAGCGCCGAGTTCAGCGGCGACTGACGGAGCCATGGATTTCGCTCCAAATGTCCGGAACCGCAAACCGCGGCCGGCCAGTGAGGAACCGGTCCGTTTCAGCAAACTGTAGCTGTGCTCTCCTCTGCCGATCAGCCCGTTGTCCAAAAAAATAACGTCCATTGGTCGTCCGAGTTCGTAATAGTCACGCTTGGCGAGTGCGTCGTCCGCAATCTCAAGAATTGTGCTTTGTGATCTTGTTCATAGCCCCGGATCGAGTCTCGAGCCTTTTCTTGTTCAGACGCTGCTTCAATCCGGATGGGCGGCGCCGATGTCGATGTAAAAGCCGCGGCGCGCTTCGTCGAAAAGTCGCGCAATCATGACGTCTTCGAAGTTCTGGGCGTATGATATCATTTCTTCCTCGATTGAGCGTCGCTGCGTCAGAGCCTGTAGACGAAAGAGCGTCTTGGTCCCTCGTTAATCTATGCTTTGCACCACAAAGGGACGGGCGCACAACCGCCCGGCAAGCGATCGGACGTGAGCCGCGAGCTTCGCGCCTGTCAAAGGACCATTGATCCGGCAGGCGCTCATTAGTTGAAGGGACCGAGGAAGCTGATGCGCCAATGTTCCGCCCAGAACGCCCTGGCCCCAAGAAATGGCAATGCGCACATCGGCCAGCGCTCGCAGATCCAGGGACCGTCATAATGACGCCGCAAGATGCGATATGAGAAGCCCGCCTTCGCGTATCTCGTTGATGCTCTCGAGCGCGTTTCCTTCTCTCTCGGCGACAGGGACGAATCTATTTCCTCGCGATAACGCGTCATGTCGCTGCTGAGTTGACCAGACCGGAATCGAAAACATCCCAAAATGGCGTTGACGACAACAAGGTCGCTGCGCGCCGCAAAACGCCGCCACAGATCGAAGTCTCCGGCGAACCGGAAATTGGCGTCGAGGCCCCCTGTCTTTTTCCATAATTCGGGCCGCCAGAAGGTGCCTTCCTGCTGAATGAACGGCCGAGCGAACCGCCCGTCGAAAATCCCGGCGGCTATGCATTCTCTCGGGAAAGCGGTGAGCGGCGAAATATCCAGCATTTCACCGCCTTCGTTAATGGTCGTCGGACGTCCCATCACCCAGTCAATGTCCGGATGACCCTTGAAAATCTGAGCCACCGTCGCAAAAGCGCCAGCCTCGTATCGATCGTCAGCGTTGATCCAGGCCATCGCATCCGCGTCGCCGCAGGCTGCAAATCCACGATTCACGCCATCATAGAGTCCGCGATCAGGCGCGCTGGCGAAAGAAAATTCAATCCCAGCGCAATTGAGAGGAAAGTCGTTTGCAAGGCGATGTTGCCAGGCGGCCAAAAGCTTCAACGTTGAATCCGTGGATCCGGCGTCCTGAACATGGTAGCGAATCGTGAAGTCGCCGGCCTGGCCTACAACGCTCAAAATGGTTTCGTTAATAAATCTTTCCCCGTTGAGAACCGGTGTTACGATGGTAAATCTCATCTTCATCCAGCCATATCGTCCTGAAGTTAGTCGCTGACTCCCAGACACAAAATGTTTCGGGGAAAAAGGCAAGTTTTTTCTACTTGCGGCCAGATCAGTAAACGGGCTCCTTTCCCATTCTGTAGAAGCGTCGCTCAAAAGGCTCGCGGAACGAATAGATAGACTTTAAACATCTGCGGATGCGGCTTGACTTTTTTGAAGCGCTGCGATAGTTCTCTGGTGCGGATGCTAATGCCTCGGTTGCATGCAGAACACTCATTCCTCTTTGTCGCGTTAGCGTAATTTGTTCTCTGGCCCAGACACGCATGGCGCCGCCCTTCTATCACGCCGCCGCAATATGATGCTGCGCGTGATCGCTCAACGAAAGATCCACGAATTGCAAGACTTTCCCGGACTCGGCCTCGCCGCGCCCCTTCTTATCGCCTTGAAAAAACAAGGCTATTCCAAGCCGACGCCGATCCAGGCGCAGGCCATCCCCAGCATTATGGCGGGCCGCGATCTCCTCGGCGTCGCCCAGACCGGCACCGGCAAGACCGCCGCCTTCGCCCTTCCGATCCTACATTTCCTCGCGACCAATCCGCGGGAGGCCCCAAGGGGCGGCTGCCGCGTTCTGGTCCTCAGCCCCACCCGTGAACTTGCGAGCCAGATCGCTGAAAGCTTCCGCGCCCTCGCGTCGGAACTGCCGCTCTCCGTCGCGGTCGTCTTTGGCGGCGTCCCGCATGGCGCGCAGATCAAGGCGCTCGCGCGTGGCCTCGACGTCCTTGTCGCGACGCCGGGGCGCCTCGTCGATCATCTCGATTCGCGCGTCGCGCATTTGAACAAGACCGAGTTTTTCGTCCTCGACGAGGTCGACCAGATGCTTGATCTGGGCTTCGCCAAAGCCATCCGCCGCGTCGTCGGCGCATTGCCGAAGCAGCGCCAGAATCTCTTCTTCTCGGCGACGATGCCAAGCGAGATCGCCAAACTCGCCAATGACCTGTTGAACAATCCGGCGCAGGTGTCCGTCACCCCCGTCGCCAAGACGGCGGATCGGGTGGAGCATCAGGTTCTGTTCGTCGAGACCCATCGCAAACGCGATATTCTCGTCGAGCTTTTCGCCGACGTCGCGATGACCCGCGCGATCGTCTTCACGCGGACCAAGCGCGGCGCGGACAAGGTCATGCAGCATCTCGACAATACCGGGATCGCGGCTCTGGCGATCCATGGCAACAAGAGCCAGGGGCAACGCGAGCGATCGCTCGAAGCGTTTCGCGCGGGCCGCGTTCGCGCACTTGTCGCAACGGATATCGCCGCGCGGGGAATCGACATCGACGGCGTGACGCATGTCGTGAATTTCGATCTGCCGGAGGTGGCGGAAGCCTATGTTCACCGGATCGGGCGCACCGCGCGCGCGGGCGCCGAGGGTATCGCCATCTCGCTCTGCGACGGCGCGGAGCGCGAACTTTTGCGCAACATCGAAAAGCTGACCCGCCTCAGCCTTCCCGCGACAGACCGGCGTGATCCCAACTCTCCGGTTCCCGCGACGCGCGCCTCGCGCCCCCCGCAGCGCGCCGAAACGCGCCCGGGCGCCGAGGCCCAGAACCGGCGCCCCGGCGCTCCGGGGGCAAGCCGTCGCCCCAACAACGGATCTGGACCGCCACAGGGGCGCGGACGGTTCAGCGGCGCAAGACCAAATCGCGACGGCGCCCGGAGCGGCAGAGACGGCGCCCGGACCAATTAGGGCGCGGCCTTTCTAGGCGCTTCCTGAAGATCAAGGACTGGGCCGCCAATCCTTGAAATTCCCCCGTCAAATCCCCCGCCCGGCCCGCGCCCGGCGGGGGATTTTGTGAGGGGATGCAGGCGCCCATTGAACGTCGCGCGATCATTCTGGCCCGCACTGTCGCTAGCCGGGCAAGGTTGCTATAGTAAATTTATGACGACGCATCGATCCTCCCGCGAAGAACCGGTCCAGCACGGGCCTTCGCCAGACAGGGCGGGCCCGTGCGGTCCGGCGGCGAGGCTTCCTTCCGGGGTCGCGTTGACACCGGGCCGGCGCCGCATCCTCGAGATCCTCGCCCGCGAAGGCCGCCCCCTCGGTGCCTATGAAATGATCGACCGCGTGGCGCAGGACACCGGCAAGCGCCCTGCTCCGATTTCGATCTACCGCGCGCTCGACTTTCTCCTTGAAAACAACCTCGTGCACAGGCTCGCCTCGTGCAATTCCTATCTCGCCTGCGCGCATGCTCACGCCGCCCGCGACCCGATCGTCTTTCTCATTTGCGAGACTTGCGGCGACGTCATCGAGGCGACGTCGGAGGCGATACAGACGAGCCTCGCCGAACTCGCCCACAACGCTCGCTTCGCGCCGCGGGCGCAAGTGCTCGAACTGGCCGGCGTCTGCCGGAGTTGCGCCGGCGCCTCTGAACGCTCCCCCTAGCGCTTTCCGATCGCATGAAGTCATGCGATCGATCAGAATCTGCTCCAGGGTCAAAGACTTGAGCATAGTCTTCTCGATCGGATTGATTCAATCCGATCGGAATATGCTCTTGGCCACACCATGCCGCGCACGCCTTGAAATCCGGAGAGGTCATCACCATCCATGATTGGGCTGCGCATCACCGGGAGGCCGCGAATGGAACTCTACCAGATCAGACATTTCGTCGCCGTTGTAGAGACCGGAAGTTTCACTCGGGGCGCGCAACGCGCAGCGGTCTCCCAGCCCGCGATCTCCGCAAGCATTGCAAGGCTGGAGAGCGAGTTCGACGTCAAACTGCTCGACCGGCGCCATTCTTCTGTGGCGCCGACGCCGGCGGGAATGCGGCTGCTGGAATCGGCGAAGGCCATTCTCTTTGAATGCAACGCCGTCAAAGCCGACCTCCAGGCTCTGGGGGCGCCTAGTCTTTTGAGAGTAGGCGTTCTGCAATCCCTCTCGAGCTGGCAGATCTCGAAGCTGATGAGCGCGTACCGGCGCACCAATCCCACCGTCGAGATCGAGGTGACCGACGGCTCATGCGACGTCCTCATCCGGCTGCTTCAGGAACAACGTCTCGATACGCTTCTCACAATCCTTGACGATCAGGCGGAGAAATTCGGCAACCGTGTTCTGTTCACTGAGCCCTATGTTCTCGCCGTACCGAAAGATCATCGCTTCGGGCAAAGACAATCCGTGCATCTCGCCGATCTACACGACGAACCATTCATCGTCAGGTCAAAATGCGATTTCTACCAGGACGCTACGGATGCGCTGAACGCCCGAGGCATCAGGATCCGCGTCGTGTATCGCACCGATCAGGACGACCGCGCGTTCGCTCTGGTCGCCGCGGGACTTGGCGTCGCGTTCATTCCCGGCCATTTCGACGTGCCTGCGGTGAAACAGGTGCCGGTCTCGGATCTTGGACTCGAACGCACGATAGGTTTGCTCTGGATCAGCGAGCAGGCCAATGAAAATCTGTATGAATTTTCGCGATTTGCCGAAAGCCATAGCTGGAGGCTTTAAACGCGCCCGCGCGCAAATGATTCCCCCCAGAGAATCCGCTGGCGAAACCGACGGTTTCTACTCCTGACAACATTCTCCGCGCCTTCAAATGAGCGCAGGAAAAGTATCTATTTTGAGGCGGCACGGAGCTCTACCAAATCACATATTGATAGTTGTTGTTACAGTATCGCTGACTGGAAGCTTCACTCAAGCTGATCGCGCAAGCGTCTCGCAACCGGCGATTTTCGTGAAAACGTCGGGCGCTCAAAAACAATTCCCCGCCGGAGCCAAAGCTCCAGCGGGGAAAAGAGACGCCGTCGACCAATGTTGAAGCCTTGTGACGAGGCGTCCGCCCCACCGGACCCTTGCGCCGGATTACAGGGGCGTATTTCGAGTTGTTGTTCTCTTCAAAATCTGAGCAAACCGAAACCGTCCGCCTGTTCTTTTCGTCGGTAAAAAAAAGCGAACATTCTCGGTCATCGAAGGCGGGTAAGGAGGGATGCTCGCCCGCCTTCATCGTTGTGAGACTATTCCGCCGGAATGGGGGCGCCTTCGGTCAATTCCTTGACGCGGCCAAGGATCTGAAGCGACACGCCGAACACGGCGAGAGCGAACCAGCCGAAGAACACGAACATCCAGTGCAGCGGCGCGACGAACAGCTCTTCCATGAACCAGAACGTATGGCCCCATTCATTGAGCGCGACATTGGGGAAGATCATGAACGGGCCGACGAAGAGCAGCACGTAGGCGACCGACCAGCCCTTTTTGGCGAAGGTCGGCAGACGGGTGCGGGCATAGATGAAGCCGCCGACGCCGACGATGATGTACATCGGGTAGCTCATGTAGAACTCGATGATGTGGCTGGGCGTGAAATCGTTATCGCGGATAACGGTCTGATGCCAGGTGCCGTCCTGCTCCGTGAAGAAGCTGGCGCCCCAGTAGATTGCGACGCCATAGACCAAAATCCATGACAACAGATTGAAGATGCGGCGCAATTCTTCACGCGGCGCGACATTGCCGACGTCTTTGTCGCGGGTCTTCCAGAGATAGCCGACGAGGGCGAGGAAGGAGATCAGTTCGACCGGCTCCTCGATGTAGAGAATCGTCATCCAGTAGGTCTGGAATTCGGGGGTAAACGAGTCGAGACCCGCGTACCAGCCGAAATATTGCTCATAAATACGAACGAGCACGTACCAGATGCAGATGGCGGCGGAGCCAATCGCGAGCGGCACGGGATTGAAAATAGGCCGCTCGGCGGAGGAGGCTTCGGCCCCCGCGCGTGCGGCTGATGTATCGGTGACTGAACTCATGAGCGTTGCCTCATCTGTTGTATAACCCAACGGACGGACGTCTTATCCGTCTTCGAGCGGCCAAACGCTACGAAAGCGGCTATGCAATTGAAAATCGTTTGTTTTTATCATCTCGATAACCGCCGCTTATAGAAAACGTCGAATTCCTCAAAGAGGCTGATAAAGAACGGAGATTTCTTCGCTGCTGTTCGCTGCGAGCGGCTGGTTTCTCGCAATTCTGCGTTGATTTGACACAGCTGCGATTGTTGAGTCCGAGGCGGTGCTCGCGACCGGAGTCTGTAGGAGCTTGACCACTTGTGGCCGGGGAAGCGGCGCAGCTTCAACTCCTCCACTTGCTTCAACTCTTTCACTGGCTTCTGCGGGCATTTGCTTCTGCGTGGTCCGCGTCAGCTCTCCGGCGCACGACAAGTTGACGCCGCTCAAGATTTTGAAATCCGATCAAGGTTTTGGAGATGGCCGTCTAGGATTCTTGCTTTCCTACTCGAAGATTTTTGACTTCGATCTTTACGATATTCGCGACAAAGCCGCCTTGCTTGTCGCCCGGAGCGACGATGCGCCATCATCGGATTCAATATCTATATCAATATAGGTACAGCTGAATACGCCATGAATAATATCTATTTACTCACAATAGTTGTTATAATTTGTTCATCATGATATTTTGATTTGTCGTGTCACAAGTCAAAGGCAAGTCGCCAAGGGCCTGCAAGACGGGCGCGTAAGTTCGGCAGGCGGTCGGCGGCGAAATTCAAACGCGCTTGATTTGAGCAAGCGTGCTCCCGATTTTGTCGCCCGTCCGGCCATCTTCGCGGGCCGCCGCGCTTGCGTGAACTTGAGCGAACTCGGGCGGAACTTGACGGCAAATTTTTTTTGAGCCTCCTTGACCGCCGGCGCCCTCGGAGGCGATGTACAAAAGTCGGCTTCCTTTCTGCGCTCCAGGACATTCCGCCTATGACCAAGGCCTCAAACGCTCCGTCCTCCTCCGATCCGGTGCCCGCCGAGGAGGGTCAGCCATTGGTTCGGCGGCGCTCTGTCGGCGTCCTCATCGGCGCCGGCAAAGGCTCGGTTCAGGTTGGCGGCGGCGCCCCCGTCGTCGTCCAGTCCATGACCAATACCGACACCGCCGACATCGAGGCGACGGTCGCCCAGGTCGCGGCGCTGGCGAAGGCCGGCTCGGAACTCGTGCGAATCACCGTCGATCGCGACGAGGCCGCCGCGGCCGTCCCGCATATCCGCGACCGGCTCAGGAAGATCGGGTGTTTCGCGCCTCTCGTAGGTGATTTTCACTATATCGGACACAAGCTCCTTGCCGATCACCCGGCCTGCGCCGACGCGCTCGACAAATACCGCATCAACCCCGGCAACGTCGGCTTCAAGGACAAGAAGGACCGGCAATTCTCGGCGATTGTCGAGATGGCGCTCCGGCACAATAAGGCGGTGCGGATCGGAGCCAATTGGGGCTCGCTCGACCAGGAGCTTCTGACGTCGCTGATGGACGCCAACGCCCGTGCGGCGGCTCCCGCCACGGCGGGCGCAGTGATGCGCGAGGCCATGGTGCAATCCGCCCTTTTATCCGCGGCCCGCGCCGAGGAAATAGGACTGCCGCGGGACAGGATCGTCCTCTCCGCGAAAGTCTCGAACGTGCAGCATCTCATCGCGGTCTACCGCACGCTGGCGCGCCGGGCCGATTACGCGCTGCATCTTGGCCTCACCGAAGCGGGCATGGGTTCAAAGGGAGTCGTCGCCTCGTCGGCCGCGATGGGCATTCTCCTGCAGGAAGGCGTCGGCGACACGATCCGCGTCTCGCTCACGCCCGAGCCGGGCGGAGACCGCACCCTCGAAGTGCAGGTCGCCCAGGAGCTTCTCCAGACCATGGGCTTTCGCACCTTCGTGCCGCTCGTCGCCGCCTGCCCCGGCTGCGGACGCACGACGTCGACCGTGTTTCAGGAGCTCGCGCGCGACATCCAGACCTATATCCGGGATGAAATGCCGCTCTGGCGGATCCGTTATCCCGGGGTCGAGACGCTGAACGTCGCGGTCATGGGCTGCATCGTCAACGGGCCCGGAGAATCGAAACACGCCGATATCGGGATCTCGCTCCCCGGAACTGGAGAAACGCCGTCGGCTCCCGTCTTCATCGACGGCGAAAAGGCGATGACCTTGCGCGGCGAGGGCATAGCCGCCGAATTCAAAACCATCGTCGAGGATTATATCGAGCGCCGGTTTGGAGAGAAAAACGCGGCCGCATGAGGTCAGGGTTCAGACGATCGGGCAGAACCCGCCCTGATTTGAGCCCACTCAGGTTCGCTCGCGCAGGTTCGGCCCATCATCGCGGCGAACCAGCCCCAGCCGGAATGCTCTCGATCATTTCGCCAGCGCGCAACGATGGTCGAGCATATCCTCCGCGTGGGCGAGAGCGCCGCGGCCCGCGCGGCCTACCAGAAGAACGAAGCCTTCTTTTCCGTCCCGAAAGCGCGCCCCGATCACGCCGATCGTCACCTCCCCCATCGGCGTCGATGACGCCCGGGCGTCCTCTCGGACGAGATCGAACGGGTCCTGTTTCAGCTCTTCGCCATCGAGACGCCGCGCCTTGTAGACCTGGCCTGCGAGGCGAACGGGAAGCACCGACCATTGCGCCGTGATGGCGCGGGCATGGCGCGAAAGCTTGTCGCTCACGTCCGGACGAACGCAGTCGACATGGATATGCAGCTGGTCTTGGCTGCGCGTCACGGAGGAATTGATCGCCATGCCGAACGTCTCGCGCGGGAGATCCTTCCCGCCGTCGAGGGCGATCCGCGTCCGCGCGTTCCAGGCGTCCGCCCAGTAGTTCGGCAGGCCACCCGTTCCCACCAGCGGATCCTCGACCCCGCTGAGGCGGCGGGTGGGAATGAGCAGAAGATGCGACCTGCTGCGAATATCCCTGAAAATCGCAAATCCGGCATCCTCTCCGCCGGAAAGGTCGACCTCCGAACAGGGGAACGCGAGGCCGGTCGCCTTCTTGTCGCGAACGCAGAGGTCGTGAACCATCGTCCACAAGGCGTCGCGGTCGCCCGCATAGCCAATGCCTTCGACGGCGATCGCGGCGAAAACGATGGCCGCGGCGGCGCGCAAAATCCGCCATCGGCCCCGCGCCGCCAGCGCAGGGCGGCTCGCCGCGATGTTCAGATTCGGCATGTTGGCGCGTTCATCCGTGGGGCGTCGTTCCAAAAATGAGCGGCGTGGGCACGGCTTGCTGCGATGCACTATAGACCTAGATAATCGCTTGATCGCTGCTTTTCCAATAACAATCGATCACAAAACAATTCGGATGCTGGAAAAAGCGGCGATCGAGCGCTAATCGGAAGCTGTAGCGCTGATTCGCGCGCCGCAAGTCAACCCAAGGAAGAACGTCAAATGAAAGCATCGCTCGCGCGTCCCGGCGTCCTGCTCGCCGCCGCCCTTCTCACTCTCCCGGCGGGCGCCGCCTCGGCAAGGTCCATCAAGGCCGGCCTTCTGACCTGCAATGTCTCTGGGGGAGCGGGATTTATCGTGTTTCAGGACCAGTCGCTGAGCTGCGTGTTCAGGAACAAGGCGGGCGGCCCGCCCGACCGTTACACCGGCTCGTTCCGCACTTACGGCGTGGCCCTTGGCGGCGTCGCGCAGGGACGTCTCGGCTGGGCGGTGTTTTCCGCCATCGGCGGCGTGCCGCGGGGCGCTCTTGCGGGCAATTTCGCCGGCGTCGGCGGCCAGGCGACGGTCGGCGCGGGCCTCGGGGCCAATGTCCTCGTCGGCGGCTCCAACCGGGCGTTCTCGCTTCAGCCGCTTTCGATGTCGGCGCAGACGGGACTCAATGTCGCCGGCGGAATCACCGCGGTGACGCTCGTTCCGGCGCCCTGAGGCCAAGGGCGTCACTCACGTCCTGAGGGAAAACGCACGGACTGAAGGAAAACGCACGGCGGGGAAACGGCTCGGCCGCCCCCCCGCCTGACGTTTAGAGCGCTTTCCGATCGCATGTAGTCATGCGATCGATCAGAAATCGCACCAGAATCAAAAGCTTGAGCATATTCTTCTGAATATGCTCTAAGGTCCGAGAGCGCCGCCGCCTTCGCGCCGAGACCTGCACAACGACCTTACTCGGGCCGAGCGTGAGGCGGAAACTGTCGCCGCCTCCGAAACACCTGCCAGAAGGCGCCAGGTTCCAGCGTGGGCGCGGATTAATCCGCGCCGCGCTCACCGAGGCTGGCGCCGCGCAAAGGATCGACGCGCTGGTGGCGCGGTTGCTCGACGGAACCTGAGCGCTCCGCAGGAACGTTTCACGCCGTGAGATATACGCAATATTTTGACGCCGTTCGTTCCCGTCCCGACCGCTCGATCATCAAGGACGAATGGATCGAACGCGTTATCGCCTGTCCGGAACGAGAACAAATCCAGACGGACGGCCGGGTCCGGCTTTGGGGAGCCATTGGCGAGAACGAAGGCCGGTGGTTGCGGGTGGTCCTTTTGCCGGACCGCGAGACGGTCCATAATGCGTTCTTCGACCGGGGTTTCAAACCATGAAAGTTCAATACTTCGCCGAGACCGACACCTTGTACATCGAGTTTCAAGATCTAAAAATCGTCGAGACCAAGGATCTCGACGAGAATACAGCGCTTGATCTCGACGCAAATGGCCGCGTCTGCGCGATCACGGTCGAACATGCCAGCGAGCGCACCGATGTCCATCGGCTGACGGTCGAAGGGATCGCCGCCTGATCGCGGATTGGCTCCGCCCCCTACCTCGAAAATTTCTTGTACTTCATCCGGTGCGGCGTCAGGCTGTCCTGGCCGAGCCGGCGCTTCTTGTCCTCTTCGTAATCGGCGAAATTGCCCTCGAACCATTCGACATGGCTGTCGCCCTCGAAGGCGAGCATGTGGGTCGCGATGCGGTCGAGGAAGAATCGGTCGTGCGAGATGATCACCGCGCAGCCGGCGAAATCGGTCAGCGCCTCCTCCAGCGCCCGGAGCGTGTCGACGTCGAGATCGTTGGTCGGCTCGTCGAGCAGCAGGACATTGGCGCCCTTTTTCAGCATTTTGGCGAGATGAACCCGGTTGCGCTCGCCGCCTGACAGCTGGCCGACTTTCTTTTGCTGGTCCGAGCCCTTGAAGTTGAATGCTCCCGTATAGGCGCGCGAATTGATCTCGCGTTTGCCGAGATAGATCACTTCATTGCCGCCGGAGATTTCCTCCCAGACGTTTTTCTTGCCGTCGAGCGCGTCGCGCGACTGATCGACATAGCCAAGCTCGACCGACTCGCCGATCTCGATGGTTCCGGAATCGGGCTTGTCCTGGCCGGTGATCATACGGAACAAGGTGGTCTTGCCGGCGCCGTTCGGACCGATGACGCCAACGATGCCGCCCGGCGGCAGTTTGAACGACAGATCCTCGATCAAAAGCTTGTCGCCGAACGCCTTGGTGAGATGATTGAACTCGATGACATTGTTGCCGAGGCGTTCGGCGACGGGAATGACGATCTGGGCCGTCGTCGGCGCCTTGTCGTTCTGCTTCTGCAGCAGGTCCTCATAGCGCTGGATGCGCGCCTTGGATTTCGCCTGGCGCGCCTTCGGGCTCGAGGCGATCCATTCCGATTCGGCCTCGAGCGCGCGCTGCCGGGCCTCGTCCTCGCGGCCCTCCTGCTGGAGCCGTTTCTGCTTCTGCTTCAGCCACGAGGAATAATTGCCCTCGTAGGGAATGCCGCGGCCCCGGTCGAGTTCGAGAATCCAGCCCGTCACATTGTCGAGAAAATAGCGGTCATGGGTGACGATCAGGATCGCGCCCGGATAGGCGCGCAAATGGCCTTCGAGCCAGTTCACTGTCTCCGCGTCGAGATGGTTTGTGGGTTCGTCGAGAAGGAGGAGTTCGGGCTGTTCGAGCAGCAGGCGGCAGAGCGCGACCCGGCGGCGTTCGCCTCCCGAAAGCTTGGTCACCGGCCAATCGTCGGGCGGGCAGCCGAGAGCGTCCATCGCGAGGTCGACCTTCGCGTCAAGATCCCAGAGGCCGAGCGCCTCGATCTCGTCCTGGAGCTTCGTCATTTCGTCGGCGGTCTCGTCCGAATAATTCATGGCGAGATCGTTGTAACGGTCGAGAACCGCCTTTTTCGACGCGACGCCCAGCATCACATTGCCGCGCACGTCGAGCGTTTCGTCGAGCGGCGGCTCCTGCGGGAGGTAGCCGACCTTCGCGCCCTCGGCGACGAATCCCTCCCCGGTGAATTCCTTGTCGATCCCGGCCATGATCCGCAAGAGCGTCGATTTACCGGCGCCGTTCACGCCGAGGACGCCGATCTTGGCGTCGGGATAGAAGGAGAGATTGACGTTTTCGAGAACCTTCTTTCCGCCCGGATAGGTCTTCGTCAGCCCTTGCATATGATAGATGAATTGGCGCGCCATGAGTTTTCAGGTCTTATGGTCAGAGGAGATGTTTTATTTCAATAAGTCAGGCGTTGTTTTCGAGTTTTGACGCCGCGCTGGGCTAGATTGCCCTTGGCTTCGCCGCCTGGCCGGATTCACCGCACAGAAAAGCGTCTGACGTCAAGCCGATCCGGAGGCGAGGTTGAAATTTTCGGGGGGCGGCCGGGTTCGCCGCGCCCCGCGCCGGTCGATCTCCGCACGGTCCATCGGCCACGGCAAGGATTGATCTTAAGAGCGCTTTGATCGCATGGAGTCATGCGATCGATCAGAAATCGCTCCAGAGTCAAAAGCTTGAGCATATTCTTGTCGATTGGATTGATTCAATCCCATCGGAATATGCCAAGGGCCCGCTTAAGGCCGTCGCCGAGAGCCGGCGCAGCGCGCGCACTTCTCGAGAATGGCCTCGCCTGCGTCAGAGGCGCACGAAACGCGCTCATCTCGTTTTTGGCGCAGAGAGATGAAATTCGACGCGCGGCCTAGACGTCCATGGGATGCGCGGCGGCGGGCTTGACCGGCGGATCGGACCGCGCGCTGGTTTACGCTACTCAAGGCGAGAGGGGCAGAGCGACGCCGACGATCATTCGGCCATAAGCGCTCTTGACCGACATAAACGTCCGCCCCTCCTGATCATTGTTGTAAAACTGGCTTACCTGCCGGTAACGTTCGCTGGGAACTCAGCGCCGCCCGCCGGCTTGGCTGAGTGATTGACGGTCGAAAACGCAGTTACGCCAGTCGGAGAGGCGCATGCTGGGTCGGATGAGGCGAGCCGCGCAACCTGCACGGTGAAGTCGGCGTAAATGGAGCTGCCGTTAAAACTCGACAACCTCAGAATATGCCAGCCGCGTTTGGTCGTTATCGCCTTGATCAGCGGCCGGAGCGAGCCGTTGCCGTCGTCATCCTGCCAGACGCGGCCGTCAGGAGCGACAAGGGTCCCTTCAAGATCGCCGCCCTGCGCCGTGACTGCAATTCGCAGGCATTCGTTGCCGGTGGAAAACAGCTCCACCGTAAACGGATCGACGTTGTTGCTGGGATTGTCTACCGTTCCGTTGAACGTAATGGTCTGCCCGAGATACGCGAAGATCTTTGGGCCCGCCTGAGCTGTTCCGCTAAGACCGAATGCGGTTCCAAGAATTGCCGCCCCGTACAACGCGCAGCGCGCGAAAGAATTCGACTTCGGGGATAAGTTTAGATGCTTCATGATTTCCTCCATTTAGACAGAACGCTCTTTTCAAAACGCGAAATGCGTCTGATCAGCGCGACAGAGGCTAGATCGCGCTCGACTCTTGGTCTTTAGGAGATTGTTAATAAGTTCTTATTTTCGATGATGTAAAAAAAGTAAACACTTCTTGAGAGAGGCTTAACGACAGAAAGCTCCCCGGCGGATACAGATCGGTTGTGGAGGTGGTTGTGGGGGCGCGCGTGATTCGGACAGTGTTTCATGAGGCAATCCAACATCAGTCAGTTTCGTCAGTTCATCAAAGGTGAAAGAAATGAAAAAGGTTCCGTTTTTTTGTGCTCTCGCGGTCGCGGGATTGTTTCCGGAAACCTACATCTGGTCGCAAACGGCGTCGCAATCTCACGTCGCGCACGCCCGCATGTTTGCGCCGGGAACCATCGTGAGTCCTTCCTCGAACGCGCGAATTCGGAATGAAGACGGCGGCAAAGCGAGTACAAACCTGAAGATTTTGTCTCTCGCCGATAACGCCGCCCCGCCTCATTTGAAAGCCGCCGCAGTCTCTGTTCCGCCTGTAGCCGGGTATTTTTTTGAAACCCCCGCCTCGCTCGCCTGCGTCTACCAATTGGTTCCCGTCACGCAACCGGGATGCAACCCGAACCTTGTGGCCACGAACGTGACGGGCGGTTCGAGAGCAATCGCTATTGTCGACGCCTTCGACTATCCCGCCGCGATGTCTGATCTTGCGAGGTTTTCCAGCCAGTTTGGCTTGCCTGCGCCTACATCCTCCAATTTCCAGGTCGTCTTCGCGGCGGGAACGAGGCCGCCGGACGGAAGTGGATCGGGTTGGGATATCGAGGCCGCCCTGGATATCGAATACGCTCACGGGTTGGCGCCAAAGGCGAAACTTTATCTTGTCGAAGCCGCTTCGGACGCTTTCAGCGATATGTTTGCGGCGGTCAAAAAGGCTTCACAACTGGTGGCCGCCGCCGGAGGCGGAGAAGTCTCCATGAGTTGGGGAGGCGCTGAATTCGCCTCTGAAAAAACGCTCGATTCGCATATGACAACCCAAAACGTGGTCTATTTCGCCTCATCTGGAGATTCGCCCGGGACCAGCTATCCTTGCGTTTCTCCGAACGTCGTATGTGTGGGCGGCACAGGCAACAGCCGCAATCAAGTCACCGGAAAACTCGGGGGAGAAGTCGCCTGGAATGATACCGGAGGCGGCACCAGTCTCTATGAGTCCCGACCGGAATATCAAAATCCTATAAGCTCCATCATCGGGTCCAAGCGCGCCGTCCCTGACGTTGCGGCCGTCGCCGATCCGCGCACTGGCGTGTGGGTTTATAATTCAACGTATGACGGCGCCGGCGCGTGGTTCACCGTGGGCGGCACGAGCGTCGCATCGCCAGTCATGGCGGGAATCGTCAATTCATCGGGACATTTTCACCAATCCAGCATCGCCGCTCTTACCAGCATCTATTCGACAGTGGGGGCGGTTGGGGCTGGTTGGAACGATGTAACGAGCGGGGCATGCGGATATTATGACGGCCTGCTCGCAAAACAGGGATGGGATGCCTGCACTGGTGTAGGCACCCCGCGAGGAACCTCATTCAAACTCGCGTTCTGACCCGTTATGATGAGCGGAGTCCGCCGGAGCGATCTGAGAGGGAGGATCTGACAATCTCAGGGGGAGGACCTGATTTTTTTGACTTATGATCAGAGATCGATTGGCCACTCTATAGCGGCGCGCGCCGCACGGGTCGAGACAAACCGCGCGATCCTCCCGGGCGGTTTGAACCCCATGGTCTTGTCGAAGTCATAATCCAATGCCTATCTGACCGCGCGCGACGGACTTGACGGTTCGAAATTAAGCGCGGCCCGAGCATATTTTGGAGAATTCATTTGGCTGAGATCGGTTTTCGCGATTCCGGAAAGATGTTCCCGGGGCCCCGCGTCCCGGACCGCAATGCAGCGCCCCCTTCGACCCCGCCTTTGCCGGACCCGGCCGCCGAGCCCGCTTCCGATTTGCCCCAGGCCTCGGTTTTCGCGTCCGACCATCCCGGATCGGCCGACGCGCTAGGATTTGAGGCCGCCTTGCGGCCGCTTGCGGAAATGATCGCGCATTCGGGCGCTGAGACCCCGATCTCGGCCGGCCTCCTTGGCCGTGCGGGCGCGGGCAAAACGGCCGCCGCGCATATTCTGGCCGGATCACTCGCCGCACTCGGCACAGCCGCGCGCGCGATCACGGGTTCGCCCTTTCTCGGCAAAATCCTCTTCCTCCATATTGACGCGGCCCAGCTCGACGGCGATCCCGCGACGGCGCTGGCCGGCGCGCTTTACACGGGCCTCGCCGCCGAATTCCCGGCGGCGGCGGCCGAAGCGATGCAATCGTCCCGCGATCCAAGGATCGAGGCGCGTGAGGCGTTCGAGCGGCTCGACGCGGGGCGTCGCAAGCTCGAAGCGGAGCGGTCCGCTCTCGAAGAGGCGGACGCCCGCCGCGCCCGATTGACGGATACAATCCTTTACGAGGCCGCAGGGTCGCAAATCGACGCTTACGCCAACGCCAAACGCCAGCGCATCAAAAATAGCCTTGCGGCGTTCGGCGTTCAGGATGATCCCGTCCTTCGTTACAAGGACATGGTGCGTTCCGTGGCGGAAACGGGCGACAGCGGCCGCTTCGGCTTCGTACTCCGGGCTTTTTCGGCGCTGAAAGGGCAAACCGGGCTGCTGGTGACGGCGGCGCTTCTTCTCCTCGCCGGCATCGGCCTCGGGACGGCTGTCACGGAGCAGACGACCTGGCTCGGCTGGATGCGCGCCAACGATGGCCTTGGCGCCGCTGCGGCCTGGCTTGAGACGCATATGAACTGGCTTTTGACGCTGCGCCAGGTCATGTTCGTCGGCGCGGCGTTCGCCGTCGCCGTGAACATCTGGCGCGCCTTGCGGCTCATCCAGCTCGTGCTGCGCGGCGACAGCCTGCTCCGGGCCGACCTCTCCGCCCGTCGCCGCGACGTGGACGGCCGCTACGCGCACCATGTGCGCCGGATGGAGGCGCTTGCGGCGGAATGCGACGCGCTCGCCCGGCGCGCGGCCCAGGCCGAGCAACGCGCGGGCGGCCTGCCCGCCCTCGACGCGGCGACCGCCGACGCATCGGCCTTTTCCGGCGACCCGGCGAGACAGCAGGCGCAGCGATTCATCGCAAGCGTCGGGGCCGCGGCGAACAAAGCCGCACGGCTTCCCGCCGGCGCCGTCAAGGCGCCCCAACGAATCGTCATTTCGATCGACAATCTCGACGCCGCGCCGCAGGCCCGCGCGCGGGCCATCCTTCACAGCGCCCGCGGAATGTTCGCGCAAGGGTACGCCGTGCTCATCGCGGCGGATCCTGAGCGTTACGCCGAAGACTCGGAAACCAAGGACTCCTGCCTCGATTGGATTCAGATTCCGGTTCAGGTCGGGGAGATCGCGGCGCAGGTCGACATGGCGGCGCTGGTTCGCTCGGCGCTTGGCGGGCGCGACGGTCCGGAGCCGCCGGCTTCAGCCGCGGACGCTCGTCTGTCCCGGCTCGACGAGCCGTTATCGGAAGCCGAAAAACTGCTTCTGGAGGATCTCGCGCCCATCGCCGGCCATTCGGCGCGGTCGTTGAAGCGCTTCGTCAATCTCTACCGGCTCGCCCGATGCCGGCGCGAGAGCGACCGTGGAGCGCTCGCCCTCCTCCTCGCCCTCGACGCGGGTGGAACCCCGGCGGAGAAAGCGGCGGTTGAGGACACCCTTTCGCCGTTGAAAACGTCGAGCCCGCTCGATCTGTCCCGCGGCGGGCCGCGCCTCGCGAGCGCCTTGTCGGCGGTCAAATCGGCGCAGGGCGATATCGGCGCCGATACCTTGTACAAGGCGGCGGCGGCGGCAAGGATGTTCACGTTCAAGCCCTGACGGAATGCTCCCATGGCCGCGCCGGCTCCAACCGACTTCCAGAAGGACCGCTGCATGGACGCCCCCGCGATTAGCCGAGATCCTTTAAGCCACGCGGATCTGAACCTCATCGACCGGTACTGGAGAGCCGCCAATTATTTATCCGTCGGACAAATCTACCTGCTCGACAATCCGCTGCTGCGGGAGCCCTTGCAGCCCCGCCACATCAAGCCGCGGCTGTTGGGACACTGGGGCACGACGCCTGGCCTGAACTTCATCTACGCCCATCTCAACCGGATGATCCGCGCCCGCGACCTCAGCATGATCTACATCTGCGGACCTGGCCACGGCGGTCCCGGAATGGTCGCGAACACCTATCTGGAAGGCGCCTACAGCGAGATCTACCCGGAGATCGGCCAGAATTTCGACGGCCTGAAAAAGCTGTTCCGCCAGTTCTCGTTTCCCGGCGGCGTCCCCAGTCACGCCTCGCCGGAGACGCCCGGATCGATCCATGAAGGCGGCGAACTTGGCTACGCCGTCGCTCACGCCTATGGCTCGGCGCTGGACAATCCGGATCTCATCGTCGCCTGCGTCGTCGGCGACGGCGAGGCCGAGACGGGGCCGCTGGCGACGGCGTGGCATTCGAACAAGTTTCTCGATCCCGTCCGCGACGGCGCGGTGCTGCCGATCCTGCATCTCAATGGCTACAAGATCGCAAATCCGACCCTTCTCGCCCGGATCGATAAAGAAGAGCTCCGCAGCCTGTTCGTCGGTTATGGCTACGATCCGATCTTCGTCGAGGGCGACGATCCAAAACTCATGCACCAGCTCATGGCCGCGGCGATGGACGGCGCATTCGATAAAATCCACGAGATCCAGACGGCGGCTCGCGCGGCCGGGATCGCCGCCCGCCGACCGCGCTGGCCGATGCTCGTTCTGCGCAGTCCGAAGGGCTGGACCGGCCCCAAGGAAGTCGACGGCAAAAAGGTCGAGGGCTTCTGGCGCTCGCATCAGGTGCCGATCGCCAATCCGCGCGGAAATCCGGAGCATCTCAGGCTGCTCGACGAATGGATGAAAAGCTATGAACCGCAGGCTTTGTTCGACGAAAGCGGCGCCCTGCTCCCCGAAATCAAAGCTCTGGCGCCTTCCGGCGAGCGCCGGATGGGAGCAAATCCGCACGCCAACGGCGGCCTCCTCAAGCGCGATCTGAAGCTGCCCGATTACCGCGCCTATGCGGTTTCCGCGCCTCAACCCGGCGGCGCCGTCGCCGAGGCGACCCGGGTGATGGGCGCCTATCTCCGGGACGTGATGCATCTCAACGCGGACGCCAAAAATTTCCGCATCATGGGCCCGGACGAGACCGCCTCGAACCGCCTCGACGCTGTTTTCGACGAAACCGACCGCGTCTGGATGGAAGAGATCGAACCCTTTGATGTTCATCTTTCCCGCAACGGCCGGGTCATGGAGGTGTTGAGCGAACATCTCTGCCAGGGCTGGCTTGAAGGTTATCTGCTCACCGGCCGGCATGGGTTGTTTTCATGCTATGAGGCCTTCATCCACATTGTCGACTCGATGTTCAACCAGCACGCCAAATGGCTGAAGGTCTCCCGGCATCTGCCCTGGCGGGCTCCGGTCGCGTCGCTGAACTATCTTCTGACCTCGCATGTGTGGCGGCAGGACCATAATGGCTTCAGCCATCAGGATCCCGGCTTCATCGACCTCGTGTCCAACAAGAAAGCCGATATTATCCGGGTCTATCTGCCGCCCGACGCCAACACGCTGTTGTGGATCACCGATCATTGCCTGCGGACCTATGACAGGATCAATGTGATCGTCGCCGGCAAACAGCCGGCGCCGCAATGGCTCAACATCGCCGAGGCGGCGAACCATTGCGCCGCCGGAGTCGGGATCTGGGCCTTTGCCGGCAACGAAACCGACGGCGAGGAGCCGGATGTCGTCATGGCCTGCGCCGGCGACGTTCCGACGCTCGAGACCCTCGCGGCGGTCGCCCTGCTGCGCGACAGCCTGCCGGACCTCAAGGTCCGCGTCGTAAACGTCGTCGATCTGATGACGCTACAACCGGCCGAGCAGCATCCTCACGGTCTCAGCGACGGCGCCTTCGACGCTTTGTTCACGCGCGACAAGCCGGTGATTTTCGCCTACCATGGATATCCCTATCTGATCCACAGGCTGACCTACAAACGCGCCAATCACCACAACATACACGTGCATGGATTCCAGGAGGAAGGCGCGACCACGACGCCCTTCGATATGGTGGTGATCAATGCGCTCGACCGTTATCACCTCGCGATTGACGCGATAGAGCGCGCGTCAAGCCGAAGCGATGCGGCGATCGAAACGATACGACGTTTCGAAGCAAATCTGAAGGAACACCGGCGTTACATCTGCGAGCATGGCGAGGACATGCCTGACATCTGCGAATGGAAATGGTCCTGTGCGTCAGCCTAGAGAAACAGAACTGAAATTTCTCGCCGCGCCCGAAGATCTCGAACGGATTGCGAAGGCCGAGTTTCTCGCCTCGGCGGAGCATCTTTGTTCCGCCAGCATCAGGACGAGCTATTTCGACACGCCGGACCGCGATTTCAGGAAGCACGGACTGCTCGTGCGGGTCCGCAATTTTGGAGATCACTGGATTCAATCGGTCAAGCAGGCGTCCGGCGTGGAGCGGTTCGAATCCGAGCGGGAGATTGACGAACCCTCGCCCAGCTTGCGTCTGCCGGGCGATCTGCCTCCATCCTGCGGCGTGACCTGCGCCGATAATCTCAAGGAACAATTCGCATCGCAGGTCCAGCGCAAGACGTTTCTCCTCGCCGCGAGCGGCGCGGTGATCGAAATTGCATTCGATCGCGGCGACATCGTCACGCCCGATGGGAAGATTCAGCAGATCAGTGAAATTGAACTGGAGCTGAAGGACGGCGACCCTGCCGGCCTGTTCGGCCTCGCGCGCCAATTGGCCGAAAACGCGCCGGTTTCATTCAGCCTTTTGAGCAAGGGCGAGCGAGGATTTCTCTTGGCGGAGAAGCAATCGGGCCTTCCGCACAAGGCCTCGAAGGTTCATTTGTCTCGAGAACTGAGCGTCGCCCAGTCCTTCGCCGCGATCGGCCGGATGTTGCTTCACGACTTCATGCTGAACCTTTCCCCGCCGCCGCCGGCCTCGGTTCGCGTTTCCGATCAGATCCTCGACGTCGAAACCGTTCATCAGACCCGCGTCGCCATACGCCGTCTGCGGGCCGCGATGAATTTCTTTCGCCCCTGCGTCGAGGACCAGGAATTCGCGCAGCTCAAAGATGGTCTCCGCTGGATATCGGGCCTCCTTGGCGCCGCGCGGAACTTCGATGTCTGGCAGGAGGAAACGCTCGGACGTAAGGTCGCCTCGCTGAAGGTCGCAGAAGGCTATCGCGAGCTTTCCGCCGCGATGGAGGAAAAGAGACTTCATTCACACCAGGAATTGACCGAGGCTATCGGATCCTTGCGCTTGCGTCTTCTGATACTCGATCTCGCGATCTGGCTGGAGGCGGGCGAATGGCGTTCGACCGGCAAGCCCGCTGACATGACGCCGCTCATCGATTTTGTAAAACCTCGCATGAGAGCGGCCGCCCGAAAGCTCAGGCGGCAGGGCCGCAATTTTGCGACGCTCGGCAAGGAGCAACAACATGCGCTCCGCATTCGGGCAAAGAAATTGCGCTATTGCATCGAATTTTTTTTGGATCTGTTTGAAACCTCGCGAGGCCGGCGCCGCGCGAAAAAACTCCTGCGGGCGCTTGAAGACTTGCAGGCCTCGATCGGCAAGATGCACGACGACGACAGCCTTGGCGACTTTCTCGCTGACGCCTTCGTCGGTGGTCGCCATGATCGCGAGCGCCGCCTCAGCCCGACAGCGGCGTTTGCGGCGGGCAGACTCTGCGCCTCGCATCCGCGCCGAAAAAAACTCGAGAGAAAAGCCGCAAAGGGTTTCGCGAAATTCGCCGGAACCCGCATATCCGTTTAGGCGTCTTGAGTTGGATCCCGGCGCAGGTTAGATTTGCGCCGGGAGAAACGAATTGCGGACAATTCCTACATTTACGAAGATGACTTCCAGCGTCCCTGATATTTGAATTCCGGAGCGCCCTTCAACTGGTCCTTCGTCGCGTTCATGCGAGCGGCCCATTTGCCTTTCGCGGCATCGTAGCCGACGGCGACCGAGGACGGCTCGACCGCGACATAATGCTCTCCCATTCCGAGCCATCCGCCAACAGAGAGGATGTATCCGTCGAGCTTGTCTTTAGAGATGATGATGTCCTTGATTTCTCCAACATTCTCGTCGGCGCTGTTGTAGACGTTGAGGCCCACCAGATTGTAGCTCAAAGCGGCGTCGGCGGGCACGTTGGTGAAGCGGGCGCCCGGCGACGGAATAGTCGTTTGAGCAAAAGCGGTGGCGGTGAACATGGCGCCCGCCAACAACCCAAGGCTTGCTTGTCCAAGGCTTGCACGTGACAACATCGATTTCCTCCAGTGTTGCTTTGTTCAGACGCTCGTAAATGCGGCGTTTTCCATTTCGTTCCTTCGCGAGGGCTGCGCCATTCCGGCGAGGCGGGGCCTCGGCCGGCGTTTCCCGGATTGACCGAGGGGCTTGATCTTGTCGACAGCACAGGCCTCCCGGGCTATCTTCGATGCAAATGAGATTCACCTTCATTCACGCCGCCGATCTCCATGTCGGCAGCCCGCTTGCCGCGCTGGGCGTCAAGGACCCTGCGATAGCCGAGCGATTCGCGCATGCCGGGCGGCGCGCGCTTGACCGGCTGATCGACGAAACCATCGCAGCGAGGGCCGCCTTCCTGCTGATCTCAGGCGATATTTTCGACGGCGACTGGACCGACGTTTCGACGGGGCATTTTTTTGTCCGGGCGCTAGGACGCCTCGACAGGGAGGGCATCCGAACCTTCATCGTGAAAGGCAATCACGACGCCGTGAGCCTCATGTCGAGGTCGCTGCCCTACCCCCAGTCCGTCACGGTTTTTCCCCACGAGGAAGCGCTTAGCATCGAACTCGCCGAGCTTGGCGCGGTCCTGCATGGGCGCAGCTTCGGCGAGCGGACCGTCGCCGCGGATTTCGTCGCAAGTTATCCCGCGAGACGCGAGGGCGCGCTGAACATCGGCCTCCTCCACACTTCTCTCGAAGCCGTGAAAGGCGCTTCATCCTACGCGCCGTGCACGGCGGATGATCTGCGCCGGTTCGGCTATGATTATTGGGCTCTGGGTCACATCCATACGGCGGAGATCGTTCACCGGAATCCCTGGATCGTCTATCCGGGAAATATTCAGGGCCGCAGCGTGCGCGAGCCCGGAGCCAAGGGCGCCATGCGCGTCAGCGTTGAGGGCGGCGCGATCGCTTCGGTGGAGCCGATCATTCTCGACTCCGCCCGCTGGGCGCACGAACGCGTCGATCTTGCGGGCTGCGATGACGAAACGGAGCTTCATCGACGTGTCGGCGCCTGCCTCGATCGCCTGAGCCCCCAGATCGCAGGCCTACCGTCGGCCGTCCGGCTGACCCTGACCGGAACGACGCGGCTTCACGCCCGGCTCGCCGCAAGGCGCGAGGAGATCGAGGCCGACGTGCGGGCGATCGCGTTCCGCTTCGCTGACGATTGCTGGGTGGAGCGCGTCATTCTCGAAACCGTCGCGCCGGAAAAGGCCGGCGGACCTCGGCAGGAGTCCGACGCCATCGACGTCGAGGCGCTCCTCGCGGCGGCGGCGCAAGACCCGGAGTTCAGGGCGAGCGCCCATGAACTTCTCGGGGCGATCCTCGCCAAACTGCCGCAAGATCTGAAGGAGCGCCTTCCCTTCAAGGAAACGTCTCTCGACAGGCTTGCGGAACTGGCCCACGATCAGATGACCGGCTCGCTGTTCACGGAAAGCGAACCGTGAGGTTCGAGTCGCTTGTCCTTGAACGCTACGGGCCCTTCACGGATCGCGCGATCACGTTCCGGCCGGACGCCAGGCTTCATGTCGTTTATGGACCAAACGAGGCGGGCAAGACGTCGATGCTGGCGGCGTTCGCCGACCTCCTGTTCGGTTTCCCGACGCGCAAGGCCAATGATTTTCTCCATGATAGCGGAGCGTTGCGCATCGGCGCCGCCGTACGTCTGGCCGACGGGTCGGCGCTCTCGTTCCGGCGCCGCAGGGGCGCCAAGAACACAATTCTCGGCGAGGACAATCAGGCCCTGCGCGAGGACATCCTCTCCTCTATCCTCGGGCATGTCACGCGCGAAACATTCCTGACCGAGTTCGGTCTGACGGCGGACACGCTGCGCAAGGGGGGGAACGAGCTCTTAAGCGCCGGAGGGCGCCTCGCCGAAACGCTGGCGGCGGCTTCGGCCGGAGTGTCCTCCCTCGCGCGCGCCGGAGCGCGGCTTCAAACCGACTCAGAGGCATTGTTCAGTCCGAGGAAGGTCGCGAGCAAGGAATTCTATATCGCCGACGTTCGGTACCAGGACGCGCAGCGCCGGATGCGCGAGGCGATCGTCACCGCCGACGCGCTGAAGGACGCCGCCAGGACGATCAAGGACGCTCAGGACAATTTCGAAAACATCAAGCTGCACCATGAAGAAATCGGCCGCGGCCTCGCCCTGCGCAGGCGCGCCCAGCGAACCAGATCGAAGCTTTTGCGAATCGATATCGCGCGCGCCCAACTCAAGACGTTCGAAGATCTGCCCCTCGTCGGCGCGGACAAGGTGAAGGCCTGGCGATCCGCGCATCGGGAACTGGCCGAAATCGACAAAGCCCTCGCCGATCTCGATTTCGCCGATACCAGAGGCGCCGCCGCGATCGCCGCTTTGGCGGTGGACGAAACATTATTGGCGATGGCCCCCGATATTGACGCATTGCGCGAGCGCATCAGCGCGATCCGCAAGGCCGAGGACGATCTGCCGAGGCGCCGGGAGGCGCAGCGCGCAGCGCGCGAGGCGCTCGACGAGGCGGCCCGCCGCCTCGATCTTTCGTCCCATCGCGAATTGCTTGCGCTCCAGCCCGGCGATCCGGCTTTGGCGCGGGTGCGCGAACTGGCGGACGCGCTCCGGCGCGGCGAGGAGCGTTTGGAGGAAGCGAACACACAGGCCTTCGAGGCGGGCCGCGAGCTCGAACGGCTTGAGGCCGGCGCCGAGCCGGGAGTTATTTTGATCGATCCTGGACCTTTGCGCCGCCGGCTCGAACTCTTCGTCGAAATTCCGGCTGACGCCGAGACCTTGCGCCGCAATCGGGCCGCGAGCGAAGCGCTCGCACGCCGGCTTGCCGAAGACGCCGCGGCGCTGGACCCTCAGCCGGGGAATGTGGACGGCCTCGCCCGGCTTCCTCTTCCGCAGCGCGCCGAGATTGAAGCCGCGGCCCGCGAGGCGGAGGAATTGGCCAGGATCAAGGGCGGCCTCGACGCCGGGTTGGAGGCGGCGAACCGCAAGCGCGCGGAGATCGAGAACGAGATCGCGCGCCTCGCCCGTTCGGGAGCAATCGCGACCCGCGAGGACGTAGCGCTCGCCCGCGCGCGCCGCGACGAGGCCTTGAGGACGCTGGAACACTCTCTCGATGCGGGCGGCGACGTTGCGCGCCCACTGTTGAACCTGTTGGACAAGGCCATCAAAACCGCCGATGGGTCCGCCGATCTCCTGCTGTCCGACACGGAGCGGGCGACGCTCCTTGAGGCGGCGAATCATCACCTGCGCGAGGCGAGCGCCGAATGCGAACGGATCAACCGCGATCAGGAGATTGCCGCCCGGCGACGCGATGAAGCCGGCGCGGCCTGGCGCGGGCTCTGGGCGAAGTGCGGACTTGCTCCAAAAAGCCCCGCGCTGATGACGCGATGGCGCGAGCGGGCCGCCGATCTTCTCGACCACCGCCGCCGCTTCGAGGAGCAATCGGTCGAAACCGAAGCGCTGTCGGTCAAACTCGCGTCCCGGCGGGAGGCGCTCGCCCCGCTGCTCGCGGATCTCGGCCTCGATCCGCTTTCCGATCTGCCGGTCGAACTGCTCCACCGGGAGGCCTGCGCCGCCATCGAGCGCATCCAATCCGTCTGGACAGGACACCGCGAGCGCGAGGTCGCCCGGCTGAAAGCGATCACGGACCGGGACCGGGCGCAAGCCGTCCTGGCGGACCGCGAGCTGGCTCTGCGCCGGTTGCGCGCCGATTGGCCGAAGGCGGCCGCGGCCATCGGCCTCGCGACGGGCGCGACGCCGCGGGAAGCCGAGGCGGCGCTGGCCGTCTGGCGCGACGTTCCCGTCCACAGGGGCTCGTTCGAACGCGAAAGCCGCAGCGTCGAGGGAATCGAACGCGATCTCCAGGGCTTCGCGCAGGAGGTGACGGCGCTCGCCGGACGGGCGGGTTCGGCCCTCGCTGGAGGCTCCCCCCCTCATACGCTCGCTGAACTGACGCGCGGACTGGCGGCGACGCGGGCTGCAGGTCACGAGCGGGACGCTCTTGGCAAAGCCGCGGCCGAGCGGGCGCTGCAACGCCGCGACTATAACGAGCGCCGGGAACGCCTCGGAGCCGTCGTCCGCGACGCGCGGCGGCAATCGCGTCTGCCGGACGAAGCGGACATCGCCCCGGCCCTCGCCCGGCTCGACGAGCGGGCGGCTCTGGACATTCAGCTCTCGGACCATAACCGGGATCTCAGCGAAAGCTCGGACGGCCAGAACGAAGCCGCCCTGCGCTGCGAGCAGGAGGGCGTCGATTGGGATGCTCTTGCCGCGGAAATCGAACGATTCGAAATGATGGATCGTCAGCTCATCGCCGACATGAACGAAGCCGCGACGCGCCTGCATGATGCGAAAAGAACTTACGAGACCCTCGCGCTAGGCCGCGACGCCGAGGGAGCGGCGCGCGAACGAGCCGAGGCCGGCGCGGCGCTGGTCGCGATCGCCGAACGCTGGCTCGTGAAGGCGGCGGCGGCCCGCCTCGCAGCGCGCGCGATTGAACTGCACCGGTCGAGCGTCGAGGAACCGCTGGTGACGCGCGCATCCCACCTCTTCAACGTCGCGACCAATTCGGCGTTCAAAGGCCTCGCCGCAAGCTATGACGAAGCCGACCAGCCGGTCCTTGTCGGGATTCGGATGAATTCGGAGACCGTCCCTGTGGCAGGCATGAGCGAGGGCGCGCGCGACCAGCTTTTTCTCTCGTTAAGGCTGGCGCTCCTTGAACTGCGGAGCGCGGAGCCGCTTCCCTTCATAGGAGACGATCTGCTTTCGAGCTTCGATGAAGACCGCGTTGCGGCGACCGCGGACCTGCTTTCGGACTTTGGCCGCTCGCGGCAGACCATCCTTTTTACGCATCACCGGCACGTCGCTGACATCGCAGGGAAACGGCTCGGTGCGGCGGCGGACGTCATTACATTGTGAGCTTCGTCAGCAAGCCGGAAAAAGATCGGGCCCGCCAAATCAGGCCTTGGCGTTCGTCCCGTATTGAATAATCTTCACTTTTTCGAGGGTGACAAGGCCGCTCGCCATCATCCCATCCAGAATCGGGAGGAAGGCGTTGATTTTATCTTCTGCGTCCACGATTTCGATCACGAAGGGCAAATCGTTTGATAGGTCGAGAATCTTCGCCGTATGAAGCCGGCTTGATTGGCCAAATCCCATGGGACCACGCAGAACGGTGGCGCCCGCAAGATTCAGCTCGCGGGCTTTGAGGACGATGGCCTGGTAAAGCGGCTGACTACCGCACCGGTCGCTCTCTCCAACTAAAATCCGCAACAATATGGCGTCGGAAGGAATCTGCATGGTCTGAATTCCTTTCATTTGCGTGGAGATGGCGGCGTTCTGGATTTTGTAGCGGGTTCACCGGGCTTAAGGTTTCTTGGGCGCGGCGGAGGGAGCGGCGGAGGGAGCGGAACTTCTGCGCCTCTTGGCGCATATTCCGACGCGGGAGCTTTCTCGTCACGACTGGCGCCGGTCTGCGGAGGATTCACCCCTGCATCGGGCGCGTGAGGCCTTGGCGCAGAGGCGCCTTCCTCGGTCGCATCGGCTGGCGGAGCCTGCATCACATGACCTGCGCCTGAACCTGGCTCAGTCTCGCGCCGGGGAGCGGTCTGAGGAGCGCGTTCCGGGGGAAATCTGAAGCGCGGCTCGAAGCCGCCTTCCAATTGATTCAGGGTCGCGGCCGCGACATGACCGAGCCACACCGCGAAAAAGCAAAACGCAAGCGAAACCGCGACATTCGCTCCCGCTCGAAGCCAGTCGCCGTCGCGCACCAGGTTGAGCGTCTGGATGCTGAAAGAAGAAAAGGTCGTGTAGCCGCCGCAAAGACCGATCATCACGAACTGCCGCGCCGTCGTGCTCACGAGCAGGACTCCGTCCGGACCGGTCAGCGTCGCGAAAAAGCCGATGACCAGGGAGCCGCTGATGTTGACGAGGATCGTTCCCCAGGGAAACGTCTCGCCAAAATGAGTGTTCACAAAATTGGAGACCCAGAAGCGGGCTCCCCCCCCAAGCGCGCTTCCGACCATGATCCAGACATAGAGCATTTCAAGATATATCCGGTCGCGTCGCAGCCTTGGAAACAGGCCCGTCGCGCGCCCGCTTGAGCCCGGCTTGTATTTTTTGAAGCAAACAGACGGCGCTCGGCCTCTGGACCTCGGGCCCGGCCGGTCGGCTCCAGAATCTACCTGATCATGTCGTAATCGATGTAGGCCACCTTATCGCCAGCGGCAATTCTGGTGACGTCTTCGCCCAGTTCGACAAAGCCGTGCGTCCTTGTGAGTGAAGTCAACACGCCTGCCCCCTCGACCGGGTGTTTCTCGGCGATCGCTTCGCCGGCGGCGCCCGCGCGCAGCGTCACCCGGACATATTCGCGCCGGCCGGTCTTTTTCCTGTACTCAAAACCGGA
Source organism: Methylocapsa palsarum (assembly GCF_900114285.1). GTDB lineage: Bacteria > Pseudomonadota > Alphaproteobacteria > Rhizobiales > Beijerinckiaceae > Methylocapsa > Methylocapsa palsarum. The sequence goes on along the minus strand of NZ_FOSN01000002.1, from coordinate 116,911 downwards.
CGTCACCGGGAGCGGGCGCGCCGGTTCGTGCTGAGCGCCGGAGAGCGCGGCGATCAGGGGGCGGACCACATAGACGAACGTGACGAAAACCGCGACGGGGTTGCCGGGCAAACCGACGAACGGCGTCCCCTCGATCACACCCATGGCGACAGGGCGCCCGGGCTTGATCCCAAGGCGCCAGAAGACCAGCGAGCCGCTGTTCGAAATCGCCGCCTTGACGTGATCCTCCTCTCCCGCCGAGACCCCGCCCGAGGTGAGCACGAGGTCATGATCGGCCGCCGCCGAACGAAGCGCTGCGGCGATCTCGCCTTGATTGTCGGCGAGGACGCCAAGATCCGTGACCTCGACGCCCTGGCGCTTCAGCAGGCCATGCAGAACGAAGCGGTTGGCGTCGTAGACGCCCGCCGGGCGCATCGGCGTCCCCGGCTCAAGAATTTCGTCGCCGGTCGAGAAAATCGCCGCCTTCAGCCGGCGCCTCACCGTCAGCCGATCGACGCCCAAAGCCGCGGCGAGACCAAGATCCTCGGGCCGCAGCCTGCGCCCCGCCGCCAACGCCTGCGCGCCCGCCGAAATATCCTCGCCGCGCAACCGCCGGTTGGCGCCCTTGGCGAGACCCGGCGGCAGCGACGCCAAATCGCCGGGCAGGAGGCGGCAATCCTCCTGCATGAACACCGTATCGAGCCCCTCCGGCATCGCGGCCCCGGTGAAAATGCGGACGGCCTTGCCGGCGCCGCCGCCCTCGGTCGCGTGTCCCGCCGCCGCCCTGCCCTCGACGGGAAGACATGTTTCAACGCCGGGCGAAAGGTCGCAAAACCGCACAGCGTAACCATCGACCGCCGAATTGTCGAAAGCCGGAAGATCGATCGGCGCCGTCAGCGCCCGCGCGAGGATGCGTCCTTCCGCCTCGTTGAGACGAAGGGCCTCGACACCCTCGACGCACGACACGCGATCGAACAGAAGAGCGACAGCGGCGCCGACCGGCATCAGGGCGTCGCCAGCCGAAAAACTATCCTTACTCAGTTGCGCCATAGACTATCCCGTCTCCCGTTCTAACGATCAGCCGTCCCAGCCGTTGGCGCGAGGCTCAGCAGCGTGTCCTCCAACGGCCGGGAGAGCTCAAGACATAAATCCGCGACGCTCTCGGCGTCATCGAGATGCGCGCGGGGCAGAGCCAGGCCACCGAAATCGGCGTCGCTGACGAACGCCGCGATGGACGGATCATCGGGAAAGAGCGGCGGCTTGCCGTTGGCCGCGCGGTGAATCTCGATCTTGGCGTGGGCGTCGAGCTTATAGCCCTCCACCAGAACGAGATCGACGGGGCTCATTCGCGCGAGCAGGCTGGCGAGAACCGGCTCGCTCTCGTCGCGCATTTCATGCATCAGCGCCCAGCGCCGGCTTGAGGCGACGAGCACTTCGGCCGCGCCCGCCTCACGATGGCGGTAGGAATCCTTGCCGGGCATATCGACGTCGAAGGCGTGATGCGCGTGTTTGAGCGTGGAGACGCTGAAGCCGCGGGCGCGCAGGACCGGAATCAGCCTGACGATCAGCGTTGTTTTGCCAGCGCCGCTCCAGCCCGTAAGGCCAATCACTCGCATGACGCGGCGCCTGTTTGGTCCGGCGCAGAGGCCGGAGCAAATCCTGCGTCCCGCAGCCTTCGCAGAACGTCCCCGGCGCGAAGCGCCGCCAAGAACTCGCGAACGGGCTTGGCCTCAAGCGCCCTGCGCGCAATCGCGAAATCATAATGCTCCTCCCGGAGCGGCAGAAATCCGAGGCCATAGGCTTGCGCCACCGGGCCGATCGCGACGCCCCAGTCGGCGCGGCCCTGCGCGACCGCGGCGGCGGCGGCGTTGTGGGACTTCGGCTGGTTCCAGTAGCCGCCGGGACGCGCGTCGCCGAGCAGATTGTCGATCAGGAGGCGTGTCCCGGCGCCCGAATTGCGGTTGACCATGAGGCAGCCCGGGTCGGCCAGCGCGGCGGCGACCGCCGCAACCGGCGAACGGCCCTCGAACCGGGAATCTCCGGGCCGGTAGACGAGTCCCTGCATCCGCCGCCAGCCTTCGATCAGGATCAGGTCGTCGCTCAGGAAGGGCGCATTGTAGATGTCCGTCCGGGGGTCCAGCAGATGAATGGGCGCGATGTCGCATTCGCCGCGCTTCAAGGCCGACAAACCGCCCTGGCTCCCGATCGCGATGCTGCGGACGCTGACGCCGCGGGCCGAGAGGAAGTCAAGCACGGCCTCAAGCCCGACGCAGTGCGAGCCCATGATGACAAGATCGGAAATCTTGACGTCCGGATCGAACAGCGTGACCTTCGTCCTGGCGCCTTGCGCGAGGCCGTCGGCGAGGGCGTCAATGGTGACGAAGCCGTCCGCCTGCGCGAATGATGTGACGGACCCCGAGCCTTTGCCGAGCGGAAACGCGTTGAGGCCATTTTCGCCCCGCGTCAGGGCGACCATGACAAATTCCGTGCGGCCGATATCCGACAGCAGGCGCACCGCCGCCGTCGCCTCGACAGCAACCTCGTCGCGAGCGGTGAGGCCGCTCATCGCGCGGAGGACAGGAACGACGAAATCATGGAAGGTGAACATGGCGGAGGTCGGAAAACCGGGCAGGATCACCACAGGCTTCCCGTCCGCCACCGCGAGACAGAGCGGCTTGCCGGGCTTCAAGGCGACGCCATGGGCGATCACGCCAGGCGATCCAAGCCGAGCGATGACCCGATAGGTGAGATCGCCCGCGCTTTTTGAGGTGCCGCCGGACAGGATCACCATGTCGCACCTCGCGAGCGCGTCCCGCAACACGGCCTCCAGAGCGGCCTCGTCGTCGGCGACCGCGCCGAGAACGAGGGCTTCGCCGCCGTTCTCGCTGATCGCCGCGGCGATGATCGGCGCGTTCGAATCGTAGATCGCAGCCGGGCGAAGCGGCTCGCCGGGCTGGACCAGTTCGTCGCCGGTCGAGACGACCGCCACCCTCGGCCGGCGGTAGATGGGGATGCGCGCGATACCACAAGCCGCGAGGATTCCGATCTCGCGGGAGCCGATCACCCCGCCGCGTCGCAATAAGGTTTCGCCCAGGGCGATGTCGGAGCCGGCAAAGCCGATGTTCTGGCCGGGAGCAGCGCTCCGGCGCACCAGAACGCCGTCGCTTCCGTCGGGATCCGTCTGTTCGACCATTGCGACCGCGTCCGCGCCGCGCGGTATCGGGCCGCCTGTCGCGATCAAAGTCGCCGTGCCGCACGCGACCTCAAGCCGGGGGGCGTAACCGCAGGCGATCTGCTCGCCATTGAGGCGAAGGCGCAGCGGCGCGGCCTCGCTCGCCTGTGCCGTGTCGGAGGCGCGAAGGGCGAATCCGTCGACAAGCGAGCGGTCGAACGGAGGAACGTCGACCGGCGATTGCAGGGTTTGCGCGAGAACGCGGCCAAGACTTTCGCCGAGCGGCGCAATGTCTTCGCCGACGGGGCGCATCGACAGGGCGGCCTGAAAGCGTCGAGCGGCCTCGTCCCGGGAGAGAAGATTGAGAAACTGATCTTGCGCGATTGATCGTTGCGCAAGCTCATCGCCCGCTGGCGCAGCCGGACTTCCAGAGTTTGTTGCAATGCTCATGACGGTTCACAAAAATTCGGCGAGGATAGTTTGTCCACTCGCATATCCTTCGCAATTCGGGTCGACGGCAAGCCACGCGTCCGCCCGCGCGATGGCGCTCCAGCCGGGTTCGGCGCCCGATAGCGGCTCCCAGGCTTCGCCGCCCTCGGTCAGACTGCGGCGCAAAACCACAAGATCGCTCCATCCCGGATTCGAGGCGATCTTGCGCGTCAGCGGCAGGCTCTGACAAGGATCGCGCGCTTTCGAACCCGCGAATTTTCGTAGACAGGGGCGGACGAGCAAAAGCCAAGCTGCAAAGACGCATTCGAACCGTTCGGAGGTCAAGATAAAAACCGCCGCGTTCGCAGCGACCCCCCGCGAAACAAATCCGCATATCGTTTGTCCGGGACGCAGCGCGACGGCATAGGAAGAAATTGTTTCGGGTCCCGCGAGCCTTTCCAGCGCCAAACGGCCGGCTTCCCCGAGCGCGACAAAGAGATCGGCGGCGGAACTCAATTCTTCTTGCCGGACGCCCGAAGGAAACACAACGCAATCGACGCCTTCGCGTCGCGCCATTGAGGCGATCCAGCTTCCGCAGCCGGCTGGCCCTAGAATTCCAACGCGGGGACATCGGATGTTCAGGGATCCGATCCTAGCGAGTCGCAGAAACTCCGCACGATCCGGCCGCACAACCGCGCCCTCCGCGATGATCAACTCCCCCGCCGAAAAATCGCTCCCGGGCGGACGCAAGCCGTCGCCGGGCGCGGCGGTCTCGAAAATCTCGGCCCCACTCGGCGTCGCCTCGACGCTGTTTGGCGGCAGCACCGCGTCGGAGTTTGGCGGGGCCTCGCCGCCAAAGGCGATTCGGACCGGGGCCACGCTGGCGTAACACGGAGCGGCGCTCGACGCGCCAATCGTGTCCCGCGCAGCCACCGCCCACCCGTCCCGCAGAGCCACGGGAAAGAGAGGCGACGGCTCCAGAGCGTAGACCGCCTCCGAAGCGATGCGCCCGATAGCGGCTTCCGCCGGCGAGAGGACCGGCGCGACCGGCCGGCAAAACGGCGCCAGCGCGGCAAGAGCGTCCGGGAGGGACGTCAGCCGGCCGAATTTGCTCCAGACCAGCGATTTCGAAGAGTCAGGAAAAATATTCAACCGGTCGAATCCCTAGCGCATATTCCGATCGGATTGAATCAATCCAATCGACAAGACTATGCTCAAGCTTTTGACTTTGGAGCGATTTCTGATCGATCTCATGACTTCATGCGATCGGAAAGGGCTCTAGCGCTTGGCGCCAGCATCTATTACGCTCCTGCGATCATAGCCAGAAACATTCCTGCATGCCGGATCAATTGACCTCAACGATCCTCGACCTTCGCGGGTTGCTGTGCCCCTTGCCCGCGCTCAGGACTCGGAAAGCGCTGCGGCAAATCGCGACCGGCGATCTCTTGATCGTCGAATGCACAGATCCGCTCGCTGTCATCGACATCCCGCATCTCGTGCGCGAACAAGGCGACCTTCTGGAACTCCAGGAATCCGGCGCCGGCGTTCATCGTTTTCATATCCGGCGCGGCTGATGGCGACAGCAGCCATCGAGGCGTTCGCGATCCAAAACCAGGGGCCGGCCTTGAGGGATGAAACGCCTCGTATCCAGCGCATCGATTCCATTGTTTGCGAAAAGGAGCCCGGCGCCTGGTCCTTCGCCGTCGAACAGGGCGAGGCCATTGATCGTCATTGGGAGAAGGTGAGCGCGGCGAATCCGCTTCTCTTCAACGGCGCCGTCTTTATCATGCGGCGTTACGCCGTCGAGGTCGAGTCAAGCCGACGCATCTTGCGCGCCGCCGCCATCGAGGTTGAATACAAGGCGTTTCTCGCCTGGCGAAACTTCGGTTTTCCCGACCCCGACGTCACCAATTTTTTCGCTATGGCGGCGCTGGTTTCCGCCGACGGCGCCTTCATGCTCGGCCGGATGAACGAACACACCACCAGCGCCGGAATGATTTATTTTCCCGCCGGAACGCCCGATCCCGATGACCTCAAAGGAGACTTGGTCGATCTTGACGGCAGCGTCTTCCGCGAACTGGAGGAGGAAACCGGCGTTCGTTCCGACGAAGTCGAGGCGTCGCCGGGCTGGAGCGTTGTTTTCGAGGGGCAAAGGATCGCCTGCATGAAACTGCTCCGCTCCGGTCTGACCGCGGCCGAACTCGTGAAGCGGTTCGATGCCTTCGCCGCCACGCAGACCGCGCCCGAACTGCATTCGCTGACGCCTGTCTTTTCGCGGCGTGATCTCGATGAAGACCATATGCCCGCGTTCACCTTGCGCTATCTGCGCCACATGCTGGCGCAGCGCGAAGCGGCGGGTGGCTAGAGGGCGGACGTCAGGCCCGGTAGCCGTGACGTTGCTTGGTGGCGCGTATCAGGCTTTGCGCCTCGGCGTCGCGCCCGGCGGCGCAGGCTTGCGCGGCCTTCCCCAATTCGGTTTGAACCTGATCGTAAACCGTCTGATTGAGGTTGCCCGTTCCAACGTCGGCGGAGAGCACGGATTGGAAGCTGTTGAGTTCGCCCGTGCATTTGGCGGCCTCGGGCAGCGCCGGCCAATCCGGTTTCGCGGATGTGGACGCGGGCGCCGCCGCCACTGGCTGCGGGGCGGACCCGTTCGACGTAGCGTTGCAGGCGCAAAGGACCAGCGCCGCGCCCACGGAAAAAATCAATTGGAATCGAGACGCCATCTTGCACTCCAGAAGACAATTCCGATGCGTCTGACTTTCACCTGCCGAAAGATTCTGTCAAGTTCAGGCTCTCTACGAAACGCCCGTCCGCTTCCGGACCGCGTCAGGGGATGATGGCGTATGTATGATTCTGTCGCGTTGCGATGCGCGTCGGCGCGTGCACAAGACTCCCGCCTCCACCGCAGCCTTGAGAGGGTGAGATGAACTCCGGCCACACTATAGACAAGCGCGCGCTCAGCGCCGGAATAGACAGGCGCGCGCTCTGCGCCGGATCGCTCGCATTGATCGGCGTGACGGCCGTCAAAACATCCGCCGCGGCGGACGAGACTAAGCTGGAGGCGTCGTTTCCCGCCCTGCCCTATGCGGACGACGCGCTCGCTCCGGTCATTTCAAGCGAAACCATCGCCTATCATTACGGCAAGCATCATAAAGGCTATTACGACGCCGTCCTGAAAGCCGTGGCCGGCACCGAATTGTCCGGGCTGACCCTCGAGCAGATCGTCCGGAAAAGCGCGGGCGACGGCGCCGCTTTGTTCAATCCGGCCGGGCAGCTCTGGAATCATAATTTCTACTGGGTCAGCATGCGTCCGAAAGGCGGAGGGAAACCCTCCGGCGCAATCGCTGCGCGAATTGACGAAGACTTTGGAAATTACGATGAATTCAAGAAGCAATTCGCCGCCGCCGCGGTCAAGCATTTCGGCAGCGGCTGGGTCTGGCTCATCCAGGATCCAAACAACAAACTTGCCATCGTCGCCACCGCCAACGCCGATTCGCCCATGGCTCATGGCGTGCGCTGTCTTTTGACCTGCGATGTCTGGGAGCACGCTTATTATATCGACCACCGCAACCGCCGGGCCGATTACGCGAACGCGTGGCTGGACCAACTGGTCAACTGGGACTTCGCCAATCACAATCTCGGCGCGGGCTAAACGATCTTTTCCGGCGCCAGCCAATCGTTTGGCGCGCGTTCATCTGACGGCGTAAAGCCAATCCTGATGGGCGAGGAGTCTTCGCCCGCCGATCGCGCGAAAGGCGAGATCGCGCGCGAGCGCCGCAGGGCCGGACAAATGATAAAGTTCGCCTTGCCGGCGGGACGCCAGCTGAACCCGGCCCGCCCGCGCCCGCCGCGCGGTTTGATATGCGAGAAGCGCCCTCTCGACGCCGGCGCCGGCCGATAGAGCCTCGACCAAAGCCCCCGCATCCTCGATGGCCTGAGCCGCGCCCTGGGCGAGGAAGGGCAGCATCGGATGCGCCGCGTCGCCAAGAAGGGCCGCCCGCCCTTGAATCCAGGTCGGAATGGGATCGCGATCAAAGAGCGGCCATTTGCGCCACCCCGGGGCGGCGTGAAGAAGCGCCCGGGCGCTTTGCTCCCAATCGGAAAAGCGCGCTTCGAGAAAAGCCGCGTCGCCTGGCGTCGACCAGCCCATCGCCGCGGCTTGCGCGCCCGAGTCTTCCTCGACGATCGCCACCACGTTGACGACCGAGCCGCCGCGAAGGGGGTAATGAACGAGGTGGGCCTTGCGGCCTAGCCACAGCCCCGTCTCTGGACGAAGCAACGAGGCGGGAGCGTCGCCCGCGGCGACGAGGCTCCGCCACGCCGTCCGCCTTGAGGGCCTGAGCGCTCCCTCGCGCCCCAACATCTGATCGCGAATGCGCGAGCGTGAACCATCCGCGCCGATGAAGACGTCTCCGGCGGCGGCGCTCCGGTTCGCGCCCTGCTGGATGGAGATTTCGACGAAGCCGTCCGCGGGAGCGAAACCTGTGACCCTGCAGCCCGTGCAGAGGTCGATCGCCGTCTCGGCCCGGGCTCTTTCGACAAGCGCGCGGTGGAGGTCGCCGCGATGAACCACAAGATACGGCGCGCCCCATCGCGCTTCCGCGTCCTTGAGGGGAATCACCGCCAAAGCCGCGCCGTCGCCGGCGCGCCTGATGCGGATCGCCTCGGGACTGAGGCTGGCCGGAAGGAGATCATCCAGCACGCCGAAGCGTTTTAAAATCACGCTCGCATTGGGAGAGAGCTGCAGCCCGGCGCCGGCCTCCTGCAAAATTTCAGCTTGTTCGAAAACGCGGACTTTCCAGCCGGCCTTCGCAAGGCCCAGAGCAGCGCAGAGGCCGCCGATCCCGGCGCCCGCGATCAGCGCCTGGCTGGATGTCATCGCAGCGATCGAACCGGAGCGATCCTAGATCTGCGCCAATTCGGGATCGAACGCGCATTCAGCCGGCTCGCAGCCGCCATGCAGCGCCGCATCGAACACGTAATGCGTTGAGCAATAGGAGCAGATCGCTTCATTGTCTTCGCCCATGTCGATAAAAATATGCGGATGATCGAAGGGAGGCAAAGCTCCGACGCACATGAATTCCCTGGCTCCCACCCGCACCTGCCGTACGCCGGGTTGATTATGGAAATGAGGAGTCGCGTGGGCCGCCATGAGTCCGTCCTGAGATGCAAAAGCCTCCGCACTATAGGGGAGCAGCGGCGCGGCGGGTAGCCCCTTTGAGCGTTTTCCTGTCGCGGCCTTTGCCGATCTAATCGAGATTGCGGCTCACGGGCTGGGCTCCCGCGGGCGGTTCGGATTTTGAGGTCGATAATGTATCCTGACGCTGGCTTGTCCGAGGCTCCAGTTCATCGATCAGACTGTTCAGGTTCGCCTGGAAGTTGGGATCGAGAAATTTCGCGTCGACCTTGCGGCGTCCTCGCTCCCCCATCGCCTTCGCCAGGGCGGGCTGGGTCAACAAAATGTGAAGCCGATCGCAAATCATGGAAACGTTCGCCGAATCGACCACAAATCCGTCGAGGCCATCCGACACGACTTCTTTCGAGGCGCCCTTGTCGCTGCAAATCACCGGCAGGCCGAACTGCCAGGCTTCGAGATAGACGATCCCGAAGCCTTCCTTGGATGACGGCATCGCGAAGACGGTCGCCTGAGCGTAAGCGGCCTGCAGCGCTTCCGGACTGACCCAGCCGCGGAAATCGACGATGTCGGAGACGCCAAGGCTTTCCGCGAGCGATTCGAGCTCCGGTCTCAAAACGCCGTCGCCGATCATGACGTATCTGACATTCGGAATGGCAGCGCGGAGCTTCGCAACAGCCCTGATCATCTGATCGGCGTTCTTGCCGCGATCATGGGCGCTCATCCGGTTTACGGTGAGGATGGTCGCGGCGTCGCGGCGATGTTCATCGGGCTGAAACGCAATTTGGTCGACGGCGTTGGGCAACAGCCGGAACTTGCTCCTGGGCAAGCCGAAATCTTCCGCCATTTTCCGGGCGGTATAAGCGCTTACGGCGGCGATTTCAGTCACCGCTGCAAAAAACAGGCGTTCAGACCAATGTTTGCGCCGGTCGGGAGGGTCGATCCAGACCTCGATCCCGTGCACGAACAGCAAAATCGGCAATCTGGGCCTGAATAGGCGAACCAGCCCGGCGAGCGGAATGAGATTGACATGACAAATAACAAACAGATCAGCCTTGGATACGGCGGCCAAGGCCGCGGCGTACATGAATTTCAACCGATCCTTGAAAACAAAAAAATCGGCGGCGGTCTCCGCCGGCAAAGCATTAGCTTCATCATTTAAAAGGAAAACCTGTGGCGGAGGCTGTCTTTTTCCTAGAGCCCGCTTAACAAGTACATTGATTACTCGTCGATTGAAGTTTTGTATTCCGCCAATCTGACAGTAAGTCTGTAGCCCGCAAATCACCGCGCGCGGGCCTAATGCAGGATTTTCTGGAGCAGGAATCATTTTCCTAACTCGACTTGGCGAAAAACAATAGCGAACCCAACGCCAGATAGCTCATGCGAATTCCAAACGCTACTGTTTTATAATTAACGACGACGTCCGAGATTCAAATTATGATAAAAGTATACCGACAGATGACAACAGTATAAAGCGCATTATTCTCGCTAGACCATCGCTATCGCCATGAGCTGCTGGCGCTTCTCTGGACGCCCTCCCCCCGAACCCCCGCCGCATTAGCTTTTCGCGCGCTCGCGCAGCGCCGCCTGAGCCGCCGCAAGTCTCGCAATCGGCACCCTGAAGGGAGAACATGAGACGTAGGAGAGGCACAACTTTTCGCAGAACGCGATCGACTGCGGGTCGCCGCCGTGCTCACCGCAGATCCCTATTTTGATGTCGGGCCGCGTCTGACGGCCGCGTCGGCTGGCGATTTCGATGAATTCTCCCACCCCTTCCTGGTCAAGCGTGACGAATGGATCAGCGGGAAAGATGCCCTTGGCCACATACCCGCCCAAAAACGATCCCGCATCATCGCGGGAGAGCGCAAGACACGTTTGGGTCATATCATTGGTGCCGATCGAGAAAAACTCCGCGGTCACCGCGATCTCGCCCGCCCGCAAACTCGCGCGCGGCGTTTCAATCATCGTGCCGACCGAATAGGGAATGTTTTCGCCGGTTTCGCTCGCCACCGCCCGGGCCGTCGAATCGATCCTGGCCCTGACGAAATCGAACTCGGCCTTGGCGATGATCAGCGGAGCCATGATCTCCAATTGCACGATGGCGCCGGTCGCTCGCTTGACCTCGACCGCCGCCTCGAAAATCGCCCGCGCCTGCATTTCGGCGATTTCCGGAAAGGCGACCGCCAGGCGCGAACCGCGAAAACCCAGCATCGGGTTGATTTCGCGCAGGTCGGCGGCGCGGCGGCGCAGTTTCTCCGCGGCGATCCCCATCGAATCGGCGACTTCGGCGATTTCGGCTTCGGTTTGAGGCAGAAACTCGTGCAGCGGCGGGTCGAGAAGGCGGATCGTGACCGGCAGCCCGGCCATGATCTCGAAGATTTCGAGGAAATCCGCCCGCTGGATCGGAAGCAGCTTGGCGAGAGCGGCGCGACGCCCACGTTCGTCGTCCGCAAGGATCATTTCGCGCACGGCGACGATCCGGTGGCCTTCGAAGAACATGTGCTCGGTGCGGCAAAGCCCAATTCCCTCAGCGCCGAATCTGCGGGCGGTGCGGGCGTCCTGAGGCGTCTCGGCGTTGGCGCGGACGCCCATGCGCCGTGCGGCGTCAGCCCAGGCCATCAAGGTCGCGAACTCCCCCGAAAACTCCGGCTGAAGCATGGTGACGCGGCCCTGAATGACCTGTCCGCTGGTCCCGTCGATCGTGACGATGTCGCCTTTGCGGAAGACCACCCCCGCGGCGGTCATCGAGCCGCCGGCGTAATCGACGAGGATCGCGCCCGCCCCCGAAACGCAGGGCTTTCCCATCCCGCGCGCCACGACCGCGGCGTGAGACGTCATGCCGCCCCGAGTCGTCAGGATGCCTTCGGCCGCGTGCATCCCGTGGATGTCCTCCGGGCTGGTCTCGATGCGCACCAGGATCACTTTATGGCCGGCGTTTTTCAGCTGCTCGGCTTCATCCGAATCAAACACGATCGCGCCGCTCGCGGCGCCGGGAGAGGCGGGCAATCCGGTCGCCACCACCTTTCGAACGGCGTCCGGATCAATGGTCGGATGCAGCAATTGCTCCAGCGCCGAAGGGTCGATCCGAACGATCGCCTCGTCCTGGCTGATCAAGCCCTCGCGAGTCATGTCGACCGCGATCCGAAGCGCGGCCTTGCTGGTGCGCTTGCCGGCCCGGGTCTGAAGCAACCATAATTTCCCCCGCTCGACCGTGAATTCGATGTCCTGCATGTCGCGGTAATGTTTTTCGAGAAGCTCGGTCGCACGGACAAACTCCTGAAACACGGCCGGCAGGGTGATTTCAAGGGAAGGCTTCGTGGAACAGGCCGCGATCCGGGCCGATTCGGTGATGCTTTGCGGCGTTCTGAGCCCGGCCACAACGTCCTCCCCCTGCGCGTTGAGAAGAAACTCGCCGAAAAGCTCCTTTACTCCGGTCGCCGGATTGCGGGTGAAGGCGACGCCCGTCGCCGAAGTCTCGCCCATGTTGCCGAAAACCATCGCCTGCACGTTGACCGCGGTGCCCCAGCTCGACGGAATAGAGTGCAGGCGGCGATAGGTGATCGCGCGGGGATTCATCCACGAGCCGAAGACCGCGCCGATCGCGCCCCAGAGCTGCTCCTTCGGATCCTGTGGAAAGGAATTGCCGGTTTCTTCGTCGACCTTGGCTTTGAAGGAAACGATCATCTTCCTCCAGTCCGCCGCGTCGAGCTCCGTATCGAGAATGAGGCCCCTGCTCTCCTTGTAATACTCGAGAATGTCCTCGAAATAATGATGCGGAATGCCGAGCACGACATTTGAATACATCTGGATGAAGCGGCGGTAGGAATCATAGGCGAAGCGTTCGTCCGCCGCGCCTTTCGCCAAGGCTTCGACCGTGACGTCGTTGAGGCCCAGATTGAGCACCGTATCCATCATGCCGGGCATCGACGCGCGGGCGCCGGAGCGCACCGACAAAAGCAAGGGATTTTCCGCGTCTCCGAACGCCCGGCCCGTCAATTTGCCGACATAGGCCAGGGAGGTCTCGACTTCCGCTTCGAGTTCGTGCGGATAGCGTTTTCCGTTTTCATAAAAAAACGTGCAGACCTCGGTCGTGATCGTAAATCCCGGCGGGACGGGAAGTCCGAGGTTCGCCATTTCGGCGAGATTCGCGCCTTTGCCGCCGAGAATTTCGCGCAGATGACTTGCGCCGTCGGCCTGTCCGTCGCCAAAAGTATAGACTCGTTTGGCCATATCAGTCCTCTGCCAGAAGTCCGTTCGCGGCGGCGCCTCCCGTCAATAAGCTGTCAAGGCGGCGCCCCAGCCCCGCCGCCATGGTTCTTCGTAAAACCAAACGCTTGTCGCCCGAATTCTCGCAGTTCACGCGGCCTGCCGCAATCGCAAACCGAAAAAGATCCAGCCGGCTCCCCAGAAGATCAGATCGAGCCCGAGCAGAATGCCGAGCACGAAGAAGCTGTTCGCGGGCCAGCCGACAAGGATCAGAAGTCCGACAATGGCGGTCAGGACGCCAGCGGCGAGGATGACGTCCCGCGCCCCCGGATCTATTTTGGTCGCGAAATAGATGCGCATCGCGCCGGTCGCGATCATCCCGACGCCGAGCAACAGGGTGAACGCCGCCGCCGCGACAAGCGGCTGAGCGAAGGCGAAGGCGGCGGCGACGAGATAGACCGCTCCGGCGGCGACCCAGAGGAAGAACCGGCTCCAGGTTCGCGCGCCGATTCCGAGCGCGATCTCGGAGCCGCCCGCGATCACCATGAAAATGGCGATCGAATAAACCGAAACGATCGTGGCGCTCACCACCAGCCCGAGCGCGGCGAACCCCATCAAAGTGAGGAGCGATCCAAATCCGACGATCCACCCCCAACGATGCCGAAGTTGAGCGATCGCCGTGTCGAGACGGCGGGGATCGTCCGAAAGCGGTCGGAAATCGGGAGAGGACGGCATGGGAACGGGTTCCTTCCAGCAAGACGATTGAGATCGAACCAATCCGCCGCCTGCGGCGACTGCGCCGATGCGGCTCCGGGATAATAACAGAACAGGCGTTGCGGCAATAATCTCAAGATTTCGCTTTTGACTTATTGGTTAAACTTCGCCGCTTGCGAGATCGCCCGGCGTCCTCTTATTCTAAGGAGGGCGTCTCCTCGCGACGAGCCGGGCCAAAGTTCGCGCCTGCATGAAAATTTGCGGCTAAAGCGCTGTTCGTCTGGTGAATTCTTGCTCAATATGTGACGCAAAGGTCGCGCCTCTCCGTAAACTTCGCAAGGCGCCCCAATCCCGGTAAGGTTGGCGTTGCGGGGCCGAACCATGTTCGCTATTCACGTAAGACTGACAAGAACAACAATGACCTGATTTCCTTTTTTGAAGCATTTAGCAATTTATAATGGAGTTTCGGGCTGAGGTCCGCGATGAATGAGGCGAATGTGACCACACCTTCCAAAACCCCCCTGCTCGATCTGATCAGCTCGCCGCACGATTTGCGGAAGTTGAATGAGGAAGATCTTGCCCAGGTCAGCAGCGAATTGCGAACCGAAACCATCGACGCGGTTTCGGTGACGGGAGGCCACTTGGGCGCGGGCCTTGGCGTGATCGAACTCACGGTCGCCCTGCATTATGTGTTCAATACGCCCGACGATCGCCTGATCTGGGACGTCGGGCACCAGGCCTATCCCCATAAGATCCTGACCGGGCGCCGCGACCGGATCAGAACCCTGCGCCGGGGCGGCGGCCTCTCAGGCTTCACCAAGCGGAGCGAGAGCGAATACGATCCTTTCGGCGCCGCGCATTCCTCGACCTCCCTGTCCGCCGGACTTGGCATGGCGGTCGCCAATACGCTGGCCGGAAAACCTTCCAACGTGATCGCCGTCATCGGCGACGGCGCCATGTCGGCCGGGATGGCCTATGAGGCGATGAACAACGCCGGCGCGATGCATTCGCGCCTGATCATCATCCTGAACGACAATGACATGTCGATCGCGCCGCCGGCGGGCGCGCTGTCTTCCTATCTCGCCCGTCTCGTCTCGGGAGACGCCTATCGCTCGGTGCGCGAGGCCGCAAAGCAGCTCGGCAAGCTCCTGCCCCGCTTCGTCTATGACCGCGCCCGCAAGACAGAGGAGTTCGCCCGCAATTTCTGGGCGGGCGGCACGCTGTTTGAAGAACTCGGCATTTATTACGTCGGCCCGATCGACGGCCACAACCTCGACCAGATGCTCCCGGTTCTGAAAAACGTCCGTGATTTCAAGGAGACGGGGCCGATCCTCGTCCATGTCGTCACTCAAAAAGGCAAGGGCTACGCGCCAGCCGAGGCGACGCATGACAAATATCACGCCGTCAACATGTTCGACGTCGTCACCGGCAAACAGGTGAAGCCGAAGCCGAATGCGCCCGTCTATACGAGCGTCTTCGCCGAAGCCCTGGTCAAGGAAGCCGCCAAGGACGACAAGATCGTCGCCATCACGGCGGCGATGCCGAGCGGCACCGGCCTCGACATCTTTCAAAAACATTTCCCCGACCGCACCTTTGACGTCGGCATCGCCGAGCAGCATGCGGTGACTTTCGCCGCCGGCCTTGCGACTGAAGGCTACAAGCCGTTCTGCGCGCTCTATTCGACCTTCCTGCAGCGCGGCTATGATCAGGTCGTGCATGACGTCGCGATCCAGAACCTGCCAGTCCGCTTCGCCATCGACCGCGCCGGCCTCGTCGGCGCCGACGGCGCGACGCACGCCGGTTCGTTCGACGTCTCTTTCCTCGGCATCCTGCCGAACATGGTCGTGATGGCGGCCGCCGACGAAGCGGAGCTTGTCCATATGGTCGCGACCGCCGCGGCCTTCAACGAAGGTCCGATCGCTTTGCGCTATCCGCGCGGCGAAGGCGTCGGGGTGGAATTGCCGTCCGAAGGCAAGGTGCTCGAGATCGGCCGCGGCCGGGTTCTTCGCGAAGGAAACAAAGTCGCGATTCTCTCGCTCGGGACGAGACTCGCCGAAGCCCTGAAGGCGGCGGAAGATCTCGCGACCTACGGCGTTTCGGCCACGGTCGCGGACGCCCGTTTCGCCAAGCCGCTCGATCTCGAGCTTGTCCGGCGTCTGGCCGCCAACCATGAAGTGCTCATCACGATCGAGGAAGGCTCCGTCGGAGGTTTCGGTTCGTTCGTGATGCAGGCTCTCGCCGAGGACGGCGCGCTCGACAACCGCGGGTTGAAATTCCGGTCGATGGTCCTGCCGGACCTCTTCCTCGATCACGACAAGCCGGAGAAGCTCTACGCCCAGGCGGGTCTCGACGCCCAGGCCATCGTCGCCAAAGTCCTGGCGACGCTTGGCCGCAATTCCGATGCGGCCAAAAGCATGATCGCTTGATCGGGCCAGATCGGAAACCTGGCGGCCGCGCCCTTGCCAGCGGCCGCCAGCGCTTTATTTCTGCGGAATGACCTCACAGCGCGCCGATCTCGCCCTCGTCGAAAGACGGATTTTCGAGAGCCGCCAGAAAGCTCAGGAGGCCATCGCCGCGGGGCTCGTGCGCGTTGACGGAAAGACCCTGCGCAAGCCGTCCGAGCGGATTAAAGCCGACGCGTGCGTCGACGCCGCAGCGCCCTACCCCTGGGTCTCGCGCGGCGGGGTCAAACTTGCCGCGGCGCTCGATTGCTTCGGCTTCGATCCGGCCGGTCTGCCCTGCCTCGACATCGGCGCCTCGACCGGCGGCTTTACTCACGTTCTCCTCGACCGCGGGGCTTTGAGCGTCGCAGCCGTCGACGTCGGCCGTTTCCAGCTGCATCCCGACATCGCCCGCGATCCACGCGTCGTCTCGCTCGAATCTACGGACGCGCGCGGTCTCAGTCCGGCGGCCATTCCGGCGCCCCCCCTGTTCCTGACGTTCGACGTCAGCTTCATCTCCCTCGCCCTTGTGCTGCCCGCCGTGCTGCCGCTCGCCGGGACGAGGGCCCGCCTGGTCGCTCTGATCAAGCCGCAGTTCGAGGTGGGTCCCGGCCGCGCCGTCAAGGGGATCGTCAAGGACGAAGCGCTTCGCGCGAAGGTCTGCGCCAATATCTCCGCGCTGATCGAATCGCTCGGCTGGACGGTCCTGGGCCTCGTCCCTTCGCCGATCGAAGGCGGCGACGGCAACGTCGAATATCTCATCGGCGCGCAACGAACATGATCAGCCTCAACGCGAGGATCAAGATCGACCGCCTTGGGCAAAAGGGCGAGGGTCTCGGGCGCGGACCCGATGGCCAGGTCGCCGTCCCCTATGCGCTGGCGGGCGAGACGATCATTGCGGAACTCGACGGCGCGCAAGGCAAACTGATCGAAGTGCTGACGCCAAGCCCAGATCGGATCGAGCCTTTTTGCAGATATTTCGCCTCTTGCGGCGGCTGCGCCGTGCAAACGCTGGCCCCCGCGCCCACTGCGCAATGGAAACGGGAACTGCTGAGCGACGCCTTGCGTCAGGCCGGGCTGAACGCCTCGGTCGATCCCCCGATTGACGCGCATGGCGAGGGCCGCCGCCGCGCCACGTTCCACGCCCGCACGGGCGCGGACGGGCGCACCGCCGTGGGGTTCATGCAATCGCGCGCGCATGACATCGTCGAGATCACAGAGTGCCCCCTGCTCGCGCCCGCGATGAGTGGGGCCTTGCCCGCGGCGCGGGCGCTCGCCGACGCGCTGGCCGCGTCCGGCAAGCCGCTCGATATCCATGTCACCGCGACGGCGGCCGGCCTCGATATCGACCTGCGGGGCTGCGGCGCGCTCGACGAACACCAGACCAAAAGGCTCGTGCGCCGCGCCTTGAGCCTCGATCTCGCCCGGCTCTCCAATCATGGCGCGCTGATCACCGTCCAGCGCCAGCCCCTGCTCGAAATGGGGCGCGCGCTCGTCGCTCCGCCGCCTGGCGTTTTCCTGCAGGCGACCGAAGCCGCCGAAAAACTGCTCGCCGAAAAAATCTGCGCGGCCCTGGAGGGCGTTGAGACGGTCGCCGATCTGTTCGCGGGGGTCGGAACCTTTTCCCTGCCCATCGCCGAATTCGCCAGAGTCTGCGCCTTCGATCTCGAAGCCCCGGCTCTCGCCGCCCTCGCCAGAGGCGCCCGCGCCAGCGGCCTGCGGCCCGTCAAGACGGAAACCCGCGATCTGTTCCGCCGCCCGCTCGCGCCGAAAGATCTCGCCGCCTACGGCGCAGTGGTTTTAGATCCGCCGCGGGCGGGGGCGCAGGAGCAGGCCCGGGCCCTCGCCGAATCGGGCGCGCCGCTTGTCATCTCGGTCTCCTGCAACATCCGCACTTTCGCGCGCGACGCGGCGATCCTTTGCGCCGGCGGATATGAAATCGTCCGCATCCAGCCGATCGACCAGTTCCGCTGCTCGCCGCATCTTGAAATCATCGGCGAGTTCAGGCGGCCGGCGGTGAAGGCTCGGCGCCGTCCTCTGCTGGGATAGAGACGGACGTTCGCGGCAAGAAAGGCGGAGTATAGCGGAGCGCGGCGCCGAGGCGCTCGGTCGGCGCGATTATCCCTCCATCATCAGAAAAAGAAACGTCGTGAACATGATGAGGTGCACGGCGCCTTGCAGCACATTCGTCCGCCCGTTGGAAAAAGTGATGAAACTCAGGGCGAGGGTCAGAAGCAACAGGATCATGTCGGCATGCTCCACCCCGAGAACGACCGGATGAGCGGTCCAGCGACTGACGATGAGCATGACCGGAACCGTCAGCCCGATGGACGAGAGCACCGAACCAAGGAGGATGTTGACCGAACGCTGCAGCTTGTTCGCCAGCGCCGCCCTTACGGCGCCGACGGCTTCCGGCGTCGCCACAAGCAAAGCAATCGCGACGCCGCCGAAAATATCCGGGGCTTTGAGGGTCTCGATCACGTAATCGATCGGATGCGCCAGCTGTTCCGCGAGATAGATGACCGGCAGGACATACGCCGCCAGCATCACGAAATGAAAGGGGACTGATCGGGCGCCCGGCGCCGGCGCAACATGCGCCTTTTCCATCAAGCCTTCATCGAGCGTGAAATAGGCGCGATGGCGGCCCGTTTGCATCGCCAGGAAAGCGCAATAAAGGCCCAGCGACATGAAGCTGAGCGCGCTTTGCTGCAGAACGGACAAAGCCGGCCCGGGAGTCGTTTCCGTGTAGTCAGGCAGGATGACGCTCAACACCACCAGCGGAATAATGACCCCCAGATAGGTGTTTGCGCCTTGCAGATTATAGACCTGCTCGCGGTGCTTCCACCCGCCGAGGAGGAGCGACAGACCGACCATTCCGTTCAGGACGATCATGATCACCGAAAGGATCGTGTCCCGCACAAGGGTCGGATTGTTTTCGCCATGAAGCATGATGGCGGTGATGCTCATGACTTCGATGAAAGTGACCGAGAGGGTCAAGATCAGCGTGCCCGCCGGTTCGCCGAGACGCTCGGCGATATGTTCGGCGTGTCTGACGACCGCGAATGAAGAAACGAGAATGACGCCGAACAGCCAAAAGAACGTCAAACCCAGAACCAGAGGATTGGCGAGTTTGGCGTAGTACTCCTCCCCTTCGCGGGAAAAAATCACGCAGGTCGCCAGCGTGACGAGGAGTATCCGATCCGACCGCCAGCTGTCCCAAAGGCCGCTCGTCTTCCCCGCCTTCAGCAAGATGCAAATCGAATCATTGGAACGCTCGTTGAATTACCGACGGGCCGATGGTTGAAAATATGCCGTCTTCCACTCGCCGGAGCAAGGCTCAGGCGCTGCTGGCCTCTCCGCCGTCGCGCTGGAACGCCGACGTTTCAATCATCATGCGATCCCACCCCGCCCCACTGAAAATGGCGGCTTTGGATCAAACCAGCGAAACGCCAGCAACCCGACGAGGAAGCCGCCGATATGCGCCTCCCAGGCGATGGTCGCGCCCGCCATCCCGACCGAAGCCGGGACGACGCCGACGACGAAGTTCATCAAAAACCAGAACCCAAGGAACGTCGCCGCGCCGCGATTTGAAAACAGCTCGCGCAACGGCAGCGCCGGAAGGCGGTAGATCTCCTCGTCCTGCCGGTCCGCGAAGCCCAAAGTCTCCCCGAGCGGAGCTCCCGGCTGAAAGACGAATCGCGCCGCCGCCGCCATGGCGCCCGAGACGACAGCGGAGGCGCCGACAACGGGCTGTAGGTCGGTCATGTGCGTCAGGAAATGCAGGGCGGCGCCGGCGACCGCCGCGGCGATGCAGAACAAAAGGAAACGCGGCGGTCCGAACCGGCGCGCGACGGCCGAACCGAAGGCGACGAACCACAGCGAATTGACGCCGACGTGAAGCCAGCCGGCGTGCAGAAAAGCATAGGTGACCGGCGTCCACCATTGCGGCGAGCCGTCGCCGAGGAAAAATCGCGCGACGCCGGCGCCGGACTCGGATGAATCGGCGGCGTCAAAAGCGTCCGAGACGAGCCCGGGGTCGAACGCGTAGGTGAACCGACCCGGAACGAAGGCGAAATGTTCGAGAACGCCGAGATAGGTTTCCGGCGAGACCATCTGCGTCACAGCTTCGATCGCGACGAGGAGCACAACGATGGCGGCGATCACCGCCGGAATATTGAAGATCTTTTCTCTCCGCGGAACCATATTCGGCCGTCCAATCTTAGAGCTGCGGCCGCGGCGCGCATCAAAGGGTTGAGGATGATCCAGAACGCGCGAGCGCGCGAAAAAGCAGTTCAGTTTCGGCTCAAATCGAAGGTCGAACCGGAAGCTTGGCAGGTGGCGCTGGCGACGGGCGAAAATTCCTGGAACAATGGAAAATCATCTCCACATACTTGTGATATAGTCGCGCGGCCCCAATTAGTAGGGTCCGCTAAGGGCGGGGAACGCAATTTCGTTCTATGACAAAGGTTAAGGTTATGGAAGTCATCGAGTTTTTTCAATTCGCGGAGCGCCGGGCGGCGCGGGGGAATGCGGCGCAGGACAGGTTCGCGCCGCAGACGGCGGTCGGCGATCGCTGGGCGCAGCTTCATACCGAGAGCCCGATTCGCGAGATCGGCGAAGTCGTGTCGCCTGATTTATGGCAGGCCGATTTCTGGAACGATTTGCAGTTCCGGCTCGCTTATCCGACGCATCGCCTGCGCGCCTATTGAAACCAGGCTGCGGGACGCCCTGAGCATATTCCGATCGGATTGAATCAATCCCATCGAGAAGAATATGCTCAAGCTTTTGACTCTGAAGCGATTTCTGATCGATCGCATGACTTTCATGCGATCGGAAAGCGCTCTAATCGACATCCTCGATCGGAACGGACGCGCCGCCTGAAAGGCGCTGCGCCAGCGCCGCCTCCATGAACGGATCGAGTTCGCCGTCGAGCACGTCGTCAGGCGTCCCGGAGGTTGCGCCGGTGCGCAGATCCTTCACCAGCTGATAGGGCTGCAGCACGTACGAGCGGATCTGGTGCCCCCAGCCGATCTCGGTCTTGGTGGCCTCCGTTGCGTTCGCCTCCGCTTCGCGCCGCTCGATTTCCTGCTCGTAGAGACGAGCCCTCAGCATGTTCCAGGCGGTCGCCCGGTTCTTGTGCTGCGAGCGCTCGCCCTGACAGGCGACGACGATGCCAGAGGGAATATGGGTGATGCGCACGGCCGAATCGGTGGTGTTGATGTGCTGGCCGCCGGCGCCTGAGGAGCGATAGGTGTCGATCCGGCAATCGCTTTCCTTCACGTCGATATCGATCTTGTCGTCGATGACCGGATAGACCCAGACCGAGGCGAAGCTGGTGTGGCGCCGCGCGTTGGAGTCGAACGGCGAGATGCGCACGAGGCGGTGGACCCCCGATTCGGTCTTCGCCCAGCCATGCGCATTGTGCCCCTTCACAAGGAGCGTTCCAGACTTCAGGCCCGCCTCGTCGCCCGCGGTCTCCTCGATGATCTCGACCTTGAACTTGTGGCGCTCCGCCCAGCGGGCGTACATGCGAAACAGCATGCGCGCCCAGTCGCAGCTCTCGGTGCCGCCCGCGCCCGAATGAACCTCGATATAGGTATCGTTGCCGTCGACCTCGCCGGACAAAAGCGCCTCGATCTGACGCCGCTCGGCCTCGACCTTGAGCGCCTTGAGCTGATCGATTCCCTCTTTTTCGGTGGCCGAATCTTCCTCCGCCTCCCCGAGTTCGACAAGGGTCGCGGCGTCGTCGAGTTCGGTCTCGAACCGCCTGATTGAACCAAGCCGATCCTCGAGTTCGGTGCGCTCGCGCATGATTTTCTGCGCGGCCTCGGAATCGTTCCAGAGATCAGGGTCCTCGACCCTTGCGTTCAGTTCGGCGAGGCGGCGCGTCGAGGAATCGACGTCAAAGATGCCTCCTCAGCAATCCCATGGATTGCTTGATGGCTAGGACGAGCGCTTCGGCTTCGGCGCGCATGGCGGGAAATTCCACGGAGGTGACAAGGCGACGCTGGCGTTGCGCGCAACGAGCTACATAAGCTACCGGACTATCGCTGTAAATGCGGTCCGGATGATCAATGATCACGGATCCGTCGTACAATCACATTCATTTCCGGCTGTCTTGCAGACTGCCTTTATTTCGAGATATTGCTTTGGATTGAAGCTGAAATTAAATAAAAATGCGTTATTATCGCCTTTAAGTACGGTATATGTACAAATAACGTCCTGTCCTTTGTAGTTGAAACTAACGTCTCGACTTATATATGATACTTTATCCGCATCCGCATTAGTATCCTTGGAGCAAGACTGATTGTTTTGCTTTATGGCCACCCATGAATTGCAGCGGTTATCCAATATCAACGTACCAGAGGCGGCCATAGCCGATACTGGCGACACTAAAACTCCGACAAGAACAGCATATCGAGTAAGAATAGCACATCCAGCGCAAGCACTACCGCTCATTGACGTCTTCCCCCAAACAGAATCGCCTCGTTCAGCACGAACGTTTTTTTTATAACTGCCTCAGCTTGGCGCATTTGACAAGCGATCCCGCGAGGATATGCACCGCGCTTGAATTGTTCCGACGGCAGGCGGGCGGGCGTTGCTTCGCTTTTTGGTTCTATGCTGGTCGTGTGAAGGCCATTCTGGCGTCTGCCGCCTGTCCCCGGATGACGCATTCCTTCGCGTGATCGTTAATGAGACCCATGGCCTGCATGAAGGCGTAAATGGTGGTCGGGCCGACGAAGGACCAGCCGCGCTTCTTCAGATCTTTCGAGAGCGCAATGGACGCGGCCGAAGTCGAAGCTATCTGCGGCGCGGCCAGTTCATCCGGCTTCGGCTCGAAGCGCCAGACATAGGAGGCGAGTGAACCTTCCCGTTTCACCATCTCCTGCGCGCGCTTCGCATTGTTGATGACGGCGGCGATCTTGCCGCGATGACGAACAATGCCGGCGTCATTCAGCAGACGTTCAACATCAGCATCGGTAAAGTCGGCGATCCGATGGAAATCGAACCCATGGAACGCGGCGCGGAAGTTCTCGCGTTTAGCGAGAATCGTTCGCCAGCTCAGGCCCGCCTGAAAGCCTTCGAGGCACAGTTTCTCGAACAGGCGGCGGTCGTCATCGACTGGAAAACCCCACTCGGTGTCGTGATAGGCGAGGAACTCGGGCGTCGCCGCGCACCAGCGGCAACGCGGGCGCCCATCCGGGCCGGGGATGGTCGCGCTCATCGGCTCAGGCTTTCAGGCAGGCTTTCAGGAAGGCGAGCCGCTCATCGGCGCGGCCCGGCGCAATAGCAAGAATCTCGGCGCTGACCACGCCCTCGACGACGAAGGGGTCGTCCTGCACCCGCGCCTCCATCTCCTCTGGCGACGCATTGTGCGCGAGGATCGCGCCGCCCGCATTCGGCTGGAGGCTTCCGACCAGCAAAAACACGCCGTCGTCGAAACCGCGTTTGATCCAGGCATTGTGCCCGTCTATAAATTGCGGGGCTTTGGTCTTGTCGGCGAAGCGAAGGGTAACGACGAACATGGCGTCTCCATCAGACGGATTGGCGGGATCGGGATAACGAGGTCGCCGGGCATTGGGTTTGAAGCCACGCCTCCATGTCTGAGACCTCGCGGTAAATGAAAGCCTCGTCACGAAAGGCGGTGGCGAGTACGGCGACGCCCTGACTGCGCATCAAAAGGTGGAGGGCCAGCGCATCGGCATCCGCTTCGCGGCCGAGCATAGCGAACTGCCGGGCGAGCCAGTCGCGAAACAGCGAGAACAGACGCGCCGCATCCTCCTTCGCCGCATGATCGAGCTTCGCCAGTTCGTTGCAGAGCGTGCCGACCGGGCAGCCATGCGCCATGATCCTGGTGCGATTGGTGATGAGGATATGGACGAAGCTGCGGATACGGTCCGCCGGAGAGTCCGCATTCCGCGCCCAGGCCTCCAGGATGGCGCGGGTCTTTTCAACGCGCCCTCCGATCACGGCGGCGAGGATCTCGTCCTTGGTCTTGAAGTGATAATAGAAATTGCCGCGCGACAGCCCGGCATCCCTGGCGATATCGGCGAAGGACGTCGCCTCGAAGCCGCGCTCGTAGAAGAGCCGATCCGCTACATCCACGATCTGCTGGCGAGTTTCGCTCGCGCCCATAACCGGCCTCCACGACGATAGCGCGGAGGGACAAAGCCATGGACCGCGCTGTAGGACATTTGTCCTAATTCTGGGTTAAGTCAAATGTCCTAGAGCGTCAAGGGCGGCAGGCTTCGAACATCAGCCCGCAGGATGATCGGCTGGATCTCGCCACGCTCGACCGAACGTTCACCATTCGCGCCAGTGAAGGATTTGTCGGGAAAAGCCGGCGTCCAGCGGTCCAGTATTGCAAAGCGGGAGCGGAAGCTGCATCATATTGGCGTCGGAAAAGGCAGACTTGGTAAGGTAAGCCCAAGTCCTTCCCCATTGGGAAGTCCTATCCTTGCGCGAGCGCATGAGATTCCACGGCGAACGTTCGGCGCCCTTGCGGGATGTCGGCGATCGCTCGGTGTGGGTCGCAAAACGACAAACCACTCCGTGCGAGCCTTTTGGCGGCGGAGACGACAATGAAAGCAGTACAGTTCAGCCGGTTCGGCGGCCCCGAAGTCCTCGAGATCGTGGAACTTCCTGACCCGAGCCCTGGCCCGGGACAGGTCCGTATCAGGGTGTATGCGGCGGGGATCAGTGCGACTGACCCAAAGCTTCGCAGCGGCGCGATTCAGTTTGGCGCTGTCAGCTTTCCCCAGCGCACCGGCAGGGACGTGGCGGGCATAGTGGACCAAGTCGGCGACGGCGTGACCGACGTCGCTGTCGGCGAGCGCATCTTTGGTATTGCCGATGATGGCGCCGCGGCTGAGTTGGCGCTGGTCACCATCAGAGCCTTATTGCCAGCCACACTCGGCTTTATCGACGCGGCCGCCTTGCCTGTCGCGCTTGAGACGGCCACGCGCAGCCTCGACCAGCTCGATGTCGGCGCCGGCAAATCTCTGCTGATCAATGGCGCGGCCGGAGGCGTTGGCAGCGTGGCTGTGCAACTCGCCGTCGCTCGTGGAGCGCGGGTCATCGGCACCGCCAGCCCCGGCAATCACAGCTATCTTCGTCTCCTGGGCGCAGAGCCGGTAAGCTATGGCGAGGGCCTTGCCGAACGAGTCCGCTCGCTTTCGCCAAATGGAGTGGACCTGGCTTTGAATGTCGCCGGGGGCGCATTGCCGACGCTCATCGATCTTGCCGGCGGCCCGGCCAACGTCGTTGAACTTGCCGATATGACAGGAGCGAAAGAGCATAATGTTCATTTCAGCACTGGCTTCCACGGCCGTGCCTTTCATGCTCTGGACAGCATTGGAGCATTGATCGAACAGGGACGCTTCTGGCTGACTGTGGAACGCACCTATCCGCTTTCTCAAATCGCGGAAGCGCACCGCACAAGTGAAAGCGGCCATGTCCGCGGCAGGCTAGTGGTCGTCGTGGACCAAGCCCACTCGGGGAACGAATAACTGCAATGTTTGCGTATCCTTAGCTATCGCGCCACAGCGGTAAAATCGGCGGGGATGGCGGAAGAGGTGTCCGCCTTAGCACATTGATATTACAATGACTTCATCTCTTGGTTTGCCATAGCCCCACTTTGAACCCCACTATCTGCTGGTGAGCAATTCCACAAGACGGGGTTATCAGGAGTACCATCGGCCAAACGATACGATCTTTCGTCGCCGCGCGAACGCCTCTACCTCACGCGACAAAGCTTAGCCGCTCCTTCCTCTCACTGTTCGTAGTCGTAACCGGCGACTTATGCATAGAGCACGCCTCAATGGCGGATTAGGGTCGGTCCCACTGCCTTGCACGACGAAAGTTCGAAGGCAACCGGGCTCGGACCCTGCCCAGAAGAAACTTCTGCCCTCGCTCCATAATCGCGCGTGCTTTTCGAATTTCTGGCGAGGTTCACGAAGAATTGGCCAGTCAATTTCCTAGCGAGGGCGTAGAGCGTATGGATCGCCTCCAATTCGAATGGAGCAAACCAAATGATTTATAGTAAAGCTTTAGCTATCAGCATTTTCCTGGTTCCTCTTTTGATTCTCGCCCAAACCGACGGTGCCAGTGCGGACGCTGATACTGTCAAGGTGCAGTACGGTTACCAATCAAACGACGCAGGGGGCAGCTTCGGCACCGGCAGAGCATCGGGTGGTGGTTACCAATCAAACGGCGCAGGCGGCAGTTTCGGCACGGGTAGAAATTCGGGCGGCGGTTGGCAATCAAACGGCGCAGGCGGCAGCGTCGGCACCGGCAACAATGCTGGCGGCGGCTGGCAGTCCGATGGTGTAGGCGGAGCATATGGGACGGGTTCTAATAGCGGACACCACTGCTTCTCGAACTACGCAGGCGGCGTGAATTGTAACTGAGGCGCGGCGCGAGACAACCACGGCTTTCTCCAAGCGTGCTACGACCTCGGTCCCGATAGAAAGCGGCTGCGCGCCAGCATCCGCGCCCGCCCGCTAATATCCGCGCGGCCCTCAGTGGCGTCTTCGCGCTGCAGTAGCGCTACGGCGTCCCTTAAGAGGCCGCAGCCCGCTTCGGCGCGCAGGTAGGTCTCTTCACAGCGCCGCGCCTGCTCCGCCGCGTAGCGGGCTCCCTCGATCGTGTGTGGGCTTGGGCGCGGACTCGCCACTTGCGTAGCCGCAGCCCGCCACTGCTCAAGCTCCCGAAGAGCCAGAGGACGGAGCCGCTCATGTGTCTCTATGAACGCCAGCAGAGTTCTGGCTTGCTCCGCGCGCGTTGAACGCTGCGACTTCATCAGCGCCTCTCCTATAATAGAGGTTAGAGGTCTAGCTTGTTATAGCCCGCGCGGCGAGTGCCGGCAGCGAGCTTGCGTGCCAAACGAAGCGGAGGCCCATGCGCGATCCTATGTTCCTTGCTGATATTCCTGGCGAGCCATTTCGGCACGACGGCCGTGTGCGGCGGATCGCCCAAAAGGATCGACTGCGACTTCGGAAGACAGACTTCGTTCGGCGTGACTTCGCCGTACCTGTCAGGAGGGCTGGCCACCTGCACGAACACGGCGGCGGCGGTCTCATGGACTACGTCGACGATAGGGACCTCGCAGAAGGTTTCCTCCAGCGCCTCTCGGCCCCGGTTAGTCAAAGCCGCAAGCTCATCACGTATCGGCGTCGCCGTGAGGCGCGGCGTCTCAGGCGCGCGGCCTTGGGTACGCCGGTTATAGCCCGTCGTCCTCGGCAAATCCTTGTCCTTCGCGAGCCGGTCAGGATAACAAACGGCATAGTGCGCGCCGTCGCGAACAAGATTGAACGCGGACTTCGGCAGCCATATTTCGCGGCCATCGGCATAAACCTCGAAACAAACCGCTTTAGGTCTCTCTCGCAAAAACGTGCAGGCGAGCCCGCCAGCCAGGCGCGGGTCGCTGAACGAGGGATCGCCCCAAGGCTCATGCGCACGGGGCGCGTCGGCCCGCGGTGCGTCGATGGCGTCGAGCCAAGCGAACGAGTCCGGCGTCGTCTCCGAAGAGGGCGGCGCTGGCGTCGGATCAAGGTCGAGCTTGCGGTACAAGTCTGCTAACGCAGCGTCGTCAAAGGGCGCGTCGTCGACATCTCTGCCTTCGTCGTCAATGACATCGTTAATGTCGTCGTCATCGTCGCGCATCTGAACCTCCTGTTACGTCCAAAGGAGCGTTGCGTGATGCTTTGGCCGCGTTCCATTCCGCGAGTAGACGCGGGAGAATCGATGCGGTCTGCCGCTTCAGCGCATTCTCATCGAGTTTCAAGCTATTCACAATCGCCGACTGCGCCACATTCGCGAGCATGGCGTTGTGCTTATGCTGGAGCGTAGTCTCGGGGGCGACGACATGGCCCGAAACCGCAGCCTCGATCTGAACCAACTGCCCGAGTTCAAGCAAGGCATTCTGACGCTGCAAGGCGTCCATCGTCGGCAACGCATCAACGATCTGGGTTCGGCGGAGCTCAACATAGGCCCGACAGCGCGCTTGCCCATCGTCGGCAGGGCTGACGGAGGACGGCGTCGGATCACAGATAGGCAGCGCAGGCGTGTCGTCGGCAAAATCCGCCCAGCTCGGCCGAGGTGGCAGCGGGATAGGCTTCGCACGTTCCACGCCCCCGCTCTCGATGGTAGCGCCGAGACCCATGTAGGGGTCCAAGACAACAGCTAAGGGAGAGCTAGGTTCAGTCATTCTCACCTCGAATAAGTATGGCGGCGCTTACCGCTGGCCGCACTGGCCACTGGCCAAGGTCGATTTGTACTACGGCTATTGCGTGCAGCTGCCCCCTTCAGTGCGAGTGTGCTGTCGTAACAACCCATCGAACTAATTTTACCCTAGTGGTAGTATTTTACCTTGTCCACCTTGGTCACCTAGAAATTTCATATAAGAAACAAGGTATTAGCCAGGCCAAGGTCGTTGCGGGGACCTTGGCCAAAATCGGCGGGGCTTGACCAGAATAGCACAGCTTCGGCTGGCCAAGGCTGGCGCTCGGTTCGCTACCCCTGACCAAGGTCCCGGCGTATCGGACCTCACTTCGCCGCCTTCCGCAGGCTCTGTTCGAGGTATTTATTCGCCCATTCCTCGGGGCCTTTCCCCCGCCACACGTTCATCTCACCGACCGCGTATAATGTCTTCCGCCCCGCGCTTTCGCGCTTGCCCTCGCGTTCGATCCAAGCCCTGATCCGGCGGCGCGGAGCCCCCGCTCGCGTCAATGCTCGCACCAAGGCCTGCTCCGCCCGCTTGTCGCCCCGCTCGCCTACGCCAAGGAACTCCACCAATAGCTCGCGGAAGTCGCGGAGCGGCGCGGCATCCTCGCCCTGTCTGGCAGCCTCCGCGTCGTCAACGATGAGCTCATCGACAAAAGCCTCCGCTGGCGACCTACTCGCCTCGGCCATCAACGTTTTCCCGGAGGTGAGGGGGGCGGGCGCATGGATTGCAAAAGCGTCGCCGTCAACCTCATGCAAAAAGTGGAAAAGCATCGCCTCCTTGCCGCCACGGTCGTACCAGTTTTGCAGCGCTTGGGCCTCCGCCATCGACATGGGCTCTACGTCGTGTTGGACGATGAAAGGCCGCCGCTCTTTATCGTTTCGGATATATAGGGCGTTATGGTCGTTAGCGGTAAAGTATAGGTCTAGGTAGTTCTCAGTCGAGAATGCGGGTTTCCCCTTTGGGTTTATTTGTTGGACCTCCATGGAAGTCATGGCCTTCAGCCGGTTCGCCGTGCTTTTCTTTTCCTTTAAGGAAACTTCTTCGCTCATGGCGAAAAGAATGCCGTCTGCCTTCCAGTCATCGAAGCTGCTTTCCACTTCGCGGTCGGTTATAATTTTTCCATGCTTGCCGTAGAGGCCGACGATAAACTTGCCGAGTTGGGATTTGCCCGTGCCTTCTGCGCTGGTGACAATCAAGACATAAGAGGGGACCTTGACCCAAGGCTTCTGAAGTTTAATCGCGATGCGCCAAGTGAGATATCTGATCTCCTCCGGGTCGCCACCGCAGAGCTTACTTATCAGGGCTTTGAGGGGCTCTACGTCGCCCTTGACAGGCTCGCAGCCCCATCCCTGCCACAGGTTCACAAGGATGCCGCCCAAGGGCTTGCCCTTGATGTCTTTATCGACGAAGGGACCGTGCCCCGGCAAGAACTTTCGGCCCGCGAGTTGCCGCCGGTTCGGGGAGGTAAACCAAAGATTGTAGCCTGAGACGCGCTTCGTCTTTCCATTGTCACCCTCGCTTACGATGGATCGCGCAGCCGTGGCGCCCATCATTTGTTCGCGGCTTCGGCTCGTCATGAATTTCAGGTCGAAAATGATCTGTTCATCTTCAAGCCATGCCCATTGTTCGTTCAACACATCAACTAGGTCAGGTGATCGGCTGGCGGCTTCGGCTTTGGCGAAGACGGGGAAGCTCGTTTGCGGCGCGATCCAGCCGCCCTGAACCGCCGCGAACCGGATTGAACGCCACGTTGTGCGTTCTCCAGTGTAGTTACGTGAAACGCAGTCTAACCATTGCTTGTCGAAATCAGCGTCGTTGTACAGAGTAGAACCGGCGTAGCGCGTCGATTTGGAGTCGTCTTGCGCAAATCCGCTCGACCATTCGCGACAAATGGCTTCGGCTTCGCGCTGTATCGCCTCGTCGCCCCCCGCCAGATGAGCCATCGCCGCGAGGTGTGGCCACCACTCCGGACGCGGCACGTTGGATGAGACGAACTTAAGCATATCCGCGACGAGCGGCAGAAGCTCTTGGGCGGTAGGCGCCTCGATCGCGTTAGCAAAAAGATGCTCAGTCTTCGCGGCGAGCTTCTTCATTGTCTCCTGTTCGCCGCATTCCTTGAACACACCCGAGAATGGCATAATTTTACCGGAACGTGTTGTCTGTTGCGTTTGTACTAACGCCAAGGCCTGCTCGCGCGTGTTGCATTTCAAATAATCTTTGGTCGGGGACCCTTTGACGAGGGTCGGCTCCCCTTTTTGGTGCGGAAAGCCTGGAAGGCGCATGACACGCGGCAAATCGCAGACGGAGGCGTCCGACCCAGTAAAATCGATTATCGCCTTTTGCAGGGGCCTAAACTCATCGAGCTTGATGTTTTCCACCAGCCAATAGGCGTGGAAGCGCCCCTCGCTTGACACCGTCACCCATGAGGGTTTGAGTGGTACGCGTTCGATGTTTTCCAGCGGCGCTCCGTCGAGATCGGCGAACAGCGCGCGCACGCGGACAACGTTCCCCGAGCTGCGCCCAAGAAGGTTCGTCTCGTTGACCGTTACGAAGACGCCCGCGCCAACCTGCGAAAGGCTACATAACTCATCCCAAACCTCGGCGAGTCCGCCATGTAGCACTCTGATGAGGTGCATGCGCTTTGAGGGACTGTCATCAAAGGTCTGGAATGAAAACGCGCTCGCCTCCGGGTCAAGTACGCGCAAGAAACGCTCGGTTTGCGCGCGATTAACTTCCCAACGCGCTTGAGTTTCTGTTGGTTTTTTGCTAATATTGTGATTGTTCATCGTCGGATTCCGTCGCAAGCCTCGCTTTCACCAGCGAGGCTTTGCGTTTTCTATGGGCTCCTTCCTTTCGGGGCGCGGTAACGTGCGCCAAGCGCTAGATCAGTTTCGGAGATGCTGACCAGGGCACGTTTAACGTTTCGTGCAGCGGGGCCTCTAACGGTGGCCAGCCGGTGCTTACGACGCCTGTATGCCGCTTTTAGGGCTCTCGCCTGGCGCTGGGTTGTTCGGAGCCAAGCGATGCTCTGCGCCGAAGTGATTATCGGATTTCAGCGCGGGTAGCGCGTCAACAAAGCGCTTCGCTTCGTCGCAAGGGATCAACGTCCGGCCTCCAAGTTTTATCGCCTTGAGGTCACCGCTCGCAATCAGTTCATAAGTGGTGCTCCGGCCTACTCCGACCGCGTCGCACCACTCCCGGATCGTATAGCAAAGTTTTTCCCGCCATTCATCTGGGGAGTTGGTAGGGCGCTTGTTCAAGATCGTCTCCTTTTGGGTTTTTATCGGACACGATCAACAAGTGGCCTAAGACGTAAGTGCGAAAAAGGGACCCCCCGTTTGAATACGTTTTAAGGCCCGGATTACGAGATCATCGCGTCCTTTGGGAGGCTTCCTCTTGCCGACGCGCCTTGGCGTTCGCGCTTCATTTGGCCAAATTTCGTCTTTTTCGCGCGGTCGTATGCGCTTTTGGCTTGAGCCGGCGTGGGCACCCAGTCCGCCGCCGGTGCCGCTGCTTCATCAAGTTGGTCGCCTAGGCCAAGCTCCCTTACGGCCCGCTCCGCATCTGTGAACGGGATATCTTTCACGCCCTGATCATCGAGGATTCTTAAGGCTGCGAACATGGTCTCCCCCGCCTTATGGGCTTCGAGAAACCCCTTTATTGTGGCCACTTTTTTTGCGCCCTCCACGTGCTGCTCGTCTACGGCGCGCGTTAAGTGCCACACGAAGAACGGCGCTATTTCCGGCCGCCGCCCTCCTTTGCGCCGAAGCATGGGCTTCCCCTTCTCCTTTCGGCGTCCGGCGGAATAGCCTTCGTCGAAAATGCATGACAACAACTTCACAAAGTCATCGCCCCGCACGTGCGTAAACTGCTCCGGGTTCATGCCGTGCGGCGCGAGCCATTCTTCGAATTTTGTCATCACGCTCGCCTCAGCAAGGGTGTTAAAATGTCATTCTCCGGAGGATTGCAAAAGTTTGCCCAGAACTCCATCAGCTCGCGGCGTTTCTCAAGAGCATCTCCCCTTCGGTACGCGCGTTCGGTTGCATCGCCGGAGACGTGCGCCAGCGCCGCCTCGGCCACTTCGCGGGGGAATGACGTCTTCTCGCCGCACCAGTCCCGGAAGCTCGATCGGAAGCCGTGCACGGTCGCCCCAGCGTTCATGCGCCGAAGCACCATGTCAAACGCCATCGTCGAAAGAGGTCCCCGTCCGCTGCGACCGGGGAATATGAACTCGCATGTCCTGGCAGCGCCCATCTCCTCGATGATCCGGATCGCCTCTTGCGAAAGCGGCACGCGGTGCTCTCGCCCGCCCTTCATGCGGCCAGCTGGGATCGTCCATACCCTTGCATCATGGTCGATCTCGCTCCAGGTCGCGCCGAAAACCTCCCCTGATCGGGCGGCGGTCAGGATCAGGAACTGGATCGCCGACGCAGTGACCCCGCCATAAGACCGCAAGCGCTCAAGGAATGCTGGAACGTCGCCAAACGGCATCGCCGCGTGGTGCCCCCGCCTTAAAATCTCAGGTTTTGGCAAAAGATTATCGAGGTGCCCCTTCCACCGCGCCGGATTGGGAACGCCTTGCTCGATATCCCCGTAAGCTCGCGCCGCATCAATTACTGCTTCGATTCGCCCGCGAAGGCGGCTGGCGGTTTCGGGCTTGGCTCGCCAGAGCGGTTGGAGGGTAGCCAGCACCGCCGCCGTATCGACCTGCTCGACCGGCATCGAGCGCAGGGGCTTAGCGTACTCCGTCAGCGTCATGCGCCATTGCGCGGCGTGCTTGGCGTTCCGCCAACCTGGCTCATGCGCCGCGATGTAGTCGTCTGCAGCTTCTCCGAATGATCGGAAGCGCCTCTTGTCCGGCAAGGTCCGCTTGGCCTCCAGCGGGTCAAGTCCACCCGCCAGCAGCGAGCGCGCCGCCGTCGCCTTCTGTCGGGCCGTTGCTAGGGAGACGTCGCGAGCCGATCCTAGCCCCATCTCGACGCGCTTGCTGGCGCGAACGAACATGAATGCCCACTTCCGCGCGCCACTCTTTGTAATGACGAGATAAAGCCCGCCGCCGTCGGCATGTCGGCCGGGCGTCGCGATGGTCGCGGCGGTACGCGCGGACAGTCTGTTTAATGATCTTCCCATGACCGGACCCCACTTCCAGCCCCACTTCTAGCCGTGGATTGGGGCGGGTTGAAATGGAGATATGCGGACGCTTGTGGATTAACACAAGGGGAAGATTGGAGAATTTCGGATGATGGCGGGCGGCAGCGGATGTGGGTCTGGCGGAAGAGGTGGGATTCGAACCCACGGTGGACTTGCACCCACGGCGGTTTTCAAGACCGCTGCCTTAAACCACTCGGCCACCCTTCCATCGCGAGGCCCGACCAGGCCAAGCCTCTTTTACCCTTGTTTCAACTTGCCACAACCCCGTCGCGCCGCCTCGAACGCTTCAGGAACGGGCCGCTCACCCTAACCGGCCAGGCCCGATCGCCGCAACCCGCGACGATCCCCGCGTCTACGAATCACGCGGGAAGCCAGCCGATTCCTTAAAGACTTCGGTAAGAGGTCGGCCGCTAGATTAACCCGGCGTTCGGCAATGCAGACGCGGGCGACGCTTTGGCGGCATGAGGAAATCATCTTCTCCCGGCGCCGCCGAGGTTCGCGCCAGGGCGCGCCCCGCGCCGCCAGACTTAGGCAAGCGCGCCTCGACATATTCGGCTTTGAATGGAGAAGACATGATCCGAAGATTGCTGTTATCCGCCGCAGCTTGCGCGGCCGCGGCTGGGTCGGCGGTCGCCGCCGATCTTCCTTACCGTGAGGCGCCTCCGGCCTATATCGCGCCAGCTTTCAGCTGGACCGGCCTCTACCTTGGCGGCCAGATCGGCTTCGCCTGGGGCCAGGACAATTTCTCGGGCTACGGCCCCGGATATGCGTTCACGGGCGTGAACTCGAACCCCAGCGGCGTCGTTGGCGGCGCTCACGTCGGCTATAATTACCAGATCAATCAGTTCGTGATCGGCCTCGAGGGCGACGTAGAGGGGCTTTCCTATGGAAAATCATACCTTTACGGGAACACGTATTACAATTCGCATATCCCGGTTCAAGGATCGATCAGGGGCCGGCTTGGCTTCGCCCTCGACCGCGCCTTGTTCTATGTGACCGGGGGCGGCTCCTTCGCCGACTTCAACACGACCTATCAGGCGCCCTACGGCTTTAGTTCGTTCAATCGGAGCGTCGCGGGCTGGACCATCGGCGGCGGGATCGAATACGCCATCACCAACAATTGGACCGCGAGAGCCGAATATCGTTACGCCGATTACGGCTCGTTCACCGATTACCCCAATGCTTTCCTAGGGCTCACCGCCGCCACACATCACGAAACGACGAACGCCGTGCGGCTGGGTTTCAGCTATAAATTCGATTCTTTCGGCCCAATGCCGATCGGAGCCCGATAGAAAAACTCTGACCGAAAGGTCGGATTTTTGTCTTCCGCCAAAGGGAAATTAACGGATTTGCAACGCCTGCGCGGTCCGTCAGCCCAATTTTCGTTCACCCCAATTCGCTTTTGTTGCATCCAAGCCACAGCGTCCGGGATAGTGCCCGGGGAAAGCCCAAATCACCCGAAATAGGGTTGTGGCGAAGCTGCGCTGGAGTAATTTGCCGGTGCTTCAACTTCCGGAAAGGAGAAAGCCAATGCTTCGTAAACTTCTCATGGCCTCTGCGGGAGCGGTTGCTCTCGCCACTTCAGCGATGGCGGCGGATCTTCCGTCCCGCGCTCCCCCGCCAGTCTATGTTCCCCCCGTTCCGATCTTCACCTGGACCGGCGTCTATGTCGGTGGCCAGATCGGCTACGGCTGGGGCACCGCCAATGGCAGCCTCGGCGATTATTTCGGCGATTTCATCAGCGCCTCGACCAGCTATAACGGCGTCATCGGCGGCGCTCATGTCGGCTATAACCTCCAGCTGAACCAGTTCGTCATCGGCCTCGAAGGCGATGTCGACGGCACCAGCATGAGCAAGTCCGGCACCCACTTCTTCACCCCCTACGGCGGCCTCGCCCAAGGCTCCACCAGCTTCAACGTCAGCCACAGCGTCGAAGGCTCGATCCGCGGCCGCCTCGGCTACGCCTGGGATCGCGTCCTCGTGTACGCCACGGGCGGCGTCGCGTTCGCCGGCTTCAACGGCAACGCCTGCAGCAACTTCAACACCATCGACACCGGCGAATTCTTCGGCGGCTGCGCCAGCAACTCCGGCACCCGCGTCGGCTGGACGGTCGGCGGCGGTCTCGAATACGCCGTCACCAACAACTGGTCGGTTCGCGCCGAATACCGCTATTCCGACTTCGGACATGCGACCCAGTACGCCAACTCGTGGGACTTCCCGACCCTCGGCGCGCTCGGCGCCTACGTGAACCGCCACTTCACCGAAAACCGCGTCCAGGTCGGTTTCAGCTACAAGTTCGACCTCGCCCCCCCGGCTCCGGTCGTCGCCAAGTACTGAGATCGGTTCGTTCGGGTTTACGCCTGATAATGAACGCACAGGAAAACCCGGCAACATGTTGCCGGGTTTTCTAGTCAAGTAACAAAGCGTTGAGCATAAACAGAAAGAATTTTCCTTTAATTTATAATTTAGGTTTTTCTCTCCAGATTGCTCGGCCGCTGACATGTTGTTTTTTTGACACAAGTAAGGCGAATATCGCTCGTGTCACCATATTTCGGACATCAAAGGATTGTTGAAAGTCTGAAATAGAGTAAATTCATCCCGTCTGATTAACCTCGAAAGGTTCACGCTAATGCTTCGCAAACTTCTCCTTGCCTCCGCTGGAGCGCTCGCTCTCGCTGGCTCCGCCGTCGCGGCCGATCTGCCGTCCCGCGCTCCCCCGCCAGTCTATCTCCCCCCCGTTCCGATCTTCACCTGGACCGGCGTCTACGTCGGTGGCCAGATCGGCTACGGCTGGGGCACCGCCAATGGCAGCCTCGGCGATTATTTCGGCGATTTCATCAGCGCCTCGACCAGCTATAACGGCGTCATCGGCGGCGCTCATGTCGGCTATAACCTCCAGCTGAACCAGTTCGTCATCGGCCTCGAAGGCGATGTCGACGGCACCAGCATGAGCAAGTCCGGCACCCACTTCTTCACCCCCTACGGCGGCCTCGCCCAGGGCTCCACCAGCTTCAACGTCAGCCACAGCGTCGAAGGCTCGATCCGCGGCCGCCTCGGCTACGCCTGGGATCGCGTCCTCGTGTACGCCACGGGCGGCGTCGCGTTCGCCGGCTTCAACGGCAACGCCTGCAGCAACTTCAACACCATCGACACCGGCGAATTCTTCGGCGGCTGCGCCAGCAACTCCGGCACCCGCGTCGGCTGGACGGTCGGCGGCGGTCTCGAATACGCCGTCACCAACAACTGGTCGGTTCGCGCCGAATACCGCTATTCCGACTTCGGACATGCGACCCAGTACGCCAACTCGTGGGACTTCCCGACCCTCGGCGCGCTCGG
Source organism: Methylocapsa palsarum (assembly GCF_900114285.1). Lineage (GTDB taxonomy): Bacteria > Pseudomonadota > Alphaproteobacteria > Rhizobiales > Beijerinckiaceae > Methylocapsa > Methylocapsa palsarum. The sequence continues at coordinate 80,120 of NZ_FOSN01000002.1, read as the reverse complement.
CGCCTACGTGAACCGCCACTTCACCGAAAACCGCGTCCAGGTCGGTTTCAGCTACAAGTTCGACCTCGCCCCCCCGGCTCCGGTCGTCGCCAAGTACTGAGATCCAGCCTCCGGGCTCGATATCTGACCAGTAACAAAACCCGGCCTCGCGGCCGGGTTTTTGCGTTTTTCGGCCTCGCCCCGAGGAGTTCAGCCCTGAAGCATATTCCGATCGGATTGAATCAATCCAATCGACAAGAATATGCTCAAATCTTTGACTCTGGAGCGATTTCTGATCGATCGCATGAAGTCATGCGATCGGAAAGCTCTCTAGCGCGGTGTATTGTTGCCGCCCGGTCACAGTCGTCTGAATAGCGTCCTGACAAGGCCTTGCGCCGCGTATTTGGTGTTGTTGAACATTTGAATCGGCGTAATTTACCTCTGTAAGAAATTTTCAGAGAATGCTTGAGGGAGAAAGCTATGTTGCGTCGGTTTCTGTTGGCATCGGTTGGCGCCGCTGCCCTTGCTGGATCGGCCTTCGCCGCCGATCTTCCTTCCCGCCCCGCGCCCGTCATCGCGCCGCCCCCGCCGATCTTCAGCTGGACCGGCCTCTATGTCGGCGGCTCGATCGGCTACGCCTGGGGCAACGATCACGCCGCGCTGTCTATACCGGGGACGCCGGATGTCTTCGTTCCCGGAGTTCCCGGAGGAGAATTCCCAATTCCTGGCTTCATTATTCCAGGAACGCCCTCGGTCTATCATTCCTACGGTGCGAACCCGGGCGGAGTCATCGGCGGCGCCCAGATCGGCTACAATCTCCAGCTTGGTCCGTGGGTGGCCGGCCTCGAAGGCGACGTGAGCGGTCTGAGCCTCGGCCAGACGAAATACGCCGGCTTCGCCTACAACGACAACATCAAGTCGAACATTCAGGGTTCGATCCGCCTGCGCGCCGGCTACGCCATCGACCGCATCCTGCTTTACGCGACAGGCGGCGCCGGATTCGCCGGGATCAACACATCCTACGCGAGCCCCTTCGGCTACGACAGCATTTCACGGACGCGGACCGGCTGGACCGTCGGCGGCGGCGTCGAATATGCCGTCACCAACAACTGGACGATCCGGGCTGAATACCGCTACTCGGATTTCGGAGCCTTCAACGATTACTTGATCAACTCCAGCCCGATTCTCGGGACGTATGCGCGCCACCACCTGACTCAAAATCAGGTTGAGGTCGGATTTAATTATAAGTTCGACTCCTTGCCGCCCGCGCCCGTCGTCGCCAAGTACTGATCAGTAGTCTTAACTCTCCATCTTCACCCGGCCCTCGTGGCCGGGTTTTTTATGGGCCGGACACGGAAGAGGCTTCGCTTGCGCGGCGGCCCCCGCCATGCGAAGGCACGCTCATGACGTCCAATTCAGCGCAGGTTCCCGAAATCTCCCCGCAGCAGCTTCAAGGCGGCGAGGCGCCGCGAATCGCTTTCGTCTCGCTGGGATGCCCCAAGGCGCTCGTCGACAGCGAACGCATCCTCACCCGTTTGCGGGCGGAAGGCTACGAGCTGTCAAAAACGCACGAGGGCGCCACGGCGATCATCGTCAACACCTGCGGCTTTCTGGACAGCGCCAAAGCCGAATCATTGACCGCGATCGGCGCAGCAGCGGCTGAAAACGCCAAAGTCATCGTCACCGGATGCATGGGCGCGGAACCCGACGCCATCCGGACGCGATTCCCGGATCTTTTCCGAATCACCGGACCACAGGATTTCGAATCGGTCATGCAGGCGGTTCACGCGGCGGCGCCCCCGCCTCACGATCCGTTTATCGATCTGCTTCCGCCGCAGGGAATCAAGCTGACGCCGCGGCACTACGCCTATCTGAAAATTTCGGAAGGCTGCAATAATCGCTGCTCGTTCTGCATCATTCCAAAGCTGCGCGGCGATCTTGCCTCCCGCCCGGCGGCGGACATCCTGCGCGAGGCCGAGAAGCTGGTCGCGGCGGGCGTCAAGGAACTCCTGATCATCTCCCAGGACACCAGCGCCTATGGGCTCGACCTGAGATATTCCGAGAGCGCTTTCGACGATCGCATGGTGCGGGCGAAATTCATCGACCTCGCCCGCGAACTCGGGCGGCTCGGCGTCTGGGTGCGGCTGCACTACGTCTATCCCTACCCGCATGTCGATGACGTGATCGAACTTATGGCGGAAGGCTCTGTCCTTCCCTATCTCGACATTCCCTTTCAGCATGCGAGCCCGAAAATTCTGCGGGCGATGAAACGTCCTGGCGATCAGGACAAGACGCTGGAGCGGATCCGCGCATGGCGGACGACGGCCAAGGATCTGACGATACGATCGACCTTCATCGTCGGCTTTCCCGGCGAAACCGAAGACGATTTCAAGTTCCTGCTCGACTGGCTTGCGGAAGCGAAGCTCGACCGCGTCGGCGCCTTCAAATACGAGCCCGTCGCAGGCGCCGCGGCCAATTCCCTCGGCTTCGAACCTGTGCCGCCCGAGGTTCAGGACGCGCGCTTCCGCCGGCTGATGGAGCAGTGTCACGCGATGAGTGCGCGCAAGCTAAAGGACAAGGTCGGCGCGCGATTGCCCGTCATCATCGACAAGGCCGGTCCCCGCGCCGCGGAAGGCCGCTCGAAGGGCGACGCCCCCGAGATCGACGGCGTGGTGCACGTCGCCTCGAAGCGGCCCTTGCGGATCGGCGATATCGTGACCGTGAAAATAGACCGTTCCGACGCCTATGACCTTTACGGAACCGCCGTCTAGAGCGCTTTCCGATCGCATGAAGTCATGCGATTGATCAGAAATCGCTCCAGCGTCAAAAGCTTGAGCATAATCTTGTCGATTGGATTGATTCACTCCAATCGGAATATGCGTTCCCGCGCCGGTCCTTCTGCGGATTTATTTCATCGCCGGCACGGTTTTGGGATAATTGAGGTCGTAGGTCTTGTTGCGAAGCGGATCGAGAGGCGTGCCTTCGGAAACATCCACGACGCGGGCGCGTCCGGGAGTTCCGGCATTCTGCGGAGCGGGCGCGGCGGCCGGTTCAGGCGGAAGTTCGTCTGCGCCTGGCGACAGGCCGAATCGCGCGGCATGGGCCTTCTGCTCCGCACGCCGGGCGGGCGAGATCGGGAAAGTCGCTGTTTCGACCCGGGCGTCCTGCGGTTCCGACGCGCTCACCGGGCCATCAAGCGTTTCCGCGGGCGAGGCCATCACGCCGCGGACGCTGATGCCAAGATCGTCAAGGCCCGGCCCCATGGTGAAAGCGCTGAACGCAGCCGGCTGACGCCCCGAGTCCACCTTTCTGGTCGACCCCTTCTTCGCCGGCGTTGCGGGCGATGGAGCGGCCTTGTCGATGGCGGCGAAGGCCTGCGGATCATTCGGAGCCGGCGCGCCGTCTTGAGACAGAAGCTGGGCCTCGAACGAATCGCCGAGCGAGCCATAAACGGTAGGCTCCGTCTCGAGCTCGCCTCTTTTGTCGCCGCGAGACGGAGCCGAGGGCGCCGCGGGCGCGGGAGGCGCAGCAAGCGGAGCCGCTTCAGGCGATAATTTGTCGGGCTCGGGCGCGGATTTGTCCAGCCGTTCCTTCGCCTCCTTGTCGATCTGCCGCCATCTCTGGACGTTGCGGTTATGCTGATCGAGATTTTCCGAAAAAACATGTCCGCCGGAGCCGTCGGCGACAAAATAAAGATCATGCGTGCGCGATGGATTGGCGACGGCCTCGAGGGCGGCGCGGCCGGGGTTGGCGATCGGCCCCGGCGGCAGACCATCGATCGTATAAGTATTGTAAGGAGTCGGCTTTTCGAGTTCGGATCGCGAAATCCCGTGCCCCAGCGTGCCTTTACCGCCGACGAGGCCATAGACGATCGTCGGATCCGACTGCAGCCGCATCCGCTTGACGAGGCGGTTGAGGAAAACGCTGGCGACGCGCGACCTCTCGTCGGCTTTTCCGGTTTCTTTCTCGACGATCGAGGCGAGGGTCACAAGCTCATGCGGCGAATGCAAGGGCAGATCGCTGACTCTGCGCGACCAGATCTGATCGACGATCCGCTTCTGATCATCCTGCATTTTCTTGATCAGGTCGGCTCGAGCCGTTCCACGCGCGACCTTATAGGTTTCAGGCAGCAAACTGCCTTCTTTCGGCGCATCCTTCAGGTCGCCGACGAGGAAATCGCTTTCGAGCAGACGTTCGACGATCTGCTGGCTGGTCAGACCCTCCGGAATCGTGACGGCGTGCAGGAGTTGCTTGCCGCTGACCAGCGTGTCCATCACTTCCTGCAAGCTGGCGTTCTGTTTGAAAAGATATTCGCCCGCCTTGACCTTCGAGCGGTTGCCTTCGACGAGGAGCGCGACGTTCAGCGCAAAGGGACTGTCGATCACGCCTTGCTGCTCGAGTTCGCTGATAATATCGGGGAGCTCGGCGCCGGGCGCGATGTACAGCACCTTGTCGGCGGCCAAAGGTCCCGGCTCGCGCATGCGGTGCTGGCTCCAGACCAGCCCCAGCATCGCGCCGAACGCCGCGATCAGGAGAAAGGAAAGGATGCCGCTGAACGCCGAAAGCGCAGGCCGGCGGCGACTCGGCGGAACCGAAGGCGGTTGCGGCACCGTTTCGGGCTGAAGCGCCTCATTCGGACTTTGCGGGGCGCGCCGGCTTCCAAACAGACGGCTTGTGCCTTGATTCGTCTTGCGCGGCGCGGAGTCTTTCTGGAACTCTGGCGGGATATCGCCCATCACTCAACTCGCTGTTTGCCCGCCGAATGCGACCTGACGAAGCCGGTCACTTGGACTCGAAGAATATGGCGAATTCTGGTTCCGCGCCCGAATTCGCCACTCACTCGAGGCGCGGCGCTTATCCGGCGCGTTTGAAGATCAAGCAAGCGTTGGTGCCGCCAAACCCGAACGAATTGGAAAGGACACACTGCACCTCCCGGGCGCGGGCCTTATGCGGAACAAGATCGATACGCGTCTCGACCGAGACATTATCGAGATTCAGCGTCGGAGGGACGATCTGGTCGCGAAGCGTGAGGATCGAGAAAATCGCCTCGACGGCTCCGGCGGCGCCGAGGAGATGGCCGATCGCGGATTTGGTGGATGACATTGACAAGGAGTTTACGGCGTCGCCAACCAGCCTCTGAACCGCCTGCAACTCGATCTCGTCGCCAAGCGGGGTCGAGGTGCCATGCGCGTTGATGTAATCGATTTCGGACGGAGAGATTCCCGCCCGCTTGATCGCCGAAGCCATCGCCCGGAAGGCGCCGTCTCCGGTCGGTTGCGGCGCGGTGATATGATAGGCGTCGCCCGACATCCCGTACCCGACGAGTTCGGCATAGATTTTTGCGCCGCGCGCGAAGGCGTGGTCATAGGATTCGAGAACGACGCAGCCGGCGCCTTCGCCCATCACAAAGCCGTCCCGGTCGCGATCGTAGGGCCGCGAGGCCTGTTTCGGGCGGTCGTTGAAACCGGTGGACAAGGCGCGGCAGGCGGCGAATCCGGCGATTCCGATCCGGTTGATCGCTGATTCAGCGCCGCCCGCGACCATGACCTCGGCGTCCTCGAACGCGATGAGGCGCGCCGCATCGCCGATCGCATGGGCCCCCGTCGAACATGCGGTCACGACGGCATGATTCGGACCTCGAAGCCCGTGCTGGATGGAGACATAGCCTCCAGCCAGATTGATGAGACGGCCGGGAATGAAGAAGGGCGAGACCCGGCGCGGACCTTTCTCGTGCAAGACGATGGCCGTTTCAGCTATGCCGCCGAGTCCGCCGATTCCGGATCCGATCAGGACGCCTGTCCGGATCTGATCCTGATAGGTTGTCGGTTTCCAGCCTGCGTCCGCCAGCGCCTGCGTCGCCGCGGCGACGGCGTAGAGAATGAAATCGTCGATCTTGCGCTGTTCCTTGGGCTCCATCCAGTCGTCTGGATTGAAGGTCCCCTCGGAACCATCGCCTCTTGGGATCGGCATCGCGATCTTGCAGGCGAGATCAGACGTATCGAACGTGTCTATCACACGTGCGCCGCTCTGGCCCGCGATCAAGCGGCTCCAGGTCGGCTCAACTCCGCAGGCGAGCGGCGACACCATGCCAAGACCGGTAACGACTACCCTTCGCATCTTAGGACCTGGTCAACATGTCGCCCCGCACCGAGGCCGCCCGACGGCTCCGTTAGCGCTAATTCCATCGAAAAGTATTGGAAACAAGTCTTGCCGGCTCGTCCCGCCTGGGCCTCAGGCAGTGGTCGCCTTTTCCAGAAACTTGACCGCATCGCCCACGGTAACAATGGTCTCTGCGGCGTCGTCGGGGATCTCGACGCTGAATTCTTCTTCAAAAGCCATGACCAGCTCAACTGTATCCAGAGAATCTGCACCAAGATCCTCAATGAAGTTGGCATTGTCGACGACTTTATCGGCATCTACACCGAGATGCTCTATTACGATCTTCTTTACGCGCTCGGCGACATCGCTCATGGTCGTTTTATCCTCGTCCTCACTATTTCGCCGACACAAGCCGACACCGTTGCTTAGTTCTGGGTAGAGACATGCCCATACAACCGGAAAACTCATCTATCAAGGTCGTATGAACGCTTATCAAGGTCGTATGGACGTGATGAGGATCAAAGTCCAGCACGTCGCTCCGACCACCCCCGCAATGATTGCCGCCTGCTGCTCGACGAAGGTTGGTAACATACTTCGATCACGTTGGCGAGAGCCGGCGCAGCCGACCCGCCATACACACTAACATCTTCAAATCATTGCCATTCCTCCATTCACATGGAGGGTTTGACCGGTTACGTACGCGGCCTCGGCGCTGGCCAGATAGACCACGGCCGCGGCGACTTCCGCGCCGGTTCCAAGGCGGCCCATCGGCACGGCCGAAAGGATCGCGGCCTTTTGTTTTTCGTTCAGGACGTCGGTCATCGGACTTTCGATAAATCCCGGCGCGACGCAATTCACGGTCACGTTCCGGCTCGCGACTTCGGCGGCGAGGCTTTTCGACATGCCGATCATTCCCGCCTTGGAGGCGGCGTAATTGCCCTGCCCCGGATTACCGGTCACGCCGACGACGGAGGTGATCCCGACAATCCGCCCGTAACGTCGCTTCAGCATCCCTTTCAGGCACGCGCGCGACAGTCGGAAGGCTGCGGTCAGATTCACGTTGAGGACCGTGTCCCACTCTTCGTCCTTCATGCGCATGAAGAGATTGTCTTTGGTGACTCCTGCGTTGTTGACGAGAATGTCCACGCTTCCCATCGCCGCTTCGGCCGCGGGGACAAGAGCCTCGACCGCCGCCTTATCCGACAAATCGCAAGGCAGCGCATGCGCGCCGCCTCCAAGGTCGCGCGCGAGGTCTTCGAGCGCCTCCCGGCGCGTGCCGGAAAGGGCGACGACGGCGCCGCGCGCATGCAGCGCGCGGGCTATCGCTTGTCCAAGCCCGCCGCTCGCGCCCGTGACGAGTGCGGTTTTTCCCGAAAGATCGAACATGAAAACTCCAACGCGGCGGCGCGGCCTAGGCCTGGGCTTTATAAAGGTCGATGTCGGCCGGCGTTCCCACCGGAAGCCCCGACGCCGTATCAGTGATGCGCTTGATCAGACCGGAGAGGACTTTGCCAGCTCCGCATTCGACAAAGAGCGAGACGCCCCGGTTCGCCATGAAGACCAGGCTTTCGCGCCAGCGCACCGCGCCGGTCACCTGAGCAACGAGCAGACGCCGGATTTCCTCGACATCGACGACGGGCCTCGCCAGCACGTTGGCGACGAGCGGAACGCAGGGAGGCTTGATTTCCGCGTCGGCGAGGGCCGCATTCATCGCTTCCGCGGCGGGATTCATAAGGCGGCAGTGAAACGGAGCCGAAACCGGCAGGATGATGGAGCGCCGGCCGCCGTGGGCTTTGGCGATCTCGATGGCGCGATGGACGGCGGCGCTCGTGCCGGAAACGACAATCTGGCCGCCCCCGTTGTCGTTGGCGATCTGGCAGACCTCGCCCGGGGCGGCGTTCGACGTGGCTTCGTCGACGACCTTCGCGGCGGTCTCGAAATCCAGCCCGAGAAGCGCCGCCATCGCGCCGGTTCCGGCCGGAACCGCGTTCTGCATGGCCTCGCCGCGCACGCGCAAAAGCTTTGCGGTCGCAAATATGCTGAGCGATCCTGCCGCGGCGAGCGCGGAATATTCTCCAAGCGAATGCCCGGCGACGAAATCGGCGTCCTTGCGAAGATCGAGTCCGGCTTCCGATTCGAGCACTCGAATGGCCGCCAGACTGGCCGCCATGAGGGCTGGCTGCGCGTTCACGGTGAGCGTCAGCTCCTCTTGCGGCCCTTCGAACATGAGGCCCGACAGATTTTGCCCGAGCGCGTCGTCGACTTCGGCGAAAACAGCGCGGGCTTGCGGAAACGCCTCCGACAGCGCCTTGCCCATGCCGACCGACTGCGACCCCTGCCCCGGGAAAACGAAAGCCTTCGTCATTCCGTCCCACTTTTGTTATTTTTCGAGGAGGAGCGAGTGACACCGCAGCCCGCGCAAGTCAACCCGCCGCTTTACATTTTCGCTGACGGGCGGGCTCCAAATGCAATCGGCCGGGCGCAAGGATCTCCGCCGCAAAAATGCAACAGGTCGGCAAATTCAGACGCATGCGGGGTCATTTCGGCGCTCCGCCGCTTGCCACCTTTTGATGCGATGCTAACACTGGATCAAGACAGCAACGAAGAAATTTCGAGACATCAAAGCATACGGGGAGGAACTCCATGAGACACGAAATTCTGCGCAGCCTGGCTGGATCGATGGTCGGCCTTTCACTTCTGGCGGGATCCTCCGCCATGGCCGCCGACCTCGCGCCCGCGCCGATAGCGCCGCCGCCTGTCTTCACCTGGACCGGGGCCTACGTCACCCTTCAGGTCGGCGGCGCATGGAGCCAGACCTCAACCACCGCAAACGCTGGCTGGAATACGAGCTTTAATGGAGCTGGCGCCTTCGGCGGCCTCAATGTGGGATACAACCTTCAGTTCAACTCCTTCGTGCTGGGGCTTCAGGCGGAATACAATTTCGCCGGGGTGACCGGAAACACGTTCGCCTATCCGCTGGGCGTGACCAATTCCATCCGCCAGTTCGGTTCGGTTGACGGGCGGCTCGGCTACGCTTTCGACCGCGTGCTCGTCTACGCGATCGGCGGCTTCGCTTACGGCGACATCCGCCATACGATGACGCCGGCGATACCGTTCGCGACAGGAACTCCCGGCCACGTTCTCGATTTCGGCTCAAGCGCTTACGGCTGGGATGTCGGCGGCGGTCTCGAGTACGCCTTTACGAACAACATCACCGCGCGGGCCGAATATCGCTACTACAACTTCGGCACCAAGGGGTTCACCGAGTCAGTCAGCCTGCTCGGATTCCCCTACCATACGGTGAAAGAGACAATGCAAACCGCGCGCGTTGGTCTGACCTATAAGTTCGGCGCTCCCGCCGCGCCGGTCGTCGCGCGCTACTGAGCCGACGCCATCTCTGGCTTAAGGAACGGGCGAGCCATTCGCGGCTCGCCCTTTTTTTGTCGTGACGTCGTCCCGCGAACAGCGCCGACCGTCGTTAAGTTAAATCGCCTGATCTCAAGTCGACTGGTTGTGCTTGCGCCGACCGCCCCTCCTCGACAAACTTCATCGTCAAGCGAATCGGTCTTTGTCGGGGCCCGCGATCATGCCCGAAATTCCAGGAAAAGCCTGCGGCGAATGCAGTCTGTGCTGCAAGGCTCTCGAAATAACAGAATTGGTCAAACCCGCCGGAGACCTCTGCCGCCACTGCGCCGACGGCGGGGGCTGCGGGATCTATGCGGCGCGGCCGGGCGTCTGCCGCGAATATGAGTGCCTCTGGAAGGGCGACCGCGCCCTGACCGCGCAAATGCGGCCGGACCGCACCGGCGCCATCTTGATGGAAGATCCCGAATCGGACGAATACCGCGCCGTTTGCGATCCGTCGAAGCCGCTCGCCTGGCGAACGCCCCTCGTCTTCAAGCACCTTGTCGCCAAGGCCCGGAGCGGAAGGCTGGTCGTCGCCAAGGCGGGGCTGAGATCCTGGCGCATTTACGCCAGCGGCGAATGGGGCCCCTGCGTCTGAACCTTGCAGCGCGGAGGAGCAATTCGAACGTTCCGCCTTGCGCGCGAGCAAAATCCGGGTATAAACCGCGGTTCTCAGCTTCGGCCGGAGGCTGAACGGAAGACTCGCTCGTCGAGTTGATCGGTTGACGATCATGTCCGGTGTCTCCGCCTTCGTATGTCTGGTCGAGCCTTTCCCGGGCTCGAAGGGCTCGGCGCCGAAGCTCATATCGAAAGAAAGGCAAGCAGCATGGCTCTTTACGAGCACATCTACCTTGCTCGTCAGGATATTTCCGCCCAGCAGGTGGAAACGCTGACCGAGCAGTTGAAGGCGACGATCGAATCCCTCGGCGGCAAGATCGAGAAAGTCGAATATTGGGGCGTCAAATCCCTCGCCTATCGCATCAAGAAGAACCGCAAGGCGCATTTCTCGCTTTTGAACATTGACGCGCCGCCGGCGGCCATTACCGAGATGGAGCGACAGGAAGGCATCAACGAGGACATCATCCGCATCCTGACGATCCGGGTCGAGGAGCTCGAGCAGGGCCAGTCCGCGATGATGCGCAAGCGCGACGACGACGATCGCGGCGACCGGCCCGACCGGGGAGACCGCCGAGGCCCGCGTCCGGATCGCGGCGACCGGGGACCAAGACGCCCGCGCGAGGACGCCGGCTTTAGCGACGAGGGGAGCTTCTGATGACCACCGCCGCAGCGCCCCGCCGTCCGTTTTTCCGTCGCCGCAAGACCTGCCCTTTCTCCGGAGTCAACGCCCCGAAGATCGACTACAAGGACACCCGTCTCCTGTCGCGCTACATTTCCGAGCGCGGAAAGATCGTGCCTTCTCGCATCACGGCGGTGTCCGCCAAGAAACAGAGAGAACTCGCCAAGGCGATCAAACGCGCCCGCTTCCTTGGCCTCTTGCCATATGTGATCCGCTGACCATCTAAAGACGGTCGCGCCAAGCTAGGCCGCGTCCGTCTTTGAAGATCGACGTCCGCTCGATCGGACGAATTGCTGGGACGGGCGGAGGCGTTGGTTTCCGACCCGCCTCTAACCGCCCTACAGCGGGACAGCAGGGTACGATGAAAAAACGATTCTCTCACATCTCGCCCATCGTCGTTGCGGTCGGGATTGGAGCCGGCGTCTCGGCCGGAATCCTGTTCACCCTGAGCCGCCAGGGGACGGCGCCGGCGATGACGCTGGCTTACCTGTCGCCTCTTCCCATCATGATCGCCATGCTTGGCTTCGGGCCCTTCGCCGGAGTCGCCTCGGCCATCATCGCGTCGCTGACAGTCGGCGCGCTCGTGATCCCGCAAAATCTCCACGCCTGGACCTGGGGACTCGACACTGCGGCGCTGACCGGCCTGATCTTCGCCATGAGCCTTGGCCTGCCCGCCCTCGGCCTTGGTTTCCTCGCCGCCTTGAGCCGGCCGAAGGGAAGCTCTTCCTGGAGCATCACCACAACGGTCGGACGATCCTTTTCGCGCGATTATGCGCCCGTCGAACGAATCCTTGCGACCGCGGTGGCGATTTGCTCCGCGATCACCGTGGCGGTCACGATCTATTTCAGCGTCCAGCATGGAGGCCCGCGCGCCGCCTTCGCCGACGCCGTCGCAAAGGTGACGCCGCTGATCGAAAGCGTCGCCGGCGCGGATCTGCCGGCGGGACTGAAGCTTGAGGACGTGGCTCAGCTTATCGTCCGGGCCGCCGCGCCGCTGGCCGCCGCGTCGAGCGTCCTGATGCTGGTCTTGAATCTTTATCTCGCGGGCCGCGCCGTCGAAGTGTCCGGCCGGCTTCCCCGTCCGTGGCCGGATATCCCTCGCGAACTGGGCCTGCCCCGCTCCTTCGCAGCAGCTTTCGTCATCGCGGTCGCCGTATGTTTCATCGGCGGCTTCACCGCTTATATCGCGGCCATCGTCGCGGCGGCTCTCGCCATGGGCTTCGCCTTGCAAGGCCTCGCCGTCATGCACTTTCTGTCGCGCGGCGCGAAATACAGAACGCCGATGCTCGCGGCGATCTATATCGGCGTCTTCTACCTGATGCGATACGGATTTCCGATCCTCCTTTTCGTTCTTATCGGCCTCGTCGACGCCGCATTCGCCTTGCGTGAGCGCAAGGTCAAATCGGCGCTTTCCGCTTCTGAAATCAAATCAAAGGATCATGTCTGATGGAAGTCATCTTACTCGAACGCGTCGCCAAACTGGGGCAGATGGGCCAGACAGTGCGGGTGAAGGACGGCTACGCCCGTAATTTCCTTCTGCCCGGCGGCAAGGCTCTGCGCGCGACCGAGGCCAACAAGGCCCATTTCGACAGCCAGCGAGCCCAGCTCGAGGCGCGCAATCTCGAGTCGAAGAGCGAGGCCGCCGGAATCGCCGAAAAGCTCACTGGCCAGAGCTTCATCATCATTCGTCAGGCGGGCGAGACCGGCCATCTGTACGGATCTGTGTCGCCGCGCGACATCTCCGACGCGATCACGGCCGGGGGGTTCAACGTCAACAGGACGCAGGTCGTTCTTGGAACGCCGATCAAGTCCATCGGCCTGCATTCGGTCCCGGTGCATCTCCATCCGGAGATCATCTCTGAAATCACCGTGAACGTCGCCCGTTCGGTCACCGAGGCGGAACGTCAGGCGAAGGGCGAGGAAATTAACGTGGTCGAAGAAACCACCATGGATGATCTCGGGCTGGAAGTCGGCGCGGCCCTCGCCGACGCCGGCGGCAGCCTCGGCGACCGCTGAAACTTTTCGAAGCGGGATCAGGAGGGTCTTCGGCTCCTCCTTTCCCTCATCCGACAGCAAAAAACCCGGCGCTTTCGCGCCGGGTTTTTTGCTGTTCGGGAGCTTTCTTTCGGGAAAGCGTGGAGCGGACCTTTCAGTCCGCTCCTGCGAATTAGAAGGCGCGCTGCACGCGGACGCGGCCTTCGTATTCGTTGTTGGTGCCGCGCCAGGACGGCAGGCCCTGAAGGTTGAGAGCCTTATCGGGCGCAAGGCCGACCGGGCGGGACTGCGTGACGTTCACGTACATGAACTCGCCGCCGATATCGAAGCCCTTGATAGGGGTCCAGACGAGGTTGGTGCCGATGCGGGCGGTTTTCAGGTTGGAGACGCCGACCGCGCCGCCGAAGCCGGCGAGCGCATTCTGCGAGTAATTGACCTCGGTATAGGATCCATAGACGGCGGACGAGACGGTCGGGATCCAGTAATGCTTGAAAGCGGCGACGACGTTCCAGCCTTTTTGCTGCTCGCAGGAGCCGCTGGCCGTGAAGATGCAATCATACATATTGGTGTTCCAGCCCGCGCTGGTGTCGGCCGGGGTGAAGCCAGCGCCATAATAACGGCTGCCGTCCGACGCGCCATATGATCCGGCGAGGTTGTTGCCCCAGACATAGCTGAGCGCGCCCTGCTCGTAGGCGGCCTGGATCCAGAGTTTGTCTCCCGGCGAGAGATAAGGCAGCTGGAAATAGTCCAGATTCAGCTGAAGGCCGCCCTGGACAGCCCATCCGTAGGCGTTCGAAGTCATGGTCGGGAAGGCGTAGGTGGTGGCGGCCGTGCCGTTCGCCTGAAGGGACGTGCTGGAGAACAGGCTGGCCCGCGCTTCATGCCCGGCGGCCGAGACCTGGACCGCGCCCCATTTGTCGTCATAGCGAAGATTTGCGACGATATCTGGCCAGGCGTTTCCAGCCGGAGTTCCGGTATAGGTCGTGCCAGCTCCAAAGAGGGCGCCGGGCGGAGTGTAGGCTACGCTTCCGGCAAATGGGTAGCGGGTTCCGCCCGCAATCGTGCTGCCGATAAAGGCCTGGCGGGCGTTTTGGTCTTCAACCGAGAAAGTCGTCGAAAATCCGCTTCCGAAGGTCGCGGTATAGGCCAGCAATTGCGTCGTGGCGTTGGAGCCGCCGATGTTCGCATAATTATAGGCGTTGGCGTAGAAGTCGAACATCGATTGCGCGCGGCCCGCGGTCAGTCCCGCGAACTGGATGAAGGCCTTGCTGACGATCGTGGTTTCGCGCGTGGCGGTCGGCCCGGCCGTCGTATTGTAGGGATTGCCGTTGCTATTATAGCTGCCGCCCGTGCTCAGAGCGCCAGTCTGGGCGTACCCAGATCCGACATAGGCGTCGACGCGCAGGAAGGCGCGCAGGGTTCCGAACGGCGTTCCGTTCCGGGCGTCGAGTTCGACCCGGCCGAGTGAATTCCAGCCGTAGGTGTCGCGCGAACGCGAGTTGGTGTAATCGCCCGGAGTGGGCACATATCCTACGCTCGATGCGCCGCCCGTCGCGCGAAAAGCGCCGCCCGCCGGCAGAGCGAAGGGGTTCGTCGCGCCGATCGCGGTTTTGCCCTGGCCCGAAATATTGCTGCTCATGCTGTAGCTGGAGTCGTAGGACCGAACCTCGGTCACGACCTGGCCGCCGATCTTGAGGCAGGTTTCTGTGCCGGGAATATAGAAAAAGCCCGCGCCGTAAGCGTCGCAGATCCGCACATATTCGATCGGCGCCGCTTTGGTCGCCGGCAGATCGGCCGCCTGAGCGCCGGCGATTCCCGTAAGGGCTGCGGCCGATCCCAACAATAAGCCCCTGTACATCTTCATAGAAACTCTCCGTCAAAAGACCCAATCGGGAATAAGCGGCTGGGGACCTCGTCCCACGACTTGCCTGTCCCATTTCGTCAGAAAAACCCCCTTCTTGAGGTTTTTCGTCCGGCTCCACGATCGGGTGGCCCCCGTTCGTGAGGTCAATGTACCCGCAGGCGGGGCTATGTAAATTGCGATATCGTGTGCGCGAGGCTTTGGCGGAGGGGTGTGGTTTCGCTGCAACGGATTTAGGGGGTAAGGCCCGATTGCGACGCTTTCATAGCGGGTCTTGCCTTCGGCACGGGGGTCGGGCATATGTCCAAGGCCTGACGGAGCGGCGGCTTTCCCGCCGCTTCGGAGCGTTTGGAGACGTGGCCGAGAGGCTGAAGGCGGCGGTTTGCTAAACCGTTATAGGGTTGTAAAGCCCTATCGAGGGTTCGAATCCCTCCGTCTCCGCCATAGCCTGACGCCAGGCTGTCTGACGAAAGCAGAGATTACGAATCGATTTTCTTTTCAAAATCATAGGCCACGCGGTTCCTTTTCGGAGTTTGGTGCAATGTCTCAGGACCGCTCTCGAACCTCCTTGTCCACCCGATCCGCTTTTTCAGCAGGGCCCGCGATTCGCGTGGGACGCTTTTTCAGGCTCGCGCGGGTCACATTGGCCGTGGCCTGCCTCGAATCTTTGTTGGCGTTGGGCGCTGCGGCGGCCCCGGAAGATCCCGCCGGCCTCTGGCTGACCAAGGGCGGTGGATCGATCATCAAGATCGCGCCCTGCGGCAAATTCATGTGCGGCGCCCTTGTCTGGCTCAAGGAGCCCGTCGACGCCGCCGGCAAGCCGAAAACCGACGCCCTGAACGAAGACGCGTCCAAACGCAGCCGGCCGATGATCGGGATCGGCATTCTGCTCGATCTTGAACCCCAAAAGGATCATTGGCGCGGGAAGGCGTACAACCCAAAAGACGGCAAAACCTACGACATCACCTTCAGGAGCTTTGCCGAAAAGGCTGAGGTCGAAGGCTGCGTGATGAAAATACTTTGTCAGACCGATACGTTCGTGCGCACCCAGAGCGTTCCGAAAGCGCCCTGAGCGTCGCCCGCCACTCCGGACGCCGGAAACCGAAAGTCCGCGGATCGGCAAGCCGGTCAGCGGTTGAAACCACCGAGCCTGTTGCAATTGCGAAAGCGGGACGCCCCTGTTGGATCGAGCCGAAATCAGGGCCGGCGCAAAGCGGCGAGACAGCTCCAGCTTGAAGCATGGGATTGCGCGGCGGTCTGAACGCCAGCAGGTCCGCGACGCGAAATTGCGGATCGCCGCCAGTTCTCCAGCCGCCCTCGCATTCATTCTGGTTTTAGCGGCGTTCAATCCGGCTTTCGCGCCACAAGCGGTCGGCGGATCCGGACCGCAGAAGGCGCCCGCCGCCGTCCAGCGTCAAACCGCCCACCCGCCGCCGCCGTCCCGTCCCGCCAATCTTGGAAGCGGCAATATAGGCGCGCCTGGCGCATCGCCGGCTCCGCCGGCGCAAACGCCGTCACCGCCGCCGCCCTCGCCTTTTGCGCCGATCCCGGCCGAACTCGGGCCTCCCATGAGCCTGCCTCCGGCCACACGAGAACGCATGCACTCCTGCGGCGTCGAATGGCAAAAGATGAAACAGACTGGCGCCGCCGGGGACAAAACGTGGCGCGACTTCGCGACGGTCTGTCTCACCAGGTAAGCGACTGCCGGGCGGACGTTTCGCTGACAAAAATCTTGTCGCGCCGCGCAGATGGACGGCGCAAGGAGAGCCAGCTCCGCGACTCATCGCTCCGCAATGGCGGGATCAACAATCAGCATAAAATAAAAGGGAGACGTCCGAACTTGCGACCCTCGCGCCACAGGCGACCTCGAGAGGGCGCATGCGGACGTCTCCGGAGAACTCCGCACAAACCAAAAAACTTGCGCGTCGTCAGGAAGCTTCCACTGGCGGCGGCGCAACCTTGGGCTTGCGCGCCGGAGCCTTTCGCGCGGCTTTCGCCGGAGCGGTCTTTTTCACGGCCGCCTTCTTGGCGGCAGTCTTGGGAGCCGCAGTCTTGGCGGCGCTCTTGGGAGCTGCAGTCTTGGCGGTAGTCTTGGGAGCTGCAGTCTTAGCGGCAGTCTTGGGAGCGGCCGACTTCACGCTTTTGCTGGCGACGGTCTTTTTGGCCGGAGCCTTCTTCACCGCTGTGTTTTTCGCGGGAGCTTTTTTCACCGCTGTCTTTTTGGCCGGAGCCTTTTTCACCGCTGTCTTTTTCGCGGGAGCCTTCTTCGCCGCCGTCTTCTTTACAGCCGCTTTCTTCGCCGGGCTTTTCTTGGCCGCGGCCTTTTTCGCTGGCTTACTTTTGGTGGTTGCCTTCACCATGTCCGAAGTTCCCTCTGTTGTTTCGTCAGCCGGCGTCATGCGCCGACTAGAGGCGTGCATAGCGTAGCGTTGTTAATCAGTCGTGCAAGAGGAGGCGCGTCTACATCGCCGCAAGCAAGCGCGAAACCGATCCTCGGGACAGCTTGAAAAGCGATTGTTGATTCGCTCACGCGCAAGAAGCCGGAGCGGTTCGCGGGCCTCGCGATCATTAGCGAAGCTGCTCTTCGCTCGCTCCGTAAAGCGCTCAAAATTTTCATGCGCCATGGGTCTCATGCGATCGTCGCGGCTCGCTGAGAAGATCCCCAGAGGATTCGAAAGTCATTGATTTTACGAGTCCTCTGATGATTTTTCTTTGCGCCTTTCAAAACTCGGAGCGCAGCCGTTTGATCCGTTCGCGACTTCGTCTTCGCGATCCGTAATGCGCGCGGAAGAACATGCTGCGAAATATGCGGCGCGCAAGGATCAGGACGTTTCAAATCGTTCCGCGCATTGCGAAGGAACGCTGCGCTTCAACGCCAAAAATAAATTCGTGAGGAACAAAAAAAACGGCGAGAAAAGGACTTCGTCTGCGCTCGAAATCGAATGCGGCGCGCGAATCAGTTGAGATGATTCGCGCGCCGCTTCGCGTTTCAGATTCCGAGTTTGGATTTCAGGAGATCGTTCACAGCTTGCGGATTGGCTTTGCCGCCGGTCTCCTTCATCACTTGTCCAACGAACCAGCCAAGCATCGAAGGCTTGGCCTGCGCCTGCGCGACCTTGTCCGGATTGGCTTTGATGATGGCGTCGACTGCGCTTTCGATCGCGCCTGTATCGGTGACCTGTTTCATCCCGCGCGCTTCGACGATCGCGCGCGGATCGCCGTCTTTCTCCTCGGCGATGATGATCGCAAGAAGGTCTTTTGCGATCTTGCCCGAGATGGTGCGATCGGCGATGAGATCGACGATCCCGGCGATCTGCGCTGGCTTGATATGCGTCTGCGCGATCGGCGAGCCGACTGAATTGGCGAAGGCCGCGACGTCGCCGCTGATCCAGTTGGCGACAAGTTTCGGATCGCGTTTGGCTCCGCCGAATTTGACCGCGGATTCAAAATAGTCGGCGGTCTCCTTATCCGCGACGAGTACTCCGGCGTCATAGGACGGCAATCCGTAATCGCTGATGAAGCGGGCCTTCTTCGCATCCGGCAATTCCGGCAGTCCTTCCTTCAGCCGGTCGACATAGGCCTGATCGAATTCGAGAGGCAGCAGATCGGGGTCGGGGAAATAGCGGTAGTCATGCGCTTCTTCCTTGGAGCGCATCGAACGGGTCTCGCCGCGCGCGGGATCGAACAGGCGCGTCTCCTGATCGATCTTTCCGCCGTCCTCGATGATCCCGATCTGACGGCGCGCCTCGACCTCGATGGCCTGCGCGATGAAGCGGATCGAATTGACGTTCTTGATCTCGCAGCGCGTGCCGAGCGGTTCGCCCGGACGGCGCACCGAGACGTTGACGTCGGCGCGCAGCGAGCCCTGCTCCATATTGCCGTCGCAGGAGCCGATGTAGCGCAGGATCGTGCGCAGCTTGGTCACATAGGCGCGCGCCTCGTCGGAGGAGCGCATGTCGGGCTTAGAGACGATCTCCATCAGCGCGACGCCGGAGCGGTTGAGATCGACGAGAGACTCGGTCGCCGACTGGTCATGCAGCGACTTGCCGGCGTCCTGTTCGAGGTGGAGCCGCTCGATCCCGACTTCGATCTGTTCGGTCGGCGACACATCGACGATGACGATTCCCTCGCCGACAATCGGGCTCTTGTACTGCGAGATCTGATAGCCCTGCGGCAGATCGGGATAGAAATAATTTTTCCGGTCGAACACCGAGCGAAGGTTGATCTGCGCCTCGAGGCCAAGGCCGGTGCGGACCGCCTGCGCGACGCATTCCTCGTTGATGACGGGAAGCATGCCAGGCATCGCGGCGTCGACGAGCGAGACATTGGCGTTGGGCTCCTCGCCGAACGCGGTCGAGGCGCCGGAGAACAATTTCGAGCGGGACGTGACCTGAGCGTGGATCTCCATGCCGATCACCACTTCCCAATCGCCGGTGGCGCCCTTGATGAGCTTGGAGGGTTTGGCGTGCGTGTTCATAATGCTGCTCTCTTTCGCAAGAAGTCCGCGGTCGAAGCCATTTAGGCTTTCAGCATGGAAGCCGAATGCCCCTCGACATCGACCTGATCAAACAGACGAATGATCACATCCGAAGATTCAGGAAATTTCCTGAATTCGAACTCGGAGCCGCCCTGTTTCACAAAGTGTTCCAAAACTTCAAAAAACCGCTGGCGTCGCTCGCGTTGAACTTCTCTCTGGCGTAGACGGACATAGGTGATAGCCGACCAAGCTAAAGCGCAGAGGGGTACGGTTACACTCAAGATCGCCGCTGCTTGGGCGATTTGATCAATGGTCACTCGTTGCTCCCGGAGTCTCCCGCACGCGTCTCACCCCACCCGTCAGCTTCGCTGACACCCTCCCCTTTTAGGGGAGGGAGCATGCGCCTCGCCTCGGCCTCGCGAAAAATCGTCTCGACAACACCGTCGAGGTTTCCGTTCACCTCATGAGTCCAAAAACGGAGCACTTTGAAACCAGCGGCCGCGAGTTTGGCGTCACGGTTGGCGTCGCTTTGCAAATTACAGGTTTCGCCATGCTGCGCGCCGTCGATTTCGATGACGAGCTTCGACTTTAGACAGGCAAAGTCGACAATATAGCCCTCGCGCGGAACCTGGCGACGGAAATGAAAGCCTTGTTTTTTCAAGGCGCGAAGATGAACCCAAAGTTTCACCTCCTGAGGCGTCATCGTCTTGCGCAACCGCCGCGCCATTTCATTGGCCATCATTTCCTCGCCAATACGCAATCCCTCCCCGTACACGGGGAGGGTGTCAGCGAAGCTGACGGGTGGGGTCACGCCCACCATTTCGGCGGCAATTGGATTTTCGGCGCGGCCTGTTCGATCACCTCCGCGACGGCGAACAGAGTCTCCTCGTCGAACGCGCGCCCGATCACTTGCAGGCCAAGCGGCAGGCCTTCGCTCGACAATCCCGCGGGAACGGCGACGCCCGGAAGCCCGGCCATGTTCACCGTGACCGTGAAGATGTCGTTCAGATACATCTCGACCGGATCGGCCGAACCCTTCTCGCCAATTCCAAACGCGGCGGATGGGGTCGCCGGGGTCAGGATGGCGTCGACGCCGGCCGCGAACGCGGTCTCGAAATCGCGTTTGATCAGGGTGCGGATTTGCTGCGCGCGCACATAATAAGCGTCGTAATAGCCGGCCGAAAGCACGTAGGTTCCGATCATGATGCGCCGGCGCACTTCCTTGCCGAACCCGGCCGCGCGGGTGTTCTCGTACATGTCGGCGATGTCCTTGCCAGGCGCCCGCAGGCCGTAGCGCACGCCATCGTAGCGGGCGAGATTCGACGAGGCTTCCGCCGGCGCGACGATATAATAAGCAGGCAAGGCATGGCGCGTGTTGGGCAGCGAGATCTCGACCGGCGATGCGCCCGCGTCGATCAGCCATTGAACGCCCTGCGCCCACAATTTTTCGATTTCGGGAGACATCCCGTCGAGCCGGTATTCCTTCGGAATGCCGATCTTCATTCCTTTGATCGAGCGGCCCACGGCGGCCTCGTAATCGGGCGCTGGAAGGTCGGCCGATGTCGTGTCCTTTGGATCGTGACCGGCCATCGAGCGCAGCAGGATCGCGGCGTCGCGCACGGTCCGCGCGATCGGCCCCGCCTGATCGAGCGAAGAAGCGAACGCGACGATGCCCCAGCGCGAACAGCGTCCATAGGTCGGCTTGATGCCGACGGTTCCGGTGAACGCCGCCGGCTGGCGGATCGAGCCCCCGGTGTCGGTCGCCGTCGCCCCGAAGCAAAGCCGCGCCGCCACCGCCGCGGCCGAACCGCCGGACGAGCCGCCCGGCACGAGCGGCTTGTCGGAATCCTTGCGCCGCCAGGGCGAGATGACCGGGCCGAAATAGGATGTCTCGTTCGAGGAGCCCATCGCGAATTCGTCGAGATTGAGTTTGCCGAGCATGACGGCGCCATCGCGCCAGAGATTGGCGGAGACGGTCGACTCATAGGCCGGAGTGAAGCCTTCGAGGATATGGCTGCCCGCGGTCGTCTGCACGCCGTCGGTGCAATAGAGATCCTTGATCCCGAGCGGAATCCCTTCGAGCGGACCGGCTTCGCCCCGCGCGATGCGAAGGTCGGATTGCGCCGCCATCGCGAGCGCCTTCTCCGGCGTCTCCGTGATGAACGCGTTGAGCCCGCGCGCTTTTTCGATGTCGGAGATTTGCGCCGCCGCGAGTTCGAGAGCGGATATCTTTTTGGTCGCCAGCGCGTCGCGCGCGCCGGCAAGCGTGAGTTCAGTCAGGTCGCTCAATATCTCGTCCGTTCAAAACCGGAGCCCTTCCGGCCGCAGCGACGCGCGTGACCGAAAAGCGGCTCACCAATTCAAAGTTTCAGGGCGTGTCGTCATTGAAAAAGCCACCCGCTTTTTCAAATTACGAATGGCGTGAGCGCAAGCAAAAAGTTTCGGCGCTCATGCCGCGGCGCGCGCCCGAACCTATTCGACCACCTTCGGAACTTTGAAGAAATGATCTTCGCTTTCTGGCGCGTTGGCGATGATCTTGTCCGCGATCGAGCCGTCGGTCACGGCGTCCAAACGCTTTTTCATTGGCATCGGCAACACGGAAGTCATGGGCTCGACGCCCGCAACATCGACCGCGCCGAGCTCTTCGACGAAACGCAGGATCGCATTGAGTTCGTCTTGAAGATGGGGCACGTCGTCGTCGCTGACCTTGATCCGCGCCAGATGCGCGATGCGCCGCACGGTCGCCTGATCGACGGACATAAAGTCTCCTTCGAAAGTTTGCAGTTGTCCAGCCTGGAGCGCAGCCTATACCACCGCCGCTCCGCGCGGGGCAATGGCCGCGTCTTCACCCGGCGCGGCTGCCGCGCCTACTCCGCAGGAGCCTTTGCCTTCCCAGCCCTTCAATCAGGCTTTGGATAGGCTCTTTAGGTCAGGCCTTGGGCGCCTCCGTCGCATCGAGCGCATTTTGCTCCGCCTGCCGGGCCGCGAGGTCGAGTCTGGATTTTTTGACGGCGCGGCCCACCAGAACGCGCATCATCAGGATACAGACGCCAACGACAAGCATCGCGCCGAACCAGCCGAGCAGGGTCCGAACCTCTTCAGTGGCGAGAAGAGTGTCGATCGACCGCAGGAACGCATTGAGAAGGCTGCTGACCGCGCCTTCGTTCGCGTTTTGCAAAACGAGATGGTGCATGATGCTCTCCCTGGAACAAGATGATTTCGAAACCAGACGTTAACGTGGGCGCTCGCGTCAGAAATCCAACGCCTCTCCTATGGCCGGAACGAGAATTCGCGGCCTCGACCCCGCCATAGCCGCGACGAACTCGGAGGGATCGGACTTGAGCAGATCGAACGTGCCGTAATGGCAGGGGACGACAGCGCCGAAATCGAAAAATCGCTTGGCCGCAAGCGCCGCCGTTGTCCCGCTCATGGTGAAACGGTCGCCGACGGGGATCAGTCCGATATCAGGCCGGTGAAGTTCCTGGATCAGCGCCATATCGGAGAAAATGTCAGTGTCGCCCATATGATAGACCTTCGGTCCCGCCTTGGGCTTGATGACCATCCCGTTCGGATTGCCGAGATAGACCGATTGACCGTTAAAGACCGCGCCGGACGAATGCGCGGCGGGCGTGAAGCTCACGTCGAAGGCGC
Source organism: Methylocapsa palsarum (assembly GCF_900114285.1). Lineage (GTDB taxonomy): Bacteria > Pseudomonadota > Alphaproteobacteria > Rhizobiales > Beijerinckiaceae > Methylocapsa > Methylocapsa palsarum. The sequence goes on along the minus strand of NZ_FOSN01000002.1, from coordinate 57,356 downwards.
CGCAATCGATCGAGCCGCCTGTGTTGCCCGGATTGATGCTCGCCGCGCCCTGGTCCAGAAGAAACATGCAGATCTCGAAATTCGCGACGATCTGCGCGCCGGTCGACTTGCTGATCGCGGCGGCGTCGCCGATGTGATCGTCATGACCATGGGTGAGAATGATATGCGTCGCTCCCTCGCTGACCTGCTCGACGCTGCCGGTGAATTTCGGATTTCCGCTCAAAAACGGATCGATCAGAATGATCGCCCCATCGAGATCGATGCGGAACGCGGAATGGCCGAGCCATGTCAGTTTCATGGGCAAGATCTCCTGATGAGCGCATAAGAGCATTTAAAGCGGCGCGGGAGCCCCGGAAAGCTTTTTCCGGGTTCGCGCCGGGCGATTGAACGGCGAGACTGCGACAGGACGAACGGCGATGGCTATGGACGTAATCGATCTTGCCGAATTGCGGCCGATGATCGGACCGCGGCAACGATTGATCGGGATCGATCTCGGCACGAAAACGATCGGCGTCGCCCTGTCGGACGTCGAGCGCCGGATCGCAACGCCGCTCGAAACGATCCGCCGCACCAAATTCACCAAGGACGCCGAACGCCTCCTCGCGCTTTCGGAACAGCACGACGTTGCGGCGATCGTGATTGGCCTGCCGCTCAATATGGATGGAACGGAGGGGCCGCGGGCGCAGGCGACGAGGGCGTTCGCCCGCAATTTCGGCGCGCGAACCGCGCGGCCATGCGTCTTCTGGGACGAACGTTTGTCGACGGCGGCCGTCCTGCGAACCCTGATCGAACAGGACGCATCGCGCGCGAAAAGGGCTGAAGTCGTGGACAAAATGGCCGCGGCCTATATCCTGCAAGGAAGCTTGGACCGATTGCGTTGGCTGGCAACCACCGCTTGAGGATCGCGACGAAAAGACTTCATCGGGCGAAACGGAAGGCGTTCCGCACCAGGATGAAGCAGAACCTGAACAAATGGAGTGCTTTCATGAGTTCGTTTCTTTCAAGCGCCATCTTGACCGTGGCTTTGGCCGGAATGGTCTGCAGCCTGCCGGGACTGTCCTCGAACGCCGAGCGCGTGCGCGCCGTCGTCCGCGCGAGGCGGCCCGAAAACAGCCGCCGCGTCGCCGCCAAGGATTAGTGCATATTCCGATCAGAGTGGCTCGCACTGATTGATCAGAATGCGTTCAAGCTTTTGACTCTGAAGCTATTTCTTATCGACCGAATGATTCCCTCCGGTCGGAAGGCGCTCTAAGCCGCGACACGTCAGCCTCTCGTTTGCGCTCCGAAGTCTGGATAGCCGCGAAGGAGCGGCGCTTGAGGGCTCGAATGCGCGCGATCCGGTTCGAGCCGCATCGATAGCGACTCGCTCGAGCATATTCCGATCGGATTGAATCAATCCAATCGACAAGAATCGATCGCATGACTTCATGCGATCGGAAAGCGCTCTAAGCTTGAGAGCGCCTTGTTGAGCTTGAGAGCGACTCGTGAGCGACGTCGAAACGCTCTTCTTTTCCGAAAACCTCGGAAATGACGCCCGTCTTCGGTCAAGAACGCCGCTTCAATAAGTCCGGGTCTTGGGTTCGAGGATGACGAGCGTTCGGGAATAAAGCGCAACGCCGCGATCGGGAGAGCCGTCAGCTCTTTCGAGGCCGTTTGGCCCCTGCTGCGGCGCCTCGCGTAGGGCGCCGGGCGTTACTTGAGCCGCCCGATATGGCTGTTTGTACGGCCGTAGAAGAAATAGATCACGAGGCCGATGACCAGCCAGACAACGAGCCGCACCCATGTGTCTCCCGGCAACTGGAACATCAGGTAAATCGCCGAGATTGCGCCAAGCGGCGCAACGACGAAAACGAACGGCGTCTTGAACGGGCGGTGAAGATCCGGCTGGGTGATCCGCAGGATCAGAACGCCGATCGAAACCACCGTGAACGCGAACAATGTTCCGATGCTGACAAGTTCGCCGACAAGTCCGATCGGTAACAAGCCCGACAAAATCGCGACAGCCGCTCCCGTCAGCATCGTTGTCAGCCAGGGCGTGCGGAAGCGTGGATGAACGGCCGCAGCAAAGGGAGGCATGAGCCCGTCGCGCGCCATCGACCAGAAAATGCGCGATTGGCCGAGCATCAGCACCAGGATGACCGAGCTGAGCCCGAGGATCGCTCCGAACTTGATCAGGGGCGAGAGCCAGAGCAGACCAATGGCGTCGACGCCGACCGCAATCGGATCAGGGACATTCAGCTTGTCGAACGGAACGATCCCGGTGATCACGAGACCCACGAGCACATAGAGCACGGTGCAGATCGCCAGCGAACCGAGGAGGCCGATCGGCATGTCCCGCTGCGGATTGATCGATTCCTGCGCCGCCGTCGAGACCGCGTCGAAGCCGACATAGGCGAAGAACACGACAGCCGCGCCGCGCATGATTCCGTCCCACCCGTATTGTCCAGGCCCGAGATTCGGCGGAATGAACGCGCCGGTGGGGTTTGTCGAAGTCACCCAATTTGCTGAATCGACATACCAGACGCCAGCCCCGATGAAGAGAAGGATGATCGCCAGCTTGATGAGCACGATGATATTGTTGACTTTGGCGGATTCCCTGATCCCGACGATGAGCAACGCCGCCGCGAGGATAATAATGATCACGGCGGGCGCATTGACGAGCGCTCCGGTGCGCGACCATTCCCCGCTGTTTGGATCGAAGGCGAGCGGCGCGCGCGACAGATATTCCGGAATGACGATGTGCAGATCTCTCAGAAAGCTCGTGACGTAACCGGACCAGCCGATCGCGACCGTCGTCGCGCCGAAGGCGTATTCGAGAACGAGATCCCAGCCGATGATCCAGGCCACGAACTCTCCCATCGTCGCATAGGCGTAGGTGTAGGCGCTGCCCGCCACCGGCACTGTCGACGCCATCTCGGCATAGCAAAGGCCGGCGAAGGCGCAGGCGATTCCCGCCATGATGAAGGAAACGCCGACAGCGGGCCCGGCGTAAGCCGCGGCGGCGTGGCCGGTCAGCACGAAAATGCCGGCGCCGATGGTGCAGCCGATGCCAAGAGCGATAAGACTCATGACCGATAGTGTCCGGTGCAGCCCGACCGGATTGGCCTCTGTTCCGAATTCGGCGTCGCGCGCTTCGACGGCAAGCGCCGTCATGGATTTGCGAACCCAGATGTTTGTCACGTTACGCCCTTATATGATGCCGGGAGCCGGAGGGAAGGCGCGGAAACGAAGCAGCTGAAAACCGCCCGATCCGCATCGTCGCGGAGTCTTTCTTTTTTCGCATGTTTTACACATACGCAGATATGCCTTATATATCAATAGGTTACGTAGTTTTTCTGGGTTCTGGGTACAGCGCTGAGATACTGCGCCCCCGCTGAGCTAAGACTCAGCCCGCGAAAGGGGGCGTCGTCAAGCCGCCGCAACACAATATATAAATGTCATGCGCTCGGCTTTTTCTCTTCGTCCGCCGCCAGCGCCTCGCCGCCTTTGTTCGTCGCTGGAAGGCCGACCGGCAGCACGAGGAGCAGACCAGCGGTCGAGGAACATTCGTGCCGCTGGTCTTCCAGCCTGGGGAAGCGTTTCAATTCGATTGGAGCGAGGACTGGGCCATTGTCGCCGGCGAGCGAACCAAGCTGCAGGTCGCCCATACCAAACTGTCGCACAGCCGGGCGTTTATCGTACGGGCGTATTTGCTTCAGACCCACGAGATGCTGTTCGACGCGCTGGCCGAGGCATTCCGGGTTCTGGGCGGCGTTCCCCAGCGCGGGATATTTGATAATATGAAGACTGCGGTCGATCGGATCGGGTCGGGCAAAGCCCGGCAGGTCAACGCCCGGTTCGCCGCCATGGCCAGCCATTACCTGTTTGAGACGGATTTTTGCAATCCGGCCTCTGGCTGGGAGAAAGGGCAAGTCGAGAAGAACGCGCAGGATGCAAGGCGCCGGCTATGGCAGCCGATGCCCAGCTTCCCCGATCTGGCGGCGCTAAACGCCTGGCTCGAGGAGCGCTGCATCGAGCAGGAAAAAGCCATGAACCAGGCAGGCCAGTTGGCCGAACGCCTGCTGCGTCTCGACCTCATCATCCTCGACGAACTCGGCTATTTGCCGTTCAGCCCGTCAGGGGGCGCCCTCCTGTTCCACCTGCTCAGCAAACTTTACGAGCGAACCAGCGTCGTCATCACCACCAATCTCAGCTTCAGCGAGTGGGCCGGGGTGTTCGGCGACGCCAAGATGACCACCGCACTTCTGGACCGGCTGACCCACCATTGCCATATCCTTGAGACAGGCAACGACAGCTACCGGTTCAAGGCAAGCGCCGCAGCTCCCAAAACACGAAAGGAAAAATCCGCCGCTTAACCCTCGCCCGCAACGCCGGACACAATGTCAACCCGGGTCACTTCTCAATGAAAATCCCGGGTCAGTTCGAAGCGAAAATCAACACCAGACGGCCTATATCGAGCCTAGGAGCCCGTGGGAAAACGGCTACTGCGAGAGCTCCAACAGCAAGCTGCGGGACGAACTACTCAATGGCGAATTGTTCTTCAGCTTGGCCGAAGCACAAGTCCTGATCGAAGCCTGGCGGCGCCGCTACAACGCCTTCCGCCCGCCCATTGTTAGTAAATGGCTTTGTTAGGCGCACCAAGCGCTCGTCCCTATTGCGTGATGCTCAGCATCCGCCGCAAACCGGTGTCAATGTTGACGTTCGCTTTCCAACCCAGCCGCCGGGCCGCCTTCGAGGAAATCATGGCCACATTGCTGGTTTCGTCGTCTATTTCGATTTCGTCGAGTCGTAGCGGCTTTTGAACGATTTCTGCGATCATTTGAGCAATCGCAGCGGTCTCCGTCAAAGTGCCGGCGCCGAAATGGAAAACATCATCGATCCTGGAATTGACGAGGCAGCGCAGCGCCTGCGCCGCATCCGTGACATGCAGCAGATCGAGCGCCGGCCGGCCGTTGTGGAATCGATGCGTCGATATCGTGTCGCCACGCAGTAGGCTCTGGTGAAACGTGCCGATCAGCCGCGGTCGGTCTCCTCCCGTCCCATACACCGGAGCAAACCGCGCGATCGAAACTTTGACGTCCCCGCGGTCGGCATGCGCGCGCACCAACATCTCCTCTATGTATTTCGAGTCGCCATAAGCGCCTTTCGGCCGCAGGGCGACGCCTTCGTCGGCCCACAGCGAGGTGGAGGCGTAACCGGAGAACACGACCCAGGACGAAACGAAGATCAGCCGTATATCCAACGTTTTGCAAACATCGAGAACCGCTCGCAGCATATTGACGCTCGAGCCCGCCGCATTGGTGTTGGTGTAGGCGCGTGGATAGGCGAGATGCAGGATCTGACCTATGTTCTGCTCGCAACAATAGCGGCCAAGTTCGGCCGCTCCTTTTTCGATGTCGAGGGTGTTGCGAAGCGGCGTCAGGACACGCTGCCCGGACGCCAGAAGGGGCGACAAATGACGGCCGATGAAGCCGCTGCCGCCGGTGATCAGGAGGGAGCTTCGATCAGACCGCATCGAAACCGGCTCGAGCGCCGCCCGCACCGTCTCAATCATCGCAATCTTTATTTCGGCCTCGCCGGTGGCGTCGATGACGTCGGCGAGAGCAGCGTCAAATCTCTTTCCTTCAGCGCGGCTTAGGACGCCGGCCGCGATAGAATTGCTTCGCGATATGCCGAAGTCGCAGGCGATCACCACGGTTCGGCCGGCCTGCAGCAGCTGAAGACCGGCCTCGACAGCCTCGAGAACCGCGCCGCTTGGGTTGCCCGATTTGTCCACAAGGCGCCGCACGTCGACAACGGCGAAGTCACCTTCGGGGATTTCATTGAATGGCGCTGTGCCGAGCCGCGGCCGAATCCACCGGATCACGCGATCAGCCCTCCGTCGGTGACAAAAGCTTCCGTCAGGCTGCGAAGATGCCAGCCAGGGTTCGCCGCCAACGTCGGGAGCGGCTGTCCCAGCAGATGCCTGATGAAATAATCCACCTCGTTGAAGCCGGCCAGGGCGCGCAGATAGGTGGATGCTGAGAAACGGGGATTGATTTCGAAGGGCAGAAATCTCCCTTCAGCATCGACGCGGCCCTGTATGTTGATCGGTCCACGGCTGTCGACCGCCTTTGCGATGGCGATTGCCGTCGCGCAAACCGCCTCGTAGGGGCCGATGTGACCCTGGCTGTAGCCGCTCGAAATTAGAAAATCGGCTCCGCGCGCCGCGACCGACAGTTTGGCGGCGAAGGACCGCTTCATGGCGACGCTGCCTACCAACTCACCGTCCCGCCTCGACAAGACCCCAACCGTGAACTCGCCGTTCTGATGCGGTATATATTCCTGAGCGATCGGGCGGAGGCCGTTGCGCCTCATATATTCGGCATAGAGAGCCGCTTCATCAACGCTGCGCGCAAAGAAGACGAATGCGCTGCCTCCGCTGTCAATCGCCGGCTTCAGGATGCATGGCATTGGCAGATCGGACGGAATTCCCCGTTCGACGTCGAACGTCCGTGGAATAGGGAAGCCAAGTTCCTCCAGCCGTCGAAAGCACAAAGCCTTGTCGGCCAGTTCGGCGACGACCGCGGAGGAATTGGCGGCGACCTCGATCCCTTGCTCGGAGAATCGCGGATGCGCGGCTGCAACCAGCCTCGCCGGCTCGTCGCCTCCTGGAATCACCACTTTGAGGCAATGCGCCGAGCATAGAGTCAGGATGTCGTCGATGTAGGCGTCTTTGCGAACGAGCATCGATTTATCGAGGAGGCCCGCATAATGACCAAAGGCGAGGGGAGAGATGTCACAACCGAAGAGCCGATAGCCCTCCGTGAGCCTTAGCGCCTTGATGACCTCGGTGCCGAGAGAGGCACCGCCGATGCCGGCGATCAACACGCCCGTGGCGGATGTCGGCTCAGATCGACCTGTAGTGAGCGACGCATTGGGCACTTCGACGCTTCTCTTTTGGAGGATTACGAAAACAAGCTAAAAACGCGTTGTCGAACCGCTCGGCTTCGTGTTTTTATTCCAGGATCGCATAAGAGAGCGCGGGCGTCGTTGGAAAGCGCCGGATGCGCAGATTGCGCAGTCCCACGGCGTCCATGACTGCGGCCGTCTCGCCGGGCCATCCAGCTTGATTCAGCTCATCGAACGCCAGAATAGCGCCTTTCGGCATGCGCGGCAGAAACGTCTCGATCGCTATTTTGGTCGGCTCGTAGAGGTCGAAGTCGAGGTAAAGCATCGCCACCACAAGATGAGCGTTCGTGGCGAGATATTTCGGAATGGTTTCGCAGGCGTCTCCCCTGACCAACTCTACCCGCGGAATATGCCCAATCGGACGGTTGAGGTCGAACAGGCGAATGCAATCCTGCAGGTCTGTATACGAATCGGCGGCGAGGCCCTTCGGCTGGGCGTAACTCAAGCTTCCTATCGCGTCCTTTTCGGAGAATTCGACAAATCCGGCGAAAGTGTCAAATCCAACAACACGTCGCGTGTGGTTGACCGGTTCAAAGATGGCGCTGAGATTCGCCCATGTCATCAAACCCGCGCCGAGATAGACGCCGCATTCGACGATATGGCCATGCACGGGCAGGATCGCCTGAAACAGCTCGTTCTTTGCCAGAAACTGCGCCAGCGCCTGACGCGGCGCGAATTTCGGAAAGGTCCGTAGCTTGTCCAGGTTCGAACCGAGGCTGCCGGCGAAAAACGCTTCCATGCCTTCAGCGAACTGACGATCGCTGGATGTTTGCGAGCGCGGGTCGACCATCGAATAGGATTGTTCGGTTGAATCGCTCATCAACATCCCTCGCGCGCCGGTCGGCACTGAACGCGCCAGCGCCGCCCTTATGCAGCGATCCTGGCTAGAATGGCTCGCCTGCCCTCATACCAGAAAGTGAGAGCGGCACAAGTGCGTCGGGCAAGGCCAGCTCGCTATGTCGGCGCGACCGGCTTTGTCCGAAAGGCTTTGCTTCAGCCGATCCCGACGCGTGTCGGGTTTTACGCGCCTCGCGCCGGCAACATGGCGTATTTTGTATCGTCTCCCAACAAAGGAAGGTTGAGATCCCGCTCGGAGATGACCGAGACCGGACGCGGCCAGTTGATCGCGAAGGCCGGATCATTCCACCGCACGCCGCGCGCGGCCTCGGCGACGAATGGCCTGTCGATCAAATATAGGACGCTCGCATCGTCCGTCAGAGTTTGGAAGCCGTGAGCGAAGCCGGCAGGGATGTAAAGCAGGCGGTGGTCGTCCGCCGTGAGAATGAAAGCGACGCTTTGCCGGAAGGTCGCGGACTGTGGCCGCAGGTCCAGAACAACGTCGAAAATCGAGCCGGACACACAGCGCACGAGCTTGGTCTCCGCGTCGGGCCCGGCGGAGTAGTGCATTCCTCGCACGGTCCCGCCCTGCGTGTTGGCGGAGACAGAGCATTGCGAAAATTGCGAGACGAGCCCTTGTTTCGCGAAGCTCTCGGCGCAAAACACGCGTGCAAACGCGCCTCGCGCGTCGCGATGCGGCTCGGGCTCGATCAGAAACACTCCGGGCAAAACCAATTCACGAAAAAGCATCTTGTGCGTCAGAAGATCGAGAGGGTGGGCACGGCCACGACGAAGCGGCAGCCCCAGTCCCGCGCCGCTGCCAGTTCCGCGGATATTTCCTCGCGCAGATTCCAGGGGAGAATGAAGATATAATCGGGCTTCAGGGCCAGCATCTCATCGGGCGACACGACCGGAATGCGGCTTCCGGGGAGCAAGGCGCCCTGCTTGTGCGGTGAGCGGTCGGCCACGACCTTGATGTAGTCCGGGCCTGTGCCGGTGTAGTTGAGAAAAGTATTGCCTTTGGCGGCGGCTCCGTAGCCGCAGACGAGCTTGCCCTCCCGCCGGGCGTTGATCATAAAAAGCAGCGCGTCAGATTTGATCGTCACGGCCGCATCGGCGAAACCGGCATATCCCGAGAGGTCGTTCAGTCGGGAGGCCTCCTCGAGGCCGAGGATGTGAGCGACCTCGGGGCTGATCGGATAATGCGCCGCATCGTGGCAGACGAACACCCGCAGCGAACCTCCGTGGGTTGCAAGCTGTTCGACGTCAAAGACGCGAAGCCCACGCCGCTGCATGAGGTCGGCGACGACGCCAAGGCGCAGATAGGAAAAATGTTCGTGGTAGATCGTGTCGAACTGGCTCTGTTCGATCATCCGGAGCAGATGCGGGAATTCAAATGTAGCGACGCCGGCGCTCTTCAAAAGGATGCGAAACCCCGCGACGAAATCGAGAATGTCCGGCACATGCGCCAGGACATTATTGGCGACCATCAGATCCGCGGCCTCGCCCTCATCCAGCAATCGCCTTGCCGTTTCGGCTCCGAAAAACAGCACGCGCGTCGCAACGCCGTTTGCGATGGCGGCCTTTGCCACATTGGCCGCCGGCTCGACGCCGAGGACCGGGACGCCACGCGCCAGGAAATACTGCAGGAGGTAGCCGTCATTGCTGGCCACTTCGACGACTTTGCTATCGGCGCCAAGACCGAAGCGCGCCTTCATCGCGCCTGCATAGGCGTCCGCATGGCGAAGCCAGGCCGCTGAATAGCTCGAAAAATAGGCGTAGTTCGAGAAGATGGCGTCTGGATTCTCGAACTCCTCGAGCTGCACCAGAAAGCATTGATCGCAGACATAGGCGTGGAGCGGATAGAAGATCTCGCCGCGCTTCTCCTTGTCGAGGGGAACATAGGAATTTGCGAGCGGCGACACGCCCAGATCGACGAATGTGTGGCTCAGCGGCGATTTGCAGATGCGGCAATGCGAGCTCATAAGGTCGGACGCCCTCCAATTGCCTCATAACGCGCGATCTGACCGGCTGTGAAGGCGGTCATATCGCCCTGCGACCGCGCGATGGAATACCAGTCGGAGGTCCATTCGATCGCCTCGTCAAGCCGCAGTCTCGGAAACCAGCCAAGGCGAGTTTTGGCTTTCGACGCATCGATCTTGAGATAATGCGCCTCATGCGGCAGACTATGATCGCGGATCCGCCACGACGCCCCCTCGCCCCACCGCGCAGCGAGTTGGCCGACAAGGGCTCGAACCGGCACGCAATCCTCATCGCGCGGACCGAAATTCCACGCTTCGGCAAAGGAAGCGGAGTTGCGACGGCTCAGAGCCTCGGCAAGCAGAATGTAGCCGCTGAGCGGCTCCAGGACATGCTGCCATGGCCGGGTGGCTTCCGGGCTTCTGATCTCGACGGCGTCGCCCGCGTCGAAGGAGCGGATCATGTCGGGGACGAGACGGTCCTCGGACCAGTCGCCGCCGCCGATGACGTTTCCGGAGCGGGCCGTCGCAATCGCGCAGGAGCGCGCCCCGCCCTCAAAGAAACTTGATCGATAGGCGGCCGCCACGAGTTCGCTGCAGGCTTTCGAATTCGAATAGGGATCGCGGCCGCCCATTGGCTCGGTTTCGCGATAGCCCCAGTGCCAGTTGCGATTCTCATAGCATTTGTCGCTGGTGACGATGACGGCGGCGGCGACCGATGGCATTTCTCGGATCGCCTCCAGGACATGCGCGGTTCCCATCACATTTGTCGCATATGTGCCGAGCGGATCCCTGTAGGATCGCTGGACCAGAGCCTGCGCCGCAAGATGAAAGACGACATCGGGCTTAGATCGCCGCATCGCCCGCTTGACGGTCTCGAGGTCGCGAATGTCTCCGATGATCGAGTCTGCGCCGGATGTCACCATGCGATAAATCGCTTTTCCCGGCTCCGGATCGAGCGCGAGGCCTGTAATGCGCGCGCCCATTCGTTCGAGCCACAGACTGAGCCAGGTTCCCTTGAAGCCGGTATGACCCGTCACAAGGACTGAGCGATCCTTCCAAAAGCCCGGGGTCACGTTCCACCGTCGACCACTTGACGCAAGGCCGAGCAAACGGTCTCTACGTCGCCTTCAGTCAGACCGAGCGCGCTCGGCAGATTGACGCCAAATGGCGTAATCGCATAGGCGTTGACGTTGCGCGCGCGCGCCGCGGCCGCCTGCTCGCTTGCCTTGAACGCGGGAATTGAGCTCAGCGGCGAAAAAAACGGGCGCGCCTCGACTCCGCGCTTGCGAAGTCCCGCGATCAACTCGGCCTTCGGCATAGGATCGGATCCCTTCAGAATGACGGTTGTCATCCAATGCGAATTGCAAAGGTCCGGATGGTCAGCCTTCAGCGAGCCGCCGCTCCAGCCCGCGAGCCCGTACTGGTACCAGCCGAAGATGCGCCGCTTGGCCTCGACGAGTTCGGCGACGCGCTCAAGCTGGGCGATCCCGAGAGCCGCCTGCATCGACGACATCTTGTATTTCCAGCCGACCTCTTCATTCAGGAACTGCACGTCGCCGGGTTTCCGCCCATGATCGCGGAGTCGCATCACGCGATCATGGAGGCGGTCGTCGTCGAGGAGTAGCATTCCCCCTTCGCCGGTGGTCAGCGTTTTGGAGCCGTGAAATGAAAAAGCCGAGAATACGCCAAATCCGCCGGCCAACCGGCCGCGCCAGCGCGAGCCAATGGACTCCGCCGCGTCCTCTATCAACGCTACCCCGTGTTTTTGAGCTATGGCAGTGATGGCGTCCCAATCCGGCATCGAGCCATAAAGATTGACCACGATGGTGGCCTTGGTTCGAGGCGTGATGAGAGCCTCGAACGCTTCCGGCGAGAGGCACCAGCTATCTCGGTCCATGTCAGCGAAGACGGGAGTCGCGCCCACATAGACAACCGGCGCGACGGAGGCGATCCATGTCGCGTCCGGAACGATGACCTCATCGCCGGGACCGATTTCTAGCGCCAGCAGGGAAAGGTGCAGGCCAGAGGTGCAGGACGGCAGGGCAACGGCGTGACGGCGCCCGCAGTAGACTTCAAAGTCGCGCTCGAAACGGTCGTTGAAGCGGTTTGCGCCTTCGTACCACGCCGTTGCGACCGCCTCAGTCACGTAGTCGATTTCTTTTTGCGTAATCGACGGTCCCGCAACCGGTATGTTTTTCACGAAGTTTTCGCCCTCATGCAATCCCCGGCCGCTGCTTACCGCAACCCAAGCCAAGCCGCAACACTACAGGCGTGGCCAAGCCGCGCCTTATTCTCATCCCTTGCGACAAATCAAGGCAAGACAGCGATAGTCCGTCTCATAGAGACAGGGCTAAAAGAAAAAGAACCTCTTTCGTGCGATCACGGGCTGCGGCGGCAGCGGAATGATTTCGATATCGCGCGACTGCACAAGGGCTGAGGCGTAAGCCGAAGTAAAATCCGCAATATTATTTATATAGGCCGAATTTGGATAGTATGAATAACTGACTGTGCTTGCCGATTTGTCCAGTGTCGGAAAAAATGCTGCACGCTGTATATGCGTCCATACAGGATCAATCTCGATCTGGGCCGGATCGACGCCGTTCTTTGCGGCGATCGAGTGGATAGCCTCGACCACCTTATCATAATGAGACATGAACCGCGGCGCCGCTTTGCTGAACCAGCTGACGAACCCCGCCATATCAAGCTTCACGTCGTCATCATCCGGATAATACTTGTCCTTGAACTGAAGAAGCTCGTTAGCCACGGCAATTTCAACAACATAACCTGCTTCCAGTTTGGGGTGCAGTTGCTCTTTCCAAAGTCCGCCTTCGGTTTCAAGTTCGAAAGCCTCTTTGCTGCCTTTGGCAAAGGGGAAATAACTGAAAGCCGCCCCTGTGCTGTGATGCGACACGCCCCGCACGGCGAGCGCACGATAGGAATAAAGAAAGGTTTCGGTGGACCACGCGTTGACCAGGCCCGATCCAATATCGGGCGAACGGCTGAGGAAGTAGCGTCCGTACTTCGCCTTGACGTTAGCGATCAGGTCGCGCGGCACGAAGGCGTCATATATAGACGGCAGCTCGTTGTAGATACGACTACAGGAATAAATATCCTTCAGAAAGGATTTCGAATTCCGAAATTCTATCCGCGATCCGATGTGAACATGAGCCAGATTTTGATATTCTTCTACAAGAAATTTTGGCCAGAAATAGATGAGGGGCTTCCATGCCAGAATCATGCTTGGCCAGCGCGCATGAACCGATTTCGCAATTTCGACGGCATCGGGCAATGGCCCATCATCATCGCCGAGAAAATTGATGTAGTCGCCTCGCGCATATTCGAGCGCCAGCTCCCAGTTATCCGTCATGGCGAGGCGCTTCTCGGAACGGAAATAACGAATGTGGGGGCTGGAGAAGGAGTCGACGACCTTCTTAGTCTCTGGAGAACTTGCATTATCCATAATGACGAGCTCAAATTCAGAATGCGTCTGGCGAAGAACGCTTTCAATCGTCGATTTCAGCACGTCATGGCGATCCCGAGTTGGGACGACGAATGAATAGAGCATGCAAACTCCCGGCGCGGCTCCTCAATATTTAAACGACGGCCCCGTGCAGCAAACCGGCATCAGGAGAGCGCGACTAAAGTTTCCTGAGCCCCAAAAGTCAAGCGCCCTCGGCGTTACCACCGCTTCCACGGAGCGGTTCCTGCGGCCCAAAGGCTTTCCAGAACATTTTTGTCGCGCAAGGTGTCCATGGCCTGCCAGAAGCCCGTGTGGCGATAGGCGTTCAGGTGACCGTCGCGGGCAAGCGTCTCCAAAGGCGCGCCTTCCCAGGCGGTCGCGTCGCCCTCTATAAGCTCCAAGGCAGCGGGGTCCAGAACGAAAAAGCCGCCATTTATCAAGTTATTGTCGCCCGGCGGCTTCTCGACGAAGCGCATCACGCGGTCGCCCTCAAGGACGAGCGCGCCGTAGCGTCCCGGCGGCGCAACGGCGGTCAAGGTCGCCAGCTTGCCGCTTTGTTTATGATGCGCCAGCAAAGCGCCAATATCGATATCGGCCAGGCCGTCGCCATAAGTGAAGCAGAAGGGCTGCTTTGGATCAATATAGGATGCAACACGCTTCAGGCGCCCGCCGGTCATCGTGCTCTCGCCGGTGTCGACGAGTGTAATGCGCCAAGGCTCCGCCGACGACTGATGGTACGTGATCTTGTTGCTGACGGCGTCGATCGTCACATCGGAATTGTGCAAGACGAAATTGGCGAAATACTCTTTGATCATATAGCCCTTATATCCGAGGCAGATGATGAAGTCCGTCAGGCCATGTGAGGCGTAGAGCTTCATGATGTGCCAGAGGATCGGGCGCGCGCCGATTTCGATCATTGGCTTTGGCCGCGTCGCGGTCTCCTCCGCCAGCCGGGTGCCGTAACCGCCTGCAAGTAGAACAACTTGCGTCATTATTCATTCCACATTCTGAATACATATCGGCGCGCTAGCCTGCGCCTACAAACGGGAAGAGAGGGCCATCCACACCTAAGACCAATTGGCACCAAATCAAAAGATAAAAATGAGGCAAGATGCATGCTGTCCCCCGATAAAGAGCCGATGGGGATGAAAACTGAGAACTGCCATGTAATTTCTTTTGCAGCGCAAAGAGGATGAAGACGCGACCCGCTGTCTTCTTCGAAATTGCGCTTTCACCAGTCAGGTTTAGAATTTATTCCGCGGTCGGAGGGCCCACGACCCGCCCTGTCGTCCCCGAGCCCGCGCGCGTTCAGGGCGGCGGTCAGAGCCGCATGGAGCAGGACGGCCCGGCCAGAGCGGCAGGCGATTTAAACTCAGCGGTGGTCAGACCGGCCGCGTTGAAAGACCCGGTATTACACCTCCTATGCATTGGGAGCGGTTACCGGGGAATCCTTCGTGGGCGGCCTCGTCGGAACCAACACCGGCATGGTTTCAAATTCCTATTCCACTGGAGCCATCGGCGGCGTTCTTAACAGCGCCACAGATATTAGCGGCCTCGTCGGCGCAAACCCCGGTTCCGTGACGTCTTCCTATTGGGACACAGAAACCTCGGGTCAAAGTAAAGGGACAGGAACCTCCATGTCCCCGTCAGGGTTGGCGCCGCTCACCGCGCCCGTCGCGTAGGATTTTGAAATAGAGCCCCCATTGCCGCCAGCGAGGCCGCCGACGTTGCGAACAACATTTCCGACGCCGCTCACATTTCCGGTCGCATAGGATTGCTTGATCGAGCTGCCGGTGTAGTTCTCCCCGACAAGCCCGCCCAATGAACAATTTCCCGCGACGTTTCCGGTCGCATAAGATCGCCTAATTGCGCCAACATTTGCTCCGACCAATCCGCCTACGTTCGAAGCATAATCCCCGGGTGAATTTATTCCGCCAGTGGCGTAGGAATGTTCGACGATATAGTTGCTTCCGCCCGCAAGACGACCAACGTCGCGGGCGCCCTTGACGGTGCCGGAGGCGCTGCTGTCGATAATGCTTCCATAGCTCCAGCCGACGAGGCCCCCGACATATGAGTCGCCGATGACCGAAACGGATGCTGAACTGTTTTGCACGAGGCCATGATTCTTGCCGACGAGAGCGCCGACCCTCTGATAACCGCTAACTCCGCCGCCCGCGAGGGTGACGTTCTTCACCACGCCCGCGCCGCCGACATAGCCGAACAAACCCACATTGTACCCGGTCCATATTGCTGCGTTCAATGCGTCCGTCGGGCGCTGAATGGTCAGGTTCGAGATCGTATGGCTCTGACCGTCGAAGGTGCTCTCTGCGATCGGCCCCCCGGCGTATTTTTGCCCGCCCGACACGTTGAGCCTGCCGGAGACATTGACCGCCCCGCCCGCGCCGCCGCCGATGACGATCGCGCCCGAATGGCCGCCGATGCTGCGGGCCTGCACGAGGCCGCTGATGTTGACGGCGTTGCGCGCCGCCTCGCGCGCCGTGGCCGCCTCGATCACGACGAGGCCGCCGTCGGCCTTGATCGTTCCTGAGTTGCTGACGAGGGCCTCCTTGCCGTTGGAGCGGGTGGGCGCCGCAACCTTGAGGAAGCCGTTGCCGGAGAAATCAAGCGTCGCGGTTTCGCCGGAGCCGAG
Source organism: Methylocapsa palsarum (assembly GCF_900114285.1). GTDB lineage: Bacteria > Pseudomonadota > Alphaproteobacteria > Rhizobiales > Beijerinckiaceae > Methylocapsa > Methylocapsa palsarum. Next base: position 41,476 of record NZ_FOSN01000002.1, on the reverse strand, counting down.
CCCGACCTTGCCCATCGGCGCGAGGATTTTCCCGGAATTCGACACGACGCCGCCAATCAGCGCGGCGTAGCCGCCGCGCCCGACGCTGATGACGCCGTCATTGGTCACTGCCTTCGAGGCGCCGCCGCCCTTGAATTTCAGTCTGGCCCCGCCGCTGAGGAATTCACTGTCGGAGACGCCGAGCGTCGAGGCGACGAACCCGGCGGCCCTGACCACGCCCGTCTTTGTGATCGCGACGCCGTTGGGATTGACGAGGTAGACCTGACCGATGGCGTTGAGCTGTCCGGCGATTGTCGAAGGCGTCGAACCGATCACCCGGTTAAGGAGCGCCGAGGATGAACCGGGTTGATGAATGTTGACAGTATTGCCCTGGCCGATCGAAAAGCCCTGCCAGTTGACGATGGCGCCCTGGCTGGACTGGCGAATGTTCAGCGTATTGCCCGAGGTCGGAGAAATCGTTACCGAGCCGGAGACCGCGCGTCCGCCCGTCGGCAGGCTCTGGGCGAAAGATCCCCCGCTGCTCAGCGCCGTCGAAGCCAGCAGAACTGCGCCGAAGCGAGAGTGACTGCGGCGCATGGAGACCCCTTAATATCGTCTTCAAAACTATGAAATCAGCCAAATTTGAGCCTCGCCGTATTCTCGCCATAAAACATTTGCCGTCAAGCCGGAGTTCTTCAGTCAACGGTTATATAATTTGTAGGACATTCTCCCCGCATTACTACTAACTGTACGGCTGCTACTAGATTATTTCGAGGCCGCACTTTGGAAGCGCGTCGCTAAACGTATAAAGCAGAAGGATTGATTATACCCTCGAACATCTTGTCAGCGCAAATCCTGTCTATGGCCTAACGTAAAGTGCATGCCCTCAGACACAGTTCCCCGATTTGCCCTGGTCAGCGAGTTTCCGCCGGAGGGCAACGAGCCTTGGACAGATGTCAATCACGGTTTCACGTTGGCCGACATCATTGGCGACCTTCCCCGCCCGCTAGGTCCTGTTGACAAATGCGCGTGTCCATAGGCGGATGGCGGCGATGTGGACGAAGGCAAGGTAGCTCGCGGCGGTTTTGTCGTACCTTGTCGCCAGTCGGCGCGCGTTTTTCAGCTTGTTGAAGCAGCGTTCGATGCGGTTGCGCAAAGCGTAGATGTGGCCATCGACCGGGATTTGAAGCTTGCGATTCCGACGCATCGGAATGACTACGGCGGCACCGTTTTCCTCCAGCGTTTCGCGAATATGATCAGAATCATAGCCACGGTCGGCGAGCACGACCTTCGCTTCTGGACCCTCCGCCTCCATCAACGGGTCAAAGCCAAGATAATCGGAGACCTCGCCCGCCGTGATGGCGGCGGTTATCGGCAGGCCTTCGCCATTCGTGCGGAGGTCGATTTTTGTCGTGAAGCCACCTCTTGAGCGCCCAAGACCCTGACGCGGAGTCCCCCTTTAGCGCCGGCGGCGCAATGATGCGCCCGGATGATGGTGCTGTCGATCATCTGAACGGTCTCGCCGACGCCCTCGGTCTCATTCAGGGCTTCCAGCAGGTGCTCCCATAATCCAGCCAGCGTCCAGCGTCGGAACTGTCGGTAGACCGATGACCACTTGTCGAAATGCTCATGTAAGTCCCGCCACTGCGCGTCGGTTCGGGCGATCAAGAAAATACCATCCAGAACAAGGCGATGATCTTTTCGGGCGTCGCCCGCTATGGGCTCCGCGGGCACTCACAAACGGCTCAAAACACGCCCATTCCTCGTCGCTCATCAATCCCCGAATCAAGCCCGCCTCCTTACGAAAGCGACCTTGAATCAGACACACCCAGGAATTGGAATCCTATTTGTCAACGGGACCTAGGCTGCTCGGACCGGACCTCGATAGCGCGTGCGCGCCGACCTCGTCACATAATCCCCGTCTTGACAAGCGCTCCGTCGTCTCGGCTCCGCCTAGGCCCCATTCATCGAGGCTCAGCGCCGTCCGAAGTTCCATTACCGTAAAGGGGTTGACCGCCGGAGGTTCGAAACGTGTTTCAGTTTCAAATACCCCGGCCGACCCTTCGAGCAGACTGAGCCTTTCAATGAAATGCGCTGGTTTGGCGGGACAGGAATTGCGGGGTCAGGTCGGCCAGCGTCTTTTCGCCCTTGATGGCGGCCAAGGCCATCGCTGGTGCGTGGTTCCAGCGGGGTCGCTTGCTCACCGCCTTTCCTGCGCTGCGACCATTTTGGTCGCGATCAGGCAGAAACTCCATTTATCGGATTGCCAAAACTCGTCGAGCCAGCTCTCCATTAAGATCAGCTAAGAACAAATGTCTGCGCTTTCGGTGTTGCCTACACCGTCGCCGATGATTCGAAATCCCAGAACGACACTACATGAATATTTTTTGCAAAATTCTGGACAACGGGGGCCAAACAGATTCAATATAGATCCGCTTATTCGTTGCTCACAACTATAACGAACTCCAACGCCAGAACCCAGTAGCCTATCAATTGTTTGCAGGTAAGTTTTTGCCGAAAAGGCGTTTCATTCCTATAGTTCTCCCTGTGGCCATGTTGCCAGGAATCGGTAAATGACGAAGCCAACCGACCACGACCGCAAAAAGAGCGTCGCTAATGCTGTGGGAACGACGCCGACGCTGCAACAGCGCGCTGTTATCGAGCGTTACCTCATGCGCCGAGGGAGTCGCCCAAACGCGCCGCGCCTGGTCGTCAAATCAAAACCGCACAAGCCACTGCAAATTAGTCAACCGTCCATTGCCGACGTCGCGGGCTTGGCGCTGGCTTTCGGGACAACCGACCAAGGGGTCGCGAATATCTTGCTCACAAGCCTCATCGGCGCGGCTTGTGATAGCGACCCCACGTGTTCGCCGAGCGAAAAAGACGTCAACGGTATGCTGGCAGCCATTCATGGCGTTGGGGCGAACGACGAAATCGAAACGATGCTGGCAGTCCAGATGGTCGCAACCCATTTCGCCGCAACACGCGCGCTTCGTCGCTTGAAAGGGTCGGGCACGATCCCCCAGCACGACAGCAACGGAAATCTCGCGGTGAAACTTTTGCGGACCTTCGCGGCCCAGACCGAAGCGTTGCAACGCTATCGTGGTAAGGGGCAGCAGAAAGTGACCGTCGAGCACGTTCACGTGCATACCGGCGCGCAGGCGATTGTTGGGTCAGTGAAAAAATGTGTCTGTCAGTTTTCTGGCCTCAGCCATGGCTCGCTCCCCTAGGGTACATTTTGAGTACAGTCGCAAACGTCACTAGCATGCGACGTCACGAATGTTCACCGGACATCTTTTATGTAGATCGGGGGCGGATAAGTGCAAGGGATCATTGGGGAATTAGGCCGTTGACAACGGCTCAGGAAACTTCAGGAGCGCTCAATTAACGCCAGAGGGAATGCCTGCTTCGCATGTTTTACACATACGCAAAAGGCGCTGATTTCAAGATGGAGGTTGCGGTGCGTCGAGTCTCGCCGGACGATTTCAACGTCGTGGTCATCGGCGCCGGAGCCGCCGGTCTCGCAGCGGCTGCGCAGCTTCTGGCCTGCAACATCGCCGTCCGCATTGTCGAGGCGCGCGATCGGATCGGCGGGCGCGCCCATACGGTTATGACGGCCGGCTTTCCGCTCGACCTTGGATGCGGATGGTTGCATTCGGCCGATCGCAATCCATGGACCAGGATCGCCTCGATGGCCGGCTTCACGATCGACAACACGGCCCCTGGCTGGGAGCGCCAGAGTCTCGATCTTGGTTTTCCGGCTAAAGATCAAGTAGATCTGCGCGCCGCCGGGGCGCGTTTTCGCCAACGGCTCGAGGCGCTCGATCCGGGCGGCGCGGACTCGCCTGCCGCCGACCTTCTTGATCCCGGCTGTCGCTGGAACCCGATCCTCAATGCGGAAAGCGCCTTTATGAGCGGCGCCGAACTCGATCTTGTCTCGGCGCAGGACCTGAAACGCTACGCCGACAGCGCCGTGAACTGGAGAGTGCGCGAAGGCTACGGGAGCGTCATCGCAGCCTATGGCGCACGCCTGCCCGTCGAGTTGAACTGCGCCGTGAGGCTCATCGATCATCGCGGCTTGCGCGTGCGGATGGAGACGTCGCGGGGCGCGATAACAGCTGATGCAATCATCGTGACGGCCCCCGCCGCGCTGATTGCAAGCGAGGCGATCAGGTTCCAGCCCGCCCTGCCCGACAAGGTCGGCGCGGCGGCGGCTCTTCCCCTCGGCCTCGCCGACAAACTCGTCATGGCGATAGACGATCCGCAGCTGTTCCCGGCCGACGGGCATCTTCTGGGAGACCCGGCCCGCGCCACCACGGCAAGTTATCATTTACGCCCCTTCGGCAGGCCGTTGATCGAGGGATTTTTCGGCGGTCGGCTTGCGCGCGATCTGGAGGCCGGCGGTCCGGACGCATTTTTCGCTTTCGCTGCGAACGAACTCGCCTCGCTTGCGGGCGAGTCGATCCGCGGCAAGCTGCGGCCGGTTTCGGCAACGCGCTGGGACGCGGATCCTTTCGCGCGGGGCTCTTATTCCTATGCGACGCCCGGCCATGCGGGCGCGCGCGCCCGGCTTGGCGAACCGGTCGGCCAGCGCCTGTATTTCGCCGGAGAGGCGTGTTCGCCCGACTCTTTTTCAACCGCGCACGGCGCCTTTCTCTCCGGCGTCAGCGCGGCCAAACAGATCATCGCCGACCTGGCCGACGCTGGAGCGCTTTCCTCAGAAATCGCTCCAGAGTCAAAGACTTGAGCGTATTCTTATTGATGGGATTGATTCAATCCGATCGGAATATGCTCGAGCGCTTTCCGATCGCATGAAGTCATGCGATCGATCAGAAATCGCTCCAGATTCAAAAGTTTGAGCATATTCTTCTCGATTGGATTGATGCAATCCGATCGGAATATGCTCGAGCGGCGATCTTCCTGCGTCCGGACCGTGACCGCGCCCGCGCGTTTCGCCAAGGATCCATCGCGCGGCGCCATACTACGGATGAAACATAAAAAGGCGTTGTTATTGCACCGAATGAATTGATTTGGAGCGCAGCGTCTAAAGGAAACAGTTCCGATGCCTTCGCCCTATAAAGTCCATATCGCGCAATCGATGAGCGACATCGGCGCGGCGGAATGGGATGCATGCGCCAATCCCAAGCCGGATGCGCCCGGCCCGATCGCCGGCCTCGGCTCAGGCGGCCCGAACCAGCCGCCGCGTCAAAGAGAGCGATTCAATCCCTTCATCACGCATGCTTTTCTGAGCGCGCTCGAGACGTCGCAATCCGCCTCCCCGCGAGCCGGGTGGGTCGCGACCCACGTCGTAGTCCGCGATTCCGCGGGAGGGCTGGCGGCGGCGGCGCCGGCTTATCTCAAAACTCATTCGATGGGCGAATACGTGTTCGACCATGCGTGGGCTGACGCCTACCATCGCTCCGGGCTCAAATATTATCCAAAGCTACAGGTCGCCTCGCCGTTCACGCCCGTCACCGGCAGGCGCCTCCTCGTTGCGCCGGGTCATGGCGAGGCCGCGCGCGAAGCGCTGATCGGGGGATTACGAGCCTGGAGGAACAAAATCGGCGCTTCATCGATTCACATCACCTTTTCCACCGAGGAGGAATGGGAGCGCCTCGGCGCATCGGGCTTTTTGCAGCGCACCGGACAACAGTTTCATTTCGTCAACAAAGGCTATGCCGATTTCGACGCTTTCCTCGGCGATCTCTCTTCCCGCAAGCGAAAGATGATCCGGCGTGAACGTAAGGAAGCGCTCGCCAGCGGAATCGAGATCGAACTTTTGACCGGAGCTGACATTCAGGAGAAGCACTGGGACGCGTTCTTCTTATTTTATACCGACACCGGCGCGCGCAAATGGGGAACGCCTTATCTCCGACGCCCGTTTTTTTCGGCCATCGGCGCGTCCATGGCCGACCGCGTCCTGCTGGTCATGGCGAAACGAAACGGAGTCTATATCGCGGGCGCGATCAATTTCATGGGCGACGACGCGCTCTACGGGCGCAATTGGGGCGCAATTGAAGAACACCCCTTTCTGCACTTCGAGGTGTGCTATTATCAAGCGATCGAATTCGCAATTTCACATAGCCTCTCCCGCGTCGAGGCGGGCGCGCAAGGCGAGCATAAACTCTCACGCGGCTATGGTCCGGTCGCGACCTATTCGGCGCACGACATTCCGGATGAACGGCTCGCCCGAGCGATTGACGATTATCTTCAGAAAGAGCGCGTCCACATTGACGCGGCGATCGAGGACTACGGTGAATTGACGCCGTTCAAAAAAGAGTCCTGAGCGGGCGAGGCGCATTGACGGCGTCGCCGCTCCTTCATGAGTGAGCCGCAGGGAGTCGATCTAAAAGAGATCCTGAAAACGAAACCAGCCGCCACGCGGAACATCAAAGACGCGGCGTAAAAACAGGGACGGAAAAGACGATGATAGCGGTCTACGACGAGTCCAACATATTCGCGAAAATCCTGCGCGGCGATTTGCCGTGCCACAAGGTTTACGAAGACGAGGCCGTCCTGGCTTTAATGGACATCATGCCGCGCGCGGACGGTCATGTGCTCGTTGTTCCCAAAGCCCCGGCGCGCAACATCCTCGACGTCGAGCCGAAGGTTCTTTGCGAATTGATGACGCGGGTGCAGAAAATCGCCCGCGCGGTCAAGGGAGGGCTCGGGGCCGACGGCGTCACCATCCAGCAGTTCAACGAACAGGCCGGCGGCCAGGTCGTATTTCATCTGCATTTTCATATTCTGCCGCGCTGGAACGGCGTCCCCCTGCGGCCTCAAAGCGGGGCGGCCGAACAACCGGACGTGCTGGAAGGCTTTCGCGTCAGAATCGCCAGCGCGCTGGCCGGCAACTGAGCGGACCCCAAAAGAAAAGGCTCCGGAGCGACCCGAAGCCTTTTTGAGGCGCGTCTAACAGGCGTTTAACCCCTCAGTGTTTCAGATCCGGCTCGTCGCCGCCGATGGTTTCCGCTTCGTCGTCATCGGGGCTTTCGTTCGGATCTTCGTCATCGTCCTTCAACCGGCGCGCCTTGGCGCGGCGCACTTCCGGCTCGGGCCGCACCCGCTTTTTGCCGGCTTCGACGATATCGCGTTCCGGACGCGGCAGGGCCGGTCCTTCCGGGAAGACGAAGCTCAGCTTCTTCACGCCATCGTCGTCCGCGGTCACGACCACCCGCACCGTTCCCCCGTTCTTGAGACGGCCGAACAGCACTTCGTCGGCCAGCGGCGTCTTGATCGATTGCTGGATGACGCGGGCCATGGGCCTTGCGCCCATCTGCTCATCGTAGCCGTTCTCCACCAGCCAGTGGCGGGCCTCATCGGACAATTCGATGGTCACGTTGCGATCGGCAAGCTGAGCCTCGAGCTGCATGATGAATTTGTCGACGACCTTGACGATCACGTCGGCCGGGAGATGGCCAAAGGTCACCACCGCATCGAGCCGGTTGCGGAATTCCGGTGCGAACATCCGGTTGATCGCTTCGACGTCCTCTCCCTCGCGCTTTCCGCGCGTGAAGCCGTAGGACGAGCGCTGCATGTCGGCGGCGCCCGCATTCGTCGTCATGATCATGATGACGTTGCGGAAGTCGACCTGCTTGCCGCTGTGATCGGTCAGTTTGCCGTGATCCATCACCTGCAGCAGGATATTGTACAGATCAGGATGGGCCTTTTCGATTTCGTCGAGAAGGAGAACGCAATGCGGATGCTGATCGATCGAATCCGTCAAAAGGCCGCCCTGGTCGAATCCGACATAGCCGGGAGGCGCTCCGATCAGCCGGGAAACGGTGTGGCGCTCCATATATTCCGACATGTCGAAGCGGACGAGCTCGACGCCGAGACTGACGGCGAGCTGGCGAGCGACCTCGGTCTTGCCGACGCCGGTCGGACCCGAGAAGAGATAGCTGCCGATCGGCTTTTCGCCGTCGCGCAAACCGGCGCGCGCAAGCTTGATCGCCGACGTCAGAGCCGCGATGGCGCTGTTTTGCCCATAGACGACCCGCCCGAGCGTTTCGGTCAGATGTTCGAGAACCTCGGCGTCGTCCTTGGACACGGTCTTCGGAGGAATCCGCGCCATCGTCGCGATGGTGACCTCGACCTCCTTGATGCCGATGGTTTTCTTGCGTTTGCCCTCCGGCAGCAGCATCTGGCTCGCGCCGGTCTCGTCGATCACGTCGATCGCCTTGTCCGGCAGCTTGCGGTCATGAATGTAGCGGGCGGACAATTCGACAGCGGCCTTGATCGCCTCGTTGGTGTAGCGGATTTTATGGAATTCCTCGAAATAGGGCTTCAGTCCCTTCATGATTTCGATCGCATCGGGGATCGTCGGCTCGTTGACGTCGATCTTCTGGAAGCGGCGGACCAGGGCGCGGTCCTTTTCGAAATATTGCCGGTACTCTTTGTAGGTCGTCGAGCCGATGCAGCGCAGCGTGCCTTGAGCCAGCGCGGGTTTCAGCAGGTTGGAGGCGTCCATCGCGCCTCCTGACGTCGCTCCGGCGCCGATGACAGTATGGATTTCGTCGATGAACAAGATCGCTTTCTTGTGGTTTTCGATCTCCTTCATCACCTGCTTGAGCCGCTCCTCGAAATCGCCGCGGTAGCGGGTTCCGGCCAGCAAGGTGCCCATATCGAGCGCGAACACCGTGGCCTCGGCGAGAACCTCCGGCACTTCGCTTTTGACGATCTTGCGGGCGAGGCCCTCGGCGATGGCCGTCTTGCCGACGCCCGGGTCGCCGACGAGTAGGGGATTATTCTTGTGGCGACGACAAAGCACCTGAATGGTGCGCTGCACTTCCGCCTCGCGCCCGATCAGAGGATCAATGCGGCCTTCCCTCGCCTTTTTGTTGAGGTTGACGCAATAAGCATCAAGCGCGCCTTCTTTTTTCTTGGACTCGCCTGCGTCCTTGGAGTCTTTCGAATCTCGGGCTTCGGCTTCTTCATCGGCCCCGCGTGGAGACTTCGACGGATCCGAGAGACCCGGCCGCTTTGCGATGCCATGGCTGATGTAATTGACGGCGTCGTACCGGGTCATGTCCTGCTCTTGCAGGAAATAAGCGGCATGGCTCTCGCGCTCGGCGAAAATCGCGACAAGAACATTGGCGCCGGTGACCTCTTCCCGCCCCGAGGACTGCACATGAATCACGGCGCGCTGGATCACACGTTGAAACCCGGCGGTCGGTTTGGCGTCGTCCCGGCCGTCGCTGACGAGATTGTCGAGCTCCTGGTCGATGTACTCGGTGAGATTTTTCTTCAGCAGATCGAGGTCGACCGAACACGCCCGAAGAACCGCCGCGGAATCGCCGTCCTCCGTCAGGCTGAGCAGCAAATGCTCCAGCGTCGCGTATTCATGGTGACGCTCATTGGCGACGGCAAGCGCTCGGTGGAGGGTCTGTTCGAGATTGCGGGAGAAGGACGGCATAGGCTCCAACCTCTCATTTCTTTTCCATGATGCATTGCAGCGGGTGCTGGTTCTTGCGTGCGAAATCCATGACTTGCGTAACTTTGGTCTCGGCGACCTCGTAGGTAAAGACACCGCACTCGCCCACCCCATGCTGATGCACATGAAGCATAATGCGCGTCGCCTCTTCCGGCCCTTTGTTGAAGTACTTTTTCAAGACGGAAACGACGAATTCCATGGGCGTGTAATCATCGTTCAAGAGAAGAACGCGGTACATGCTCGGCCGCTTGGTCTGCGTCTTTGTCCGGGTGATGACGGCCGTCCCCGAACCGGGAGGACCATCGCCGACCTTTGAGTCTTTAGCTGACCGCAGCCTCTCTAGAGAGCCGCCAGGCGCCTGGGCGACGTGCACGGATTGGTCGTCCCGCGAAACAGGCTGAGCGGCCATCCCGGCACGCGCAAAACCAAATAATCGCGAAATAAACCGCCTCAACATCTTCTTCGTCCCCAAAGACAAGGTCTTCTTTTTTTCCCGTCGCCCGTTGGGATTCGACGAGGCGACGATTCAGTGAACAACGCGTGCGCCCCTCCTGCAAGAGCGATTTTTTCCGCCTGTTTTTCCTGCCTGTTTTTTCTGGCGCTATGGCTGCCTTAAGTTAACTCGCGATCGTCGGTCTGGTTCTGAGTATGATCCAAAGGCGGCTTTTAGCAAGATTCCCGAAGACGGCTTTGAGCAAGATTCATAGAACATATTCCGATCGGATTGAATCAATCCAATCGACAAGACTATGCTTAAAACCTTGATTCTGGAGCGATTTCTGATCGATCGCATGACTGCATGCGATCGGAAAGCGCTCTAGTGTCGCGGCCTCACCTCTCAAGATCGCTTTCCTGACGCATGGGAAAGGAGCCGTGTTCAAATTTTCGGCAACAAAAAACCCGGTCAAATGCCGGGCTTCAAGGATTGTGCCGCTTCAGGAACTTCGGGATTGTCGGATTATACCGGCTTCGGATCGCTGCTTGCGTGGGACGGCAATTTGACGGCCTTCCTGGCGATGGCGATGTAAATGCCTTTGATTTTCGCAGAATGTTCAAGGAAGTCTGCGAAGGCCGTCTTGGCGAAGTTCGCGTAAATCTGCGCGCAATCGCCAGGAGTCTTCGCCTTGAGCAGACTGCCCGCCAAGGCGAGCCGGTCTGTTGCTGATTTCTTGGCGTAGGTGAATGTTTCTTCGGCAATGGTCTTCAAGCCCGTCGAGGCCAGCTCAGCGGCGACAATGTTCCCGCCGGCGACGCCGTTCGCCTGATCTACGATTATCACGTCGTTTTGCTCGGGACCGGCCTCGACGTAAAGCGTCGCAGGTTCGGTCGCTGCGTCTTCGCTTAAATCAACAGAACCACTGAAGTCGGCTCCGGAAAAATTTGTCGCCGGGTCAGCGGCTTGAACCCCCAGCTCGATTCGTCCAGTAAAATCCTGCGCGCCGGCCTCAGGCTGTTCTCCAGGGCGAACGGTCGCGGGACTCGAATCGTCGTTAATTTCAGCCACTGGCAAAATCCGTTTTGTGAGAGGGCTTCACTGGCGCCGACGCCGTCTGACGCCTGTCCAGCAACGGCTCCTTCACCAGACCCGGCATAAGCCGGCCTTGTTCGATAAAGGCTCGGCGCCGCCGGGCCTTCAGTGCGTCAAGCCTCCCCGATGCGCATGCTTCGCGAGGAAGAGAAGTTCTAGAGTTTGCCGCCCTGCACCTTGGCGAAAGCGGTTTCGACCGGCTTGAACGCTTCTTTCGCCAGAGCGGAATAGAGCTCGCTCATCTTCGTCGCCTGAGCAATAAATCCCGCATAGGAGGTCTTGGCGTATTCCGACTGAATCTGGATTGCGGTGTCGAACGATTTGGCCCCGAGAAGTTTTTCAAGAAAAGCCGAGCTGCTTTCAATGGACTTTTTCGAATAGTCAGAGGTCTCTGCCGCAATGGCCTGCCAGCTCTTGGCGAGAGTCGACGTTGAGGCGTTTACGGCCTCGAGCTGCTCTTTGCCGAATTTTTGGAAATCGTCATAGGCGTTGGTCATTGGATCTCCTTTAGGGAAAGCGCCTGGCTCCTGTGAAGAGGCGACTGATGCGCATTTTTATGATCGCACATTCTTTATAGTGCAGCGCACAATTCACGTCAAGTTGATATTGCAGCGCACCCAGAGCTACGCAATAAGGGAGAGTCCGCGCCTTTAACGCGCCGGTAACCGGCTCTCGTTAAAGTTTGGAAAGGATCATTCGAAGCCGCGGGTCGAGCATGCAGGACAGGTCTAAGCTGGAAACGGGTTTTGGCCGCATAAATCTGGGTGTGGCGCTGTCCTCGATCCTGGCTTTATCGGGCGTCCTCGCCGCTCCGGCCGAGGCGAGGCATTCACGCCATCACCATCACGCTTCGCAACGGCACGCCATGGGCGCGCATTTTTCCCATCGCCGCCATCATGAGCACGGCGTCGACGGCACTCTGCAGTCCCGGATAGCGGAAATCGTCGTCGACGCGAATTCCGGCCGCATCCTCTACGCCAGGAACGAAAACGAGCTTCGCCACCCGGCCTCCATCACCAAAGTCATGACGCTTTATATGCTGTTCGAACAGATCGAACGCGGGCGCTTGCGGCTGGACAGCGAATTGCGCGTTTCCGCTCATGCCGCCGCTCAGGCGCCGACGAAACTCGGGTTGAGGCCAGGCCAGACGATCAGCGTCGACGACGCGATCAAGGCCGTCGTCACCCGCTCTGCGAACGATATCGCCGTGGCGATCGCCGAAACCATTGGCGGCGACGAAGACAGTTTCGTCGATATGATGACCCGCAAGGCTCATTCTCTGGGAATGAGCCGCACTCATTTCGCCAATGCGTCGGGCTTGCCGAACGACGCGCAGGTGACGACCGCCAGCGATCTCGCGGTCCTCGGGCGCGCCATTCAAGACCGTTTCCCGCGCTACTATCGCTATTTCTCGACGCACGCCTTCTATTACGCGGGCGCGACGATCCTCAATCACAATCATCTCATGGACCGTATCGAAGGCATGGACGGCATCAAGACCGGCTATACCCGGGCGTCCGGCTTCAATCTTTTGACTTCGGTCAAGCGCAACGGCCACTTTATCGTCGCGGTCGTCCTCGGTGGGTCGAGCGCATCCTCGCGCGACAAGATCATGGCGGATCTCATCGAGGACCAGATCGACAACGGCGAGACGGTCCGCACCGCCGCCCTGATCTCGGAAAACAACGTCCGCACCGCCGACGCCGACGAAGCGCAACAAGATCTTCCGCATCGGCCCGAGCCCAGCATGGATCTGCCCGCGAAGGCGCCGGCCGCGCCGAAGACCGCGATACCGAGCCAATTCCTCGACCCTGTGCGCGTCGCCTCGATCAGCCCCGAAATTCCGCTTGAAAAAGCCCGGCCGGCCTATGTCGCTGGAGCCCTCAAACCTCCGGCCGAAGGCGGAGCCGGGGCGAAGCCCGCGCTTGCGAAACAGGCTTCCCTGAATGGTTCGACCGCAGGATTCACCCGTTCCTTTGGAGCCGCCGAGTCCGGCGCGACCAATGCTGCGGCGCAGCGAACGACGCCATCCGCCAAAGCGCACGACGCCGAGAAGCCTGCGGCGTCGAAAATCGATCCGCCGCAATCAGCGAAGGTCAAACTCGCGGATGCCGGTCGCCCCGCCGCAGCGCGCAACGGATGGATGATCCAGATCGGCGCGACCGACAACGCCGCCAAGGCGACTGAACTTCTCGTCCGCGCGAAATCGGAAGGCCGCAAGGCGCTCAACGGCGCGCAGCCCTTCACGGAGAAGGTGGAGAAAGGATCGGGAACCCTTTACCGCGCTCGTTTCGCCGGCCTTGAAGCCGACAGCGCGGAACTCGCCTGCAAGACCCTTAAACGTTCGGGATTCGCCTGTTTCGCGACGCGAAACTAGCGGGCCCTCCCTATCGCCAAAGCGCATTTCACCGCTAACCCCGGACCTTACTGATGACGACGCATCAGGACTTCTTTGGCTTCATTGACTCGCGCCGCCAGATCGGTCGTCCCGCCATGGTCTGGATGCAGTTTTTTCATCAGCGAGCGATGCGAGCGAACCACTTCCTCCGCCGAGGCGCCCTCCTTAAGTCCCAGAACCTGATACGCTTCGTCCTTGGACATCGCCGTCCCACGGCGGGCGGCCCCAGAGTCGCGCTGACCTTGTCCTGCTGGACGCCAACCGGAAAACCGGCGGTCGAAATACGCCTCAAGCAGACGCGCTCCGTCAGGGTCGTCACGTCGGCACAGATGGAACAGCGCCTCGCATTGCGGCCGGGTCATCGAATCTAGCGAACGGCCCTCGTCCGGACCGGCGAGGACGGCTCCCCGCATTTTGCCGGTCTGGTGATCGAGTTCCATTTCAATCATGGCGGAGCGGACGCACGAGCCTCGCGCAGCCTTTGGGCGGGCGAAATTGAACATTCCCAGCGTCGAGAAATTGCTCCATCCGAGCAGCCACGCGCCAAGGCCCCCGAGGCCGATCGCCATATCGACCCGCCCGCGCAGAAGCAGGAACCCGGCGGCGAACAGCGCGCCTCCGCCCATGCCGGACCGGATCAGCTTTGCAAGCTGGGTCGGATTGGCCCTCGCAAAGGCCTTCAGCCCTGTCGAGAACAGCCAAAACAGAACCAAGCCCGAAACGAGATAGATCATCTCCCCACCCCTCAGCGCATCTGCGCCAAAAGAAGGTTTGCCGCCGCGCCGCTTCCACGAGCCTCTGTTTCAAGGGCCTGCCGTCCTCCGGCGGCGTAAGCGGCGGCAGCCGAAAGGAGCGCCATGAGCCGGCCCGGAGCGGAGACGTCGAATGTGGCATAGGCGCCGCCTGTCAGCAAGGCGATCTGCCGGAACGCCTGCTCCGCGGCTCTGTCGCGTCCCTCCTGAAAAACGAAAGCCTTCACGCCCAAAAGTCCAATCTGACCGGCGGCCGCCGCCAGCGCGTCCGCCTGTTCCTCCATGGCGTCGCCAATGAACACCAGCGCGCGGACCGGCTGCCTGCCGTTTTCATCGCGCACATGCTTCAGAATTTTTTCGATTTGGGTTTGCCCGGCCGCGACACTGATCTTGGTCATGATCCCGGCGAGCCCGGGCCCTGCGGTCATGAACCGCGACGCCCTGCATTCGTGAAATCCGCGATAATACACAAGCTGAACCTCGAGACCTCCATGAGCCGCGGCAGTCTCGAACATTTTTCCCTGGACGGATTGAGCCAGATCCCAGGTCGGCTGCCGGCTCATCGTCGCGTCGAGCGCAAAAATGAGCCGCCCGCGTCCGGACCCGGCAAGCGCCGGCGCCTTCGACGCGGCGTCAAGAAAGCGATCGACGTCGGTCCTTTGACCCGGCGACTGACCGGTCACAGCCGTTCCGCCTTCGGGGCGGCTCATTGCAGGGCTCGCGAACGAAATTCTTTCATGCGGTACAGATCGTACTTGCGACACGGAACGGCAAGCGGTTTGAGCGGGCGGACGACATTTTGGCGCGCGGTCCCCTCATCGCCCGAGGCCCGGCCCGCGCTGAACGGCGGCGATCACGCGATTTCGTATTTCTCGATCATCCAGGGTTCGGCGGAGGCCTGCTCGCTCCAGTCCTTCCAGGCCGGAAGGTCCATCAAGGCGTCCATATAAGCTCGCGTCGGCCCCGTCACCGCGACGTCATAGACGTGAAGCCGGTTGACGACCGGAGCGAACATCGCATCGGCGGCGCAGAAAGCGCCAAACAAAAATCGCCCGCCCGCGCCAAACTCTTGACGCGCCGCGGCGAACGCCTGTTCGAGCCGCGCGACATCGGCAGCGGCCTCCGGGTTGAGATCTATTTTGCGGACCGGCCGGCGCATGTTCATTGGCGTCTGCTGGCGCAAAGCGAGGAATCCGGAGTGCATTTCCGCCGCCAGAGACCGCGCCCGCGCTCGCGCCCCGCGCTCCCTTGGCCAAATCGGATGATCAGGAAAGGCTTCCGCCAGATATTCGATGATCGCCAGCGAATCCCAGACGACGAGTCCCTCGTCGATCAACGACGGGCACTTTCCGGAAGGAGCGTAGCGCAGAATGTCCGCGCGGGTGTTCTCCCGCCCCAGGGGGATCACGATCTCCTCGAAGGGAATCTGAAAGTAACGCATCGCCAGCCACGGGCGGAACGACCATGACGAATAGTTCTTGTTGGCGATAATCAGCGTCAAGGCCATGTGAGCGTTCATCTCCCTCTTTGGACCAATAGCGGCGCGCGTTTTGCCGAAACGCAAAACCCTCAGGGCGCCGGAAAAAGTTCGCTGGTTTTTCCCGTCAGGCGGTAGGCCAGCAGACCGACATATTCGCGGACCGCGAAATCCAGCATCGCCACTTTTTCCGGCATGGCGGAAACAAACCAGTCCCGCCTGTCTCCAAAGGTGCGGTACGCCACCGAATAAGGCGTAACGTTAAACCCGACGCGGCGGAAGATCCCGACCGCGCGGGGCATATGCCAGGCCGAAGTCACGAGCAGCCATTTGTCGTTTGGACCCGGCTGGAGGAGATCGAGGGTGAACAGGGCGTTTTCCCAGGTGTTGCGCGACCTCGCCTCAAAGCTCACGCGCCCCTCCGGCGCGCCAAGCGCCAGCCAAAGCTTGCGCACGCCAATGGCCTCCGCCGGTTCTTCGCCCGACAGGTTCGCCGCTCCTCCCGTAAAGACAAGCCGTGCGTTCGGATAGCGCAGGGCCAATTTCAGACCCGTTGTGAGCCTGGCGCCATCCCCCGTGAGGATGTCTTCTCCGCGCGCTTCCGACCTCGCTTCATCCAGCGCCCCGCCCAGCACGATGATGCCGGTCGGCTCGGCCGCGCTGACGGACGGTTGAGGAAATCTCTCCTCCAGAGGGCGTAGAAGCAGCGCGCCAAGAGGCGTCAGCAAGGCGATCGCCAGCGTGATTATGGAAAAGGCCACGACGGCGCGCCCCACGCGCGCGAACCGCGTAAAGCCGAGAAGCACGCCGACAACGCCAACCCCGAGCAGCAGGGCGACGGGTTCGGCGATCAGCCAGAAGATCTTCGAGACGATGAAGAACATGGGCGCTTTATCTCGAAGCCCGGGGCCGGGCGAAAGTCACTCGCCGCGGTCCTTTGCGTCGGCCTCAAGCGGCGGCTCATCGTCGTCCGCGGCGGGAAGGGCGTAGGCGCCGCGAAGCCAGCGATGCAAATCAACGTCGGCGCATCGGTTCGAACAAAACGGGCGCGCGGCGAAGACGGCGGGCTTGCCGCAAACCGGGCAAGGCCGCGGTGGAACCGACGCCTCGCCGTCGTGCGCGTGATCTTGATCGCCCTCGCCAGCCATGGACTTTTCCTTGGAACGCAAGGCGTTCGTGCTTTAGGAGCAACGCCTCGGAAAGCCGCCTTTCAGGGGCAAGCCCGCGGGAGCCGTCCCATCAGACCCTGTTCAACCAGAAGAGCTGGGCGGGATAGCCTTCGCCCGCCAGAAGCGACATCGTCTCGTAAAGCGGCAATCCCACGACGGAAGAATAGGATCCGACGAGTTTCAGCGCAAACGCGCCCGCCAGTCCCTGAATCGCATAGCCTCCGGCCTTGCCCCGCCATTCGCCGGAGCCAAGGTAGGCTTCGATCTCACTTGAGGAAAGCCGCTTGAAGCGCACTCGCGTCTCCACCATCTTTCGTCGCTCCTGCCCCTTGGGGTTGACGAGGCAAACGCCGGTGTGAACCCGATGCGCGCGCCCCGACAGGAGACGAAGGGATTGTGCGGCTTCCGAGAGGATTTCGCATTTCGGCAGGATTCGGCGTCCGACGCTGACGACGGTATCGGCGCCGATCACATAGGCCCCGGCGAGTTCGGGGCGGCCCGCCGCCACCTTCGCCGCCGCATGCGCCTTTTCCCGGGCGAGCCGCGCGGCGAGGCTGCGGGGGAGCTCGGTCTTGCCTGGCGTTTCATCGATGTCGGCAGGCAAAAGCGCATCGGGTTCGATCCCGATCTGCTGCAGAAGTTCGAGACGGCGCGACGACGCCGACGCGAGCACGAGCTTCGGCCGCCAGGGTTTATCCTCGCCGCTCGAAGAGGCTTTATCTGCGCCAGTCATGGCCGCCGCCGATCATGATAGGCCGGCTCACTTGAACCGGTAGGTGATGCGGCCCTTGGTCAGATCATACGGCGTCATCTCGACGAGCACTTTGTCGCCGGTGAGGACGCGAATCCGGTTCTTGCGCATTTTTCCGGCGGTGTGAGCGATGATCTCGTGTTCGTTCTCGAGCTGAACCCTAAAGGTGGCGTTGGGCAGCAATTCGACTACGACCCCCGGAAACTCGAGTAATTCTTCTTTCGACATTTCTTTCCTTGTTCTGTAGCCGCTCGACTGGACAACGGCTCGCCCGGATGCTGTTGACCCAATCGCGGACCTTGAGATGCTCAAGCTCCGTTACCCCGCAATCACGCGTCAGGGCTTTCTTGCCCTACCGCGGGCTGCGGTTCAATCATTTGCGCAATTCGCGGACAGTGAATCCCGCCCCCAACCGCGAGACCCGTCGAAATCCCCCGTTCCCGCCCATAATCCGGCCAAGCTGATTGCCGGGCGGGCAATTCGCCGCGACCGTAATCGAGAACCGGGCGTTTGTGAACAGGGCGTTTGTAAACGGGGCGGACGGGCTCCGCCTCAGGATTGCGGCGGAGTTCCGGACGGGACCGCAACCTCCTCCGTCTCATGGGCCTTGAACCGGCGAACGGCGAGGGGGATTGTCGCGAGATAGGCCAGCGCAAGAAAAATCATCATCTCCATCGGGAAGGTCGCCAGTAAAATAAGACCGGCGGCGACCCCGAACAGAACGGCGATGACATATTCGCGCGGCACCCGGCCGCTTTTTTTGCCGGAAAAATGCGGGATCTGGCTCGCCATCAGGTACGCGATGACAAGAACATAGGCGATTTCGAAGGGAACCAGACCTCGCGCGTTCGGGACGCCGAGAACGGACAGATTGAGATAGAGCGGCAGCAGGCTGACGATGGCCCCGGCGGGCGCGGGCATCCCGGTGAAAAAATGCGTGCGCCAGGCGGGGCGGTTCGGCTCGTCGGCCGTGACGTTGAAGCGGGCGAGCCGAAGCGCTCCGGCGATCGCGAAGATCAGCGAGGCGAACCAGCCAAAACTCTTGAACTCATGCAGACTCCAGAAATAAAGGATCAAAGCCGGCGCGACGGCGAAATCAACAAAGTCGGCGAGGGAATCGAGTTCCGCGCCAAACCTTGACGTTCCACGCAAGGCGCGCGCGATTCTTCCGTCCAATCCGTCCAGAATCGCGGCGCCGATCACCGCCAGAGCCGCGGTCTCGAACTGCCCGTCGGCCGCAAGACGAATAGCGGTCAGGCCGAGGCAAAGCGCCAGCAGGGTGACGAGATTGGGAAGGATGATCCGGATCGGAACCGGGCGGAAGCGGCGCTTCCGGATCAGCGGAGGCTCGAACGCCTCGAATTCGCTCGCTTCGTCGTGGGCGTGTCCGGGCTCAGCGCCGGCCCCAAAGCCGGAAGAAGTCGTGCCGGTTTTCATGTGCGCCTGATCCTCGCTGTGGGAATGATCGCGTCACGCCGGCGCAATCGCTTCTTGAATGGTTGGAACCGCACTATTTATTCCGAAAAACCCTTGGTGAAAAACCCCGCCGGAAACCGGGATTGCGAAGCTTCAACCCCAACCAATGCGCAGCTTGATCCGCGCGGTCAGCGCTCTCGCCTTGCGGCCAAGCGCAACTCCATAGGCCCAGGCCTCGGTCGATTTCGCCCAGGCGATGATCCTGTCGCGAAACGCGATCAGCCAGTTGAGAATTTTAGCGAACCATTCGATGGTCATGAGCTTCGCCTTGCCCGCGTCGTAAATTCTCTCAATGATCAGAAGGCTGACGGCGTAGGCGAGGACAAGCGCGCTGACGCCGACGATCACATGGCCGGTGCCGATCAGGATCACCGCGTAGATTTTCGCCGGCTCCGCGACGGCGAAGGGAATCGCGAGGGCGACGAGGACGCCATAGGGAGGCAGTCGCGCCACGGCGGCCTGCAACCTTGCGATGACGCGAAGCTGCGCCGTCCACCGGATCAGGGGGCGGAAAACAGGCGTGACGAGGGCGTCGAGAACGACGTAAACGACGACGACGGCTTCGGAAATCAGCAGCAGAGCTCTGCGCCAGCCTTGAGATTTATCATCTGGGCGCGCCATGCTGGTCCCCTTCCTTTTTTCTTGTGGCTTGACGAAAATTCCCTTCGGACCTGGCGAAGCATACTCGCAGCCGCGCCGACCCGGAAGCGCCGGCGGCCTACAAAGACTTTATCGTTACCGCTGCCGCGCCTTCCGATGTTGATACGGGTTGTCGCTGGTCTTTTTCGATACGCGGATCGGAACGCCGGGAAGATCGAAAGCCTGGCGCAGGCCGTTGACGAGAAATCTCTCGTAACTCGCGGGCAGCGCGTCGAGCTGATTGCCGAAAATGATGAAATAGGGCGGCCTTGCGCGCAATTGGGTCATGTACCGGATTTTGATCCGCCGCCCTGAAACCGCCGGCGGCGGCGTCTGCTCGAGGGCGCCTTCAAGCCATCGATTGAGCCGCGCCGTGGAAATCCTCTTGTTCCAGGTCTCGTGCGCGCGAACGACGGCCTCCATGAGCTTTTCCACGCCTTCCCCGGTCTCGCCGGCGAGCGGAACGACCGGAGCACCCTTGACCTGCGGCAGAAGACGGATCGCTGATTCGCGCAATTCGCTGAGCTTTGATCCCTTCGCCTCGATCAGGTCCCATTTGTTGAGGCCGATGACGAGCGCCCTGCCCTCGCGCTCGACAAGATCGGCGAGGGTCAGATCCTGTTTTTCGAACGGAATCGTCGCGTCGAGCAGAAGGACCACGACCTCGGCGAATTTCGCCGCCCGCAAGGCGTCAGCGCCGGCCAGCTTCTCGAGTTTGTCGTCGACCTTCGCGCGCCGGCGCAGGCCCGCAGTGTCGAACATCTTGACCTTGCGGCCCCGCCATTCGAAATCGATTCCGATCGTATCGCGGGTGAGTCCAGGTTCTGGTCCGGTGAGCAGCCGGTTCTCGCCCAGAAGGCGATTGAGCAAGGTCGATTTGCCGGCGTTGGGCCGGCCGATGATCGCGACCCGCAAGGGCTTTGTGACGTCAAGTTCGGAGCCGTCCTGGTCCTCGCCAAGAACAATCCTGGTTTCAGCTTCAACCTGATCGTCCGGCACCTCCGTTTCGGCCGGAAGCGCTTCGCGCAGGGCCGCGTAAAGCGAGGCGAAGCCATCGCCATGTTCAGCCGAAAGCGGGGTCGGCTCGCCAAGGCCAAGATCATAGCCTTCGACGGCGCCGGCTTCTCCGGCTCGGCCCTCGGCTTTGTTGGCGATGAGGATCAGGGGCTTGCCGGCCCTGCGGACGAGATTGGCGAAGACACGATCGTCCGGGGTGAGGCCCGTCCGTGAATCGAACAGAAAGAAGATCGCATCCGCGTGTTCGATCGCCATTTCCGTCTGCGCCCGCATGCGGCCGGGCAAAGAGGCGGCGTCGCCCTCTTCGAGGCCCGCGGTGTCGATGATCTTGAAGGTCAGATCGCCGAGCCTCGCCTCGCCTTCGCGGCGGTCGCGGGTCACTCCGGGGCGATCATCCACCAGCGCGAGCTTTTTGCCGACGAGCCGGTTGAACAAGGTCGACTTGCCGACATTCGGGCGTCCGATGATCGCGACGGTGAACATTATTTGCCGGGATCCAGTCCCTTGGATTGCGGACCTAGCGGCTGCACTCCCTGGGGCGAAGCATCTTTTGGAGCAACCGCTTGAGAGGGAGCGGGTTGCGGCGCGGCGGTTGGCGCGGCGGCCGGCGTCAGGGTTCGCGCCCCCTGCACGAGGGTGATGAAAGCCTCGATCCGCTGGCGCAGCGCGGTGGGAGTAATCGGATCCGAGATGATCGCGTCGAACCAGCGTCCGGCCGCCTCGAAATCATTGCGCTTCAATTCGGTGATCCCGAGCAGTTCCCGGATCTGGTTCTGATAGGGGTAATTCGGGTTCGCAAGCGGGCTGAGCTTCAGCATGAGGTCTTTGTAATCGTCGTGATCGACCCTCAAGAACGCGGCTCTCAATTCGGCGAGATCACGAAAGCTCACATTGATGGATTGATCAGCGGCCAGCTTGTCATAGGCCTCGATCGCCGCGGCCGGATCGCGTTTGGCGATCTCGTCCGCCGCCCGCAACCGGGCCAGCGCAGCATAGCCCTTCGCCGCGCTCTGACCCAAAGCGGCGAGCGCGGCCTCGGCCTCCGTCGTTTTGCCGTCGCGCGACAATTGGACCGCGGCCTCGTACTCGGCTCCGGCGGCCTGCGCGGCCTCGTCCCGGAAGTGTACATAGGTCTGAAATCCGACCGTCCCGACCACAACCAGAAGCGCCAGGGCGAGCACCCAATATTGGTACCTCGTCCAGAGCTGGATCGCCCGGTCGCGGCGGACGTCTTCGTCAACTTCGCGGAAAAGATCAGTCATTGTGCGTCTCGTGAATAGCCGGGGTCGCTCCCGCAGGTCCCTCAGCTAGCATGACGCTTGCGGAAATGCGACCCGCCTTCGCACACTCGTCTTCGCACACTCGTCTTGGCTCGACTGAAGAAACGGGGCGAGGGTATGGCCGTTAATCCGGCACGGGAACGTCGAACGCGTTCAACGTGACCGAGACGAGACAATAAAGACCGACGAGATAGCACAGTTCCGCCGCGCCGTGCGGTCCGAAGGCCTCGACGGCGGCCCGATAGGTCAGTTCCGGCAAAACTCCGCCCCCGGTCAGCGCGGCGGCGACATCGTAAGCGACGCCCTCCTCGGCGCTCAAATCCGCAGGCCGCTGCCCGGCGACGATGGTCGCGAGTTTGGCGTTCGGAAGCTTGTCCTTTTGCGCCACGGCTACATGCGCATAAATCTCGTATGCGGCCTTGAAATGCGCCCCGGTCACGAGGATTGCGACCTGCCGGACCGAATCCGGCAACGTCGATTCGCCAGAGAGCGCTTTGGTCAAATCCCAGATCGGCTTGCCGATCCGGGGTTCCTGCAGCCAGGGGTTCCACGGTCCCATCAGGGCCCCGTCGTCCCTTTGCGTGACGAAGCCGCCGAA
Source organism: Methylocapsa palsarum (assembly GCF_900114285.1). Taxonomy (GTDB): domain Bacteria; phylum Pseudomonadota; class Alphaproteobacteria; order Rhizobiales; family Beijerinckiaceae; genus Methylocapsa; species Methylocapsa palsarum. The sequence goes on along the minus strand of NZ_FOSN01000002.1, from coordinate 18,979 downwards.
CCCTTTCGCGATCCCATCGCGCATGTCTTCGTAAAGGGGACGTTGATCGGGCGACAGATCAGAAGGCGCAATGAGCGGAAGACGCATGTCCAGGGCTCCTGTTCAGACGAATTCACAGGCGGAATTTGATAGCTCGACCTTCAACGCTGAATTCGCTCAAAGGGTTGTCAGCGCGATTTCTCGTCGCGAGAACCTCGAAACGCCAGAAACAGGCCGATCAGGGCGATAATTCCCACAATCGCGAAAGCCGACCGCTCGACCCAGGCGATGGTGGGCACGCCAACCGCCATGGCGACGCCAAGGAAACAAACCCGCCAGGAAGAGATATGCACGCCCGCGACGAAGGTGCCGAGGGCCAGCTGAAGCAGAATCATCAGCGAGACGCCTCGCGGATGAATCAGCCGCTGCACGTCGGGCAGTAGCGCGAGGTTCATCGCGATCAGAAACGCGAGCCAATGCAGAACCTGCCGCCAGATCAGCCGCCATTGCGCGCTCTTGTCGGGAGTGTCGGGCCACGCCGTGTACATGCAGACGAGTGCGATGATGGGAGTCATGAGCTCCCAGTACAAATTGACAGGATAACGCGCGACGCCAGTCATGGCGATGCCAAGGACCGTCAAGGCCAGCAGAATGAGATAAGGCCCCTCGCGCCGCATGAACTGCGTATTGAGCAGTCCCTTCGGCTTCAATTCGTCTTCTGACAATCGCGGGTCGCTCATGACGCCTCCTCAATGACTGTTCAAGCTGATGACGCGTCGGATCATACTGGTCCGCATGGTTCCCGCGCATCGCTCGAATTTCACAACCCGTTCGGGAGATCATCCAAGCAGCACCATGCTTGCCAAAGATGAGCCCTCAAGACAATCCCACAGGCCATGGAATTCCCGCCCACAGGCCATGGAATTCCCGGCTTCCTCCCACGGCGCTGGCGCGCCGCGACCGAAGACCGGCCCGGATCAAAGCGGTCTTCGTCTTGATGATTGATTTTTCCGGTGATAGTTTCACAACGTCGGCGGCGTCCGTCTTTTCCGCCTCATGAGCGTGAGGCGGAATAAGCTAATTCAGCCAACGCCGCCAAAGAAAGCAGAACCTCTCAAAGGTCGTCTAGAGCATATTCCGATCGGATTGAATCAATCCCATCGACAAGAATATGCTCAAGCATTTAACCTTGGAGCGATTTCTGATCGATCGCATGACTTCATGCGATCGGAAAGCGCTCTAAAGGCCGCCGCGTACCGGCCCTCATGATGGAAGGAACGTTCAAGATGTTGCCTCGCCGCTCTTTCTTATCTGGCGCCCTGGCCAGGGCCGCGATTTCTTTGCTGATCCTCTCGGGCGCTTCCGAGACAAAGGCGCAGGCGACACTGAATCCGCACCGGAGTCTCGCCCGCTCCCGCCGCCGCCGCGCGGCCAAGACGCGCCAGCATCACCCCGAGGCCAAGTAGGCTTCTGCGCAAGAGAGCGCTTTCCGATGGGATGGATTCAATCCCATCGACAAGAATGTGCGCTAGGATCCGATGGCGTTCTGGATCGCGCTGACGATCGCCGACGCAAGTTGCGTTTGCCGGAATGGCTTCGCCAGCCTCGGCAATCCGAGCCCCACCCCTTGAGCGAGGTCGGCGTAGCCGGTGATCAAAAGAACGGGGAGGCTAGGTCGGATCGCCCGCGCTTTCACGGCCAGTTCCGCCCCCGTCATCGCCGGCATGAGGTAATCGGTCAGGAGCGCGTCGATGCCGCTGTCGCGGCTGAGCAGCTCAAGGGCTTGCGCGCCGGACTCCGCCGCGCAAACCTCATGCCCCATCTCGATCAGCATCTCCATCGTTCCCGTCCGGACGAGTTCATCGTCGTCGACGAGCAGGATCGACATTCGGCGAGCCAGAACAACAGGCTCGTCGCTCTCGTCCAATCTGCCGGCGTCCGCGTCGCTCGCCAGCGGAAGCCAAAGAGCTATTTGCGTTCCGCGGCCGGGTTCGCTCTGGATCGCGAGGGCCCCGCTCGACTGCGCGGCGAGGCCATGCACCATCGAAAGTCCAAGACCGGTGCCCTTGCCAATATCTTTCGTCGAATAGAACGGCTCGACGGCGCGCTTCAAAGTTTCGCCGTTCATCCCGCAACCCGTATCGATGACGCGAACCCGCTCATAGGCTCCCGGCTCGAGATGCGGCGGACGATCAGGCGCTCTTTCGTCAGGCTTATCGACGCGAATCGTCAGGACGCCCTCGCCGGACATCGCGTCGCGCGCGTTGACCGCGAGATTGAGGATTGCGAGTTCAAGCTGATTCGCGTCGACGCGAACGGCCGGCAAATCCTGCGCAAGCTCGAGTTCGAGTCGAACCCCCGGCCCGACAGAGCGGGAGATCAGATCTTCGATTCCCGCCACAAGGCCGGCTAAATCGACGGCGCGCGGCTCAAGATGCTGGCGCCGGGCGAAGGTGAGCAGGCGCGAGATCAGCGTCGTCGCGCGCTCGGCCGCCTGCTGCGCTCCGGCCACCAGCCTTTGCGCCCGCGCGTCGCCTTCAATTTTCTCGCGAATGATGTCGAGACCCCCGACAATCGGCGTCAGCAGGTTATTGAAATCATGCGCCACGGCGCTGGTCATTTGCCCGATCATGTCGAGTTTCTGCATCTCGTGCAGCTGGGCGAGCGCGCTCTCCCGCTCGGCGGTCGCCGCCTGCACGCGTTCTTCGAGGGTCATCGAAAGGTCGAGCAGCGCGCTTTCCGCCGCGCGTTGCTCCGTCACGTCGGTGTGCACGCCAACCCATTCGCGGACAGACCCTTCCTCGCCCACCAGCGCCGGAACAGCGCGGACCGAAAAACGCCGCCATTCGCCGTCATGCCGTCGCACGCGGTGCTCGAAAATGAACGTCCTGCACCCCGCCACCGCGGCGTTCCACGCCTCGACCGTCGGCCGCACGTCGTCGGGGTGAATGGCGTTCGACCAGCCAAGGCTCTGATATTCGTCGAACGTCTGCCCGGTCAGCGCGGCCCAGCCGGGCTGCTCGCCTCTCATCCGGCCGCTCGCGTCATTGGTCCAGAGGATGCCCTGCACCGCATCCACAGCTGCGCGGAACCGCTGTTCGCTGATCGCAAGGTCCGCCTCTGTGCGTTTGCGCTCGCTGATGTCCATGACCGATCCGACGTAGCCGAGAAAGGCTCCATCCGGCCCGAAACGAGGCGCGGAAACGTCGATGACCCAACGATATTGTCCGTCCGCCACGCGAAGGCGATATTCGAGATTGATCGGCTCATGCTTGGAGTTGGCCTCGACGGCGTCCCGCGCCGCCTCGGCCGCGTCGTCGGGATGAATAGCGTCGAGCCAGCCGAAGCCAAGCCCCGTCTCAGGCGTCTGTCCGGTGAACTCATACCAGGATCGCGACAGGTAAGTGCATGCTCCGTCGGCCGCCGTCATCCAGACCATGACCTGCGCGCTGTCGGCAAGGTTGCGGAAGCGCGCTTCGCTTTCGCGCAGACGGGACTCCGCGCGGGCCCGCTCCGCCGAGGCGAAGGTGCGTTCGGCGACCTCCTTGACGAGCAGAACATCGCCCTCCGTCCATCGCCGCGAGCGCTCGTTGAGGACGAACATCAGGCCCGCAAGAACGCCATCCCTCACGACGGGGGCGCAGATCAGCGCGCGCGTTCTGATCAGCGCATAAGCCACGGCGGCGCCGCCGGTCAGAGGGTGGGTCGCGGCGTCGAAGATGACCGCCGTCCGCCCCGCGCGCAGTTCGTCCGCCAGGCCGGAGCCGAAATCGTCGAGGCGGTGAACGCCGGCAATGCTCGCGAACCCCGGCGCCGACCAATCGTCCGCCACTATCGCGAGGCCGGACTCCGCATCGAATTCGGCATAACCGGCGCAGGACGCGTCAAGGTGACGCCCGAGCATCGCCGCGGCCGTGGCGATCCCCTCCCTTGGATCGCTTGATGCGCGAAGCCGGTCCCAAAGTTCGCTCCGGAACGCGACGCGGCGCTCGGCGAGGACCCGTTCGGTCGTCTCGCTCACGATACAGAGCACCCCTCCGATCCCGCCGGTCTCGTCGCGGAGGGCGGAATAGGAAATGTCGAAGGACACTTTTTCACGATAGCCGCGCCGTTCGATATCGAACGGCCGATCTTTGGCGAACACCGTTTTCCCGGTCGTCCGCACCTGGCTCAACATCGGTTCAAGATCGTCCCACAATTCCGTCCAGCTTTCCGCGGCGGGGCGCCCCAGCGCGCGCGGATGCTTGTCGCCAATCGAGGGCGCATAGGCGTCGTTGTAGAATGCGACATAGTCCGGACCCCAGAACAACACGATCTGGGCCTCGGAGGGAAGGACAAGGCCGAGCGCATTCTTCAGGGCCGCTGGCCACTGCGAAACGGGGCCGAGCGACGAGCCGGACCAGTCGCTCGCGCCGATCCTCGCGCCCATTTCGCCGCCATGCCGGAGAAATTCCGGGACTTCCGGCGAGCCGGCGCCGGACGAGCGATTGATCAACAAATTTTCCTGCTCTGACGCCGACGCACGCATACGCGCCCCCGCATTGGCTTAGATGAAAAACCTGTAAGCAGCGCCAAAGCATATAGGAACGTCGTCGCGAGCGCGACAGGGGTCAAGGCCCTGCGCGACAGGTTAGCTCAATAGACGCATTCCTCAAAGGCCGGAGCGACGCTTCCGCCCCATTCGCTTTTGTATCGGCCGATCAGCGCCTCGGCCTGCGTGCCCGCGGCGACCACCTCGTCCAGCGGATCGAGAAAGCAGGTTTCGTCCCGGCCTTCCGAGTCGCGCCGGTCGCGCCGCGCAAGACCCGCCCGAGCAAAACCGAGAACGTCGCTGGCCACATCGCGCAGTTTGCGGCCGGCGATGGTTGCTTCAAGCCCCAGCCGCGGCGCGTCCGCGCGCAGTGTCTCACGCGCTTCCGCCGTCCAGGGTTTGACGAGATCGAAGGCGGCGTCGAGCGCCGGGGAATCATAAAAAAGGCCCGTGAAAAGGGCGGGAAGCGCGGTCAGGAACGGCCTCGGACCAGCGTCGGCGCCGCGCATCTCAAGGTAGCGCTTCAAGCGCACTTCGGGGAAAATCGTCGACAGGTGATTGGCCCAATCCGAAAGGGTCGCCTGTTCGCCGGGCATCTGAGGAAGGGCGCCGGCGAGCAGATCGCGAAAGCTCGCGCCCGCGACGTCGTGGTACTCCCCGCCGCGTTTGACGAAATACATCGGCACGTCGAGCGCATAATCGACGTAGCGCTCAAATCCCATTCCGGGCTCGAAGGCGAACGGCAGCATCCCCGTGCGATTGCGATCGGTGTCGCGCCAGATCTCGGAACGCATGGACAAGAACCCGTTCAGCTTTCCATCCGTGAAAGGCGAATTGGCGAACAGCGCCGTCGCGAGCGGCTGCAGCGCCAGCGAAACGCGCAATTTCTTGACCATGTCGGCTTCGCCGGAAAAATCGAAATTGGCCTGCACGGTGGCGGTCCGGAACATCATGTCGAGGCCGTGGGAGCCGACCTTCGGCATATAGCCCGCCATGATCGCGTAACGCTGCTTCGGCATCATCGGCGTCTCGGCGAGGCTCCATCTGGGACTCATGCCAAGCGAAAGGAATCCGATGCCGCAGGGCCCGGCGATGACCTCGAGCGCGGTGAAATGCTCCTCGAGTTCGGATTTCGTCGCATGGATCGAGTCGACCGGCGCGCCCGAAAGTTCGAATTGCCCACCGGGTTCGAGCGAGATCGCCCCGCCGCTTTTGTCGTCGAAGAGCCCTATGATATTGGGCCCGTCATTGATCGGAGCCCATCCCAGTCCGCGCTCCATCGCGCGAAGGAGCGATCCGACCCCGCAGCGCGAAGCGCCGCCGTGATAGGGGACCGGAGATTTATTGTCCTTATAGAAGGGAATTTTTTCGTGTTCGGTGCCGATTTTGAAGTCTTCGGGCGGTCGCGAACCCGCTTCGATCCAGGCGACGAGTTCGTCACGCGACCCGATGGGCGTTGAATCCGAAACGTCGCGGGCCATCGTCTGCTTTCGTTTACGCCGGTCAATGCGATGCGGAGGGAAGCGCGCGCGCTCCCAAACGCACCGCGCAACTTCATAGGCGAGAGCGCGCGAGGGGGCAATGCAAGAGAATTGAACGGCTGGCTTTCCTCTGCGGCGCAACCGCTCAGAAAACGCCGGGCCCCGTTCCCGAAGGCCCGGACCGATTCAGGCCTTGTGATCGAGAATGTCGCCGATTTCCTTGTTCAACCCCGCATGCGCGGTCGGCGCCGCGGGCGGGGTCCCAGGCTGAAGCATCTTGTTCAGCGCCTCGAGCGCCGCTTGAATCGATGTCATGTCAATTCCGGGAGCCTGGGGCGCGGGCGCGGGCGCGGGCGCGGACGGAGCTGGAGCCGAGCTTGAACGCGACAAAAGCCCTCCCAATATGGACCCGAGAATTCCGCCAAGTCCGGACGGCGAGGGCGCCGGAGCGGGAGCTGAGGGAGCCGGCGCGGGTTCAGGCTGGCCGCCGCCGAGGACCTGGCCAAGGATCGAACCAAGACCGCCCTGCCCCGAAGCCTGCGTCAATTGGGCGAGGATTGGGCCAAGACCCTGATTTTTAAGGGAGTTCGACATGCCGCCGAAAAGCATCGAGGCAATGACGGGCAGCATTCGTTCAAGCAGGTCGGGGGCGACGCCGCTGGCCGCGGAAGCCCGCTGCACGACGGCTTCGTCCACATGGCGCTCGCCGAAGATCTGGCTCAGGATTTCCGCGCCCTTCTCGATCGTGGTGCTGGACTGCGACGCCGCGGGATCGGCGAAGGCCAGAGCGTGCTGGCCCTCTTCCATTGCGCTGAAAATCGAGCCGAGAGCGAGCGGCTCGGATGACTTGCTCAAAAAGGCCTCCGACAGTGCGGGGGTGAGCGCCTTGACGGCGGCGTCGGCCTCATCGGGCGAGATGTTGAACTGCTTCGCCAGATTTTCGATCGCCTCCCCGCCATGAGCGCTTTGCAAGATCTCGTAGAGATTGAACATTTTGGTCCTCCCGGTTTTTTTATTCCGCCGAACTTCGCCGGCGGACGATCTTACGCATCTTTGTGGTTCTTTGCGAGCCGCCCCGTCACCCAATAGGCGGCGACGACGGCGCCGACGCCGAAAAGGGCCGAACCGGCGATGAGGCCGAGATAGCCGCCTTCGGGACCGTAATGCGCCGCCCCGAAGGTCACGAAGGGGATCGCGCCAAGCGTCGCCCGGCCCCAGTTGAACAAGGTTGAAAGGAACGGAAAGCCGAGATTGTTGAAGGCCGCGTTGGCGACGAAAATGGCGCCAAGAAACAGCCAGAGCGGGCCCCCGTAGGCGCAAAAGAAGGTCACGAGGTCGGCGGTTTCGCCCTTGGCGTGAAACAGGTCGACGACGAGCGGCGCGGCCTGCCGCAACGCCAGCGCGACGACAACCACATAAAGCGCGGCGACGACGAAGCAATTGGTGAGCACTTGCCGGACCCGGCCGATCAGCTTCGCGCCGAGATTTTGGCCCATGATCGGGCCGACCGAACCAGACAGCGCGAAGAGCACGCCGAACGCGACCGGATTGACCCGGTCGATGATGGCGAAAGCCGCCACGACGGCGTCGCCGAATTGCGAAAAAATCCGCATCGAATAGGCGCCCGCCACCGGCGCGGCCAGATTGGTCAGAATCGCGGGGACCGCGATCCCCATCATCGCCGGAACGTCGGCGATGGCCGCCGCCGCGCTCGGGCGCGCGATGAGCCGATGCTTGCGGGAGGCGCCGTGAAGACCGACGACGACGAAAATGATCCGGGAGATGATCGTGACGATGGCGGCGCCGTTGACGCCGAGGCCGAAGCCAAAGATGAAGACAGGGTCCAGCGCCGCCGTGGCGAGAGCGCCCGCAAGGGTGACATACATCGCCCTGCGCGGGTCGCCGATAGCCCGCAGGATGCCGGCGAGGGACATGCCAAGACCGAGAAAAACAGTCACCGGCAGCGTGATCGCGAGATAGGTCGCGCCCACGTCAAGCGCCTCCCCCCGCGCCCCGAACAGCATCAGGATCTCCCGCCGCAGCGGCCATGCGGCGCTGCTGACGAAGGCCGTCACGAGAACGACGTGGACGAGGCCGGACGCGGCGAACCGTCTCGCCGCCGGCCTGTCGCCCGCGCCGATCGCCCGCGAGACGAGCGCGCCGATCGCGATCGACAGGCCGATGCAGATCGAGACCGAAAAAAACATCACCTGCGTCGCGAAGCCGACGGCCGCCGTCAGGTTGGCGTCGCCGAGCCGCGAGACGTACAAAAGCGACAGAAGGTCCACAAGAAAGATCGATATCAGCCCCACCGAAGCGGCCGCGGTCATGACCACGACATGGCGCATCGTAGAGCCTTCGGTGAAAACGGCGGGCGGCGAAACCGGGTCGGATTGCAATGGAATGTTCACCTTTCGAAGGCGTCAGGACCTCGAACGCGTCAGGACCTCGAACGCGTCAGGACCTCGAACGCGTCGGGACCGCTCGTGGAGACGCGGGTTTTGAGGAGCCTCTGGTCTTTCCGGCGGAAGGTTCGGGGACTTCGTTACGCCGCCGACAGCTTAGAGCATATTCCGATCGGATTGAATCAATCCAATCGACAAGAATATGCTCAAGCCTTTGAATTTGAAGTGATTTCCGATCGATCGCATGACTTCATGCGATCGGAAAGCGCTCTGAAGGGATGATTCAGGCCACGAAATGATATAGGAAGCGCGCCTGACGCAGGATCTGGCGGCGCGAGCCGGAACGATGGATATCAGATGAGCCATTCGCACGATCATCACATCGAAGACGAATCTGGCGAACCCCATGGCCCTCCTCATCATCATCGCCCGGGCCATTCCCACTCCCATTCCCATGCCCACGCGCCGGCCACTTTCGGCTACAGGTTCGGCGTCGGGATCGCGCTGAACCTCCTGATCGTCGCCCTCGAGCTGATCTACGGGATCATCGCCCACTCGGTCGCGCTGATTGCCGACGCCGGGCATAATCTTTCCGACGTGCTCGGGCTTTTCGTGGCCTATGCGGCGACGATCGCCTCGGCGCGGGCGCCTTCGCCGCGCTTCACCTACGGGCTGCGCGCGACCTCGATCATGGCCGCCCTGTTCAACGCAGTGTTCCTGCTCGTCGTCACCGGGGCCCTCGGTTATGCCGCGATCGAGCGGCTGTTTCGGCCAGAGCCTGTCATCGCCGGCGCGATGATGGCGGTCGCCGCCATTGGCATGGTCATCAATCTCATCACCGCCGCCTTATTCGCGTACGGACGCAAGGGCGACCTCAATATCCGTGGTGCGTTCCTGCACATGGCGGCGGACGCCGCGATCTCCGCTGGCGTCGTCCTCGCCGGTTTCGCCATCATGCTGACCGGCAGGCTGTGGATCGATCCCCTGGTGAGCCTTGGGATCAGCGCGCTGATCATCGCCGGAACCTGGGGTCTTCTGCGCGAAAGCCTCGCCATGGCGCTCGCCGGAGTTCCAGCCGGGATCACGACAGCGGAGGTGCGCGACTACCTCGCCGACCTGCCGGAAGTCAGCGCGCTGCACGATCTCCATATCTGGCCGATGAGCACCAGCGAAACCGCGCTCACCGCGCATCTCCTGACGCCGGATGGCCATCCGGGCGACGCGTTTCTCGCGCAGACGGCAAATGAATTGCGGCGGCGATTTGGCATCGGACACGTCACGCTTCAGATCGAGGTCGATCGGGAGACCGTCTGCGCGCTGGAGCCGGACCACGTGGTCTGAGGCCGGCGAAATTTCAGATCCGGGGCGCGGTCCAAAGCACGATCTGCCGCATCACGTCGCCGAGCGCGGAGTCGAGGGCCGCGGCGACGTTCGCTCCGTCATCGCCTGCCGCGGGCGCGCTCGCGGAAAAGATCTTGCCGGCGGCGATCCGGTCGTTCTGTCCGATCAATTGCGCGGAAATCTCGACCACCGCTTCGCGGCGCCCCGCATCGAGCTCGAACCTTCGAATATCGGTCTGAAGCTTGTAATCGGCAAGAATGCCCGGTCTGCCCACCGCCATCAGCAGATGCGCATTGCCGAAGGTCTCGATCAGCCGGTTCTGGATCAGCGCCGGCAATTGATCCGCCCATTGCGCGCTGCCGAGATAGGCGACCGCATCCGAACTCGTGCGCACGACAATGCGGTCGGAGTCGGTTGGCGCAATGGCGGAAGGCTCCGCCACGGCGACCTGACCACGCCGGCCGGCGCGCGCCTTGAAACTCATATCGGGCGCGCTGAGGTCGAAGGTCGCTCTTGGCGGCGCGGAGCATCCGCCCGGCAAGGCCGCCAGAAGGGACGCGAGGAGCGCAATGAAAGACGCGCCGCCATGACGCGTCTCTCGCCTCATGGCGCCCACATTCTCGTCCCACGCCATGCCCGATCCGTTCCGCTTCGCGCAAAGCGGCCAGTAAAAGCCGCCCTGTCTTAAAAGGCTTTTAATATCAGAAACGCCCGGGGGCGAGTTCACGCGGGAAAGGGATCAACGCGCCGGATAATCGGGAATCTGCTGTTTCTTGCCGAAGATGAACTGTTGCGGGTTGTTTTCGATCGAGCGAATGGCCTGGCTGAGTTCTTCCAGCGTCTTGCGGCCTTCGACGGCCAAAGCCTCGTACTGGCGCAATCCCGATCCGGTAAAACGAGCGAGGTTGCCTCCGATCTCCTTCAGACGCGCGTCGAGATCGTCCGACAGCTTGCGGAACGATTTCGCGGCCGCCGCGACTTCGCCGAAAACGCCTTTCGAGTCGCTCGTCGCAAAAAAGCCGTTGAGGCTGGTCAGGACCGCGTCGACCTTGTTCGACGCCGAGTTGAGTTTCGACGACATCTCCGAAAAATCCGTCATGATGGATTTGACCTTGGCCGGATCGACGGCCTTCACCACATTGTCGGCGTCGGTCGTAAGGGTCTCGAGCTTGGCGGTCAGCGGTTTGATCGATTTTCCGACATCGGCGATGGCCCCCATGAAATCCTTCAGCCCGCCGGCATTCGCGGCGAGGGCGTCGCTGAATTTTTCCGCGTTCTTGATCGACGCGTTGATCGAGCCGGAATTCTGGTCAAGCAGCTTGTTGGTCCGGTCGAGGAACTCCGAGGCCTGACCCGCGACTTGCCGCGCCTTTTCGAGAAGGTCCTGGAAATCCGACCGGTCGGCGATGATCACGCCCGGCGCTCCGTCCGGCCCGGGTGGCAGGGGCGCCGCCGCTTCGCTTCCGCCCGACAATGCGACCGAGGCGACGCCAGTCAGCCCCGTGGCCTCGAGCCGGGCCTTGGTGTCGGTGCGGATCGGGACGCGGCCGTCGATCTCGATGAGAGCGTAGACTTTGGTCGGATTGTCCGGTTCGAAATCGATCCTGGTCACGTCGCCGACCCTGACGCCGTTAAAGAGAACGGCGGCCCCGCGCAGCAAGCCGGACACCGAGCCCGTGAAGACGACTTTGTAGACGTGTCGGCCGCCGGGCTTGTCGCCGCCGCCCGAAAACCAGATGACGAAGCTGAAGGCCGCGGCGATGACCGCCAGGGTGAACCCCCCGATCAGGGCGTAGTTTGCGCGGGTTTCCATCGACTGGTCCTGTGTCCTTGTCCTTTGATCGAAAACCCGGCGTCTGCCTATGACGCGTTATCGAAGCCAGCCCCGCCATTGAGGCGAGCCTCGCCGAGGTGTCCCGTCGCGCCTGCCTTGGCTCGGCAGGCGACATTCTCGGGATCGAACTGGCGCGCCCTTTTGCCATGGAAATAGGCCTTGAGCCAAGGATGACCTGACGCGAGCATGGTTTCGATTGGGCCCGCCGCGATCACCTTGCCCTCCGCGAGGGCCGCGATCCGGTCGCAAATCGAATAAAGGCTGTCGAGATCATGGGTCACCATGAAGACGGTGAGCCCGAGCGTCTTTTGCAGCGTGCCGATCAATTCGTCGAATTCCGCCGCGCCGATGGGATCGAGGCCCGACGTCGGCTCGTCCAGAAAGACGAGTTCAGGGTCGAGCGCAAGGGCCCTCGCCATCGCCGCCCGCTTGATCATGCCGCCGGACAATTCGGACGGATATTTGTCGGCGGCGTCGAGCGCAAGGCCGACAAGCTCAATCTTCAGCATCGCGAGCTCGTCGGCCAGGCGGGGCGACAAATCGAGATGCTCGCGCATCGGCACCTGAACGTTTTGCTTGACGGTGAGGCCCGAAAACAAGGCGCCCTGCTGAAACATGACGCCGATACGGCGTTCGATGCTGTCGTATTCGCGTTCCGACACTTCATCGAGATCGGCGCCGAAAACTTCGATCCGTCCCGAGCGTTTGGGAAGGAGACCAAGGATGGTCCGCGTGAGGACCGACTTGCCGGTGCCGGAGCCGCCGACGACGCCGAGCACCTCGCCACGATAAACATCGAGGTCGAGACCTTTCATGATGATCTTGTCGCCAAAACCCGCGACAAGGTCGCGGACGCGGATCACGACGTCCGGGGCCGCGGAGCCGAGGACGCCGGCGTCGGCCGGACCGAACGTGGACAAGGCTTCACTCAATGCGCGGACCCTCAAAGCGCTGGTTCAATACCGGATTCCCGCGAAAAAGGCGCCAAACAGTCCATCTACGACGACCACCATGAAAATCGCTTTAATGACCGATGCCGTGACCCTGCGTCCAAGCGATTCCGCCGAGCCTTCGACGGCGAAGCCCTCGACGCAGGAGATGAGGCCGATGACAAGGCCCATGAACGGAGCCTTGATCATGCCGACCATGAAGGTGTTGACGCCGATCGCCTCGGGAATCAGCGCGATGAAGCTGGTCGGCGTGATGCCGCCATAGATCCAGCTGACAAGGATGCCACCGAAAATGGCGGACATGTCGGCGATGAAGGTCAAGAGCGGCAGGCAGACGATCAGCGCGAGGATCCGCGGAACGACCAGGACTTCGACAGGCCGCAAGCCCATGACGTGCAGGGCGTCGATTTCCTCGCGCATTTTCATTGAGCCGATTTCGGCGGTGATCGCCGAACCCGACCGGCCCGCGATCATGATCGAGGTCATGAGGACGCCGAGTTCGCGCAGGACCAGAACGGAAACAAGATCGACGGCGAGGATGACCGCGCCAAAGCGCCGCAACTGGAAAATGCCCTGCTGCGCGATGATGGCCCCGACGAGAAAGTTGATCAGGGCGATAATCGGCACGCTGCGCACGCCGATCGTCTCCATCTGGGAAACCAGCGAGACGCCGCGGAAGGACTTGGGGTGAATCACGCTTCTTGCGATCGAGGCCACCACTTCGCCAAGAAAGCCGACGCTTCTGACGAGATCCCTTCCCGCCTCGGCGACGCTTTCGCCGACATCGGCCAGCATCGAGAAAAGATAAAAATCCCGCTTGCGGCGCGGCGCGTGAAAGACGCGGTAACCGGCCTCCTGCAACAAGAGCCCGTATTCTGGACTGATCGCTTCGAAACTGGCGTCGACGCCCTTGGCGGCGAGATCCTGGCGTGTCTTGTCGATCAGCCAGGCGCCCGCGGTGTCGAGGCGCGAGACGCTGCGAAGATCAAGAACGGCTTTGCGCGCCGCGCCCGCTTCGCGCAGGAGCGCGCTCGCCTCCGTCTCCAGCCCCGCGGAGGCGTCGAGAGTCCAGTGTCCGGCGAGCCGGAGACGCACGGCGTCGCCCGAACGCTCGCACGTGAAGGTCGGATCGTCCGGCAAATCCATCCTTCGCGTCTTCCACCGATCGACAAAGCCAAGCCTCTCTTTTACGTCTTGGATGCGGCGAATTCTAGGCCGCCCCGCCATATATTCGCCGCGAACGCGCCCTCGCCGAGATCTGTTTGTTGCTTCATTGCAACGGCCCGGCGCAAACGAAGTTTCAAGGCCTTCTCCACCTGGAGTTAGGGTTGACGGCGGCAAGAGGAACCTCCCATCGTGCTGCGGTTGCAATCGAAAATGGGCGCTCACGCCCAAGGTGTCTTGTCGTGCTGGCGGGTGGTTCGGGAAACTCACAAAAACTCCGTGGCGCGATGCGTCTCGCGGCCTGCCTTTGGCGCAGCCATGTCGCGCTCGCGCTTGCTGTTTTGCTGGTTCTCGCCGCCCCTCTTGCAAATAGCGGCCGGCCCCTGGCGGCGCAGGCGCAGCAGCAACACACCTGGATCGATTCCGGATCCGCCAGCCAGGTCCGGGCGGCGGCTCCCTTGCACTGCCAGCACGCGCGAGGAGAATCGCGCGGCGAAAACGGACATCATCGTCCCTGCCATGGCGATCGCTGCCTTTGTTGCGGCCTGACAAGCTTCGCCGACGCGTCGCCGTCTCCGGCGACGCTGGAGACGCATTATCCCACGATACGCGCCAAGATCGCTTTTCCCGGACAAATCGCCGATTTACGCCCGAGACCCATCGCGTTCGACGGACGCCCTCGAGGACCGCCTGCCCTCATCTGACTGCGATCGCCTGCCGGCTGTCCCGCGCCGCAAACGCGCCGGGCGCCAAACGAACGTCTTTCAGATTGAGGATCAATCATGTCTCGTCATCTCACTCTTCGCTTCGCGGGCGCGGTGAGCGCCATAGCGCTTCTTGCGGGCGTCAGCCCGACGCTCGCCCACACCATCGTCGGCAACCGCCTGTTTCCCGCGACGCTCACGGTCGACGATCCGGGCGTCAACGATGAACTGACGCTGCCGTCTTTCGCGTTTTCACAATCGGCGAATTTCGACGGCTCGCTCGCTTCGATGAACTACAATGTCGGGTGGGAATACGCGAAAACGATCACCGCCGATCTCGGCATATCGGTCGGCTCGGAAGGATATAATTGGGCGAAGATCTATAATCCGGGGCAACCCAATTCCTACGCCCAGGGATGGTCCAACATCGAAACCCAGTTGAAATACGTCTTCTACCAGAACCCCGAACACGAGTTCATCATCGCTGGAGCGATCAGCGCCGAATGGGGCCACACCGGAACCGTGAACTCATCCATCGCCGCCGACGCCTATACGGCGATCACGCCGAAACTTTATGTCGGCAAGGGCTTTGGCGATTCTTCGATCGACTGGGTGCGCCCCTTCGCGGTCACCGGCGAAATCGACTATACATTCTCGACGCATCCCAATGATTACTCTCTTCAAATCGACGACAGCGGCAATCCGTTCATCGCGCTCGACCAGACCCCGACCGTGCTGACCTATGGCTTCACGGTTCAGTACAGCCTCTTGTACATGAACTCCTTCGTCAAAGAGGTCCCGGAGATCTTCAGCCGCCTCATCCCGACATTCGAAGGCGTCTTCAACACGCCGGTTTCAAACATTGGCCCCTCGGTTTCCGGCAACTGGCCGCCCAACCACGTCACCACGGGCACGGTCGGACCCGGCGTCTACTACATCGGCAATTATTTCCAGATTGGCGTCACGACGCAGTTTCCCATCAATCTGGCCAGCGGCAAACACGTCGGCGTTCTCGCCAACCTGGATCTTTTCCTCGACGACATCTTCCCGGACACGATCGGCAAGCCTCTGTTTGGTCCGCCCCAGCCGCGCGGCCTGCAACAGACCGTCACCAGCGCGATGAGTCACTGAGGAGAGCATGATGATCCGTTTCCTTAAGATTGCTTCTGGCGCCGCATTCGTCTGCGCGCTCGCGACCGCAGCTTACGCTCACGCGTTTCTTGACCGCGCCATTCCGGGAGTGGGCGCGACCGTCAGCGGAGCGCCAGCCCAGCTTCAGCTGAGTTTTACTCAAGACATCGTCGCCGCATTCTCCAGCGTGCAGATCGCCGCCGTCGGCGGCGGCGCCGTTCCAGCCGGAAAGCCGACGCTTTCGGCCCCGAACGTCTTGTCCGTCACTCTTGGCCATGCATTGAGGCCAGGGGTCTATCGCGTCAGTTGGCACGTCGTTTCGGTCGATACGCATGCGACCTCTGGATCCTACCAGTTCACGGTCGCGCCCTGAATCAAGGCGCAGCGCTCGTTCGGGCGGCGTTATGGCCGGCGAACGCCTACGCCGCGCGGAAATGACCCATGACGATCTTCCAAATCCTCGCCTTGGCCGCGCAAGCGGCGGAGGCGACCCCGACCCCGCCCGCGGACATGGGAAGCATGCCCTCGCAGCCGGACGGAATCATCACGATCTTTCATGTCCTCGTGCTCTCGCGATGGATCCACTTCGCCGCGGTTTTCGTCCTCTTTGGCTCCTCATTCTTCTGGTTCTACATGGGCCGCGAGAGGCTGCTCGCGGGACCTGGCGGATTGCCCAAAACCCTGCGCGCGACGACACTACTCCTTCGCGTCGCCGCGCCCGTCGCGGCGATCTCGGGAGTCGCGTGGCTCGCCGGAATCCTGGCGAACATGACAAGCGGTTTTTCAAATCTCGCCGATCCCGAAAACTGGCGCCTCTTCTTCTTTGAAACCCAATTCGGGCCGGTGTCGGTCCTGAGACTGACGCTGCTGGCGGCAGCCGTCGTCGTCACCCTTCTGCCGTGGCGAAACCGGGCATGGTTTTCCGCGCTTCTCCACATTGGCGCGCTCCTCCTCATCAGCCAGGCATGGCTCGGCCACGCCAATGAGGGCGGCGAGGGTCTTTACGGCGCCGCCATGATCATCGCCTACGCGATCCATGCGCTCGCCGCCGGCGCCTGGGTTGGCGGCCTGCCGCCGCTGCTCTTCGCCTGCGTGGAGCAACGGCATTTCGGTCCCGAGGACGCGCGGATCTGGACCATCGACGTGTTGACGCGTTACTCGTGGATGGCGATCGTCGCGGTGGCGCTCATCGTCGCCAGCGGAATCGCCAATGCCGGCTTTCGCGTCGCCGGATCGTTCGACAAGCTGTTCGACACAGGCTACGGCGACGTGTTGTTCACCAAGATCGGCGTCGTCGCCCTGATGCTGGCTTTAGCGTCGTTCAACCGTTTCATCGCGATGCCCCGGCTTCGCGCCGCGACCCTTTGCGGAATGAAACAGATCAACAAGCTTCGCATCAGCGTCGCCGCGGAACTCCTGCTTGGAATCCTGGTGCTTCTTGTCGCTGCGGTCCTCGGGATCACGCCGCCGCCGCAATAGGTTCGTAATTCGGCCCTCGAGTCCGATCAGACAGGGCCGCGCGGGCTCGGCGACTTTCGGCTTGCCCGAACCGGACCTTGCCGGACCTTGCTGAACAGGGCTCCCCTGCGCGCGTTTGAGCGCCTTTTCAACATGTGCGGACCATATTGATGCCTCTGCTTTCGATCAGCGTCGAGCGATTCCCGATCGCCGGGCGATTCGTCATATCGCGCGGCGCCAAGACCGAGGCTATGGTGGTCATGGCGACAATCGAAGACGATGGCGCGCGCGGGCGAGGCGAATGCGTGCCCTACGCCCGCTATGGCGAGAGCGTCGAGACCGTTCTCGCTCAGCTCGCGTCGGTCCGGTACGCCATCGAGGCGGGCGCTGATCGCGCGCGATTGCAAGGCCTTCTTCCCGCGGGCGCGGCGAGAAACGCGCTGGATTGCGCGCTTTGGGATCTCGAAGCGAAACGGACCGGAGTTCCCGCCTATCAGATCGCCGGCCAGCACGCGCCCTCGCCGGTGACGACCGCTTACACGATCTCCGTCGGAACGCCTCGGGACATGGCGGAGGCTGCGGCAAAGGCGCGCAACCGGCCGCTTCTCAAAATAAAGCTCGCAGGCGAAGACGACGGCGCCCGCATCCGCGAGGTGCGGCGCGCGGCGCCGGACGCAAGCCTCATCGTCGACGCCAACGAGGCGTGGACGCAAGCCAATCTCGAACGCAATCTGCACGCCTGCGCCGAAGCAGGCGTCCGTCTCGTCGAACAACCCCTTCCTTCGCAGCACGACGCGGCTCTCGCCGCGATCGACCACATCATCCCGATCTGCGCCGATGAAAGCGTTCACGACCGAACCGGCCTCGAAGCCCTGAGAAATCGCTACGACGCGATCAATGTCAAACTCGATAAGACGGGCGGCCTGACCGAAGCTCTGGCCTTGTCGGAAGCAGCGGAGCGGCTTGGATTCACCCTCATGGTCGGGTGCATGGTCGCGACCTCCCTGTCCATGGCCCCCGCGCTTCTACTCGCCGCCCGGGCGCGTTTCGTCGATCTCGACGGACCGCTAATCCTGGCTGCCGACCGCGCCGAGGGGCTCGCCTACGAGGGCTCGGTGATCCGCCCGGCAAAACCGGCACTGTGGGGCTAGAGCATATTCCGATTGGAGTGAATCAATCCAATCGAGAAGAATATGCTCAAGCTTTTGACTCTGGAGCGATTTCTGATTGATCGCATGAACACATGCGATCGGAAAGCGCTCTAGATCCGGGTCATTCCCCGATCAGAGACCACCAGCCCGCCACCTTGCGGCCGTAACCTTCAGCGTTGCAGCATAATAATGCCCCGCTTGCGTCATGACGCAGACACCCTGCCCAAATAGTTATGCTTTAGCTTTGACTGACGATTATGATGCATCAACATGCGTCATTTTGTCCCAAGTCAAAAAGCTAAGGTTAAGGCATGATTAACGCACGACGATATTTCTCAGTCGTCAGACGATTACAAGAGAGGCCATAGATGCAGTTGAACTTTTCCTTCCGGATACCGCGACGACTTTCCGGAATCGGCGTCGCTCGAATGCGCTCATTCTTCTCCGCAACCCTGCTTGTCATTTTTGGCGGAACCGCTCTCGCCGAGCCGTTCATTTTCAATGCCCCGCACACGGCGAGACCCGGAGACTGGATGAGCCTGACGGGGCATGCTTTTGGACCCAATCCGATGGTCTTCATGAAGCCGGCGACGGAAGCCAATTCGTTCCAGATTCAGGGACCAAAGACCGTTGACGTCGCCGTCAATTTCCAATTGCCCAAGATCAACCCGTTGACGCAGCAACCCATCCCGTTCACCCAATATGAGATCTGGACGATGAACCCGGGCTTCGGTTTCAGCCATTCGCACGTGTTCATCAACGCGCCCCGCGCCATGCATTTCGATTTTCCGCAGGTCGCAAGCTCAAGCCCGCTGCGCATTTTCGGCCGCAATCTCTATCTCGGCGCCGG
>NZ_FOSN01000024.1 GCF_900114285.1 Methylocapsa palsarum | reverse complement strand
GAGACCCCATGCCGGCGCGCCAGATCGGCCGTCTTTGCGCCAGCCTCGTGCTCCTTCAACACGCCAATGATCTGCTCTTCCGTGAACCGTGCTCGTTTCATCTGTCCGTCCTCTGAAAGGCCGGACTCTAAATCCTCGTGGAGGAAAATCTCAGTGGCAGGTCACTACGGACTAGATCGGCCGAATAAAAAGACCTAAAATGCGTCGGTGTTTCACGACACAAGACCCTCGCGAACGCCGGAAAACGAGGTCTATTTCTAGAAATCGAATAAGACATTGACGCGACCTCAACTCATGCGCGTTTTTGGGCGGGCGCGCGCATTTTCGCATTGATCAAAGCCATAAGCACTGGCCCAAGAGAAAAGGCCCCTGCCCTCGCCTTCTCGGTCAGATTGCGCAGATAGCCGCCAGGACTGTTGATTGAACTCGATCGTTGTAGGATTGCAGCGAGGATGACAGCCGCGTCCTCGGGGCCTAAAACAGCGTTGGCCTCCTCCCACGCGCTAGGACTGATTCCGAGCCATGGCCGCACCAGCGTGGCCGCAGTCACCAATTCCCGCCAGGAGCGAATTCCATTCGGCGCGTGTTCGGCAATGTCCGGGCAAGCTTCGAGGACCATTGGAAGCGGGAAGCTCCGTTTTGGGGGTTGTTGCGTCGCCTCAAGTTCCAAAGGCGTCTTTGGAGCCTCATTCGGCTCGATCCCCGCCCCTTTCTTTTGTGGATGACTCATTTCAGATTCAGAAATTGAGTTCGGTTTTGAGTTCTGTATGTGCCGCTCATCATGGGCGGCATTGGCGCTTATTTTAATGGTTTGGAGATGCTCTTCCAAGATGGCGCGAATCTGATCCGCCACGTGTTCGAGCGCCCCCGCCAACGGCCCAAGGACTTCCGCAGGCGCCTTCCGCGGTATCCGCCCATTGAGATCAGCGAAGCTTTTAGAGTATGGGTTCCAATCGGCGCCGACCCCCTCGTAGAGGCCTGTAGCGATCATTTTGTCGATGTCGCGGCGGGAGATGGTGATGCGGTCCCGGAGAAAACGAAGGAGCTGCTCCCGCGCCCTTGCCTCTGCCGCCAGGCGTTTGAATTCTGCGGCGCGGGCGACGAGCGGGCTGAGATCAAACCCGAAGGCCTCCTCGATTTCACCCCCCTCCCCTTTCCGGGCATAGCGCTTGCCGTTGGGGCTGTCTCGCCGGAGGATGAGCCCAAGCGTCACCAGCGCGGCCAGGTGGCGCCTCAGCGTATTGTCCGCCATCCCGTTCGCCCGTTGCGCGAGATTCTTGTTTGACGGGAAAACGATGATCGGCTCTCCGCCTGCAAGTGTTGTGTCCTGGTGAAATGACAGAAGCGCGTTAAGCACCGAAAGAGTGCGATCGGAAACGCCGAGAGCGGCGTTGGCTTTTCGGATGTCGTCGAGGACGCGCCATTTATCGACGACTGTCTGAGACGGGCAGGATTTTGCGGCGATCTGGTTCGCCATAAGGGCGAGCGAATACGGCCGCCGCCCATAGGGCGTCGTTGATTGAGCGGTTTGCATGGTCTTTACCCTCATTTGGGCAAAGAAAATCGTTCGCCGAAACGGCGTTTTGCCTTGACAAGAAATGGATGGAAGAGCTATCTCTGACTTGCGAGATCGAGAGAAAGCAGCCTCCGTTACGGCTACGTTTCGGGGGCTTTTTCTTTGCCTAAATTCTCCTGATGATTGATTGATATCGTACGCGGTTCACTCATCTACGCAGCTCGTGAACTCTGCGTAGAATTTTGCCCTCGTCGAATCGACGGGTGGCGCACCTTATCGTCCGCGGTGTCGGCGCGAACACGAATAGGCCTGCGCAATTATTTCTTGGGGCTTGAGTTGAGCCAAAGGGGCGGGCGAATTTTCCCTGCCCTTATGAACCGCGCGGATACAAAGCGATTCTTTAAAAAGCACCCCCGCACATCTCATGGGCAGCCGCGAAAAGCATTCATGAGATCGCGGGACGGCTTCCTGACAACTTTGGTTTAGACTTTTAATAATTCGTCTGGATTTTAGAGCCCGTCGGAATTTCCGAAACGGATCTAACTGCCACCTTCGCGGCGACCTTAATAAAGTCTTATGCATCTTCTTTACCTTGCAGTAGGCAAAGAATAATTGCGCCAGGATCGCGCCGGGGAGGGCGTGAGCAGGTCAGTCATCGTCGCTCACGTCGACGCGGCAAGAGTTGCGCGAAAGTGATCACAACCTTTAGCCGGTTAAAGTCATCCCGCGTAGCTGATCTGTCGCTGTGATTCCGACGGACCCTTCGACGCAATCGGCACTGCATCGAGAAAGGTCCGGACGTGGCTGACGAAAATCTCAAAACAAGCGCAGCACGCGAAGCCTGGCGTCGAGATTGAGGGCCGCCGCGGACAATTCCGCGCCAACAGTCCCGCTCACGAAATTGTAGCCGCCACTTTTGAGCAAGAATGACAGAGGCATGCTGATGATCCTACGAAGCTAGTAATTTTGGGGCCCTTTGAAAAAGGGAAGCCCAAAGAATGGCTCGACGTAGCCAGAGCGCGGGCTTGGCTGCCCTCCGACGACGCCATATTCGCCCCCCGGGCTGACGCCAGTTACGACAACCTGCGTGTTCTCAAGGCCATTCTCCTTCACCAGCGCATAAAGCGTTGCGGCATTCTTGGGCGCAAGTCGTACACAGCCATGCGAGACCGGTTTGCCAAGATTTTTTAAATCCGTGCTGCCGTGGATGGCGTGACCATCCTTGATGAAAAAAACAGAATGTGGCATGGGCGCGTTGTCCCATTGTTTGCTATACCAGATCGCGTTCATCGAGGTGGCTGTATAGGTTCCAGAGGGAGTCGAATATCCCGGCCGGCCGGTCGAAACCGGCCATTCGTATACAGGCCGCCCGTCCACCCAAACCGTCATCCTCTGATTTGACTTGTCGATGTTGACAAGGAGGGCAGGGGTCCTTGCTCCGGCGACATTCCCGTCGCTCCCTTGGCGGGATCTCGGTCCAGCATGCGCCATCGCGACAAACAAGATCAATGCCGCGGCCAAGGCGGACGACAAAGACGCAATTCTCATCGACTGAATTAAGGACTTGCACATCTGCGCCTCCAAGGTCGGAAAAATAGGCATATCTTAACCATAAAAGCAGGCGCGGGCTCTTTTTTTTCTCAGCGCCCACGTGGATAAAGAGGAAGAAAAGCACACGGATCGACAATCGTCTTTCCCGATCAGAACGAGCTAACCGCGCGCGACCAGTCACGCTCCCTGTTGATTCCGGGCACAGTGAAAATGTTCCCGCCGCCGTCCTGCCCTCGAGCGGGTAGAGCGACACCTGATTCAAAAGGCTGGATAGCGCCTGATCCGCGGCGGCGGCGGCGCGTCGTTCCCGCACAAAGCGCGCTCGAAATTGCCCTGTGACGCCCGCAGACCGGCGATCGAATGACTGGGACGCAAGCTCATTTCGATTGCCGCCGTTATCCCGGCGAAGATGAAATGGCCGGCCCGTAACGCCGAGCCGGCATGCGTGAAGATTTCATGCGGCGGAGGTTGTGGCCGCGTCGAGGAGCAGACCGAGGCGGCGCTGTCGCCGCCTGGGCGCCGCATGCTAGGTTTGGTATGCTCCCCTGGAATTACCTTTGCGCGCAAGCGGCTGCGGCAATCCTCCCGGATGCCGTTTGAATGCAACAAGGCCAAAGCTCTTCAAGGATCGGACAGAGTCCATGACAGATGCCTCGACTCCGCCCGCTCCAGCTCCCATGGAAGGCCGCGGCGTTTACAATCGCAGTTCGCGCGTCCAGGCGGCAGGCCTTTCGCCTGCGGTTGCGCTGCTTGAGACAGCGGCTTGCGCAGTCCCGCTGCCAGAGGCCTCGAAGCCGATTGTAATCGCGGACTATGGCTCGTCCGAAGGGCGCAACTCACTGCCGCCGATAGCCGCCGCGGTCCAACGGCTCCGCGAAAGAATTGGCCCTCGCCAACCTATTTCGGTCGTGCATACGGATATGCCAGAGAATGATTTCGGCGCCCTGTTTCAGACCCTCGCCAACGATCCTGACAGCTATCTTCGTAGCGACCCGATGGTATTCCCATCGGCGATCGGACGCTCTTTCTATCAGCAGATCCTGCCGTCGTGCAGCGTCACGCTCGGCTGGAGCTCATGGGCCGTGCAATGGCTGAGCCGCACACCGGCGAAGATCCCCGACCAGCTGCAGATCTCCTACAGCGCCGACGCCGCCGCGCGTGACGCCTTTGCAAGACAGGCCGCTGAAGACTGGCGAACCTTCCTCATCAGCCGCGGAAGGGAACTGCATGGCGGCGGACGGCTGGTGGTTGTGACCATGGCGCTGCGCGACGACGGCGATTTTGGTTATCGTCGTATTCTGTCCGCGATGTACGCCGCGCTCCTGAGCCTTGTCGATGATGGGCTGATCAGCGAGGAGGAGGCGGAGCGGATGGCGATTCCTACGCTCGGTCGCAGCCGGTCCGATCTGGAGGCGCCCGTCCTGGAAAGCGGATGTTGTGGCGGGCTTGCGATCGAACATCTCGATGTGTTCGAGGGTGAGGATTTGATCTGGCGCCAATTCGAGGAAGATCGCGACGCCGACGCCTTCGGCGCGCGATGGGCGGCGTTTTCCAGAGCGTCGGTGTTTCCGACGCTTGCGCTGGGTCTTGCTGACGGCGCAGGCGGCGCACGCGCCGGCGTCTTTGTCGAAAAACTAGAGGCCGCCATGGCGGCGCGTCTCGCCGCGGCGCCGGAGCCGACGCTCATTCCGCTCGCGCGAATCGTCCTCGTGAAAGACGAGGTCGGTTGAGCCGCTGACGATTGTGGTCAGCGTCATCCAGAACACGCCGAAAATGCGCCATCCGTCAACACCACACGCACTCATCGCATGGCCCGAGCAAGGGGGGACGTTATACTCTGTTCCCTGGCTCCGCCGCGCAGGAGAATGCGATCGTGGAAGATTGGACTCATTCCATCAGGGCTCGCGTTCTTGAAAGAGGTCGATCGCGCCGAGGCTGGCTTTTCACATTGCTGTTCCCCGTCGCGATGCGGCTTATTCATAGCGTGGTGATCCAATACCGAAAATTTCTCAGCTTGATCTAAGCGGAGGGGAGGCGATTTCACCGACGATACGCATTCGTTTTCGGCGCGGACAATGCGTCCCGCTCTATCTATATATAATATGGACGATTGTCTCATTCGGAAGGTCGGGAGGACGGTTGATGACAGACGCGCGTAAGATCGAACCGACCAAGTTTGAGGCTGGCTCCCCAGACGAGGAAGCGGCCTTTCTCCGCCTGCAAGCCGCGCTTCCAGGTATGTTCCGTGAGATTTTCCCGGACCGGACGGCGCCGCGCACAATCGTGGTGATCCCCAGCTTGAGTCTTGACCAGGATGTGATGGCCAAGGTCGCAGGGGCGCATCATTACGAGGAGCGAATGCTTGGCATGCTGATGCTGCTTCGTCTGCCGCGCGCTCGCGTGATCTATCTCACCAGCCAACCTATCTCAGAGACGATTATCGACTATTACCTACACCTGCTGCAGGGCGTTCCGGCCCGGCACGCGCGGGAGCGTTTGACGCTGCTTGCCTGCTTTGACAGCAGCGCCCGACCCCTGTCCGAGAAAATTCTTGCACGCCCGCGTCTCCTGACCCGAATCCGCGAGGCCATCGACGACCCGGGCGCCGCTCATATCGCGGCTTTCGCCGTCTCTGGGCTCGAGCGGAGTCTGGCTGTCCGTTTGGGAATTCCTGTCTATGGCTGCGATCCGGCGCTTCAAGCGCTCGGCTCAAAAAGCGGCGGCAGGCAAATTCTTCGTGAGGCCGGCGTGATGATCCCAGACGGGGTCGAAAATCTCGCCGATGACGTTGAGATCGCGGCCGGGCTGGCGGCGTTGAAGGCGCGCAACCCAGGCCTGCGGCGCGCCGTCGTCAAATTGAACGAAGGTTTCTCGGGTGAAGGCAACGCGTTGTTTCGTTTCGACGGCGCGCCCGAAGGGCCGGAGCTGTCGCGATGGATCCACGACCAGCTGCCGCAACTGTTCTTCGAGGCGCCCGCCATGACATGGGATGCCTATCTCGCCAAGGCCAAGCAAATGGGCGCGATCGTCGAGGCGTTCGTCGAGGGAGACGAAAAGTGTTCGCCTTCGGTTCAGTTCCGAATCGATCCGCTTGGGGCGGTGGGATGCGTTTCGACCCATGATCAGGTGCTGGGAGGCCCTGGCGGGCAGGTTTTCCTCGGATGCCGCTTTCCCGCCGATGAAGGTTACCGTCTCGCCATCCAAACTGAAGGCGCCAAGGTCGCCAGGGCGCTCGAACGACATGGGGTCCTTGGCCGGTTCGGCGTCGATTTCGTCTCTGTAAGGGAAGGGAACACGTGGAGAAATTACGCAATCGAAATCAATCTTCGCAAAGGCGGCACGACGCATCCTTTGTTGATGTTGCAGTTTCTCACCGGCGGGGCCTACGATGCGGAAACGGGTCTGTTTCGCACCCCGGCCGGCCAACCGCGGTTCTACTATGCGTCCGATAATCTAGAGGCTCCGCACTACAGGGGCCTGACCCCGGCCGATCTGGTCGACCTCTCTGTCCTGCACGGGCTGCACTACGACGGCACGATCCACGAAGGCGTCGTCTTTCACCTGATCGGAGCGTTGTCGGAGTTCGGCAAACTGGGCGTGGTCTGCGTCGGCGCTTCGCCCGAGCGCGCCGAGGAATTGTATCGCCGGACCGTTGAGATCCTCGATCGCGAGCAGAATGAGGGGTGAGGGGCCGGTGTAAGCGCTCGCCTCTCGCCTTCCGTCTTCAATGGCGAAACACGCGCTCTGAACAAGGGAAAATGATGACGGGCGGCTTGCCTACACCGGTGCTTGCACGGCGGGGTAGACAGTCAATGAGCAACAAATCGGGCTTATGCAGCCGCGATGTTTTGGCGCCGATCTAATCCTTGTCCTGTACCGCTCCCTGAGCGACGCCGTCGTTCCTAATTGCGGTCGGTCTGCTCTTCACATTTGCCGGGTTCGTCCTCCGCGTCCATTTCATCCAACCACGCTCCTAACGCCTCGATGTGCATTTTAATGGTCGTTTCGACAGACTCTGGCGGGGAAAGGCCTTCCGCGCCGCAATACGCCGCCACGGCTGCATCAACATCGAGCCAGGGCGAACCAATGCTCCCCTCGGACATGTCATCGAGCGCACGGCGAAAGTCGGCCCGCCGCTCATTTGCTTGCGCGTCAAACCGATGAAGCATATCGACCATGCGACGGTAGATGGGTCCGTAGCGGTCCCCCATCTCAAAATACGGCATGAGACCTTGGTCCTCGAGATAATCGATGACTTTCCCACCCACGCCGTAGACGCCGGCCGATTGCGGGTGTGCCGCAAGATGGCCGAAACTTTCCTCACCCTCAGGGCTGACCCAGCGGGCGAGGGGATAGATCCGGCAGGCCAGCGGCCGATCCTGATGTACGCCGCAGCCGCGCCCGTTCAAAAACACGCAGCCACCGTCAGATCCCCGTGTACGAAGAACGGTTCCTCCCGCTTCGGAATAATGTGTAATGAATTCGGTGGTGGAAATTCCTAGAAATCTTGACAACCTCAGGATTTCATAAGGACCAACACGAATGGCCTTGTTATGGCAGCAGCGCTTGCAGGCGTTACACACATAAGAAAAGGGACTGTCCCGCTGTAAAGAGAAGTCCACTCGGGAAATGAGATCACCGTATGAAATTGGCTGTTTCCTTTTGTGCGCCGGCGTCTGACAGCTAATCTTTGCCTTCGAATTTGCCCTCTGCTTTACCTTCTCCCTTGCCTTCTTCTTTGCCTTCGCCTCGCGCCCAGCGCTTGCCTTCGAATTTGCCTTCTCCTTTGCCGTCCAGCTTGCCTTCGAATTTCCCTTCAAATTTGCCTTCGAACTTACCGTCAAATTTACCTTCGAATTTTCCCCATCCTTTGCCTTCGCCTTTGCCTTCCCATTTCCCCTCTTCCTTGCCTTCGCCTTTGCCCTCTTCCTTGGCCTGAGCGTAAGCACCGACCGGACGCATGCCAAAGGAAGCGCCGAAGGTTGCGACCGCGGCAACCAAGGCGTTGGTTCTGCGGCGGGTCAGACTGACGCCTCGTTGCATACTCCCGGTCGATTTGACATCTTCTGGGTTGAACTCGGTCATATTGTGAATTCCTATTGTGGTTTTCTGTAATTTTCCGGCAACCGGCGGAGGGGGCAAAAGTTCCAATCAACAGCGATGCTTTACTGCGGTCGCCCTGCTTATTTTTTGAAGTCACATCTTTGCGCCGGCCATGCGCGAAGCAGCCGCTAAAACCTTGCGATGAGCGAAATTCCGCCGACCATCAGCATCGCGCCGAGAATTCGCCAACCATTGAGAGGATGAACCTCCATTCCAAACCAACCATATCTATCGATCATAAGCGACATGAGGATGTTCGCGGTGATCGTTAGTCCGGCAAAGGCACCGGCCCCGACTTTATTCACGAACAACAGCCCCGCGACCACAGCGAATGCGCCAACGAGGCCGCCGAGAGGCGCCCACCAGGGCATTGCGCTGACGCCTTCCAGCGTCGGAAAAGGTCGAGGCACACAAAGCCAGAGACACGCCAGAAACGCGACGATGGGGAGGAACGACACGAGGCTGGCGAGCCAGGGATTCGTCAGCGAATTGCGAAGCACGCCGTTCATCGGCGGTCCCCAAGCCTGCAAGGCTCCGGCGATCAGGATGAGGGGATAAAGCACGCTCGCGCTCATATTTTGCATTTAATCGTTCTCCAGTAAGCGGCGCCCGCCGCTTATGCGGCGAACGCAAGCGCAGGCGCGCGACGATCGTGCGGGCTTTGGGACTTTCCCGCGAATCACATTCGTGTGGGCGGCGAGCCGGGAGCAGCAAGGCCCTCACCGCCCCCTGGCGCCGCCCGGCGTGACGCCAGCGGGAATTCGAGGCGGAGGAATTCGAGGCGGAGGCGATAATTCGCCGATATCGCTCACCGGGTTGCAGCACGTCTCGGACATGATCCGCGCGGCGATCTGAACAGAGCAATTTCTTTGTTTGAGTCCGCGCAGCCGCGCTTCAGCGAGGGCGTTCGCCCGCACACCGTCAATTGACAGCGCAGATTTCCAACTATAAAAATAGTAAGTCTATAGATATTATCTATTTTACTCGTCGTGGCCGCCTGCACGATTGCCGTCTCCATCCGCCCTAGCCGGACATTCGCCGACCAGCCCTCTAACGAAAGGCCCCCGCACCATGATCTCTCGCGCATTCGCCCAGCGTCTCACTCCGCGCTGCGCCCGATGGCTTTCTCGATCGGCGGCGACCCTTGCGTTTTCGCAACTGGCGCTCATCGCTCCTGTTTTCGACGTTTCGGCGGAACCGAGCGTTTATCCCACAGGCGTCACGCGATACGACCCGGCGAAGGCCTACAATAGCTTCGTCATTTTCTCCGGTCCGGACAAGATCACCCGTCTCATCGACCTCAACGGGCACGTCGCGCGCGAGTGGAAATATGCCGGATTTCCGAGCCTTTTTCTCGATCCGGCTCTCGTGGGAGGCGCGCGCGGACGCGTCCTCGTCACTTTGTCGACGGTCGACGCCAACGGCGTCGGCGTTGTCCCGGGACGCGTCAATCTCGATATATCCAAGACGATCGGCGAGGTCGATTGGGATGGAAAAACCGTGTGGGAATGGGGCGGCGGCAAGGCGCCGGGCGACGCGGCGCAACAACATCATGACTGGCGCCGCCTCCCGAACGGCAATACGCTGATTCTGGCGAATCTGGTGCATCCTGTCGCGGGATTTGCGCAACCCCAGATCCTCGATGACGTCATCTATGAAATCAAACCTAACGGCGATATCGCCTGGAAGTGGATTGCATCCGACCATCTCGAAGAATTTGGATTTTCGCCAGATGAACTGAGGCTCGTCCGCAACGCGAAGACCGCCGACTACCTTCATGTCAACAATCTCAGCGTCCTTGGACCCAACCGCTGGTTCGACGCCGGCGACAAGCGGTTCGACCCTGACAATGTCCTGATAGATTCGCGGAACGCCAATTTCACAATCATCATCGATAAAAAGACCGGCAAGATCGTCTGGTCTCTGGGGCCGCATTATCCCACCGGCGACGAACTGACCGGCGGCAAGAAACAGATTCCGCGGCCCGTCGATCAGATCTCCGGCCAGCATGACGCGCATCTGATCGCCCAGGGACTGCCCGGCGCCGGAAACCTCCTCGTCTTCGACAATCAAGGCGAAGGCGGCTACCCACCGGTTCCGCTGGCCGTCACCGGCGGATCACGCGTGCTGGAAATCGACCCCGTCAAACAGGAGATCGTCTGGGAATATACCGGAGAAAGCTCCGGGCGACCGGGTTGGACATTCCGGTCAAGCTTCATCAGCAGCGCCAGACGCCTGCCCAACGGCAACACGCTGATCGACGAGGGCGCCAATGGCCGCTTCTTCCAGGTCACGCCGAAGGGCGAAATCGTCTGGGAATACGTCAGTCCTTATTTTGGTTCATTCCCGAACGGGCCTGGAGGCGACCAGAGCAATTGGGTCTACCGCGCTCAACCCGTGCCTTATGACTGGGCCCCGGCCGGCACACCTCACTCCGAAAACCCCGTAGCGCCTCCAGCTCTCGCGGAATTCCGGGCGTTTGCCGCGCCCTGACGCCAGAAACTGACGATATGAGGCGCGATGCCACGATCGCGGAGGTTGCGCAAAGGCGCGGCCCTTTTTGGCGGCGCCTTCCCGCCGCGCTACGCCGACGGACCACCAGCAAAACATACCTGACGCATATGTTTGACGCGCGTCGCCGGGAGAACGGCGTCGAACATTGGCTCGCCAGGTGAAAAACCCCTGGACCAGGTCGAGCGGATGAACCGGACAATCAGCGAAGCCCCCGTCAAACGCCTCACTACGAGACGCATGATCAGCCCAAAACGCATCTCCGCGATTTCATCAGCGCCTACACTAACGCGTGGCGCCTGAAAGCCCTCAAGGTTGTCGCGCCGTATGAATTCATCGTCAAAACATGGACAAATGAACCGGAACGATTCAAAATCCATCCAATCCGCCACAGGCCGGGAGCAAACGCCTCATCTGCCCCTTTCTCACGGGAAGAGGCGCCCGCCCGCCGGCCGCAGGAATGTCTGCGACAAGGCCGCCTTCGTCTCACGCAAAAGCGATTCATTCCTTGCTCACGAACGGACAACGACGCAACAGCCAGGCGCGGACGATCGGCATCGCTTCGGCAATCTGGGCCGGCTCGATTTTCCTCAGCCGCATCATGGGCCTTGTGCGCGAGCAAATCATTGGCCGCACGCTGGGGGCCAGTCGGGAGGCAGACCTTTATTTCGCGAGTTTCACGCTGCCGGATTTTCTGAATTATCTTCTCGCGGCGGGAGCCCTGTCGATCGTCTTCATCCCGATCTTCCTTCAGCACCTCGAACGCGGCGACGAGGCGGGCGGATGGGATGCGCTGAGCGTCATCGCCAATTTCATCCTCGTCATTGGACTCGTGGCCATCGCGCTGTTGATGGCTTTCGCGCGCCCGCTGACGTCTCTGGTCGCGCCCGGGTTTTCCCGTCCCGACGAAATCGACGCCTTGGTGCGGCTGATGCGGATCATTCTGCCGGCGCAGATCTTCCTGATCGTGGGAGGATTGCTGTCGGCGGCCCTGCAGGCCAAGGACCGCCATTTTCTGCCGGCGATGGCGCCTTTGGTCTATTCGGCCGGCATTATCGCCGGCGGCCTCGCTGGGGCCCGCCACCCAGGAATGGGCGCCGACGGATTCGCCTGGGGCGTGCTGGCCGGTTCCGCGCTGGGGCCGTTCGCGCTGCCGCTTTATGGCTGCCTCAGGGCGCGGATGCGGTGGCGCCCGATCCTGTCCCTTCATGACGCGGACCTGCGGCGTTATCTCTGGCTTTCGCTTCCGATCATGATCGGGTTCTCGATTGTCGTCGTCGACGAGTGGATCGTCAAGAACCAGGCCTCTTATCTTCCGGCCGGTGCCTTATCCTATCTGCAATATGGACGGACGCTGATGAAAGTGCCGATCGGCGTGTTCGGTATGGCCGCCGGGGTCGCCGCCTATCCGACGATCAGCCGCATGGTCGCGGCGGGCGATGTAGTCGAGGCCTACGCGGTCCTGTGCCGTTCGGTGCGGCTGATGCTGGCCTTGACGTTCGCGGCGCAGGTCTGCCTGACGCTTGCGGGGTTCGAGGCGTCCTATCTGGTATGGGGTTTGTTCGCCAGCCGGTTCAGCATCGCGGATGCAGAGGCGACGGGGACGATCCTCGCCTTTCTGTGCCTTGGCCTCAGCGGCTGGGCGGCGCAGACCCTGATCAGCCGAGGCTTTTACGCCCTGGGGCGGACATGGCTGCCAACCGCCGTCGGCACGTTGGTCGCGATCATGACAGCGCCACTCTATGTGGCGCTTCGCCATCAGGGCGGCGCGATCGGACTGGCGATCGCAAGCTCGATCGCCATCCTTCTTTATATTTTCATCCTTGGCTGGATGCAGCATCGACGCTTTGAAAAGGAGGCGGCGGCGATCGGCGCCACGCTCGATGCCGCGCCCAGTATGATGGAGGCGGCGGCGCGCCTCGCGGTGGCGGCGGGGATCGCGATCGGAATTGGATTGCGGCTGCGGCTTTACCTCCTTCATGCGCTGCCAGGCATGGGCCCCGGCGAAATCCTCTTGCGGGCCGGCATCCTCTGCGCGGCGGGTCTTTCCATTTATCTCGCCGTCGCCGGGCTTTTTGGCGTCAGCGAACTCGGAATCCTGAAACGCCTGCTTGCGCGCAGGCTCGGGTTTCAGCCGCCGGACTGATGGAAGCGGCTCAGCCCCGCGCGAGTTGGGCTCGCCGTGAGACCTGGTAACCGACGGCGAGCAAGGCGAACCAGAGAGGGGCGACATAGAGCGCCACGCGCGTGCCTTCATCCAGGCTGAGGAGCATCGCCACGAGGATGAGAAACGTCACGACGAACCAGTTCGAATACGGCGATCCCGGCATGCGGAAGCCGCCCTCCCGCAATCGGCCGGCCGCGACCGCCTTGCGGTAGCCAAGGTGGGAAATAACGATGATTATCCATGTCCACAGCGAGCCAACCAGGGAGATGCTGGTCACGTAAACGAAAACACGCTCCGGAATCGTGTAGTTCAGCGCGACGCCGATCAGCATGAGCGCCGCCGAAGCCGTGACGCCCGCCGCCGGGACATTGCCGCGGCTCACCGCGCCGAACGCTTTCGGGGCCTGCCCGGACCGGGCGAGGCTGAAGAGCATCCGCCCGGTGCTGAAGAGCCCGCTGTTGCACGAGGAGGCCGCGGCTGTGATCACGACAAAATTGATGAGTCCCGCGCCGCCCGGAATTCCTATCTTCGCCAGGACCAGGACAAAGGGGCTCGTATTGGCGTTCAACTGGGACCAGGGGACAAGCGACATGATGACCAGCAGCGCGCCGAGATAAAGGACCAGCATCCGCGCCACGACGCTGTTGATCGCGTGCGGCAATACGCTCTGCGGATCTTCGGTTTCCCCGGCGGAGACGCCGATGAGCTCCAGCCCTTCGTAAGAGAACATGACCATCTGCAGCGGCAAGATCACGCCCCACAGTCCGAAGGGGAAAAAGCCGCCGTGCGTCCAGAGATTGGAAAAGGCCGCGGTCTGTCCCAGAGCCCCGGCTTTGAACAAGATGATGGCGAAACCGATGACGATCAACCCGATGATGGTCAAAACCTTGATCAGCGCAAACCAGAATTCGATCTCTCCGAAATGTTTCACGGAGATCAGGTTCACGAAATACAAGAGGCCCAGAGTGATCAGCGCCGGTATCCATTGGGGGAGCTGAGGCAGCCAGTAATGTACATAGACGCCGACGGCGGTGATTTCCGCCATTCCGAGGACCACCCACATGAACCAGTACGACCAGCCCGTCATGAAGCCGGCCCATGGTCCGATGAACTCCTCCGCATAGCTGGCGAAGGATCCCGACACCGGCCTGTAGAGCAGCAGTTCTCCCAGCGCCCGCATGATGAAAAACATGATCACGCCGCCGATGGCGTAGGAGGCGACCAGTCCGGGACCGGCCTTCTGGATCGCCGTCGCCGAACCAAGAAACAGGCCGACGCCGATCGTTCCGCCGATGGCGATCATCTGGACGTGGCGGTTCTTGAGGCCCCGATGAAGCTCGTCGCGCCCGATCCGGCCCTTTTCCTCCCTCGTGTTCCGAAGGTGCATGTCGGCCTTTTTACTTGCGTCCGCGAGCGTCTCTCTTTGCTCATCGCAGTAATAGGGGAAGCCGGAGAACAAGCAAGCCTCGGCCCGGTGGTTCCACGCGGCGATGGCGAGAGGGTTTCGGTTCGACCGTGCGATCCCAATGACCCAGCGAGACGGCGCCCGAGGCGTGGAGGCCAGACCTTATCTGGCGCGTCCACGGCTGGTGATCGAGCGGCCGTTACGTGCGCGGGCAAAGCGTGCGGGGCAGGATCAAAAAAGAGCCAGGCAATTGATTTTAAACGGATATCATATTCGCATAATCTTTGTTATGGAGCTTCGTTATCTGATTTCCTGCGCAATGGAGACCTGTTAAGGGCTCCCTGTTCCGCCGCGAAAGTCAAATCCGGTTCGGCGAATCGTTCGACTGCTTAATGGCGGCGCCTGAAGCGCGTAATTCGTTGCGGCGTTCAATGTACAGTGATAAATAACGTTCCATATTAGGCGCTTCATATGCCTTCGGGCGGCTCGGCGCCGTAATTGATAAAGGGATCCGCCATCGCGATCGGATCAAAGCTCAATGCGATGCGCCCAGTTTCGTGAGGTGTCGGTCGGTGGCTGACTCTATTCGCCGACATGACCGACGGCAATACGCCGGTCACGTGCTTTATGGCGGCAGGGATTTCGCCGGCGCCGACCACCCGCCCCGCTCCATCTCGATGTTAAGGGTGGTCTTGTCGTGCCTCGTCAAGGACAGACGGCGGATTCTTATCGCGATGTCGTCGGTCATCGCTTTGGCGTTCCTTCTGGCGTTGATGATCAAACCGGTGTTTGTCGCAGATTCCACGCTGCTGGTTCTCCTTTCTCCCGATTATGCGCCACGCATGGCGGGAGACGAGTCGAAACCGGCCGCCTCGATTGTCGTGGATCGCGATGCGATCCTGAAAGACGAAGTGGAGATTTTGAACAGCGCAAGCCTCGCGAAGGAAACGTTGCGGAAGGTTGGTCTCGACCGGGTCTATCCGGACCTTCTGAAACCGCCGGGGCTTCGCGCGCAAATCAGCCAATCCATAGGCGATGGAATACGCGCCCTGTTCGCTCTGGCCGGAGCGCCAAAGGCGCCCGCGCGCGCGATCGATCCGCTCGATCTCGCCGCGGGGTCGTTTTCGAAGGACATGACCGCCACCGCCGACAAGGCCGGCAATATCATTGTCGTCACCTTCCGCCATCGAGATTCGGTGGTCGCCGCCGATGTGGTCAATACCCAGATCAATGATTATTTCGCGAAAAGAGCCGAATTGCTGCGCGACGAACAATCGGCTCTCGTGGCGCGACAGGCGGACGCCCTGCGAAAGGAACTCGATCGCGTTTCCCGCGCCTATTCCGAATTCAAAAATGAAAACGACATCTCCGATTTCAGCAATCAGCGCCTCCTCCTGCTCCGTCAGCAGAGTGAACTGGCGCGCGACCTGCAGGCCGCAGAACGCGCGATCGCCCAATCGACGCAACGGCTGGCGGTATTGCGGAAGGAACTCGACGCTCAGCCGTCTGACAATGGCCCCTATCGCAACCAGATCCGCACCCGCCCCGTCGTCCTGGATACGCTGCAGGTCGACAGGAACCGGTCGCAACAGGAGCTTGACGCGAGCAAGGCGCGGCGGGACATCGACACGACGCAACTCGCGCAGGTCGACGCCCAAATCAGGGCTCTCAGTCAGAAGGAATTCGAGCTGGAGCGTCTCGATGGCCAGCGCAAACTCGTGTCGGATAATTTCGGCAGGGTCATGAAGGCCCTCGACACGCGGATGTTTGAAGAAGACGTGATGGCCAAAAAGACGGCCAACGTCCGGGTCATTCAGGCCGCCGAAATTCCGGTGACCCCGAACAATCTACGCCTGGTGATTATCGCGGGGGGCGTCGCGCTTGGTTTGTTCGCGGGCCTTGCGACGGCGTTCCTCTCCGAGCTTTTCCGGCGCGGCTATCTGAGGCCCGAAACCCTCGAACATCACGTCCGCGTCCCGGTGCTGGTCAGCGTGCCTTTATTGCCAAATCCCCCGCAGCCAATTGCGGCGCCTGTCCCATTCAGGCCCGACATCGCCCCGGCCTCGGATTTCAGCGCCCGCCGAAACGTATCCTGATGGCGGTTAATCTGGGAGACATCGTCAATGGATTCTTATTCCGTCGGACATGAAGCGTCCACAAGAAGCTCGATCGGGGTCGCGGCGCCCGGCGGAAAACCAATTTCCGCGCCTGTGCTCATGAGCGTGGCGGCGTTCCTGGATCTTGCGCTGCTGCTGGCCGCGGCATGGCTCGCGGCGATCGCGGTAAACGTTTCGCTGCAGACGCCCTGGCGGCCGGATATGGCTCTCGCCGGCATTATCGGAGCTGGAGCAAGCTGGATTTATATCTCCGCGCATAAAGCCTATTCCCTGGAAATGTTCCGCAGCTTCGAGCGGCAGATCTCGCTGATCGTCAAGGCGATCGTCATTGCTGTCGGCGTGTCGATCACCTGTCTTTTCGTCGTCCAAGCGGAAGGGCCCGCGGAACGCGCTTTTCCTTTCGCCTTTGGCGTGAGCGCTTTTCTTGTTCTGGCGCTGTTTCGCTTGGTCCTTGGTTCATTGGTCGCGCAATGGACGAGGGATGGCAGATTTCGCCGCCGCATCGCCATCGTGGCGTTGAACGAATTCAGTCTGAAATTCATCGAACGCCTGCAGGCGGAGCCCAACGCTTTCGAAGTCGCCGGAGTGTACGATGATCGACTGCGCTCCGAACGCGTGCCGCCTGCTCTCGCAAATGTCCCGGTTCGAGGCTCGGTCGCGGACCTCGTTCGCGACAGCCGCGACGAGCATTTCGACGTGATCGCCGTGGCGTTGCCGCTTGGCGCCGTCGATCGCATCGCCGCTGTCCTCGAGCAGCTGAGCAGCACCGTCGCCGATGTTTGCCTGACGACCGACCTCGCCGGCTTCTCCTATCGGGTGGATCAGTTCGGAGCCCTCGGCTCCAATCCGGTCATCTCGATCGACGAAGCTCCGATGAAGGACTGGCGGGCGGCCAAAAAAGCCGCGTTCGACTATCTGGTCGGCGCGATCGCATTGGTGATCCTGGCTCCGGTCCTGGCTTTCATCGCCCTCGTCGTGCGCCTGGACAGCAAGGGACCGGCATTGTTCCGACAGCCGCGACTTGGCTTTAACAACCGAATGTTCACCTGCTACAAGTTCCGGACCATGTACACGGATAAAACGGACGTGCTGGCGGACCGGCAGACAACGCGGGACGATCCGCGCGTGACGCGATCTGGCAAATGGTTGCGAAAACTCAGCCTCGACGAATTGCCGCAATTGTTGAATGTGATGAACGGATCGATGTCTCTGGTGGGTCCCCGGCCGCACGCGCCAAACACAAAGGCGGCGAACCGGCTGTTCGCCGAAGTGGTGCAGCAATATGCCTTGCGCCACCGCGTGAAGCCCGGCATCACCGGCTGGGCCCAGGTCAACGGATGGCGCGGCGAGACCGCCACTGTGGAACAGATCCAAAACCGGGTGCGCTGCGATCTGTATTATATCGACAATTGGTCGCTCATTTTCGACCTCAAGATTATCGCACTGACAGTCTTGCGGGAGTTATACAGCAAGCGCGCCTTCTGATCGTAACTGGCGACAAGGACATTCTTCGGAGTTACAACGGTGCAAAGGACGGCGGCCATGGATGTCCACGGCCGCCAGCGTTGAATTCAGTCGGCGGCCTTGAGATTGTCGGCCGACATCTTGCCGCTCTTGCGGTCGGCGACAAGCTCGTAGGAAATCTTCTGGCCTTCGCGCAGGTCGCCTAGGCCGGCGCGCTCTACGGCGCTGATATGCACGAAAGCGTCAGCCCCGCCGCTATCGGGCGCAATAAAGCCGAACCCTTTGTCGGGATTAAACCATTTCACAGTTCCGGTCGTCATGGAACTTCCTTTTCAGTATCATAGTTGTTGCTTGCCTGCGGGAGCCGCTGGCCGTCGAAATCGCATTTTCAGGTGAGAAGAGCGTCCCTGCGCTGCGAATTTCTTCTACGCACGGGCAGTCATCGCCGTCTATCAACGCTTCGTCTATAATTAGACGCTTCTGAAAAAGCAAGGACGCCAACTTATTCTTGGAGTTGGCCGCAATAGCCGCCAGACGGATCGAACAGGCGGATTGTTGGCGCAAAATCTCCTCGCGCTAAGACTTTGACGCATCCTCTTGACGCGGCGGCGGC
Source organism: Methylocapsa palsarum (assembly GCF_900114285.1). GTDB lineage: Bacteria > Pseudomonadota > Alphaproteobacteria > Rhizobiales > Beijerinckiaceae > Methylocapsa > Methylocapsa palsarum. The sequence goes on along the minus strand of NZ_FOSN01000024.1, from coordinate 10,273 downwards.
GCGTTTCATCGTCTCGCCACCCGCCATGGGGCTGGATCACATGCGATGCCCGGCGGCCTCGAAAGGCCCGACGATTGCAAACCTTTCGATCAGTCGATTAATTGCGCGAGCAAAGATCCTGGTTCAATGAGGGCGTTCGATGAAGCGACGATCCTGACTTTCCCGCCAGTGGGCGCAATGATGTCGTGGAGTGCGCCTTCAATACGCACCTGGGCCATAGCGTCGCCCGCGGAGACGACAGCGCCATCGGCGACGAACCATTTCTCAACGACCCCCTCAGGCAGCATGCCGGACCTCCAGAGACCTTCGTCCAATTTGACATCCGCCATGGGCTTTCCTCTCATTAGCAAAACCGCCGCCGGCACTCGATCCGGCCGGGCTACGTTTGTTATAGCGGAGGGAAGCCGGTCAGGTGAAGCGCCAAGTGAATTCATGGAAGCGCCAAGTGAAGTCATGGAATTGTCAAGAGGATAGCCATCCGTCGCCGCTGCGACGGCAAGTCGATCCTTAAACCAACGGTCCCTTTCCGCTCGTTCTTTCACGGGATATGGCGGACCTATGCCGTGGAAGCCTCAAACAAGTTTGTGCGGTCGATCAGGAAGCGCGCGGCGCGATCGCCGCCAAATCTCACGGAATCCGCGATGGACTGTCTCCGGATCAGGGCGTCGATCAGGCCTGCGCAAAACACATCGCCCGCACCCGAGCTGTCTTCGATCGGCGCGACCGGAGCGACCGGGATCCCGACTTCCCCGGCCGCGCTAAAGATCCTGACCGGCAGCGCGCCGTCGGTCAGGACGAAGGCCTCCATGGCCTCTCCGGCCACGGCTCGGCTGAAGGCGGACGGATCGGCCAATTGCGCGGCGGTCAGGTCGCTGCGGGAGGCGACCAGCACATGGCAGGGCCGGCGTTGGTCCGGTTCGAGCGGCGCTTGCGCCACGACGAGACTGCGCTTCATCGCAGCCTCCATCACTCGCGGCTCGAGGCGCCGCGCGTTGACATAGACGACATCGGCGGCCGCGGGAGGGAGGGCCGCGACAGGCGCATGCTCCGCCAACGCCGAGACGATAATCGTGCGTTCTCCCGACGGATCAATCAGCACTTCGACGGGTATGGTCCGGCCGGCGACCATTTTGACGTTTTCGAGATCGAAACCCATCTTGATCAGATCGTCGCGAAACGCCCGGCCTTGCGCGTCGTCGGCGAGCGTCGCCACAAGACGAACGCGATGCCCGAGGGCGATCAGCGCGGCTCCGGTGAAAAAACCGCCGCCTCCATAGCGATCCTCGACGCGTTCGTAGGAGCTCCGTCCGCCCGGCGCGAGGGGCGAGGCGAGGCGCCAAACCCGATCAAGATTCGGGCGCGCGACAACAAGAACATCGGCCATGCCCGAGATCTCGCATGAAACCCGGTCCGGCAAAAGAGCCGGGAGTCAGGCCTGGAGGACATAGGTTCCGGGCGCGGCGCAGAGCGGAGCGAACCCCTTCTCCGGCGCGCCGAGGCCCGGCGGAGGGACGCGGCCGCTCGACCGCGCTTCCATCCAGCTGGCCAAAGCCGGCCACCACGATCCTTCCACGACAGGGCTCGCCTCATACCACCGGTCCGGATCGACGTAGGGATCCCTGGACGGGCGGTGACTGGTGCGGTAGCGCCTGTGGGGATGGCCCGGTTCGTCGACGACGCCTCCGTTGTGGCCGCCGCTGGTCAGGACAAAGGTCACCTCTGTGGTCGTGACGAGATTGATCTTGTAGACCGAGCGCCACGGCGCAATGAAATCCCTCTCGGTGGCGACAGAAAATATCGGCGCGGAAATGTCCCGCAAGGCGATGGGCCGGCCGTTGACCTGAAAGCGGCCTTCAAAGAGGTCGTTGTTGAGGAAAAGGCTACGAAGATATTCGCTGTGCATGCGATAAGGCATGCGCGTCGCGTCAGCGTCCCACGCCATAAGGTCGAACATCGGGGCCGGCTGGCCTAAAAGGTATTCGCTGATCGAATGCGACCAGATCAGGGAGTTCGATTGCAGGAGCTGAAAGGCGCCGAGCATCTGCCTGCGTTCGAGCACCCCCTGGTCCCACATAACGTCATCGAGAAGGCTGATCTGGGCGTCGTCGATGAACAGCGTCAGCGGACCCGCTTCCGTGAAATCGACCTGGGAGGCGAGGAAGGTCAGCGAATTGAAGACATCGCTTCCGTTTCCAGCCAGAAGGGCCGCGACGATGGACAGCAATGTCCCGCCAAGGCAATAGCCGACCGCGTCGATCTTGCGTCCGGAGACGATCGCCTCCACCGCCTGAACCGCGTCGAGCAATCCGAGGCGGACATAGTCTTCCATCGACAGATCGCGGTCATCGCCTGTGGGATTCAACCAGGAGATGATGAACACGGTATGACCGCGATCGACCAGATATTTCACGAATGAATTGGAGGGCGAAAGATCGAGGATGTAATATTTCATGATCCACGCGGGAACGATCAGAACCGGTTCGGCGAAAACCTCCGTCGTCGTCGGTGAATATTGAATGAGTTCGATCAGCCGGTTCCGATAGATCACCGCGCCCCTGGTGACGGCGACCTCGTGGCCGGGCCGAAACGCGTTCGCGCCGACAGGAGGCGAATTCAGCATCGCCCGAACCTGGTCCGTGATCCAGTATCGCGCGCCGCGGGTCAGGTTTTCGCCGCGTTCCCGGATCGTCGCTTCAAGAACCTCGGGATTGGTCGCAATGCAATTCGCCGGAGACATCGCTTCCAGAATCTGATCGGCGACAAACGAGACGACATTTTCGTGATGTCGAGAAACGCCGACCACGCCGGACGTCGCGGCGCGCCACCAATTCTCGCGCATCAGGCAGGCCTGGCTGATCACGTTGAACGGCCAACGCCGCCAGGCGTCGTTCCTGAAGCGGCGATCGTCGGGCGGCGGCGCAATGCAATCGGGCGCGTTCCGATCGATGGACGCGAGCGCGGCGTAAGACGTCAGCCTGGCCGCGTCCCCCATCGCCCTTCGAACGAGGTTCATCTGTTTGCCCGGAGAAATGGCGAGATGCTGCGCCCAATCCAGATAGGCGAGCGCGAGAGCGGTTGGCGACAGGCCGGAGGTCAGCCTCCCGATTGCGGCATGGACCAGCCGGTCAAGCAGAACCGCGGGATCGAGGGCTTCCGCCGCCGAAGACGCGGGGGCGGCAAACATGCGCTGTTCGCGGGCCGCGAGCGTTTGGTGAGGCCGCGCCTGAAGCGCGTTCTTCGGCATGTCTCTTTTCTCCGTTTTCATCCCGCCATCCATGGGAATTTTGTGCGACGACTTATCGCGGGCCACATGGGACAGGAACAATCCTGTCCCCGACGGCGCAGAGCGTCGTCATGACCACATGTGATGCTCCGGCTGCATTTTTTCACGGTGACCGTCGCCGTGACGGGTCACGTCGAACACGGCAGGCGCAAGGAAATTCAAAGTCTGGGACATGTTTTCCATCGGGTCAACGGACGCCGCAAAAGCCGGATGTCCTGATCTGTTTTACCCGAACGGGCGCCCTTGGAATTCCTGAAAAAACATGGTGAGGCGCGATGTTGTCAGCGCCGCGTCGAGAAGCCGCAATTCCCTTTTTACAGCTTGCCGAGCTATCTTGCCGCGCGACCTTGCACAAACTCTCGGCTTGCGACGCCCCGCATCGAAAAGGCGGACAATGAGCGCATTGTTTACCCCCTACAGGATCGGCGCGCTCGAACTGCGCAATCGCATCGTGATCGCGCCGATGTGCCAGTACTCGGCGGACGAAGGCCGGGCGACGGACTGGCATCTTATCCATCTCGGAAATCTGGCGCTCTCCGGCGCGGGGCTCCTGATCATCGAGGCGACCGCCGTGTCGCCGGAAGGACGGATCAGCCCGGACGATCTCGGTCTGTGGTCGGACGAAACCGAAAGGGCGCTGGGCAGGGTTCTCGAAAGCGTGCGGCGCTATTCGGACATGCCGATCTCGATCCAGCTTGCGCATGCGGGACGCAAGGCGTCGACTTATTCGCCGTGGAAAGGATCCGGACAAATCGGGCCGCGCGAGCCGCGCGGATGGCGGACTGTCGCGCCTTCGGCTATTTCCTTCGGGGACGGAGAAAATCCCCCCGCCGCCCTCGACCGAGAGGGACTCGCCGCCATTCGCCACGCATTTGTGGAGGCGGCGCGACGGTCCGCGAGAATGGGGTTCGACGCCATCCAGCTGCATGGCGCGCATGGCTATCTGTTGCATCAATTTCTGTCGCCGCTCGCCAATCGCCGCGACGACGAATACGGCGGCTCCCTCGAAAACCGCATGCATTTTCCCCTTGAAATATTCGACGCCGTCCGAAATGTTTTCCCGGCCGAGCGGCCGGTCAGCATACGCGTCTCGGGAACCGACTGGGCCGAAGGAGGCTGGGATCTCGATCAGACCATCGAGTTCGCAAAAGCGCTCGCCGCGCGAGGATGCAGCGCCATCAACGTGTCGAGCGGCGGCCTGACCCCTTGTCAGAAAATCCCCGTCGGACCAGGCTATCAGGTGCCCCTCGCCCGGGCTGTAAAGGCGGCAACCGGCATGCCCACCGTCGCGGTCGGACTGATCACCGAGTTTAATCAGGCGGAGGCCGTCATCGGAACCGGAGACGCCGATTTTGTCGCGCTCGCCCGCGCAATTCTCTACAATCCGCGCTGGCCGTGGCATGCGGCGGCCCATTTCGGCGCGACGGTGAGAGCGCCGAACCAGTATTTGCGCTCTCAACCCTCCCGTTACCGTCATCTGTTCGACGACTGACAGAAATTCTCGCGCCGTGGCGTCGGACCGAAATCCCGGGGCTTGACCATGGCGCCAGGATACGGAAATCCGTTTGTGGCGGCGATCATGTTGAGGAGCCCGCGGAAATCCGCAAATGCTTCCTGGAGCAGCGAGGAGAAGCTTGGCCTGGGCTGAACGATATCAGCTTCCACTTCACCCTCGATCCAATACAAATCGCCGCCAAGATTTCGGACGATTTTCTGCATCGGCGCGTTGTCGACGAGGCAGGTCAGACGAATTCTGGTGATCGAGCGGTTGCGCGCGATCTCGACGAGCCGGCGCAAAAGTTCGGTCCCGACCCCATGATGCCGATCTTCCGATTCGACGCTGATAGCGACTTCGGCGTCGGCGCCCCAGGCCGGGTTTCGCGGACGCAACTCGCCGACGGCACGCAGGACGCCCTCCCTGAAGCAGCCAAGGACGATTCCGCCGGGGGGAAACATTGTTTCGCCGTAGGACTTGATCGTCGCGTCATCGACAGCATGGAGAAAACGCAAACGCCGGCCTTCAGGAGCGAGACGGAGCAGGTGATCGGTCACTTTGCCGCGCTCCAGAAACGAGAGTTTGCGGATCGCGGCGCCTGCATACGGCGGGGGCCTGTCGGGCCCGGTGGCGGATATATTGCGTTGCACAATAACGAAATGGGGGAGCTGAAGGCGATTGGCAAGACTTAAGCGCAAGAAATCGGGCTTGAGCGATCGCACGTCGCCATTGCAGGACGAACTTCCCGGCGCGCGCAGCGATATTCAGCGGGCGCCGGGGCTGAAACACACGCGGCGCGATCATCCCGCGCGCTTCCGGCCGGTGATCATCGCCCAGACAAGATTTTCCCGATGCTGCGCGCTGGCGGCGAAAACCCCTGCGAGGTGAAGCCCGACAAGAAGCAGCGTCAGATTGGCTGCGCCTTCATGCGCCTCCTCGACCCATGTGGCGCCCCAGGTTTTGGTGAGCATCATAATGCCGGTGGCGCAGGTGGCCGTTAGCATGACAAGAAGAGCGATCACCATCGCGCCGCCGGCCGGATTGTGTCCGACATAGCGTTTCGCCCGTAGGAGCGTTATGTCGATCAGGTAGGCGATGACGACGGACGGACGGTAAACGAAATCGTTGAAGCGGGCGTGAACCGTGCCGACGAAGCCCCAGAGAAGCCGGACAGCGACGAGTCCCACGATCACATAGCCGATGGCGACATGGAGCCGCTCGGAGTCCTCGCCCGTGAGCCAGGCGAAGGTGAAAGCGACGACGATGGACCAGTGAAAGATCCGCACCAGAGGATCCCAGACGCGCTGGCCCGTCAGCTGCGGAACGCGGCGGGCGCCGTTTGATTTGGCGAACGCGGACATCAGGCTTTGGCCTCCCTCGAGACGAACTCGCCCGTCAGAGCCAAGATGAGCGGGATAAGTGGCAATATACGACGCATCGTGTATTCCTCCGTTGCACTGTCCAGATCGCCGGAGAAAGCCGGGTCGGCGACTGGACGGACCGTAAAGATGATCCGCTGACGGATCGCTGAGGATGAGCGTCAGCGTCCTGTCATCGTGGGTCTGACAGATTGCTGCGATGATGGAATTATTCGAACGATGGCGGCGCTCGGCGCGGGCTCTGGCCTTAGGGGGCTGCGCCTTCGTTCCGCTGCTCGGCGCTTCAGGCAAGGAGCAGGCGGCGAGCGAACTGCGTGAGCAGGATCATGAGCGCGCGAGGGCCGCACGCGAGCGGGGCGAGGTCATGGCGCTGGAAGAGATCATGCCCGTCGTCCGGGAAAGATTTCCCGGAGATCTCGCTCAGATCGAGTTCGAACGCGATAACGGCGCCTGGATTTACGAGTTCAAGCTCATTAATTTTGAAGGCCGGCTGATCGAAGTGAAGGTCAACGCCAAAACAGGAGCTGTGCTCGATGCCGGGGGCGAGTGATGCGCGTGCTGCTGATCGAGGATGACGATCGCATCGCCCGCGACATCGCCACTTCGCTCAGGGCGTCCGGCTATGCCGTCGAGCGCGAGAAGGACGGCGAGGAGGCCTGGTTCCGCGGCGATACGGAGCCTTTCGACGCCGCGGTGCTTGATCTTGGGCTGCCGTCAATGGATGGCCTTGCCGTATTGAAGCGCTGGCGAGAGGCGGGACGACGCTTTCCGGTGTTGATTCTCACAGCCCGAGGCAGCTGGGCCGAACGGGTAGAGGGGATCGACGCCGGCGCGGACGATTATCTGCCGAAACCCTTCCGGATCGAAGAACTTGTCGCCCGTTTGCGAGCCTTGATCCGCCGATCCACGGGATTGGCTTCGGCGGTCCTGCGCAATGGTCCGGTGTCGCTCGACACCAGACGAATGGAGGTGAATGTGCGCGGGGCGCACATCAGCCTTTCGCCTCAGGAATATCGGCTTTTGTCTTACCTCATGCACCATGCCGGCCGCGTCATCTCGCAGCTCGAACTGACCGAACATCTCTACACACAAGATTTCGAGCGTGAATCCAATGCGGTCGAAGTGCTCATCGGACGGCTGAGGCGAAAGCTCGGCGTCGACCTGATCGAGACCCGCCGCGGCTTCGGCTACATGGTGGCGGAACCGGAAAAATGAGCCGGCGCTCCCTTCGTTTGCGCTTGCTGGCGCTGGCGTTGGCGTCAATCTCCGGCGCCCTCGTCATTTCCGGCGTCGGCCTCATCGTATTATTCCGGCGTCATGTGGAGCAGAGGATCGACAGAGAGCTCGAGACCTATGTCCGCCAGATCGGCGGCAATATCGCCTTCGGCCCGCAAGGCGCCGTCATCATTCCGCGGCAGCTCGCGGATCCTCGATTCGAGCAACCCCTGAGCGGGCTTTACTGGCAGGTGACCGACGAAGCGAACGGAAGCGTTTTGCGCTCGCGGTCGCTGTGGGATGCAAGACTCGAACTGCCCGAAGACGTTCTCGGCGATACGGGCGTTCACCGGCATCTGATCCCCGGTCCCGGCCGCGCGAAGCTGATCGTGCGGGAACGCAAGGTCACCTATGCGGCGCCGGAAGGACAACGGCGGTTGCGCATCGCCGTCGCGGTCGACAGCGCGGACGTCCGCGCTGCGGCTCAGACCTTCGCGCGCGATCTTGCGCCCTCGCTCGCAGTGCTCGGCCTGACGCTTTTCGCCGCCGCCTGGCTACAGGTTTGGCTGGGGCTTCGGCCACTGGAAGCGGTCCGGCGCGGCGTTGCGGCGATCCGGTCCGGGGCCAGGCGCAGGCTGCCCGCCGATTATCCCGACGAAGTGATGCCGCTGGTCGAGGAAGTGAACGTTCTGCTCGACGCTCAGGACAAGGCGATTGAAAGAGCGCGCGCGGCCGCCGGCGATCTTGCGCACGGGCTCAAGACCCCGCTGACCGTGCTCGGCGCCGATGCGCGGGCGTTGCGGGAGCGCGGCGAGGATAAAGTCGCCGACAGCATCGAGGAACTCACCGAGTCGATGCGGCGCCATATCGAACGCGCGCTCGCTTTTGCGCGACTCCGGCGCAGCCGCAGCGCGTCGCTGCCTCTGGCGCCGCTTATCGAGCGACTGGCGGCGGTGATTCGCAAGACGCCCACCGGCGAACCGCTTCACTGGGATGTCGATATTCCGGCTCCGCTCCGGGTCGCCGTTGATCAGGACGACCTCGCGGAGCTTTTTGGCAATCTGCTCGAAAACGCCGCCAAATGGGCGGCTTTCCGGGTTCGGGTTTCAGCCAGCGTCAACGCAACGACCGCCGACATCGCGATCGAGGACGACGGCCCGGGTATACCAAAGGCGGCGCGGGAGGCGGTTCTCCGGCGGGGCGTTCGTCTGGATCACGGGACGCCCGGAAGCGGACTGGGACTCGCCATCGCGCGGGAGGTCCTTGACGGCTGCGGCGGCGCCTTGCGCCTGGAGGAAAGCGCGCTCGGCGGCCTCCAGGCGATTGTTACGCTGCCGTCGGCCCCAAACCCCGGCGGATCGGGGACGGGCGAGGCGAAGCCGCGCGCTTCTCATCCCGCAACGCATACAACAAAGACGCGGCGCTGAACGCTGCGGGATGCGCCATCGCGCGCGGGAAGGAGAGCGGAGATTTAGAACGCAAGAAATTGTTTCAGCAGGACGACCGCGATGATCGCCAAGAGAATACCTACAAATATGCCGCCGATATTTTTCGCATGATTCGAGATCGGCAGGAGATTTACAAAATACACTGCGGGAATGACGAGTACGAGCGTGATAAGCACGCCCAGCATCTTGGGCATCCGCTGTTCCTTTCAATAATTGGTCGGGACCTTCGCTGGCGACCTGCCGCACAAACGGCAGCCTGCGATGGCGCATATACGCGCCTCGCCTGCTCATTGGCTAGAGTGCTTTCCGATCGCATGAAGTCATGCGATCGATCAGAATCGCTCCAGAGTCAAAAGCTTGAGCATAATCTTGTCGATTGGATTGATTCAATCTGATCGGAATATGCTCTAGCGGAACCTTCCTTCCGCCGCCCGCTTATCCTGTCAAATCTTGGCGGCTGCTCCAGCGAAGGCCTTGGGCTTTGGCGCGCCGTGGGGCTCAGCCATAAAAGTAATATCGGACCGCCAGGTAGAGCATGCCTGCGGGAAGGACGAAGCGCGTTGCAAGCAGGATTTGCCAGCATGCCCGGGCGACGGGATCATTGAACCGGGCTTCCGGGTCCGGCAAGGGCTTGGCGGCGGACTGCTCAGGGACTGCCTTTGAAGGTTGCATCGATTTACCTCTGATGTTGGCTTTCGACAAATCGAAAACTCCATGACATCGATTGGCGAAGGCTGGGGAGACTAGTGCGGCGATTGGCGCTCCGCAAGTTGCGCCGGCAAGTTGCGCCGGTTTGACTGGCTATGGCGGCGCCCTTTTGAAAACGATGACGTGTCCGGTCTCCTTGTCCGTGAGATCGAACTGATCCGGCGTCACGTCGCGGAAATAGGCAATGTAACCTTTGCCGTCTTTCATCTTGACCGCGACCATGCCGTCAATGTTCGGAAAAAAAGATCCTTGCACCAGACTTCCGGCTCCGGCGCCGATCTCGACCGATTTGTCGGAGTGAAAGTTGATCCGCCAGCCGTTTTCCGCCGCCGTCCATTGACCGAGAATCGGCTTGAGATCCGTCGAGTCGCTGAATTGGTGCAACACGATCAACGTCAACAACGCCAGAACGGCGGCGATCGGGATGCCGATCATAAGGCCGCGAGTTCTGCGATCTGGCGAGGAAACGCCAGCCGCCTCTGGTGATATGTCCTGATCCAAATTCATCTCTCGCTTCTGCCCAGGAAAACGGGTGCTCGCATCCAGGTCGGACGCATCTGCAGACGATCCCTTTTATATGCGCAAAGCTGTCAAAAAGCTGACGGTTCCGGCAGCATCGTCTGCGCCGACGATCCTTTGCGCGCCCATGATCACCTTTGTGAGGTGAGGACCATGCGCAGGAGCTGGGAGACGTTGCCGGCGTCCATCTTGGCCATGATGCTGGCGCGGTGGACCTCGACAGTGC
>NZ_FOSN01000017.1 GCF_900114285.1 Methylocapsa palsarum | reverse complement strand
CGGCTGCGGTGAATGAACGCGGGCAAGCCTTCAGCGTCGGAACCGCCCTGACATTTGTCGCCATGCTTTGCGCGATTCTGCTCGCATCCAGAGCCCTGGACCAATGGTTTGGCGCGGCCGGCGTCATCGGAGCGGCAGTGGTCGCCGGCTTCATCGATACTCATTCGGCGGCGATCTCGGTCGCAACCCTGGTCGGCGCGGGAAAGCTGGCCGCGGGGAAGTCCGCGCTTCCTATTTTGCTCGCCCTCACGACCAACACGGCCACGAAGATCCTGCTCGCCGCCACGGCAGGCGGGTTCGCGTTCGCGAGCCGCGTTATTCCTGGCTTGATTCTCGTGATGCTCGCCGCCTGGGCCGGCTGGGCGATGCGCCCCGCATGATCAACTAGGCTGGCGGTCACGGCGCCAGGCAAAGCCCTGTTGCCTGTCTCTCATGTCGTTTGCGCCTTTTCACCGATCCTTTTTCGGTCGGCGCTCCGCTTTCAGCTTTTTGCCGGCCCGGCGGATTCGCTTGCGGCGATCAGCCGGGGCGGGCTTCGCAAACTGGGCACGCTGGCGAGGACGGGCGCGCGCACGTGGTGTTCGAGGGTTTCAGGCGTGAGATAGCCTCGCCGAAGCGCCTCCGACAAGAACGCGGTCGCGACCCCGGCGAACAGACTGAGGGCGATTCCGGCTCCTACGATCATCAGCCGAAGATTGTTGGGAGCGACAGGAACTTCGGCCGGCTGAATGACTCGGATATTGGAGGTCTTCTTCGCCATGACATCCTCCTGAAACATCCGCTCGTCCAGGGCCTTCATCACCTTGCTGTAATTGTCGGACACGAGCTTGCGCTGTCCGTCGAGACGCTCAAGCTCGAACTCCTTTTGATCGAGATTTTTTAATTGAGCGTCGAGTTGAGCAAGTTGGGTGACGTCCGTCGCGCGGCGTGCGGTGCTGGCCTGAAGCTCCTGTTGCGCCCGATTGCGGTCAACCTGCAGCGTATCCGATACGACAGGCCGGGTCCGGATCTGATTGCGGTAGGGGCCAGCGTCCTGCGGCGATTGTTCAAGCTCCTTCTGCAACACCGAAAGGCGCTGGGACGACTGGGCGATCGACCTTTCGGCCTGTTGCAGGTCCCGGGAGGTCTCTCCCTGCTGACGGAGCAGCAGGAGGCGCTGGTTGCTGTAATCGGAGATTTGATTGCTCTCTTTGTAATCGGAATAGTCGCGGGACACGCGATCGAGCTCCTTGCGCAACACTTTCGCCTGCTCCGCCACAAGATTTGACTGAACATCGCGGAGCAATTCCGTCCGCTTGTCGAAATACGCCTTGATTTGCGCATTGACGACGTCAGCCGCGATCTCCGGATCGCGATGGCGGAAGGTGACGACGATAATGTCGCCGGATTTATCGGCCGTAGCGGTCAGATCCTTGGCGAATCCCGCCGCGGCGAGATCAAGAGGATCGATCGCGCGGGGCGGATATTTCTGCACCCCCGCCATAGAAAACAACGAGCGGACGACAGTCCCGAACCATTCGGTCATTCGCGCGCGTAAGCCCGGCGGCTTCAGAGCGTCGGGATAGACGCGTTCAAGCCCGACGGTTTTCAAGGTCTCTTTTTCAAGAGCTGGACTGGTCAGGATCTCGACCTCGTCTTTCAGCACCGCATCGCGGTCGACGACAATCGACGCGCCCGATTTCGAGTCGTCTCCCGCCGCACGCGGAGAATAATCCGGAGACAAGAGCACAAGCAGCGTAGACTCGGCGACAAATGTCGGCCTGGAGGCGAGCGCCGCGGCAAACGCGATCCCGAGGACCAGCGCCATGTTCCGGAAAATGCGCCGGCGGTCCTTCACGGCCGCGGCCAGATAAAGTCGAAAAGACGAAGCTGACGCCGGCGCGCCGGAATCCGGCTCCGCAACGAAGTCGCCGCGCTGCCTGAGAGGCTCGCCGAAGCTCCGTCCGCCGCCGCGCTGTCGGATTGAATCATTCACCGGCTAAAACCTCCGTCAACGCTCATTTGGACGAAACGCCAGCCTGAGGCCCGGACTGAAACATTCCAGCTTTCGAATTTATTTTTGAAATAATGGCCCAAGAAATTTTGAAAAATTGACCCAAGAAATAGAGCGATCACTCTCATCATACTCGAATGCCCCCCTTAGCATAAGCCGGAAAGGGGGCTTCGTTCCGACGAACTCTCATCATTTATTCAATCGGCCAATAACCGGATGACTTCTACTAACCTCACCGACAACGCGCCTGCCCTATTCATTATAAAAGTCCGCCCGCGCGAGGATATTTCCGTCGTCGATACAGTAGAGCTTAAGAAAACTTCGGTGTGGCTGGAATCGCCTCGAGGCTTAACGGGCCGGATCGTTGCGAACATGTGCGTTATCGCACAACGCAGACCTAGAAAGGATTTCATATCCATGTCAGCTTGGTTTCATTTATCGGCTGAATATATTCATAATTCGATTCACGGGGTTCATTATGAAGATCGCAATGATCGGCTCTCGTGGCTTGGGCTCCAGCTACGGGGGGATTGAGCGCGTTTTGACCGAGCTCTGCCCGCGTCTCGCGGACCTTGGACACACCGTCGACGTGTTTTCGCGTCAGGATATTTCCTTCAACGGCGGCCCCCGGGTGCGCGCGATTCCAACGCCCTCCTTCGGCGGAAAATATCTGGAGACGATTACAAGGAGTTCTTTCGCTCTCGCGCGCGCGATGGGGCGTTATGACATCATTCATTTCCATGCCGTGGGTCCCGGCGTTCTCACTCCATTGACCCGGCTGTTCGGGCAGAAATCAATCGTCACCGTTCACGGCCTCGACCATGAGCGCGACAAATGGAACCTCGCCGCGAGAATGAGCCTGCGGTTTGCGGAAAGCGTCCTCGCGCATAACGCCGATCAGATTTCGGTCGTCTCGGAAAGCATGCGACGCTATTTCAACGAGCGTTACGATGCGCCCGCCGTTTTCATTCCGAACGGCAGTTCGCCCAAGCAAAGGGTCGCGCCGGGGCCGTTGCTGGAGAAATTCGGCCTCTCGCCCAACCGCTACGTGTTTTTCGCCAGCCGGCTGACTCCCGAAAAAGGGTGCCACGATCTGATCGAGGCGTTCAACACACTCGACACCGACATGAAGCTGGTGATCGCCGGGGAGCGCCGTAAGGTCAACAAAACCCGCGACGTCAGCGCGAGGGGCGAAGGCTCCGCCGAATATATCGATTCGCTGCGCGCCCAGGCGAATCCGGACCGTGTGGTTTTCGTCGGCCACCGGACGGGAGACGAACTCGCCGAATTGTTCAGCAACGCCTACCTCTTCGTCTTGCCGTCCTACCTCGAAGGGATGTCGATGGCGCTTCTGGAGGCGATGTCCTACGGCGTTCCTGCGCTCGTCAGCAATATCGCGGAAAACAGCGCCGTCGTAGGCGAACACGGGTTTTATTTCGAGAAGAAGGACGTCGCGGGTTTAAGGCTGGAGCTGAAAAGGCTGATTTCCAATCCGCAGCTTATCGAGCGGATGACGGATATTCTCGCGACCTTCGCGCTCCCGGACTGGGACGCCGTCGCGCGAAGCTATGACAAGCTCTATCACCGCGCCGTCCAGCAAGAAGAAGAGTTCGTCTCCATCGCAAGTCAGACTCCGCAATCATGAATCGCGCCGGCGCACTGCTCAGCGCGGCGTTGGAAAGGGCGCAGGCGAGCGTCCGGAGTTATGGCCGCGAAGCAGGTCTGGTTCTTGCGGCGCGCGTTCTTCAGAACATCAACGGCTTTTTGCTGTCGGTTCTGATCGTGCGCCGCTTCGGCCTTCCCGCCGCCGGAACGCTCGCCGTGGCGACCGTCGCGACCGTCGTGATCGCTCTCGTCGGCACCTTTGGCCTCACCTATGTGTTTGCAAGATCGGACACGCCGGAGAGCGAAAAAAACGCGCTCGGCCTTATGGCCGCCTGGGTCGTCATTCCCCTGAGCCTGCCCTTTGTGGCGGCGCTCGGCCTGATCGCCGGGCGCAATCTCGAAGAAGCGGCGGTGATCGCGCTGCTCGCCATGGCCGGGCCGTTTTTCGCCCAGGCCAACGTCGCCAACGCGCTTCAGGTTCTGCACGGACGCGCGTGGCAGTCGATCATCCCTCCGGCCGCGAATTTCATTGGCTTGATCGCGGCCGCGGCCTTCGCCCCCTCCTATTTGATGTTCGCCTTGCTGCTCGCGATGTTTCGCTTCGCCGGCACATTCGCGGCGTTTTTGTACATGCCGCGCACGCGGATCTCCTTCAACCATTTCTGGACGCATGTGCGCGCCGGCGCGCATTTTCTGACCGCCGATATCCTGAACCTCGGATCAGATCAATTCACCGTTCTGCTTGCGTCCTATGTCATGAGCCGCGCCGACCTCGGGCTGTTCGGTCTCTGCCGCCAGATGCTGACCGTCAGCGACACCCCCGGATGGTCCCAGATTCAGGCCAAATATCCCGCGATGGTGTCCGATCCCGCTCGGGCGTTTCCCGAACTGCGCCGCTCGATGCCGCGTCTTGGCGCGTTCTGCGCCCTCGGGGTCGCGGCGCTCACGGCGCCGCTCGGGCTTTTCGTCTACCGGTCCCCGCAGTTCATGTTTTTGGCGCCGCTCCTGCTCTCGAGCGTGCCGCTGCGCTACCTCCTCACGGTCCTGGACGCGCATCTGCGCGCGATCGGCGCGGTGATGAAAACCAATCGCGTGTCGCTGCTTCGCGCCGTGCTGGCGCTTGTCATCATCCCGGCCAGCGCATGGCTGGGCGGAGCGCTCGGCGCCATCCTTGGGACCATGGCCCACACCGCCCTCTCGGTATATCTGACGCGGCGCGTGAGCATGATCGAACCAGCGCCCGTCATCGACCGCCCGGCCGCCGAGGGAGCCGCTGTCGGATGAGAAATGACGCCCCAGCACTGGGCCAGTCCGCAAATCCGCGCCAAACCGCATTCGGCGCGCTGTCGAGGGACCAGATTTCCGAGGCGCAGGCTCGCCCGCGGAGCGCATTTGCGAAGCTGCGCCTTCGCGCCCGCGATCTCGGACGTTTGCGCGGCGCAGAATTGTACGACGGATTTCTCCGCTTCATCCCGATCCTGTGGGGCCTTGGCGCATTGACCCCGGCCGGCGCGTTGATGTTGGTCAAGCTCGCGGCCGAGCGCTGGCCGCGGGGCGTTCTCATCAATATCATCGTCTTCAGCTGGATCTTTATCGGCGTCTCGCAGGCTTGCGCGGCCATCCTCAACGGGATCGCCATCCGCGACTACGCCAAGGGTTTCGGCAATGCGTTCGGCTTTGGCGTCGTCGGATGGATTTTCGGCGCTCTCGCCATCGCGGCGGGCGCGGCGCATCGTCTCGACGGACCTCGGACGGTCCGCGCCGTCACCTGGGTCGGCGGATATATCATCCTTCTCGGGGCCCTCGCCGCCGTCGGCAGGCTCGCCGGGCTGCAGAATTTCCAGCTCTGGCCGACGCCGGTCGGGATGATCCTGCCGAAAAGCCCCTCGGTCTCGTTCTACACGGTCACGACCATCTTCCAGACCGAGGAGACGCTGGGCGAACTGTCGACCCGGCTGCTTTTGTTCTTTCCATGGACGACAGGGCTTGGCCTTGGCGGTCTCGCCATCGCCTTCATCAGCTTTCTGGAAGGCAGCCTCAAATGGCGTTTCATCGGCGTCGCCGGAGGCGTCGTCGCGGTGGTGTTCAGTTGGAGTCGCATCGCCATCGTCTCCATGCTCGTCATCGCCTTGATCCTGGCGTTCTTTCGCGCGCCGTTCCGCTGGCGGCTCGGGATCACGGGCGTCGTGCTGACGACTTATTTCTTCGCCGCGATGCAAGGGTTCGACCCCATCGACGCGGTCAAGAAGGCTCAGGACGGCGTCAACGGCGCGCGCGCCGGGTCAAGCCTCGCCCGCGAACTGATCTACACCAAAAGCTGGGAGGGCTTCCTCAAGTCTCCGATCATCGGAAACGGCTGGATCGGCGATTCCGTGCACAACAAGGAAACGCTTCCGATCGGCAGCCATTCGACCATCTACGGCCTCGCCTACACCGGCGGAGCGCCCACGCTCGCGGCGTTCGTCTTCGCCATGACGCTCACATTCGTCGCGCTGATCTGGCGGTTCCTGAGCTACGACTTCGACGATCCCCGCCGCAGCGGCGCGCTCGTCGCCATCGGTCTCATCCTCTGCCTTTTATCCTATTGCCGATACGAAGCGCTGTTCAACCTCACCCTCCCCTGCCTGTTCCTTTTCACATGGCTCGGCGCGACCCTGAGCGCCGAGCGTCCCGAACGGGCGCGGGCCGCCGCCGGCGGCGCGAATTTCCCGGCGACGTTGGGGGCTCGAGGAACGCGCGCCTTCGCGTTCAGTCCGGGCGCCGCGCGGCCCGTCGCATTTCAAAAGACCCGCTCGTATCGCGATTGGAAAAACGATGAGTGACACCGAGGCGAACGCCATCAAAGAGTTTGAGACGCTTCATGCTCTCCAGGACGGCGGCGGCCAGGCCGCGCCCCCGCTTCTCAGCATTGTCATCCCGACCTACAACGTCGAACCCTATGTTCGCGCCGCCGTCGATTCCGCCCTCAACCAGACCCTTCGCGACATCGAGGTGATCGTCGTCGTCGACGGCGCCACCGACGGCAGCCTCCAGGTTCTGGAGGCGATGCAAAAGGAATGCGACGATCCAAGGATGCGCATCATCTGGCAGGAAAACGCCGGTCTTTCCGCCGCGCGCAACACCGGCATTTTGAACGCGCGCGCCCCCTTCATCGGCTTTCTCGACGCAGACGACATCTGGGCGCCCGAAAAGGCCGCCTTGCAGGTCGCGATGATGCGGGAGGACAGCACGATCGGAATCAGCTTCAGCCACTCGGAATACCTGACCGAGGACGGCCGCCGCACCGGCTCGATCCTGATCGCCGGCAAGGCCCGGCCGTCCCTGCACGACATGATCCGCCGCAATCATGTCGGCAATGGCTCGACGCCCATCGTCCGGCAGGAATGCTTCGAGATGGCTGGTCTTTTCCGTCCCGAACTGCGCAGCTGCGAGGACTACGAGATGTGGTGCCGCGTGCTCGATCTGACGCCCTACCGCGCGCAATTGCTGCCGAAGCCGCTGACCTATTACCGTTTGCGCGAGAGCAGCCTTTCGTTCAATTCCGCGAAATTCGTGGAGAACGCCGATCGCGCGATCGCCTGCATCGCCAGCACGATGCCCGACGTCCCGGCTCAGGTGATCAACGCCGGCCATGCCGAACACTATCGCATCGCCGCCTGGAAGGCTCTCTCGACCGGGCGCCGCAAGGACGCCTTCGATCTCCTGAAACGCGCTCTCGCGCTTCATCCCGCGCTGATCTTGACCGATTGGCGCGCCCTTGGCACGGCCTTCGGCCTCCTCCTTCCGGAAGGCGTCCGAACCTGGCTCGCGGCAAAGGCGAAGGAGATGCAGCGGAACGCAAACGCCTCTTTGGCGGGTCCGTCGATCAAAAACGGGCTCGGCTGAGAGGTCTACGTTTCAATCAGGAGCGGCCTTGCTCCCGCCATAGCCGCCCAGCAGCCAGGAAACCGCACTCGCCGACCTTTTTTGCTCCCGAGATTTTTGGAAACGACGCGATGAAAGCCCTTTTGCTAGCGTTCTCGTTGAAGCAGCAATATCACGCGATGCGATGCGCTCAATTGGCCGGATACGAGGTTCATGTTCTCGGCAAGAACATGGCGCGCGGTCTGCGGCTGTCGCGCTATTGCGCCTCCTACCGGGAAATGGAATTCGTCCCCGGCGCGGCGCCTCTCGAGACGGCTGTAGAAGAAATCGCCAAAGCCGTCAGGCAAATCGGCGCGGACGTCGTCCTGCCCTCGGATGTCGTCTCGACGCGGCTCCTGACGTTGATTGCCGATCGGCTTCCGGTCCGCGCCTGTTCGTTGCCTGATCCCGTCACGTTCGCGCACCTCAACGACAAATGGTGGTTTTACAATTTCTGCAGAAAGGAAGATCTTCCGACGCCGGAGACATGGCTTTTTCAGACGTCGCAGGATCTCTGGAACGCTCTTCGCCATCAGGAAATTCCTCTTCCGCTGATCGTGAAGCCGACCAACAAGATGGGCAGCTCCGGGATTTTCGTCATCAGGACGGAAGCCGAGCTCGTCCGTCTCCTGACGGAAGACTATCGTCCTGTTCTCGCGCAGAGATACGTCGATGGGCAGGATTGCGGTTTCGCCATGGTTTGCGACCACGGCCGCGTCGTCGCCTACGGTTTCCAGCAGCATTTCAAGTGGGGCTATCGCTACGAGGACGATCCGCGCATCCGCTCGATGGCCGAGCGGATCGCGGCGGCGACGAACTATCATGGCGTCGCTCATTTCGACGTCAGGAAGGACGCCCTGTCGGGAGAACTGACCCTCATCGAGTGCAACCCGCGTTACTGGTACTCGATGTTCGCGCTCGCCCTCGCGGGGCTCAATTTCGTCGATCTCAGCCTCAAGACGGGGAGCCTTGATCCGGCAAATCCGCTTCGCATCGGCAAGGTCGATGTGTACGTGAACAAAAACCTGATCATGCGTTTCTTGTCCGGCAAGCCGGTCACCGCCTGCGACCGGCGCGTCCTGAATTACTACCTCAGCGATCCGATCCCGATTCTTTGCGAACGCCTCCGCCTCTGCCAGGACGACCGGCCGGGCATCGCCGGCTCGCTGGACGAACAGACCTCGGTCTTGTTGAACATGGCTCTTCCCGCAAACGAGAAAATTTCATGTGCGCTGGAGTAAATCAGTCCGCTAAGAACAGTGGCGACGTCGAGGCGATCGTCACTGACCTGTGGGACCGGGTGCTAGAGCGCGGACGGGCCGCCCACGAGGCGAGCATTCTCGATCTCAAAGTCGGCATGCTGCGGGTCTACCGGCTGCTGTCCGAAATTGGCAAGGCGACGGGGGTCGTCATCCCAATCACCGCGATGTTCAAGGCGGACACGCTTGCTGAAATGATCGACCTTGTCCGCTCCGGCAAGGCTCCGAAAGGTCAGGCTCTGGCGGAATTGAAGGAAGGCGAGGGAACCCCTCTCTTCATTTTTCCGGGTATCAGCGGGGTGGCGCTCGAACTCGCTCAACTAGCCCGCCTCATTGATTATCCCGGACCGATCTACGGCAATCAGCCGCGAGGCCTCGATGGCGATGCGCCGCCGCACACTACAGTCGTGGAGATGGCGCAACATCAGGTTGCGGCCATCAGGACCGAGCAGCCGCGGGGGCCTTACCGAATCGCCGGATACAGCTGCGGCGGCCTCGTCGCCATTGAGACGGCTAGACTGCTTCTGAACGAGGGGGAAACCGTCGAATTCCTCGGCCTGATGGAACCCTCCCTGCCGGAGTGGCAATGGCCTTTCGCGGCGCGGGTCGAGTTTTTTTGGCGCAGATGTAAGCATCACGCCAACACGATCCGCGGACTGAGCGCAACCGAGATCAAGGAATACCTCGTCTCGCACGCGGGTCCCGTGTTGGGCCGCGCGCGACGAATGCTTGGCGCCCGCCACGTTGGAACTTCTCCCTATCATCGCGAAGGCCTCCCGCCCGGCCTCGCCGAAACCCGAGCCGCAGGTTGGGCAGCGCTGCAGGCCCATCGCCTCGACTCCTATCCGGGGAAGGCGATTCTGTTTTGCTCGGAGCGCGGTAACCCGCTCGGGTGCAACGTCGCCATAGCCTACCCCGCCTTTTTGCAAGCGCATGACGTGTGTCCCTTCGGCGGGGACCACGCCGGAATGCTGCGGGAACCTCACGTGCATGAACTGGCCGCGCACATTTCGAACCGGCTGGCGCAAATTGACCTTTACGTCTCTTCACAGTGCTGCACAAAACATTGATCAAGAAAGCAACCGCGAGTCATGACATGAGCGAAAAACATTCGGCTGACGTTCTTCCCGGCGAGGCCCCCGCCGACTGGTGGAGCGCCAAGCGCAAGGCGGCGATCCGCATTTTCAGAAATGAGGGCGTCTCCGGAATCTGGAGGAAAATCGGAGCGGGAGGGCCGCTTGAAGCCTTAAGCCGCGTCGGCGATGAGATTCGCTGCATGCAATGCGCTCTGATCTGCTCGATATGGGACAAGCGTCATCATACTCAGACCTCCGGTCTCATCGGAATGGAGCAGGTCTCTGTCGTTGGCTCCAACAAGGAGCACGGCACCGCCATCGTCTCGATTTCGCCGCGCATGTTCAAGTTTTTGACGAGGTTTTTTCCCGTTGACCGGTCAAACGCCACCCTGGTGGATTTCGGTTCGGGAAAAGGCAGGCTCGCGCTTCTCGCCTCGACCGTCGGCTTCAGGAAGGTGATCGGCGTCGAATACTCGCCATTCGCTCACAACATTGCTCAGGAAAATCTGAAAAACTTTCGCGCGGGCGGCGATGGAATGAGCGAATGCGTTTTCATCAATGCGGACGCCGTCGATTTTCAACTTCCGACGCAGGGTCCGCTCATGCTGGTCTTCAACAATCCCTTCGGACTGGAGGTCTGGAGACGCGTCCTGCCGAACATCGTGTCCCACAGAAAGGAGACCGGCGAAAACATCCGGCTCCTGCTCAGCGGAAGCATGCCCGAAGTTCTTGCGCCGGTCGTCCAGTTCGTCCGCGAATCCGGACATTTCACCGAGGCCGCGCAGGGCGTCTCGCCATTGTTCATCGATTCATATTCGCGATATTATTACTGGGTGTTCGATGCGGCGTAGAGCATATTCCGATTGGAGTGAATCACTCCAATCGACAAGAATATGCTCAAGTTTTTGTCTCTGGAGCGATTTCTGGCGCCAGGAGGGCGCGTTCAGTCCCGCCGGTCAAGCCAGCGGGGGATGTAGTTCTTTTGCTGATTGAACACCATGCCGATGATATTGGCGTCGAACCGCTCGAGCGCCCGTTTCGTCTGATCGATCACAGAACGGGCGGTCGTCTCCGCCGCGACGACGATGACCGTGCCGTCGCAATATCGTGCGAGCGCCAGGGATTCCGGCGCCTGGATGGCGGGCGGGCAATCGAGGACGATGACCGGAAAGCTCTTCGCCGCCAGCTCGAGCAGCCTGCGCAGATCGGCGGCGTCGATACCGAGTCTGGCGTCCTCGGCGGTGGAGAGACGGGCTAGTTTGATCCTTTGATGATCCGCCGCTGTTCGAATGGCGGCGTCGATCGAGCCCGTCTCGTGGAAGGCGTCAATCAGGGAGGGCGGCTGCGTGGCGGCGCCCGACGCCGGGTTGCAGTCGATCAAAAGAATTTGCTTCGTGCGCTGCGAGGCGGCAATCTCGACGAAACTCGCGGCGATGGTGCTCACGCCTTCGCCGGGAACAGAGCCGATGAATTGCAGGATATAGGGCTGATCCCGCGCGTTCAGACTGTTGATCGCGTGAAACAACTGGACGAGTTCTGGAATTCGCAGCGCCGGAGTAGGATTGCCCCCGGGGACCGGCGGCGCCGGCCGCTCCTCCGAAATCAACGGGACTTTCGCGCGTCCCAATGTTCCGACGGCTTCGATGATAGCCTTATTCGTTGAATGCAACCGCTGGAAAAGGCCCACGTCAAAAGGCTCCCAAGTCAAAGAATGGCGCAGGGATACACGTTGAATTCCAAGAATCTGAATCGAACATCCAAAAATCGAATTTCAAAGCCGGCCGAGCGATTTCTGATCGATCGCATGACTTCATGCGATCGGAAAGCGCTCCAGTCGCGAACGAAGCGGAACATGTGATTGTCCATGCCGGCGACATCATCGTTCCGAGATCTGTCCGAGGACTTTGCCGGGGTCGATTGGATTGATTCAATCCGATCGGAATATGCTCTAGCCGAACCCTTGAATTGGGTGAATATTTCGATTAGGTTATGTATGTTTTTATGATTTGCAATGCAATCAACTTACAACCAAAAATCTTGCAACTTACAACCAGAAATCTTGTCGATTTATCTTTTAATTTCGTTTTCAACCTGTCTTTGATGGTCGGTGGCGCGCCAAGAGCGCGCTGCAGGGCTCCCGTAAGTCAGAGCAGGATTCGTCCAACCAGAATGAGACGCAAATGGCGGTTCTTGTCACCGGCGGCGCCGGCTATATCGGCGGCCATATGGTTCTCGCTCTTCTCGACGCTGGCGAGAAGGTGGTTGTTCTTGATGATCTTTCAACAGGATTTCGCTGGGCGACGCCGGAGGCGGCCGAATTCATCCTGGGCGATTTCGGCGACGCGGCCCTGATCGATTCGATTCTCGCACGGGGCGACATCGACGCCATCGCCCATTTCGCGGCGAAAATCGTCGTGCCGGAATCGGTCACGAACCCGTTGCTCTATTATGAAAACAACACAGCGAAAGCGCGCATCCTGCTTGAATCCGCGGTCCGGAATCATGTGCCTCATTTCATCTTTTCCTCGACTGCGGCGGTCTATGGCGAACCCGCGTCCAATCCCATCTTCGAAACGGATGCGCTTGCGCCGATCAACCCTTACGGACGCTCGAAGCTCATGGTCGAGTGGATGCTCCAGGATGTGGCCAAAGCGCATCCTCTGCGCTTTGTCGCGCTAAGATATTTCAATGTCGCGGGCGCCGATCCAAAAGGGCGTCTTGGCCAGTCGACGCCGCAGGCGACTCATCTCATCAAGGTCGCCGTTCAGGCCGCCCTCGGACATCGCGACGGGCTTGATGTGTTCGGCGTCGATTACCCGACGCGCGATGGATCATGCGTCCGCGACTACATCCAGGTCACGGATCTGATCGAGGCTCATCTTCTGGCGCTCCGCCATCTTCGCAAAGGCGGCGACAGCCTCACCTGCAATTGCGGCTACGGCCGGGGATTCTCCGTGCTCGAAGTCGTCGAGGTGGTGAAACATATCTCCGGCGTTGATTTCGAGGTGCGCATCGGCGCCCGCCGCGCCGGCGATCCCGCCGCGCTCGTCGCAGGCGCCGACCGCGTCAGGGACACGTTGGGCTGGCTCCCCAAATTTGCCGATCTCGCGACCATCGTCCGGCAGGCGCTGGATTGGGAGCGGCGTCTGCACAACCTGACCCTCGGCCGATCTTAGCGGCGCCCGAAAGCGCGCCGTTTTTTTAATGACCAGGTCTCGCTTGAATGATCAGGTCTTGCTTGAATGACCAGGTCTCGGCTTTAGGCGACCACCCGCCAGGGTTGTGTCAGGACGCGCCCGATGCAAGAATGGCGCACAGATTTTGTAGGCTCTCGATCGACGCCGAAAGCCGAAATGTTGTTACCTGATCGAATGTCATAACGTCGCCCGAAGTCCAGCTGGCGCGGCGCAAGACTGATCGCAGTCTTCCGACGCACCGGCTCATGATAAATGGTCTGGGGCTGATACGATGATTGACGAGATCGAACTGGGGCTTCTCGCATCCGCCGACAGCCCGACCGGCGCGATGAGCCGCCGAGCGCTCGGCGACCGGACCAATCACGAAATCGGCCGGGCCTATCGGTCTGGGCGGAAGCTCGGCTGTGCGCTCTGGACCCCTTCAAGGCCATCGGCGGCGCCTATGCCATGCGTCGGCGATCGCAGCTTTAATACGCCGTCACGATGCTCAAGGCGGAGCTTCGAGCGTGCGAATTCATCGGTCGGATGGGCGGCGATGAATTCGCGGTCGTTTTCCCCGAAACGACGTTTGCGACGGCGCTGGAGTTCGCCGAGCGGATGCGAAGCAAACTCGCGTCGACGCCGATCGACGTCGCGGGACGGCGGATTTCCGTCGCCCCAGGCGTCGGCGTCGCAGATAGGTCCGGCGGGAAAGCGATGACCTTTTGCGCCGCGCGGATCTGGCGATGTACAAGGTGAAGACGAACGGCCGAAATCGTATTGTAGGTTATAGTGAAGACGCTCTCGATGTCGTCGGCAGGTCGCCGCCGTGAACTTTGACCCGAAGGGACAGGAGCCGGAACATGCGCGAGCATCGCGACAGACTGCTTCTGAATTCAAGTCTGGGCGAGCGAATTCGCCGGGGTCCGACGAGCGATTTCGATCTTTGTCGAGGCGCTTCGCATGTCTGATAGTCGCGCGCGTGACATTCGCCCGTCTGGCGTCGACAACAGCGGCGTTCAATCTGGCCCCACGCAGGAAAGTCTGACTCAGGCGGTTTCGACCTGGTTCGACAGCGGGCGGCGTTCGCACCCTCGCACCATCGGGTGGCGCGGAGCCGCCGCCCTCGCCATGGGCGGCAGCAACCAGATGATCTTCATCATCACCGCGCTGTTCGCTGGGCAGGGAGACATCCTCGGAAAGGGCAGCGCGGCTGTCCCGCTCCTTATCGTGGGCGTTATCTTGAGCTGGGTCGCGGCCCCCGCATGGACCGAACTTGTTTTGATGTGGCCAAACCGTGTCGGCGGCATTTCCGCTGCCTGCGCCGAAGCCTTCCGGCCCTACAGTCCGGTCCTCTCGACCCTGACCGGCACCTGTTATTGGTGGGGATGGGTGCCAACCTGCGGGGTGACCGCAATTCTCTCGGCGTCCGCCATCCAGCAATGGTATCTGCCGCGCCTGCCCGTCGAGGCCGGCGCCGCCGGCATCGTCCTCGCGTTCACAATCCTGAATCTTTGCGGCTTGAAATGGGTCACGCGTTTTGCGATGCCGCTCGCGCTCGCGTCCGGATCGCTGGCGTTTCTTTCGTCCATCATTCCGGTCTGGAGCGGCCTCGTCGACTGGAGACAAGCCACAACCTTTACGCTCACGACGCCGTTTCCCGGCTGGTTCGGCGACGTCACTTCGGTGATGGCCGGCCTTTACCTCATTGGCTTCGCCGCGCCGGCTTTCGAGGCGGCCGCGTGCCACGTCGGCGAGATGGTCGATCCAGATCGCAACCTGCCGCTCGCGATGCTTGTGAGCGCCGCGATGGCGGGCGTGTATTTCGTGATTCTTCCTGTCGTCTGGCTGGGCGTCCTTGGGTCCGAACAACTCGGAAAAGACCTCGCGCTCGTGCTCGGGCCGACATTCGCGCCCTTGCTCGGCAGCTTCGGCAAGGCGGCGGCCATCTGGTTCGTCGTGCTAAACATGTTCCACGGGACCATGCAGCCGCTGGCCGGCGCCGCGCGCACGCTTTCCCAATTGAGCGAGGACGGCCTGCTGCCGCGCTTCCTCGCCTTTCGCACGCAGACCGACTGCCCGTGGGCGGCGACGCTTTTGACCGCCGGCATGGCGATCGTCTTCCTTCTCATCGGCGATCCGATCTGGCTGATCGCGGCGGCCAATTTCACCTATCTCATCGGCATCTGCATGCCCAACGTGGCCGCATGGCTGCTGCGCCGGGACTTGCCCGACGCCGGGCGCCCCTACCGCGCGCCTCGCTGCATGATCGACCTCGGCCTCGCCGCCGCCGCGGTCTGGCTGCTGTCGGCCATTCTCGGCTTCCAGCAATTCGGCCTTCCGACGGTTTTGTTCGGCCTGGCTTTGGCCTATTCGGGAGCCGCGCTCTACGCTTGGCGCATGATCGAAGACCGGCTGCGGGCTGGACTTCCGGCGTTCGCCCGGACGCTTCACACCAAGCTGACCGGCGCAATGCTGTTCGTC
Source organism: Methylocapsa palsarum (assembly GCF_900114285.1). GTDB lineage: Bacteria > Pseudomonadota > Alphaproteobacteria > Rhizobiales > Beijerinckiaceae > Methylocapsa > Methylocapsa palsarum. The sequence continues at coordinate 70,093 of NZ_FOSN01000017.1, read as the reverse complement.
CTTATCCTGGACGGTTTCGGTTACATCTTTGCGGTCAGCAGCCTGAGCGCGGGACATCCAGCTCTCATCGCGGCGCTTGAAGACATCTTCGTGATCGTCGCCCTGCTGACGATCACTGTCGGCCTCGTCTTGCCCGGCATGATCACGCACACGGCGACGGATGTCCGCGACGCGGCGACCCGACTGACGAGCGGAATGCTTCGCGACTTCTCCGAGGCGATGTCCGCCCTCGGACGCGGCGACCTCGACGCCGCCCACGTGGCGGTCAACATCGTCCCGGTTCAAAACCTGTCGCATGACGAACTGGGGGAAATGGGCGAAAGCTTCAACATCCTTCAGGAGCGAATCAGGGAAGCGGCGATCGGGCTCGACGAAGCGCGCGATAAGATGCACACATCGCGCGCGGAGCTTCTGGCGAGGCGCGAGCAAATCACCTACCTTGGCCACTACGATGTGCTGACCAATCTGCCGAACCGCGCCGTATTCGCGATGCGGCTTGCCGATGTCTTTGAAAACGCGAAAGCGAAGGGGGCGGCCTTCGGATTGCTGACCCTTGATCTCGATCATTTCAAGGAAGTGAATGACGTCTTCGGACATACGGTCGCGGATGAACTCCTGTGCGCAATCGCCGCCCGCCTGCAAGAGACTTCCCGCGGCGCTTTCATCACGCGCATGGGAAGCGATGAATTCGCTCTGCTCGTCACGTCCGGCAGGCAGCCAGGCGCCTCGGAGGCGATGGCCAACGAACTGCTCAAATCGATGGCCCAGGACTTCGAGATCCAAGGCAATAGAATTCCGGTTGGCGTTTCGATCGGCGTCGCCACCTATCCAAGAGACGCCGTTGACCCGGAAACGCTGCAGGCCAACGCGACCGCGGCGCTTTACCGCGCCAAGGCCGACGGCAGGCGCATGGCCTGCTACTTCGATCCAAGGATGGATCACCGCGCGCGGGAGCGGTACTCGCTCCAGCTTGATCTGCGCGCTGGCATCCCAAACGAAGAATTGCGCGTCTATTATCAGCCGTTGGCGACAATCGAGGGCGAGGTGTTCGGCTTCGAGGCTCTGGTGCGCTGGCAGCACCCGAAATATGGCTTGCTCGCGCCTGAAACATTCATTTCCACAGCGGAGCAGAATGGCCTTATCATCGAAATCGGCGAATGGGTTCTACGGCAGGCGTGCCGCGAAGCCGCCTTGTGGGCGAACCCCTTGCAGATCAGCGTCAATCTTTCTCCCGTTCAGTTCCGGAACGGAGACTTCCCCGATTTCCTTCAGTCGGTCCTCTCAAATACCGGCCTGGCGCCGCAACGGCTTGAGCTGGAGATTACGGAAGGCGTCCTGATCAACGACACGTCACGGGCGCTCTCGATCCTGAGGCGTCTGAAATCCCTGAAGGTCAAGGTCGCGATGGATGATTTCGGCACGGGCTTTTCGTCGCTGTCGTCGCTCCAGTCGTTTCCGTTCGACAAGATCAAGATTGATCGTTCCTTTGTGGCCGGGGTTGATTCAAATCCGCAGTCGGCGGCGATTGTCCGCGCCGTTATCGCCCTCGGCAATGGCCTTGACATTCCGGTCATCGCCGAAGGCGTCGAAACTGAAAGCGAGCATGATTTTTTGAAGCGGGAAGGCTGCCGCGAGGTCCAGGGCTATCTCATCGGCCGTCCCAAGCCCATCGCCAGCTATTCCGGTCTTACGCAAGCGGCGCACGTTCTGAACGCAGCCAACGTCCATTGATCACGTGGCGAGGATTCCATCTTGAGCGCGAGTTTTTTTGCGCTAGATCTTTTGTGCAAAGTCTTTTGCGCCGCGCCTTGACCCAGAGGCTCCAGGAGATTTTTAGTCAAGAACGATTGACTGACGCCGGATGTTTTTCGTTTTGATTTTCTGGTCATTTCTATAAAGTGTTCAAGCGCCTGCGCAGAGTTCTCTGGCCGATCACAACCGCCGGTTGGCATGAGCCAGACAGAAAGGGGGCGGTTCAGCGTGCCTCTTAGTTATGAACCGACCCTTCTTTTACTTTCCGTCGCGTTCGCGATCCTGGGAAGCTATATCTCGCTCCGCATCGCGTTGCAGATCAAGGGCGCGCACGGCTTTCAAAGAAGATGGCTCCTGATGGCCGCCGCTTTCACCCTGGCGATCGCCGTGTGGGGCATGCATTTCGAGGGCTTGCTCGCGGGCCGATTGCCGTTCACGCTCAATTACCTTGTTCTTCCGACGATACTCTCCTTTCTGGTCTGCGTGCTGGCCGGCGGCGCCGCGTTCGTTTCCGTAAATATCGAGCCGCGCACTTCCATTACCCTTGGCGTCGCCGCCATCGCGATGGGCTGCGGCATTGCAACGTTGCACTTTATCGGCATGTGGGCGATCCGGGACAGCGTCACCATCGCTTATCAGCCCGTCATGGTCGTCGTCAGCATTGGCATCGGCATCTTCGGCTCCGCCGCGGCCCTGTGGATCTCGTTTTACGCGCTGCGCCGGCCGCCGCTTTTCGTCTGCGCGATCGTGCTCGGCCTGGCGATGGCGGGCATGCATTATACGGCGATCGCAGGTGCGGGATTTTCCCCAGCTGCTATTTCGTCGATTCTCGGCTCGCCGGCGGTTTCGCCCGACCTTCTGGCGATCATCGTCACCCTGGTTGGATTCGTTATGTCGGGAACGTTCCTGCTGACGCTTGTGCCCGAGCATCCCAAGAGCGACTTGGCGTTTGCGCCCGGGCAACGGCATCCGCGCTATGGCCGGAGATCGACTGACCGGCCTCTTGAGGAATTGATCTCCTCCATGCAGACCATTGCGGAAAGCGAGGGGCTGCCCGAGTCGCGAACAAGGCGGAGCACCGACGTTGCGCCTTCGGAAGCAGCAGGGCCCAAAGTTGAGGCGCAGCGAAAGATCGCGGCCATCATGGCGGCCGATGTCGCTTTCTTCACGACGCTCGTCGCAAACGACGAGGAGGAGACTTTAAGGCTGCTTTCGGTCTATCGCAGCGTTTTTGAAAACTTCGTCACCAATTATCGGGGCCGCGTCTTCAATACCGCGGGCGATTCGCTGATGTCGGAATTTAGCTCGGCGGTCCAGGCGATGCGGGCGGCGATCGAGATCCAGGACCGCCTGCGGACGCTCAACCAATCGCGCTCCCCTGACCGCCGGTTGCAATTTCGCATCGGCATCACCATCGCCGACGTGGTCGAGCGCCAGGGCGAGCTTTACGGAGAAGGGGTCAATCTCGCCGCGCGACTCGAAAGTTTGGCGCCTCCCGGCGGAATCTGCGTCTCGCGCGCCGTCCACGAGTCTGTCGTCAACAAGGTTTCCGTGGGGTTTCGCGACCTTGGCCAGCAGACCCTGAAGAATATCAGGATCCCGATCCACGCTTTCATCGTCGATTGGCCAAACCCGGGCGGCGAGCCAGCCTGAGAGGACATCCGGCTCGACGCTTGATCCTCAAATCCCCCGCTTACGTCCGCCGCGCCGTCTTCCCGGTTTCCCGGAGTTCCGTCGCCTCGATGGACGCGATCAGCGGACGCAGCTGCGCCCGCGTGTGAAAAGGAATGACTTCTACATCGTTGGTGACATTCTTGATCTGAACCCGTCGGCTTTCATGAGCGAAGCCCGGCAGCCGCGCCCGCTCGATCAGGTCGCGGGAAAGAACGAGCGTGCAGCCGAATTCCTTGGTGAGCGCCTCGAGGCGCGCCGCGACATTGCCGACCTCGCCGACAAATTGAGTCTGCCGCTGGCTGACGAGTTTTCCAACGACGGCCAGTCCGATATGGCAGCCCCCTCCGAACCGCAGCGGAAAGTCGAACGCGCTCTCGCATTCCTCATTGAGAAGGGCGAGCAATCGCCAGAGGTCTCCCATCGCGAGAATCGCCCGTCTGCAAGCGGTCGTCGCGTCGCAGTCGGCGCCGAACACGCACATGACTCCATCGCCCGCGACGCTCGTCACGAGACCACCGTTCGAATGCGCCGCATAGGTCACGGCGGCGACATATCTGTCGATGATATAAAGCGAATCGAAGGGAAGACGGCCGTCCGCAAGGCGGGTCGAGTTGCGCAAATCGACAAAAAACGCGGCGATCTCCAATTCCTCGGACGTTCCGAAAGGCGCCGCCAGCTGCGCCGCATCGCCCTCGCGCCACGTCAGCAAAGGCACGACCTTAAGGTCGCCGCGCGGCCTCACCTGACAGGCGAGGCGCACGCCTTTACAGGCGCCGATCCAGCAAAGAGTGTTCGTTTCCGCGGCGTTGGGCTGATGCAGATCCTCGAGCCCTGACGTGACGAGAACGCGACAGGTCGAGCATCGGCCGCGTCCGCCGCAGATCGACGTATGCGAGATTCCCGCCCACCGGCTCGCCTCAAGAATCGAAAACCCGCGCGGCACCACGGCCTCCCGTCCCTCAGGGTATTCGATCTTGACGACGCCGATCCTTCGCCGCCGCCATTCACGCAGGGCCCGCAACAGGAAGACAGCGACGACCAGGCCGAGGTAAATCAGGATGAGGCGATTCCCGATCGCGCTCAGGACGGCCGATTCCTGCGGCGTTTGGGCGTTCACTTGGGCGAGAAATGCGCCGTCCTGCCGTTCGAGACGCGCGTCGAGGCTGCGGCCGCCGTCCGCGATCCCGATCACGGCCAGCACCGGGATCATCGTCGCAGAGATCGCAAGGAGAGGAAGATAGGCCGTGTACCAGGTCCGGAAACGCAGCCAGAAGTGCAACCCGAGGCAGCCATGGATCCACAGCACGACGAGGAGCGCAAACTGACGGGACAATCCGACGAGCGGCGACAGGACCCAATACCGGTAGAGAACCCGTGGATAGCTCTCCTCGAGCCCGTACAGAAAATGGCCGAGTCGGACATTGGTCGCGTGCACGATGATGAGCGCGGGAATCGACAGCCCCAGCAACAGCTGAAACAGCTCCCGCGGCGGAATGCGCAGATGCCGCCGCCGGTAGAGCGCGTAAAGGCCAAGCGACCCGTGAATCAGGAACGAGCCGTAAAGCACGGTCTGCCCGGCAAAGGTTCGCCAGGGCCAGATCAGCACCTTGCGGGTGGCCTCCATGGCGGCGAGGCCGAAAATTCCGCAGGCGTGATTTAAGAAATGACACGCCGCGAAGGTGAAAAGCGCCAGCCCTGTGACGAGTCTGAGGTTTCTCTCGATCGGGAATAAGGAGCGATCAGCCTGCGTTTCCGTTGGCATCAACGCTCCTTGCGGCGACTCAGAACATCCGGTTGGTTCCTGGAGCCAGGACATTACCGGAATATTCGTGAGTAAATGAATAAATCTGTCTTTCCTCCAAACCCAAGCCGCCCGTCTCGCGCCCGCAGAGAGGCTATGGCGTCACGATGATCTCTCCCGTCATTTTTGGATGAAGGCTGCAAAAAAACGGATAGACGCCGGGCTTGTCGAACGTGAAGGAAAACGCGTCATCGGTGTCGAGCGCTTCCGAACGAAACACGCCCTCCGCCGACGCGACGGTGTGAGGGATGTCGTCGCGATTGCGGAAAACGATCGTCGTCCCGGCTTTCACGCTGAGCTTGTCCGGGTGAAACGAGAAATTGTCGATTGTGATTTCCGCATCCGCCGCGCGGGACGCCGGAACGCATGGGGCGACCATCATCATTGAAACCGCGAGAACGGCCGCAATTCGCAAGGAGAAGATATTGAAGATATTCATGCGCCATTTCCTTATGAGATGCGGCGAACTTAAACCAGCGGCGAATCGGTGATGGCGAGACCGTGCGCGCCTTTTTTCAAGGTTATGCTGGTCAAGCCGAGCATTGTCCGCAGCTTCTCCGCCGGAACAAGCATCGGGCCTGGTCCCGCCGCCGTTCCCGGGGCGGGCTGCGGAAAGGCGGTCGAACGCGCGGTGTGAAACGTGACGGCGCCTTCGACCTTCTGCATCACCTGATGAATATGGCCGTTCAGAACCGTGACCGACCCGAAACGCTTGAGCAAGGTCAACGCCTGCTCCGAATCGCCGGTGCCCCAGCCCCATTCCGGATAGACCGTCCAGAGAGGGATATGGGCGAACACAACGACCGGCGTTGATGCGGATCGCCCCTTCAGATCGTCGGCGAGCCAGGCCAATTGTTCGTCGCCGAGCGAACCCATGCCGCCCGCCTTCAGATTGGTGACGTTGACGAGGCCGACGAAATGCGCCCCGCCCGCGTCAAACGAATACCAGCCTGACCCTTTGGCGTTCTTGCCGTAGCGGTCGAGATAGGCCTTGCCGTTGTTTTCATCGAGCAGATCGTGCTCGCCCGGCACATAATGGACGTCGAGGCTCGCGCCGCCGATGATCTTGTCGGCGTCGTCGAATTGTTCGGGCTTTGAAAGATGGGTGATGTCGCCGGTGTGAATCATGAACGCCGGCCTGGCCGGGAGGGCCTTCACCTTGTCGATGGCCTCCTTCAGGGTTCCGAGCGCGTCGGGATTGGCCGGCTTGTTGAAGCCGACATGGCTGTCGGAGATCTGGAGAAAACTGAACCCCGCGCCTTCCGCCGCCCGAGCGGTTGCGCCCACGAGCAAGCTGGAGGTCGGCACTCCCCCGTTCAAGGTCCAGACGACGCCCGCCCCGGCCCAGACCATGCATTCCAGCGCGCCCCGGCGGTCGATCCTGTAGCTGTTCTGATTGTCCGGCATGGTTTGACTCTCCTTTGCGCCTCGCGGCGGCAAATCTCCGCGGCTCGACGTAAAGACTCTTTTGGCGCGCCGAATATTCCCTGATTTGAAATTATATCTGACCGACTCCAAGCTTCCCGCGCGCTCCACGTTTCCGGGCGCCCCGTTCGCGATCGGCGGCCTTTTTGGCGCCGGCGTGTTTCCGGCGACATCTCGGGCGCCCAGATTCAGGCGCGCAGGGTTCGGAACCGGGACGACGGGGCTCGCAACATTCGCTGGACAGGACCAAGGCCCCTTCAGGCGATCGTGGCGCCGGGCGCGAACGTGTCCGGCGGAGCGGATTTTTCAAAAAACGGGCGGCGTCAATTTCCAAAATCCGTCAATTTCCAAAAATCCTCGAAATGTCCTAGAGCTTTCGGGAAAATGGGCCCTGACTGAGCGATCAGTAGTGCGCCCGTCGCGCAGGTCGCGCGGCTTCCCTCGATCCTTGGACGACATGGCGCCTCCCCTCCTGCTTCTGCAGAATGTTTCGCTCACCCTCGGCGGCAAACCGCTCCTCGAAGCGGCGGATCTTTCCGTCTCGGCGGGAGAGCGGCTCTGTCTCGTCGGGCGCAACGGGTCCGGCAAATCGACCCTTTTGAAGATTGCGGCCGGCCTCCTCGAACATGACGGGGGAGCGCGCTTCATGCAGCCGGACGCCAATGTGCGCTACCTGCCGCAGGAGCCGGACCTCACCGGCTACCCGACGGCTCTCGCTTATGTCGAAGCGGGACTTGGGCCCGCCGACGATCCGCACCGGGCGCTGATCCTCCTGAACGAACTCGGCCTTCAAGGCGGTGAAGACCCCGCGAAACTCTCGGGCGGAGAGGCGCGCCGCGCCGCCCTCGCCCGGGTTCTCGCGCCCGAACCCGATATCTTGCTGCTGGATGAGCCGACCAACCATCTCGATCTTCCGGCGATTGAATGGCTCGAGGCGGAATTGAGAGGCCTGCGTTCGGCTCTCGTCATCATCAGCCACGACCGCCGGTTTCTGCAAAATCTTTCGCGCAAGACCGTCTGGCTCGACCGCGGGCGGACACGGACCCTCGACCGCGGCTTCGCCGAATTCGAGGCCTGGCGCGACCGCGAACTGGAGGAAGAGGAGCGCCAGCAGCACAAGATGGACCGCAAGATCGTCGCCGAGGAGCATTGGCTGCGATATGGCGTCACGGCGCGGCGAAAGCGCAACCAGAAGCGGCTCGCCGGACTCCACACGATGCGGGCGGACCGCCGCGCGCGCAGCTTCGGCCCCGGAGCCGTCAAGCTCGTCGCCTCGGAGGGCAAAGTCTCCGGCAAGCTCGTCATCGAGGCCGACGCCGTCTCGAAATCCTATGGGGACCGCGTCATCGTCACGGACTTCTCCACCCGCATCCTGCGCGGCGACAGGCTGGGGATCATCGGCGCCAATGGCGCGGGGAAAACGACGCTGATCTCGCTGCTGACCGGCGCCCTGCCGCCCGACGAAGGCAAGGTCAAACTCGGCGCAAGCCTCGAAATGGCGACCCTCGATCAGGGCCGGGCCAGCCTCCACCCTGAAACGATCCTGAAGGACGCCCTGACCGGCGGCGGCAGCGACTTCGTCGAGATCAACGGCGAGCGCAAGCATGTCATCGGCTACATGAAGGATTTTCTGTTCGCGCCGGAGCAGGCCCGAACTCCCATCGGGCGGCTGTCGGGAGGCGAACGCGGCCGCCTGATGCTGGCGCGGGCCCTGGCGCGGCCCTCGAATCTTCTGGTTCTGGACGAGCCGACCAACGATCTCGACCTCGAAACCCTCGATCTGCTGCAGGAGATGCTCTGCGACTACAACGGCACCCTCTTGATCGTCAGCCATGATCGCGATTTTCTCGATCGCGTGACGACTTCCGTCCTGATGGCGGAGGGCGGCGGGCGCTGGGTCGAATATGCCGGCGGCTATTCGGATATGGTCGCCCAGCGCGGCGCCGGGGTCAGCGCCGCGCCCATTTTGACCGCCGGCCCCGGAAAGTCGAAGGCCGCGCAGCCTGAAAAGCCAATGCCCGAGCAAGCCAAACCTGCGCCCAAAGCCGCAAAGGCGCGCCTGAGCTTTCACGAAAAGCACGCCCTCGACACTTTGCCGCGGCGGATCAAGGACCTTTCCGAACTCAAGGCGAAACTTCAGCGCGCGCTGGACGATCCGGAATTTTACGCGCGCGATCCGACGAAATTCTCCGCCCTTTCGCAGGCGTTCGCCAAGGCCGAGTCGGAACTGGCGGCCGCGGAGGACGACTGGCTGGCGCTCGAGCTCCGGCGCGAGGAGATCGAGGGTTAAAACCGGCTGCGATTTTGGCGTCCCCGCCCGCATCGCCCGAGAGCGCTTTCCGATCGGAATATGCTTGAGCGCTTTCCGATCGCATGTTGTCATGCGACCGATCAGAAATTGCTCCAGAATCAAAGGCTTGAGCATAGTCTTGTCGTTTGGATTGATTCAATCCCATCGGAATATGCTCTAGCCAATCATGCTGCGATGCGATAACGGAGCGGGAACGCTGCATTGCCCCGACCGCCCGCGCGCACAACGGGGCGTCTTGTGTTAGGATCGTCAAAAGGGCGGGCTATCTTCAAGGCCGACCCCAAACCTAGGGACCGCGCATTGGAAGCCTATCTGGAACAAAGAGTCGCCGCCGACGCCAGACTGGCGCCCGCCGCCCAAATCCTCCGCGTCATCGCCGCGACCGCAGTTGAAATGTCGAGCCTGATCGGGCTCGGGCAACTCTACGGCCGCCTCGGCGCCAGCCGCGCCAGCACCAATTCGGACGGCGACGTCCAGAAGGAGCTGGACGTTCTCGCCAATGACATGTTCGTCGACGGACTGCGCCGCGCGCCCGTCGCCGCCGTCCTCTCCGAAGAGCTCAGCGAAACCCTTGCGCTCGATCCGTCGGCTCCGCTCGTCGTCGCCATCGACCCTCTCGACGGGTCGTCGAACATCGACGCCAACGTCTCGATCGGCACCATCTTTTCGGTTCTGCCCGTGCTGCCCGGAGCGACCAGTCCCGACGCTCATTTTCTGCAGCCGGGCCGGGCGCAGGCCGCGGCGGGTTTTGTCATCTACGGGCCGCAGACCTCGTTTGTGTTCGTTCTCGGCGACGGTCCGACCCAGATCTTCACCCTCGACCGGCGCGACGGCCTGTTTTATCAAGCTCTCTCCAGCTTGAGCATAGCGAAAGACTCGGCCGAATACGCGATCAACGCGTCGAATTACCGCCACTGGGACGCTCCGGTGCGCGCCTATATCGACGATTGCGTGCAGGGCGCCGAAGGTCCCTTGAAACGCAATTACAACATGCGCTGGGTCGCCTCGCTGGTCGCCGAAGCCTACCGCATTCTTCTGCGCGGCGGCATTTTTCTCTACCCCGGCGATCACCGGCCCGGCTATGGCGAAGGGCGCTTGCGCCTCATTTACGAAGCAAATCCGATCGCTCTGATCGTGGAGCGCGCCGGCGGGGTCGCGACCAATTGCGTGCAGCGGACGCTCGACGAGGTTCCGGCCGCCATTCATGCGCGGGCGCCCCTCGTGTTTGGATCGTCGGATCCGGTCGAGCTCGTCGCGCGTTACCATTCCGATCCGCAATTTTCGGCCGAGCGCTCGCCCCTCTTCGGCAGGCGCGGCCTGATGCGTCTTTGAGGGCGAAGGGCCGCTGTGTCAGCCAAGCATCCCATCATCTCGGTCACGGGATCGTCGGGCGCCGGGACGACCTCGGTGAAGCGAACCTTCGAACAGATCTTCCGGCGTGAAAACGTCGACGCCGCCTATATCGAGGGCGACGCCTTCCACCGTTTCGACCGCACCGAGATGCGCATGGTGATGGAGGCGGAGGAGGCGAACGGCAATCAGCATTTCAGCCATTTCGGCCCGAGCGCGAACCTGCTCGAGGAACTCGAGAAGGTCTTCAAGGACTACGGCGCGACGGGAACCGCAAAGACGCGCCATTATATCCACGATCCGGAGGAGGCTGAAATTTATGGCGCCGCGCCTGGCAGCTTCAGCGAGTGGGCTTCCCTGCCGGAACGGAGCGAACTTCTGTTTTACGAAGGCCTGCATGGCGCTCTCGTGACCGAAAAGGTGAACATCGCCCGCCACGCCGATCTCAAGATCGGCGTCGTGCCCGTGATCAACCTCGAGTGGATCCAGAAAATCCATCGCGACCGTTCGGCGCGGGGCTATTCGACCGAAGCGGTGACCGACACGATTTTACGGCGCATGCCGGACTATATTAATTATATCTGCCCACAATTCACCGAGACGGATATCAATTTTCAGCGCGTGCCGACCGTCGACACGTCGAATCCCCTGGCGGCGCGCTGGATTCCGACCTCCGACGAATCCATGGTGATCATCAGATTTCGCAAACCCGCAGGCATAGATTTCCCCTATCTTCACGCCATGATTCACAACAGCTTCATGTCGCGGGCGAATTCTATCGTCATTCCTGGCAACAAGCTCGATCTCGCAATGCAGCTGATCCTGACGCCGTTCATCCTCCAGCTTGTCGAAAGGCGGCGGCGGACAAGCTGACGGATCATGACAAGCCTTGCGGGCGCCAAGGTCCGGGATCGGGCCTTCCCGCCGGGACCTGGCTGGCGCTCCAGGCCGTATTCCTCAATAATGAATGTCGGAGAATCACTATGGCTCGTATCACTCTTCGTCAGTTGCTCGACCACGCGGCCGAGCACGACTATGGCGTCCCGGCTTTTAACATCAACAACATGGAGCAGGGCCTCGCGATCATGGCGGCCGCCGCCTCGGTGGACGCGCCCGTCATCATCCAGGCGAGCCGCGGCGCGCGCGCCTACGCAAACGACATCATGCTCGCCAAGATGATCGAGGCGCTGATCGAGATATACCCGGATATTCCGGTCTGCATGCATCAGGATCATGGCAACAGCGAAGCCACCTGCCTCACCGCGATCCAGCATGGATTTTCGTCGGTGATGATGGACGGCTCCCTCGAAGCCGACGCGAAGACCCCCGCCTCCTACGATTACAACGTCGCGATCACCCGGCGGGTCGCCGACATGGCGCATCTCGTAGGCGCCTCCGTCGAGGGCGAGCTTGGCGTGTTGGGTTCGCTCGAACATGGGTCCGGCGAGCAGGAAGACGGGCATGGCGCCGAAGGCAAACTCAGCCTCGACCAATTGCTGACCGATCCGGATCAAGCCGTGGATTTCGTGCGGAAGACCAACGTCGATGCGCTAGCCATCGCGATGGGCACGTCCCACGGCGCCTACAAATTCAGCCGCAAGCCCGACGGCGACATTCTCTCCATGCGCGTCGTCGAGGCGATCCACACAAAGCTTCCGAACATTCATCTTGTGATGCATGGATCCTCTTCGGTTCCGCAGGACTTGCAGGATATTTTCAACGCCAACGGCGGCGCGATGCGGCCGACCTTCGGCGTGCCTGTCGAGGAGATCGTGCGCGGCATCAAGCACGGCGTGCGCAAGATCAATATCGACACCGACTGCCGGCTCGCGATGACGGGGCAGTTCCGCCGGGTCGCGGCCAAAACGCCGGACGAATTCGATCCGCGCAAATTCCTGAAACCCGCGATGGAGGCCATGCAGCAGGTCTGCAAGCTGCGGCTTGAACAATTCGGCACCGCGGGGAACGCTTCGAAGATTAAGGTGTTGCCCATGTCGGTCATGGCCAAGCGCTACGAGTCCGGCAGCCTCAATCACCACGAAGCGTTGCAACGGACCGCCGCTGAATAGCCAAGAGCAGAGCCGGGACCGGAGCCGCCGTCATGAACGCACCCGAGAAGAGCCCGCCGCAGCGCAGCCGCTATTCCGCCGGCGTGATGGAATACCGGACGATGGGCTATTGGCAGCCCGATTACGAGCCAAAGGACACCGACGTCATCGCCTGTTTTCGGGTCACGCCGCAGGAAGGCGTCGACCCGGTGGAGGCCTCGGCGGCGGTGGCGGGCGAATCCTCCACCGCCACCTGGACCGTCGTCTGGACCGACCGTCTGACCGCCTGTGAAAAATATCGCGCGAAGTGCTATCGCGTGGATCCGGTGCCCAACGCGCCGGGCTCCTGGTTCGCGTTCATCGCGTATGACCTCGACCTCTTCGAGCCCGGCTCCATCGCCAACCTTTCGGCCTCGATCATCGGCAACGTCTTCGGGTTCAAGCCCTTGAAGGCGCTGCGGCTGGAGGACATGCGGCTCCCGGTCGCCTATGTCAAAACCTTTCAGGGTCCGGCGACGGGCATCGTCGTCGAGCGCGAGCGCCTCGACAAGTTCGGGCGCCCGCTCCTCGGCGCGACGGTGAAGCCAAAGCTCGGCCTCTCCGGCCGCAATTACGGCCGCGTCGTTTACGAGGCGCTGAAGGGCGGTCTCGATTTCACCAAGGACGACGAAAACATCAACTCGCAGCCTTTCATGCACTGGCGCGAGCGCTTCCTCTATTGCATGGAGGCGGTGAACCTCGCCCAGGCCGCGACCGGCGAAATCAAGGGCACCTATCTCAACGTCACCGCCGCGACGATGGAGGACATGTACGAGCGGGCGGAATTCGCCAAGGAGCTTGGCTCCTGCATCATCATGATCGACCTCGTGATCGGCTACACGGCGATCCAGTCGATGGCGAAATGGGCGCGCCGCAACGACATGATCCTGCATCTTCACCGCGCAGGCCATTCAACCTATACGCGCCAGAAGAACCACGGCGTGTCGTTCCGCGTCATCGCCAAATGGATGCGCCTCGCCGGGGTCGATCACATCCACGCCGGAACGGTCGTCGGCAAGCTCGAGGGCGACCCGATGACGACGCGCGGCTATTATGACATCTGCCGAGAGGATCATAACCCGCAGCAGCTGGAGCATGGACTTTTCTTCGATCAATCCTGGGCGTCGCTGAACAAACTGATGCCCGTCGCGTCGGGCGGCATTCACGCCGGCCAGATGCACCAGCTGCTTGATCTCCTTGGCGAGGACGTCGTGCTTCAGTTCGGCGGCGGCACGATCGGCCATCCCATGGGCATCGCCGCCGGGGCCACGGCGAATCGGGTCGCGCTTGAGGCGATGATTTTCGCCCGCAACGCCGGGCGCGACACTCTGGCGGAGGGCCAGGAGATTCTCGAGGACGCGGCGAAGACCTGCCTCCCGCTCAAACAGGCTCTCGACACCTGGAAGGACGTCTCCTTCAACTACGCTTCCACCGACACCCCCGACTTCGTGGCCTCCGTCACGCCGGCGCAATAGGAGACCGCAAATCCATGCGCATCACGCAAGGCTGCTTTTCGTTCCTGCCCGATCTGACCGACGCCCAGATCCGGGCGCAGGTTCAATATTGCCTCGACAAGGGCTGGGCCGTGAGCCTCGAATACACGGACGATCCTCATCCCCGAAACACGTTCTGGGAGATGTGGGGGCCGCCAATGTTCGACGTCGCGGACGCGGCGGGCGTCATGCTTGAGCTCAACGCCTGCCGCAAGGCGCACGCGGATCGTTGTTACATCAAGGTTTCGGGATTCGACTCCTCGCACGGCTGGGAGAGCGTCCGCATCTCCTTCATCGTCAATCGCCCCGGCGAAGAACCCGGCTTCCGGCTGCAGCGTCAGGAAGGTCCCGGACGAAGCCTGCGCTACACGACCCAGTCCTATGCCGTCGATCGCCCGTCGGGAGAGCGGTACTGACCCGATACTTGCGCTGGACCGATACTTGCGAAGGATGCGCATGGACGCGGGTCAAACCTTAAGTGAGACGGACGCTCCCGAGACGATTGATCTTCGCCGGGAACTGACGGAAACGCATGCGCAGGAAGTGCTCGACAAGCTCGACCGCGAACTCGTCGGACTCGTCCCGGTCAAATTGCGCATCCGTCAGATCGCGGCCCTCCTCGCGGTCGACCGGGTCCGCCGGCGGCTCGGGCTCGCCTCCGAAGCCCCGACCTTACATATGTCGTTTACGGGCAATCCCGGAACCGGCAAGACGAGCGTCGCGTCCCGGATGGCCGAAATTCTTCACAAGCTCGGCTATATCCGCAAGGGCCACCTCGTGTCCGTCACGCGCGACGACCTCGTCGGTCAATATATCGGGCACACCGCGCCAAAGACGAAAGAGATCCTCAAGAAAGCCATGGGCGGCGTCCTTTTTATCGACGAGGCCTATTATCTCTACCGGCAGGAAAACGAGCGCGACTACGGCCAGGAAGCTATCGAGATCTTGCTGCAGGCGATGGAGAACCAGCGCGACGATCTTGTGGTGATTCTCGCGGGCTACGCCGACCGGATGGACCAATTCTTCCGCTCCAATCCGGGTTTTCGGTCGCGAATCGCGCACCATATCGACTTTCCCGACTATGGCGACGGCGAATTGATGGAGATCGCGCGTTCGATGCTGGCCGCGCAGAACTATCATTTCAGCGCCGCGGGCGCGGCCGCGTTCGAGAGCTACATCGAAGCGCGCCGGCGCCAGCCCCTGTTCTCCAACGCGCGCTCGATCCGCAACGCGCTCGACCGGGCGCGGCTGCGCCATGCAAACAGGCAGTTCGAACGAACCGATCCGGTGTCGGTCGACGATCTCATGACGATCGACGCCCCCGACATCCTCGCCAGCGGCGTCTTCGACGCGGACCGCTCCGCCGGATCGGATCGGTCTGGTGGAAAGGAAGTGTGATGGCCTCGATCGTGATCGCTCCCTCGATTTTGTCGGCCGATTTCGCCCGCCTCGGCGAGGAAGTCCGCGCCATCGCGGACGCCAGCGCGAACTGGATCCATGTCGATGTCATGGACGGGCATTTCGTGCCGAACCTCACGATCGGTCCGGCTGTCGTTCGCGCCCTGCGGCCTCATACGAGCCTGCCTTTCGACGTTCACCTCATGATCGCGCCTTATGACCCTTATCTTGCGGCTTTCGCCGAGGCCGGCGCGGACCTGATCGCGATCCATGCCGAGGCCGGGCCGCATCTTCATCGCGGCCTGCAGGCGATTCGCGCGCTCGGCAAGCGGGCGGGCGTGGTGCTCAATCCGGCGACGCCCGCCTCCAGCGTCCAATATGCGCTCGACCTCGTTGACCTCATTCTGGTGATGTCGGTGAATCCTGGCTTCGGCGGCCAGGCTTTCATCCCCTCGGCGGTGGAGAAAGTCGCGGAACTGAGGGCGATGATCGGGCAACGCCCCATTCGCCTCGAGGTCGACGGCGGGATCAATGCGGAAACGGCCGCTCTGGTCGCGGCGGCGGGCGCCGACACCCTCGTCGCCGGTTCGGCCGTGTTCCAGGGAGGCCCGAACCACTACGCAGGGAACATCGCCGCGATCAGGAGCGCCGCCGAGGGCGCGCAGCGACGGGCGGCCGCCTGATTGTCTTTTCGATCTTCCCAAGGTTCCGGTCCGGTTCACTGCGCGCCGCGAAGGTCCGCTCCGTCGATGACGGTATAATCCAACCGGGCTCCCGTGAGATTCGCTCCCTTGAACGTCGCCGATGACAAATTGGCGTGAGTCAAATTGGCTCCTGTCAAATCGGCTCCGTTGAAATTGGCTTCGGGTAATTCCGCGCGCACTGGAACCATACCTTGATTCGTCGGATCCGCTCCGAGATCGGCGCCCGCGAGCTTTGCATTTTCGAACGAGACGCTCCGACCGCCTCCGATGATGCGTGCGAGACTGAGATCGGCATTTGAGAAATCGCACTCATCGAGGAGAGCGGCATAAAGGATGGCGCCGCGAAGATTGGAGTTGGAAAGCCTGGCTTTCCGCAAATCGGCGCGCGTGAAATTCGCTTCAGCGAGATCGGCGCCGATCAAGTTCGCTTCCGAAAGGTTCGTCGAAAAGAAATCGGCGCCGCGTAGCTTTAAGCCTGATAGATCGAGACCACTTAAATCGAGATTGCCCAGATCCAGACGATTTCCTTTCGCGCTCAGGATTCGTTGCTCAATTTCGGATCTCGTCAATTCCGCCCCGAGCGCCAGGGCGACAGGATCAGCGGCGTAAAGCGCGACGATTAAGAGAAGCCCCATCCGCGCGGATAGCGCTCCGTGAAGTCGTCCGAGCATCTCACCTCTCCAGTTTCGATCGGCGTCCTTGCGGAACTCCTGGAGTGCTTTCCGATCGCATGAAGTCATGCGATCGATCAGAAATCGCTCCAGAATCAAAGGCTTGAGCATATTCTTGTCGATTGGATTGATTCAATCCGATCGGAATATGCTCTAGCTGGCAGCCTTACGACCCCGATAGCGATGCGCAATGAAAAGCAATCGGGAATTTTTGGAAGATGCGCCGGGAATTATTCGGCGCGCGAACGCGGCGCAGCGTAGTGTAGGATGCCCTTGGAAGATCGGTCGGTTTGAAACCGGCCTTTGTAGTCTGGGGGGAAGACAGACGTTGGTAAAGGATCGCCGGATTTGGGTTGGAACGCGAACCCGTTGCCGAAGCAGAGACTCCTTGCGCGCCGCCAGGCGCGTCCTTTACTTGCTTCTCTCGATGATCGCTCAAATGAACGCTCTCACGGGCGATTCATGTGCCGAGCAAGTGACAAATTCGTCAGAACTTCTACCGGTGCGGAAATCGGGATTATGGCGGATTTCGATGCTTTCCGCCGCAATCGGCCTCAATGTCAGCGAAGCCTGTATCGGGCCGGATGACAGAATTATCGGCGAAGATCCAAGCTGCGCGAAGCCCGAAGTCACAAAAAACGGCGACCGGATTGTAGTGACTTTTATCTGCGAAGCAAAAGAGGGGCGCGTTACCAACAGCCTCCTGTTCACTGGCGACTTCACGACGTGGTATCGGGCGCAGGGAAAGATCACCATGGACGGGCAGGAGCGGAGATCCGATCTCCATTCCGGATTCACCGTTGACGCGACCTACATTCGCCCGGACTGCGCCGACGCGGCGTCAACGCGATGAAACGCCGCCGTTTCGCCGTAGGAGGTTTATGGCCTCGCGCGGCGCCGGCTCCTGTTGACGATCGAGCTGGGATAAGCCGATTGATCCCGTTCAGCGGGGACCATAAAATTCAACAGGCTGTTGGTGAGCGAAGCTGCGACATCAAGGCCCTGCGAATCGGTGACGCCGTCGCCGTTGACCAGAACGAAAGCTCCGGCCTGCGACGCGACCGCGCCCGGATCGGCGCTTGGAACAAACGCGATATAACTGCTGAAACCATCGAGGTCGCCATCTTTCCAGACTTGCTGCGGACTGATGAACCAGCCAAGGCCTAAACGATTGCCCTCCCACGTCACGCCGGGCAAAGGTTTTTGCAGCACGGGCAGAAGCGGAGTCAGAATGTCGTTCTGCAAAACGCCCATGTTGAACAACAGCCAAGTCAGCATGTCGTTCGGCGTGGCGACGATACCGCCAGCGCCGAAATAGGCCGGAAAAAAAGGCCAGCCCGGCGCGACCGCCTGATAGGTCGGCGACAGCGTGGTATTGTAGTTGAAGCCGAGCGGAAGTCCGGCGAGCGAGGCTTCGTCAAAAAAACTGGCGCTCAGACCGAGCGGACCAAAGATGTTGTGAGCCATCAGGGTTTCAAAGCCGCCGATCCGCGGGTTGGCGTTGGTCCCGGCGCAAGCGATGATCGCCGACATGAGGGCGAAGCCCAGATTTGAATATTGGTACTGCTGACCGGGCGGCGAAAGAGTCGGCGGCGCGGCGCCAAGAAAACTCAGCATTGCCGGCATGGAGTATGGCTGCGGCCAGTAAGGCGGAGAGTCGACCGAACCGTCCACATTGTCCGCCGGAAGACCCGAGGTATAATTCATGAGCTGGTCGAGCGTGATGTCGCCGAGCGACGCACTGATTCGCAGGGGACCGTTCGGGGCGATGTAGTCGCCGATTGTACGAGTGGGGTCGGACGCCCGGATCAACAGGGCGTAGAGAGTCGCAGTGAAGGTCTTGCTGATCGAGGCGATCTCGAACGGCGTTGTCGCCGAAAGGGTCAGCGGCGCGCCGAACTGGTTGTGTACGGGATTAGGGGATGTGTAGACACCCTGGAAGCTCGGGCTCGCGTAACCGATCGCAAAGCCGAGACCCGAGGGCTGCGCTTTCAAATACGGCGCGACGAGGGAGTTGAGGTAAGCCTGCGTTGGTTCGACGATATTCCCCATTTCCTGCCCCCGGCCGCGGCCAATCGACGTTTCAGCGTCGAATTCAGCCTGACATTATGTGAGATTTTTGAATATTTTTTGCGGACCAAGCCGCCAAAGGATGAATCAGACGCATAAATTGACTCCTGCGCTCCGCTTTTCCTACTAAAGAAAGCGGCCGGCTGGCGACCAGGCATATTCCGATCGGATTGAATCAATCCAATCGACAAGAATATGCTCAAGCTTTTGACTCTGGATCGATCGGCGGCGTCGCAAAACACTGATCCTTTCAGGAGATGATTTGGATAAGCCCATTGACCGCTTCGAAAAGAGTTCGCAGCCCCCCGTGCGGCTGAAGCGGCGGTTTGAATTTCAGAACGCGGCGAAGGGAAAGCGCTTCCACGCCAGCGCCTTCACTTTGCAGTCCGCGCGCTCTCCCGCTCCCTTGCCAGCCCCCTTGCCCGCCTCTCCCTCTGTCCTCCCGCCCGCCTCCCCGCCCGCCGACGGCGGCGACGGGCGGGCTCAAGTGACCCCGCCGCGGTTCGGTCTCACCGTCACGAAAAAGATCGGCAACGCGGTCGTGCGCAACCGGATACGGCGCCGGCTCAAAGACGCCCTGCGCGGACTGAACCCCCTGCCCGGCCGCCCGGAGCATGATTATGTGATCGTGGCCAAAAAGGAGGCGCTCGGAATGAACTTCTCGACGTTGCAGGCGGAGATCGCCCGCGCTCTGGGAATGATCGATTCGGCGAAGCCGGGAAGACGTCGCCAGGGGCCAAAGCCCTAAAGACGGAGCTCCAGTCTCCCTACCGCCGGAGAAGACGGGACGGATGATCAAGCCGCTCCTGCCAATGCGCCCGCTCAAGCTCGGGATCGAGGTGCTCCTCCTGTGGAAAGCCGACGCAGAGATAAGCGATCAGTTTCCAGCCGGGCTCGGCGTCGAGAGATCGCGCCAGCCTGTGCGGATCGAGGATCGACACCCAGCCGACGCCCAGACCGCGCGCCCGCGCGGCGAGCCAGAATGTGTGAATTGCGGCGACGACGGAATAATCCAGCGTCTCCGGCATTGTCTTGCGCCCGAGCCCCGCGCCCGCTTCAGTCGCATGATCGCTGAAAACGGCGAGATGCGCGGGTGCCTCGCGCAGCCCGCTCAGCTTGAGGCGGGCGTAAAGCGCGGCTCGTTCCCCCTCATAATCGGCCAGAGCGTCGGCGTTGCAGGCGCTGAAATTGGCGATGACGTCCTCCCGCCGCGCCGGCGACGCGACGCTGACAAAGCGCCACGGCTGGCAATTGCCGACCGAGGGGGCGATCGCCGCGAGCGCCACCAGATTCTCGAGCAGGCCGGACGGGACCGGGTCGGGCCTGAAACGGCGGACATCGCGCCGCCACTTGAACAGATCTTCAAGTCGGGCGGAGAAAACATCATCGAACGCCGGCGCTTGCGGAGGATGTCCGCTCGCCTTCACGGCCGTGTCCGCCAGAAGACGCCCGCGTCAAACCGGAGCACGCAGACGCGATCCTGATTGAGGCCTCGATTTTCAAAAAATCCCAGCCCCCAGCCCGGCCGCGATATGCGGCGCACGCCCGTGCATTTCGTGGTGTAGGTGATGGTGTCGCCGACATAGACGGGATAGGGCCACGCAAGATTTGAAACCCCCGGCGAAGGCCCGATCTCGGGCGCGCTTTCGCCATTCGCCGAGGCCTCCGCCGCCTCCCTGTGGGCGATCCATGTCTTCATCCAGAGCGCGGCGGTCTGCCAGCCCGAGGCGACGAGTCCGCCAAAATGGCTCTGTTTCGCGGCGTCCTCGTCAAGATGAAACGGCTGGGGGTCGAAAGCCCTAGCGAATCCGACGATGTCGTCCCGGGTGAGCGTCTGCGCGCCGATCTCGACCGCCTGCCCGATGGGCAGATCCTCGAGATGGGTCGGATAGGCCCTCGAGTAAGGAGCGGGGCTCGTCCCGGCCGCGGGATCTGGCGCGCCGCGAAATCTTCGCCCCGGCGGCGTCGCCGCGCCTCGCCGGGCGATCAGAAACGGGTTTTTCTGCGTCATCACCGTCTGTCCAATCTGGTTGAACACCTCGATGACGTTCTGCACAATTCCCATTTCAGGGCGCGACCTCGAAAGCCGCTTGCCCAGCACCGAGCGGCGGCCGACGAGCCTGTCGCCAGGGCGGACGGGCTGGCGCCAGGTCAGTTCGTCGACGCCGGGAGCGCCCATCGAGGCCGAGTTCTTGATGAAGCCGTCATAACTCATCCTCATGGTCATCGCCGCCGTATGCCAGCCCGAGGCGGCGAGCCCTTTCAGCATCGAGCCTTTCGCCGCGGCTTCGTCGAGATGGAAAGGCTGCGGATCGAATTTGCCGGCGAAGTCGAGAATTTCCTGTTTCGTCACGTCGAGGCCGCCAAACTCGATGGTCTCGCCGACCGCGACATCCTCGTAAAAGGTCAGATCCATGCCCTGGCTCCGGCTCTGGTGAACGGAGGCGTCAGCCCCAACGCCCTTGCGTCATGCTAAGCAAGTCGCCCCGGCGAACCAATTCAATCTTGCCGCGAGCCTCTGATCCCGACGATCGGCGCGTTCGGCCTCCGCCCGAAGGGGGCGGTCAGTTGGCGAACCGGAAATGCAGCACGTCGCCATCGGCGACCGCGTAATCCTTGCCTTCCAGCCGGAACTTGCCCGCCTCGCGCGCGCCCGATTCGCCGTTGCAGGCGATGTAATCGTCGTAAGAGATGGTTTCGGCGCGGATGAAGCCTTTTTCGAAATCGGTGTGGATGACCCCCGCCGCCTGCGGCCCCCTGGTTCCTTGCGCGATCGTCCAGGCCCGCGCCTCCTTTGGCCCGACCGTGAAATAGGTGATCAGGCGCAGCAGGTCATATCCCGCGCGGATGACGCGATTGAGGCCCGGCTCCGCGAGACCCACGGCTTCGAGGTAGTCCTTCTGATCCGCCGGGGCGAGGACCGCGATTTCGCTCTCGATCTTCGCCGAAACCGTAACCGCCACGGCCCCTTCCGCGGCCGCCCGCGCCTCGACCGCGCGGGAAAAATTGTTTCCCTCCGCGGCGGCCTCTTCCTCGACATTGCAGACATAGAGCACGGGCTTAGACGACAATAGCCCGAGCCCCTCGAAGATCTTGCGCTCCTCCGGCTTCACCTCGACGAGGCGGGCGGGCTTGCCCTCGCGCAGCAAAGCAAGGCAACGCAGGGCGAGATCGAGCGTCTCCTTGGCTTCCTTGTCGGCGCCCTTGGCTTTTTTCTCCAGCGCGGCGGCGCGTTTTTCGAGGCTTTCGAGATCCGCCAGCATCAGTTCGGTCTCGATCGTCTCGATATCGTCGATCGGAGCGATCTTGCCCTCGACATGAGTGATGTCGGAATCCTCAAAGCAGCGCACGACATGGGCGATGGCGTCGCATTCGCGGATGTTCGCGAGAAACTGGTTTCCGAGCCCCTCCCCTTTGGAGGCGCCCCGCACCAGCCCGGCGATGTCGACAAAGGCGAGCCGCGTCGGAATGATGTCTTTCGATCCCGCGATTTTCGCCAGCTTCTCCAGCCGCTCGTCCGGCACCGCGACGTCGCCGACATTGGGTTCGATGGTGCAGAACGGGTAATTCGCCGCCTGCGCCGCCGCGGTTTGAGTCAGCGCGTTGAACAATGTGGACTTGCCCACGTTAGGCAGGCCGACGATGCCGCATTTGAAACCCATGAAAAGCACTCTTCAAGACGCCGGCGAAGCCGTAGGGAAAGGGATGGCGCGCTATGCGGCGCGGAGCCGGAAAAAGCAAGGCGCCGGTCAAACCGGGCCGCGCAAATAGACGCCGGACGCGAATCTGGGATATGCAATCGCGATTGCGGCGTCGGCCGAATGTGGAAGCGGAAACGATGAGACGAAAGATCGCCCGTTCGTCGGGAACGCGGCCACGAGTCCGCCCCGGCCGCGCAAACCGTCGTAAGGCGCCCGAATGATCCTGATTTTTGGCGGCGGCGGCCAGCTGGGACAGGAACTGCAGCGGACCGCGGCGTTAAAGGCCATGCCCTATACCGCGATTTCGCATGCCGACGTCGATATCAGCGATACGGCGGCCGTCTCGCAGGCTCTTAGCGCCGCGCGTCCGAGCATTGTCGTCAATGCGGCGGCCTATACCAAGGTGGACCTTGCCGAAAAGGACCCCGACGCCGCGCGGCTCGGCAACGAGATCGGGCCTGGAGTGATCGCCGCCGCCTGCGCCGCGGCGGGAACGCCGCTGATCCACATCTCGACCGATTATGTTTTCGATGGCTCCAAAGAGGGCCCCTATGTCGAAACCGACCCGATCGCGCCCCTCGGTGTCTACGGCGCCACGAAGGCGGCGGGCGAGGAGGCGGTCCGGAAGGCGGCGCCGCGCCATGTCATTTTACGGACATCCTGGGTCTTCGGCGCCTTCGGCGCCAACTTCCTGAAAACCATGCTCCGTCTCGCCAGGGAGCGCGACGAATTGCGCGTCGTCGCCGATCAGCGCGGATGCCCGACATCGACGGGCGACATCGCAGGCGCGATCTTGCAGATTGCGCCCCGGCTCCGCTCCGAAGTTTATGGCTCCGAAGTTTACGGCCTTTATCATTTCGCCGGCGCGGGATCGGCAAGCTGGCACGAGTTCGCGAGCCGCATCATCGACGCGCAAGCTCCTTTCACCGGGCGTCATCCGAAAGTCACCGCGATTGCGACCTCGGATTATCCGACGCCCGCGCGCCGTCCGGCGAATTCCGTTTTCGATTGCGGTAAGTTTATCCGGACATTCGGCTTCGGCCCACGGCCCTGGACCCTCGAAACCGATGCGGTGGTGCGTGAACTTTTCGCCGCGGATTAGAGCGCTTTCGCGGGAGGACAAGAAGCCGCTGGCCGTGGCGCGTCGATTGCTTCAAGCAGCTTTGCACGCTTCCGCATTCCTGGAGCGTTGGACATTGTCCGAAAGGCGCCAATCGATGGATGAGCTGTTTGCGATTTGCCGGACGATCGAGGTCGACGATGGGCAGGCGATGGGTTTTGTGCTGATGCGGGCCGAGGAAAACGGCGAACCGAAGCCCTGGCCGATCCTCATCACGCGGAAAGGCAATCAATTCTTCGGATTTGAAAACGCCTGTCCCCACCAGGGATTGCGGCTCGATACGCGGCCCGGAGATTTTCTCGACGAGGAAGGTAATTTCCTGACCTGCGGCAATCATAAGGCGCAATTCGACCTGGACACGGGCCACTGCTTCATCGGTCCCTGTCAGGGAAAGAGCCTCACGTCGATCACGCTCGTGATCGATGATGGCGACGTTTGCCTGACCGGCGTCAATCTCGCCGAAGAAGACGGGCTCGATATTCCCGATCCGGACGCCATGCCGGAAGTCATGATCACCGGCGATTGACAGAACGTCCCGGTTCGGGAGCCGCCCAAGGCCTTACACCCCTAGGCCTCACATCCCAGGACCTCGCACCGCAATCGATGGTCTCAACGCATCCGCCGGCCTCGCCACGCGATCGCTTGGGTTTGGGTTTGGCGCGCCAATCGCGTCGATCTGAGAGGGCCGGCGCGGCGCCCTCACACGCGTTCCCCCATCTGAACAGGGGGGCCTGAGCGCAAAAGTCTGGTCGGTTTCTCCTCCGCCCGCTCTCGTTGATCAGGGGGCGACGCGCGGCGTTACCGTTTCATTTCCAGATATTGGCAAATGGCCTGTGTCCTATTGCGGACATCGAGCTTGCAGAAAAGATTCCGCAGGTGGAATTTGACCGTGTTGATCGACACGCCGAATTCTCGCGCCAATTGAGCGTTGCTCTGCCCGGACTCCAGGGCCGCCAGCAGATCGCGTTCGCGATGGGTCAGGCCCGCCAAAGGATCGGCGCGCCCCTTTTGAATATCGACGAAAGGAAACACCATGTCGCCTGCGGCGACGGCGGCGAAAACCTCCAGAAGCCGTTCCGGCGGCGAGAGTTTGCTGACGAAGCCCGCGCCGCCGAGCCGCAATGTGTCGGCGGGCGCGGCGGGATCCCTGGTGCCGCTGTAGACCACGACCTTCGGCGCTCCCGGTCGCCTCGACAATGTCTGAAGAACGTCGCGGGCGTGCAGCACCGGCAATTCCCACCCGATGACGGCCAGACTGATCGGCAGCCGCCCCAGAGCCTGAAGGAAACGTTCCCCGTCGCCCGCCATCAGGAGAAGATTGAAGCGCTTGTCTCGGGTGAGCAAAGCCTCCAACGCCGCGAGAACCATCGGATTCTTGTCGGCGATCGCGATATTGACGGGGAAAATCGGGAACAATGCCTGCGATTCCTCCCCCAGAAGAGTGTCTGTATGCGCAAAGATCGGCGGGTTGTCGTTGACAGGAATGATATTATCGTTCACTAAAAACCCAACGGACTTCGTCCTGCGTCTTGTTGTCGCGCGGTTCGTCTGTGAGTGGGTCGGCTTGGCTGTTTGTCGCGCCCGGGCGGATTGAGCCGGTGACAAAACGCCCAAACTCGCCTCCCGAGGCTTTTCTTTACTGTCTAGCGGCGTGTAATCCCAATTCATCAGCATATCCTAATGCCGGAGCTTGGAGGCTCTTGGATACGGACGACAGGACCTCGCGGAGAATCTCTGCTGTTTTGCTTTATTGGTTAATGATCACAGAGATGTCACGACGTAAAACGCGAGATCGAAAATGAGACCGGCCCGTGCTGTTCGCATCCGAACCTTCGGGCGGGTCTAAACTTTGCCGCGGCGATCTGTCGCCGCCTCTAAAGCTAATTCTTCAACTTCGCCAGACGAACTCGGGCAACTTGGAAGTAACCCGATCGCTCATCGAGGGTTTCACGACCACAACGGCGTAGCGCCGGAGATGCGGCCAAATGAAACACGCCTCTCTTAGTCTTGAAGAACCCAGCGTCCAAAAAAGAACAGAGCGGCAAGGCCGCCGATCGCCGCAATGGCGCCGAACGGAGTCTTCAGATACTCAACAACGTCAAGAATAGCACCCATTTTTTCCTCCTTACAATATTATCAAAAGCTGTTATAGCTCTGACAAGCAGCAAACACGCGGATCGCGTGTGTGTCTTTTACAAAAACGGCCTAATTCCACGAAACAGCCGATCTATACATTTTAACGAGCCTGACAATTCTTAGAGATTGACCGACTAAGTTCAGTTGTACAGATTAAATCAGCAGAAGCGCAGTTGTTACTACCCGTCTTTTTCGTTCGGGTGTTATAAAAGGAAATCTTAGTCGCGGTCAAGCGGTTAGGTGCGAAAGCCCTTGCGCCAATTCAGCGCCCCGGGACTCACCCCATTCGGCCGCGCCTCTTGGGGCCCAGGAACTCCATCTGGCCAATTCAAGAGCGAAGCGGCGGGACAGGCGCGGACCAGAAGATCCCTTGATCGAAGCCGCTCGCGTCCGGGAAATTACATTCGTCCCGCCGGCCGCGCCGCCAGATCCTCTGCTTTTGCGATGACGTGAAAAAAACTGCCCGACGTCAAACCGCGGCGGCTTCCGTCGGGTCGTTCCGGTCCGCCATGCGCGTCGCGCACGAAAGCAAATGGCGCATCGGGCTTTTCCTGCTCGATTTGCGTCGCATAGTGGAATTCATGGCCCCGCAGACGGGCCCCTTCCGCCCCGAGGGCATGAGCGGAGGCGATCCGGGCGTCGCGATATCCAAGGTGAAGCCCGCGTTTGTCGAAACGGAAAGAGGGTCCGAGCAGGCCGGCCATAGGGTGGACCTTGCCGTCTTTATCGGTCAGCGTCTGTCCCAGCGCGATGTAGCCGCCGCACTCCCCATGGACGGGTCTGCTTTGCGCAAAGCGGCGCAGCCCCTCCAAAAACGCGGCCGAAGCGGCGAGACGCCCGGCATGCAGCTCGGGATAGCCGCCCGGCAGCCAGCAAAGATCGCAATGGTCCGGCGGCGGTTCGTCGGCGAGCGGCGAAAAGAAGGCGATTTCGGCTCCCTCCGCGCGCCATCCCGCAAGGATGTGCGGGTAGAGAAACGAGAAGGCGTCGTCTCGCGCGATCGCGATCCGTTGCGCTGGCGGCGAGAGGCCCGAATTGGGAAATGCTTCCGTTCCCGAGGAAACAGCGGACGACAAAATCGCCTCAAGATCGGCGTGGGCGCGGACGAAGTCGGCCATCGCGTCCAGCCGCGCGTCCAGCCCTTCGGTTTCGCCAGCCTGGACGAGCCCCAGGTGGCGTTCCGGCAGACGCACCGAATCATCCCGCGGCAAGGCTCCGAAGACCCTTATTCCGAGGGCTTCGATCGCGTCCGCCGCAAGGCGGCGATGCCGTTCGCCCCCGACGCGATTGAGGACGACGCCGGCGATCTTGATGCGGGAATCATAGCTAGCGCAGCCCTTGACGATCGCGGCGGCGGTTTGCGCCTGGCCCGAAACGTCCACCACCAGCAGAACCGGCCAGCCCAGCGCCGCCGCGATATCCGCCGAGGAGCCGACCTGGCCCGCATCGCCGGAAGCGCCGTCGAACAACCCCATGGCGCCTTCGCAGACGACGATGTCGCGGCCAGCCCCCGCCGACGACGCCAGCGACCCGATCAAGGCGGGAGGCATCGCCCAGCTGTCGAGATTGAAGCTCGGCTCCCCGCTCGCCGCGGCGTGGAATGCAGGATCAATATAGTCGGGTCCGCATTTCGCGCCGCCGACTCGCAGGCCCGCGATTTTGAACGCCCGCATCAGACCGAGGGTCAGCAAGGTCTTGCCGCTTCCAGACCTTGGCGCCGCAACGACGAGGCCGCGTGTTAGACTGATAGAGCGTCGGCTCGTAGACTCCATGCCCGTCAAATTCACCCCTGTCCGTCACATGTCGAGAAAGCGCGTCCTCTGCGATGAGCGAAGCTGATGCCGGCGCCCCTCCTTATAAATTGCGCAAAGGCTGGACGACCGGCGCCTGCGCCGCCGCCGCCGCGCGCGCCGCCTTCGAGGCTCTGGTCTGCGGCAGGTTCCCCGATCCCGTCCGCATCACCCTGCCGGGCGGAGCGCAGCCCGCGTTCGCCCTCGCCGTTGAAGACCTCGGCGACGGGTTCGCGCGCGCGGGCGTCATCAAGGACGCCGGCGACGATCCGGACGTGACTCACGGCGCCCTCGTCGTCGCCAGCGTGCGCCGCGGACCGCCGGGATCGGGCGTCGCGTTCCGCGCGGGCGAAGGCGTCGGCACGGTCACTCGCGCCGGACTGCCGCTGCCGCCGGGCGAACCCGCCATCAATCCGATCCCGCGCCAGATGATCGCCGCGGAAATCGCCGAAGCCGCCCGGCTTCACGCCGTCGAAGGCGATGCGATCGTGGAAATCTCGATCCCCGGCGGCGAAAGGATCGCGGAGCATACCCTCAACGCCCGCCTCGGAATTGTCGGCGGCCTTTCCATCCTCGGCACGACGGGCGTCGTGGTGCCGTTCTCCTGCGCGGCCTGGATCGACACCATTCACCGCGGCGTCGACGTCGCGAGAGCGGCGGGACTTCGCCATATCGCGGGGGCGACGGGCTCGACTTCGGAAGCGGCGGTCAAGGCCTTGCACGGCCTGCCGGACATCGCCTTGATCGAAATGGGCGATTTCGTTGGCGGCATGCTGAAATATCTGCGCCGTCACGAGATTGAAAGAGTGACGATCGCGGGCGGCTTCGCCAAGATGACGAAGCTCGGCCAGGGCCTTCTCGACCTCCATTCGCGGCGCGGAGAGGTCGATTTCGACTGGCTCGCCGAACGCCTCGCCGAAGCCGGCGCCGGGCCGCAGCTTGTCGCCCGGGCGAGAACGGCCAACACCGCCATGGAGGTCGCCGATCTGGCGTTGGCGGAAGGAGTCGACATTGGCGCGCAGGTGGCCGAGGCGGCCTGGCGGACCGGCGCCAAAGCGTTGCGCGGCGCATCGATCGCGCTTGAAATCGTGGTTCTCGACCGCGGCGGCAGGCTTCTCGCCAGAACGCCGTTCCGCCCGGCGCGCTAAATCCGGCGGGTTCATGCAAGCGCTCACTCCGGGACGCCCCGGAACCGGCGCCGGTAATCGGGATCATAGAGCGCGCTGTCGCGAAACCCGCCCGGCTTCAGAACATGTCCAACGAGGATCAGCGCCGTGCGCTCCATCGGCGCTTCCGCGAGCGCCTCCAGAATCGTCCCAAGATCGCCCCGGACGATGCGCTGGTCCGGCCACGACGCCCGGAACACGATCGCAGCCGGGCAATCGGCTCCGTAATAAGGCGTCAGCCGCGCGATCACCTTGTCCGCCGCATGGATAGAAAGATGGATCGCGAGCGTCGTTTTCGTCGCCGCGAAAGCTTCGAGCCTTTCTCCGGAAGGAATCGACGAGGCGCGGCCTTCGGTCCGCGTCAGGACGAGCGATTGCGCCACTTCCGGGAGCGTCAATTCGCATCCGAGAGCGGCGGCGGCGGCGGCGAAGGCCGGAACGCCGGGCGTGACGGTGTAGGGGATTCCCCTCGCCTCGAGGCGGCGGATCTGTTCGCCGAGCGCGCTCCAGATCGAGAGGTCGCCGGACTGGAGCCGGGCGACGTCGAGGCCTTCGCAATGCGCCCGCTCGAATTCGGCGGCGATCTCGTCAAGGCTCATCGGCGCGGTGTCGATCAGACGCGCGCCCTCGGGGCAATGATCGAGCAAGGCGCGCGGCACCAGCGATCCGGCGAAAAGGCAGACCTTCGAGCGCGCGATGAGATCGCGCCCGCGCAAGGTTATGAGATCGGGGGCGCCAGGACCGGCGCCGATGAAATGAACGGTCATCGCGGACCCTCCTGCGGCCG
This sequence comes from Methylocapsa palsarum, assembly GCF_900114285.1. Lineage (GTDB taxonomy): Bacteria > Pseudomonadota > Alphaproteobacteria > Rhizobiales > Beijerinckiaceae > Methylocapsa > Methylocapsa palsarum. Next base: position 40,657 of record NZ_FOSN01000017.1, on the reverse strand, counting down.
GTTCAGCCCCAAACCGGCGTCCGGCGCGCTTCTCGCGATCGCGCAGCTTGCGCCCGCCGCGCTGATCCGCGGCGCGATCAGACAGGACGCCGGCCCCGCTCCCGCGAGAGCCGCCGTCTCTGCGATCGAGGGCAGTCCGAATATCCGCTGAACCTTCGCCGATTTGGTCGCGACGCGGCTGGAGGCGCTCTCCAGAACGCGCGCTTCGAGGAAAACCAGCGGCAGGCCAAGGCCCTGCGCGGCGTCGGCGAGACCCCTCTCGCCGGATTTGGCCTCGTGCGTGAAAAGCGCGGCGTTTTCGTCCTCGCAGGAGGCCAGCGCCAGCGCCCGCCGCACCAGCGTCGCGATCGCCTCGCCGGAGCAATCCTTGCGGCAGCCAAGCCCGATCGCGATCATTGTTTGGTCACCGCCCATTGGGTGAGCGGCATCGCCGGACGCCAGCCGTGGAAAGCCCCGAGCGGATCGGCGCGGGCGATCTCGATTTTGATGAGGTCGCCTCCCAGAGCCTTGTACCGGGAAATGAGGACGGCCTCGGTTTCGAGCGTGACGGCGTTGACGACGAACCTTCCGCCCGGAACGAGCGCGGCGAACGCGGCGTCGAGCAAGGCTTCGTCGCCGCCCCCGCCGCCGACGAAAATCGCTTGTGGGCGCGGCAGCGCGGCGAAAACCGCGGGAGCCGCGTCGGCTATGATTTCAAGCCCCGGCGTGCCGAGAGCCCTGGCGTTGCGCGAAATCCGCTCGGCGCGGTCTTTCCTGGCCTCGATCGCGATGGCCCGGCCGGAGGGGTTGCGCAGCAGCCATTCGATCGCGATCGATCCCGAACCCGAACCGACGTCCCAAAGCAATTCGCCGCGCCTTGGCTGCAGCGCCGACAGGGCGATGGCGCGCGCCTCGCGTTTGGTCAATTGGCCGTCGTTTTCGAACCAGGCGTCGGCAAGGGCGGCGCCGAGCGGAAGTATCCGCGCCGCCGCGTCCGCGCGAACCTCTATAGCGACGAGATTGAGCGGAGCGATATCCGTGAGGTCGAATGCTTCCGCCGCGCACGAACGAATGCGCTCCCTTGCGCCGCCCATCGCCTCAAGCACGATCATTCTCGACTGGCGAAAGCCCCGGTCGGACAAAAGGCGCGCGAGCCGCGGGGCCGTGGTCTCGTCCCAGGCGAGGCAGAGAATCCTGGCGTCCGGCTGCAATTCCGGAATGATGGTCTCGAAGGCGCGCCCGTGAAGCGAAACGAGACGGCAATCCTGCAGGCTCCACTGGAGCCGGGCCGCCGCCAGACTGAACGCCGAGGGCGCCGGCAGACAGCGCATTTCGTCCGGCGGAACATGAGCGCCGAGCAAGGCGCCGATTCCGTAGAAGAACGGATCTCCCGAGGCGAGGACGCAGACAGGCTCGCCGCGCCGGGCGAGAATCGCGGGCAGAGCCGACGTCAGCGGCGAAGGCCAGACCATGGTTTCGGGCGTTGCTGCGCCAGATCCATTTGACGCGTCGAGTTGCGCCAACGCGAGATGCCGCGCGCCGCCGATGACAAAACGCGCTTGCGCCAGCAAGCCGCGCGCGGCAGGAGAGAGGCTTTCGACGCCGTCTTCTCCAATGCCGATCAGCGAAAGCCATTTCTCGGGGACGGACGCCGGGATCGTCATCGGGGCGGCGCTGGACGTGTGAATGCCGAACGCCCAGTGGAGGCGCGATGCGGGTTCTGGTTCTCGGAGGAAGCGCGCAAGCGAGCGAACTCGCCGCCCTGCTCGCGCAGCAGCGCGATGTGGAGGCGGTTTTGTCCCTGGCCGGACGCACGAAGGCCCCGGCGGCTTCGCCGATCCCGGTCCGGGTCGGAGGTTTTGGCGGCGCCGACGGGCTCGCCGAATATCTCGAAACACGGCGCGTCAACGTCCTGGTCGACGCCACCCATCCCTTCGCGGAACAGATAACGCGCAACGCCGCGATCGCCGCCGCGCGCGCCAATGTTCGGCTGGTGGTCCTGTCGCGTCCGCCGTGGCGAAAGGAGCCCGGCGATCGCTGGATCATGGCAAGTGACATGGCCGCCGCCGCGAAGGCGCTTCCCCGGGACGCACGGCGCGTGTTTCTCACCGTCGGCCGCCTTCAGATCGCCGCTTTTGAAGCGGCTCCGCAGCATTTCTATCTGATTCGCTCCATCGAGGCGCTCGATCCGGCGCCAGATCTGCCGGAGCAGAAACTTATTCTGGCGCGCGGCCCTTTCACGCTCGATGACGAGGAAAGGCTTTTGCGGGAGGAGGCGATTGAAATCATTGTCGCCAAGAACAGCGGCGGCGCGGCGGCCCATGCGAAGGTTGAAGCGGCGCGCCGGTTGGGCCTGACCATCGTCATGGTCGAGCGGCCGGGACTCGAAAGCCGCGGCTCCTTTCACAACGCCGCCGAGGCGCTCGCGCGCATCCTGAAGGGGTCCATCGCTCATGACGCCGCTCCCGCCTCGCGCGGGGTGTAAACGAAGGGCGCCGCGCCCTCGCGTGCGATCGCGCGGGTCGCGCTCGACCCGATGATGACCAGCGTGCTCATGTCGGCGCGGCCCGGATCCGCCGCTTGCAGCGTCGTCACGACGATCTCTTCATCCGGCCGACCGACCGCGCGAGCGAAAATCACAGGCGTGGCGCCGCCGATATGGGTTCGCAAAAGCCCGAACGCGTCGAAAATTTGTTTGGGCCTCGCTTTAGAGGCGGGATTGTAAAGAGCAATCACAAAATCGCCCTCCGCCGCCGCTCGTAGCCGCCGTTCCACGAGGGGCCAGGGTTTGAGATTGTCCGACAGGGAGATCGCGCAGAAATCATGGCCGAGGGGCGCGCCGACGCGGGCCGCCGCCGCCTGCATCGCAGAAATTCCGGGGCAGACGGAAATATCGAGGTCGCGCCATTGGGGCTCGCCCGATTCGATCGCCTCGAAAACCGCGGCGGCCATCGCAAAGACGCCGGGGTCGCCGCCCGAAACGACGGCGACCCGACGCGCGCCGTCCGCCAGCCCGAGCGCAAAGCGGGCGCGCTCCAGTTCGACCCGATTGTCGCTCTTGTGGAGGATTTGCCCCCGGTTCGGCGTCAGTCGCTCCAGATAGGGCGCGTAGCCGACGAGATCCGTCGCCTGCGTCAGAATGTGCGAGACCTCGGGCGTGATCCAGTCCTCCGAGCCTGGCCCGAGGCCAACGATCCGCAAGCTTCCGGCGGCCGGGCTCATTGAACGGAGCCCGGGCGCCGGCCCTGGCCGGGGATAAGGATCATCGAAAAATAGGGCGCGGAATCATCCGTTTTCTCAGTGAGAGGAAGGATTTTCTGCGCCTCGCCGGTGCCGTGTTCGACGTAGATCGCGCGTTCGCAACGGCCGGCCTCCAGGATTGCGGCGCGGATTTTCGCCAGATTCGCCCCGATCTTGATAATGACGGCGGCGTCGCAGGACCTCAGATGGCGCGACAGCGCAGCAAAATCGAGCGTGCCGGGCAGGACGCTCAAGACATCGTCGCCCCATGTCATCGGCGCCCTCGCCGCGCTCCAGCATCCCGACATTCCGGAAACGCCGGGCACCACCTCGACCGCGAAACGGTCCTTCAGACGGACATAGAGATGCATGAACGATCCGTAAAACAGCGGATCGCCCTCACAGACGAGCGCGACGTCGCGGCCCTCCGAAAGGTGGGCGGCGATGGATTCCGTCGCCTCGGCGTAGAAGCTTTTCAGCTGCGCCACATAGGCCGGGTCGCAGAAATAGAGTTCCGTCGTCAACGGATAAAGCAGCGGCAATTCGAGGGACGCTCCGCTAAGCCACCGATCGACGATCCTGCGGGCGTTTCCGCGCGCGCCTTTCTTTGCGAAATAAGCGACAACCGGCGCGGCGCCGATAATTTTGGTCGCCTTGACGGTCAGGAGCTCGGGATCGCCGGGCCCGAGGCCAACGCCGAAGAGACGGCCGGCACCGTGCGGCGAGGCGCTCATTCGACCTCGCTCGCCATCGCGTTCAGGGCGGCCGCAGCCATGGCGCTGCCGCCCTTGCGACCCCGGAGCGTGATGAAGGGCGCGGGCGCGGCGTCGATCAAGGCGTCCTTCGATTCGGCGGCGCCGACAAATCCAACCGGCAAACCCACGATGCAAGCGGGCCGCGCAGGGGTCCGGTCAAACAATTCAAGAAGATGAAACAGCGCCGTCGGCGCGTTGCCAATCGCGACGATCGCTCCCTCAAGACGCTCGAGCCAGAGTTCGACGGCGGCGGCGCTCCGTGTTGATCCAAGCTTCGCGGCGAGACCGGGGACGGAAGGCTCGCCGAGCGTGCAGATCACCTGATTGGCGCAAGGAAGGCGCGCGACCGTCACCCCCTGCGCGACCATTCTCGAATCGCATAAAATCGGCGCGCCCTCCTGCAGCGCCCGCCGTGCGCGAAGCGCGGCTCCGTCGGAAAAGACGACATCGGCCGCGATCTCGACCATGCCGCACGCGTGAATCATGCGCACGGCGACGCTTTCCTCCTCGCGCGTGAAGCGGGAGAGATCAGCCTCGGCGCGGATGATCGCGAAGGAGCGCTTGTAGATCTCCGCTCCCTCATGGATATATTCGAACCGGCTCGGCCTGTCCTGCACTGGTTTCATGGCTCGCGTTTCCGCTCGATGAGCTTTGACAGAAATGGCTGGCCCTCCAAACGCGCCTCGCCTCGCCCGGCCAAAATAGCCGCCGCCGCCGTCACGGAAAGCTCTGTGGCGAATGCGCGCCCGGACGGCGCTCCATCGACGATCAGATCATAGCCTCCCGCTTTCGCGACCAAGGTGTATGGCGCCGCGGCTGGCCGCGCGCACCCTTTTTCGCAACCGGACACGTGCAGCGCGACGCCGGCGCGTCCTAACCACTTCGCAACGGGCGCCAGATATAAGGCGTCCGCCTGCGTGTCGGCGGCGGCGCAATCGCAACCTGACGCGCCAATGCAAGCGACGACGGCAAGGCGCGGATCGTCTCGCTCTGTGACGAAATCCAGCCTTGAAAGGAGCCCGCGCAAGACGTCCGCGCGGTCTTCAGCGACTCGCGGAATGATCAAGGCGCGCCAGGGCGTCAGCCGGATCTCGCCCCGAGCATGAATCTCGGCCGCGTCCGCCGCGGCGGCGAGCATTTCGGCGCTGAGCCGCCCGAACGGCGCCCCGACGCCAAGACATAAGCGTCCTTCGCCAAGCTCGATGACGCCGATGGGCGAGGCTTCGGCGCATCGTGCGCGCTTCGGCGCGGGATCTGGGCGCAGACCCGCCGTCTCAGCGATCATCCTTGCGGAACAGGCGCTCAGGAGATTGCGCATTCGCGCCGGAGGCTTTGTCATCGCGCCGCCGAACCTCAGGAAGGCGCGCGCGATGACAAAGCCTGCCTCGACGACGTCGCGCGCCTCGCAAAGGCCGAGCGGAACCGCGCTCTGCGCCGTTCCCGCGAGGCCGACGGCGAACATGTTCCGGTCCGCGCAAAAATCAAATCTGACGTCCGCCGATTCCTGCGCCAGAGACAGCGGCCCGCCGTTGTCGACCAGAAAGCCGAATTTCGCGGGCAGCGCGCGCAACGCCTTGTCCTGCGCCAGCGCGTCTTCAAGCGCCTTGCCGATCGGCCCGACGTCGACGCCGCTGTCAAGGCCTGTGAGCGGACTGACGAGCACGTTGCGGATCGCTTCGGCCCCGGCGTCGTCATCGATCAGGCCAAGGCCGCTTAGGACCTCGGTCAGGGACGGCAGATCGGCGTCCCTGACGCCGCGCATTTGCAGATTTCCGCGAGAGGTCAGCTCGAAGATTCCATTGCCGAACCCGGCTCCGGCGGAGGCGAGGCGGCGGAGCGCGACGGACGACAGAACGGCGCCGCTGACCCGCAGGCGAACGAGGAGTCCGTCCTTCGCGGGCATTGGCGCCAGCGCGCCTGGGCAGCGTCCTTTGCGCGAGGGCAGGCTCGTTTCGCGCGGGGCGGACATCGTCAGCATGGCAGCGCCTCGCGCATCGAAGCGAGCGTTTCGAAACTGGAATTGCGCAAGCTCCGCCAGAACCCGCGCCGCCGCGCCGCCTCGAAACGCTCGAGGATGGCGCGCGCCGCGCCGGGATTGGCCTCGATCAAAAAATCGCGGACGGCGGGCGCACCGCAGGTCGCCTCGAACATCAGATCGAAATGGCGGCTCTCGACCGCATCGGTCAGCACGGCGAAGGCGAAGAGATGGTCAATTGTTTGCGCAATTTCCGCCGCGCCGCGATGGCCGTGGCGCATTTGCCCCGCGATCCAGCGCGGGTTCGCCGCGCGCGCCCGGACCACCCGGGCGATGTCTTCCGCCGTCGTGCGCACCTTGAGAGCGCCCGGCCGGCCCGCCTCGACAGAATAGCTCTCGGCGTCATTGCCGAGCCATTGCGCCGCGGCTGAAAACCCGCCGACATGATCGGCGATCGTCGGCGAGTCGAGAATATCCTGTTCGTCCTGATCCTGCACATGCACGAAGGCGTTCGCCGAAGCGACGCGCTCGCGGAACGCGTCGCACGCGATCCCCTCCGCCTTTACGCCTGCATAGGCATGCGACGTCGCGCCGAGATAGAGTTCGGCGAGATCCGCGCGCGCGGCCGACGCGTCGGCGTCGATTTCGCGCGAGAGCCCGATCCCGTAACGGGAAGGGGCGGCCCCGAAGATCCGCAGCGGCGCGTTGGCCCCGGCGCGGCGCAAGCCGGCCAGGGGATTGTCGGCGGCGTCTTCATCGAGCCCGGCGATCGCGCGCACCGCGGCGTCGAACAATCCGATCTGCATCGGGAAGACATCCCGGAACAAGCCGGAAATCCGCACCGTCACATCGACGCGCGGACGGTCGAGCCGGGCGAGCGGGACGATCTCGAACCCGTTGACGCGCGATGAGGCGAGATCCCAGGCCGGCCGCACGCCAAGGAGCGCGAAAGCCTGGCAAAGATCCTCGCCTCCGGTGCGCATCGTCGCGCTCGCCCAAAGGTCGAGGACGATCCGCTCCGGCCATTCGCCATGGTCCTGCGCGTAGCGGTTCAGCACTTCTTGCGCCGCGCGCCGCCCGATTTCCCAAGCGGTGCGGGTCGGAACCGCGCGCGGATCGACGCCATAGATATTACGCCCGGTCGGCAGCACGTCGAGCCGCCCGCGCGAAGGCGCGCCGCCTGGTCCCGGCTGTACGAAACCTCCGCCGAGCGCCTTCAGCAGACTTTCCCGCTCCGCGCCGCCGCACCGGTCGACCAGCGCGCCTATCGCGAATTCGGTTTCGCCCGCCGATGAGCCGCCATCCGCAGACGGCGCCAGGGCCTCCATCAGACTTGCCGCAGTCGCGTCCCGCAATGCGGCGGCGGGTGATTGTCCGAACACATGCAGCCCGTCCCGGATGCGCATGTCCTTCAGGTCGCAGAGCCAGGCGTCGAGGCGCGTCAGCGCCGCGACCGGATCGGCGCCCTCTCGCAAACCGCAATCCTGGGACAATCCGGTTTCAGCGGCGCGCTCGAGAATCGTCTCGGCGAGCCGCCCCGCGCGTTTGGGATCAAGAGACTCCGCCGCCGCGTATTCGTCGAACAGAGCTTCGATTTCGAGCGCCGCGCCGTGGGATCCGGCGCGCGTCAGAGGCGGCGTCAAATGTCCGATGGCCGCGGCGCAGATGCGGCGCTTCGCTTGCGCCGCCTCGCCTGGATTGTTGACGATGAATGGATAGACGACCGGAACCGGTCCCAGTACAGCTTCGGGCGCGCAGGCGGCGTCGAGGGCCGCGGCCTTTCCCGGCAGCCATTCGAGCGTGCCATGCGCGCCGCAGAAAATCAGAGCGTCGATCCTGGCGATCCTGCGCAGCCAGACATAAAACGCGACGTAGCCGTGGCGAGGGGGCAGCGCGATGTCGTGGTACTGCGCTTTTCGATCCGCTTTCGCGCCGCGCTCGGGCTGCAGCGCGAGAAAAAAGTTTCCGGCCTCAAGAATAGTCAGACAGAATCCGCCCGAACTGAATTGCGGATCCTCTTCCGGTTCGCCCCAGTGCGCGCGCACGGATTCGGCGAAGGAGCGCGGCAATTCCCCGAGCGCCGCCGCGTAGTCGGAAAGGCTCAAGCGCTGCGTGCGGGCGCCCGCCTCCAGCGCCTTCATCAGTTCAATTTCGTCCGGAAGCGGTCCGATGCCGTAGCCCGCGTCACGCATCAGATCGGCGATCGAGAGGACGCTCCTGGCCGTATCGAGACCGACGGCGTAGCCGCCTCGCCCGGCCTTGCCGGGATAGTCCGGCAGGACGCAGGCAATCCGTTTGGCTTTTGCGGGAAGTTCGCGCAACCGCGCCCAGGCGGCGGCCAAGCCGGCGACAAAGGCGATGCGGGACGGCGCGGGGACATGCCTTGCCGGGGTGAACTCGAAGTCGGCGCTGCGTTCGGCGGGCGCCTTGAACGCAACGGCTCGGCTGATCAGGCGTCCGTCAATCTCGGGGAGGACGATATTCATGGCGAGATCGGCTGCGCCAAGGCCACGCGGATCGGCGTTCCACTGATCCGCGCCGCATCCGGCCATGATCGCCTGTATGACCGCCGAGCCGGCCTCTTCGAGCACGCCGGGCCGTTCGTCGAGCCTCGCCGAAAACGCGGTCGTGTTGATGATGACGGCAGGCCGTTCACGCGCGATTTCGCCGCGCAGGAAGGCGATCGCTTCGGGATCCTTCAGGCTGGTCACGTAGACGGGCGTGACGGCGAGGCCGCGCCCGCAGAGCGCCTCGGCGAGCGCATGGACCGCTTCCGTGTCCCCAGCGAGGAGAAAGGACCTGTAGAAAACCACAAGCGCCGCGCCTGTCGCGCCTTCGGGTCGGCGGCGGGCCGGTTCGAAAACGCCGGCCGCGGGCGGAGCCGGCGCCGGGACATCGCTGGTCCAGTCGATCGGAGTTCGGCCGTAGCTCTCGATCCAGCGAAGGAGCTTTGCGACGGAGGAAGGCTCGCCGCCGCGAAAAGCCGCCGTGATCTGGCGCAGTGAGGCCTCGGGCACGGTGGAGGCCTCGTCGAGCCTCGCGTCGTCCATGACGTCGCCTGGAACGACGGCGAGTGCGAAATCCTTCGCCCGCGCCGCGCGCGCCAGCTCTTCGACGCCGTAGCGCCAGTAATCGAGGCCGCCGAGCAGACGCACCAGAACGAAGCGGGCCTTCGAGGCGACCTTTTCAAGGTAGAGATCGACCGAATAAGGGTGTTTGAGCTGCGCCAGATTCGCAAGACGCAAGCTCATCGCGCCATTGTCCCGGCGTTGGGCGACGGACGCAACCATGGCGAGATCGCTGTCGGAAAACGAGAGAAACACAAAATCCGCGGGCGTCTGCGCGAGATCGACGGCGGCTTCCGCATCATCGAGGCTTCGCGCGTCGGCTCGCAGCAGATGCATCAGGCCGACGCCCTTGAAACATCCAGCAGACCCGTGACGGCGGCGGCGTCGAGCCCCTTGACGCCGATGATCACGAGACGTCCGCGGCGAAGTTCTTCCGCCCGCCAGGGCCGGTCGAAATTGTGCTGGAGCCGTTCACCGACCCCCTGGACCAGAAGCCGCATCGGCTTGCCGCGAACGTCGAGGAATCCCTTGATCCGCAGGACGTCGACGCGCCCGGCGATCTCCGCCAGCCGTCGCATGAAGGCGGCGCTGTCACTGATGGAGCCGACTTCGACGACCAGGCTGTCGAAATCGTCGTGATCGTGCTCAGCCTCGCCGTCATGGCAGGACGGGCGGTTTTCAACATCGTCCTCGGCGGCGGCGCAGAGGCCGAGCAGGACGGCGGGTTCGATCCGTCCCTCGGCGACGGAGACGATTTTTGCGCGAGGCGCGCGGGCGAGGATGGCGTCGACGACGGCGCGTTGTTCGACCTCATCGATGAGGTCGGTTTTGTTCACGACGACGATGTCGGCGCAGAGAAGCTGATCGCCAAAAACCTCCTCCAGCGGGTCGTCATGATCGACCGAGGGGTCGGCCTGGCGCTGGAGCGCGACCTGTTCCGGGTCGCTGGCGAAGCGTCCGGCGGCGACCGCCGCGCCGTCGACGATCGCGATGACGCCGTCGACGGTCAACCGGGAGCGGATCGCCGGCCAATCGAACGCTTTGACAAGCGGCTTGGGCAAGGCGAGGCCTGACGTTTCGATGATGATGTGTTCGGGGGGCGGATCGAGCGCCAGCAATTGTTCGATCGCGGGCAGAAAGTCGTCGGCGACCGTGCAGCAGATACAGCCGTTGGCGAGTTCGACGATCGATCGCGCGTCGCAGGCGAGGTCGCCGCAGCCTTTGAGGATCTCCGCATCGACGCCGACATCGCCGAATTCATTGATGACGAGGGCGAGCCGGCGGCCTCCGGAATTTGCCAGGATGCGCCGGATGATCGTCGTCTTTCCGGCCCCGAGGAAGCCCGTGATGATCGTCGCTGGAATTTTGGCCAGCCCGTTCAGACTTTGGCCGTTCAGACTTTGGTCGTTCATGCGTTGACACTCATCGCGCGTCCAGTCCGGTTGTCGCGTCCCTTGGACGCACGGGTGCTGGAGCGGAGCCGCGCAAGGCGCAGCCCTTCGCTGGCGGGAGAGGGCCGCCAGCATCGATAGAGGCCGGAGCACCCCGCCGGCCCATACGCGATCGAACGGCAGGTTTCCTGGCTCGCGGATCGGCGCCGTGCGCCGCCTTCCCAGGTCAGGTTGCCCATCCCCAGTGGCGTTCTGGCGCGCGGCTACCCGCTGACAGTTGCGGGGGCAGCTGCGGCTTTGAGCGAAATGGCCCGCACCGCATTCCCTATTACCCCTCGAAGCGAGGGACCGTTACAGGTCCGACACTAGCCCGCTTGGCGGGCGTGTCAAATGCGGCGCGAAAGGCCTCGCTGCGCCTTCGCTGTTTCATTCGCCGCCGGACGTCCCCCGCCCTGGGGGCTCCGCGCCCGCCGGGCCTGCATGCGACTGCCTGCAATTGTCGGCGATATTGCTCCGCTCCGGCGCCTCGCCCGCGCCGGACCAGGCGCCGGTCGCAAAATCAAGCAGGTAAGTTCCGTCGGGAATCGAGCCGCAATGCGTACGCTCCAGATCGTCGATCTGGGCGTGCGACATCCATTGGCCGTTGACGATGACGACGCGCTGGGCATAGACCGGGACGGCGGCGGCGCTCCAAAGAGCGATCGCCTGCGCCACGGCGCGGAAGGTGCTGGATCGGAACAAGCGGCGCTCCCTTAGCTCACGTCGGAAGTATCCTTGGGTGGTATTCCTTGAGTGGCGCCCTTGGCGTCCTGGGTTCTCTCATGGTTACGTTAGCCGCCACGAATCGGCGGCTCTGTGCGCCCCCGCACGCGGGGACACGCTCATTCTCAAAAGCGTCTCATGCTCAAACGCGCCTCATGCCCTTTGACCTGCCCCATACCCTTATCCCGCTTCATGCCCTTATCCCGGCGGCGCTAACAAAGGTTCAGTCCCATTGAAAGCAATCGCTTCATGACGCCGGAAAACAGTCCAGAGGCTCTTCGTCATCGCGAAAAAATGGCGAAGCGAAAAGCGGTTCAGGACGCCGAAGTCGCCAGCAAGATCATCGCGGAAAAAGGTCTGCTCATGGTCCACACCGGGCCGGGCAAGGGCAAATCGACGGCGGCTTTCGGGCTTGTCCTGCGCGCGCTGGGACATGGCTGGCGTTGTGGAATCGTGCAATTCATCAAGGGCGCCTGGGACACTGGCGAGCGCCGCGCGCTGGAGCGTTTCCCGGATCTGATCTCCTGGCATACGATGGGCGAGGGCTTCACCTGGGAAACGCAGGATCGCGCGCGCGACGCCGCCGCCGCGAAAGCCGCCTGGACGAAGGCGAGGGAGCTGATGGCCGATCCGGACGTGAAGCTTGTCGTCCTCGACGAGTTGAATATCGCCTTGCGCTACGATTATCTTCCGCTGAGCGAGGTGGTCGCGGCGCTGCAGGGGCGACGGCCCGGCCTTCATGTCGCCGTCACCGGCCGCAACGCCAAACCCGAACTCGTCGAGGCCGCCGATCTCGTCACCGAAATGAATCTGGTGAAACATCATTTCAAGGCGGGCGTGAAGGCGCAGGAAGGAATCGAGTTCTGACGAAGCCGTCTCGCGCGAAAGCCTTGATGCTGCAGGGCACGGGCTCCGACGTCGGCAAATCCCTGATCGTCGCGGGGCTGTGCCGGGCCTATCGCAACCGCGGACTGATCGTCCGCCCGTTCAAGCCACAGAACATGTCGAACAACGCCGCCGTAACGGCGGACGGCGGCGAAATCGGCCGCGCGCAGGCGCTGCAGGCCAAAGCCTGCGGCGTCGCCCCGACGACCGATATGAACCCCGTTCTTTTGAAGCCGCAAAGCGAAACCGGCTCCCAGATCATCGTCGGCGGAAAGGTCGCGGGGCGGGCAAAGGCCGGCGAGTACCAGAACTGGAAGCCGAGGCTGCTGTCCGTCGTACTGGAGAGTTTCGAAAGGCTCGCCGCGCAGGCCGATCTCGTGATCGTCGAAGGCGCCGGCAGCGCGTCGGAAATCAACCTGCGCAAGAACGACATCGCGAATATGGGCTTCGCCCGCGCCGCCGATGTGCCGGTGATCCTCATCGGCGACATCGATCGCGGCGGCGTGATCGCGCAGATCGCGGGGACGAACGCAGTGCTCGATTCCTCCGACGCCGCCATGATCAGGGGCTTCCTGGTCAATAAATTTCGCGGCGATCCGGCTCTGTTCGAGGACGGCATGCGGCTGATCGCGCAGATGACCTCCTGGCCGGCGCTCGGCCTTGTTCCGTTTTGCAAGGAGGCGGCGCGCCTGCCGGCCGAGGATTCCATGGCGCTTGCAGGCAAGGCGCTTGTGGGCGGCGGATCGATCGTGATCGCGGTTCCGGTCCTTCCCGGCATCGCCAATTTCGACGATCTCGATCCTTTCATCCTCGAAAAGGACGTCCGTCTCGTGATGGTCCGCGAAGGCGAGACGCTTCCGGTCGAATCTGCGCTGGTGATCCTCCCCGGCTCCAAGACGACCTTGCGCGACCTCGCGGCGCTGAGGAGCGAAGGCTGGGACGTCGATCTCTTCGCGCATGCGCGGCGCGGCGGCCATGTCCTGGGGCTATGCGGGGGCTATCAGATGCTCGGCCGATCGATCCGGGATCCGCAGGGGTTCGAGGGTCCGCCCGGCGAGGCGCGAGGGCTTGGCCTCCTCGACGTCGAGACGGAGTTTTCGGGCGAAAAGATCCTGAAACCCGTCCACGGGGAAACCGCCGGGAACGGCGCGGCTTTCTCAGGCTATGAAATGCATCTTGGCCGGACCATCGGCCCCGATTGCGCGCGGCCGATGCTCCGTTTCGACGACGGCCGCGCGGACGGCGCCGTCTCCGCAAATGGAAAGATCATGGGCTGCTATGTCCATGGCCTCTTCGCCGATCCGGCGCAACGCGGCGCGCTGCTCGCGCGGCTCGGAGGAGAAAGCTCGGGGCTCTCGCATGACGCGATGATCGAGGACGCGCTCGACGCCGTCGCCGCCCATCTCGAGACGCATATCGATCTTGATGTTCTGCTGACCCTCGCGGGCTGATGACCGTCTCAGATGTCGAGGTCGCGGTAGACTGAAACCTCACGCTCGCGGGCGACGCGCGCGTCATCCCCGGTCCGGACGCCGCGCCAGACGTCGAACGCCGCGACCAGCGTCGTCAAAAGCCCGGAAATCTTGCCGATGATGAAGCCGAACGGAAAGATCAGACCGCCGGGCGCGAGAATGAATTGCGAGCCGAGGAAGATCAAGATGGCGTTGGCGAAATAGGCCGGCCGGTAAAGCGTCTGCGCCGTCCAGGCGCTTCTCGCGTAATGGCGCGAATTTTTCTTGACCGCCTTGTTGTACCTCGGGTTGGAAAAAAGCCCCCCGAAACGGCGCTTTGGCGGCAATGCGTTCGGTCCGGCGACAAGCGAACGGAACTGCCGCCGCATCTCGAAATAGGCGAGCCCCGCGAGCAAGAGATTCGCCGCGACGAGAGCCAGCTTGAGCTGCGGCAGCGAAAACGACAGCTGCGCCGCGAGATCGACAAAAAAGAGATGCGTGAACCCATTGAGCGCGAAGGCGGAGCGATGGAAGGCCGCCCGGTTGATGGCCTGAACCTTCTCGTCGATAAAGGCGGCGCCGGACTTCGCGGCGCCGAATTCAAGCAGGAACGCGCGCTGGCTCGCGCTGAGCGGCCAGCGTTTGCCGAGTTCCTCGATGGTTTCGGCGGGCTTGCCCCGCTTGATCCGGAAAGTCGCCTGGCCGAGGAGCTTCGTCGTCCGCGCCAGCACGTTCTTCCCCATCGCAAAGCGCGACGTCACGGAATCAAGGAGAGTCTCGGGCTCGTCTCCCATGGGATCCACTCCAATCGGATGTTCGGGGCGCGACATCAATAAACGACGCGCGCCATAAGGTAAAACCGGCGCCGCGGCGTCGGGACCGATTTCCTCGCCCGGACCGGATCGCCTCGTCAGGGCCTGAGCTTTTTGTCAGGATTTGGTTTCTTTCGATTTCCGGATACGATGCCCTTTCATGTCCCTTGCTGATAGCGAGGATAGCCCGGGCGGCTTCGCGCACTATCATCGCAATATCATATTGAGGGAAAGCGGGTCGTCATGAGTTCCGACCTCGATACGGACACCGATTCCGTGCGCGCGATCTTCCAGTCTTACGACGGAATGGAAGGCCTCTCTCACGCCGTGTCGCCAGCTCCGGCCCGGCCGCAAGCGGCGCGCTGGCAGGCGCTGTTTCTCAAGATCTATCCGGGCTTTTTGCTGTCAGCCACCATCGCCCTGGCGGCGACTTGGCTGTCGCAACACTATCAGTCTCCGGTGATGTTGTTCGCTCTCCTGTTCGGAATGACCTTTCACTTTCTCCATCAGGAAGGCCGCTGCGTGACCGGGATCGAATTCTCGTCGAAGGCCGTGCTGCGCGTTGGCGTCGCTCTGCTTGGAGCGAGAATCACTGCGGGCCAGATCCTCGAACTCGGCGCGATGCCGATCGCCGCGGTCGTGACGGGGATCGCCGGCGCCGTCGCGCTCGGCGCCTTCGCCGCCCCGCGGCTGGGGCTAAGCCGCTCCTTCGGCGTGCTGTCCGGCGGCTCCGTCGGCATCTGCGGCGCTTCGGCGGCCCTCGCCATCGCCTCGGTGCTGCCCCGCACCGACGAGAGCGAACGCGACACATTGCTCACCGTGGTGACGGTGACTATTCTCTCCACCATCGCCATGATCGTCTATCCGCTGTTCGTGGCCGCAATCGGCCTCGACAACACCAGCGCCGGAATTTTCCTCGGCGGCACCATTCACGACGTCGCTCAGGCTGTCGGCGCCGGTTACTCCATCTCGCCGCTCACAGGCGACGTCGCGACCTACGTCAAGCTGCTGCGGGTCACGATGTTGCTTCCTGTGGTGTTCGCGATCGCATTTCTCGTCAATCGCGGCGCGAGGCGCGGCAAAAGCGGCGCGAAACCGGCCCTTCCCCTTTTTCTTGTCGGCTTCGCCGCCCTCGTTGTCGTGAACAGCGTCGGCCTGCTGCCGAAACCCGTGAGCAGCGCGGCCGGGGAGGTCTCGCGCTGGTGCCTCGTAACCGCCATCGCGGCCCTGGGAACTAAAACCTCGTTCAAGGACCTCGCCGCGGTCGGCTGGCGCCCTGTCGGCCTCATGGCCGCAGAGACAGCCCTGATCGCGGCCATTGTGCTCATCGCGGTGGAACTGGCCTAGTCATAAGAACAATGCCCCAGCCCGCCAGGTTAAAATGGGAGTCCGCCATGATCTTCCGACAGCTCTTCGACGGCGTTTCCTCAACCTACACCTATCTCATCGCCAGCCGGGCGGGCGGAGAGGCGCTGATCATCGATCCGGTGCTGGAAAAAGTCGAGCGCTACCTCCAGCTCGTGCGCGAACTCGACCTCAAGCTCGTCAAGGCGGTCGACACCCATCTGCACGCCGATCACGTCACCGGCCTCGGCGCGCTGCGCGACCGCACCCATTGCATCACCGTGATGGGCGAGCAGACCCATGCCGACGTCGTCTCCATGCGCGTCGCCGAGGGCGACCAAATCGATATCGCGGGATTGAGCCTCGACGTTCTCTACACGCCGGGCCACACCGACGATTCCTATTGCTTCCTTATGGAAGGCCGCATTTTCACCGGCGACACGCTGCTCATTCGCGGCACCGGCCGAACCGACTTTCAGAACGGCGACGCCCGCGCGCAATACAAGTCGATCTTCGGCAAGCTGTTGAAACTGCCCGACGAGACGCTCGTTTATCCGGGGCACGACTACAAGGGCGACACGGTCTCGACTATCGGCGAGGAAAGGCGCTACAACCCGCGCCTACAGGTTTCCTCCCCCGGCGAATACGCCGAACTTATGAACAATCTGAAACTCGCCAATCCTAAGATGATGGATGTGGCGGTGCCGACGAACATGCATGTCGGCCTCCACCAGGATGAGATCGCGCGCATGGGCTGGGCGGTCTCCGTGGCCGAGGCCATTGGCCTCATGGGGCGGCCCGAGATCGCGCTCGTGGACCTGCGCGAGAAGAGCGAGCGTTTGCGGCACGGCGGCATTCCCGGCGCGCTGCACGCGCCCTACACGCAATTGCAGGAGAATATCGGCGCGGGAGGCGTTCTGCACGAACTGGCCGCGGCGACGGGGAAGCAGATCGTCTTTTACTGCGCCTACGGCGAGCGCTCGGCGATGGCGGTGCAGGCGGCTCAAGACGCCGGCCTCACAAGCGCCCGCCACATCGAGGGCGGCATCGACGCCTGGAAGAAGGCCGGCGGCCCGGTGTTGATGGGATGAGGGGAATGTCGGAACACACGACAAGGTTGCAGCCGCGCGTGATTTTCTTCCCGAATATCTACGAGGCGTTCCAGTGCGCTTTCGGCGAGCGCTTGGCGATGGCGGCGAGTCCATCCGTGAACTCTTTTCAGCCAAAGCTAAACTATCTGCGCGGTTGTCCGTCACCGCGATAGGCGTTAGATTTAAGCGCTGGAGTTGATTTTCCGGCGAAATCCAAAGGGGAACGTACATGAAATTCTGGCTCAAAACAGCGGCTTTGGCTTGTGTTTTTTCAGCAGGCGGGAGCGGAATCGCGTGGTCGGAGAACATGACGCGAGAGGCCGCGACCGAAAAATGCTGGGCGGAGGCGCACAAGGAATATCCGAAAGACAGCGGTAGTGACATCAACACGAGCGCTCTCGCCAAGGGCGCGTATTTTCAATACGCGGCGTGTATGGAGAAACTCGGCCTCAGGCCGTAAGGCGCGACGGCGCATTCGCCGCGACGAGACGCCAAAAGAGGAAATCGAACAAACCGGGCGGCCCCGAGGACGTCCGGTTTATTTTCTGCTCCTCGGCGGGATGAGATTGCGGCGTCGCGTATCGCCGCGTTGGTAAAGTCGATCGCGGCTTCGACGATCCGCTAACCGGCGCGGCGGCGAGAGCTGCTGCGCCAGATGAGTCGCCGCTGTACGAAGTGAGAGAGAGCGGGTTCGGACGCCCTCCGTGCGATCGCCGCGTTAGTGCGTCGCCGACAATCCCTCTTTATAAAGGCATTGGGCGAGGCGCGACGAGAGGCGTCGCGCCGTCCATTGCGGCAAAGGCTCGATTTCATTTTCAATCGTCGTCGCTTTGCCCGAAAAGAACCGCGTCATCGTCCGGAAGAGCCGGCGGCGTCTTGAGCCTCTGCAGCACGGCCTTGAACTCGGCGTCCAGAAACAGAGGTTTGGCCATGGTCGCGGCGAGTTCGTTGGCGCGTTTTTGCAGGGAGTCGACCTTGTCGGGATTCGCCGCCGCAAGATTGTCTTTCTCGTAAGGATCCCGCGCGATATTGTACAACTCGACGCCGGCCGGCAGCGGCGTGCGCCAGATCAGCTTCCAATCGCCCTGACGGACTCCGGCGCGAAAAGGCTCGATGTTGTAGACGATTTCAGTTCGCGGCGAGGGCTTGCCCCCGCTGATCGTCTCCCAGACATCGAGGCCATCCAGGGGCTTGTTCTTTTCAAGCCTCCCTTTGGCCAGTCCGATCAGCGTCGGGTAGGCGTCGACGACGTGGATCATTTCATTGACGATGCTTCCGGGCTTGATATGGCCCGGCCAGTTGGCGAGCGAAATCACCCGGACGCCGCCCTCGTAGAGCGAGGCCTTCCCCTCGCGATATGGGCCGTTGTCGACTGGAATCTTGATTTTCGACATATCGCCTTCGCCGGCGAACATGGGATTTTTCGTGCCGCCATTATCGCTCTGGAACATGATGAGCGTATTCTGGCGCATTTTCTTCTTGTCCAAAGCCTCGACCACGCGGCCAATCTGTTCGTCCATGGCGGTGATCATGGCCGAATAGGCGCGGCGGCTGGGATCGGCGACGCTACTGTAGCGATCGAGATCGTTTTGCGGGGCCTGATAGGGCGTGTGCGGCGCGTTGAACGTCAGGTACAGATAAAGCGGAACCCTGTTGTCATGCTCTTCGATCAGCTTGACCGCGTCGTTTCCGAGCAATGTCGTCGAATAGCCGTCCTCATTGACGCGAACGTTGTCGCGATACCAGTCCACCACATGATGTTGCTCATGGGTGAAATAGTCGATTTCCCCGATCAGCGGCCCGTATTGATAGTCAAAACCTCGTTGGCGCGGCCAGTATTTCGGGTCAGCGTGGCCAAGGTGCCATTTGCCGATGATCGCTGTCTTGTAGCCCGCGTCCTTCAACGCCTGCGGCAGAAGATATTCGTCGGTCGGCAGGCCATAAGTGTGGTTCGAGGCGATCACCGCGGTCTGCAGGCCATATCGAAACGGGTAACGCCCGGTCATCAAGGCCGCGCGGGTCGGCGTGCACATCGGCTGGGCGTAGAATTGCTCAAGCCGGGCGCCGCCCTGCGCCAGCGCGTCGATATTGGGCGTCCGGATGTCGGAGCCGTGATAGCCGACGTCCTTCCAGCCCTGATCATCGGAGACAATGTAGACGATGTTCGGAGGCAGGAAGACTTCCGGCCGCGACGGCGCATCGCCCTGCTGGGCCTTGGCGGACCAAGGGAGCAAGAGCAGCGCCAGGACGACGAAATCGCGGACGATGCGCGTCGAGATAGAAGAATTCATTTGCATCCCTCGGTTATGCTTGAAGAGTCCTTTGAACCAGTTAATTGCTCCGGTTTCGCCCTGCTTGAAATTTTACTATCGACAGCCTTGAAATCCCGCGAGCAAAATCGTCGCCCGGAGCAATCAAGGCCCCAACGCGCCCGCTTCAGGCGCCTCGCTTCTCTCGCGGAAAGAGCCGGAATCAACGCAGCGCCAAGACCGTACCCGCCGCCAGCGCGCACCCCTGCGCCGCGCACGCCCACCAGTACAACCTTAAAGCGCGCCTGATGTCCGCGCTTCCCGCGCGCTCCTTCCCCTCACCGATCCAGCCGTCCTCGATCTTGACCGCGCCATAGGAGCGCGGGCCGCCGAGGCGCAGGCGGAGCGCGCCGGCGAAAGCCGCCTCCGGCCAGCCGGCGTTGGGCGAGGCGCGCCCGGCGGCGTCGCGCCAAGCGATTCGGAAAACGCTCGTCGCCGACGCGCCGGGTATGACGCAGGCGGCGGTGCCGACCCACAGGACTGAGAGTCGCGCGGGAACGAGATTCAATAGATCGTCGAGTTTCGCGCTGGAATAGCCGAAGGCGTCATGGCGCGCGGTGCGATGGCCGATCATGCTGTCGGCGGTGTTGACGGCCTTGTAGCACGCCCCGCCAGCGAGGCCGCCCAACGTGAGCCAGAATAAGGGCGCGACGATCCCGTCGGAAAAATTCTCGGCTAGGCTTTCGATGGCGGCACGGGCGATTCCGGCCTCGTCGAGATCGGCGACGTCGCGCCCGACGATGGCGGCGACCGCCCTTCGTCCCGCGCCGACGCCCTCGTCGTCGAGAGCGTCGGCGACGGCCAGCACATGGGACGAAAGGCTGCGTTGCGCGATGAGGCTCGACGCGATAAGCGCAGAGGCGATAAAACCCAGCGGGCGGGGCAAAGCCGCCAGCAGAAGGCCAAGACCATGAGCGCATCCGCCCGCGGCGGCGAGGATCGCGGCGAGCGCGGCGAACCCCGCGACGCGCCGCCGTGTGAAGGGCCAATTCTCGCGGTTCAGCCGGGCGTCGAGACAGGCGATCAGCGCGCCGATCCAGGTCACCGGATGGCCGATGGCCCGGAACAGCCAGCGCGGATAGCCGGCGCAGGCCTCGATCGCCAGGGCGAGCGCCGCGAGCGGAACGGAGGCGAAAAAGTCCATGAATGATCGTCCCGCCGAAGCTCGGATCGTGGCAGATTGTTATGGCCATGACTTAGACGGCGACGCGCATGGCGGCAATCTGGCGGCGGCGCGGCGGGCGTTTCCGCAAGCGCCCGAGCCTTGGCTCGATCTTTCGACCGGCGTCAATCCGCATCCCTATCCGGTCGCCGATCTGCCGCTTGAGGCCTTTGCGCGCCTGCCCGACGGCGCGGATCTGGCGCGGCTCGAACGCGCGGCGGCGCTCGCCTATGGGGCGCGTTCGCCCGTAATGGCGACGGCCGCGCCAGGAACCCAGGCGATCATCAACTGGCTGCCGTTCCTCTTCCCGGCGCGGCGCGTCGGAATCCTCGACTTCACTTACGGCGAGCACGCCCGGCGCTGGCGCGCGAGCGGCGCGGAGGTCATGATCACGGGCAAGATCGAGCAACTCGCGGAATTCGACGCCGCGGTCGTGGTCAATCCCAACAATCCCGACGGACGGCTGATCCCGGCGGGCGAACTTCTCCGGCTTGCGGCGGCGCTTCGCGCGCGCGGCGGCGTTCTGATCGTGGACGAAGCCTTTATCGACTTTCTTCCCCCGGCCGCGAGCCTCGTTCCCGTCCTCCCGGAGGGCGCCATCGTCCTGCGTTCGTTTGGAAAAACCTTTGGCCTCGCCGGCCTTCGGCTCGGCTTCGCGATCGCGCCCGAGCCGATGGCGGAACGTTTGCGCGCGGCGCTCGGACCCTGGCCGGTTTCAGGCGCGGCCATCGAGACCGGAGGCAAGGCCCTGGCGGACGCCGGCTGGATCGCGCGCGCGGGGGCGAGGCTCGCGGCGGACGGAACGGCGCTCGACGCACTCTTGTCGGACGCAGGGTTTCAGGCGATCGGCGACACCCTGCTGTTTCGCCTCGTCCGGCACGAAAATGCGCAACGCCTCTTTGGCGCTCTTGGGCAGGCGGGCATCCTTGCGCGGCGTTTCGCGGCGCGTCCCGACTGGCTCCGGTTCGGGATTCCGGCGGACGACGCGCAAAGAGAGCGGCTTCGATCAGCGCTTGCGCAAGCAGTCGTCCCGCCCCGCGGCGAAGCGTTACAAGTCTAAAGTCATTCCATTTTGCCTTAATTAAAATTAATATAATGTAGCCGTTAAAAACACACTTGAAATTGTTTTCGATATTCCGCGCTGTGGATCTATATTATTGTGGTGTTTCTTTTCACGCCGGGACCGCCAGACGCGTGTACGCTGGATAGGCTTACGGTTGGCTTGGCTGACGGTCGGCTTGGCTGAGGATGGTCGGCTTACCGGACTTTTAAGAAGGATGAACTCATGCGGCCCGGCCTGACAGCTTTTTTGTCCGCCTTCGCGTTCGCGGCCGGGCTGACCGGTTCGCCGCTCATGGCCAAGGAATATCCCATCGGCAAGGCGCAGGAAAAAGAGGGGCTTGAGATCGGCGCCGTTTACCTACAGCCGATCGAGATGGACCCGCCGGGCGTGATGCGTCCCGCCAGCGACTCCGACGTGCATCTCGAAGCCGACATCAAGGCGGCCAAGGACAACAAAAATGGATTCGCCCAGGGCGATTGGATTCCCTATCTGAGCGTGAACTACGAACTGACCAAGCTGGACGACAACCAGTCGCAGAAGGGCGAGTTCATGCCGATGGTCGCCAACGATGGCCCTCATTATGGCGACAACGTCAAAATGATGGGCCCCGGGAAATATAAACTGGCGCTGACGATCGCATCGCCCGACCAGAACCCGCACGCTCATTTCGGACGTCATGTCGACAAGGAAACCGGCGTCGCCGCCTGGTTCAAACCCTTCACGCTGGAATACGAATTCATCTATGCGGGAACGGGAAAAAAAGGCGCTTACTGAAAGGCGGCGGAGAGGTGAATCGCGTAAAATCCTCTTTGGCGGCCGCGATCGTTGCGTTCAGCCTGCCTGCGCTTCCGGCGCGCGCGCAGGCGGACGACGAGCCGACCTTCGCGATCGAATTTCACGACGGGAAGGTCGATCCTGTCCGCCTTGAAGTTCCCGCCAACCGCCGATTCAAAATAGAATTGCGCAACACCGGCGATACGCCGACGGAGTTCGAAAACGGCGACTTGCGCCAGGAAAAAGTCGTCGCGCCGAATTCGACCGCCGTGCTCGTCGTCAGGACGCTCGACGCTGGTGAATACGCCTTTTCCGACGATTACCATCCGGATGCGCCAAAAGCGGTCCTCGTCGCGAAGTGAACCCGCCATTATGACAATTGGTCTGACCGGGCCCGAGACGAAATCTGAAGCGCACGGGCGCTCGGCTACGCTCGCGCTGATCGAGCCGCCGCAGCTTTCATGGTCCGCGCGAGGCCTCGCCGCGGCGGGCCGCTGGCTGCGCCGGAACCAGCGCCTTATCCAGCGCGTCCAGTGGGCGGTGGTTCTCGTCTATATCGGCCTTGTCGCCACGCCCGCCTTTCTGCCCCTGCCGGAGCGCACGGCGCATATCTGGAACAATCTCACGCTCTTCGCGCAATTCGCTTTCTGGGGTCTTTGGTGGCCCTTCGTGCTTCTCAGCATGATCATCGCCGGGCGGTCGTGGTGCGGCCTGTTCTGCCCGGAAGGCGCCCTCACGGAAATGGCGAGCCGCCACAGTCTCGGGCTTTCCGTACCGAGATGGATCACCTGGAAGGGCTGGCCCTTCGCGGCTTTCGTGCTGACCACGGTCTATGGTCAGATGATCAGCGTCTATCAATATCCCAAACCGGCGCTGTTGATCCTCGGCGGTTCGACGCTGGGAGCGATCGCCGTGGGATTTCTCTACGGCCGCAACAAAAGGGTGTGGTGCCGCTATCTTTGCCCCGTGAACGGGGTGTTCGGGCTGCTGGCGAAACTCGCTCCGGTCCATTTCCGGGTCGATCAGGACGCCTGGTCGCGATCGCGCAGCGCCGGCAATTCCGGCGCAAGGGCGATCAATTGCGCGCCGCTGGTGCCGATCCGCACCATGCGCGGCGGCGCCGACTGCCATATGTGCGGGCGTTGCGAGGGCTTCCGGGACGCGATCGAACTCGCGCCCCGCTCGCCCAATCATGAAATCATCGAGGTCGCCGGCGCCGTGCCGAAGCCCTGGGAAACCATGCTGATCGTCTTCGGTCTGATGGGAGTCGCGGCAGGCGCCTTCCAATGGAGCGGAAGCCCCTGGTATGTCGCCATCAAGCAGGCGGCCGCCGAATGGCTGATCGATCGCTCGATCATGTGGCCGCTGCGCCTGCAGCCGCCGTGGTGGATCCTGACCGATTATCCCGGCCTCAACGATCAGATGACCCTTCTCGACGGCGCTATTGTGCTGCTGTACATCGCGGCCGTGACCGCGATCGTCGGCGCCGCGGCGCTGATCTGTCTTTGGGCGGCGGCGCGGAGCCTCGGCCCGTGGTCGCCGCGCCCATTCCACCATCTGGCCCAAAGCCTCATCCCGATCGCGGCCTGCGGGGTGTTCTTAGGGCTAAGCGCGACAACGGTCAGTTTGCTGCGCGCCGAGGGCCTTTCCCTCGCGAACATCGGCCTGCTGCGCGGCGCGCTGCTCGGCGGAGCGACGCTGTGGTCGGCGGCGCTGGGCTGGAGCATCGCCGGGCGCTACACATCCGATAAGCCTCGCCGATCGGCGGCGGCCTTGTTCGTCGCGCTGGCCGCATCGATCGGCGCCGCCAGTTCGATTCTGATCTTCTTCGTCTGGTGAACCGGCGCGGATCAGCCGCAGCCCGCCCGGCGGACGGGAGGCGCCGGCGGCGGCGATTTGGCCCTCAGCGCCGTGGAGGACAGAGCTGATCGCGGCCCATGCAAAAAGACATAAGCGGGCGGCTTCATGTCGGCGAGACGCCCCGCCCGGCTCTCGTCGATGCGATAGGGAGCGAACATTTGCGCCGCGCGCGAATTCGGCGCGACCAGAGTGGAGCCGGGCCGGTCGATGACCGCGATCGGAACAAGTCTGCCGATGTCGCGCCAGCGCCGCCAGACATGGAAGCCGGGAAAATTATCCGCTCCCATCATCCAGACGAAACGGACGCCGCGGCAGCGCGTCTTCAAAAATGAGATCGTCTCGAATGTGAACCTCGTGCCGATGTCGGATTCGAGGCCTGTGACGACGATTCGCGGATCGTTGGCGATTTGGGCGCCGGCCCTGACGCGGACATCCAGCGCCACCAGTTCCCCCGGGTCCTTCAGCGGATTGCCCGGCGTGACGAGCCACCAGATCCGGTCGAGCCGCAGCCGGCGCAAGGCCAGAAGGCTGACCGCGCGATGACCCTGGTGCGCCGGATTGAAACTGCCGCCGAACAGCCCGATCCGCATCCCGGCGGAAAAGGGAGGCAGCCGGACCAGCGTCACGAACGAATTTGTCCGTCGCCGCGCACCTTGTATTTGAACGAGGTCAATTGTTCGAGCCCGACAGGACCGCGCGCATGCATCCGTCCGGTCGCGATGCCGATCTCGCCGCCGAAGCCGAATTCGCCGCCGTCGGCGAACTGGGTCGAGGAATTGTGCATGACGATGGCGGAATCGACTTCGCGCAGAAAGCGCTCCGCGGCGGCCTTGTCCTCGGTGACGATGCAGTCGGTGTGATGCGACCCGAATGTCTCGATATGGCGGATGGCGTCGTCGAGATCCTCGACGACCCGCACGGCGATGATCGCGTCGAGATATTCGGCGCTCCAGTCCGCGTCTCCGGCGGGCGTCACGCGGCCGTCGGCGGCAAGAGCAGTCGCGTCGCCGCGCACCGCGCAACCGGCGTCGAGGAGCATTTTGACGAGGGGCGCAAGATGCGTTCCCGCGCAGCCGCGATCAACGAGCAGTGTTTCGGCCGCGCCGCAGACGCCCGTACGCCGCAGCTTTGAATTGCGCAGGATACGTTCCGCCTTGGCGAGATCCGCCTGCCCATGCACATAGACATGAACGATTCCTTCAAGATGCGCGAAGACCGGCACTCGCGCCTCCGCCTGAACCCGCGCGACGAGATCCTTGCCGCCGCGCGGGACGATGACGTCGATGGCGCCGCCAAGACCGCCGAGCATCTCGCCGACGGCGGCGCGGTCGGGCGTCGGCACGCGGGCAATCGCGGCGATCGGCAGCCCCGCCTCAATGAGGCCCGCAACCAGACATTCGTGAATGATCGCGGTGGAGAGAAGACTCTCCGATCCGCCGCGCAGAATCGTCGCGTTGCCGGCCTTGAGGCAGAGCGCGCCGGCGTCCGCCGTCACCGCCGGACGGCTTTCGTAGATGACGCCGATGACCCCTAACGGCGTCGAGACGCGCTCGATCACGAGCCCGTTGGGGCGCTCGAACCGGGCGAGGCTCCGCCCGACCGGGTCAGGCAGCGCGGCGATCTGATCGAGGCCGTCGGCCATCGCGGCGATGTATTTTTCGTCGAGGCGCAAACGGTCGAGAAAGGCGCCGGT
This sequence comes from Methylocapsa palsarum, assembly GCF_900114285.1. GTDB lineage: Bacteria > Pseudomonadota > Alphaproteobacteria > Rhizobiales > Beijerinckiaceae > Methylocapsa > Methylocapsa palsarum. The sequence continues at coordinate 15,043 of NZ_FOSN01000017.1, read as the reverse complement.
CGCGCCTTTCGCGGCCGCAGCCGCGACGTCCCGAGTGTTGGCGGCGAGAATATCCAAAGCCCGCGCGCGGATCGCGCTGGCGGCGCTTTTGATCGCTCTATTTCTGGTCTCAGTCGAGGACAGCGACATGTCGTGCGCGGCGGCGCGAGCCTCGCGGCCGATCCGGGCCATCAGGACCGCGATGTCGTCATCGGCGGAGCGTTCGACAAGTTTCAGAGGTTCCATTCGCCCATCTTCAATGCTTTCCGTCAAAAGCCGGCCGTGACCGGCGCGCGGAAGAATGTCCTGATCAGCCAAGCCGATCAACTCTCAAGGGTCCGGCCAATCTCCCGCCACGACCATATCGTCGCGGTGGATCAGGACCGCTCGGCCGGGAGCGCCCAGCAGAGCCTCGATGTCCTGCGAGTTCCGTCCGGCGATCAGGACCGCCTCGCTGGCGTCATAGCCGACGAGACCGCGCCCGACCTCGCCGCCCGCCTCGTTTCGCATCAGGACGCAATCGCCGCGGGCGAAATTTCCCTCGACGCGGGTGACGCCCGCCGGGAGCAGGCTTTTTCCGCTGGCGATGGCGCGCGCCGCGCCGGCGTCGAGATGCAGCGCGCCGCGCGGTTCGAGCGAACCCGCGATCCATTTCTTTCGCGCCGTGACCGGGTTGGAGCCGGTCAGGAACCACGTGCAGGGCGCCCCCGCGGCGATTCTCGCGAGCGGGTGCTCGATGCGTCCATCGGCGATGACCATGTGGGCGCCGCCGCTGGTGGCGATCTTGGCGGCCTCGATCTTGGTCCTCATTCCGCCGCGCGACAGCGCGGAGGCGGCGCCTCCGGCCATCGCCTCGATCTCCGCCGACACGCGCTGGACGATCGGGATCAGTCTGGCGCCGGGGTTTTCGCTTGGCGGCGCGGTATAGAGCCCCGGCACGTCCGACAGGAGAACCAGAAGATCGGCGCTGGCCATGGTGGCGACGCGCGCAGCCAGGCGATCGTTATCGCCGTAGCGGATTTCGGACGTCGCGACGGTGTCGTTCTCGTTGATGACCGGCACCGCCCGCAGATCGAGAAGCCGGCCGATGGTCGCCCGCGCGTTGAGATAGCGGCGCCGCTCCTCGGTGTCGCCAAAGGTGACGAGGATTTGTCCGGCCGTGATGCCGATGCCGCCAAGAACCTCCGCCCAGATCCGCGCGAGAGCGATCTGGCCGACGGCGGCGGAGGCCTGACTGTCCTCGAGCTTCAGATCGCCGTTCGGAAGGCTAAGAACGGTGCGGCCCAGCGCAATCGAACCCGAAGACACGACCAGAACGTCGGCGCCCCGGCGATGCAGGTCGCCGATGTCCTGCGCCAGCGCCGAGAGCCAGGCCCGCTTGACGCAGCCCTGTTCGCGATCGACCAGCAGCGACGAGCCGACCTTGATCACGATCCGGCGGAATTTCTCGAGGCCGGGCGAGCTTTCGGCCGGCGTGGACTTCGCCGGCTTGGCCTTCGCGCGATTGGCGAGGCTCACGGGCGCCACTCCACGGCCGCGAGCGTCTCCACGGCTTTCGCCGCTTCGGCCTCGTCGATGACCTTCAGAACGTCCCGCAGGGTCTCGAGAAGATTCGCGCCCGTCGCCGCCGAAACTTTCAAAGGGGTCCTCCCGGCGGCGCGCTTCAGGCGCAAGCTCTGCGCTTTCAATGTTTCCGCGTCGACCGTGTCGATCTTGGAAAGGGCGACGATTTCAGGCTTGTCGGCAAGGCCTTCGCCATAGGCGTCAAGTTCGCGGCGCACCGTCTTGTAGGCCTTCCCGGCGTGTTCGACGCCCGCATCAACGAGGTGGAGGAGAACCCGGCAGCGTTCGACATGGCCAAGAAAACGGTCGCCGAGGCCGACGCCTTCATGGGCGCCTTCGATCAGGCCGGGAATATCGGCGAGAACGAATTCCCGCTCGTCGCAGGCGACGACTCCAAGCTGCGGGTGGAGCGTCGTGAACGGATAATCGGCGATTTTCGGCTTGGCCGAACTGACCGTGGCGAGGAATGTCGATTTTCCGGCGTTGGGCAGACCGACGAGGCCAGCGTCGGCGATGAGTTTCAGCCGCAGCACGATCGTGCGTTCCTCACCCGCCTGGCCCGGGTTTGTCCGGCGCGGCGCCTGATTGGTCGAGGATTTGAAATGGGCGTTGCCGAAGCCGCCGTTGCCGCCTTTTGCAAGGACGATGCGCTGGCCGATTTCGGTCAGGTCCGCGAGGAGGCTGTCGGAATCCTCGTCGAAGATCTGGGTTCCGGCGGGAACTCTCAAAACCGCATCGGCGCCTCTCCCGCCGGTGCGGTTCTTTCCCATTCCGTGCACGCCGGTCTTCGCCTTGAAATGCTGCTGGTAACGGTAATCGATCAAGGTGTTGAGGCCGCCGACGCATTCGGCGACGACATCGCCGCCCCGACCGCCATCGCCGCCATCGGGTCCGCCAAATTCAATAAATTTCTCCCGGCGGAAAGACAGGCAGCCCGCGCCGCCGTCCCCCGAACGGATGTAAACCTTGGCCTGATCAAGAAATTTCATTGCGGTTTTGTACCATGAGCCGAATTAATTCGCCGGCTTTATATTCCCGGATCCTGCGTCGACGCGGCCACGACCAGGGCCGCAAGGTCGCTCTCGCCATGGATCTGATGCATCATCGACGGCATTTGGCGGCTCCATTGGCTCGACGCCCAGGCTTTACGGTCGAGTTGGAACCGTTCGCAGGGATGCAGGCCTCCGCGAGCCGGGAGCGGATCGAGGCCGGTGTCGATATAGGCGAATCCGCAATTTTCCAGCACCCGCCGCGAAGCCTGGTTAACCTCGCGCGAATTGGCCAAAATCCGGCTGGCGTTCGTCAGGCCGAAAACCACCCCGATGAGCGCCTTGACCGCTTCAGTGGCGTAGCCCTTGCCCCATTGCGCGGGTGAGAGGATATACCCGATCTCGACCTCGCGCGCCGCCGAGAGCGTCGCGCTGACAAGGCCGAACGCCGGCCCCCCGCCCCCTTTTTGCGTAATCACCAGCGCCAGGGCCGAGCCCTCGGCGTTGCCGATGCGCGATTTCAGGATGAACCGTTCAGCTTCACCGGGCGGGTAAGGGTGCGGGATCCCCGCCGTCATCCGCGCGACGTCCGGCAGACTCGCGAAAGCTGCGATCGCGCCGGCGTCGGAGGCGCGCGGCCAGCGCAGCCACAGCCGGCCGGTTTCCAGATAGAAAACATCGTCGCGAGTTAAATCCGGGAACATCACGGCTCCGGCCAGAACAACGCCCGCCAGGGAACAGCCGCCGGCGTCAGCCCTTGAAAGGATGGCGGCGGCGCGCGTTCTTGCAAGGCCCAAACCGGTCTTCCCGGATTCCGTTCCTCGACCGCGCCAAACCTTGGCGCCAAACCCTTTCGGACAGGAGAGCCGGCTCCCGCTGCTCGGAGTGCGGGCTCAGGCCGGCAGATTATTCGGCCGCCTCGGGCTGCGGCGCCGGAACGACCGCGACGTAAGCGCGGCCATTGGCCTTGGTCTGGAATTCGATCTTGCCTTCGGTCAAAGCGAACAAGGTATGGTCAGTGCCCATTCCGACATTCGCGCCCGGATGCCAGGTCGTTCCGCGCTGACGCACGATGATGTTGCCGCCGATTACGCTTTCGCCGCCGAACTTCTTGACGCCGAGGCGCCGACCCTTCGAGTCGCGGCCGTTGCGGGACGAACCGCCTGCCTTTTTGTGCGCCATTTTTGGCTCCTGGATTCTCTCAACACCAAACCCGAACCCCAGCAGAACGGAAATGCTGATTTCCGCCCACCGCGATCTGTTTTCTTCGATCCTGGAGCATATTCCGATTGGATTGAATCAATCCAATCGACACGAATATGCTCAAATCTTTGACTCTGGAGCGATTTCTGATCGATCGCATGACTGCATGCGATCGGAAAGCGCTCTAGACCGCGGCCGCAGCGCCGGTCCGAGCAGAATTCGCACCTGAGACCCCGGTAATTTTAACGAGCGTCAGATCCTGCCGGTGACCGCGCTTACGCTTCGAGTTCTGCCGCCGCCGCTTCTTGAAGGCGATCACCTTGGGACCGCGCTTTTGCTCGACGATCTCGCCAGATACGCTGGCCCCTTCGATGAAGGGCGCCCCGACCGACGACGCGCCGGCGTCCGACAGCATCAGAACTTCGCCAAACGTAACGGGATCGCCTGGGGCTCCCTCGAGCGTCATGACGGTGATCGTATCTTCGACGGCGACGCAATACTGCTTTCCGCCGGTTTTGATGACCGCGAACATCTTATTTCCCTATGTTCCAACCCGGCTACCCAGGCGCGCCGCACCGAAGGAGCGGCTCGTTGCCAGCTTTCGAAAAGCCGATTCGCGGCATCAAAGCTGTAATGTCAATCTTCTTTTTCGAAAACGAACGCGCCGTCCGCCACTGAAGGGTCCGGCCCAAAGGCGAGATTCCCGTGATGAGGATTGCGAGGATCAAACGAAAAAACGCGGCAAGACGGCCGCGCTGACTGAGCAAATCGCATACAAAGGCCGTGGAGCTTTGTCAACCGTTCCAAGGGCGGCCAAGAGAAGAGATATGTCGAAGAACAGTGTGAAAACCCGCCCGGCGACGCGAACGGGCCTTGCGCCCCATTTGGGCCATTTTCGGCAGGCTTTGTCCTTGCGCATTTAGACGACAGTTTGGTTAAACTCCAATCCGCTTCCGATTCGCTGGCCATCAAGGTGTCTCAGAATGACGAGCGAGCCCATGGAGGCGCGCGAAACTCTGGAGAGGCGCGCGAAACCTGCGGGCTTCCTTACAACTCCGTCGCTAATCCGTCTTGCGTTTATCCGTCTTGCGTTTGCGTCTTGGGAGGACGTTTGATATTGCCCCCTCGCGAGATTAGCCGGTGAACGGCCATGCATCCTCCGATCTTCGGGAGCCGAACACGGCGGCCGCGTCAAGGCGGCGTTTTGCGCCGGCCTCGGCCTTTGGGGACATCAACATGATCGACGGCCGGATCATGCCGCCGCGATTCCCGGAAATTTTGGCGGCCGAAACGGCTTTAGCCAGGACCAGAACATGGTGATGGTTTTGGACTCGCCCCTGCAAAGCCGCCAGCTCGACATCGCATCCTTTTCCGCCCGGATTGCAGGCCGCATTGATCTTGGACACGATCCAGCGATCGAGGCGGACGGCGAACAGCACTCGACCTTTGACCGAAGGCGCGTCTCGCTCCGCTGGTTCTTCGGAACGATTTTGACCGCGTTCTCAGGAGCGGCGCTTTTCGGCGCGGCGCTTTACGCGGCGCTTGGACACCAGACCTATTTCGCCGAGGCCCCCTCGCTGGCGCAGCCGCCGCGACGCGAGGCCAACGCTGATTTCGGCGTGAATCCACGTAAAGCTGATCGCCTTGTGAAATCGGTGGACCTCGTCGCCGCCAAACAGACGTTCCGGTCGCCAACCTCGATCCGGGTCGGCGACAAGGAAATGATGAAGGTCCATACCTTCACCCGCGTCGAGACGACCCTTGTCCTGTCCGACGCCGGTTTCTCGGACGACGTGCCGCCCTTCAATCCGTTGAAGCTCCTGGCGGACGCCCGCAATCCCGTTGACGCCGCGCAGGAGCCCGTCCAGGACGACGCCGAGATTTCATGGGCGACGCGCGACGTCGCCGTGGAAGATCTGTCCCCGGCGATTGTTCTCAGCCCCGATGAAGTGCAGGCCCAGATCGCCGAGCAGGTGAAGGACGTCCGGGCGGCTGGAGCAAAGCCGATCCCGCTGCCGCCGCAAATGCTGCTGATGCGGACCAGCCGGGCCAATGTTCCCGGCGTCCTCTCTTACGGAAATCCGGCGGAGCCGCTCATGACGGCGCCCTTTTCGGCGATCGAAGTCCGGATGGTCCCGGAAAACGTGACCAATGTGCCGCGTTCGCCCACGGTGCAGACGACTCAGATGGAGGAGCGCCTCGTCGTCGTCCGGCACGGCGAAACCCTCGAGGACGTTCTGCACGCTGCGGGACTCTCCAAGGAGAAGACAAATGCGGTCGTGGCGGCTTTTAACCTGAGGAGAGGCGAGGTCGCCGCGCCCGAGGGGCGCCGTCTCAAGCTTCTTTTCGCCGATCTCGACGGCGCCGGTGGGCGCATGACCCTCGCGCGGCTGTCCGTCTATTCCGATGAGACGCTGGAGACGAGCATCGCCGTCAATGATCGCGGCGGATATGTCCGCGTGACCGCCCCCCAGCGCACCGCCAGGAAGCCGGCCCCGACCTCTGACGATGAAGACGATTCCGACGGCATGCGGCTCTACGATTCGCTTTACCAGACGGCGCTGAAACAGGACATTCCGCGCGCGACCGTCGACGATCTCGTGCGTGTTTTCGCCAATGACGTCGATTTCCAAAGGTCCGTCAGCGGCGGCGATTCATTTGAAGCCTTCTACGACGAGAGCGAGGAAGCCGAAGGGCGCGGCCAATTGCTTTACGCGACGATCACCGCTCGTAACGAGACCTTCCATTATTACCGGTTTCAGACCCCTGACGACGGCGCCGTCGACTTTTACGACGAGGCCGGCCGCTCCACGCGTAAATTTCTGGTTCGCACTCCGATCGTCGCGGGAAAGTTCACGTCCGGATTTGGCATCCGTTTTCATCCGATCCTTGGCTATTCAAGGCCACACACAGGCGTGGACTGGGCCGCTCCGATCGGCACCCCGATCTTCGCGGCCGGCAACGGGACGATCATCACCGCAGGCTGGGATTCCGGCTATGGCCGGCGCATCGAAATTCAGCACGCCAACGGCTACATCACAACCTACAATCACATGTCGGGCTTCGCGCGCGGCGCCACGGAAGGCGCGCGCGTCCGCCAGGGACAGGTCATCGGTTATCTCGGCCAAACCGGCCTCGCCACCGGGCCGCATCTTCACTATGAAGTCATGGTGAACGGCCATTTCGTCGATCCGATGCGGGTCAAGCTTGCCCGGACCCGCGAATTCGATGGCCGCATGCTGGCGAATTTCAAGCGCGAGCGCGACCGGATCGACGCTCTGCTCGCCAAGGCGCCGTCCGCTGGAAATATGGCGGCGGCTGTCGAGCCCAGGAACTAGAGCATATTCCGATTGGAGTGAATCAATCCAATCGACAAGAATATGCTCAAGCTTTTTATTCTGGAGCGATTTCTGATCGATCGCATGACTTCATGCGATCGGAAAGCGCTCCTGGACGCTCGAACCGAACATCAGAGTTGACCGTTCGGACTGACAAAGTGTGGAACGGCGCCGATTCCCTTCAATCCTGCAAACGCCCCCGTCTCAGAGCCGGGCTCGCGCCGCGACGCTTGCAGGATGTTGACAAACCAAGGCGCGTCTTCTGCGTGCGGGGCGAGGATCAGCGCAGATCGGAAACAATCGTCGAACGATCCGAGCCAATGAGCTTCATGCGGACAAGAAGGTCGCCGTCATACCAAACATCGCGATCGAATTCTCCGGGGGACTTGTCGGATAATTTATAGTGATGCGTCTGTTTTTTCGCGCCATCATCAAGGGTCACAGTTTCCTCACCCATATCCTTGACTTTGACCGACAGGCGCCGCCCGTCGGCGGGGTCGAAGAGATCGGGATGGTTGATTATCTCCCTGGTCCAGAGGCTGGCGGGCGAAATGGTTTTCGGCACTTCGGTCTTCACGCCGTCAACGATCAATGTCAGCTTGTCGGCGGCGGAACCAGGCGCAATCTCGACGTCATGCTTTGTTCCGTTGTCGTTGGTATGGGATTTAAACGCGACCAATTGACCACCTTTCCAGGTCTCGTTCGCGGAATGCTCCATATGATACATTTCGATGGACAGGACCTTGACCGAAAGCTTCGTGTTGGTTTTGACCGACGTCGTATCCTTCTGCCGGTCCACGTCGACGGTATCGACGCCAATCTTGTCGCCGCTGCGGATAATGTCGAAAACCTGATGCAGCTTGCCGGTTGCGGCCGGAGCGTCCGCGCGGATCGCCGCATCCGGACGGGCAGGCTCGGCGCTGGACGAACGAGGCGCCAGAACCGAAATCGCCAGGGCGCCGCACGCGATGATTGAGCAGACGGCGGCGAAAGAGACGAAGGAAACTGCTGCGGAGTCTTTTTTTGTCATCTGGTCACCGTTCATACCCGTTGAATTTCACCTTCAAAGCGCATTTAATGTTGCTCGAAGAGAGTCCGCGATTTGGCGATTTCGAGCCTGTCAATCTAGAGCATATTCCGATTGGATTGAATCAATCCAATCGACAAGAATATGCTCATCCTTTGATTCTGGAGCGATTTCTGATCGATCGCATGACTTCATGCGATCGGAAAGCGCTCTACGCCGATACCTTTGTTCGAAAGACGCCCACAATTCAAAGACGCCCCGGAGTCGCTGGAGCATATTCCGATCAGAATGGTTCGAACTGATCAATATGCTCAAACTATTGAATCTGGAGCGATTTCTTATCGGCCGAATGGCTCCATCCGGCCGGAAAGCGCCCTGAGGAGCAAGTTGCGGTTTTTTGGACGGCGAGTGAGTGCGCCCATGATCGCCTTTCTGAAATCTCCGAGACTCTTCTCTCTCTATACGGCCTGATCGGTTTTTTGTCTCTCCCGGTCATCAGGGTGTGCTCAGGCAGACAGGTTCGAGGGCGAGCCGCGCCCGCGCTCCGGCGGGATCGATCCCCTCCTCGCGCCATGCCCGTAAAGACTTCGCCCGAAGACTCTTGGATAATTTCCGCCCTGAAGCATCAAGCAGCAGCCGATGATGATGATAATCAGGAGCGGGAAGCCCGAGCAAAACCTGCAGCAGCCGATGCAGACTCGTCGCCGCGAAGAGATCCTCGCCGCGCACGACCTGCGTGACGCCTTGAAGCGCATCGTCGACGACAACCGCAATATGATAGCTCGCGGCGATGTCCTTGCGCGCCAGCACCGCGTCGCCCCAGACTTTGGGATCGGCGATCACGTCACGCTCCGGGGCGCCGGGGGACGCCAGTTCGCGCCAAGCAAACGGGCCTCCCGCGACGCCGACGGCGAGGTCAATGTCGATCCGCTCAGCGAAGCCCGCGCCGGAGGCGAGCCGACGCCGGCGTTCGTCCTCGGAGAGGCGCTTGCAGGAGCCGGGGTAATGGGGCGATCCGTCGGGGTCGCGCGGCCAGCCGGACCGGCCTGAGACGGCGGCGATGATGTCGCCCCGGGAACAAAAGCAGGGATAAAGCAGTCCGCGCGATCTCAGGAGGTCGAGCGCATTGGCGTAGTCCGCAAAATGTTCGGACTGCCGCCGTACAGGCCTGTCGAAAACGACTCCGAGCCAGCTCAAGTCTTCGAGAATGGCCCGTTCATATTCAGGCCGGCAGCGTTCAGCGTCGATATTTTCTATCCGCAGCAGGAGCCGGCCGCCGGCCGCCCGCGCCAGATCAAAATTCAGTTGCGCGGAATAGGCGTGGCCGAGATGCAGATAGCCGTTCGAGGACGGCGCGAAGCGGAAAACCGGAGCGTCAAATGACCGGGTCATGCGCGGCGCGGTCTCGGCGACGAGGCCCGAAACGGTTCGACGCGGTCAAATGAGGGACGGAAAGTCATCCGGATCTTCCAGTAGAGCCAGCGGAAATGGCGCGGCGGTCCTTGCTTCGAATCCAATATAATGGTCTCGCTTAGCCGGAACGAGACAGACTTTCTTGATGTCAATTTGTTGTGATCGATCGAGCGAGGATTTCACCGCCCGCATCCCTCTGCGCGATTTTCAGGCCGAGCTTCTGTTTCTCCCCGCCTCCTCCCGTTAAAGTCGGGCATGACCGAATCACCGCATTCCCGCCCTCCTGCGTTTCTGGGCGTAGAACGCTCCGTGACGGGACGTCCCTGGCGGGACCGGCTCGATGAGGCGGGGCAGTCACGAGCGCTCGCGATCAGCCAATTGCTTGGCGCCGGAGATCTGGTCTCGCGCGTTCTCGCCGGGCGCGGGATCACCCCCGATCAGGCCGAGGAGCATCTCGACCCGACCTTGCGGCGGCTAATGCCCGATCCCTTCGTCCTGATCGACATGGAGGCGGCGGCGGGCAGGATCGCGGACGCCGTTCAGCGCGGCGACAAGATCGCGATCTTCGGCGATTACGATGTCGACGGCGCGGCCTCCTCCGCTCTTCTCGCCGACTATTTTTTTGCCGTCGGCGCGCCCTATGTCATTCATATCCCGGATCGGATTTTCGAAGGATACGGGCCCAACGTCGAAGCGATTCAAAACCTCGCCCAAAGCGGCGCCAGACTTCTGATCACCGTCGATTGCGGCACAATGAGTCATGGCCCCCTCGCCGAAGCGGACAAACTCGGCCTCGACCCTATAGTGCTCGACCATCACAGCGCTCCCGAAACCCTGCCCGACGCCCTCGTCGTCAATCCGAACCGCCAGGACGATCTTTCGGGCCTTGGCCAGCTTTGCGCGGCGGGCGTCGTGTTCATGACCCTCGTCGCCGTCAACCGGATCTTGCGGGCCCGGAATTTCTTTGGCGCGGCGCGGATCGCCCCGGATCTGCTGGCGGGGCTCGATCTCGTCGCCCTGGCGACGATCGCCGATGTCGCGCCCCTCACCGGCCTCAATCGCGCCTTCGTGACCAAGGGCCTCAGCCTCATGCGCACACGCGGGAGGCCGGGCCTTACAGCGCTTTTCGATGTCGCCCAGGCGGACGGACCGCCGAGTTCTTACCATCTTGGCTTTCTTGTCGGGCCGCGCATCAACGCCGGCGGACGAGTCGGAGACGCCGCCCTCGGCGCAAGGCTCTTGAGCCTCAAGGATCCACTCGAGTCGCGGCGCGTCGCGGAGGAGCTCGACCGCCTCAACCGCGAACGGCAGGATCTCGAACGCGGCGCTCTTGAAGAGGCCGAGGCGAACGCTCTGGCGACCCTCGGGCTCAAGGACCAAGGCGCCGCCGTCGTCGTTTCGGGCGAGGAATGGCACCCCGGCGTGGTTGGCCTCGTCGCCGCGCGGCTCAAGGAAAAATACCGCCGCCCGGCCTTCGCCATCTCCTTTTTCGGCGCGGGCGAATTCGGGACCGGATCGGGCCGTTCGATTCCCGGCGTCGATCTCGGCCGCGCCGTCCGGGCGGCCGTCGAGGCCGGGATTCTGGTCAAGGGCGGCGGCCACGCCATGGCGGCCGGACTGACCATCGGGCGCCGGCGCGTCGATGACTTCCGGGCTTTCCTTGAAGACCGCCTCGCCCGCCGCGTCGAGGATCTGCGCGCCGGCGAATCCTTGCTGATCGACGCCGCCCTGACCGCCGGCGCGGCCAGTCCGGCGCTCATGGCCGCGCTCGACCGCGCTGGACCTTTTGGCGCCGGCAACGCCGAACCTGTGTTCGTATTCCCTGCGCACCGGCTCCTCGCTGTCGCGGATGTCGGTAACGGACATGTGCGCCTGCGCGCCCAATCCGGGGACGGCGCCAGGATCGACGGCATCGCTTTCCGCGCTGGTGGGGAACCGCTCGGGCGCGCGCTCCACGCGGGTCGCGGAACGATGACCCATCTCGCCGGAACCCTGTCGCTTGACTCCTATGGCGGCCGGGAGCGGGTGCGGCTGCGGCTGCTCGATCTCGCGCCCGCCGCGCGGCCCCGCCAGAACTAGAACTTGACTGCCAGAATTTGCCAACCAGATCTTGCCGGCCGGGAACTTGCCAGCGAAGCCGCCGCGCTTTATATGTCCGCGGACAGCCCGGGAATCTCTCAGCGAACGTGTTCGCGGGCCTCCGCGCCCATCGTCTAGCGGTCTAGGACGTCGCCCTTTCACGGCGAAAACAGGGGTTCGATTCCCCTTGGGCGCGCCAGTGAAATCAATTGGTTGGAGCGCGAACGCCCCCCGTTTGGCCATCCGTACGGAAAATATACGGAAAAGTTGGTCCAGAACGCCGGTGATTTTTCGTGAACGCGCACGGACGTATTTGATTGCCAGCCAGCGAAATGCTCCATGAGAAGCTTTATTATTTTGTTCCTGGCGTTCTTTGCGACATACGCAAGCGCTCAAGAACCTAGATCTACTATGGTGTTCTACCCCGATCGCCATAAATGCCTGAGCGTTCTCGAGCTTGAACGGGTGCGCATAGGGAACGGAAGAGTTATGTTCGACAAGCTTGACGAAGCATCGCTCAGTCTCGCTATGGACTATCTCCAAGTCGCCGCATGGCTCGCGGGTTTCATCAGTGCGCGGAATCAATTCGATGTCAGTACCGACGGCAACCTTACCAAAGGGACGGACACCAAGGACTGGATGAATTGGATTTTCAGCTATTGCCGCCAGCATCCCACCAGTGAGATTTTTACGGCGGCGCTGGACTTCTCAAATAATTTGAAAGCGAGCAACAAACCGAACTGAACCGGAGCTGCTAGCCTTTACTATTTGAAGCGCCCTTCTTGAAGATCCAATCGCCATCGTCAAGATCGGGCTCCTGCGACTTTTCTGGCGCGCCAGGCGTGTGTTTTGCGGGGATAAGCCAAATCCGACCGCTCTCATCGACCATGACCGCCCTCGGCGGATCCGCACGATCCGCCACCTTTACAGCCCGCTCCAGCTCCGATTCCGTGACGCGAGCACGGCGGGTCATCCTACTTCTTTCATGTCAGTTTCTGACCTTTCCTCAGCCAGCCGGCCGCCACTTCCGCCATTCTCCTCGATGAATTCGACGCCAGCGATGGCGTGGAAGCCCGCACCTGAAGCCAAATGAAGGCATTCTGAGGCGCTCTGCTGCGAGTTCAATGGTTTCACGAGCGTTGGTCGCTGAAACCCCGTCTGAAACCAAGCGAGATGAAATCGTCGCGCGTTGGGGTGCGTACCCGACTTGCGCTCCAGTGCTCCCCTCGATCGCCGCCCTTACCGCATCCAGGTCAGACTGCGAAAAGCCATTATACAGCCTCCAAGAGGAGGGCCGAAAAGAAATGAACGGATGAGCTTCGGCCGTTTAATTCCGGCGTCCCTTTTGTCCGATCTTGCCCTTAGCGATTAGCCATTCTTCAAGTGCATAACGAATAGCAGCAGATCTTGTGGGCAGAGGATCAGGCTGCTCGGAGATCCAAGCGTCAAGTCCTTCCCTAAGATCGTGGGCGAGACGAAGTGAAATTACCGGCGTTTTGCCAGTTGGCTCCGGGCCTCGTTTTTTGTGTATTACAGGGATTGACGCCATTAGCTTACTGTGTAATACAAAGATGCGGGCTAATCAAGAGGTGGTGCTCCTGATCAGCCCTAACCACAGCAAATAAAGGGGATTCGCATGGCTAAGATCAACAATACCATCCCGTCACGCTTCCACAACCTTTCCGACATCGCGCTCGCCGATGAAATCGGCCGCGTCGACGCCATCGTGAAGGCCGCGGAGGCAGAACCGAAGGCGCTGAAGGATGAGTTCAAGGCGCGTGGCTTGACCGACGTTGCGGGCGACGCTTTCACCGTCACCGCAACCGAGCAGATCGCCGGCCGGCTCGATGCAAAAGCAGTTCGTGAGTTTCTTGGCCCGACCTATGTCCGCTTCGAAACCGCCGTCGTCTCAACCGTGATCAGGATCAAGGCCGCCAATAGGACGCTCGCCGTCGCCGCCTGAGCGTTCATTCTCGACAGCGGGCGCCGTTGAGAGCGCTCGCCTTCGCCTTCAATTTGGAGAACCACAATGCCGAACAGCACCGTTCCGGCAGCCGCTACCGGCTTGCCTGCCAGATCCACAAAAGCCAAGACCCGTCCCCGGCCGCGCAGGCGGAAGCAGGACGATGCCGCCTTTATCGCGAACCTTCTCGAACCAGTCTTACCTCATGAACTGGATGACTTTGAATACAACAAACTCGCCAGAAAATGTTTGGAAGACGCTTGGAAGGATGTCGACGCAAGGACCCGACACGATCGCGCGGCGTTCGAATTTTGGGATAAATATTGGTGTTATTACCGATTCCACATGAAGGATAAATCCAAGGCGGACTATGCTTTCGAACAGCGCTCGAGTTGGCTTGCGGATTGGCGAAAGTCAGTCGCGGAACAATTGCGGACAGCTGCATGTGACAGCGCCGGTCTCGCATGGAAGCGCCGCATGGAGAAAGAACCCTGCTTGTCGATCTCCCGAGAAGAAATCGATGCCGCGATCGCAGCGGATGAGGCGTTCTTGGCCGCGCATCCGGTGCGGCGTCCGTCGAAGGTCGCGAAGAAGAGCGCGATTTCCGACGTGCTAGGCTGATTGTCCGTGGATTTCGCGCTCTGACCGTCGAGTCGAATTCTAATTTTGAGGACGCGCCATGATCAATTTGAAGGCCCGGATTTTTTACGTCCTTTGGGAGAGGCTGAGGGAGTTGGAGGCGGCAGAGGTTTCGGAGAAATTGGAAAAGACTCGGATTGTTCTTCGAGAATTACCGGACGTTTCGATCGCCAAGGTCCCTACAGCAAAGAAACATAATGATCGCCGGTTGAGGCTGAATTAGACGGCCGCGGCGGCGAAGAAAAGCGCGGGCGTTGTCATCATATCGCGGCGGCAGGCGCCGCTGAGACGCGCGGCTCGCTCGTCTGTCGTCCGGATTGACCGTTTTGAAACGGCAGCGCGAGCTGAAAAGAGCTGACGGGCGTGCGCCCGTCGCGCCGCAGGACGGCGTGCGGGAGCACCCTTAATGGCTGTACCGCCCCGCAGACCGTCCCAAATTGTTTGGTACTGAAATCGCATTAATTTTAGGCGAGGAAATTTTGACGGGCGGCATCAATTCGCACTTTGCCTTTGGGCGCGCTCCGCCACTATACGCGCCCTTAAAGTCGACCAGGTGCCGAAGCGAGACGCACGCCTTCTGGGAGACCTCAGTTTATATCGAATCGTTGCAACTTATGCGTCTATGCTCGAATGGAATAGTCGGTTTCGGCGAAAGTCTGCTGAAGCCTCCAACTTGAGCAAAGAGCAATGTCAGAGCCGGAATGGAACAGTACGACGACACCTGAGGAAGGATCGATCGTTCATGTCCTCGCCGAGGACGATTTTGGCCAATATCCCGTTCCGTTCCGGATTCTTTTTAAGGACGACAGGTGGTGGAATGCTCACACGGGAGAAGAGCTTGAGGTGTTTG
>NZ_FOSN01000046.1 GCF_900114285.1 Methylocapsa palsarum | reverse complement strand
GCTATGACAATGCTCTCGCAGAGACCATCAATGGGCTTTTCAAGGCCGAGGTCATCCATCGACGTGGGCCTTGGCGTTCATTCGAAGCCGTCGAGTTTGCGACGCTGGAATGGGTCGACTGGTTCAACTACCGGCGGCTTCTGGAGCCTATCAGAAACATCCCGCCCGCTGAGGCCGAGGTGCGCTACTATGCCATGCTGGACGAGCCAGCGATGGCCGCATAACTTAAACCAAATGGCCTCCGGCAAACCCGGCGCGGTTCAGCGCGACAATTTTTCGCTCTTTGGCGTGGTTTGAATCCCCTAACAAGGATTTTACGGCCTCCGTGAGAGTGGACGAACAGCGGAAGCGCTAGGCGTCTTCATTCCAGTTAGAGCTTGATAGCGCGGCGCGATCCCGGCGCAAGCGAGAATTATCCCCGGCAGCGCGACTATCCAGGCCGGCCTAATGCCAAGTTCCAGCGAAAAATTGAGGACGAGCACACGTCCAAACGCGACGCCGCTCGCAACCGAGATAAGGCTAGCTTCTGTGAGAGCCGTCAGCACCGCTGCGGCAATGGACATGAGCACAACAGAAAACAGACCCAGAGGCCCTTGTGCTAAGGTTACGCCAAGGAGTCGATAGAGGAGCAGCCAGTACAGAAGTCCCAGCATCACTATCGGCTCGCGCTCGCCCAGCATCAATTGTTGCAAGTAATGCAGCGTCGCCACAACGGCGATCGCGTAAACTAGCCGGTGTAGCCTCCGCCATCTCCGTCCGCCAAGCTTCTTCATCATCTTGTCGGTGGAAGTCGCCGCAAGCAGGGCCAATCCCAACAGCGCTGCTAAACCGACCGTCAGAAATCCGCGAAAGAAAATTTCATCTGCGACGGTCGCGACATCAAACGATTGCTCGGCCACGTAGAAAAGGAGGTGAGCCAGCGCATAAGCGAAGGCGGCGACGCCGACCATTCGCCGCACCTGAACGAGGCGCGCCCAGTGCAGGATCTCCTTCGCAGGGGTGATTAGAAGCGACAGAAAGAGGAAGCGGAGCGCCCAAATTCCCAGCAGATGAATGGCGGCGTTAAGGCGGAGAGCGCCGAGGCCGCCAAGGCCGAAAGCGATTGCCGTCCACACGCCGGGCAGAAGCAAGCCAGCAAAAACGACCGCCTTAAACGGATAAAATCGGCCGCTTCGATCCTGCCAGGGAGTGATCAAGCCTGGCCTAAAGCCGACAGTTTCGCGCCGAGCTTCCGAATCTCCGCCTCGGCGTCGACCTGCTCGGTAACGTCATATTGTACGCCAAGATAATAGATAACCGCGCCATTGTTGTCGAAGAGCGGCGTTACATTCAGCTTGTTGTAAAACAGCTTACCGTCCTTACGGTAGTTTCTGAGCGTCACCTCGATGGCCGCGTGCCTTTCGATTGCGGCGCGTAACCTGTACCGCTCCTCCTGTTCGCGGTCCTCCCCCTGAAGGAAACGGCAATTGCGGCCTATGATTTCTTCCGGAGGATAGCCGGTGATTAATTCAAACGCCTTGTTGACGTAGACGATCGGCCCATCTGGAAGGTCCGGATCGGCGAGCGTCACGCCGTTGACGCAGGAATCGAGGATCTGAGTCAGAATTTGAGGGATAATCCCTCCGCTCTTTTGAATGACGAACATCGGCGCGTTTCCTTGATAATAAATTTCAAACAGTGGATTTCATGACTTGGCGACCAAAAGAGCGCCTTGTTCGTCGAGCAATTGCTTGAGGTTTTCAACGGTTTGCTCCGCGCCTTCTTGAAGTGCAGTGCGGACGAGCTTTTCGAAAGGCCGCATGAACAACTCGAGTTCACGCAATTCGAAAGTGAAGATAAGGCGGCTCAGAGTTGCGCCCGATTCCTCGAGCGCGTAGACGGCGCGGAAAGGGTCAGACACGCCCGCAAGCTCGATTCCCGTCGGCGGACTAAATTCCGTCACCTTGAAGGTTGATTCGGTCGCGATTCCGCGGTCGAGCGTGATTTGCCTCGCCAGCGCGCCCGGCCCGACGGGGCCGTCCGTAATGACCTCCAGTTCGACGACTTGGGCGCACCAGAAGCGATAATGCTCAAACAACCCATAGCCGATATAGTCAAATGCGGCCCTGATAGGACATCCGACGACGGCGCTTGCTTGGCCCGCCACCGGTCTCGCAGCCATTATCGCTCCCATGCTCAGCATTGCCGGCGATCCTCCCATAAACGCTTAACGCTGACGAATCTCGCCAGTTTCTTGGATCAGCATGATACCGCCGACGGCGGAGCGAGAACTCATTTAAATAGAGGCTCTTTGTCGAGAGTGGCATAAATCGAGGCCACGTAGTCGCCGTATCCATTCCAGATTTTCGTTGGACGCCGCTCATCAGTGCCGAGGAGACGTTCCCACGCTTGACTCCAGCGAGGATGCGGCACATCGGGATTCACATTCGCCCAGAAGCCGTACTCCTGCGGCTGCTGTCGCTCCCAGAACGTGATCGGACGTTCTTCGGTAAGAGAAAGGCGAACGATCGATTTGATCGATTTAAAACCGTATTTCCACGGCGTCGCTAAACGCAGTGGCGCGCCATTTTGCGCTAAAAGCGCTTTGCCGTAGGCTCCCGTCACAAGAAAGGACAGTTCGTTGTCCGCCTCGGCGATTGTCAGGGCTTCGACATAGGGCCAAGGATACCAAAATTGTTTTTGCCCTGGAGCCGTTTCGGGGTCCATGAAGCTTTCCAATCGAAGATATTTCGCCGAGCCAAGCGGCCGAGCAAGATTTACCAGCACCTTTAGCGGAAAGCCGATCCAGGGTACGGCCATCGCCCAGCCCTCGACACAGCGATGGCGGTAAAGCCGCTCTTCCAACGGAACTTTGCCCAGAAAGTCGTCGAGATCGAAGGATTGTGCTTCCTCGACGAGACCATCGATCACCACGCGCCAGGGCTTTGTCTTGAACGAACCAGCCTGCGGCGCGCGCGCTCTGCCAGAGTCGAATTCATAGTAGTTGTTGTAACTCGTGGCGTATTTTTCCGCTGTCAGCGGTTGGCTTAAACCGAAGCGACTGGTGTGGGGCGGATATTCCGGCAGCGCCGCCTGAGACCTTTGGGGTCGCGCCAAAGCCGAAAAGCCCGCAGAAGCAGTCAATGCAAGCGCTTCACGGCGGCTCCAAAACACAGCTTCGGGCGTGGCGTCGTTATCGGGGAGCCGCCATCCGGGTCTGCGACCGACAAACATTCCTAACTCCCCGCCGAAATATCCAAAAGCTCGATCCAATCGGCTCTATATTGGGAGCGCCCTAGATATAAGCAAGGAGCCTCACCATCTAAGCTCTAGCGAAATCGGAGCTGATAAGCTTCAAGTGTTGCGGGAGGATGAGAATGGACGCCGGAGTGCATGTCGCGAACTATCTTCTCGTCTTTGTCATGGCGCTATTCGCTCTCCTGCTTATAATGGAGGTCCTGCGCCCGTATAAAAAATTCTCTGGACGATCGCTTAAGCAATCCTTTGCGACAAATACATCCGCCTTTATTTTCAATAACATTATTATGGGCGTCCTATCCGTATCGACCCTGTTTGTAGTCGCCGCTCGATATTCGCATTATGGACTTCTCAATGGCCTCGAATCCGGACCGTTGAAATGGATCCTTACTTTTATTTTGTTTGATTTCTCAGTCTATGTTTGGCACTTCATTGGACATCACAGTGAAAGTCTTTGGCGCTTCCATAAAATCCATCACAGCGACAAAAGCTTCCATGTGACGACCGGTTTTCGCTTCCATGTATTCGATGAGCTTTTGGAAGTCGTCGTGAAGAGTCTGTGTGTCGTCGTGATCGGAGCCGACGCCAACGTCGTCGTCGTGTGCGAGGTGATCCGGATGGCCTTCGTGTTGTTTCACCATTCGAACTTGGTGATTCCAGGCGAAAGATGGCTATCATACATTTTTATTACGCCCTTTCTTCACCGCGCTCACCATTCGACGCTCCGGAGCGAGCATGACAGTAATTACGGGATCGTTCTATCGGTTTGGGATCTGATCTTCGGAACCAGAAAAGAAGTGGTTCCGGAAAAAATCGGTCTTGAGATGATCGAGGCTGAGAATTTTGTCCAATTATTCTGCCTAGCCTTCATAACAGAGCGCCGTCTCGCGAGGTTGTTGCACGTGCTGCCGCGCCGGGGTGGACGAAATTCAAGCTGACTTCGGCGATCCCCATGAATGAAGGTCCGCTTCATGGATGAAAGTCTACTTGTTGCCGGTGGGGGAATCCAAAGCGGTTAGTCTGCGTTCTGCCCAGCCACGCGATAGCTGGAATGGCCGCTTACCAAATTGCCGGCCCGGCAGCAGACTGATACGGTTTCCGGCTGATTGACTCGACGTTAGTGGGGGATTCACGCGGCCTTGCGAAGCAGTTAGGCTTGCGCGCGATGAGCCGGGGGATGCGGACCACGATGCAACTTGAGCGAAAACCGCTCTGGCGCTCAATTCAGCGAGCCGCGCTGACGTCGCGTCGCTAAGTTCGGTGGCGTTTTCGGAACAGCGGCCGGCCACCAGCACTGCAGGATCGCCGGCGTCCGACTCGAAGTCTTCCGCGAATTGACCGCGGCCTTCTCGAATGAACAAGCGTGCCGGCGGCCCGATCTTCTGGACGTCGTGCGTCCGCTGTGGAAGTCCGCCGGCGACTTTGTCAGGCGCTGGAAGTCGGTGGCGCCGAAGCGGTGCAGGAAGGTGCCTTGCTCATAGACCGCGAGTTCATGCGAGCGGGTGCAGCGGAAGTCTTGCGCTTGACCCTCTGCGGCTGTGGGTCCCCAACGCCATCTTGGCAGAGCGAGACAGGATCAAACACAGGACAACCCAACAGTTCGCCGCGCAATTGCCCGACTTCACCCGCCGGACGAGCGTGCTGGGCAAGGAAGCCATCGCGGTGCGCGATGCGCTGCTCGCCGCGCGCGAACCAAATAGTCGACGCCTTGTTTTGGGTCGATGAGGATGATCTTCGCCTGCGCCGGCGTGTTGGTTGCGGCGATGCCCAGGATGATGTTCTGCATCAGCACCGATTTGCCGCTGCCGGTGCTGCCGGCGATCAGCGTGTGCGGCGCATAGCACAATGTCGCCCGACACGTCATTGGCGTCGTCGATCAGGCGGTCGGCCAGGACGCGCACTTCGAGATCGGTCAGCGGAAGTTGCAAAACTTTCAGGCGGCTCACGATCATCGAGCGCAGGAGCGTCATCGAATGGGGTCAAGCCCGTAACGCTGCGGAATGCGGCTGCGGACCAGCTCGACGACCTTGGCGGCTCCGTCTTCGGGATCCCTGGCGTCGACGAACCA
>NZ_FOSN01000013.1 GCF_900114285.1 Methylocapsa palsarum | reverse complement strand
ACTCCCATTTCCGCCAAGCTCGTCGCCAATCTCATTACAAGGGCGGGCGCCGATCGTGTTCTTACAGTTGATCTTCATGCCGGCCAAATTCAGGGTTTCTTCGATATACCGACGGATAATCTTTATTCGGATCGCCGCCGTCGGATCCCAGACGGCCTATATCGAGCCCGGCAGCCCGTGGGAGAATGGCTACTGCGAGAGCTTCAATTCGAAGCTCCGCGACGAGCTGCTTAACGGTGAGTTGTTCTTCAGCCTGGCCGAGGCTCAGGTGATGATCGAGGCCTGGCGGCGGCATTTCAACGCCGTGCGCCCACACAGCTCTCTCAGCTATCGGCCGCCAGCGCCCGAGACAATTATCCCCCGCGGCGGAACCATCGCGCCATGGGCGAGCGCGCCAGCTATTGGAAGCGCGCGCTCGCCCAACCCCAGAATGGCGTCAGAACGCCGAATGCACTAACATTGAACCTGGATCACCCCTCGGGGCCAGGCCAATGTGATCCGTCCTTGTCACCGCTTCCCAACCTTTTCGCAGTTAGCAATCGAACCGAAAGGCCTCGCACTCAGTGAAACGGAGAGGATCAGACCGCGATCCCCCGGAGCTTAATTTTGGTCGAGCAATCGCTGGAGCATCTCGAAAGGAGACCGGCCGGCTCGCTTACGATGACTTAACCGGCGCGCCGACTGGCTCCTTGAGCTTGACGATCTGATGGTAATTGTCGCCATCGATGATTTCCACGCTGAAAAGCTTTCCGGCTTCCTCTTCCACATTGACTTCGCGCGGCCTATGGATGAGGTGGTCGAGCCCCTTGAGGGCGATCTCGCAGATATCGTCCTTCTGGTCGTAGACAATGCCAAACAGAGGTAACCAGTTAACCTGAACCTGGTCGCCAAGTTTCAGCGAGGCTATTTCAACCTGGGCCTGCGCATCCTTGAGGCCTTTCGACAGGTCATTGAAGAATTGACCCCATTCGGACTTTTCGAGTTTTCTCACGGTCATTGCCGTCTTCCTTCTTGGTTGTGGGGCAAGTGCTTATTGGCCTGCTGGGACGAAAAAAGCTCGACTAGTCGAACAGGAATGCGGTCAAGGGCGCGATGGCTTCGCTTCTTAGTCAAGCCTGTTCTGGCAGAGGGTGCCGTAGAGATAACACCGTTTTTCCGGTCCAAAACCGATTAATCTACCCTACCCCCACCCAACGTTTTATAAGCGGCAAGACCGCGGCGATGCGAAGATCGCCATCATTTGCTGGCGGCGTCACTACAAAAACGTGCGCCCTCATAATCGCTGGGCTACAAGGCACCGCCCCCGCAGGTCCGCGTTCCCACCATGATCGCGTTGGCCACAGGACCGTCAATGCAATATAATTTGAACTGGATCCGGCAGGAGGAGATCGCCCAGTCATTGTCGAACTGAAACTTGAAGTCATAGGAGATCAGCGAATTGCACGGCGTCCGGCGGCTGGTTCGGGTCGCCGAACGAGCGGGTTACCGGGATGTTCGCCGGATACAGAGTAGCGCGGACGGGCGTATAGGGATTGAAGTTGAGGTACGGGCCGGAGCTTCTGCTGGCCGACATAATCTTGTGAGTTCTGATGCGTATATTCGGCTTCAATGGTGAATCTGGTCGAGGGATCGATATTCCAGGATGAGGCAGGCGCGAGAAACACGTTTTGATTAGTGATGAAGTCGACGAATTGGCCGCCATGCGTAACGCTGCAGGAAAGCCGGTAGCTGACGGACTTGTCGGCGAGGCGCTGAATCTGGACAGGTCCGGTCAGATCGAATGCGCCAAACGACGGTAATTTACCCACTCGAATTTCAAAAGAGCCTGCTTATCTTTGTTTGCGTCGTTCTCCACGAATTCGGCCACATCCTCATGGCGCGGCGCTTCGGCATCGAGACGCCCGACGTGACCTTGATGCCCATTGGGGGCGTAGCGAGCATGAAGCGCATGTCTGAAAAGCCCGCGCAGGAACTCGCGGTCGCGCTCGCGGGCCGATGGTGAACGTCGTAATCGCTTTTGTTCTCTTCCTCCTCCTTGGCGCGATCCAACCCGAGGACTTGGCGCACATTGACGACCCACGAATCTCGTTTCTTGCGCGGACGTTTATGAACGCTGCGCCGGCCGGCACGCGCGTTAACACGGCGACGGAGGCCATCGTTCGGCGCAATCGCTAGTCGGCTGTTCATCGACCTCATCAAAGGACCTAGATTTTATGCAAATGGGACTCATAAACTCACGAGGAGTATAGCTGTGGCTGTTCAAGTCCAAGCTTCCGTTAAACACGTTGAATTCTGTGAAATCCCCGGCACGTCATCAAAGGCATCACGAATCGCTCTCGGCACCTGGGCGATCGGCGGCTGGATGTGGGGTGGAACCGATGAAGCACAATCGATTTCGACAATCCGTACTGCGTTGGACCATGGCCTCAATCTTATCGACACTGCCCCCGTCTATGGCTTTGGCCGATCCGAAGAGATCGTTGGCAAGGCGATCGCCGAAGGCGGTCTTCGCTCGCGGTTCTTGATCGCAACAAAGGTCGGGCTGGAATGGCGGGACGGCAAGGTGTTTCGCAACGCCAGCCGAAGCCGCATTATGCGAGAGATAGAGGATTCCCTGCGCAGGTTGCAAACTGATCAAATTGACATCTATCAGGTTCACTGGCCGGACCCGCTAATTCCAATCGAGGAAACTGCGGATGCGATGCTTGAGCTCTTGAAACAGGGTAAGTTCAGGGCGATCGGAGTTAGCAATTTCTCCGTGGAGCAAATGGAGAGGTTCAGGGCCGTAGCGCCGATCCACGTGCTTCAGTCGCCCTATAATTTATTTGAACGTGAAATCGACACGGATATCCTTCCCTATTGTCGAAAAAACAATATTGCGACGTTCGGCTATGGAGCTCTCTGCCGAGGCCTCCTCTCCGGAAGGATGAGACGAGACACCGTTTTCAATGGCGATGATTTGCGCCGCTCAGACCCGAAGTTTCAAAAGCCCCGATTCGCCCAATATCTCCAAGCCGTGGAGCGCCTTGACGATTTCGCGCAGACTCGCTTCGGCAAGCGCGTTATTCATCTCGCAGTCCGCTGGGTTCTCGACCAAGGCGTTACGACGGCGTTGTGGGGCGCACGCCGTCCGGATCAGTTGCAGCCGGTCGACGGCGTGTTTGATTGGTCCCTCGACGCAACCGCAAAGGCGGAAATCGATCAACTCTTGATTGAATCAATCTCAGACCCGATCGGCCCCGAGCGCCAATGACAAACATATCAAAGAGGGAACACCTGTTATGCCATTTTCGATGTCACAAGCCTCACTGCCGACCTTCAAGATTGGCCTCACTGCGTTGTCATCAATTCTCGATAAGGCGGCACTTTTTGCCTCGGCGAAAAAAATCAACGAGACAGTGCTTCTTCAATCACGCCTCTCGCCCGACATGTTTCCACTCGTCCGTCAAGTGCAAGTCGCCGCAGATCTCGCCAAGAATGGCTCAGCGCGCCTTGCCGGCTTGGATGCTCCAAATTACGAGGATAACGAGCTAACCATCGATCAACTTAAGGCTCGCCTTGTAAAAACGGTTGCGTACATCAAAACGCTGGATCCGAAGCAAATCGACGCCTCAGCAGATCGTGAGATTATATTCCCCTTGGGTCCGGCTGACAAAGGCCGCATGAAGGGAGACGACTACCTGAACCATTTCGTGCTGCCGAATTTCTATTTTCACCTCACGACTGCCTATGCGATCTTGCGGCATTGCGGCGTGGAAATCGGGAAACGCGACTTTCTCGGGGAAATACCAATTACGATGACCTAACACAGCGCAATCGCGCTTCGCTTGATTACGAGGCGGTCTCGCGATCGGGTTCGTCTAAATTTTTGGCCTGCCTGAGCCCTCAACACCGCGCGCTGCTTTGCGATCACATTGCGTAAGTAAACCACGACGCTTGTTGAACAGAGCGCAAGACGCCCTACGTCATGGGTTTCGCCGGCGCGCGCAGCGGAGCCGGATCGTATGGAGAACCACCAGATGAAACCAACTCTCCCATTGCTTTGCCTTGGCTTTTTTCTTGGCCTCGCACTTTCCAGTGGCGGCGCGTGGGCCGCGCTGAAGCTGGGCGACGCAGCGCCCGATTTCGCCGTCGAGGCCGCGCAAGGCGGAAGGGAGTTCCCATTCTCATTGGCCGAGGCTTTGAAAAAAGGGCCGGTGGTTTTGTATTTTTATCCAAAGTCCTTCACCAGCGTCTGCACGCAGGAGGCGCATGAATTTGCCGAGAATATCGCGAATTTCGAGGCCGCCGGCGCGAGCGTCATTGGCCTCTCTGGCGACAAGATCGAGACGCAAAAGGAGTTTTCAGCCTCCGAATGCCGCGATAAATTCCCGGTCGGCGCAGACCCGAGTCTCTCGGTCGCCAAGGTCTATGACG
The DNA here is from genome assembly GCF_900114285.1 of Methylocapsa palsarum. Lineage (GTDB taxonomy): Bacteria > Pseudomonadota > Alphaproteobacteria > Rhizobiales > Beijerinckiaceae > Methylocapsa > Methylocapsa palsarum. Next base: position 106,086 of record NZ_FOSN01000013.1, on the reverse strand, counting down.
CGGCCTTCAATGTTCCGGTCATGGGCGCGGCCTTTGCTAGCCGCATTTCCTACGTGATCTCGCCCGAAGGCAAGATTCTCTACTCCTATTCCGATTCGAGCGCCGAAAAACACATAGAGAATACCCTCGCCGTTGTGAGGACCTGGCGCGAACAGCACAAGAACTGAACAAGAGTGACGCGCCGTCTTCTTCCATGGTGAGTGACACTATTGGACATCAAAGTTCTCCACGCGCCAAGCGAGGGACGGCGTCAAATGCGCATGTCTTTGTCGGCGGTTACCTTGCGACGCGTTTAGCCTTTGATTCACCAGGGCACAGGCTCGCCGCGCCAGTCGAAGAAACCGCCATTGGCATCTGCCGCGAGTTCATCGACGACGGCGAGAAGATGGCGGGTCGCGGCCGAAGGAGTGTGGACTTCCAGCGCGGTCGTCGCGAAGATAGCGTCGTGGCGACCGTGCCGGGATGAAGGGCGATGCAAAGCGCCTCCGGGGATCGACGCGCCAATTTCACAGCAGCAGTCCGCACGAGTTGATTGAGAGCCGCCTTGGACGCGCGGTACGAATACCAGCCACCCAGTCGATTATCCCCGATGCTTCCAACCCTGGCCGACAGCGTCGCGAAGACGGCCTTGCCCGATCGAGGCAACAGGGGAAGCACATGCTTCATGATCAATGCCGGTCCAATGGCGTTCAGCGCGAACGCACGCGCCAGTTTGGCCGCATCGAGTTGCCGCCAGCTCTTCTCCGGCCCTTGGCGTTCATCGTGCAGAAATCCCGTCGCAAATCACCAGTCTCAATCGCGCCGCCAGTTTCCTGGACTTCTGCGTACGCATGAGGGGATGCTGACCTCTATTCTCGAACAGACCGCGAACAGCAAGCTCGAGGCGAAACGTGAAATCTCAAGAAGCATCTGGTTCGGCTTTGGAATGTCGGGCCCCAGCGTGGCCGACGCGGAAGCGACTCCCTGGCGGCTCATTACCGAATCTTACGCCGGTCCCTCAACGAAGAAATTGTCCGGATTCTCGTTTCAACGCACCACTCAGCGCCCCTTAACTCAGCTTGCGGCTCAATCGATGCAGAACGCCGGCCTCATCAGCTATCGCCGGGGAATGATGCAAGTTCTTGATCGTTCTGCCCTCGAAAAGGCCTCGTGCGAATGCTACGCGATCGTCAAGGAGCGGTTTGACGCCTTTCTCGCCCCGCCCTCGACCGCGTTTCGGGGCGATACAAAAGGGCGAATAAACTGAGGACGATTGACGACAGGCGCGCGACGTTGCGCGTGCGCGGCTGGCAGCCGCCCATCACCTCGGGCTCTCGGGCTCTGATAATGGACGTCGGTCTGGACCATTGCCTTTGGGAGGGGCTGGTGGACAGCGCGCACCTCTCTTGTCTCAAGGCGGACCGAGCCGAGTCTGGCAATAGCGGCAAATAGGGTGCGCAGGGCGCAACCGAGGCCCGGGGGCCGTTTCGGCTGCGTAGCCGAAGCTTGCTCCCCGCCGCCGAACTTGGCCTGGGCCGACAATTCCGCCTGGCGTTCAGCGACATAAAAACGTTCAGGCACCCCCTTCGCCATGTCCGCGCTCCCCCAAACAAGAATAAGTGAATTAACTCAATGCCGATTCGGCCAGTAGTTTTGGTGATGCGGTCAGTGGGCTCGCCTTGGCCATACTGCCCAGGCATTCCAAAGGAGATGACTACCGTCGAGCTATATGCCGCCTTAGATGTCGCGCTCGAGAACACCGCCTTATGCATCGTCGACCGCGCCGGTCCACATAGGATGATTGGGGGCCCGAGGCCCTGACGCCCGAGCAGGCGCGCGACCTCCTGGAAATCGTCGAAGACCGATACGATAAGGGGTCTCTCATCATCACCAGCCAGATCCCGGTCGACCGCTGGCACGACATGATTGGGATCGCGACGCTCGCCGACGCGATCCTCGACCGCGTCGTCCACAACGCCTATCGGATCGATTTGGCGGGACAAACTCTGCGCAAGAGTCGTTCGTCCGCATGAAATCCACGAATCCATGCACCCTTGACCAATCAGAAACGGCGAAACATCATCAATCCTGACCTGTGGCAGCAAACTGCAAGTGGCCGGCATCAAATCGGAACGCTGGCCGGCTTCAGATCGGAATGCATGGCCGGCTTCGTCGGTATCCGCAAATATATCTGTAAGCTCTGGACAAAAGAGCCAAACAGATTCAATCTAGACCCGCTCCATCATATGCCGGGACTAAACATCTAGCTGCCGATTCTACTTCTGAGAAAGAGCGAGAATATAGGCAGTGATGGAGTTGATTTCCTGGCGAGACAAAATGAGGTCGGGCATGGGCGGATGCGATGACCTTAGAAACACTTTGATTGCAAGTTCGTTCGTCGAAGGCATACGACTGATGTCTATAAAACTAGGCGCGGCAGAGTTGGGCCTCGGCGTTGTTGAGGCGGGGTCAATTTGATGGCAACCGCTACATTCCGCCTCCGCGAGGCGGCGGCCAGTAGAAGGATCGGACCCTTGTGCACGAACGGACGTGACGGACGCAAAGGAACCAACAAGCACTGCCATAACTATTAATATTATCATTGTTAAACTCCGCAGCCTTTTCGGCAGGCCAGTCTTATAAAGGTGAGACTTCGATGATTTCCGTGAGCATTTCGTCAACGTCTCATCCGCGCTTTCGGCATCGCTAAAGTCCAAAGGGGTAAGTGTCCGGCGCGCCGTGAGGGGACCCTCCGGAGAGCGGCGTCACCGCGCTGGTTTGTTCGAACCAGACATAGGCGTCGAACTGGTCGCAGAGGACAGCCTGAAAATAGTGGCTCGCGAACTCAGTTTCGGGGCGGTAGATAACGCCAATGGCGCGCTCAAGCCGGGGTTTTGACAAGACATCGCGCAATTCATGGCTGCGCCCGCTTCGCCAGTCGGTCAAGGACCGCTCAACCGAAGTTTCACGAAAAACGCGCTCATAGCTGTCGGGACGCGCTGGAACCACAGTCTTCACCTCCATCGGACCATCCCAATCGCTGGCGGCCGCGACCGTCCCGCGATCCGTGCCGAAACCAATCAGAGCCGCGGAGTCGGCGAAGGCGGCCCGGCAAAGCTCCCCGATGTTGAACTCGCCCTGCCAGCCCATGGCCGTCGCCGCCGCGTTGCCGATGTGCGAATTGTGCGCCCAGACGACGGCTTTGGCGTCGTCGCCCCTCGCATCGAGTAGCCGCGCAAGCGTCTGGAACATGTGACGATCGCGAAGATTCCACGAATCCATGGAGCTGCGGTACATCACGCGATAGTAGTGTTCGGCGGCCAGCACAATCCGGGCGTTCTGCGCCGCGTCGAAAAAGGAGTCTCCGTCGCGGCGCATATAGGCAAGTCTATTTTCAAGGAGAGCGCCAAGTTCCGCGACAACTCCGTCTTCACATGGGGGTTTGGCGAGATGACGGGCAGCGCGACCATAGCCGCTGGGATCTTCCTGCCATGGGGTCAAACACCCGTATCGCTTGCGCGCCATCTTGGCTTCGTCCGGGTCGACCCGATCGAGATACGCCAGAACGGCGGCGATCGAGCTTCCCAGACTGTAGATGTCGAGCCCTCTGAATTGCGTTCGCGCCTTCGACGGTTGCGCCTCGTTATGCACGCGCAGCCATTCCACGAAGTCATGGACTTCGACATTTCGCCACATCCAAGTCGGGAAGCGTGAAAAGGCTTCCTCGGACGATGGTTCATGCGCGTGGTGGCGGACGTGGCGGTCGATCCGCGCCGCGTCCGGCCAGTCTGCTTCAATAGCTACGATGTTGAACCCATGCTTTTCAATCAGGCGCCGCGTGATCGCGGCGCGGGCCAGGTAGAACTGCGAAGTGCCATGCGTCGCCTCGCCGAGAAGGACGACTTTCGCATCCCCGAAACGATCGAAAGCCTGGCCGAAATCCGTCGCCTCCTCGGGCGGCGGCAGAGGCTCGCAACAAGCGTGAACGATCGCGACGGCTTCGGCATCGCCTTCGCACTTTACTTTAAGTGCCTCAGAATTAGCGAGATCGGACATGACAGATCCTCACTTGAAATCGTGTTCGCCAATGAGCGAACCGTGACCTGCGCGACCCCGACCACAATTTGGGCGACGGGGCGGATTTCTGCGGATGCGCTGGGCAACGAAGGCGTCGTCGAGCACGCTACCGCGACGGAAGTAAACCTCGCCGTCGCCGGCCGCTTCGATGGATGCGCAATCCGCTTAATGCGGATTCGCCTGACTGCGCATTTCTCGAACGCACTCCTCAAGCTGGCGCTGCGCCGCCGCAAAGGCATCCTTGATCGCCACCATGAGGTGTTCATGCTCCGGCGCGTCGCCGTGCGTTTTACTGACGATGATGTCCTTATGTTCCGGCATCGCGATGCGAATGTCGATTTTGAACAGATCGCCATGCCGATGCCGTGTCTGAGGCGCAATGACCGTCACGTCGCAACTCGTGATCCGATCAGAGAATCTCTCCAGACGTTTGGCCTGCCTTTCGATTTCCAATCGGATCGTTTCAGAGGGCTCGGTATTCTGGAAAGCGATTTCAAGCGGCGTTTGCATCTTACGGTCCCTTTTTGAGGCTCCAACGGCGCGGCATCTCCAACGCGTCGTAGGTCAGATTAGACCCCAAAAAGCCCTCTTCAAGATAGTCCGACACGAGAGGATCTCGATCACATCGTTTGACGGCCGATCTTGGGGTGAGAAAGCATGATCCTGCAGGCCGCGCTTCACGTGAACGCTTTGATCAGGGCGTCAAGTCTGACCTTGTTTGACTGATCGTGATGGAGCACCGGCGGGATTTCCTTGTCGATTCCCAGCAGCTGATAGACGGCGGTCTGAGCCGCTCGCACCGAGTATTCTACGGTGAACACAGTATCCTCTGGCAACTCAACGAACTGGCTGACAAAGGCGAGATTCCGGCTATTGGCGGGAACGGGCAAAGGCCGATCGCCGACTGTGCGGGGCATGAACATCGAGGTGATGTAAGGCATCCGGCACGGGATGCAATTAGCGCTCGCAAGAACCCGCCGGTCGAAATTCAGGTGACCGCAAAGTTCCTGAAGAATGTCTGCGCCCGTGCAATCGCTCATCGACTTTACGACGAAATTGCCGATGCGATCCGGGTGAAGGGCGTAGCCCCAAAAGACCTGAACATCTTCTGGTTGGTTTGCAAAATGAGGCTGGTGCGCCAGCACAACTGACATCAGCCAGTTCGAGTCCTTGAAGGTCACAAGCCCACCAGTGCCCGCTAAGTCGCCGGTGAAGTCCTCCATGGCGTCAAAAAACGCGCTGTCGTGAAGCGTGACGGTAAAGGACTCCCACAAGGATTCAGGAACGCTGCGGGTAAAAGCTGCGGGATTGCCGAATTCTGGGCGACCGGCAGCCAGTTTCTCCCACAGCGCCCATCCACCACTGTCGGCCTTGGTCAATTGGGCCGGCGCCATCGTCATCGAGCCATAGGTCGAGGCATCGGTCATCGATCCGTTCTGGAAGAATACCAGATCGCTATCGGCCACCGGGACTGTCTCGATCTTCCCCGACCGTATCAAGCTCAGCGCTTCGGCGATGACCTCTCCATCTTCGAGGCGCAGCGCGATGTCGCTTACTTGACAATCGGTCACAAATTGCACGCCCGCATCGCGCAGCCAAGCGACCAGCGGCGCAACGAGCGAGTCATACTGGTTAAACACCGTTCGCTTCACCCCGGCCAATGTCTCGATGCGGGTGAACTCTAGTATGAAGCGATGAAGATAGCGCCGAAACTCAACGGCGCTGTGCCAAGGCTGAAAAGCGAACGTGGTAGCCCACATGAACCAGAAATTTGTGCGGAAAAATTCCGGTGAGAGCCAGTCGGTGACCCGGCTGTCCCCAAGCATCGCCTCATCGGCTGCGACGAGTTTGAAGAGGTCGACCCGATCCGCCATGGAAAACCCCATGGATTTCACATCCAGACGATGCCGGTTGGCGTCGACCAGACGGGCGTCGGCGTGGGCGATATTGGCCTCGTTGAACGCCACGGTATCGTCGCGAACGCTACGGTCGGCATTTGTCAGGGACGGGATCGTGTCAAATAACCCCCATGTACATTCGTAATTGTCGGTCGTCAGCATCCTCCCGCCGCGCATAGTGTAGCCGTCAGTCGCGTTGCCTCCGCCGTCAAGACTGCCCCCAAGGGTCAACATGGCTTCATAGATCGTGATGCTGGATCCCAGAATGCCACCGTCGCGGATCATGAACGCAGCCGCCGCCAAAGATCCGATGCCGCTCCCCACGAGGTAGGCTTTGGTGCTTCGCAAGTTCATTGAAGCAGTATTCATGTGGATCGGCGTGATCTCGATATCCATGGTAACGTACCTGTCAAGGGCGCTGCGGCACAGGGTGGCACTCTCGCCACGCTGAACTGCCTTCGCGCGACAATCGTTCCGCTACCGCTGCGCGGAGTCTGCCGGCACCAGTCGCGATACTCGACCCTTTGGGGAGTTGGACCAGGGACCGGCCAAACGGCAAGCCTCGGAAACTACTCATTGCGACTCTGCGCTTTGGCACGGAGGCTTGCATGGAAATTACTCGCCTAACGAAGCCGAAGCAGGCTTGCATGAGGACCGTCGCCGCCTAGTCTAGTACCCAGAATCACCGAACCGCGGAGATTGGCTTGAGGCGTTTCTGATGGACCTCGGACGCTGTCCTTTCGAAGGGCTTTGCGGTCTCGTTGTAGAGCCTCGAGAGGAAATTAGAAGCATCCGGCTAGTCCCGGAATGCTCGCTGAACGCGGGGCAGCGTCTGATTCAAAAAGCCTGAAAAGGCTTGTCCGCGTAGACAAATAGAGAAGAGCAATTTCTGCACGCCGAAACATATCGCCATCTTCAGCTGAGCTCTCAACCTACATCCGCAGCTTTTCTACTTTCAAGCGCCTGATTAGATTCCGACCCTGTCTTAAAATTTGCCTTGTCGGTAATAAGCCAAAATCGGCGGCCATACGCTTGGAGCCAGGGTCTCGAAACAGCCCCTCTGGATCAATGAGAGCGTAACAGCGGCGTCGAGCAATACCTCGCAACGAAAACTCCGGAGAAATTCATGTTTGACGATAAACAATTAAAGCAGGCCGTGCTTGACGAACTGGCCTGGGAGCCAAGCGTGAATGCAGCTCACATTGGCGTTACTGCAAAGAATGGCGTTGTGACGCTCATGGGCCACGTTGAAATCTATGCTCAAAAGTCCGCGGCGGAAAGAGCCACAAGGCGTGTCAAGGGCGTAAAGGCAGTTGCCGAGGAACTGGAAGTTCAGTTGCCGTTCAGCTTTAAGCGAAGCGACGAAGAAATTGCTGCAGCGGCGATAGCCCGACTGGCCTGGGACGCGGCGGTTCCGATGGATTCTGTCAAGGTTAAAGTGGAAAAGGGTTGGGTCACTCTGACCGGTGAAGTCGATTGGCACTATCAGCAGCAGTCAGCAAGTGACGACATCCGCGGACTGTCAGGCGTGATCGGCGTATCCAATGATATAAAGATCAAGCCCAGGGTCAATGCGGAGAACATCAGAGAAGATATCATGGTCGCGCTTCATCGGTCATGGTTCGAGCCAAATCGGATCAATGTGAGCTCGCAGGGCGGAAAAGTGCAACTAACTGGATCGGTGCACTACTGGTCTGAGCGAGAGGAGGCTGGGTCGACCGCGTGGGCGGCGCCGGGTGTGATCTCTGTCGAGAATGATATCAGAGTCGACTGATTTAGGCGGCGCGCCGTTGGTCTGTTTTAAGGGGCCGGCGGCGTCCTTTTTTAGATGCGATTTGTCTTGCCGAAAACCTGAAGACTTAACCAAAAGTGTTTCAGCTTCGGAAAGAACGTGACAAATGCCCTTCAATCGGCTTGGAGCCTCATGCGCCCTCACCTCAATCCTGATCGCGAAACGGCGGACTTGGCGCAGTTGCCGCAGCCCACCGGCGTTGAAAACTTTAGGCCGCCCATTCTGGAACACAACGTTTCACGGCGGGTCTCTTCAAACAGCAAACTCGTACTCCTAACGCCTGCGGAAATGGACAGCGCCGACAACTTGACTGTATCGAGGGGAGCCAACGAGTCTGAGCTCATGGAATCCGCTGGCAGAGCGGTCTCCGTCGCAGTCGGAACGCGATGGCTGATGCGGCCTGTCACGGTCTTGTGCGGGCCAGGGAACAATGGCGGAGACGGCTTTGTCGCCGCTCGCCACCTCGCTGATGCTGGTTGGCCGGTAAAACTGGCTCTTTTGGGATTGCGCGATAAGCTTGCGGACGAAGCCGCCCGAGCCGCTTGTCTATGGAGTGGACCGATCGAGCCCTTCACCCCGAATTGCCTCGACGGCGCGGGGATCGTTGTCGATGCTATTTTCGGTTCAGGTCTGTCCCGGCCCGTGGCCGGGCCGGCGCGCGAAATGCTCGAGGCGCTGAAAACGCGCCGGATTCCAACCTGCGCCATCGACGTTCCAAGCGGCCTCGACGGCGCCAACGGAAATGTTCTGGGCGCTGTAGCGCCTGCGGACCTTACAGTTACCTTTTTCCGCAAAAAGCCTGGCCATCTGCTCTTTCCTGGGCGAGGGCTTTGCGGAGATGTTGTCGTGGCCGACATCGGCATCCAGACCGCTGTACTTGATGTCATCAATGCGAGGACATGGGAGAACGGTCCTGAAATATGGCTCGACGTTTACCCGTGGCCCGAGCCTGAAAGTTACAAGTATGAGCGCGGCCAAGTCCTCATCCTTGGCGGGGAGGCGATAACCGGCGCAAGCCGCATGACCGCGGCAGCTGCCGCTCGCGCCGGTGCGGGAATGGTTACCCTCGCCGCTCCAGCCAAGGTATGGAGCATCTACGCGGCGTCGTTGCTCGATACGATCGTCCGCAGTTTCGACAGCCTGGCGGAATTCGAGGCTTTATTAGCCGACGTCCGCCGCAATGTCTTCGCGATTGGGCCGGGAGCGGGTGTGGGCCCATCGACCCGGCAATATGTTTTGTCTGCGCTCGCGACAAAACGGGCGATAGTGCTTGACGCTGACGCCCTGACCTCGTTCGCGGAGGCGCCAGAGGATCTGTTCGAAGCTATTCGCGGACCCTGCGTATTAACGCCGCATGCGGGTGAGTTCATGCGGCTCTTTCATTGCGAGGGGGACAAGCTGCAACGCACCCGGAGCGCGGCCAATCAGTGCAACGCCGTGGTCTTACTAAAAGGTCCCGACACCGTCATCGCTGCGCCGGACGGACGAGCGATTATTAACTCAAACGCCCCCGCCCAGCTTGCAACTGGCGGCAGTGGCGACGTCCTGACGGGCTTTGTCGCAGCGCTACTCGCCCAAGGAATGGAGCCCTTCGAGGCAGCCGCCGCTGCGGCTTGGCTGCATGGGGCGGCGGCAGAGGCATTGGGCCTGGGTCTGGTGGCGAAGGATCTCCCCGACGCCCTCCCCCGCGTGCTGCAAAAGCTCAAAGCACTGTTCGACGCCAAGGATCGCACAGTCGTTCGACCTTTCTCTTGCGCCTAACGGGGCGCAAGGCCTTCCTCAGCGGTGCTTTGGCCGAACAAGGATAGTACAATGCAGGCGATGGTGCTCAGCAAACCAGGTACGCCACTCGTGTGGACCGAACTGCCCGATCGGGATCCAGGGGCGGGCGAAATTCGGGTGAAGGTTCTCGCCTGCGGCGTCTGCCGCACCGATCTTCATGTTCTAGACGGAGAACTGCCGCATCCGAAGTCGCCGATCATTCCGGGGCACGAGATTGTCGGGCGGATCGATGCGATCGGGCCGGGCGTCGCCGGCCTCGCGATGGATCAGCGAGTGGGCATTCCCTGGCTCGGCCACACCTGCGGCGTCTGCCCCTATTGCGAGGCGAAGCGGGAAAACCTGTGCGACGCGCCCCTCTTCACCGGCTATACGCGCGACGGCGGCTACGCGACGGCGGCGATCGCGGACGCGCGGTTCGCGTTTCCCCTCGGCGAAACCGGAAGCGACGTGTCGCTGGCGCCACTCCTCTGCGCGGGATTGATCGGCTGGCGCTCGCTCGTGATCGCGGGCGAAGCCAGGAAGCTCGGACTTTACGGGTTCGGAGCCGCCGCTCATATCCTCGCACAAGCCGCAAAGTGGCAAGGGCGGGAGGTGTTCGCGTTCACCCGACCCGGCGACGACACCAATCAGGAATTCGCCCGAAGCCTCGGCGCGGTTTGGGCGGGCGGGTCCGACGAGGCGCCGCCCGAACCGCTCGACGCCGCGATCATCTTCGCGACCGTCGGCGATCTCGTCCCATTGGCGCTGAAGGCGGTGCGAAAAGGCGGACGCGTAGTTTGCGCCGGCATACATATGAGCGATATTCCGAGTTTTCCCTATGAAATTTTATGGGAAGAACGCCAACTCGCCTCCGTCGCCAATCTCACGCGGCAGGACGGCCTCGATTTTCTTGCGCTCGTTCCGCGGATGGGCATCGTCACGAAGACAACGGCTTACCCGCTTGAGCAAGCCAACGAAGCGCTAGCCGATCTGCGAGCAGGCGCTTTCGAGGGTGCGGCGGTGCTCTTGCCGTAAATGGTTTTGGAGCATCTTCTCCGCCTCACTGTGGGCGCCCGTCGATCATCTAGGGCATTTGGGGCCTGTTCGTCTTCGCTCCTTTTCTCCAACAGCATCTCCAGCCGGCGCTGATCGCCGCCTTCGCCCATGTTCCCGTGTTGTCCTCGCTCTTCACCGGGCCACCCTATGGGATCGTGGTGCTTCCCGTCGTCGCCTCGATCTCGCGCGACGTGTTCGAAACAGTGCCCGCGGTGTTGAAGGAGTCCGCATACGCCTGCGGCTGCACGAAGTGGGAAGTCATCCGCTCGATCGTGATCCCCTACACCCGCGGTGGCGTCATCGGCGGCGTCATGCTGGGCCTTGGCCGCGCGCTCGGCGAAACCATGGCGGTAACCTTCGTTATTGGCAACGCCCACCGGATATCGAGTTCGCTGCTTGCGCCGGGAACCACGATCTCGGCGAGCATCGCCAATGAATTCACTGAGGCGGTCGGCGATCTCTATACATCCGCTCTAATGGCTCTCGGCCTCATCCTTTTCGTCATTACTTTTTTCATTCTGGCGATCGCGCGCTATTTGTTGATGCGGCTTGATCGTCAGACACGGAGGTGATTTGTGGCGCTCTGCGATAAACGCCGCCGCGCCAACGTAATTTATCTTGGATTATGCTACGCCGCGACCGCGCTCGGCCTGAGCTGGCTGGTCATCATTTTGTTCGAACTCATCGTCCAGGGTTTCAACGGCCTGTCGTTCTCCGTCTTCACGCAGATGACGCCGCCGCCCGGTCAATCCGGAGGCCTTCTGAACGAAAGCGTTGTTTGGGCCTCACCTTCAAGAGAATGGTTTTTGCGGCGATAGTCGGAGCAACGAAGAGCTCCGGCATATGTCGATGTCAGTGTCTAAGCCTATGTCGAAGCCGGACGCCGCTCCGGCGCGACGGATCGAGTTGTTCACGGGGGCCGGCCGGCGACGCGCATGGACGCCGGAGGAGAAGGCGGCGATCGTCGCTGACAGTTACGCCGGCGGGGCGAGTGTCAGCGAGATCGCTCGGCGTCGAGGCCTGACGCCGACGCAGCTTTTCACGTGGCGCCGGGAGGCGCGCAAACGCGGGACGCAAAATTGCGCGCCAACGCCTCTCTTCGTTCCGGCGCGGTGGCGAGCCGTGAGCCTGTCGCCAGGCGTCGCGCCGGTCCGTCACGGCGTGCGGCTGCGGTGGAACTGGAGATCGACGGCGTCGTCGTGTGCGTCGCGTCCGGTGCCGACGAGGCGACCATCGCGGCGGTGATCGGGGCCCTGAAGGCGCGCGGGTGGCGTCTCCTTTCCGCTCTATGCAAACAGGGTGATTTCGTTCATCGGACCGTCCGGCTGTGGAAAATCGACCTTACTCCGCATGATGAACCGCATGTATGACCTTTATCCGAACCAGAGGGCGGAAGGCGAAGTCATTCTGGACGGAGCGAACATATTGCGTTCGGGCGAAGACCTCAACTCTCTGCGCGCCCGGGTCGGAATGGTGTTTTAGAAGCGAACGCCATTTCCGATGTGGATCTATGACAATATCGCATTTGGCATCAGGCTGTACGAAAAGATCGACAAGTCCGAACTCGACGAAAGAGTCAAGTCGGCCCTCGAGAGGGCCGCCCTCTGGTCGGAGGTCAAGGAGAGGAGTGGCGCGAACTTGTTGTCTCCTGCCCTCTTGCAGTGGAACGCGGCAACGAGCCCATCGTCGCGCAGCGTTCGTCAATGCTCGATCTCGTTTCACCATCGAACGTATTACCGCCGCATTCAACAGTGAGCGGGTTCAGCCAGATGGTCGGCGCTCAGGGTCACATGCAAAAAGGGTCGCCTCTGATGCTTGGTGATGCATCAGCCAACGTTGGAAGACGAGATCAGACATTTCGACGGAACAACCCTCAAAATTGAATCGAACTCTTTCGCCTTTAGGCTTTCTCCCCCAACCAGCAAACCGCCGACCTCCGGCAAGGCCATAATTTCACGCGCATTGGACGGATCAACGGACCCGCCATATAGAATTCGAAGGTTTCTCCCCTTTGCGCCAAAACGTGTCACCAAGCACTTTCGGATATAAGCATGAACTTCTACGATTTCGTCATGTGTCGCCGACCGTCCTGTTCCGATCGCCCATAAAGGTTCGTAGCCTATCGCGTTGGCGGCGAGCGTCATTTCATCGGGAACGCTCCCAGCAATCTGGTGGCCACAAGTAGACAAGGCCTGACCCTCCCGGCGTTGTGTCGCAGTCTCGCCGATGCAGATAATCGCCAGAATTCCCGCACGCCAAGCAGCCTGCGCCTTTTTGGCGACCATTGAATTGCTTTCTCCGTAATGTTTACGCCGTTCTGAATGCCCAACGATCACCGTCGAGGCGCCGGCATCTTTTAGCATTTCCGCGCTGACGTCTCCAGTGAATGGCCCGTCGGCTTCACTCCTGCAGTCCTGTCCGCCAATGTTAAGCCGCCCAGCCGACTTTTGGACCGCTCGCGAAATTAGCGTCGAGGGAGGGCAAATCAACACATCCACGGCTGGCGGCGAAGCCTTTACAGACGCTGCTATGGTCTCGATCTCGTCAAGCTGCGCCTCAAGCCCATGCATCTTCCAATTTCCGGCTATCAAAGCGCGCATTTTTTCCTCATCGCAATTCTCCATCAGCAAATCGAGGAGTTTTAATCGCCGCAAATCAGCTAGGCTTCAGCTCTTGATCCGAACGACTTCGCGTTCGCGGTCTAAAATTGGATGAAATCCTAACGAGGAAGAACCGAAGACATCGCGTATTGTCTAAGGGATCTGGGCTGATACAGTATGCTCGTGATATCACGTCACGCCTTCGCGTGTCGAATAGTTATGAGAACAACACCACGTATTGTGTACATTCATTTTTAGTTGCACGATTGGTCAGTAACTCACCGCCGATACTTTCGACAAGCGATCGAATAATATTCATCCCAAGCCCTTTTTGAGAAGTCGTATCGGTCGCTTCCGAAAATGCAGGACCATCGTCAGAGACCGATAGTGCATAACCCTTTTGGAAATGCAGCTCTAACCGGATTGTGATGCTGCCTTTTCCATATTTAGCGGCATTCGTGATCAGTTCACTAACGACGAAGCCGAGAGGAATACCGGTCGCCGTTGGAAGCTCGACTTCAATCGCCTCCACGACGATCGCCCTATCTGGGCAGCCCGGACAACTCAACAGCGCTGTGAAGTCCCGTCCAAGATCTTCGAGAAAGGGCCTAAAGGCGACGGTTGGTACGTTATCCAAATAGTGAAGCCGCCGGTGGACTCGCGCGATGCTAGCTACCCGATTAGCCGCCACGTTTAATTGAGCGGCGGTGCCGACGTTCTCCGCCGAGCGGCTTTGAAGCGAAAGCAGACTTATGATCATTTGAAGCCCATTCAGAAATCTATGTTCCGATTCTTGCCTTAGAATTTCATAGCGTCCAATCAATGCGTCCGTTTCACGCCGCAAAGTCTCTTCTCGGTATAGCCCCTCTCTAAGGCGGATTTCCATAGACTGGAGCGGCGTGCAGAGCGTTTTGTACCCCGCAGCCACGCAAAGCGCAGGCCCTTGAGACGTAAGGTCTGTATGACGGTCAGAGCATGACAAAAATTGCACCATAGTCATTTCGAATGCCATTCTAATGGGGTTTGGAGCTCAAATGCCACATCAACCATTAGATACAAGATCAGACACGGTGAAGTTAGCTAGGGAAACTACTCAGTCGCCGCGCTCGTATGAGCCGTCGACTTTTGGAGACGACGAGCGGCATTTCCGCTTCAAGAGGTTGTTGTCCGTCGGATCGATTGAAGTGCAAAACGGACGCAATTCCTGGGCGTGGGCTTGTTTTGGCGATCTATAATCGTGGCGAATGTCACAAAACCGAGAGGGACCCATGCCAAGCCGCATCGAAGACTACGCTGTCATCGGGAATTGTGAAACGATCGCGCTCGTAGGGCGAGATGGCTCGATTGACTGGCTAGGCTTTCCTCGATTCGACAGCGCCGCATGCTTCTCGGCTCTGCTGGGCGAGGCTCGCCACGGGCGATGGCTCGTCGCGCCGGTCAAGGGCGATGGCCGGATCACGCGGCGGTACAGAGGTGACACGCTTGTTCTGGAAACCACCTTCGAGAACGAAGGCGCCGCAGTCTGCGTCATTGATTTCATGGCGCGCCGGGAAGGCGTATCAGACATCGTTCGCTTAGTTCGAGGAATACGTGGAACAATCTCGATGCGGACCGAACTCGTGGTTCGCTTCGACTATGGCTCAATTGTTCCTTGGGTGACGCGCGTGGAAGACGGCCGACTCCAACTCACGGCCGGTCCAGATCGGCTATGGTTTGATACGACGATTCGACTGCAGGGAGAGGATTTGAAAACCGTCGGCGAGTTCGACGTGACGGCTGGCGAGGAAATCGGGTTCACCTTGTCCTGGACGCCATCATTTCATCCCGCTCCAGCACGGCTCGATGCGCAAAAGGTTCTAGAGCAGGTTGAGCACTACTGGACGAATTGGGCGTCAACGTTCAAGCCGAAGAACGAATGGTCGGACGCTGTCCTTAGATCACTCTTGACCCTAAAGGCGTTAGCACACTGGGAGACTGGCGGGATCGTCGCCGCAGGGACGACCTCCCTTCCCGAGAAGTTTGGCGGATCGCGCAACTGGGATTATAGATATTGCTGGCTTCGCGACGCCACTTTCACCCTTTATGCATTGACCGGCGCGGGATTTCTAAGCGAAGCGAAGGCTTGGCGTGACTGGCTGCTCCGCGCCGTCGCGGGGAGCCCAGACGAGCTTCAAATAATGTATGGTGTGGCGGGTGAGCGCAGGCTATTGGAGTATATAGCGCCTTGGCTCCCCGGCTATGAAGGCGCGCTTCCAGTTCGTATTGGCAATTCAGCCGCACAGCAGGTGCAACTCGACGTTTACGGTGAGGTTTTAGGTGCTCTTTATGCAGCTCGTCTAACCGGGCTGTCGCCTGATCCCTCAAGCTGGGCGCTGGAATGCGCCCTCCTCGCGCATCTTGAGACGATATGGGATAAGCCGGACGACGGCATATGGGAGAGCCGGGGCGGCCGTAAGCATTTCACGCATTCTAAAGTCATGGCATGGGTCGCTTTCGACTGCGCGATACGATCGGTTGAGGAATTCGGGTTGGAGGCGCCTGTTTCCCGCTGGCAGGCTGTGAGGAAAGCAATCCACGAACAGGTTTGTACGCAGGGGTTCGATTCTTCGCAGAACTCTTTCGTGCAATCGTATGGCGCCGCTTCATTAGACGCCAGTCTGCTGCTGATCCCAATTGTTGGATTTCTGCCATCGTCGGATCAGCGCGTCTTAGGCACCTTGTCCGCTATCGAACGCAATCTTATCCGCGACGGACTTGTCATCCGGTACGAAACTGAAACAGGTATAGATGGTCTCTCACCCGGCGAAGGCGCCTTTTTGCCATGCAGCTTCTGGCTTGCCGACAATTATGCGCTACAGGGACGCACTGACGAAGCTCGAGTATTGTTTGAACGGCTATTGTCTCTTCGCAACGATGTTGGTCTTCTCGCAGAAGAATACGACACGGGCCGCGGACGGCAACTTGGCAATTTTCCGCAGGCCTTTTCGCATCTGGCGCTCATCAACACCGCTCGCAATATTGAACGCGCCAGCAAGAACTCTATCGATATTCCGATAAAAGCCACCCGGTGAACCCCGAAATTGGCCGGTCGATCGATGCTCGTTCGTGACGGCCAAGGCCTCGGCGTTTGAACGGCAACCTCACAAACGATCGATTTTCCTAAACGCATTGGTTATCCGCGGCAATCCCCTTTCGAAGCAATCGCCAAGAACTTTGTAAAAGAAACAATATCTTATGCGCGTTTGAAGATGAGTGCAGGTCGATACCTTGTCATTACTCGCGGGGACCATAAATCTCGACACGTCCTGCCGAAGACCCCGCAATCCGCGACCAGAAATCAGCGGCGTTAATGCCCCTGCATTTTTCTGGTCAGCTAAATGCACTGATTAGTTTCCGAATCTATTTTTCGATCGCGCGGCCAGGTACTCTCGCTTCACCATGACGGGTTGGGCGGCGATATAAATGAATGTTCGCCCGGCCAGTGATGCGGCCGTTCGATCCTAGATATCGGTCGTTATTCATTCAAAGCTAGGTTACCGAGTTTAGTTGCGCATCGCACAGTTAGAGCGTGCACAATTTTAACTTGATCGAAACGGCAATCCGTCTTGGAGGGGTCGCCTTTAACTGTTGAGCGAGTTCCGATATCGGAACCCAGATGTTAAACACTTCAATTCAAGAGTTGGCCGCCGCGATTCAACTAATGCTGACTTTCGCGGGTCACCTTCACTAAGGCGCAAACGAGGAAATAGATCATGATTGATGTTCCCGCGACCAACACAAATGCACCGCTTAATTACTCCGACGTCTCAGCTGAGATTGGCAAACCCATCGGCGCTCATTGGAAAATATTCCTTGGAGAGGGCACCGTCTTGATCCTGCTTGGAATTCTTGCGATCCTTTCTCCTTTCTTTGCTGGTCTGGCTACCACGCTATTTATCGGCTGGCTGCTATTGTTAGCGGGCGTTTCAGGATTAATATTCTCATATCAATCGCGGGCCACTCCAGGTTTCTGGTGGGGGATACTGTCTTCGACCCTGGCGTTATTCGTCGGCGTAAGTTTGCTTTGGAATCCCGTTGGAGGTCTGTTTACTCTCACGTTGCTCCTGATCGGCTACTTTCTCGCGGACGGCGTCTTGACCATCATTCTTGGGTTGAATCATCGGCGCGAGCACACAGACCGGTGGCAATGGATCGTCGGAAGCGGCGTTATCGATCTCTTTCTAGCGGCGATTCTCATTTCCGGACTGCCGGGCACTGCCTTCTGGGGGTTCGGCCTTCTGGTCGGTGTTGATCTTGCTTTCGCTGGCGTCTCTATCGTTGCAGTTGCAATGGCGGGGCGCATGGCTGCTGCGTAAGCGAGAGAGACATCCAATCGTCGTAAAGTGCTTGCTGCTAAAGCGTTGGTGGATTGTTCACGCTCTGATGCCTGCGTTGTTCCCAGACGCGAATGTGATGTGGGTTTCCCCACGCGACAGTCCGAACCTAGGGATCTATTCGAACCACGGGCCAATTCCCGGGCGGCGGCGGTGGTTTCTGCGGCTTGGGCGCCGGGGCAGGGGCAGGCGTCGCCTGCTGTTGCGGCGGCTGCTTCGGGGCCCCTTCCCGTACGCCTAGCGGTTCGAGGAGCACAATTGAATGATATGGTCGATCGGAACCGGGACCTTGAGAACCCAAAAGGAGGCTGAGAAAGTGGAGGCGCAGAGTCGCAACCGTCTAATCGCGCATTTGGGCTCCCGGAAAGCGGCTGTGCGCATAGGAATAGCTTCCGACCATGGCGGGTTCGTCCTCAAATGCGAGATGGCGGCATCGTTGGAGTCCGCGGGGTATGAGGTCGTTGATTTTGGCGCACACCAATTAAACCCCGAAGATGACTATCCTGACTACATAATTCCCTTAGCTCGAGCCGTCGCCGCGGGCCAGCTTGAGCGCGGCGTGGCGCTCTGCGGCAGCGGCGTTGGAGCCTCCATCGCCGCGAACAAGATTCCAGGAGTGCGCGCGGGGCTCATCCATGATGTTTTCTCCGCCCATCAGGGAGTTGAGGATGACGACATGAACGTCTTTTGTTTGGGCGGGCAAGTGGTTGGGACGGCGCTCGCGCTGGAGTTGATCGAGACTTTCCTGAGCGCTCATTTCAGCGGCGCTCCACGCCATCGACGGAGACTGGCGAAGGTTCAGGCGCTTGAAACAATCCTGCCGCGAGGCTTCCTCGAGACGTTACGCCAGCGTGCACAAAATCCATAACTGCCTCGGCACATGACCGTCTTGCCAGCCCGATAATTAGTTCGCAGCCCAATTCGCAACGTCGAACAGGCCTCGCCCGTTTCCGACCAGTAAACCTGTCAAGTTTCCCTTGTTTGTACTCCACGCGCTCCCCCGCCTCCCCTATCGTCGCTTTTTACGTCACGTCTTAAAATCACAGGCATGAGTAAATTCCGAACCTGCCTCAACTGCTTTCCGTCAGCTACGGTCCATCAGGTCAATATCAACACACCAAGATTTGACACTCTTGTGTCCCTTTCCTGACTCTTTCAACCGCTCGATATGCCACGTCGTTCTATTGTGATCACCCCACAAAGGTTGGGGGAGCTTCAGCCTGACGCAGCAACCCGATCGACCGCTTTAATAGATTGAAGCTTGAAGCGAACCGAGGCGACGTCTTTATTACAATCCGTCCGCTGTACTAACGAGTTCGTCGAAAATCGAGGCCGCGCCAATTACGAAATTCAGGGAGTCACTAGAAAATGAACGTACCCGTTTCGACGTTGGAAGGTGTGACCCGAAACAACACAAACGCGCCCGCTAAAAGCGAGGGACTCCTTGCGCAGGACGAGTTGCAAAAGTTGAATGCGTATTGGCGGGCGGCCAATTACGTTTCCGTCGGTCAGATCTATCTTTATGATAACCCGCTGTTGCGCGAACCGCTGACTCTTGCGGACGTGAAGCCCCTGGTCGTCGGACATTGGGGCACCGTGCCGGGCCAGAACTTCATTTATGTGCATTTGAACCGGGCGATCAAGAAATATGATTTGAATATGTTCTATATCTCTGGCCCCGGCCACGGAGGGGCCGCACTGGTTGGCACCACCTATCTAGAGGGTACATACAGCGAGATCTATCCAGATATCAGCCAGGATGAAGTAGGGCTAAAAAAACTATTCAAGCAGTTTTCGTTTCCAGGGGGAATTTCCAGCCATGTCGCGCCAACGACGCCGGGGTCGATTCACGAAGGCGGTGAATTGGGATATTCGTTAAGCCACGCTTTCGGCGCCGTGTTCGACAATCCCGACCTTATCGTCGCCTGCGTTGTCGGCGACGGCGAAGCTGAAACAGGCCCTTTGGCTACCTCCTGGCAATCCAACAAGTTGCTCGACCCGATCACCGACGGAGCCGTTCTGCCGATCCTTCACCTTAACGGATACAAGATCAGCAATCCCACTATCCTCGCGCGTATCGAACATGAGGAACTAGAGCAGTTTTTCAGAGGCTGCGGCTGGACGCCCTTGTTCGTGGAAGGCGATGACCCTGAAACCATGCATCAACTCATGGCTGCCGCAGTGGACAAGGCCGTGGAAGACATTCGGCAGATCCAGAGGAATGCGCGGGACACAAAAAACGCGGCCCGGCCGCGCTGGCCGATGATTGTTCTTAAATCCCCTAAGGGCTGGACCGGACCTAAAGTCGTCGATGGTCTCCATATCGAGGGCACTTTTCGGGCCCACCAAGTTCCTCTCATCGTGGATCCCGCTCATCCCGATCACGTGGCGCTGTTAGAGAGTTGGATGAAGAGCTACAAGGCTGAGGAACTGTTCGATAGAAACGGACGTCTATTCCCAGAATTGGCGGATCTCGCACCAAAGGGCGAGCGGCGGATGGGAGCCAATCCGCATGCTAATGGCGGACTTCTCTTGCGCGATTTGCGCATGCCGGATTTTCGCCTTCACGCGGTCAGCGTGGCTTCACCCGGCGCCGTTGACGCCCAGGATACGCTGGTGCTCGGTAAGTTCCTTCGCGATGTTGCCATTTTGAATCAGGATCAGCGCAATTTCCGCGTCTTCGGTCCAGATGAGACGCTCTCCAATCTATTAGGCGCAGTGTTTGAGGCCACCGACCGTCAGTGGGACGCCCAAACGCTCACAAATGATGAATTTCTTGCGCCCGCCGGACGCGTTCTGGATTCGATGCTCAGCGAGCATCAGTGTGAGGGCTGGCTCGAAGGCTATCTGCTGACTGGCCGGCACGGTCTGTTCAACAGCTACGAGGCTTTCATCCGCATCATCGATTCGATGTTCAGCCAGCACGCCAAATGGCTGAAGGTGACATTGGAATTGCCCTGGCGCAGAAAGATCGCATCACTTAACTATCTGCTCGCCTCTCACGTCTGGCAGCAGGATCACAATGGATTTACGCACCAGGACCCAGGCTTCCTCGATCATGTTATCAACAAAAAGGCGGATATCGTTCGCGTCTACCTGCCGCCAGACGCCAACTGTCTGCTGTCAGTTTTTGACCACTGCCTGCGCAGCCGCCATTACGTGAACGTTGTGGTGGCTGGCAAGCATGCGCTGCCGCAATGGTTGTCCATGGAAGCCGCAGTCGTACATTGCACGGAGGGCATCGGTATCTGGCAGTGGGCCAGCAACGACCAGGACAGTGACCCAGATGTTGTGATGGCCTGCTGCGGAGATACGCCGACTTTGGAAATTCTGGCCGCCGTGTCAATCCTCAGGAAGCATATTCCCGAGCTTAAAGTCAGGGTGATCAATGTCGTCGATCTCATGAGGCTCCAATCGTGCAGCGAGCATCCGCATGGACTGAATGAAACCGACTATGATTCGCTTTTCACGAAAGACAAGCACATCATCTTCGGCTTTCATGGATATTCCTCGCTGGTGCATCGGCTAACCTATCGGCGGACGAATCGCAATCTTCATGTCCGAGGGTACAAGGAGGAAGGCACGATCACGACCGCCTTCGACATGCGTGTACAGAATGACCTTGACCGCTTTCATCTCGTGCAGGATGTGGTGGATCGCCTGCCGCACCTGGGTGCCAAGGGGGCATATCTGAAACAGATGGCTCGGGACAAGCTTATCGAGCACAAGCATTACATCGATAAGCATGGCGAGGATATGCCCGAGATCCGGAATTGGAAGTGGGGCGATTCCAAATGAACGCGCAAGCGCTGATCGACACCGCCGAGGCGCTGGTCGCCGACGACAAAGGCCTGCTCGCGATGGATGAGAGCAATACCACCTGCAACAAGCGATTCGCCGCGGCGGGGATCGCCCAGACCGAAGAGACCCGACGTTCCTATCGGGAATTGCTTATTACCACACCAGATCTGGAAGAATGCATCAGCGGCGCGATTCTCTATGACGAGACAATTCGCCAGCAGACGAAGGATGGGACGCTTTTTGTTGAAGTTCTCAAAGATGCAGGCGTCATTCCAGGGATAAAAGTCGATATTGGCGCAAAGGATTTGGCAGGCCACCCAGGCGAGAAAGTTACCGAAGGGCTTGATGGATTGCGCATTCGACTTCACTCGTATTTTGAGATGGGCGCTCGTTTCGCCAAATGGCGCGCGGTGATCGCTTTGGGCGAC
This sequence comes from Methylocapsa palsarum, assembly GCF_900114285.1. Taxonomy (GTDB): domain Bacteria; phylum Pseudomonadota; class Alphaproteobacteria; order Rhizobiales; family Beijerinckiaceae; genus Methylocapsa; species Methylocapsa palsarum. The sequence continues at coordinate 84,321 of NZ_FOSN01000013.1, read as the reverse complement.
GGCATCCCGAGCCAGGGTTGCATCGAGGCGAACGCTCAAGCGTTGGCCCGCTATGCGGCCCTGTGTCAAGAAAGTGGATTGGTTCCCGTCGTTGAACCCGAGGTGCTCATGGATGGCGATCATGGGATCGAGACCTGCCGCGCGGCGACATCGGAGGTCCTGTTTAGGGTTTTCGGCGAGCTTCACTCCCAAGGCGTGATGCTGGAGGGGATGATCCTGAAGCCCAATATGGTGCTTCCGGGATTAACCTGCGCCACTCAGGAATCGGTGGACGAAATCGCGGAAGCCACAGTGAGGTGTCTCCTGCGAATGGTTCCGGCCGCCGTTCCGGGGATTGCGTTTCTGTCGGGCGGCCAGGACGGCACACTGGCCTCAGCCCGGTTGAGTGCCATGAATGCGAGGTTCAAGCCGCCGAACGCACGCGTTCCTTGGGCGCTAGCGTTTTCTTTCGCGCGCGCGATCCAGAACCCGGCTTTGGAGATCTGGGCCGGCAAGGAAGCGAACCGATCAAAGGCCCAGAAAGCTCTTTATCATCGGGCGAAGTGCAACAGAGCTGCTCGCCGCGGGGAATATAGCGTGGCGATGGAACTAGTTGACGCGGACGACAAGTTTTCAGCAGGTTTAGCGCATGCAGGTCAGGGCCTGGAAAGAGCCAAACAGTGATCGCGCCTCCCAATGAACTGCTGCAGCTTTACTTCATCCGACACGGCGAAACCGCTTGGTCTCTCTCCGGCCAGCACACGGGAGTGACAGACATTCCCTTGACTGCGCATGGCGAAGAGGAGGCGCAGGAACTCGATCCATGGCTCCGAAAAATCAAGTTCGCTCTCGTCCTCACCAGTCCCCGCGAACGCGCCCGGCAGACCTGCGCACTCGCCGGGCTCAGTGCTCTGGCGAAGATTGAACCCGACCTATCCGAATGGGACTATGGCGATTACGAAGGAAGGTTGTCCGCGGACATTCATAAAGAGCGACCGGAGTGGAATGTATTTCAGGACGGTTGTCCTCATGGTGAAACGCCTGAGGAGGTTTCTGACCGAGCCGATAGGGTCATAACGCGCCTCCAGGCGCTTAAGGGCAATGTCGCGCTCTTTTCGCACGGCCAGTTCGGGCGCGCCCTCGCCGCGCGATGGATCGGTTTGTCTTTGACCGAAGGGCGGCATTTTGCCCTTAGCGCGGCCTCGCTCAGCATTCTCGGTCATGAAGCCAGTCACCCCAAAACACCGGTCATAGTTCTATGGAACGCGGTCCCCGCATTACTGTCAGCCGCCTCAGAAACCACGCAGAGATAACACTAGATTTAGCCGACTTCATCTTGTCTGCATCTCTTCTCGTTTTAGGCTCAAATAAAAGCTAAGGCGCAAAGCATCATGACCATCTCCGATCCGGAAATACACAGCTCTGAGCGTCAACGGACGCTAGCGGCCGCCATTTTCGACGTCGACGGCGTCTTGCTTGAATCCCCTCATGAGCGCGCTTGGCGTGAAGCGCTTAGAGGTCTTGCCGACCCGGCGCGTTTTACCTCAAAGATGTATCAGGCCTATGTCGCGGGCAAACCCCGCATGGCTGGCGCTCGTGCGGCGCTGCAGGAGTTGGGCGTGCCTGACGCCGATCGGCAAGCCATCGTTTATGCGAAGCACAAACAAAAGCTGCTTGAGGAGCTAATCCACGCTGGCGGCGTCGCCGCCTTTCCCGACGCGCTGCGCTTCATTCAAGCTGTTGCGGGGTTGGGTTGGCCTATGGCTGTCGCATCGTCTTCGAAAAATGCCAACAGCATGATGAAAACGATCCGTCTCGCTTCCGGTAAGCGCCTCTTCGATATGTTCAGCGTCAACGTCTGCGGTCGCGATTTGCCGCTTGGCAAGCCGAACCCGGCAATTTTCCTGCTCGCTGCTACAGAATTAAGGGTCGACCCCACATGCTGCTTCGTCGCCGAGGATGCCTCCGTCGGCGTCGAGGCGGCCCGCGCAGGCGGCATGACCGCGCTTGGCGTCGCCCGGCGGGGGGACGCGATCCCTTTGAGGACGGCGGGCGCGGATCTGGTGGTCGCAAGCCTCGATGAAATCGCAATCGATGAACTCGCCGATGGGCGGCTGGAGCGGCGGACTACATGATCGAAACTGGGACGATGGAACAGATGTTGCGGCCGACCGCGGATCCTGCCTGGCTTCTCGCCACGGAAGGCTACGACCCGCTTCGAGAGAGCAGCTTTGAGTCCCGTTTTGCGATCAGCAATGGATTTCTTGGCGTAAGGGGCGGTCGCGCGGCGACTCGAGGCGCCCGTTGGGTGGTTCCCGCGCGCACCTACGTCGCCGGCTTATTCGACAAATCCGACGCCCAGCACGCTATTCCCGAGCTAATCCCGGCCGCGGACTGGATGAAGCTTCGGATATTGCTTCCCGGCGGAGCTCTGATCCAGCATCCCGGCGACGTGTCGTCGCATCGCATTACGCTCGATTTGCAGCGCGGCGCGCTGCTGAGCGAATGCAGCCGGCTGAAGGCGCCTGATATCAGCCTCCGCCTACGCACGTTGCGCTTCGTGTCGCTAAGCGATCGCGCGCTCGGGCTGCAATTGATCCAGCTAGAGATCGAGGAGGGAGAGGTCGAGGTCACCCTTGAAGCGTCATTTGAAGGAATGAACCTGGGGCTCGCGTCCGTGCAGATCGATCAGCATGTCGGCGTTTGGCGCACCGAGCATTCGGGCAAAAGTATCGCGATGGCGAGCGGCTCTTCGCTCCAGGTCGATGGCCATGATCTTTTCGGGACAGCGCTTGGCCAATTGAAATCGTCCTGGAGCTGGAAAACCCGTGCGGGGCAAGTCGTCTGTTTCGAGCGCTCGGTAGCTATCGTGCGAAGCGACGTTGAAGCGTTCAATCCGGCTGCCGCCGCAATCGAAAAGCTTGGTGCGGCGCGACAGCTTGGCTGGCATGGTGTTACAGCGGCGCACGAGGCGGCCTGGGCAAGCCGCTGGCTGCTTAGTGACGTTCTGGTTGACGGCGATGCATCAGTTCAGCAGGCCTTGCGGTTCGCGATCTACCATCTGAACAGCGCCGCAAACCCCGGCGATGAGCGGGTTTCGATTGGCGCGCGGGCGCTAACCGGGGCCGACTATCATGGACATGTCTTCTGGGACACCGAGATCTTTCTGTTGCCCTTTTACATCTTCACTTGGCCTGAAGCAGCGCGAGCGCTCCTCATGTATCGCTTCCACACCCTCGATGGCGCGCGGGCGAAAGCGACGAGGATGGGCTGGCGCGGCGCGCTGTACGCCTGGGAATCCGCTTTGACCGGAGCGGAGGCGGCGCCGGCCCAGGCGATTGGCCCGGATCGTCAGGTCATCCCTATCCTCTGCGGCTCGCAGGAGCAGCATATCAGCGCGGATGTCGCCTATGCGGTCTGGCAATACTGGCAAGCAACGGGGGATGACAGGTTCCTCCGCGAGGCGGGCGCAGAAATTATTCTGGAGACGGGCAGGTTCTGGTCCAGCCGCGCCAAGCTTGAGGCTGATGGACGCCGTCACATCCGGGGAGTCATCGGTCCGGATGAATACCATGAAGATATTGACGACAACGCCTACACGAATGTGATGGCGCGCTGGAACGTTCGGCGGGCGCTTGATATCGCTGCTTTACTACACGAGCGCTGGCCGGAGTGTTGGCAAAGTTTGGCGTCCCGCCTCGACATCGGCGAAGCCGAGTTGAAGCAATGGCGGATCGTCGCCGAGTCAATCGCGGCAAATCCTGACCCAAAAACAGGACTTTTCCAGGAGTTCTCAGGCTACTTCGAACTCGAGAGGATCAATTTAGCTGACTATGCGGGCCGTTCCGTGCCAATGGACGTCGTGCTGGGTCGGGAGCGGACGCAAAAGTCTCAGGTGATCAAACAGGCCGACGTGGTTGCGTTGCTCGCACTATTGCCGAATGAGTTCGCTGGCGAGACGGGGGCGGAAAACTTTCGTTATTATGAGCCTCGATGCGACCACGGCAGCTCTTTGAGTCCCGCCATGCATGGCCTAGTCGCCGCGCGACTCGGCCAATCCGAAAAGGCGCTCCGATACTTTCGAAAAGCCGCCGCAATTGATCTTTCCGATACTCACGTGGCGATCGACGGCGGTGTCCACATCGCCGCGCTCGGGGGGAACTGGATGCTGGTTGTGCTTGGATTTGCGGGGTTGTCCCTTCGGGACGATGGAATTGGCGTTGACCCACAACTGCCGGCAGCCTGGCGCAGCCTTTCTTTCGGCGTCCAGTGGCGCGGCCGCAGCCTCAAGATCAGGATCGATCAGGAGAAAAACCGTCTTGAGGCGACGCTTGAATCAGGAGCGCCGATGATGCTCGTCGTCGGCGGCGCGCCGCCGCGGGAACTTCGCCAGGGCAACGCGCTCCAGGTTGATCTCAGCGCGGAACTGGCGCCAGCCTGAGGCTGGGTATAGGGTTCAACTTTCAGGCCCGTTGGAAGGGTTCATGACGTTCTGGATCGATCCGGCGCCTGCATAAAACTATAAGCTGCCGAGCGGGCTGGGTGAAGGCATGCTTCACGTTGGCGTCATAGCTCTCTCGAAGTCAACGGCCGGACAGTATCCCGGAGGGCTGTGATCGCTGCGACGTAATCGCCAGATCCGAAGATTGCGGACCCTGCGACGATGGCGGTCGCGCCAGCCTCAATCGATTGCCCGGCTGTTTCGTGATTTTGTCCACCGTCAACCTCGATGATCGGGTCGAGACCGCGCTTTGCGCAAAGCTCACGCAATCGGCGGATCTTAGGTAAAATTTCCGGAATGAATTTCTGACCACCAAAGCCAGGGCTGACGGTCATGACAAGTACGAAGTCGCAGAGATGAAGGACATATTCGATCATCTCTGCGGGTGTTTCAGGATCGAGTGCGACCCCGGCTTTCTTTCCGAGGGCGTGAATTTGCGAAAGGACGCTGTAGAGATGTAATGTTGATGACGTCTCCGCCTGGATTAGAAGATGATCGGCGCCGGCCTTGACAAAGTCGACGATATAGCGCTCCGGTTCGACAATCATAAGATGAACGTTGAGCGGTTTACGGGTGTGGCGCCGCACCGTTTGGACAATGACCGGGCCGAACGTGATATTTGACACGAACCGGCCGTCCATGACGTCGACGTGGATCCAGTCGGCGCCCGCCGTGTCGACGGCGCGAATCTCATCGGCGAGATAACCAAAATCCGCCGACAAGATCGACGGGGCGATGATGATAGACTTACGCGGCGCGCTTTCAGCCGGGGGTTCCTTGGCGATCAACATTTCGTCCGAAACAGTTTGCGAGGAAATTGATGTTGCGATGATCCCGCGTGGCATTCATATAGCCTTCGTTATCAGTCGCCAATGTTTCACTCAACTCCGCCGGCGACATCAACGAGCTCGAATGGACATCGCGTAAGAATTTTCGCGAGCTCGACAGTGAAACGTTTTCTTATCGTCGCGATCGAGTTTTCGAAGTGCCGTTCCGCTCGGATCAGGGGGCCGGCAATGGTCGGAACCCTTTCGATAGCGTAGGCATCTTGCGCTGCCGTAAGTTTGAGAGGACCCGCTTCCCGTTGGCCAAAAGGGAAGCCATAAGCTGCGATGCAGAGTGTTGTATGCTGGTAAAATCATGTCCACCTCGGCCTTTTAATAGGCCAATCCAAGTTCGCTTTTCAGCTCCCTAGTAATCGCGTTCAATGCTCCATTGCAGTTTGGATTTGTCGACGAAAATCTGCAAAGACATGTCCTTGGACAAGGCCGAGAGCCAATATTTCGTTGGCTCGGCTTTCTCCATTTGGACCATTCAAGCGTAACTTCAAGATGCCGGCTGTTTTGGCTCTGGGTCGATGGATTCGCCACCTTCGACGTGACCGCCAAAGCCAAAGCGCATGGCTGAGAGCATCCTTTCCCCGAAAGTATGGTTCTTCCGCGAGCGAAATCTTGCATAAAGCGCCGTAGAGAGCACGTCCGCCGGGACCGCTTCCTCAATCGCCGCCTCCACTGTCCAGCGGCCTTCGCCGGAATCCTGAACAAAACCTGAAAAACCATCCAGCCGCGGGTCCGTCGCCAGCGCGGCGGCGCTAAGGTCGAGCAGCCACGAAGAGATGACGCTGCCACGCCGCCAAACCTCTGCGATATCCGCCATATCTAATGCGAAGCGCTCGCCCTCGGGCAGATCTTTCGAATTTTTGCCGTACAAAATGTCGAAGCCCTCGGCATAGGCCTGCATTAACCCATATTCAATTCCGTTATGGACCATCTTGACGAAGTGTCCGGCGCCAGAAGGCCCCGCATGAAGGTAGCCGCGCTCCGCGCGCGTTTCGCCTTGGTCGCGGCCTGGCGTGCGAGTGATATCTCCTAAACCCGGCGCGAGCGCCGAGAAGATCGGATCGAGGTAATCCACCGCCTCCTTTGGGCCGCCGATCATCATGCAATAGCCACGTTCGATACCCCAGACGCCGCCGGAGGTGCCGCAATCGAGGTAGCGAATGCGCTTTTCCCCTAATATCTTTGCGCGTCGGATATCATCTTTATAAAAAGAATTGCCGCCATCAATGATAATGTCGTCTGGTCCTACCAGGGCGCCAAGACTGTCGACTGTCTGTTCGGTAATTTGGCCGGAAGGCAGCATCAACCATATGACGCGATGCTTTTCCTCGAGGGTCCGCACTATCTCGCGCAGAGACTCAACGGCGGTTGCGCCCTCCTTGGCTAGCGAATCGCGTGCTCTGGCGTTGACATCGAACACCACGCATTGATGCCCCGCTTTCATCAGACGACGAGAAATGTTGCCTCCCATGCGGCCTAATCCAATTATGCCTATCTGCATCTTCTTTATTCCTTAGTAAAAAGGGGCATCGCTACTCGAACGCCGCATTCACTGCGCGCGCCAAACCGGCGATGCCGGCGTCAACATACCCGAGGTGGATGCGGAGGGCGCGCCGCCCGCGCTCCACCAGCACATCGAGATCACCGCGCGCTTGCGCTTCTTTCACAACGCCAAAGCTGTAGGAATGACCGGGGACAACGATATCGATTGGATCGTCGCAAGTGATCTGTAGGAATACGCCGGTATTCGGGCCGCCCTTGTAGATTTGTCCGGTCGAGTGCTGAAAACGGGGTCCGAAGCCGAGACAAGTGGCGGCGTGAGTCCCGTCACGGATGCGGCCGCGCATGGCCGTCAGAGCCTGCGTGTTTGCCTCATTACGCTGGATGTACGCCAGAAGCGCCACATAGTCGCCAGCGTGGACGCGGCTAAAATGGCTTTTGAGATAGCCGGATAAAGTGTTGTGGCGGCCAAGCTCAGCGGCGTTGCGCGGATCGGCATAGAGCGACAATCCATTTTCACGAAACACCGGTTCCTCATTGGGTAGACTGTGCGACTTCTCATAGTCCTCCATGAGCGTACGCGTCTTGTCCTTGCTCGCTTCGACATCAGGCTGATCAAAAGGGTCGATTCCGATGATCGCGCCGGCGACGGCGACGGCGATCTCCCAGCGGAAGAACTCCTGGCCTAAATGCCAGATATCCTTCACGTTAATCCGTACGATCGGATGGCCGGCCCGCTCCAGCGCCGCGATCGTCTCACGTTGCAAATGATTGATTTGCCCATCCAATTCGAGATCGACGAAGAACCGGTCGCTCCCGTAACGCTCAGGCCCGGTGAGTGGCTCGCCGGCTATCGGAATTAGCCCACGTCCTTGCTTTCCGGTGCTTTCGGCGAGAAGCTGTTCAAGCCAGGCGGCGAAATCTGCAATCCCTGGCGACGGGATGATTGTTACCTTGTCGCGGCCGAATTGTGTTGCGGCGACAGCCAGGGCAACGCCGAGCTGGACCCCCGGATTCTCAATCGGCGGGACATCAGAACCGCATCCGCGCTCCATCTGCCGCGCATTGTCAAGCAGACGTCGGACATCGACACCGATGGCCGCCGCCGGCGCGAGACCGAACTTCGACAGCACGGAGTACCGGCCGCCAATCGCGGGTGCGCCATAGAAAATATGCGAAAAGCGTAGCGATTTGGCGCGTCTTTCAAGAGGGGACCCCGGATCCGTAACTGCGACGAAGTGTTCGCCGACGTTTCCCTTGTCTCGCACCGCGCCGAGGCGATCAAGGAAGTAATCCAAAAAAATGTTGGGCTCCAGCGTTGTTCCCGATTTGGAGGAGACGATGAACAGTGTCTTGGAGAGATCGACAGCCCGTTCGATCGCCCCGATCTGCGCAGGATCCGTACTGTCCAGCATGTGGAAGAGCGGCCAGTCGGGCTGGCGGCCGAAGGTCTCGCTCAGCACTTCCGGACCGAGGCTCGATCCTCCCATACCCAGCAGTAAAACGTCGGTGAAGCCGCGTGACTTAGCCGTCGCCGCAAAGCTGCCCAACTGGGCGAGATCGGCCAGCTCCAGCTCCACGACGCGCAGCCACCCAACCCATTTGTCCTCGTCCATCCCAGACCATAGCGACTTGTCGCCGTCCCAAAGCCGGCGTATGCGCCCCTCCCTGCGCCAGATCTCCATTTCCGCATCGAGGGCGGCCTTAAACTCCGCGGAGCCCGGTCCAATCTCCATCCGAGGACGCGCGCCATAAAGTAATGTCCGCCGGCGCCGCGCAATTGCCCCAAACAGCTTATCGAAGGCGTCCGAAAACCCCTGCACCCCCTCGCGAAGAAGTTCTTCGCAGACCTCCTCCAGCGAAACGCCATATCGCCCCAACTCGGCGAGCGTCGCACGTGCGGATGCGACATCCTGTTCGATGGCGTCGGGCATCACATTTCCATGCGCGCGAAATGCCTCCAGGGTCGCTGGCGGCATCGTATTCACGGTGTCGCGGCCAATCAGTGCATCCACGTACATTGTGTCCCTGAAGGCTGGACTCTTTGTGCTGGTTGAAGCCCACAGGAGGCGCTGCGTTCGCGCTCCCGATCCGGCCAAATCCTGCCAGCGTGCGCTGGAGAACAGCGATTTGTACCGTGCATAGGCCAATTTCGCATTGGCGATGGCCACTTTCCCGCGCAAACCCTCCGCGACTGTCGTATCGTCCAGCTTATCCAGCCGCTTGTCGATCAAAGTGTCGATCCGACTGACGAAGATGCTGGCGACGCTGCCAATTTTGGAGACGTCCCCGCCCGCTCGGGCCAGATCCTCGAGCCCAGCGATGTAGGCTTCGGCCACCCGCTCATAAATACTGATGGAAAAAAGCAAGGTGACGTTGATGTTCAGCCCGCTCCCGATTAACTGACGTATCACCTCAAGTCCTACAGGGGTCGCCGGGACCTTAACCATCAGATTTGGGCGCGATACCTTGGTCCACAGCCGCCGCGCTTCCGCTAAAGTCGCCTTGGCGTCATTAGCCAAGTACGGGGAGCATTCGAGGCTGACATAACCATCACGTCCTTTCGTCTTTTCGTAGACCGGCAGCAGAACATCGGCGGCGGAGCGGATGTCGGCGATCGCCAGCTGCTCATAAATGCCGGAAATGCTGTGGTCAGCTTGCGTCTGAAACTGCTCCAGCGCCTCCGCGTAGTCGTCGGTCTCACCAATCGTCTTCTCGAAAATCGAAGGGTTCGACGTCAGGCCTTTCAAGCCGTCACGCTCGATAAGAGTGCGCAAGTCCCCGCTTTCAACCAGGCTTCGCCCCAGATCGTCGAGCCAAGGCGATTGACCACATGTTTCCAGTTGTTTCAATCGGGTCATGCCTTATGTCCTTGACTTTGGCGCGCCGGCGCGTCTCAGGTGCAGGCCGAGCGTTCACTTTGACCTTCACTGACAGCCCTCGTGGAAATTTCCTCAGATGGATTATAGCTGGCGGTTCGTCCAGGGCCGTAGCCTCGGAAACTAATCAGATGGCGTCGCGCCCGACCTTTTGGTTTGTTAAATATCTATCCCAGGCGCTCTCGTCAGAGTTCCCGCAAGGGTCGATCAGAGCGTCATCTGAGATTTCTGCAATTTAATTGAAATCGAAGCTTTTTGCCGGCAGCTTGCTTCCGCTTTTCGAATCGTGGAATCAGATCTCCAGCCGAACGCCTAAGAGGCGAGCGTTATGATGGCCTGAGCGAAAGTGTCGCCCCGGCGGCTCGGGCATTCCTCAGCTCAACACGGAGACCCCGCGATCTCCGCGGACATGGTTTATCCCCACGGGCCAATATTCCACTCAGAACATGACCATAGGTAATTTCCGAACCTATCATAGCATTGTAAATCGGCGGTATTAAACAACAAGTCTATGTTTGTAAGCCGAACACTTCAAACGTCCTCTATGCGCGGCCTCCCAGAATCGATAATCAGTTGAACCAATAAGGATCGATATTGCACAGCTCGTTGGGAGTACCGTGTTTATATGCTTAGTGTGGCGCACCTTGACGGGCTGGATGATGATCGGCTTTTACATGATGCGGTATTACCCCTCTCACCAGCAGCTCAACAATGTCGTTATGGAGTAATGTGATGACGAAGATTTTTTCGACAATTTTGTGTGTCATTGGAACGTCTGCTTTGGCGGTCATTTCCTTGACTTCTACTGTTCAAGCCAAAAAAGCGGGGGATTGGACCTGCGAAGATTTCCTTCAGCTTTCAGATGCGGCAAAATCACGCGTCGTTTACTGGTTGGTGGGTCTCAACAAGCAGGAGATGAAAGAGGCGCCGAATATAACCGCTAAGGATTTTGGCATTCCTGTCTCAAAAGTTGTCCAATATTGTCACCAGAATCGTCCAGCAAACCTCTGGGACGCAATTGTTGCGCGTTTCTACTGGAGGGCGATGCAGATTCCATAAAGCAGGCGCGCGTCTCTGAGCGACGGGCATCGCCGACTGCCCGGCGGACGCCACTAGTTCGCGCAATCATGCCTTGCAAATCTTCAGGTCTCACTCACAAAGCCATCGCGTCGTCACATCTGCCAGAAAGGAGAGAATATTCTGGAACTGTTCTCCGCGCACTCTTCGAAAGTCACCGCTCAAACAAGAGCCGGATCGCAACCTGACTGAGCCCCTTCCATACGCGCAACGTGCGCATCTGAGAGTCCCAAGAGTTATAGAAGCGGCGCTAGCTGTCTACGTTGACTAGAGCCAAGGGTGACGTTTTTTCACGACCAAGAATGGGCGCTGGATGCTGATTTATGCGTTGGGAGCTTGATTGCTTTGCCCCTCCCCTCTGTCTAGATACTGAAGTAATATGTAGATGATTTGTTTCAGACCATCGCGAGTGAATTCGCCGTAGTGGCCCTTTACGCCTTTGGCTGCTCTACCAATATTGGAGCCGCTTGCCACCCTTGAAATTGGTTAGCCCAGCGATAGGCACCTCGCCTGGGGACTCGATAGTCGGGGCCTCATCGCCATCGCGGGCACGTTATGATGACGCGGCGATGGCGTGGCGCAGTTCTCGATAGGAATCTTTTGACTCTTTCATCGATAGGACCGCGTGCATTAACCCCAATGGCGAGGCCAGGAACATTAAGACTCGTCTCCCCCGGCTCACAATTTGAAACTCGCTAGGACAAAGAGAATCCTCATGCCGAAATCTGACGTCGCGCAGCCCAAGGCTCCCAGATCAAAGCCTTTAACGGAGGGAGATTTGAAATCGCTTCCCTTGCCGGAGGTTGAGAAAGAGCTCGGTTCGACGCCGGAGGGGCTCAGTCAGGCCGAGGCGGAAAGGCGCCTGACCCAATATGGGCCGAACGAGATCGAGGAAAAGAAGACCAATCCAATCCTGAAATTCCTCAGCTATTTCTGGGGTCCTATCCCGTGGATGATCGAGGTTGCGGTGATCTTGTCGGGCGTGGTCAGGCATTGGCCGGATTTCTTCATCATCCTCCTTCTGCTCCTAGCCAATGCCTTTGTCGGTTTTTGGGAGGAGCGTCAGGCTGGCAACGCCATCGCCGCGCTGAAGGCGACGCTAGCGATCAAGGCCCGCGTGAAACGGGATGGGAAGTGGACCGCGCCGGCGGCGCGAGACTTGGTGCCAGGCGACGTCATCCGACTGCGACTGGGCGACATCGTGCCGGCGGACGCGCGTCTGCTGGAGGGCGATCCGGTGGAGGTTGATCAGTCGGCGCTGACCGGCGAATCCCTTCCGGTCACGCGCAATCTTGGCGACGCGGTGTTTTCCGGCTCAATCCTCCGTCAAGGCGAAACCGGCGCAATGGTCTACGCGACCGGCGCCGACACATACTTCGGCAAGACGGCGCAGCTTGTGCAAGACGTGCACACCGTCAGCCACTTTCAACGCGCCGTTCTGAAGATCGGTAATTACCTGATCGTCCTTGCGGTGGCTTTGGTCGGGGTGATTATTGCTTTCGCGATGTTCCGCGGCGATCCGATCCTCACGACGCTGCAATTCGCATTGGTGCTGACTGTCGCCGCAATTCCCGTAGCGATGCCCACGGTTTTGTCGGTGACGATGGCGGTCGGAGCGCGGCTGCTCGCCAAAAAGCAGGCGGTCATCAGCCATCTGGTAGCGATCGAGGAATTGGCCGGCGTAGACATCCTGTGCGCGGACAAAACCGGCACATTGACCCAGAACAGGCTGACGCTCGGCGATTCATTCAGCGTCAACAATGTTCCCGCCGACCAAGTCATCCTCAACGCAGCACTGGCCTCGCGCGCGGACAATAACGATACGATTGATCTCGCCGTTCTGGGCGGCCTCAAAGGCAACGAGGCGTTGAAGGGTTACGACGTCACTCATTTCCAGCCGTTCGACCCGGTGCATAAACGCACCGAGGCCGCCGTCAAAGATGCGGACGGAAGGGCTTTCAAGGTTACGAAGGGTGCGCCGCAGGTCATTCTGGCGCTTTCAGCCAACGCCGAGCAAGTGAAGGCCGCCGTCGACAAAGCTATCGATGGTTTCGCCGTTCGCGGCTTCCGTTCGTTGGGCGTGGCGCGGGCCGACGGAGATGGCCAATGGCAATTTCTCGGCGTATTGCCCCTATTCGATCCGCCACGGGAAGACGCCAAGGCGACCATCGCAATGGCGCGCCAGATGGGCGTGAAGGTCATGATGGTAACGGGCGATGCGCTGGCCATTGCTGAGGAAACCGCCAAGAAACTTGCGATGGGCGCCAATATTCTCGACGCCAGAAGCCTCGGCGACGAGAAGCAGCAAGAGTCGGCCGCGAAGGCCCTGACCATCGAGAAGGCCGACGGCTTCGCCCAGGTATTTCCTGAACACAAATTCCACATTGTGGATGATTTGCAGAAACGCGGCCACATCGTCGGCATGACAGGCGACGGCGTGAACGATGCGCCTGCGCTGAAAAAAGCCGATTGCGGCATCGCCGTCTCCGGCGCGACCGACGCAGCGCGGGCGGCGGCGGACATCGTGCTGATGACGCCCGGGCTGTCCGTCATCATTGACGCGATCAAGGAAAGCCGCCGCATCTTCCAGCGGATGAATAGCTATGCGATCTACCGCATCGCCGAGACGCTGCGCGTCCTGTTCTTCATGACACTGGCGATCCTGATCTTCAATTTTTATCCATTGACCGCGGTGATGATCGTCATGCTCGCGCTGCTCAACGACGGCGCGATCCTGTCCATCGCCTACGACAATGTGCACTACAAAGATAAGCCCGAGGCCTGGAATATGCGCCTGGTTCTGGGCGTCGCCACGGCGCTGGGCGTTATCGGGGTCGTCGCCGCGTTTGGCCTATTTTATCTGGGGGAGCGCGTTTTTCACCTAAATCGCGCGCTCATCCAGACTCTTATGTATTTAAAGCTCTCCGTAGCGGGACATCTGACTATTTTCCTGACGCGCACGCGCGGCCCGTTCTGGTCCATACGACCCGCTCGGATTCTTTTGATGGCCGTGTTTAGCACGCAAGCGATCGCTACTCTGATTGCGGTTTACGGGGTATTTATGACGCCGCTCGGGTGGGGTTGGGCCCTGTTCGTCTGGGGCTATGCTCTTGCCTGGTTCCTTGTGAACGACCGTGTAAAACTACTCGCTTATTCAATTCTTGATCCAGCCGTGAAGGATGCCGCGAGAACACCAGAAGCCTGGACTTGGCGCGAGCCGCCACATCAGCGAACATCAGCCGGATCGTCCGGACGCGGACAGTTTCAATCGGATGGGACGGCGAACCAGACAGCTTTTGGCTGGGTCCCCGCACATTGGCGAATCTCCGCCGTAGCCGTTTCAGCCATCGTTCTGGCTTTCGGCGGCGGCTGGTTCTATTGGTCGACCCATCGCACGGCCCCCGTTCACTACGCGACGCAGAAACTCGGATTCGGCCAGATCGCACGTACCATAACCGCGAGGGGCGTCGTCGCACCCTTGGCGACCGTCCCAGTCGAAGCCGGCGTCTCCGGCGTAGTCCAGGCGATCTCTTGCGCTACGAACACGAAAGTGAAGGCGGGTCAGCTCTGCGCAAAAATTGACCCTCACCCTTATCAAGTCATAGCAGACCAGGACGCGGCCGATCTTTCGGCAGCCGAGGCTCGATCCCAAAATGACGAAGTCGCTCTCACACGGACACAAGCAGCTTTCGAGCATCGTGAGTTCTTGGCGAGGCGTCGGGCTATTTCGAAGAAAGCGCTCAAGGTGTCGCGTAATGCCCTTGAGCGTGCTCAGGCACGAACAACGCGCGACGAAGAAACGGTCGCACAGCTTCAAGCTGACGCCGAGACATCCCGGAGCAAACTCCTCCAAACAGATATCATTTCGCCGATCGATGGAACAGTGGTCTCACGCGACGCAGAAAGGGGTCAGTTGGTCGCGGCAGGCTCCGAGGAGCCGCTTTTCCGCATCGCCGCAGATGTCAGCGTTATACGGATCAACGCCTCTATCAGCGACCTCGCAATCGGCGAAATCAAGCTCCGCGATAAGGCCTCGATCACAGTCGATTCCTCTCCCGGCCGATCCTTCCCCGGCGAGGTGACGGAAATTGGGCCGTCGCAGCACACGATCAAGGGAATAACGGCCTATGACGTCGTCATCACTGCGGCCAATCCGGACCTGATGCTCGATCCTGGTATGGCGGCGACGATCAAAATCGTGGCCGCCAGCCGCAAGGATGCGCTCCGCTCTCCTGATTAAGCGCTGCGTTATTCTAAAGCCGCGGACGCGGCCCGATCGACTTTCGGCCGAACAAAAGGCTGCCCTCAAGTCTGGGTACTGCGTCGCGGGGAGCCACAAGCTGCGCCTCTTCAGCTCAGCCTCGACATTGGCGGCTACTCGGAAATTGTCAAGAGCGACATTCAGCCCCGCGAGGATCTGGTATTTAGTGAAGGCAGTGACCACGCACATCAAGCGATTGTCAAAAGAACGCTAAAAGGACGCACATGAAAATCAATCCAAAAGAGTTCTCCGTGAAGGAAGGCGACGACGTTGATCTGGGAAAGTGGCCAACGACAGTTGATGCGTCGTATAAGTCGAAAGACGACTATCATAGACTGCTGGAAGAGCACGTTTCGAAACTGAGCGCATTGCAGCAGCTTCACTACGCGTCCGACCGCTATGCGCTTCTTCTGATCTTTCAGGCGATGGATGCGGCCGGTAAAGACGGCGCGATTAAGCACGTCATGTCAGGCGTCAATCCGCAAGGCTGCCAGGTCTTTAGCTTCAAACATCCGAGTGCCGCCGAGTTGCAGCATGATTTTCTCTGGCGCACAACCCGGAATCTGCCGGAGCGCGGGCAGATAGGAATCTTCAACCGATCTTACTACGAGGAGGTGCTGATCCTCCGGGTGCATCCTGAAATCCTACGCAGTGAAGCGATCCCCAACGCTCCGAGCGATGAAAAGGACATTTGGCGCGATCGCTATCGATCTATCGTCGATTTGGAGCGGCATCTGCATGTGAATGGAACCCGCATCATCAAGTTCTACTTGCATCTCTCGAAGGCAGAGCAGCGTAAACGCTTCCTTGAGCGCATTGATGAACCGCAAAAGAACTGGAAGTTCAGCCTTGCGGACATCGCGGAGCGGAAATTCTGGGGCAACTATATGAAGGCGTATGAGGAATGCATCACTGCGACAAGCACGAGCCGGGCGCCTTGGTATGTCGTTCCGGCGGACGATAAAAAGAATGCCAGGCTGATCGTATCCCAGATCATTCTAGATAGGTTCGAAGAGCTTGGAATGAGCTATCCGAAGACGACCGACGCCCGCAAGAAGGAATTGATCGAAATCCGCAAACAACTGACAAATTGAGCGACCCAGCCACGCTGATCGGAGAGCCGCCTCTGCTTACCGGAACGGTAGCAAGCGTTTGCCGCCTAAGTACTCTACCTCGTCAAACAGGGTCAAGAATGTTTTGCGCATCGGTTCGACATTGGCTTGCCCCGTTGAAAGCCTGCGCGGGGATGAAAGTCTGCGCGGAGAGCCTCTTCCTGACCCCAAGAGGTATCACTGATGCCAGATTCCGCGCGTTTACCGGCGCAAGCGCGAGCAGCGAACGGTAGGCGGTGAGGTAGGATTCGGCCATCCGTTCGGCCGTGAAGCGCTTTTCGAATTCCGCGCGCACACTGGATCTGGACATTAGCGAGACCGTGGCGATAGCAGCCACCGCGTCATCCATGGATTCTACAATTCGGCCCGTCACGCCATTTGAAATGACCTCTGGGACTGAGCCGTTGCGCCACGCGATGACTGGCGTTCCGGCTGACATCGCTTCAATCATAACGAGACCGAATGGTTCGGGCCAATCAATCGGGAAGAGCAACGCGCACGCGCCGCCAAGAAACTCACGCTTGTCGCTCTCGTTGATTTCGCCGATAAACTCGATAAGCGGGTCATTGAGCATCGGCTCGATTACAGTCTTGAAGTATTCGAGATCGGCATTATCCACCTTCGCGGCGATCCTCAACCGCACCCCTGACCGCTTGGCGATTTCGATGGCTCGATCGGGCCGCTTTTCTGGTGAAATACGGCCAAGGAAAGCGAGATAATCGCCCCCTTTCGAATTGAACGGACAAATATGGGCGGGGAGCCCATGCATGATAGTCGCCAGCCAGTTTGCGGATTTTGGCATCGGGCTGCGTTGAGAATCCGAAATGGAGACCAGGGGCATTTCCGGAAACGCCTCATAGAGCGGATGGGCGTCTCTAAGATCGAGGCGCCCATGAAGCGTCACGAGGCATTTGTGCGCGAGGTCCTGAAATAGCGCGTTCGGCAGCAGGTCAATGTGAAAATGAATGACGTCGAATTCGGCGGCCCTGCGTCTGACTTCTCGCAACATGGCGAGTGTGCTGCCAATATGGTCCCGAATACCCGCCAATCTGAGGCTTTGCCGCGCGCACGACACGAAGTTGGCCGATGTTTCCGAGTCGGCGCTGGCAAACAAAGTTATTTTATGACCTTTCCGGACAAGCTCCTCGGCTAGCCACGATACAACGCGCTCGGTTCCGCCATAGAGCTTTGGCGGCACTGCTTCAGCTAAGGGAGCAACGAGCGCTATACGCATTGAGTATTCCTTTCGATGGATGTCACGAGTTGATCGACGCTAAAAGCAATTCGATGCCGCGTCGGCGCTCGCTTGCATTACGGGCTGTATTCGCGACCTAAACGCGGCTTCGGATCGGTAATCTATGTGGCTCGTTTAGCGTCCCGAACATGATCTCTTGGCGGAGAATAGTTTGCATGTCATGCGATGACGATGGGCAATGGTTTCTTTAACGGGGAAGCCCCGGCAGCGACCGTATGATCTTGTTTTTCGGGAATGCGCAGGCGGCGTGACAAATCAAATGCGACGCACAGAGCAGGACTGTCTCTCCTGTCGCGCCAATGATGAGACGATGAATGGCATGCCATTGCCTTCCTCCCCTACCGCGACGGATAGAAAGGTGTTGATTTTCGAGTAAGATAAAACACGGAACTGATAGCGTCATGTCGACCGCTCATCTTTTTAGCCATAATTCCGGGACCAACGAATAGGATGGAGCTCTGCCACCCTCAGTTACTACAACGTTACCTTACTTCGCGATCGAGCGCGGTACTAGATTCGGAAAATACTCAGACCTCCCAAGTCGACGCGAGCCTATTTCCTCAACAAAACCACTAAGAGTCAAACCTGCGACCTATCACCTTCTCGAGCTATACGATCAGCCGGTAGGCACTCAAACCGTTGATGGGCCTTCGTTCCACAATTCTATCGCACGCGCTTCTTGATGCCTGAGCTTGGCGCCCAGGCTATCAATCCATGCCGAGCCATAGCAAAATGCCGGCATTCGGTCCCATTTAGGAGACGCCCACAAATAAGTGCGTTATATTATGCGCGTGGGCGATCGCGGCGCGATTACGTAATTCCATTCTGGATGAAATGCATCAGCCTCGATGTTTAACGCGGCCATTTGAGCGTCGGTTATCTTGATGCCCTTCGCATAGATATTGTTGTCGAGTTCGCAACGGACCTCGAGGCCCGACTTGGTGGTGGTCGCTCCAATCAGTTCGTCCACGGCCAGGCGACTGCTCAGCGGCCTACCACGCCAGTTCTGAGTGATGTGGCAGAACATGCGGTGCTCTATCTTGTTCCATTTCGATGTCCCGAGCGGATAGTGACACACCACAAGAGTCAGGCCTGTGGCATCGGCAAGTTCTTGAAGTTTGACCTTCCACAGCCGGACGCGGCTGCCATTGGAGCCGCCGCCGTCGGCCGTGATCATCAGCCGGTCGGTCGTCGGGTATCGCTCCTGTCCCATCATCTCTAGCCAGCGATGAATGCTGTTGACGGCGAACTCCTCTGTGTCGTGATCAACGCCGACGCTGACCTAGCCGGCATTGGCGCCAATATCGTAGACGCCATAGGGAATGGCTTTGCCGAGTTCTTTGTCGACGAAGTCATGCACATTCACTTTATCCGGGCAAGCTTCCGGCCGATAGTCGCTGCCCGCATTCTTGTAGTCGCCGATCAGCTCCCTCTTCTTGGTATCGACCGAGATGACCGGCTGGCCAGCAGCCTGAAAGGCCATGGCTTGCTGATTGATGAGCTCGAATTGAGCGTCACGATCGGGGTGATGGCTCCCTTCCTTGGTCTTGCGATTCACTTGGCGGCGGTAGTGAAGCTGTTCAAGAAGCTTTGGGATGCTGCTTTCCGCAACCTGATGCCCCATGGCACACAACGCCACCGCGAGCTTGGCGTGGCTCTTCGACACCCAAAGCAGCGGCCGCATCGGGTCGCCAAGCGTCGACGGTTCGATGATCCGTCGCAAATCGTCCAGAAGCGTTGCAGCCGTCCGCGTGAGCGAGCGCCGTCCTCCCCCAGCACGTCGAACCTTTCCCTGGGAAAACCCGGACGCCTCCAGATCCTTCAACCCGCGGCCGATCGTGCTTCGCGCTATCCCCACCGCCTGTCCTCAGGCTGGACTATTCCGAGATCTGGCCGCCGTCTTACAGGACAGCCACCATCCTGAACCAGAGGCTCGGGCTGGGGCCATTACGGCATCTAAACGCTTTGAAAAGGGGCTTGCGAGCCGAGGAAATTTGCATTGGCGTTTCGCCAGCGGGAGCCATCCCAGCACACATCCCAGTTCGGCCCTTCCTCCCGATCGTATCCTCCCGATCGAATGGCTCAGAACCGCTCGGCTTTTGCCCGGCTCCCAAACAAAAGCGATAAATCATGATCGTCTGGTCACGCCATCGCTACGATGCTAATAGCCACCTGCGCGGCGCCCACGAAGTAAAACGCTGTAAGCGGCAGGTTCAACCACTTTGAATGGTGACCGCCCGGAAACGGATCAACGCAAGAAACAGGAAGAGCCCTCCAACCATGGCGACAAAAAGAAAGTCGGGCCATACCACGGTGAGGCCTGCGCCACGATAGAGAATTGATTGTGCAAACGCCACAAAATGAGTTGACGGAACCGCCGTCATAATAGTGCGAAGCGCAAGCGGCATGGATTCGAGCGGCGTATTGCTTCCCGAAAGCATATTCATCGGCATGGCGACGAGAAGGTAAAGAAGACCGAGCTGGGGCATAGTCCGCGCGATCGTCGCTAGAAAGATACCGATAGCCGTAGCAAAAAACAGGTATATAGCCACGCCGACCATGAAGAGGGGAACCGAGCCGACGACGGGAATGGAGAGCAGCATGCGTACTACGATCGTCAGCGACAGGCCGACTGCAATCGTGATCACAAGGCTGTTGGCCCAGACTTTCGACATGGCGATTTCAAAAGGCGTCACAGGCATGACCAGAAGATGGTCCATTGTTCCGTGTTCACGCTCTCGAATAATCGCGGCGCCGGCGAGGATGATCGCGAGCATCGTGACGCTATTGATGATGCCCATGATGCTTGTGAACCACGATGTCGTCACATTCGGGTTAAAGGCGACGCGGACCGCGAGCGTGACCGATGATTGTGAAGTTCCTTGGGATCGAGACGAGAAAGCACCCTCGTTGCGTGAAACGAAATTGCTGATCTCGGTCGAGAATATTTGCTGGATATAATTGGAGCCGAGCCCCGCCTGCACCATCGCTGTCGCATCGATATCCACTTGAACGGCCGGATATCGTCTAGCGAGAACATCGCGCTCGAAGTCCGGCGGAATCACGATGACGAAAGTGTAGCGCGCCGTATCCATCAGGCGCTCAATGTCGCTTGCGATGATCGCCTGAGGCGGCTTAAAATAAGGTGGCAGAAGCGCCGCGATCATTCGGCGCGATAGCGGTGAATGGTCTTCATCTGCTACACCCACGGAAGCATTGTGCAGCTCCTGAGAGTTGCTTTGCGCCTGCGTGTAGACAGAAAATGTGAATGACCAGATCACAAAACCAAGCAAGACATAATCCTTGAAAAAGCTGCGAAGCTCCTTTGTTCCAAGCCAGAAAATATTGCTGAGAGTATTGGAGGACATTGAGGTTAGTCCTCCTGCTTGCGTAAAACAATGAGGCTAAGTCCTATAAGAATCGGGATGAAGACCGCCAGCGTGAGTAAGCTGCCCTGCATCTCAATGAAACCAAGCGCTTTAGTGAACGCGCCAACACTGATCTTCAGGAAATAGGTCATCGGGAAACAACGCCCCATGATTGCGGGAAATCCAGCAAGAGAGGACACTGGCGTCATCATTCCGCTGAACTGAGTCGCAATCAGTACTGTAACGATAGCGGTGCCGAACAGCGCCGCGATTTGCGTGCGGCAGAAAGCCGAGACTAGCATGCCGATACCGGTCGTTGACGTCACATACAATAAGGCGCCGAGAAGCAAAGCCGGAAAACTTCCCTTTAGGGGCACCCGAAATAAGAAGACGATAATGAGAAAGAGTAATGCGAAATTGACCATGGCGACGCCGATATAAGGGAGTTGCTTGCCGAGAAGGAACTCAAGGCGCGTTACGGGCGTGACATAGAGATTCGTGATCGAGCCTAATTCCTTTTCGCGCACGATGGCGAGCGCCATCAGAATTGCCGGGATAAGGGCGAGCAGCAGCGCCATGCTGCCAGGCGCCATGGCGTATATGCTGTCGAAGTCCTGATTGTAACTAAATCGCACTTCGATTCTGGCCGGCGGAACCGCCCGCGCGGCAGCAGCGCCGAGTAAAGCGAGATCAGAATTGCGAAGCGCGTCGCGCGCCTCATCAAATGTAGCGGCTGCGCGTTGACCGCTGCGAATAGCAAGGTCAGATAAAAATTGCTGGTGGGCGGCCTGGAGGTATCCCCGGATCGTCTCGGCGCGAAACGGCATAGCTCCGTCAATCCAGGCCGCTACAGAAGTCGGAACCGCTTTTTTGATGAAACGGCCGAAGTTGGGCGGGATTTCAATTGCAGCCTTGATATCGCCTGATTGCATGCGTTTTTCGAGGCTGGATTCATCGGCGATTGCCGCTTTTTCGATGAAATATGAGGAGCCGCGCAATTCCTCGAGATAAGCTCTACTTTCCGGCGTATTGTCGCGATCGAGGACGGCGAAGGATAAATTGTCGACGTCAGTGGAAATGCCGGCTGCAAAGACGATCATGAGGAAGGTCGTGCCAAGCAACGCGAAGCCGATGCGGATCGGGTCGCGCGCGAGTTCGAGGCCTTCGCGGATCGCATAAGCGAATAGGCGACGCAGGCTGAACCACACGGCTGGATGTCGCTTCGGCGCTTTCCGTGTCGGGAGGCGAACTAGACTGGCGCCAGAGTTGGAGGCTTGCGGGCCTTCTGCCTGCTCAAGATAGGAAATGAAGGCGTCTTCGAGATTAGCGCAATGACGCGCCGCAACGAGATCCGCGGGAGTTCCCATCGCAAGCACACGGCCTGCATCCATCAGCGCTATGCGGTCGCAGCGCGCGGCCTCGTTCATAAAATGTGTGGACACGAAAATCGTTACGCTTTGATTGCGGGAGAGATCGACCAGAAGCTCCCAAAACTCGTCACGCGCGAGCGGGTCGACCCCGGAGGTGGGCTCATCGAGGATGAGGATTTCTGGCGCGTGAACGATGGCGACAGCGAGGGATAGGCGCTGGCGAATGCCGAGCGGGAGATCGCCAGCGTTCTGATCGAGATAGGGGCGTAGCCCAAAGCGTTCGACGAGGGTGGCGATGCGCGCTTTAGCCTCTTCTTTAGGAAGGTGGAACAGGCGCGCATGCAAGTCTATATTCTGACGGACTGTGAGCTCGGTATAGAGAGAAAAAGATTGCGACATATAGCCGACGCGAAAACGGGCCCGCTTGTCGGCTGCGTCGAGCCGCTTGCCGAATAAAAAGGCTTCGCCGGAACTGGCTGGCAAAAGGCCGGTCAGCATCTTCATCGTCGTCGTCTTGCCGCAGCCATTCGAGCCAAGAAAGCCAAAGATCTCGCCCCTCTGGATCGAGAAACTTACATGATCGACGGCGGTGAAGTCGCCGAAGCGGCGCGTGAGGTCACGCGCAACGATCACCGGCTCTCCGCCGCCTCGCTTTAGCGGCGGAATAGTGAAGACCTTGCGAGCGCGCTGCTTCTCTTGAGGCAATAGCGCGATAAAGGCCTCCTCGAGAGACGACGCTCCTGTCTTTGTCTCGATAGCCATCGGCGTTCCCGTGGCGAGCACGCGGCCTTCATTCATAACGACAAGCCAATCGAATTGCTCAGCTTCCTCCATGTAGGCCGTCGCCGTAATAACGCTCATGTCTTGTCGCTGAGAGCGCATGCGCGCGATGAGGCTCCAGAATTGACGCCTTGAAAGCGGATCGACGCCCGTCGTCGGCTCGTCGAGAATCAGGAGATCGGGATCGTGAATCAGCGCGCAACAAAGGCCAAGCTTCTGGCGCATGCCGCCGGAAAGTTTTGCCGCAAGCCGCTCCGAAAAGCGAGAGAGCCCCGTTGCTTGAAGCAGTTCCGAGATGCGCCGCTTACGTTCTTTCAGCGGCTGATCGAAGAGGCGCCCGAAAAAGTCGATGTTCTCCCTCACGCTGAGGTCGGGATAAAGATTTTTCCCGAGCCCCTGCGGCATATAGGCGATACGGGGGCAGACGTCCGCGCGGTTGCGGCGATCGCTAAAGTCGCAGCCAAGAACATGGACATCGCCATTTTGGATGCGGCGGGCGCCGGCGATAAGGCTTAAGAGCGAAGACTTTCCGACTCCGTCAGGGCCAATCAGCCCGACCATGCAGCCGCCCGGAAGGGCCAACGTCACATCGTCAAGCGCTTTTGTCACGCCATAGCGCAACGAAACGCCGGAAAGCTCAGCCACTGAAGCGCGGGAAACTTTCACTGCGAACTGGTCGAAGCGGGCACCCGCAGCTCCGCAGGCCACTTCACTTTGGAATCGACCAGCACGTAGGCGATTCCAGGAAGACCCGTCCGCACATCAGCGGCGTGCGCGCGCAAAATCTCGGGATCGACGCGCACCTTCACGCGGAACATCAGCTTGTCGCGCTCATTCTTGGTCTCGACCGCTTTCGGCGTGAACTGCGCCTGCGTCGCAATAAAGGAGACATGCGCCGAGATCGGAAACGTCGGATAGGCGTCGAGCAAAAGCCTCGCGTCAGACCCTACGCCCGCCCGGCCGGCGTCACTCGTTGGCAGGTAGACATCCATATAGACATTTGAAACATCGAGAAGGGTGAAGACCTTGCCGCCCGCCGGAAGCACCTCGCCAACATTGGCAATCCGATATTGAACGCGGCCAATCGTTGGCGACACCAGCGTGTTGTCGGCGATATTGACCTTGAAAAACTCGACGTCATGGGTCGCGGCGTCGCGCGCGCGCTCAGCCTCGCCGACGCGGGCGTTTGCCGCGTTGAGCGCGGCCAACGCGCCGGTTAAACCTTGTTGGCGTTGATCCAGCAATTGCTTAGTTGCGAATCCGCGCGTCACGAGCGCCATGGTGCGTTCGATTTCCTGCTTGGCAAGCGTGACCTGTGTTTTCTGCTGCTCTACGTTCGCGTTTGCTTCGTCAAGGCTGCGCTGGGCTTGCTGAACCTGGGACTCGGCCTTCGCGAGAGAGGCCTCAAGATCGCGGACGTCCATGCGCGCAACGATCTGTCCTGGCGCGACCATATCACCTTCGTCGACGAACAATTGCGCGACCCGACCAGCAAATTTGGTTTCGATATCAATTTCCTGCGCCTCCACCCGCCCATTGCCGGACACGATCCCGGCCGGAAGCCGCGCCTGGCGCTGACGCCACCAATAAAAGCCCCCGCAGACGACGACGGCAATCAGGATGAGAGCCAAAATAAGCTTCCAAACCGGTCTTCGGCGATCGGAAAGCGGCGGAGTTGGAATCGCTAGAGGCGCCTCGGCTACCCGCACTAGAGCTCTGCTGGGGGTTTCGGTTTCGCCGGACGCGACCTCTTCGTCTTTCAAAACATTGGAAGGATCGGGTTCGCGCATGGGTTCGCTGTGCACTCTCATTGCTTGTGGCCACGGAGCGGAACATTCATGCGAACCGCGCAGCACTTAGCTCATTTATATTGTTAAACACTTCAAAGGCTAATGGTAACTCTTGCAAAGGCGCTCGCCTTCTCAGGGCGGGTAATGCGTCGGTTGCGTTAGCCCTGTTTTCCAAGCGAGCCCGAGCCGAGCCGCCTCCCGCAGGCGCGTCGTTATGAGAGATCTGTCAAATCTCAGCAGTGAACAAATTCGCCGCCAATCTTCATCGCCTTGTGGATGATATGCCAGACCGAAGTTTAGACAGCGTGCGCGCTCCAGATCATATACAAGTTTAGACGACCGGACTCAAACCGAGGCCCTCCTCGGCGACTTCATCCGATGAGCGCGCTTGTTGGAGGGTCGGATAATCGGTATAGCCGTGCGCGCCGCCGCCATAGAACGTGTCCTGACCCATCAGTTTGTTGAGAGGGGCGTTTTCCCTGAAGCGCTCCACCAAATCCGGATTGGCGATGAAGAGACGGCCAAACGACACCAGATCGGCGCGGCCACTCGCCACCGCATCGATCGCCATCTGGCGATCATAGCCGTTGTTGACCATCCAGACGCCGTCGAAGCGATCATGGAGCGCACAATAGTCGAATGGAATACTATCTCGCTTGCCGCCCGTCTCGCCTTCCACGACGTGCAGATAGGCCAAGCCAAGGAGATTGAGGTTTTCGACGACATAATTGAAGAGAGCCTGCGGATCGCTGTCATGGGAATCGCCGGCGGTGGAGACTGGAGATATTCGCACGCCCAGACGATCGGAGCCGATCGCGTCCGCACACCTCTTGGCGACCTCAAGGATCAATCTGGCGCGGTTCGCAATAGCTCCGCCATAGGCGTCAGTGCGATGGTTCGTCCCGTCGCGCAAGAAAGCGTCAAGCAGGTACCCGTGCGCGCCGTGCAGCTCCACGCCATCGAAACCGGCCTCGATGGCGCGAAGTGAGGCGTAGCGGAAGTCCTGAATAATCCCAGGCATCTCGTCCAGCCCGAGCGCGCGAGGCATCGATACTTCGACGAAGCCCTGGCCGGCAACGAACGTCTTGGTGTTTGCCCGGATCGTCGAAGGACCCACGGGCGCTTGGCCGTCTAACTGGAAGCTTGTATGTGAGACCCTGCCCGTGTGCCAAAGCTGAACCACAATGGTCCCGCCCTTGGCATGCACGGCATCCGTGATCTTTTTCCAACCTCGGACCTGATCGTCGCTATAACAGCCCGGCGTATCTGCGTAGCCTTGCGCCTGGGCGGAGATCTGCGTGGCTTCGGCGATTATCAGGCCGGCCGTCGCGCGTTGAGCGTAGTATTCTGCCGCGAATTCGCCCGGGACCAAGCCGGGACCGGCGCGGTTTCGCGTCAGTGGCGCCATAACGATGCGATTAGCTAATCTCAAAGCCCCCGCGCGGTTAGGTTCGAAGAGCGCTCGCTCGGAGTGCTCTTGGTAAATATGCGTCATTCTATGGCTCCGTATTCATTCGTCGCACGGCGATCCGCATTTAACGGCCTTGAGGCGCGTCTCGGCGCAAAGTTAGGACCAATCGCTGACAAAATTCTCAGCAAGCCGATCATTCTTTGATTGTCCATGCGGTGACCGAGAGCTTAGGTCCCCGGGCCAGATAGTGTCAGAGTCGGATTCTACTCACGGAGACCGCCGGCCGAAACGCTAAACTCAGGAGCTGCCTCTGTAAATTGTAGTAGAGCTCGAGCTTCATGTGGCCGGAAGAGATAATTGTTCCCTTGAGTGACGCCTCCTCCATTCTAAACTCATGTTCTCGCGCTTACGGCCACCAATTGGCTTCCGCTCGAGCGCCTTGAGGCCGCCGCGGTCATAGGCCATGTGCGCTCGGTTCACCGTGCTGAGCGACACGCCCATTGCCGCGGATATCAAAGGCTGCGTCATTCCGCTCTCGCGCAGTAAAACCATCTGGACGCGCTGCCGCTGTTCCGCAGGAAGCTTCCATCGCAGCGCCGTTTTCAACTTCCGTATCTGGGCTTTGGTGCACTTTATCATCTGTTCACCTCGAATCAGATGATCAGACCGAATCACATCTTGCATCCCCTTGAAAGCGGTGGTCGCCCAAAATCCAAAAGCGCCTCGATTCAGGGTTTGGAGGCGGTATGACCTCACAGTCCTTCAAACATTGGTTGGCTTTCCGACGGGCCATATCGCCAATTGCGACACCATTCCGAAACGCGCAAATCACACCTCCTCGGCGGACGCTTTGCGCGACGCTATTGGATCGAGAATGGTCGTCTCCATTGAAGATTCGCATGGGTAGATTCCGAAGCTATTAAGGCGGCGGCGGACGATATACTGCATTGCAACAAGAAACACCGAAACGATCCGAGTATAGGCCTGGATCGGCGGGAGCGCTGGCAGGTTCGCATTTGATCCCGGCCGACGCAGCCGCTGTTTAAGGATAATTCGTCATGTTGGACACGCCAAAGCTGAAACCTCCGGTCAAGCTGTCTACGAATATGCGCTCTCCACCTTGCACGGTTGCACCTATGAGCGCCGACGCCAACCTCGATCGCATGCTTCACGCCTGGCAGAGCCGTTACACCGGCGGGCGATCGCCAAGCACCCTCGCGCTCGCGTTTCTCGATTGGACCGCTCATGCCGCGAACGCGCCATTTCAGACATCCGCTTTGAGCCAAAAGGCCCTGGCGCAGTGGCAACGCCTCGCGCAGATCGCCATGGAGAACGAAGAGCCGATCGCGCCAAAGGCCGGCGATCATCGCTTCGCCCATCCTGCTTGGGGTAAGCCTCCCTATGACCTGCTCGTCCAATCGGTTCTTTTGGCCGAGGAATGGTGTCTAGGCGTCATGAACAGTCCGGACGGAGTGGACGCAGCCAATCGGCGCATCATCGCCTTTGCGATGCGGCAATGGCTCGACTTGATCTCTCCTTCGAACATGCCTTGGCTCAACCCGGAGGTCATCGAGGTCACCCGCGCCAGCGGAGGCGCCAACCTCGCCGCCGGCCTACGTAATTTTCTGCGCGACCAGGCGGCCGCCCAAGGCGGCGCGGTCCCGAAAGACTTCGCCTTGGGCGTCGATCTCGCCGCAACGCCGGGGAAGGTCGTATTTCGCAATTCGCTGATGGAGTTGATCCAGTACGCCCCGACAACCGCCACGGTTGGCGCCGAGCCGGTTCTGATCGTGCCGGCATGGATCATGAAATATTATATCCTCGACCTTTCGCCGGGTAATTCGTTGATCCGCTGGTTGGTGGGACAGGGGCGCACAGTATTCGCGATCTCCTGGCGCAATCCAGGCGCTGACATGCGCGACACGTCGCTCGATGATTACCGCACGCAGGGGGTCATGGCCGCCCTCGACGCGGTCGAGGCAATCTGTGGCAATTCGAAGATTCACGCCACCGGCTACTGCCTCGGCGGCACGCTGCTGACCATCGCCGCCGCCGCAATGGCGCGCGAAAATGACGACCGGTTCGCCACGCTATCGCTGTTCGCCTCGCAGACCGATTTCACCGAGTCAGGCGCACTTCAATTGTTTATCACTGAGGATCAGCTCAATTTCCTCGACGATATGATGGAGACGCAAGGCTATTTGACCAGCGCGCAGATGGGCGGCGCGTTCCAGATGTTGAGGGAGAACGACCTCGTGTGGTCTCACGCGATCCGCGCTTATCTGCTCGGCGAACAGGATGCGCCGTTCGATCTGATGGCCTGGGATGCTGACGGAACCCGTCTGCCGGCGCGCATGCACATCGAGTATCTTAGAACTCTCTATCTTCATAATGCGCTCGCAGAGGGTCGCTTCCAGGTCGAAGGGCGCTCGCTTGCGCTCGATGACATCAGGCTGCCGATGTTCCTTGTGAGCACGGAACGAGACTATGTCGCGCCGTGGCATTCGGTCTTCAAGATGCATTATCTGAACGACGGCGAACTGACCTTTGTTCTGACTTCAGGCGGCCACAATGCGGGGATCGTCAGCGAGCCCGGCCACCCGCGCCGCCATTTTCGCATCCGTGTCCGCGACGCCGGCGCGCGCACGCTTGATCCCGATGAATGGGAACACGATACGGCGCCTCGCGAGGGCTCCTGGTGGCCGGAATGGGAGAAGTGGCTCGAGCGGTGCTCGGGGCCGCGCATCGCTCCGCCGCCGATGGGCGCAAAGGGCTTTGCGCCGATTTGCGACGCCCCAGGCCAATATGTTCGGGAGGAATGAACCATGCTCGATAAACCTGACGACGCCTTTATCGAGAACCGCACCTTCGATGAGCTGACCATCGGCGAGAGCGCCAGTTCGTCGCATCTCGTAACGCAGCGCGATATCGACCTCTTTTCGACCGTCACGGGCGACGTCAATCCCGCGCATGTCGATCCCGCCTACGCCGAAACGGACATGTTTCATCATATCATCATCCAAGGCATGTGGGGGGCGGGGCTGATTTCCGCTGTCCTTGGCACGAAGCTGCCGGGTCCGGGGACGATCTATCTCGGCCAGGATCTGCATTTCCGACGTCCAGTTTCGATCGGCGACACGATTACCGCGACACTGAAAGTGAAGGAGAAGAAGCCTGAAAAAGGCGACGTGATCCTCGACTGCCTCTGCGCCAATCAGAATGGCGAAGCCGTAATCACCGGCACCGCCTACACCCGCGCGCCTAGAGGGAAGGTTCGTCGCCTGCGGGTTACGTTGCCCCGCGTCGAGGTCGACCGCCACGACGCAATGCTCGCCATTCTCGCCAGCGCCGCTGGAGGCGTTCCTGTTCCGACCGCGGTCGTGAATCCGGTCGACACCGCCTCCTTGCTTGCCGCGCTCGACGCGGCGAAGGCGGGGCTGATCGCGCCGGTTCTCATCGGGCCAGCGGTTCGGATAGCTGAAGCCGCAAAGGCGGCGGGAGCGGACATTTCCGCTCTGCGCCTCATCGATGTGCCGGACGGCCGCGCCGCTGCCGCGCAGGCGGTCGTGCTGGCCCGTGCCGGCGAAGTCGGGCTCTTGATGAAGGGCGATCTGCACACCGACGAAATGATGCATCCTGTCATCGCGTCTGAGACCGGTTTGCGCATGGCGCGCCAGATCAGCCATGTCTATCTGATGGATGTGCCAGACTATCCGCGCCCGCTTCTGCTCACTGACGCCGCTATCAACATCCGGCCGACGCTGGCGGAAAAGGTCGGCATTGCGCAAAACGCGATCGATCTTGCGCATGTGATTGGCATTGCCCAACCGCGCGTCGCTATCCTCGCCGCAGTCGAGATGGTCAGCGAGCGGATGCCCTCCACGATCGACGCCGCGGCGCTGTGCAAGATGGCCGAACGCGGCCAGATCACCGGCGGCGTCCTGGATGGTCCGCTCGCCTTTGACAACGCGATCAACGAGGCCGCCGCATCGGAGAAGCATATCATTTCGCTGGTCGCCGGCCGCGCGGACATCCTCGTGGTTCCCGATCTGGAAGCCGGGAACATGCTCGCCAAGCAGCTCACCTTCCTCTCGGGGGCAGAGGCCGCCGGCGTGGTGCTTGGCGCGCGCGTGCCAATCATCCTGACCAGTCGCGCCGACAGCGCGCCTACGCGCCTCGCGTCCTGCGCCCTCGGCGCTCTGGTGGCGAGAGCCGCCTGGGCGAAATGAAGGGATCGATTCTCACGCTGAACGCGGGCTCGTCGAGCGTGAAATTTGCTATCTTCGACGGTGCCACCTTAAAGGACATGGTTCGCGGCGAGATCGAGGACCTCGACGAGGCTGCGCCGCATATGATCGCCCGTGACGCCGCTGGCGCGGTCCTCGCGGAACGACGCTGGACTGCGAATTCGGAACACCCCTTCGCCGACGCGCTTGATGCGTTGCTGGCGTTCGCGGACGCTCATCTTGGTAGCGATGGGCTCGCGGCCGCCGGCCATCGCGTCGTGGATGGCGGCGCTGATCATATCGCGCCCGAGACAGTCACGCCGGCGTCGCTCTCGGCGCTGGAGGCGCTGACGCCGCTTGATCCGTTGCATATGCCGCTCAACCTTGCGCCGATACGCGCGCTTGCCGCTGCCCGGCCCAGACTCGTGCAGGTCGCCTGCTTCGACACGGCTTTTCACCATACCATGCCGCCAGTCGCAACCCGTTTCGCCCTGCCGCGGGAGTTGGCCGCGTTGGGCGTGCGGCGCTATGGTTTTCATGGCTTGTCCTACGAGTACATCGCCAGCTGTTTGAAGCAGCAATCGCCGCAATTAGCGCATGGCCGTGTCATTGTCGCGCATCTTGGCTCCGGCGCCAGCCTCTGCGCGCTCCAGGGCGGCGTCAGCGTCGAAACGACCACCGGCTTCAGTGCGCTTGACGGTCTCGTCATGTCCACTCGTTGCGGCAGCCTCGATCCTGGCGTCATCCTTTATCTAGGGCGTCAAGGGCACGGGTTTGCCGATATCGAGGACATGCTTTACCGACGTTCAGGCCTACTCGGCGCATCGGGCATAAGCGGCGACGTCCGCGTGCTTCTCGCAAGCGAAGATCCGCACGCAAAAGAAGCGATAGACCTGTTCATCTATCGCATCGCCTGCCAGGCAGCGGCGCTGGTCAATGCGCTCGAGGGGCTCGACGGTCTCGTCTTCACGGCCGGCATTGGCGAACATTCCGCGCCAGTCCGTGCCGCCGTATGCGCTCGCCTCGGCTGGCTCGGCCTACGACTCGACAGCGCCGCCAATGAGGCCAATGCCGCCTGTATCAGTGCGCCAGATAGCAAAGTCGAAATTCGCGTCATCGCCACGGACGAAGAAGCGATGATCGCTCGCCACACGCAGGCGACAATATACCGGCTAGCCGCCTCACAGGAGCCTTAAGTCATGGACTTGACAATTACGACCAGTCTCAAAGGGAAGCGCGGCCTTGTCGTCGGCATCGCCAACAAGGCCAGTATAGCGGCAGGTTGCGCGCGGGCCTTTGTCGACGCAGGCGCCGGGGTCGCGGCGACTTACCTAAATGATAAGGCGCTGCCCTATGTCAGCCCTGTCGCTGACTCTCTCGGCTGCAAGCTGCTGCTTCCCTGTAATGTCGAAAGGCCCGGTCAGCTGGAGGCGGTCTTCGAGAGGATCCGCGCGGAATGGGGCCAATTGGACTTTCTGCTTCATGCGATCGCCTTCGCGCCCGCCGACGATTTGCACGGCCGGGTGGTCGATTGCAGCGCGGCCGGATTCTCCCTGGCCATGGACGTGTCGTGCCATTCGTTCTTGCGCATGGCGCATCTTGCCGAGCCACTGATGACCAAAGGCGGCTCTCTTCTGACGGTCACGTTCTACGGTTCAGAACGGGTGGTCGCGAACTACAATCTGATGGGTCCGGTGAAGGCCGCCTTGGAAAGCGCGGTTCGCTACGTCGCCGCGGAGCTCGGCGCCAAAGGCATTCGCGCCAACGCAATCTCGCCTGGCGCCATCCGCACCAGGGCGGGCAGCGGAATCGCTCACTTCGACGACATGCTGGCCACGGAAGCCGCCGCCGCCCCTGAGCACCAGCTTGTCGACATTGAGGACGTCGGCGCTCTGGCTGCGTTCCTGGTCAGCGACGGCGCGCGCCACATCACCGGGACCATCATTCCCGTCGATGGCGGCCAGCATGTGATCGCATAACAAGTCGCCGCGCTTACTCGCGGTTTGTCCGCTCAGAAGGATTTCGAACCGAGACGACCGCAAAAATCCAATCAGTGCGCCCTTCAGTGATTGTCCTGAATCGACGTCGATCGCCGTTTCATTTGCAGGGGAATGCCAAACGCTTGAGCGTCCGCTGCGTCTCAGATCTGGCGTTCCTTAAATCTGGGTTATATCCAGTCTGAAGGAGACTCTTAATGTCTATTCGCGTAGCGGCCGGCGCATTACTCGGGGCTGCTCTATTGTTCTCGGGCCTTTCCGGGTCGACGCTCGCCGAAGCGGCGCCGCAAAGCCCTGCCGCACGGGCCGAATCCGCAGTGGAAGGCGCCGCCGCCAAAGCCGGCGCGGCGTTGCAGACGCTGATCGCGCGGCTGCGCCGTCGCGCCATGCCCAAAGGGATTGTAAAATCGAACGGCCGCATCGAGGCGACCCAGGTCGACGTCGGCGCTAAATACGCGGGTCGACTTGCGACGCTGACCGTCGAGGAAGGCGACGAAGTCACGGCTGGACAGGTCGTCGGCACGATCGCATCACCGGAATACGAAGCCCAGCTGAGGGGTGCGCAGGCTCAGGTGCTGAAAGCCAAACAGGCTTTGGCGGAAGCGATTGCGCTCATCGCGCAGCGAACCAGCGACATGACCTACGCCAGGACCGATTTGGAACGCGGACAAAGCCTGCTGGCGCGTGGAAATATCACGCAACAGGCCGTCGACCAGAGACGCAATAAATCTGAGGCGGCGGACGCGAATTATCATGCGACGACCGCCCAGCGCGATCAGGCTCAATCCGCGATCAAGGCGGCCCAAGCCGAGGTCGAACGACTACAATCGATTCTCGTTGATCTGGTGCTCGTTTCCCCAAGAAGCGGACGCGTTGAATACAGGCTCACTCGCGCCGGCGAGGTGGTCGCCGAGGGTCAGCGCGTTCTGACAATCCTCGACCTCAACGACGTTTACATGACGATCTACCTGCCGGCCGACGACGCGGGTAAGCTCGCTCTCGGCGATGAAGCGCGCATCATTGCCGACCCCATTCCCCAATATGTGATTCCCGCAACCGTCAGCTTCGTCGCGACCGATGCCCAGTTTACGCCAAAGAGCGTCGAGACCGAAGAGGAGCGCCAGAAGCTGATGTTTCGCGTCAAGCTGCAGGTCGACCCCAAGGTTCTCGAGAAATACCACCGGCAGGTCAAAACAGGGGTCCGCGGCCTTGGCTTTGCGCGCCTGAACCCCAACATAGCGTGGCCGGACGATCTCGTCGTGAAGCTCCCGCAATGATCGAGAAGACCATCGCCGAGCTTCAGCACGTGACCCACCGGTACGGGACCACAATCGCGCTCGCCGACGTAAATCTCGAGATACCCGCACGCCGCATGGCCGGAATAATCGGACCGGATGGCGTCGGCAAATCCACGCTGCTTGCGCTGGTATCCGGGGTGCGCAGGATCCAGGACGGCCATGTGACCGTCTTCGAAGGAGACATGGAGAATCGCGCCTTTCGCACCGCAAATTGCGGCCGCATCGCCTACATGCCGCAAGGACTTGGGCGCAATCTCTATCCAACGCTCAGTGTTTTTGAAAACATTGATTTCTTCGGCCGTCTTTTCGGCCAGCCATCGGCCGACCGGCGCGGACGCATCGACGAACTCTTGCGGGCGACGGATCTCGATCCGTTCGAAGACCGCCCCGCCGGCAAGCTATCCGGCGGCATGAAGCAGAAACTCAGCCTGTGCTGCGCGCTGATGCATGATCCTGACCTTCTCGTTCTCGACGAGCCGACGACCGGCGTCGATCCGCTGTCGCGCAGGCAGTTCTGGGACCTCATCAATTCGATCCGCAAGCGGCGTCCGCAAATGAGCGTCATCGTTGCGACAGCCTATATGGACGAGGCCGCCCGGTTCGATTGGCTTGCAGCCATGGACGACGGCAAGGTCATCGCGCAAGGCGCGCCGAAGGAGATCCTGCAACGGACGAACGCGGCCACGCTCGAGGACGCATTCATCGCGCTCCTTCCGGAAGAAAAGCGCGCGCAACATAAAAAGGTGGCGATGCGCCCGCGCCCGGCGAGCGCCGACGCGACCCCGGCGATCGAGGCGGAGGGGCTGACCCGCCGCTTCGGCGATTTCGTCGCTGTGGACCATGTCAGCTTTCGCATAGCACGGGGCGAGATTTTTGGCTTCCTCGGTTCGAACGGCTGCGGAAAAACGACGACGATGAAAATGCTGACGGGTCTTCTTCCGGCGACTGAGGGCTCGGCGAAGCTATTTGGCGAGCCGATAGACTCCGACGACATGGAGATGCGCCGCCACGTCGGCTATATGTCGCAGGGGTTTTCACTTTATAGCGAACTGACCGTCCGCCAAAATCTCGATTTGCACGCCCATCTCTACCATCTGCCGGAAAACGAGATCGCGGGGCGCATCGACGAACTGCTGCGAAACTATGATCTGAAGCATGTCGCGGATGCGCGGCCGGATAGCCTGCCGCTCGGCGTCAAGCAGAGGCTCCAGCTCGCCGTGGCTGTCCTTCACCGGCCCGCAATCCTGATCCTGGACGAGCCGACCTCCGGCGTCGATCCTATCGCGCGCGACGCCTTCTGGAGCACGTTGATCGATCTTTCCCGCGATGACGGCGTCACTATCTTTCTCTCGACCCATTTCATGAACGAGGCCGAACGGTGCGATCGGATTTCGCTGATGAACGCGGGCAAGGTCCTCGCGGTTGGAACGCCCGCCGAAATCGTCGAGCGGCGCGGCGTCAAGTCCCTGGAAGAGGCGTTCATCAGCTATCTTGTCGAAGCGACCGGCGCAGATCGTTCGCGGAAGACCGAACAACCGACCGATGGCGCATCACTGCCCACGGCCAACCTTGCGCACGCGCCGGGACGGTTCTCCCCGGGGCGCCTTTGGGCTTACGCCCGCCGTGAAACCATTGAGCTGCTGCGCGATCCAATCCGGCTCAGCTTCGCCGTCATTGGTCCGCTGATTTTGATGATGGCGTTCGGCTACGGCATTTCCTTCGATGTCGAAAATCTGAAGTACGCCGCCTTCGACCAAGACCAGACTCAGGAAAGTCGCACGCTGGTCGATAGTTTCGCGGGTTCGCGCTATTTTTCCGAACAGCCTCCCATCGGGACCACTTCCGAGATGGAACAAAGATTCAGAAGCGGGGAACTGCAGCTCGTCGTCGAGATTCCGTCCGGATTCGGCCGCGACCTCGAAAATAGTCGGACGCCCGAAATAGCCGTCTGGATCGACGGCGCTATGCCGTTCCGGGGCGAGACCGCGCGGAGCTACGTTTCAGGGATTTCGGCGCAATACGTCAAGCAGCTCGCCGTGGAACGCTATGGTCCCAACGCGGTATTAAGCCCCGTCAATGTGGAGACGCGCTTTCGCTATAACCAGTCTTTCGAGAGCGTCAACGCCATCCTTCCAAGCGTTATTATGCTCGTGCTGATCCTGATCCCCGCCATCATGTCGGCAGTCGCGGTGGTGCGCGAGAAAGAAACCGGCTCGATTGCTAATTTCCGGTCGACGCCCACCAGTAAGTTCGAGTTCCTGTTCGGCAAGCAGCTTCCCTATGTGGCGGTCTCGATGGCGAGCTTCGTCCTTCTTGCGCTTCTCGCTATTGTCTTGTTCCATGTGTCGGTGAAGGGATCTTTCGCCACGCTCGCGCTCGGAACGCTGCTCTACGTATTCGCAACAACGGGATTCGGTCAGCTCGTCTCGACATTTACACGCACGCAGGTGGCGGCGGTCTTCGCGACCTCCATCCTTTCCATCATCCCGGCTGTAAACTTTTCCGGCCTGCTGACGCCGGTATCCTCCCTGTCAGGGGGGGCGCGGTTCATCGGCCTGACATTCCCGCCTGCCTGGTATCAGCCTATCAGCGTCGGCACGTTTACGAAGGCGCTCGAGCTATCGGATCTGTGGTTTAATCTCGTGATCCTAGCCTGCTTTGCACTCGTTTACCTCATGGCCGCGCAAATATTCCTGAAGAAACAGGAGGACTAAGATGTCCTCCCCCGACCAGCAGGCGACTTCGCAAAAACGTAAGACTCTGTATAATTCGAAAACAAAAAGCAGCAGCCTGAGCTGGCATCTCTCCAATATATATCGGTTGACGGTCAAGGAGTTGCGGAGCATCAGGTCCGACCCGGTGATGCTGATTCTTGTGCTTTATGCTTTCAGCATCGCCGTTTACACCGTCGCGACCGGCGCCTCGACCGAAGCGACGAATCTTGCGGTCGGGTTCGTCGATGAAGACCACTCCGATCTCTCCCGCCGCATCGCGGATGGCCTCACTCCGCCGCTTTTCAAACCAGCGGTTGAAATCGCCGCTCCGGCGATCGACGCGGAGATGGATGCTGGACGCCTCGTCTTCGTCATCGAGATACCGCCGAAGTTCGAGGCCGATGTTCTTGCCGGCCGGCAGCCAACGGTTCAGGTGAACGTCGACGCGACGGCTATAACCCAGGCCGGCAATGGCGCGATCTATCTCCAGACCATAATCGCCAATGAGGTGTCCGCATTCAGAACCGGCCGCGGTGGAACCTCCGATATCCCTGTGAACGTGGAAATCCGCGAAAAATTCAACCCAAACACTAAGTCGAGCTGGTTCACCTCCGTGATGCAGGTCATCAACAACGTCACAATTCTGACGGTGATTCTTACCGGCGCGGCGCTGATCCGCGAGCGCGAGCAGGGCACGGTCGAGCACCTTCTCGTCATGCCGGTGGTCCCGGCCGAGATCATGCTGGCGAAAATCCTGGCCAATGGCCTCGTCATTCTGACAGCCGCCGGACTTTCGCTGCTGCTTGTAGTGGAGTGGTGGCTACACGTGCCGATCGCCGGATCGATCCTGCTTTTCCTCTCCGGCTCAAGCATTTATGTTTTCACGGTCGCCGCGCTCGGCATTCTTCTCGGCACGATCGCGACCTCCATGGGGCAGTTCGGATTGCTCGCTATCCCTGTGCTCTTGGTCATGCAGCTTCTTTCGGGAAGCACGACGCCCATGGAAAGCATGCCAGTGTGGCTGCGATATGCGATGCAGATTATCAGTCCGACGCCGCATTACGTCGCTTTCGCTCAGGGCGTTCTTTATCGCGGCGCAGACCTTTCCATCGTTTGGCCACAACTCGTCGCGATGGCCGTCATTGGAGCAGGCTATTTCGCCTTCGCATTGCATCGCTTCCGCCAGGTCATCTTCGGCGCTTGAGTCGCCCCGGCAGGTGGATGCTTATCTGCAAAAACCTGATCAGACAGGAGGCGAATTTAGCCGTCGCGCCGTGGTTTCGTGGTGACAGGCGATGCTTTCTGAGATCAGTCGATCCGCGGAATTAGACTGAGATGACGGGGCCGTCAGACATGTCGCGGAAAAGCCGGGCGAGAGACCATTCAGGCTCCACAGCCGGTATCTCGGATCGGCGCGGCTATAAAATCCGCTAAATCCGGTTCAGATGGGGCATCGCCCGATTGGCCATCATTCCCGTTTCCAATGAACTGAGAGACCGCAATGAGTAGTTTCCGAGGCTTCCGTTGCTGCATGGATGAGGTCAGTGTGCCGGGGAATGCAATGATAGCAGATCGTAGCCCCAGCGCTAGATTTAGCTCGATCAAAGCCGGGAAGGAGATTGCATTATGATATCCTTCAGGGACGGTCTGTACGATAGCTGCACAAAGGCGCAAGCAAGAGTCTCGGTGTGCCGGCAGATTTGGGCGTGACCGTGATCACTGTGCCGACAATGTCCGCGGCAAGTCGAGCACAACCGAGAACCGCATTCATCGTAAGGTGCGGTTCTGTGTCTATTCATCTACTTCCTTTAGTATGCGCTTCGTTCGGCGCCTAAGGTGATGATTCCTGAACTCACCGTTGTGTTCGCTATCACAACACTTTGCGTCGCCGCGCTCCCCGGCATGTACTATTATACTACGCCGCCTTCGCGCTCGTTTCGGGCACAACGCTTGATCCCGTCGGCGCTAGCCGTACGTCATCTGAGTTCTGGCCACGCCCTTTGGCAGTGTATTATTTGGGTTCGGGGCGATCACGACCGTAGAGGGAGGACGTCTGCTGCAAAGCGAAGGCTCGGCTTTTGCTTTGACCGGCGCCGTTTATCTCGCGTTACATGATTGACCCGCCACCCATTCCGACGCACCAGGACGGCATCCATATCCCACGCGAGGCGTCCGAGGCGGTATCGCCCCACGCGCCGCAACGTATCTCAAAAACGCGAGATTGTTTTGAACGGTCTCCGTGCCAGCTGATTGGACCGCGCCACCGTTCTTGTATCCTGAGCAGCGCTCTGGATTAGATCATTTAACGCGCACGAAGCCGAGAACGACACTGGAACTCGCCAAAGGATTCTAAAGCAAGATGTTCGGTTGGACAGAGATCTGCCTGCTTTCGGCGGCAACAACACTTCTGCTGCTTCGTACGTTGCCGTGCCTTAGATCCTACCACCCGCTTATCGGCGGGAGTGGCGTGTTACTCCTGATAACCGCCTTATTTCCGCGAACAGATAACCCTCTCGGACAATTTCTCTTTGGCGCGACCGGGGATGGTTTGCGACTGCCACGCGAATTGTTCGGGATCGTCTGGTGGATTTTGGGGGCGTGGCTGTTAAAAAGCCTGCTGGACCTGGTGCTTCTCCGAACTTTGTTTCCAGATAATGACGAGCCTCACGCGCGACGCCTATTCGCGGATCTCGCATCGGGGCTAATCTATGTCTTTGCCTTCGTCGGCATTGTCGGCACCGTATTTAAACAACCGGTCTCAACCTTCCTGGCGACTTCCGGCGTCTTGGCAATTGTACTTGGTCTCGCGTTACAGAACACCCTTGGCGACGTACTTGCCGGCCTCGCGATCAACATTGAACGTCCATTTGAAGCCGGTGACTGGATTACCATGTCCGATCAGGTCTCTGGCCAAGTAATGCAGGTCAATTGGAGAGCTACCCGGCTCAGGACATGGTCACATGACATGGTCGTGATTCCGAACAGCGTCGTTTCAAAAGCTATCGTGACGAACCACAGCCGTCCAAAAGGTCCTCATCGCTGCATCATTCGTCTCAGCGTCGATCTAACAGTACCTCCTTCGCGAGTAATCGAAGCGTTGAAAATGGCGGCAACCGGTAGCCCCGACGTCGCCCGCGGCACCATAGCGCAGGCCTACGCCCGCACATTCTCGGACTCCCTCGTAGACTACGAATTGGCTTTCGCGATCGACAGCTTTGCGCTAGCACCTGCCGCAAAATCGGAGATGGTCGCTCGCATAGCGGAAACCTTCCAGCGTCTCGATATCGGCATTGGCGCAGAGGCTATGGATATCCGGATGATTCCGCAGCATAATCTCACTGTCCCTACAGGCGCAACAGATGGTGCAGCGCTTCAACCGCCGAAGGAAAGCGGGCCGGCGCGTCCGATGAACGTAATATTGTAATTGAGCCTCATCATACTTGGCCACCCTCATATCGATCTGTTCGCGGTGGCTGCCCCAACAGCCTGGGAGCGCGTCAACTCCGCTCGCAGAACGTCAAGTCGCGTCCGCAGCTCGCCTGCAGCTCGGGCCTTGGCGAGTTCGGCCTCGCGGGCGAACAATTGCGCGCAGAAGGCTCGGCTGGCGGATGCAGTGGCCATGGCGCAACCGTGAGCGGCGCGCCATCGGCGATCCTGCTTCAAGCCAGCAATCTCCGCTGCGATTTAGCTTTCCGGCCGGGTGCTCCCCAACGTCGCCAACCGCGCCTCGGTCTCGCCGAGCGCCGGAAGCGCCAACTCAAATCGCATGGCCATCGTCGCCCGGCTTCCCGCAACCGCGCCGCAATTGCTCGCGACGAAGCCGCCGTCGATGTCGTCAAGGCGCTTTTGCCGGTTTTGATGGGCGCCGCCTGGGCTCATCGCCAATGGCTGCGGGTCGGGCTTGGCTTTAACCTGTTCGCCCTCTTCTTTAGCTTTTCACTTCTGTCCGCTTTGGGATCGAAACCAGGCCGAGGATCTCCCCTTCGAACGCCGTCTTGCCCTGCCCGCGCATAAACATCCAATTCATCGCCGCAGACGCGGCGATGAACACGACGCCCGCGAGCCCTACGAAGCCAGAAGCTACAATTTGTACCCGCGCAATCCGTCGTTTGGTCAATCCTTGACGATAAGCCTAGCACAGCCAACAACGACGGAATAACCGATATCTATGATATCGGATATCTACAATTGCAATCATCTGGAGACCGGATCAACCTCGGGCCTTTTGCGAATGGCAGTTTGCCTATGCTGCGAACCAGGAGGCGGCCTTGCGAAGAGCATCGTGACCGCTCTGGCAGTGAACTCCAATTCGAACCTGCCCTCTCAGCAGGGAACCGCACGCTCATGATCAACTTAAAATTCGAAGCCTATAAGCTTAGTCTTTACTTTTTTTGCGAAGGAGCAGTGACATTGCGTCGCACAATAAACTTGACCTGTTGTGCGCTGCACTATAAGTCAAAAAAACCGTCCCGATCGGCGCGGGTTATCTCTACTCGACAAAGGAAGCGTTGATGGCCAATAACGTGGAAGATTTCCAGAAATTCAGCAAAGATCAAATTGCGACTGTCAGATGGCAGTTAATACTGAGACAGCCTCACACGCATTTTCCAAGAT
This sequence comes from Methylocapsa palsarum, assembly GCF_900114285.1. Taxonomy (GTDB): domain Bacteria; phylum Pseudomonadota; class Alphaproteobacteria; order Rhizobiales; family Beijerinckiaceae; genus Methylocapsa; species Methylocapsa palsarum. The sequence continues at coordinate 43,350 of NZ_FOSN01000013.1, read as the reverse complement.
GTTCAATAGTTTAGAAAAGCACTTAATGTGAGACGTATCATCTAATCGTCAGAATATTGCATGTTCTATGGCAATTAAGCTGAGATTCTGTCTTTCCCACATTTGACTCTGCTAATTCCTGCCATCCGGTCAGGCAATGTGCCATTCTGCATTGATATTACACCACAAATACAACCAACGCTGTCTCAAAATAGCTGCCATTGTGAGGATTATTATGGGATTTTGTCTCGCAAATAAGTGCCCCATTTCGTGAATATAGCCAGAATCTCATCGTTACGTGCCATCTGACAACCGCGATAAGCGACCGGGCGCTCGATTTCTTTAATGACAGACAATCCTAAGAATCGCTTCCAGCGGGAGGACTACAGCATCGGCGGCATTACTTGCACAACGAATCAAAGACGTGAACCTCTACGCTTTACCGATTAGGATTGGTACAAGGCGAAAATGGGACAATTGACATCGATGGCGGCGCACTGAGAAGTGCGTTCGGCATTCGTCGGTTGAGCTACGGATTTTCACGGGCTCAATAGGATGAGCACAACTGCGAAAGCGAGAATCCGGGAATGCCCCTCCCCGCGCCATGAGAAAGGCTCCGCCGATGGCGCAGCAAGCCCTTTCGCCGACCTCGTGCGACATGATGGCGTCGAGAGCGAATTTTGCGGCGGCGGGATCCGTCAGCCGGCCGTACCAGGCCGCGGCTTCCGCCTAGTCCTGCGGCACGCCAGCGCCATGAGCCTATACGATGCACAGATAGGCACACGCGCCGGCATGTCCTCTACCCGCACTTTTCCGAACCCATTGAGCCGCCTTGGCATAGTCCTGGGGAAGCGCCGGCGCCATAGTCTTGGAGGACGCCGAGGGCGTATTGAGCGTAGACATCGCCTTGGCGCGCAGCCCGTTCAAACCATGCCGCGGCCCGAGCGTCGTCCTTCGCCACGCCGGCGCCATAAGCGTATAAGATTCCAAGTGCGCACTGGTCCGCCCGACTGCCCTGATCGGCGGCTTTCTCGAACCAGGCCGCAGCCTTGCTGAAGTCCTGGCGGACGCCGTAGCCATTGGCATAGATCCGGCCAAGCTTCGACTGCGCCTCGGCGACATCGAAAGAGGCCGCCTTGAGACACCACTTCCGCGCCTCCGCATAGTTTTTCGGCACGCCATGGCCAAAATAATACATGTGCCCGAGATGAGTTTGCGCCCCTGCGTGACCCTTTTCAGCGAGCTTCCGTGTCGAATTCGCATCGGCGTTTTCACTGCCCTGCCCTGAGATGTTTTCTCGAAAAACGTCGGAAAGAGTAGCGAGGATTTGCGGCGTCAATTCGGGAGCGATTTGATGCCGAGCTTCCCTTGAGCGCATGTTCGATCCGTGTTCGCGCCGTTTCTTCAAAAGGAACAGAGCCCGGCGCGAAACAGAAATCAAGCCCAGCATCGTTCCCCTCCGTCGTCCAAAAAGGGCGCCGAGCAGCGAAACGCGGACGTTCAAGCTGTGTTCAGCGCATCAGAGGATCGGAGGCGAGCAGCCGCTGGATCTGCTCTGGCGTCAGTGTTCCCGTTTGCATTTCTGAGATCGCGCTCTGCCATTTGAAGATTGACCGACGGGTTCCGGTCATCTGCCCAAAGCGTCGCTTCGGTCCGCCTGGTTTGCCGTCGATCTTTCCGTGGTAAAACTGTCTGTCGGCCAACGCCTTCTGAATTTGGAGCCATTGTTTGGGCGACAGATCATCTTCAGACTCGCCGCCGATCGGTTTAGACCTCTTATTTTCTTCGATGTCGGCAATTCGGGCCTTAAGACAAAGAAGCTGCCCGCGAACCGCATCCGGGCCCTCCGCGAGCGGCGGCCGGTCACATAACGAAGGCTGCGCGGCGCCCAAATCGTCTCGCAGCTGCTTCATTCGTGGGATAATCTCTTTGTTTAACTCGGCTTCCTGCGCGTCGATTTGGCTCTTGATTTCGCTCAACCGCTTACTGTCTTGCGGCATCGCAGGATAGAGGGATTCGAGCTGCTTGGAGACGTCCTCCCTCAAGGCTGCCGCCTGCTGTGCGGATCGGTCGCCGGCTTCGGCCGCCATTTGCTCGTACTGGCCCACTTTCGCGGCGATGTAGAGCCCCCCGGCCGCCAGCAACGCCGCCGCGAACAGACCGGCGCACATGATTTTGAAGGCCGGCGATCCGTAAAACTTGTCTTTGAAAGCCGTAAACACTTCAGCTTGTGCTGAATTAAGCGTGCTCATCGTCGCCAATGCAGTTTGCCGTGGGGAAGGACGTTCCTCGGCGGCGCCTTTCGGCGAAGCTCCGAGCGAAATAAGCTGCGCCATGAGCACGCGTTCAAACATGTCGAGGGCCACGGAAAATCGGAGATAATCTGATCCCGCACGAACAGACGAAAGCAAAAGCGTCCGGACGCTCTCGGCGTCTTCGCCGCCCTTCGAATTTGCTCTTTCCCCAGGGAGGTCGCCCTCTTTGAGCAGCCCAAGCAAAGCTTCGATCTCCACCGCCCGGGCGTGGCCCATATCCTCATCCAAGGACCATTCCCAACTAAAGCTGCTGCTATCGCGGAGAGAGCGGGCCATCGCATAGGCCGCCTGCAGCCGTCTGGTCCGCCGGAGGTCCGCAGAGGGATGGATTTCTTTTTCAGGCGCATCGTCAGCCATTTTGCGTCCCCATCACCTTTCGCCGCGACAGGGCGCCGAGCATAAGCCGACGGATTCGATCGGCGAACAAAAAGACCGAAAATGCGTCTGGGTTCATGGCGCAGGACCCACGCGAATGCCGGAAAACGAGATCTCGTTTTAGAAATCGAATGAGACATTGACGCGAACTCAAATCAGGCGCGTTTTTGGGTGGACGCGCGCATTTTCGCATTGATCAAAGCCATGAGCACAGGCCCGAGTGAAAAGGCCCCTGCCCTCGCCTTCTCTGTCAGATTGCGCAGATAGCCGCCTGGGCTGTTGATTGAACTCGATCGTTGCAGGATTGCGGCGACGATGACAGCAGCGTCTTCGGGGCCAAGGACTGCGTTGGCCTCCTCCCACGCGCTTGGACTGATTCCGAGCCATGGCCGCACCAGCGTGGCCGCCGTCATCAATTCCCGCCAGGAACGAATTCCATTTGGCGCATGTTCGGCAATGTCCGGGCAAGCTTCAAGGACCATAGGAAGCGGGAAGCTCCGTTTTGGGGGTTGTTGCGTCGCCTCAAGTTCCAAAGGCGTCTTTGGAGCCACATTTGGCTCGATCCCCGCCTCTTTCTTTTCTGGAAGACTCATTTCAGATTCAGAAATTGAGTTCGGTTTTGAATTCTGTATGTGCCGCTCATCATGGGCGCCATTGGCGCTTATTTTAGTGGTTTGGAGATGATCTTCCAGGATGGCGCGGATCTGATCCGCCACGTGTTCGAGCGCGCCCGCCAAAGGCCCAAGGACTTCCGCAGGCGCCTTCCGCGGTATCCGCCCATTGAGACCAGCGAAGCTTTTAGAGAATGCGTTCCAATCGGCGCCGACCTCCTCGTAGAGGCCTGTAGCTATCATCTTGTCGATGTCGCGGCGGGAGATGGTGATGCGATCCCGGAGAGAACGAAGGAGCTGCTCCCTTGCCCTTGCCTCTGCCGCCAGGCCTTTGAATTCCGCGGCGCGGGCGACGAGCGGGCTGAGATCAAACCCGAAGGCCTCCTCAATTTCACCCCCCTCCCCTTTTCGGGCATAGCGCTTGCCGTTGGGACTGTCCCTCCGGAGGATGAGCCCAAGCTCCACCAGCGCGGCCAAATGGCGTCTCAACGTATTGTCCGCCATGCCGTTAGCCCGCTGTGCGAGATTCTTGTTTGACGGAAAGACAATGATTGCCTCCCCGCCGTTAAGAATTGTGTCCTGGTGAAACGAGAGAAGCGCGTTGAGCACCGAAAGAGTGCGATCGGAAACGCCGAGAGCGGCGTTCGCCTTTCGGATGTCGTCGAGGACGCGCCATTTATCGACGATTGTCTGAGACGATGAGGATTTTGCGGCGATCTGGTTCGCCAAAAGGGCGAGCGAATACGGCCGCCGCCCATAGGGCGTCGTTGATTGAGCGGTTTGCATGGTCTTTACCCTTTTTTTGGGCAAAGAAAACCGTTCGCCGAAACGGCGTTGTGCCTTGACAAGAAAGTGTGGGGAGCGCTATCTAAAAATTGCGAGTTTCTTGATAGAGCTTCCGGATCGGCGACGCTTCGGGAGCTTTTTCTTTGCCTAAATTCTCCTGATATGTTGATCGAATACGCGGTTCACACATCCGCGCGACGTGGTCACGCCGCGAAGATCATTCTCGCCGCAGAATCGTCGACGGCTAAGAATCGCAGCATCCGGGCGCATGGCGCGAATGCGAACAAGAATTTGAAAACATTTTTGGGGCGGTTCGAGGTGCGCCGATGGGCCTCCTCGGGGCGAGCAAGCAAGGGGGCTACCCGGTTTCGGTTAGCGGACTTTCTGCGGATCGCGAGCTCGGCTACGCCAAGCGCAGTGATATCGAGGCACGAGGTCGCCAGCGGTATGCCGCTAGGCCTAAGGGGCAATTCTTTGTTTGACGCGAACACGATGATGCTCGCCGACGCGTCGTAGCTGGACAACGCCGGCGCGGTTTCCTGGCGACAATTCACTAGCATATGGAGGACCGTGAGCGCGCGATTGGTAACGCCGGGTTGTTCCTCGGCTTTTGTGAGCGAGAGGAACAGCCGCCGTTTGTGAACATCCACGCCATGCGACTCAGGGTTTACTACGAATTTCCGCGTGGTCACCCGGCTCGCCAGCATGGCGAGCGTCATCGGCCGCAGCCCAAAAGGTGCCGTCGATTCTTCGTTCATCGTCTTTCGCCTTTCAGGATTCAGGCAAAAGAAATACGCTCGCCGAAACGGCACCGACTATTGACAGCGATTCGCGGAAGTGGTTCTGTGACTCTGCGAACTGTTACAGAGGCTTCCGGGACGGAGACGTTTCGGGGGCCTTTTCCTTTTGCGTGCTATCTCCTCGTTTGGAGTGATGATGGATGGATCTAAGGTTGTGAGATTACAACCATAGTTCCATCCGAATCCGCTGCGCCAGTAGCAGGTCTTTCCGAATCTAGCGTGCTTGTGGCACCTTCGATCAGGAACTGGCGGTAGATTTCCGGCAGCTTCTCCGTGAGCCAGGCCGAGAAACGTGACTCGGCCTTGGCGATCGCTAGAACATCCCCCTTAGCGGTCGAGGAAAGTCGAGCGATCGACCTGCCCTCGGAGCTCCGAATCTCCCTTCTGCCGCTATGCGGTGCCAGACTGGATTGCCCGCAGAGAGCGCGCAAAAGTCCAACGAACTTTTGATCAGAGGTCAGCGAAGAGATTTCCTTGCTTTGAAGGATCGAGGCGGCACGTTTGATGGCGCCATCTATTGCAAGGGCATCTACCAATTCCTGCCAACGTGGCTGCCCAATCCCCGGTGCGCGGCCAATCGATCGAATCAGGTGATCAGGGATAGTGTCGACCACCGCTCGCATTTTGGAGAGGCCTGACTTATCGACGCCGATGGTCGTCCAAATTGTTTTTGACGGGTGCCCCTGCCCTTCCATTTCTTTGGCGAACAAAGCGCGTTCGATCCAGGTCAGCCCTTCACGTCCTCCATTCTCCGCGCCCTGTTCGAGGATCAGTTCTGCGTCCGTCAGATTTCGGATGAAGGCCTTGGCTTTACGATTCAGTATTCGAAGGACCTGCAGTCGGCGGTGTCCATAAGCAAGCTGATATCGTCCCTCGATCTTAGGATGAGGCCGGACCAGCAAAGGAAGCCGCTGCCCCTCGGCCTCTATGGCGGCCAGGAGAAGGTTCGTCGCCTCTTCGTCATATTCGAGCCGATCGCCAAAAGGCGACGGGTCGATGAGCGCCGGGTCGATGGTCGCGACTGAGTCTGCTGCAAGGTCGTCGAGGCTGCGCCCCAGTCCGGCAATTGCTGTCGAAGGTACTCTTTGACGTAATGGATGAGCCATCGGTGGTGAAGACGACTCAACACCAGAGTTGAGCTTGCTCAGGATTGACGGCTTGCTCATGATCTGCCCCATGCTTTGTGGACAAGCGCCAGGATTTCGGCGTTAACGGCATCCATACTCTCGAGCGCCCGTTTCAGGGATTCGCGTGGCACTTCGCCGGGCTCCAACTCGTAGAGAGATTTTTTGGCGAGGCCGGCGGCGGCGACAGAGGTACTCTCGAGCGCCGTAGCGACGAAAACATGCTCGTCAAAGAGATGCCGCAGAAGGCCGACGATATGGGCCTGCGGTGCATCGTTCGGAGTGTGTCGGGTGACGAGGAACCGAATCCAGTCCTGTTTGAGACTCGCGCCGTTCTTAGCGAGTTCGTCGGTGAGATCCCGGAGCATAATCAAGTATTGATTCATGCTGGCCACGTCGAGCATGGCGGGGTGAACGGTAATAATGAAAATTGTCGCCGCAAAGAGACCGGCGAGCGTCCCGAAGCCAAGATTCGGCGGGGTATCGAGGATCACGATATCGAAGTTGTCTGCAACCGATTTGATTACCCTTTCAAGCCTCATGAAAAAGAGACCCAGATCGTCTCTTTCCCGAGAGGAGAGCGAATGCGCGGTGTCGTGTTCGAACTCCATGAGCTCGAGGTTTCCAGGAACGATCGAGAGGCCGGGCATATATGTCTCCCGGATGATCGATTTCAGAGGTTTGTGCTCTCCATAGCGGATCGCCGAATAGACGGTCTCGTTCGGGCCAACATCGAATTCTGGTTGGAGGCCGAAAAGGCTAGTCAGGGAGGCTTGCGGATCGAGATCGATGCACAAGGTTCGATAGCCTTGGATCGCGAGATAATGCGCAAGATGGACACTCTGCGTGGTCTTGCTCGATCCGCCCTTGAAATTTCCGCAAGCTATGATCTGCAACTGCTCGTTGGGGCGGCGCCAGGGCTTCATCGCCAGGGCTTCGTCTGGCCTCGATTCGGCAAGATAGGCCCGCAGTGCCCATACCTGTTCCAAAGTATAGACCCTGCGGCCGTTATCGAGTCGCGCTGGCTGGGGTCCTTTCCCGTCGAGGGTCAGGGTACGAAGGGTCGATTCTGGAACCTTGAGGAGGCGAACGAGATCGTTCGTAGTGAACAGGCGATCGAAGCTCTTCTTCGATGCGGGCGGATAGAGCCGACCGCGCAAGGAAAGCAATTCCCTGGACAGAACGTTCGTAAAGACGTCGATCTTAGTTGGTGTGGCCGCCGTCGTCATACGCCCCAATATCCTCTTTGACGGTTTTTCCGTCAGCTGCGAAGGATTACCGTCAGCTTTTAGCGATTCTGTCACCATGGCAAGCGAAAAATAGTTAATCAAAGCTTAAGCTCGTGCCTGGAAGTGGGCGGAGAGTCGCTCAATGCCCGTTCGCCGGGTTGTAAGCTCACAACCTCTCGCACGTTCTTCTATGTCTTTCGATGTTCGGGATTCTTCTAGTTCGCGTTCTCGTCGCGTCAAAACGATCAGGAAAGGTATTAAATAATAAGTCCGGCACGAATGGCTTTTGTGACCGAGTGGCCTCACTTAAGCGCTCGCAATTTTTTGGCGGCGGCTCTGGATGGGATCTAGTTGCTAATGAGTGCGTAGCCGACGACTGTGAGAACCTTTTTAATGAGCTGCCGGCGGCGGGCGCCCACTCAAAGCCGCTTTCATTCGATGTGATAATAAATAGCGCTCACAGACCTTTTGTCGGGCCTCGTACTGCATGGTCATGCCTTGCAGCCCATTCTAGCGTCCCGAGGCCGAAATCGCGCGCGGGGCAGCCCGGAGAATTAAGGTCGGCCGGATCGGACGGGACCGCCACCTCTTCGACAAGCTCGACGCGAAGCCCCTCGACTTCGCTGCGCTGCTCCACCAGATTTGAATACAGCCTCGCGGACGCACAAAACTAAAGCCCAAGCGCGGAACTGTTGCTTTGCTTCAGTTTCACCGCGGCTTATTCCACTTTAGCAGATCAAATCAATCTCGCCGCCCTGCCCTGCTTGCGCTCAGCGTCATTGTAATAGCTCGCCGCCTGCTGCACCGAGCGATGCTGGGACTGCTGCATCGCCTCCTGCAAGGAGACCCCTGACCGCGCCGCCTCGGTCAGATAGCCGGCGCGCAGGCCATGCGCGGAATAAAGCTTCGGATCGAGCCCCGCCGCCGCGGCGCGCCGCTTCAGGATCCAGTTCACCGCCTGCGGGGTCATCGCCTTGTCGTCGAGCCCGCCCCATTGGTCGATCGCGCGAAAAATCGGGCCTTTCGCAATCCCAGCGCGCAGCAGCCATTCCCGCACCGCCTCGACCGGCCGCCCGACCAGAAACACCCGAGCGTCCTCGTCGGCCTTCGCCGTCTTGGTTCGGCCAAGCCGAATCGCCAGGCACGGCAGCGCGCGCGAATTCGGATCGTCCGGATCCTCTAGGATCGAGGCTTCCTCAATCAGCTGCTCGACGCGCAGGCTCGCGACTTCGCTGCGCCGGCGCCCGCCCGAGGCGAAGGCGACGAGCAGCAACGCGGCGTCGCGCGTATCGGCCAGCCGGCCGGAGCCGCAGGTCGCCAGCAGCGCCTCCAGAATGTCGCGCGTCACCGCGCGCTGGCTCTTGCGCATCCGCGGCCGCGCGCCGGCGCGGACCGACAACCGCAGAGCGGACCGCAGCGACGTGGACTTGAACGGACCGGCCGCGCCTTTCCAATGATGCAAGGTCGCCCAGCTTGACAGTCGCCGGCGCACGGTAGACGGGGCGTGCGGGCCATCGGCGCGCAACAGATCCTGCGCCCGTAAAGTCTCCGCAACGTCCGCCGGCATGCCGTGGCTCGGATCGGCCTCCCGCCGCGCCGGGTCCCACAAATGATGCGCGACAAATTTTAAAGCCAAAGCCTCGGGCGCCGGCCAGGGCAGGGGGTTCCCAGTCGAGGCCCAAGCCCAGGCCTCGAGATAGGCGAGGTCGGAGGCGAGCGCCTTGAGGCTGTTCTCGCCCATGCCTTCCTTGGCCAGATGTTTGAGGGTGGCCACATCATCGTCGGTCAGGATTTCGGCGAGCCGGTCGCGCCGGTCCATCGGCAGGATCGCCGCCAGCGCGTCGAGCTCCAACGCGCGCCGCGTGACCGTATTGCGTGGAAGGGCAGGGGAGGAATCAGTCATGTGGCGTTCAATCCTCCGCCCGGGCTCCTGGGCGGTCGCCTCTGCCCCGATTCAAAGTGTTGTCAGTTTAGCGCCTTGGCGGAGCCGCGTGAATCCCTTTGCGCGCGCTCAATCCGGCTGGTTAGAACCTTCCGCTTGGTCGTAGCCTTTTCCCAAACAGGAAAAGGCTATGACCGCTGATTCCGACCGCCTTCGCAAACAGCAGACGAAAAAAGTCGCCCACGCGCCTCAACGGCTGGCGATGGGCCCGCTGGGGCGCGCTCGTCTCATTCGCGCGCGCTACACGCCGCCGCGTCCGAGCAGAGAATCTTGGACGGCGTCAAATCCCAAGCTGCAGCCTCACGGCCCGGGCGACGGCGTCGAGATCGTCCGCCTTGAGCGCCCCGACGCGCCTTATCAGCCGGCGCGTGCTGGCGGTCGCCATTTGATCGGCCATGGCCTTGCGCCGCTCGCCGTTGAGCGTGACGGCGGCTTCGGCGGGATATAGGATGCCCATCTGACTTGAGATCGGCACGACCTGGACCCTGTTCAGCACGGCGTTGGCGGCGTCGTTGCTCAGGACCACGGCTGGCCTCGTCTTCTGGATTTCGCCGCCCACGGAGGGGTCGAAGGACACCAGCCAGACCTCGCCGCGGCGGGGATGCGGATCAACGGTCACGGCGCGGTTCGCCGGCGACGTCGGCGAGGAGCGCCTCGGCCCAGGCCTCCGCTTCGGCCTCTCGGCCCTCATCCGCCGCCATGGCGGCATAGGCGGCGGAGAGGTCCTGACCGACGACATGCGGCCGGGCGAGATCATTTAGGAAACGGCTGATGCGGCGCCGGCCGATGACGCTATGCAAGCCGTCATAGACCTCGGCGTCGACCGTGATGGTGAGTTTCTTCAACATTTGCAGCTCTCCTAATACGTATAGTAATACGTCTAGAGCGCCAAAAAAGCAATCGCTCCGAGGCCGAGCCGCCCGGCGTCGGCGGCGCCGATTCCTCACTGCGAGCCGGCGCACGATCATTTGGCCCGAAATCCGAAGGCCGTGTTCGACGCTTTGGCGATGGGCTGAGGGGTGAACGGCCGCTCGCCCGCCGGCCTGCGGACGGGCAGGGCGCGCCGGGCGAAGGCCGCGGCCGACGTTTCCGGGCCGCGCCGCCGCTGTGCGCGGTTTTATCGTCCGGCATTGCCCGAACCGCGCCCAGAACCCGGGCCAAACCCGCCTCATCCCGCCCGAAATCGCCCGTTTTCCGCACCGTTTCCGCGCGCGCGCCCATCCCCATCGATAAACGCTAATTATCGATGGTGAGGAGTCCGAACTGGAGGCGTCCAGGTGAAACAGTTTAATCGCCTTCTAGCTTGTGTTATGGTCTCTTTCGTTCTGATTCTCAAGATGTTTACCGCTTTCGCCTGGTCCCGAATGTCCCTCAAGACCGCCGCCGCCTGTATCGACAACGCTCCGCCGCCGCCCGCGTTCGATCTCGGCCCCCAGGCGCTAGCCGAAATCATCGGCCCGATGTCGGCGGCTGATGACGCGCTCGCCAGGCTCGACGAACGGCTGCGCAAAAGCCCGGTCCGCGGCGGCGTCCTCGCAAGGCTCGACGCGCGGGAGGCCTGCGCCGCTCTCTGGGCCGAGGCGGAGCTGGTCCAACTGGAGGATCTCGTGCTGCACGACGCCGGCATGGACGTGCGCAGCCCCAGCCATGAACTCGTCCGCGCCCATTCCTATCTGCGGCTGCGTCGCCGGGCGGCTGAGGGCGACCCCAAAGCCTTGCTCAGACCTGAGGGAATCCTGCGCCTGGCCGGGCGGTCGGCGTCGGGTCCGGCCGCGGACGGTCCAGCCGGGAGGGCAGGGGGCTCGGGCGAAGCAGAAGACGCCGACCCGGATGGCCGCGGTTTTGATGGCGATCGCGACGGCGATTCGGACGAATTCGCGGCCGAACAAGCGGGCGCCTCGGCCGCGGCCGCGGCCGCCCAGAGTTTGCTGCTCCGCCTCAGCGCCGGCGCGAGAGACTCGCTTGTCTATGACGAAGACTGGGACGAGGCTGGCCGGCTTAAAGCCTGGAGCGCGGGCCTGACAGAGGCCGACGCCTTTCCGCCGCTGCTCGGCGCGCTTCTGCTGGCCCGCGCCTGGCGCCACCAGCAGCCGTTGCAGCGCCAGGGTTTTCTCGCGCCGGTTCTGGCCGCCCTTTATCTGCGCCGGCGCGGCCGGACCGTCGCGCATCTTCTCGTCTTCCATCTGGGTCTCCGCCGCCTAAAACCCGCGCTGCGGCGTCTCCGCACGCCCCTCGATGACCTTCAGCACAGCCTCGCCATCGTCGCGGCCGGGGCGGGCGAAGCTTTGGCGCTGCACGACCGGCTGACGCTCGCGCGCGAGCTTCTTGCGCGGAAGTGCAAAGGGAAAAGGGGGAGTTCGAACCTGCCGGCCCTTGCTGAGCTGCTGCTGGAGGCGCCGCTGGTCAGCGTCCCGCTGATCGCGCAAAGGCTCAAGATCAGCCCGCAGGCGGCGCAGCTGCTCGTTGCAGAGCTCGGCTCCTCTTTAAGGGAAATCACCGGCCGCAAACGCTACCGCGCCTGGACGATCGGATGAGGCGATTTTCGTAAGATCTGGGCAGGACTGGGCGAAGCTAACGAGGGTTCGCCTGACTTCGCAATTTCTCTGCGCGCCGCTTTCGTGGAGCCTCAAACGGATCGCCAGCCAAACGCCCGCAATGATGTGAATAAGCGCCGCTCGTCGGCCATCGGCTTTAGGGACGGTGCCCATTTCGGGGTAATCTGATCCGCGCTGGAAAGCCGAATCGTCGGCATAATTGATCTCCGCGCCGTGATCATGAGGAGGGGCAAATCGCGGCGTACCGCTTCGTCCATGCGGCGGACATCCATCTCGATTCCCCGCTTCGCTCTTTGGCGCTACGTGATCCGAACCTCGCCGAATTGGTCGGGAACGCCACGCGTCGCGCGTTCGTGCGCATCGTCGATCTTTGTCTTGACGAGCAGGTCGACGCGCTGATCCTGGCCGGCGATCTCTATGACGGCGACCAGACCTCCATGAAGACGGCGCGGTTCCTCTCCGAGCAGATTCGGCGGCTGCATGAGGCCGGCGTCTTCGTCTACGTCATCCGCGGCAACCACGACGCACTGTCGCGAATCACGAAGGAGCTGACATTCCCGGATTCGGTGAAGCTGTTTGGCGGCCGCGCCGAGGCAGTCATGGCGGTCCGCTCCGACCGCGATTTTCAAGTTGCGATCCACGGCCTGAGCTTCGCCAATCCGCTCGCGCCCGAAAGCCTGATCAGCAAATACAAGCCTCGCATCGACGACGCCGTGAACATCGGCATTGCACATACGAGCCTCGGCGGCGCCCCAGGGCACGATCCCTACGCCCCCTGTAGCGTCGCCGACCTTCAGGCGACGGGCTTCGCCTATTGGGCGCTCGGTCACGTTCACAAGCGCTCGGTCGTGGAGGGGAAATGCGCGATCGTGATGCCCGGCATGCCGCAGGGCCGCGACATCAACGAGGACGGCGCCAAGTCCGTCACTTTGGTGACGATCGCCGACGACCGATCGATCCGGATCGAGGAGCGCGTCACAAGCGCCGCGCAGTTTGAGAGACTGTCGTTCGATGCGACAGGCGTCGACGATTGGCGCCAGCTCGTCGGCGCGCTCGGCGAAGCGCTCGAACGCGCGCTCGCTGGCGTCGCGTCAGAGCATTGGGTGGCCCGCGTTCGCCTGACGGGCGCAACGCCGCTCGCCTGGCGCATCCGCCGCGATCTTGATCTCCTCAAGGCCGAGGTCGATGACCGCGGCTCCGTCATCGGGACCTGCTGGGTCGAGAAGCTCGAAGTCGCCTGCCGGCCACCGGGGGCGATGGACAGCCCAGCAGATGATCCAGTTACGCAATTGCGGCGCCTGATCGGCGCGGAGATTCTCCGTTCCGAAGCCTATCAGGCGGAGGTGGTCGATATCGCCGAGGAGCTGAGGGCGCAACTTCCGCCGGAATGCAGAGGCCTATTCGGCGGCGACGAACCGGCCTTCAAGGCCGTCCTCGCGGAGCTGGTGAAGGAGGGCGCCGAAGACGTGCTCGCCCGGCTCCATTCGAGCGCGGAAGGCGGCGGCCCTGATGCGTCTTAATCGCCTCGACCTCATCCGGTACGGTAAATTCACGGATAAGCGGATCGATTTCGGCGCGCAAAGTCCTGGCGCGCCCGACCTGCATATCGTTTATGGTCCGAACGAAGCGGGGAAATCGACGGCGCTCGCCGCTTTTCTTGATCTCCTCTTCGGCATCGAGACACGGAGCCGTTTCAATTTCCTGCATCCCTACGCGGCGATGCGGATCGGCGGCGCCCTGGAGGTCGCCGGCGAGCCCCGCGAACTTCTTCGCCTCAAGCGACCTCACAACAGCCTCCTCGACGCGAGCGAACAGCCCATTCCCGAGGGCTTCATTCTAGGCGAACTCGGAGGCTTGGATCGCGAGTCCTATCGCGCCATGTTTTCGCTCGACGACGAAACGCTGGAAGCCGGCGGCGAGGGCATTCTCGCCAGCAAGGGCGATCTCGGCCAACTCCTTTTCTCGGCAAGCGCAGGCCTCGCCGACCTGAGCCGCAGCCTTGGCGAACTCAGGACCGAAGCCGACGGATTTTACAAATATCGCGCCCGCAGCGGCGAGCTCCTGGACCTCAAAGCCCGTCTCGCCGCCCTGAAAGACGAGCGGGATCGCATCGACACCCTGGCGTCGGCCTACGGGCAGCTTGTCGAGACCCGCGATCGGCTGGCCGCCCAATACGAGAAGGCGATCGGCGAGCGCGGCGCAACCCAGTCGCGGCTGGACGAGATACAGCGGCTCCTGGGCGCCTTGCCGCGGCTGACCGATTTGAGAATCCTCCGCGAGCAGATTGACCCGCTTGCGGGCCTCCCGGAAGCGCCCCTGGGCTGGGCCGAAGAGCTGCCGCGTCTCCAGAAAGAGGAGATCGAACTTGCGACGCGCGCGCAAGGCGTCGCGGATGAAATCGCGCAGTTGGCCTCCGACTTGGAGAGCCAGCCTGTGGACGAAGCCGCAGCGAACCTCGCCGACCGAATAGACATGTTGGCGGATCTCCGCGCGCGCCATGTGACCGCGGCGAAGGACCTCCCCGAACGCCGCCTGCAGTTGCGGGAGGAGGACCTGACAATTGCCGGGATCCTCAGCCGGGTCGACCAAAAGGAGGAGGGCGATCCGGCTCGTCTTGTGCTCGGCGCCTCCATTGTCGGCGCCCTGCGCAAGCTGATCGAAACGCGTTCGGGCGTCGAGGCCGCGGCGAAGGCGGCCGATAACGAACTCTCGGAGGCAAGGCGTCGCCTCGACGAGGCCGGCTCCAACCTCGAGGCGGCGGGCGACAGACAGGACGCGGGGCAGGGGAACGCCGCTCGGATGTCGTCGCTCGCGGCGACCGTCGCCGCGCTTCGCGCCGACGATCACGCCGCGCGCCGCCGTCTCGCCGCCCAGTCCCGCGCCGCTCATCTTCAGACCCTGGCTGCCCGCATCGGCGAGTTGCGGCCTTGGCAGGGCGACGTCGAGGGCCTCTTCGCAATGGCGGTCCCCCAGCCCGACACGATCGAATGCTGGAAAGCAGCGGCGGCCGAGGCGCAAAAGCGCATCGGGGTGCGCGGCGGCGAGGTCGAGCGGCTGACGACGGAGCGACTCCGGGTCAAGGCCGAAGAGGAGGCGATTGACGGCGTCGTCGCGGTTGTCAGCGACGCAGAGACGGCGAAGAGTCGCGCCGCCCGCGAGCAGGCATGGGCCAGCCATCGCCGCACGCTCGACGCCGCGTCCGCGGACGCCTTCGAGGGGGCGCTTCGGCAGGATGATATCGTCACAAGCGCGCGTCTCGGACACGCGGGCGACCTCGCGAAGCTTCAGCAAACCACCCTCGCGCTCGCCGCGCTCGAGGCTGACCTCAGCCGCGCGCGCCAACTCCTCGCTGCGGCGGAAACTTCTTTCAGAACCGTTCACGACGAGATTGAGGAATTTGTGCGTGCGATGACGCCGGCTTTAGCGGATGCGACCCTCTCTTGGCTCGAGGGCTGGCTCACCCGCCGCGCCAAGGCGCTCGAGACGCGGGAGTTTCTTCTGGCGGCCGAGCGCGATCTCGCCGAGGCGGATGCAGACGCCCAAGCCGCTCGGGATCGATTGACGGCCGCTCTTGGCGCGGCAGGCGTCGTTTATGAAGCGGACGCAAGCTTTGAGACGCTTTTGGCGACGGCGCAAGCAGCCATCGACCATGAGACCGAAGTGAGAAGCTTGCGGGATGCGGTCAAGGATCGCCAGCGCGACCTTAATAATCGCGTGAGCGACGCGGAAAAGGCTGCCGCCGCTGATCAGGCCTGGGCCGCGTTATGGGCCAAGGCGTGTTCGGAGTGTTGGCTTGGCGAAGCCGGCGCTGCGCCCTCGCTCGAAACGGTTCGCGAAATCCTGGCCGCCATCGCCGAGCTCGGCCCCGCGCTCGAAAAAAAGGCGAGTCTCGCGGACCGCATCGCCAAAATGGAGAAGGATCAGGCCGATTTCGCAGTTGAGGTGACGGCGATCGCTCGCGAACTGGGCGTTCCCTCGTCGGACGCCATCCTTGACGTTTCAAGAGCGATCAATGATCGCGCGCAAGCGGCGAAGGCGTCACGGGCGAAACGGGACCTCACGCAACAAAAGTTCGAGACAGCCCGCGACGGACAGCGCGCGCTTGCAGAGGCGCTTACAATTCAGACAACGCGCACAACTGAAATGACGGCCTATTTTGGAGTCAATTCGCTGGCCGAAGTCGGGGCGAAACTGCAGGGCGTCTTAAAGAAGGCCGATCTCGCCAAGCAGGCGGTTGCAGCTGAGCGCGATATCCTCAACGCTCTCCGGTCGCCAACCCTGGAAGAGGCTGAACGCGCGCTCGACGCCGCTGATAGAGCTGCGCTCGATGCGGAGGTCGCCGAGCTGAAAGCGCGCTTTGACGATCAGGACCGCCGCAGCCGCGATCTGTTCTCCGAGCACAGCAAGGCGGCCGACCGCATCGAGGCGGTCGGAGGCGACGACGCTGTCGCGCGACTCGAAGGGCGACGGCGAACGACGCTTCTCGAAATCGAAGAAAAGGCGGTTCGCTACCTCACGATTCGCGCCGGCTGCGCCGCCGCCGAGCAGGCCCTGCGCGCCTATCGCGACCGGCATCGCAGCTCGATGATGGCGCGCGCGTCCGACGCATTTCGAACGATGAGCCGGGGCGCCTATACGGGCCTTCGCGCTCAACTCGACAAGGACAATGAAATTCTGATCGCGCTGGGCGCGGACGGCGGTTCGAAAATCGCCTCAGAATTATCGAAGGGCGCGCGATTTCAGCTCTATCTGGCGCTGCGCGTCGCGGGCTATTACGAATTCGCGCGATCGCGCCGGCCACCGCCTTTCATCGCCGACGACATCATGGAGACCTTCGACGATTTTCGGGCGGAGGAAGCGTTTCGGCTCTTCGCCGAAATGGCCGCGGTCGGCCAGGTGATCTACCTCACCCACCATCGGCATTTGTGTGAAATTGCAAAGCAGATCTGCCCCACCGCACAGGTGCACAGACTCGGATAGCGTGAGGCCGAATAACTGCGAGACCCTGTTTTCTGACGCTTTGAAAGGTCATTCGGAATTGGTTCGGGAGACGCCGAAAGGGTGATAAACGGCACAATTTGACCAAAACGCCTGGTATTCAAAGCCGCTTGCAAAATCAATCAGCGGGCACTTTTTCATACAAAGTGAGGAAGACCCACCGTAGTTTGGGGGTACGCCAATCGAACGGTAGTTTGTGGGGCGCGTAAGGGGTCAGTCCATCGCCCTGAATACCCGAAGACTCTCGCGCCAACATGTCCCGTGACAACCGATCAGCTATTCCCTACAAAGTCTAGATCAGACAACACGATAAGCTCCGGCACCGTCAGGGTTCTCATAGCGTGGTCTGTCGCCGCAGCAAAATTCCCCAATGGCTCATGACCGATCGCGCTGACCATGGCGGATGCAAGTTCGTCGAACTTGAAAACATTCTCAAAATCGACGAAAGCGCCGACCTCTGCACTCTGGTTGTTGATGATGACCAATTTGAAATGCGACTGGTTTGCAGCCGATAAAACGAGGCGCAGCGCGCCAATATCTTGGGCGTTGAGGTATTGTTCGACCATGACTTCCTGGGGCGAACCCGCGGCAATCTGCCAAACGATGAAGGCGACTATTCCGCACGGCGTGCGGACGAGGCCCGTGTGGGCGATTAGGTTGAGTGGGATAGCTTGTCCATATTGGTCCGCGTAGTCGGGCTCCTCCCTAAAGAGAGCATAAACTTCCTCACCCACGGACGGGTCGAAGGTAGCCCGTTGTAAACTGCATCCATGGCGGCCTCTGAGGTTGTCTGGAAGATCGGGGAGAACGAAATGATGCTGCCCAAGTGTCCATTGGTTTTCCTTGCGCATGGGTTATGACCTTAGGTTCGCGCCAACATGGGCTAAATTGCTTGATGCGCCGCCTGAGGGCAAAGACGCAGAGAGTTTGGCGGCGTTGCCGCGTTGCCGGGAAGAATGAAGCTTCGTGCGCAATATCGGGCTTCCCGATTTGGCGCGAGAACATACCTGCCGGGACTCGAGAACCTAACGCCACTCGCTTCCAGAATCGCGGCCAGCAACGAAGGCAAAGCTGGACACTTTTTCATAGTCGGATCCCACTAGCCGCCACCACTCCCCAATTCATCCCCGATCGCCAGCTCGAGCCGCCGTCGCGCCAACCCGCTGAGTCGCTTCACGCCGAATAAGCGCGCGACCTCAACGACGATATCCGGCCCGCGCGCAAGTTCGACCGCTGCGCGGATCTCCTCAAATGGGATCTCCTCAACAGGTCGAGAGTCTGACTCTGCGCTGGGAACACGGAACGAACGCCAGGTCGCTGAATCTTCGCTCGCGATCCATACGAACTGCGTCCCCGTCGCATCTGAAACGACGTTGTGATAACGATTTGCGAACGTCATCACGCGGTCGCGGATCAAGCGACCGGAACGTTGGAAGCCGTGCGCCCGGGCAATCCTGTTCACGAGGGACCGACGGACGGCATAGGGTCGCCTGGCTACGCGATCGCGGCGTGGAAGCTTTACCGATTGAGGTGCCCCCGAATCAGGCCGAAACGATGCGGACAAGGTTCGGGACAGCGTGCCGAGAAACGTCTCTGAATCGCTCCTTATCTGATGGATTTCGCGTCCAGGGCTTGCAGAGCGGTGGCGATCGGCAGGAATAGCGACGCGGGCTTGCTGGCGAAGCGCCGGAATCCATGATGCTGATAGAAACCGACAGCCGCGTCGTCTTTTGCGTCGACGATGAGCGCGAAGATGGCCGACTCGGCGCGCCCCGCACGCGTCGCGGCATCCATGATGAGCGCGCCACCGAGCCGCTGGCCACGAAATCGTCGATCGACCGCGAGGCGGCCGATCAAGCCGGCGGGCAGGAGCGCGTAGCGCGGCAAGCGTTTTGTTTCGTCGGCGGACAATTCCGTGAGCGGGAAACTTGCTGCGGCGAAGGTGTAATAACCGGCGATCAAACCGGCGGTGTCGACCGCAATAAAGCAATTGCTGACCCGCCGCTTGATGTCCTGTGTCGCCAGATCGCGCAGATAGCGATCGAGCGGCTCGACGCCGCTCGTAAAATTCTTGCGGTCATGCGCCGAGGTCAGAGCTTCGATCCTGAAGCCCTGCGTCACTGCGAGTCCTTGATGATACTCCGATAGGCTTCAGCCGCACGCAACAGCGCCGGCGTCGGTTCACGCGGATTGAGGATCGCATCGACAAAGATGCGTTGATCCTCAACCGAGAGACGGATGATTTGCGTGTCCTCGATCGTGCGGTTCGCAGCTTCCTGAGCTGCGGCGACCACGAAGTCGCTAACGCTGCGGCCGGTGATCTCAGCGGCGCGCTTGACGACAGCTAGAGCGTCGGGCGCGATACGCGCTTCGATGCGGGCTGTGCGGTTGGTTTCTTGGGCCATCATGTACCCTCTCTTTCTTGATTATAATGTACGGCATTTAACCGTACAATTCAAGAAATAGATTTTCGGTCTAGCTCCCGCTTACAAAGCTGGTTGGCCGGGATATTAACGTAACATAAAGGACGTTATGTTACTCTAACGGGCGTGGAAAACGATGGCGCATCAAAGGCTCTTGCGCCAGCCGAATCCCGGCCGCTGACCGGCGTCGCCGGCCGCGGCGGCATTGTCGTGCCGCGGGTGATCGCCGCTGCGGGTGACCAGAGCCGCACGGCGCTTTCTGGAATTCTTCGCCGCGACCATCCGCAACAAGAATACGCGGGCGGCCTATCACCATGCCGCCGTCCAGTTTTTCGCCTGGTGCGATCGGCGAAATCGCCGACATCGAGCCGCTGCATGTCGCCGCCATATCGAAACGCTCGGCAAGACCTTCGAGCAGCCGACGGTCAAGCAGCACCTCGCCGCCATCCGCAAGCTGTTCGATGGCTCGTCACCGGCCAAGTCGTCGCGACGAACCCGGCCCATGCGGTCCGCGGCCCAAAGCATGTCGTCAAGACCGGCAAGACCGCGGTTTTGGATGGAGACCAGGCGCGAAAGCTTCTGAATAGCATCGATACGTCGACGCTCGTCGGGCTGCGGGACCGGGCGCTGATTTCCGTCATGACCTTCGCCTTCGCCCTGATCGGTGCCGTCGTCGCCACGCGCGTCGAGGATTATTACCCCGAGGGCAAACGCTGGTGGGCCGGCTCCACGAAAAAAGCGGCAAGCGGCACGAGGCGCGGCCTGTGGGGGAGGAGAAACCCGCCGGGGACGGACGTCACCACGCTACGGATTTGAGAGAAGGCAAATAGACGGCGAACCACTCTCAGTTCGGTCGGAAGTACCTTTCGTTCGGCTTCAAGGTGCTGTCAGAGATTGAGCGTACGCAAGCGCAGAGCGTTCGCGATCACGGAAACGGAGCTGAGCGACATCGCGAGCGCGCCGATAATCGGACTGAGAAGGATTCCGAAGGCTGGGTAGAGGACGCCAGCGGCAATTGGGATGCCGATTGCGTTGTAGGCGAAGGCGAAGATCAGATTTTCGCGGATGTTCCGCATCGTCGCGTGACTTAGGACAATCGCCCGCGCAATCCCCGCAAGATCGCCCTTCACCAAGGTGATTCCGGCACTCTGAATTGCGGCTTCGGTTCCTGTTCCCATCGCGATGCCAACAGACGCCTCGGCCAGTGCCGGTGCGTCGTTCACGCCGTCGCCCGCCATGGCGACAATGCGCCCCTCGGACGTGAGCTTCTTGACGATGCGGTTCTTGTCCTGCGGCAAAACGTCGGCTTCGACTTCCTTGATGCCCAGCTTGCGGGCAACCGCTTCGGCGGTCGTCTTGTTGTCGCCGGTCAGCATCACGATCCGTATGCCATCGCTCCGAAGAGTATCGAGGGCGGCTTGTGTCGTCGCCTTGATCGGATCGGCAATGGCGATGACGCCACCAGGTTTGTCGCCGATTGCGAGAAAAAGAGCCGTCGCACCGTCGGCGCGAAGCTCCTCCGCCCTGCGATCAAGATCGCCGAATGCTATGTCGAGGTCAGCCATCAGCTTGGCGTTGCCCAAAGCCACCGGCCTGCCATCGATCTTGCCGGTGACGCCCTTGCCGGTGACGGAGACGAAGTCCGTCGGCTCCTTCGTCGTCACCCCGCGATCCTTCGCCGCCGCGACGATGGCGGCGGCGAGCGGGTGTTCGCTGGACTTCTCCAGACTGGCCGCCAAAGGCAAAAGCTCCGCCTCGGACAATCCGGCGGCGGGAACAATGGCCGTCACCCTCGGCTTGCCTTCGGTGAGCGTCCCCGTCTTGTCGACGACCAGAGTATCGACCTTCTCCATACGCTCAAGGGCTTCAGCCGACTTGATCAGGACACCTGCGCCCGCGCCCTTGCCGATCGCAACGCCGATTGACATTGGGGTGGCGAGACCCAGCGCGCAGGGACAGGCGATGATGACGACGGAAACGGCCGCGATCAGCGCATAGGAAAGCGCGGGGGCGGGACCGAATGCCGCCCACGCAACGAAAGCAATAACCGCCACGCCGAGCACGGCGGGGACGAAATAGCCAGACACTTTGTCCGCCAGCGCCTGAATCGGCGCGCGGCTTCGTTGCGCCTCGCTGACCATAGTGACGATGCGTGCGAGCATCGTGTCCGCGCCGACTTTGTCCGCGCGCATCACCAAAGAGCCCGTGCCGTTTACAGTCCCTCCTATGAGCTTGTCGCCGGATTTCTTGGCCGCAGGCATCGACTCGCCGGTAACCATGGACTCGTCCACGGCTCCCTTGCCCTCAAGCACTTCGCCATCGACGGGCACGCCGTCGCCTGGCCGAACCCTGAGACGGTCGCCGACTTGAATCAGCTCAAGGGCGACTTCCTCGTCCTGGCCATCGGCTTTCAAGCGGTGTGCGGTCTTGGGAGCCAATTTCAGCAACGCGCGGATCGCGCCGCCGGTCTGCTCGCGGGCGCGCAATTCCAGCACCTGTCCCAGCAATACGAGAACCGTAATCACTGCTGCGGCTTCGAAATAAACAGCGACCGTGCCCCCCATGCCGTGAAAACCGGTTGGGAACAGATCAGGCGCGAAGGTTGCGAAGAGACTGTAAAGGTAAGCCGAGCCGGTGCCGAGGGCGATCAGGCTGAACATGTTCAGGCTGCGGTGGATGATCGACGCCCATGCGCGTTGGAAAAACGGCCAACCCGCCCACACGACGACCGGCGTAGATAGTGCGAACTGAATCCATGTCGAGACTTGCGGTGACACAAGGCCGTGCAGTCCAAGGGCGGGAATATGGCTGCCCATTTCGAGGACGAACACCGGCAAGGTTAGAGCGAACCCGATCCAGAATCGCCACGTCATGTCACTCAGTGCGTCGTTTTCGCTCGCCTCTGCCGTTGCCTTGACCGGCTCCAGCGTCATTCCGCATATGGGGCAATTCCCCGGCCCAACCTGGCGTATTTCGGGATGCATCGGGCAGGTGTAGATGGCCCCGGTGACGGTTGGGCCCGTGGACGCTATAGATGGTTCGTCGTGGATGCGAAGGTCAGTCATAGCGAGCATGCTAGCACGGTTCGTCCTCGACTGCTTGCTCGGAATCTACTCACCATCATGGTACTGGGTGATCCCCTGTCGGACGCTCCAGAATTTCTGCTTGATGTAGATCGCGTCGGCTTCCCGGTTGATCAGTCCGCCAAAGGCCTTGGCGAAAGCAGAAACCTCGCTCCGCGCTATGCCCTTGTCGCACCCTTCGGGGTGAAGCTGCCGGCCTGCTCGATCTCAGCTCGTCGTCAAAGGTCGGCGCATGGGAGATGAGTGCGTCGGTTATTTAGTTGTCCAATGGAGGTCTTTTTTCGCCAAACATGATGAAGTCGGCGGTGGTTGATCGCCAAGGCGGTGGTGACCCCTGGCCGGGAGTTCGCAAGATCGCTATCGGCAAAGCAAACACGGCGACCAATTACAGCAATAACAAGTTGGCTCTGTCTACGGCCAATCTTTTTGCGTCAACGCAGCCGAATGGAGCACTTTACGGACTATCCAACTCTTTCCCCTTTGACGCGCTCTTATTGGCGATTATGCGGAACTTGACACGACGCGGCAAGTTGGCTATATCTGGCAAATAGCCCGGCGCTTCATCATTGCATTGACTGTGGTATCTTCTATAGCTCTGAATTTGTCAGTAGGTCAGGCTGCTGTGCCCATAAACCGCCCTGACGCGGATATCTTCTCTTTTGATCGTTTCATAAGGGCTGATAGTTCCATTAATAGCACCAGTATTTTTTTCAACGGTATATATCGAATACAAAACGCTAGTTTCGTGATGCTCATCATTAATTGTGTAATCGACGCACCCCAAAATAAACAAACTGATATTGTCCCCGTTGTGCGATATTTTTATATGGTTCACAATTTGATCCACAGTAACCATGTAAGAAAGTTCTGGATTGAAAATATCGCTCCTGGTTATTTCGTCTGGGAACAAAACAACACTGAGCAAGTCAGGTTGAGACCTCAGATGTTCGCATGCTTCTTTCAGCGTGGTAATTATATCATCTCCTTTGCTCTGCGGAGCATACAACCTAATCGAAGTCCTAGTATTAAATGCGGGAGTATGCCCAACATTTTTGAGTGTAAGATGGAAGCGCAGGGTGCCTCCCAGATAAGGGAGGAACGTATAATCTCCGTCAATCACGATAGCTGCGCTAACCCAAGCGCGTTCTTGCTCTCGCATGATTCCAACTTGCTCTTGTGCAGCGTTAGCTTGTCTTTGAGCTTCTTTAAAAGCCCTATAAGACAGACTCGCACTTACAAATGCCCCAATGAGCGCGAGGCTGCCGACAACAACAGTAATACACTGAGCCCAATTCTGGATAGTCCAGTGGCGGCGTTCGGCGGCTTTGTGGTCTTCGTCTTCGGATGGTTCATCATGTTTCATGGCCTGCACCCACGCAGGGAATGGCTTGGTGGTGCAGGATTTCTTATGATTGTTGTGGGTGGCGTGATAGCCGCCATCTATCTTATCAATCATTCTGATACCGCTTCCGCCTCCCACGGCTCTTTCTGCGTTTCAGCAGCGTGCTATTGCCGCGCCAAAAATGTCAGGATTGCCCCGATTGTTGTACCGGAACTCAAATTCAGCGACGTACAACGGAAGATATTTGCGGCTGACTTTGTGATAGCTGCCCATGATGCCGCGCTTCAGGAGCGACCAGAACCCATCAATGGTCTGCGTATGGACAACGCCATCAACGTACTGCCCAGCGCTATGCGTGACGGTTCTATGCTTCTTGAGCGACCGATAGCCGGGGTGCTCGTCAGTCGCTATGAGGCTAACTTTTTCGGAGACGGCTTCGCGGATGAAGGCGTTCAGGGTTTCGGTATCGGCCCGCTCGATGACGCGAGCGACAAGGTTGCCTCTGCGCTCGACGGCGCCGATGACAGTAGCCTTGCCCACGCCGCCACGGCCGATGTGCTTTCGATCCGCTTCGTGCTTGTTCTTTTCCTTGCCGCCGATGTAAGTCTCGTCAACCTCGACAATGCCCATAAGCTTGCGGAACTCAGGGTCAGCGAGGCCCGCGCGGATGCGGTGGCACATATAATGGGCCGTCGAATAGGAGCCGAACCCGAACATGCGCTGGACCTGCAAGGCAGAGGTGCCCTTTTTACTGGTCAGCATCAAATAGATGACTTTGAACCACGTTTTGAGACCAACGTTGGTGTTCTCAAAAATTGTGCCGACCAAAACGGAGAAGCGGTAGCCGGTAGCAGAACAAGCGCGGCACTGCCAGTGGAACGCCTTAGAGCTAATCTCAGCAAGCTTTTCATTTCCACAGCGCGGGCAACGGATGCCAGCAGGCCAGCGACGCGAAACAAGATAGCTCTTGCAGGCGTCGTCAGTCGAGAACATAGCCTCGAACTGTGGGACGGTCATTTGCTTGGTGAAACTGGCCATAGGAGTGATTCCCTTGCTTGAGAACAACCCTACGCCAACATTAAAACCGTGTCAAGTTCCGCATAATCGCCCTCTTATTCCCTGACAAAGACTCTGCGGGGGGCCAAGTGCTCAGAACGCGGCCCCAGCCCTCAATTCAACAGGCTTATGTTCTTCGCGACAGCGTGGAGACGATGGCGCGTGGCGCTGCGGGCCCGCGAAAGGCGATGCTACCGGCTTTTTCGTCGAGAGCCGCACCGGCGTCATCGAGGAGGTCTATTTCGCGGAAGGCAACCCGCCGCCCAGGCGAAGTTGTGGACGGCGGACCAGGGCGCATTCGCCTCCGGAAAATCGAGGAGTTCCCCGCCGCCTCGCTTCACGCGCCAACCTGACGCAAGGCGCGACGATCTAAACTGACGTATGGGCGGCGTATTCGGGCGCGCCGATTAGTTTTGACGACATCTGAGAATTCGAAGGGACCATCGTGTTCTGCGGAGTTTGATTTTTGATTCACCCTGGCGCGTGCTTTTACCATTTCGATGACAGAGATCCTCGATCCACGGGTAGGTCGACGAGGTTACTCCGGCGCGTGTCGTTTGAGGCAAGTCCAGAAAGCGGGAATCATTTGAGGCGCGCGCAGTTTCGGTACGTCGAAAACCTCTTCGGCGCGCGCAAGCGGAGCCTTGCAGGATCATATGCTTTAAAAAATATGGAAAAAAGTTCCGTTGCTGCCTCGCGTCACCGAACATGGGGTCTCAATCATCGCAGGCCGACATTATCCTCCAGTGCCCGTCCGGGCGCCACGTCCATCGCATGCATCCGGCGCCGCGGTGACCCTGACCGCGACTTTCATTGCGAGATGATCGGACGCGGTCCCAATCCACGTGCCCTGCAGCGGTATCGCCTCGCGTGGCTCGTGCGCAACTGCGACGCGCACGAGGTTTTCATTCCCGACCATTCCACTCGACGGATCCAAGTCGACCCAGCCGGGGCCGGGAACGTACACCTGGACCCAAGCATGGGTGTTTCCGCCAGCGTCTTCCTCGTCATCGTCATCGCCAAGATGCAAATATCCGGAAACGAAGCGCGCGGCGATTCCAAGAGAGCGAAGAGCAGCGATCATCAGCACAGCAAGGTCGCGACAACTCCCGCTGGCGAGCTCCAGCGTCCGGACCGGGTCCTGAATTCCCTTCTCATGTCGCGCCACATGCTTGAAGGTCCGCCTGATGGTCTGCGTCATGTCGAAGAGAAGCTCGCCGGTATCGGCCGATCCGTCCTTTCGGAGGAATGTGGCGGCCCAACGATCGAGTTTGGGGTGCTGGGACAGCGGCGTGAGGAAGCACGCGAGACTGTGCCTATCTTCCTCGGCGTAAGCAAACGGATGGGTCTGAGCAAAATCCTCGATATCGGCCGCGCGGAATTCACCCGGCGCGTGGTCGAGACGAATCGTGCTTTCGACGCGGAGCTCTGAGGCGCGTTCCGCGAAATGCGCGATCGCGACATGGTTGCCGAAGCTATCTCGCGTCCAAGAGATTTCGCTCGGCGCGGGCGTGACTTTGAGCTCGGCTTCGAGCACCCTCTGGTCATCGTCGTCGCGTGGGCGCAGCATCATTCGGTGCTCGCCGAACCCGACAGGATCCTTATAATGGTACGTAGTGACGTGCCTGATGGTAAAAATCGGCATTGCGGCCCCACGATGATGCGTTTTCAATAAAGCAATTTCCATGCCAAGATGCGAGCGCTCATCGCTGTGCGCCGTTGCTGCTTCAACGAGGGCGAGCGCAGATGAACGAGATACCATGCAGCCGGATCTGTCACCCACGCCCAATATTTCTGCATCCATTGGATTTGTAGCTTGCTATTCGTGTCCTCGATCGTCACTCATGGGCCGGCGCCTCCGTCGGGTTCCCACGGACCATCTCTGCATGGAGGTGCAAGTGATCCTAACGTCCAGTATGCCCAATGGATCTGGACGAACCGTAAACGCACCGCTTCGCTCCAACACCGCCCCCCGCTTTGATCAACTTCGCGACGCGGTCGAGGTATGTCGATAAGACGCACCGACATTCGTAGGTCGGGGTTCCGAGGTCTCGCAGCCATGCGATGGCAGGTTCATTGCGCCTATGAGATCGTGAAATGAGATGATGTAGAATGAAGATCCGTGTTGGTTATGAAATAATATACGACTTTCCGCAAACCACTCCTGTGATTATGGTTCTGGGCATCCATTCCAGCCGAACACCTGACGTCATCGTGCCTGACAACCTGACCACCAGCCCATCCGTGCCGATCTCCCGCTACCGCGACGTCTACAGCAATTGGTGCAGCCGTATAATTGCTCCTGCCGGCCGAATGCACTTATCAGCCGATGGCCTCGTTCGTGACAGCGGCCTACCGGACGCGGTTTTTGCTTCTGCTTCCCAACACGCGGTGGAGGATTTACCAGCTGAGACCCTGCTCTTTCTTCTCGGCAGCCGTTACTGCGAGACACAACGCCTCTCCAACGTGGCCTGGAACCTCTTCGAAAAGTCTCCGCCCGGGTGGGCCCGCGTCCAAGCGATCTGCGATTTCGTCCATCGCCACATTGCCTTCGGCTATGAGAATGCGCGCGCGACGATGACCGCCTGGGAGGTCTTCAACGAAGGCAAGGGTGTGTGTCGCGACTATGCACACCTCGCGATCACGCTCTGCCGCTGCATGAACATTCCGGCACGCTATTGCACCGGCTACCTCGGGGATATCGGCGTGCCGCCGCCCTATGGCCCAATGGATTTTGCCGGCTGGTTCGAGGCCTATCTTGGAGGGAAGTGGCACACATTCGATCCGCGGAACAACACGCCTCGAATAGGCCGCGTGCTGATCGCTCAGGGCCGCGACGCGGCTGACGTCCCGATCACGCACACCTTCGGCCCTAACACTCTAGTCAGTTTCAAGGTCTGGACGGACGAGGTCAGCTAAAGACGCGCCTAGAAGACGTTCGGACTCATCGCCATCGTTATGAACCTCAATGATACACGAGTAAGTCCCTGGCGCCCCGATTGCCTCCTCCCGCACCCATGGATGAGCGATCTATCGCCGATCACAACCTGATGAGCCGGAGCGGGGGACGAGAGCGTAAATGGGAGCGCAAAACACGCGATAGCGGAAAACGCACATTTCATTTATATCCTCCGAGATCTCCACCTACAGCTTCGCCTCACGGCTATGTGCATGGCGGTGGAAGATCTCCACGATCACGCCGGTCCGATCAAGCACCTGCGCGCCGGTTGCACGCTCAAGGTTGCGTGCCTGGCTCGGCGAGATCTCGTGATCGACGATCACGAACTCCGGCTTCGGCGGCGCCTCCGGATCAGGCTCGACTTGCGGGGCATCAGGCTTCTTCTCGTTGGCATCCTCAAAGCGCTCGCGGGCCTTCGACTTCTGCGGGATTGCCATCGATCCCACGACGCCCGTCCCGCCGGTGATCGCCGCGAGTTCCTCAAGCCGCCCCTTGCCGAGCACCGTCCCACCGCCGATCCCGTCGCGCTTCTGCGACATCGTTCCGACGACCTCGTAACCGAGTGTCTTCACTAGACGGCCCAGCTCCTCGATGCTCGCGGCGTGCGCGACGTCGTCGACGCTCGGGACCTGGATGCCGACAAGGATCGCGCGGGGCACGGGCGGTTTAGTTTCCATGATCAAGGAGGTAGCACGAATCGCGCAGGAGCATGGGGGGATAAGAAAAACGCGACCAGCCAAATTCGTTGACGACATTTAACGGCTTCATTCCCATCTGGTCTCGTCGCAACGGCGGCGCGCAGAGCATGCCGCTCACTGTACGACGCAAACGACCGAAATTCGCCTCTCGGCCCGCCGCACGCGCGTCATCCAAAATCCCATCGCAGATTTTGGGACAAAACAATTGTCCGGCGTCATCGCCTTTAAGACAAAATTAGCGGGTTGAAGAACGAAGGATTTCTTGCTCATCGTAACCAATGAGGAGTGGAGATGAGCCAGAAATCCGGAACCCCGAAATTGTCGTCGGAGCGGATCGTGAAGGACATACGCCGGGCGACGCGGAAGCAATACTCAGCCGAGGAGAAAATCGCCGCTTGATGCATCAAATGCAAGCTGCATAAAATCAACCGTCAGATGAGCCAGGTCCTCCATGAATTACGCCGCCTTCTGTCTCAAAAACTCTGACGACGGACAGGTTGACATGCTGAGCCATGGGCACTGCAAATGGTGGACGCACCCTTTGGCGCAGAAATACCACTCAATTGATCCGTTGACGCTGCTGCAGATGTGCCGAGCTGACGAACGCAGCATCATTCATGATGCGGAGACCTGCTGACGAGATACACTTTCAAATCGCCGGCCAGGATAATTGTCGGCGTGCAGGAGGTTTAGGCTTAAGGTTGACAATTGGCTCCCGATGGCGTCTGGGGCAGTTGACACCGTCTCAAGCGTACAGAAAATACCAACCCTTGCACTGACCCCGATTTCGATCCTCTGCCCGACATCGTCCGTTTCCGCGCGCGGATGCGCGCCGGTCAGCATGTTGCAGAATGATTGACGTCGGCGACATTGGAACCAAGCCTCAGTCGTCTCTCATCCCTATCCTTGCAACACGCCGACCGGCGCTGCCGGGCTCAGTTCACGAGGCTCGTCTTGTGCACGAGCACATGGTCGTTCCACCGGCTTATCTCGACGGCGTCGGGCCCGGCGCCCACGCCGCGAGGCGTGGAGAACGTGACGCTCTGGCCGGGCGCGAGGACGGTCTCGACGCGCACGGGCACTCCATCCTCGCCCTGCTGCGCGAGGGTGGCGACAATGTGGAAGCCATCGCGCTCCACCGTGTAGTAGGCGACGCCGGACAAATTGCCGAGATCAACGGCTTGGCCCTCAATCGGCTTCAGTCCCTCCGCCTGGACCACGCCGAGCGACGCGAGCGCAATTGCGGCCGCTATGATGCTGCAGTGAATTTTCATGATCTTTTCCTTCATAATCTGGTTTGGCTTGGCGCCGCGCTCAAAGCCCGACATCCGCCGTTGACACAGAGATGATCTCCGCTACATCATTAGTCAAATAGATTGGATCAATGATGGCCATCGATTATGCTAATTTAACTCGCCTCGACCTCAATCTGCTCGTCGCCTTCGACGCCCTGCTTTCGGAGCGCAGCGTCACCCGCGCCGCGGCGCGCATTGGCATCGGGCAGTCGGCAATGAGCCACAACCTTTCGCGCTTGCGCGCGCTGTTTGGCGACGAACTCCTCACGCGCGCCCCGGCCGGCCTGCGCCCGACGCCCCGCGCCCTGGCGCTCATCGACCCTGTGCGGGTTGCGCTCTCCCAAATCGAGGCGCTGGTGTCGCGCGAAAAGCCCTTCGATCCCCGCACCGCCGATCACGTATTCCGTATAGGACTGCCGGATAGCGTCGAGGTGCTGCTTGGCCCCGCGCTCCTCGCCTGTCTTTGCGAAACGGCGCCTGGCGTCAGGCTGCGGCTGCATAGCATCGACTCGTCGCAGGTTCTCGAGAATCTCGACGTGGACCGCCTCGACCTCGCATTCGGGATCGGTTCGTTCGCAGAAGGGCAGACGCACCATAAGCAACGGCCTCTATTCAGCGAAACCTATTTGTGCATGTTCAACGCTGCGCGGGTGGGGCTCTCGCCGCCAATCTCCCTCGACGATTATGTGCGACTGCCGCATGTGCTCACGAGCTTGCGGCCAGGCGAGCATGGGCCGGTGGACGACGCGCTTTTGAAGCTCGGCCTCAAGCGTACGATCGTCCTGACCACGCCGCGATTCATTGCGGTGCCGTTCCTTGTGCGCGGCGCGCCGGTGATCACGACCATGCATGCACGGCTCGCACGCTTCTTTGCCGACGCGCTCGGCCTCGCCCTCAGCCCTCCACCGGTGGATTTGCCGGAAATATCCATCTCGCTGCTGTGGCATGCCTCCTACGATCACGACCCAGCGCATATGTGGCTACGCCAGACCGTCGCACGCCTCGCGGTCGAATCGGCGAGGGGGCATGACCAAGACAAGCACTTTCAAGCGAAGCAGCTTGCTCAAAACAAGCCCAACGAAAAACCCAGGACGACATCACGGACGCCGGTGCGAAGGAGGATTTGACCCTACGTGACGAGGCGCTTTGCGCCCATTACGGCTTGACGCCGACCCGCGCCGTCGACGCCTGTTATCATCGCCAGACCGATATGATGTCAGCCCCGCGCTTGGTCTGTTTGCGACACCAATGCCGTGTTTCAGCAATGTTCAAGAAAAGTCCATATGCGAGCCCCCCTGTCGCTTTATGGATTCAAGCTTGATATCCAAGCGCAATGTAGCCTAAAAGCATTTGTCATTTTTGTAGGCAGACTCATTGGTTGTCCGGTGCTTGACGCGCGCAATTGGAGAGACAGATGCCGAACGGCACAGTGAAGTGGTTCAATCCTACAAAGGGTTTCGGGTTTGTTCAGCCGGATAGTGGCGGCGCCGACATTTTCGTTCACATAAGCGCCGTCGAGCGTGCGGGTCTGAGCAGCTTGGATGAAGGGCAAAAGGTGTCGTTTGACGAAGAGCGCGACCCAAAGAAGGGAAAGACCTCCGCCGTCAACATAAAGCTTCTCTAAGTTCCTACGATAGGGACAGTCGTGCCCGCCAGGAGGCCGTCTCGAACCTCTGGGGGGGGCATGGCGTTCTGGCCGTCATTGACTGAGGAGCGTTGACCAACCACACGGCTTTCCGTCTGCAAAAGGGACTACGCCGTCTCCTTCCGTGGCCGCCCGTCCTTGCGCTTAACACCGTCTCCGCGCAGTTGGCCAAGCTCAAACCGCTTCGCCATTTCTGATCGCTGCGTCGCGTAGTTAGGGGCGACGATCGGATAGTCAGCCGGCAGCTTCCACTTCGCACGGTATTCGTCCGGCGTCATTCCAAGCGCCCCCAGGCGCCGCCGCAAAGACTTGAATTTAAGGCCGTCGTCCAGACATACGAGATCATCCGGTGCGATCGACTTACGAATCGATACCGCTGCCGCTGCTGGTTCCGGCGCGTCTGACGTAACCGCCCCGCTTAGGATCTTCACCAACGTCGCATGCACAGATTGATTCAGTGCTCTTCAAACTGCGTTATGGTCAGGAACAAAACTGTAAGGCGGGTTGGCATCGAGCGTCGTCAATCGAGGATCGAAGCGGAACCGCGTCGCGCAGTAGGGACAGAGGATCGTGTCCGGCTCGCCCATATTGATGTAGACGTGCGGGTGGTCCTGCGGTGGGAACTCGCCGATGCACATGAATTCCCTTACTCCCATGCAGATTTCCGGAGCGCCGCGGTCGTTCCTGAACTTCGGATAACTGCCGCCGGACATCGACTCACGCCGTTGTGATTGGTGGGAATCTGCACAATCCGCTGCCCCGCTTAGGGGTCGGGTTAGTTTCGGTGAGCATGATGTCCTCGGTGTTAGTTGTCGCCCGAACCGCCCCAGCAAGCGAAGACGGCATTCAGCTCGCTGGCGTGAAACATCCTCGCGTCCTGACCGTCCGGATCGCCCGCGAACCGGCCGAGACGTCGGGCGCAATCGAAGAACCCAGGCCCCGGCAGGCAGCCACGCGTCTTGCTGATGGCGAGCGCCGCGATGAACGGGCGGTCCGCCGCCGCGTCCTCCTCCATCAGGCGCTCCAGGGCTTCCGTCACCCGATGGATCGAATGGGGTGGCGATATCTGAAGAGCCTTCGCCAACTCCTGGTAGGTAATGAGGATTCGGCGCTTCGCGATGCTTTCGAGAAATGCACGCTCCCTTGCATGCGTTGGCACCCGATTCTCCCTCCCGAATGTTCGGCATTGCCCCCAACGATGCCGCCGCCTCGGTTAGCCTCCCGCGCGGGTCGGCCGGAATCGCTTAAGCCCAATATGGAACGCGCTCTGCTTCCAAAACGCTTCGAAGACATATCGTGCCTATGCCTTACGAGGAATAGCTTTGCAGCGCGCCACTCGGCAACGCCTCCGACTTCAGACGTGAAGAAGGTCCTAGTCTTTCGCCGGCTTCGCCGTCATTGATCCTCAAATGAGTCTGTTCAGCGAGCCCATGCGATGGGTGACGCGCGTCGCCGCGACGATTTTGTTGGCGAACGTAGGTAATCAACGCCTCGGGGTGTTCAGTCTTGACCTTAAGCGCGGCGATGAGCGCATCTTCTGCGTCCACAGAGATGTGGTCCGACTTGCCTTTAAGTTTAAGCCCGACGGTAAATTGCACTGGCGCGCCTCCCTGTTCATCCTTTGGGTTTGCTATCGCTTGGCGGGGAGCGCGGCTTCTCTCTTTCGCAGCTCCGCGAGCCCTTGTTCCCATCGCCCCAGGTTTGAGAGGGTTTCAAAGTCTAATGCCAAACCTTGCGCTGACCTCCAGCGGCCACGGCGGAGTTCCCATCTCCCAATGGAAGGGCATTGCACATTTCGAGCTCTGTTGCGCCGCCGACAGCGATGAATTCAATCAATTATGTGAGACCGATGGGCCACCGTGATGGCGAAGGCGCGAGCGCTGCCGGAAAAGAACTCCGGCGTATGGGTCGCGCCTTCTTTGGCGATAACCTTGATCGATTCAGATAAGATTTTCTTGCCGTGTGCATTCGTGACGACAAAAAATTTGAAGCGGTGGCCCTCCGCCGTGTGACATACTACAATTTCGTCGCGGGCTCGTGAGAGCACCTCGAATGCATGAGCGGACATGGTCGCCTCAGAAATCTGCAAAACTAGTAACATTTTTTTGGTTCCGTTGCATCTTTTCCTTTCGGCGCGAAATGATTGCGGCGAGCCGATCGGCGCCGTGCTGCTGGGCTCACCGGCTCGGCCAGTTTCCAAAGGAAGTGACGGCGCATAAACCTTCAGCGCCAGACCTTGTCCACAATCGGCAGCAGCGCGTCGCGCGCCGCATCGAAAGTGAAGAGGTCCGCGGCGAAGGTGTTTTCCGCGCCGACAGACTCGCGGATCCGATCGGCCCCGCGCGATCCAGTAATAGTATGGCCCTGCTTTGCCGAATTGCTCCTGGAGCAAGGCCAGCGAACGAGCCTTGAGGTCGAGCCCCGTCTCGATGCCGAGGCTCATCATCTTCGCGGCCGTGGCGGGTCCGACGCCGTGGAACTTTCGCACCGGTAGCGTCTCGACAAAGGCCGGTCCCATCTTTGGCGTGATCACAAACAGCCCGTCGGGCTTGCGATGATCCGATGCGAGTTTCGCCAGAAATTTGTTGTACGAGACCCCGGCCGAAGCGGTGAGGTCTGTCGCCGCGCGAATCCTGGCGCGGATCTCTTCGGCGATCTCCGTCGCCGAAATTATGTTCCTGAGATTGTCCGTCACGTCGAGATAGGCCTCATCCAGCGAAAGCGGTTCGAAGAGAGGCGTGTATTCGGCGAAGATCGCGCGCATTTGCTGCGAGATTTCCTTGTAGACATCAAACTTCGGCTTCACGAAAATCAGATCCGGGCATTGGCGCTTGGCCTTGATCGAGGGCATCGCCGAGCGCACCCCGAACTGGCGCGCCTCATAGCTCGCGGCGAGCTCCCGGCTGCCGGCTTTGGCGGATTATATTCTGTCGCGCCCCATCGCCTCCGCCGGCATGATCGCGGCCGAACTCGGCGTCACCCCCCGCGCGGAGCAAGACATGGTCGCCGAGCTTGGGCTGCGTGAAATGACCGGCCGCGACCGCTATCGCGCCTGGGGGATTTTGTGAGTTTTGCGGCGCGGCGCCCGAGGCGCGGCCGCCTTCGACCAAAATCTGCCAGCCAGGTCGGGGGTTCGAGTCGCGGGAGCGCTACCGCCAATATCGCGCTGCGACGATTTTCGCGTGTTGACTTCACTAGGCATTTGCAGTTGCTGTATCCAAAGTGTGGCCTGAAGGTGCACTATTTCCCGCCATTGCGCTTGCTGGGCTCGGTGCGATCAAGCGTCTTGCAGGTCTTGCTTCAGGCGCGGTAGAGGATTTCGCAAATCACGCGGGCGTTGTTTTCAATTCGTTTCGCGCGCCGTAGACCAGCATGAGGGGGCGGCTGAGCGATATTTTGCGCACCTGACGTGCGTCCAGAGCGGCGGAGGTCTCGCAATCATCTTAATACCGACTGCGGCGGTTTTGGGGCGGTGAGCAGATGGGCAAGGAGAGGATTAGGGAAACGCCGCTTCTGTACGATCGCGTAGAAGGTTTCGCCGACCTCTGGGATTTGGCAGTGCTCGACCAGAACGCCGGTTTCCAGTTCATCGCGCACAACAATTGGGGGCACAAGCGTGACGCCTTCGCGTTCGCGCGCTAGCAGTCGCAGCATCGCCATGTCGTCGACCTCGGCGAGAACTATCGGCCTGATTCCGGCTAGTTCGAGGATCCGGTCGAACGCCACGCGGATATCGCTGTCGAGACTCGGCAGGAGCAATGGCTCCGTGCGGAGATCATCCGGGAATTTGAATTTTCGCCTACCTGACCGAGGGCGGCCGACCAGGCTAACCGGCTGCTGATTGAGCAGGTGGATGCGCAGCGGCGAGCGGGGGTCGCCGGGCGCGGCGCTGTTCGCCAGAACGACGTCGATGGCGTGAGCCTCCAACTGCGCGAGTAGGTCGCGGATGTTGCCGGACCGAACGATTAGCTCCACGTCCGAGCGGCCGACCAATGGCCGAAGGAATTCGAGCTGGAAGTTTCGTGACAGCGTCGTGAGCGCGCCGACTCTGAGAACCTGACGGTTGGCCACAGGCTGCCCTCGAAGGGTGCTCAACAGCTCGTCGCCGGCCTTGAACACCGTGTCCGCGTAGTCGAGCGTGATCCCGCCAGCCTCGGTCAGGACGAGCTTTCTGCCGACGCGCTCGAAGAGCGGATGTCCTATCTGAAGCTCGAGTTTTCGGATCTGCACCGACAGCGCCGATTGCGACAGGTTCATACGGTCGGCGGCCCGCGTAAGACTGCCTTCGTGTGCGACCGCCCAAAAATAACGTAGGTGGTTATAGTTTAGGTCCCTCATATTGTTCTATTAAAGCGAACGATATTGACGAAACAATGAATTTTTCTCGCCCAAAGCGATGCCTTACGACTCTCCACGAAGCGCACCGCGTCGAAGGAGACATCCCGTGCCTAGCTATCTTTTCTATCTTGCGCCGTTAGCGGCGCCCGTTCCGCTGCTCATCAGCGCGGCGATCGGCTTCCTGGACAAAGGGCGTAGGCCCAAAATCCTCCCCAAGCTGGCGGAAGCCGCCGCGCTTCTGGCTCTCGTCGCGGCGCTCGCCGCGGCGGCCGCGCTGATCGTTCACCGACCCGGCGTCAGCCCAGCAATCGGGCTTTACGGCGTCGGATTGTCGGTCCGGCTGGACGCCGTGAGCGTCGCGATGCTGCTCCTCGTCACGTTTATCGGCTGGGTCGTCGTTCGCTATGCGGGGATCTATCTGGACGGCGAGGCCCGGCAAGGTCCTTTCACGGGATGGCTCTGCCTAACGCTCGCCTCGGTTCTTTTGCTCGTCGCCGCAGGCAATCTCTTTCAGCTTGTCCTGCAAACAGGTGTGGCCGCGGCTGCTAAGACGGATGGGCGGGCCGGCGACGGTGTGCTGACTGTCGACGAATGGGAGGCCGGGGAGAAAATCGTGTTGCCGAACCATGAAGTGTTCCAGCTTGCCGCCGGAACGCTCGATCCGGTTGCCGGCATCGGCGACCTCATCATCGTGAGCAATTATGCGCATATCAATCCGCGCAACCTTGTGATAACCGTGTCAGGCAGTGCGTTGCTCGCGCGGCGCCTTAACAGGCCTGAGAACCATTCCGAGATTGTCGTCTTGACCGGCCAGGCAGTCGATCCATCGACGCTGCCGCAACCAGTTATTGTTCAGCCGGACGCCAGTTTCCGCAAAATCGTTGGTACGCTCTTCGCAGCACATCTGTTGCCTGCGCCTCCCATCGACCCCGATAGGGAGTTTGCAGCACTGCCAGATCCCAACATCATCGACCAAATGCTTAGGGGCGCACGGCTGTTTAAAGTGAAGGGTAGTAGCGCAGAACCGGTCGCCTTGGAGGGACAATATCTGATCACACGAGGTAAGTCGATCAAGGCGGAGGCCATTGCGTCACTTGAGGGACGACTGATAGTTGGCATTGACGAGGACGGTGCGCGCTATTTCAAGCGCCTCCGCTGCCACGGAATGATTGTTGTACTGGAAAGCCTCAACCCTGATGGATCGACTGCGGCGGAAATTCTGAGCCTCGATTGCTCTCACGCGTTGCCGAAGATCACTGAAGCGCTCGAAGTCATTGGCGTTCTATTTGAGTTGCCGAGCGCGAAGGAGGTAAGCGCCCTGTCCTGATCGCGCCGTGGAGGCAATCGCATTGTTGCACAGATGTGGGCCGCAACGTCAGAGGAGGAGGGGATGCCTCAAGGTTTGTTTGCCGCACTATCGATCAATCTAAGGCCAAATCAATTGGTTGGGAAAAAGGGCACTCGACGACAGGGCTTATCGATGTCGAGTAGGTTCTCACTTTCTTCCCATGATTAAGCTCGAGGTTCTCCCGTTGTCTGAGTCAACGAGGTTTGGCGAGCAAACCCTAAGGTGCCCCCAAGAATTCAAAAAGCGATGCGCACGAAATCGCCGCAGTCCCATGCTAGCCTTCCTCGAAACCTTGTGTGGTGAACTTCAGCGTTCGTCCATTCTCGGTGACAGTCCTGATAACGTTTTCGGGCACGCCGTCAGGAACTGAAGCTTGGATCTCCAACGTGACCGTCACGGTGGCACCAACCAAGCCCGAAAGATGCGCAATGACTTCCTCGGCGATGCGACCCGCGTCCCGCCCCACTCGCGTTGCATCGAGGGTCGCCGTTCCATAGTAGCGATTCGGGCGGGACTTCGGCGCTGCGGGACCGCTGCTTACGCCACCGGGCGTCCCGCTCGTCCGGCCAAAGCCGTTGCTGCCACCCATTGTGTTCGTTGTGTACCTCCGGTAGCTCCAGCGGCAGTAGCCTTGTCCGCTTCGTACTGCTTGAGGGCAACCTCTGCCTTAACAACGAGACCATCGCCGGCCTGCTGGACGAAATCGACGCGCTGACCGCAGCGCAACCCACGATAGCGGCCCGTCGCTTCATCAAATCTATCCGCATAGGCGAATGATTCCTGTTCCCAAAGCAGGAGTCCGAGGCCGTCCTGCACGGCGGCGACGACGACATCGGGGTCACGTAGCCGCGGCAGATACACGTATCGGGCAAAGTCCTCGATGAGCTGGCTCACCGCGACGTGATTGCCGCGCCAAAGCGGGATGCCATCAAGCTCCATTCGGAGTCGTGTGCCTGCGAGCGAGGGGACCAGAAATTCCTCTGACCGGAGCTTCTTGCTGGCCCTGACGGCGAGCCCATCTTGTCCAGAGAGGCGGAACGCTTGCCACTGGACCGCGGACTGCGGCGTCGGCTGAGTCGGAACTAGAAGCCACTGATAGGCTTCCGGCAAGCGCGCGACGACGGCTCCGTCAGCAGCCTTCTTCTGCGTTTCTGCCTGCCGGACCTGATGCGGATCGAGATTCAGCTCGTTCTTTTCTTCGAGAATTGATGACCAGGCAAGATACCGACGGACCGATTCGTCGAGGTCCTGTAACCGGGTTTGGTCGACAGCCAGGAAGACGAGCGTGTTCTGGAACAGGCGGGGCGCATTGCCCCGACTTTGCAGGATCGCTGTCCCAGCGGCTTGCGCCTTGTTCGCTGCATCTTTGCTATAGGGATGCTCCGCGCCAAGCACCACGAGTCGCGTTTCCATGTCATCCGGGACGTCAGCCCCTGATTGCGGCATCGGATGAATGCGCCGGAAATCCCCGGTTCCCCGAAGGTCCGCGCGTAGCCTTTCCTCGATCTCAACGACGACACGATCGGCGTTGCGCTTTAACTGATCGGCGCGGTCCTCGGCAAGCTTAGTGACCGTCGGCTGGGTCGAGTACCAGTATCGGGCGCCGTCCTGGTAAAGGAAGGTAGCTGAAGAGCTTAGTCGCCTCAGCGCGTCGCCAAACACGGCTGGCGACTCGCCGGGCATCACGCAGCCGAGCTTGATCCGCCGATCTTCGATCCCCCGATTGGCCGCTGAGGCCGTGGGCGCAGAGCCGAGATAAAGCGTGCGGGCGACGCGCCGAGTCGCGGCGAATTTACCGAGGTTCGGCACCTCGCCGTCGATGCGCAAAGGAAGGGCGTTCGGTCCATCCACGTCCTTCTCTATGATCGGCTTCCACTGGTCCGGCAGGTAGCGGGTGAGTTCGTCCCGAACGCGCGGATCGTCGATCGGAATGTTCGAGGGCATGATCAACGGATTGCGGTCGCCCTTCTCCCAAAGGCTATGGATCACCGCCGCCATCAGACGCAGAACGCCCCGCGTGCGCTGGAATTTCACCAGCGTCGACCAATCCGTATAGAGCCTGTCGAAGACTTCGGGGTGGATCGGGTAGGCCGCTCGCAGTCGCTTCTCGTAATCCGAATCCCGGCACTCTGGCGGGAACTCCTGGTGCTGCGTCCGGTAAAGGTCGGCGAACGCGCGGGCGACATTGTCCCGGCCGGTGAACTGATCGCGTTCGACCAACGGCTCGAACAGTCGGCGGCGAACGATCTCGAAGCCTTCCTCGGTGCTCGCCGGCGCCCACGAGGACTCAACGCGGCCAATGACGTTCCTCAGTCGCATTAGCGACGCACGACCGCGCAGGCCGCCGACTTCTTCATCATCTGCCTGCGCGTGCGGCGATGTCGCTGTGTCAGATGACGGCAAGCTGATGACCAGCATGCAGTGCTTCGCCAGCTTGGCGGATTCTGTCAGCGCCTGCGCAAAGCTGAAATGCGTCTCGAAGCTGCCGGCCGGAAGGTCCGCATCGTCGTGCAGCTGGCGCGCATAGGCGACCCATTCGTCGATCAGAATGAGGCAGGGTCCGTATTCATTCATCAGCACCCGCAGCGTATCGCCGGGGTTCGTCGCGCGCTCGTCGTCCTGCCGGACCTTCTCGAACGCTGGCTTTCCACCGAGTTGCCAGGCGAGCTCGCCCCACAGTGTCTTCACCACCGTTCCGTCGCTCTTGATCGATGGGTTACCGGGCGAAATCTTATTGCCGACCAGCACGACGCGCGTGACCTTTTCGGGCAGCTTGGTGATGCCTGCGTCCGCCATCAGCGCATCGATGCCCAGCATCTCGCCCGGCGCGACTCCGGAGAACGAGTGATACAGCGCCAGCATCGAGTGGGTCTTGCCGCCGCCAAAGTTTGTCTGGAGCTGGACGACGGGATCGCCACCCTTGCCAGACAGCCGCTCCATCGCGCCTTTCAGAAGGTCGTGAAGGCTCTGGGTCAGATAGGTGCGTCGGAAGAACTCGGCCGGATTGCGATACTCGTCGGAGCCCTCGCCGATGTACACCTGCCAAAGATCAGCTGCGAACTCCGCTTGCTGGTAGCGGCCGCTCGCCACATCGCGGTGTGGGCTCACAACCTCGCGCCACGGCTTGAGGCTTCCGGTCACCTGGCTTTCGATCGTCGTGCCAGCGCCCTTGCGCCTCTCCCTGCGCGCCTGCTCTTCGAAGATCAGCCGCCGGAGCTCGGTCTTCATTCGATTGACGTCGTCCGCCTTGCTGCGCGGACACCGCCGTGAGCAGGCGAGCGATCGAATCGAGCGCACGGTCCGTATCGTCGCCGGTGAAGGGCTCCTGATGGGCCCAACGGTTCCGATAGCCGCGGATCTCGCCGACGAGCCCGCGTTCCGCTGGCCCCAGCACATCGCGGAACACGTCGTTCCAGCTGTCCCACATCAGCTTCAGTAGAAGCGAGGCGTCCCACTTCGAGATCGCTTTTTCCTTGAACAGCGGGTCTTCGGCGAGAGCGCGGATTGCCGGGACCTGGCGACCTTTTTCGAGAGCGTTCCGGATCTCCCGCTCGGCGAAGGGCGCAAGTCCCTCTTTCAGAAGATCGAGGGCCTTGGCGATGCGTTCCTGATTGGTGATTGCCATAGGTTACCTCACGCGAAAAGGTCGGGTTCGGCCGGAGCCGCGCTGGCGGGGGTTTCGCGCGCGAGGCGCATGATTTCCGGCCAGCTTTGCACGAGACTGTTGTAGGACAGCGCCTCGGCCGCCCGCTTCTTGCGCTCGCAGACTGTGTAAAGCCGGTAGGCGAGTTCGCGCGCGATTTCGGCTCTGACGCCGAGTTTGGCGGCGAGTGCGCCAGTCGCACTTTCACCGTCGGCCTCCAGAACGCGAATGAGGTGATGGACCATTTCCCAGACGGTGAGACGTGGATCGACGGCGGGGTCCCATTCTTCGGGCAACTCGTCCGGTTTCAAGAGCCGCACCTTGCCGCCTTTGGCGGAGAGGATGGTTCCGCCGCGCGGATCGGCCATTGCGGCGACGCTGGTCGCCTTAGCGCGGGCCAGCACGTCGGCGACGCCGAAATCGCCCTCTGCGAAACCGAACTGTTCGAACCAGGCGATGGCGAAACGGCTATCGGCGTCGAAGTCGCCTTCCTGCTCGGCCAGCACCTCATCGAGCACCTGGTTGATGAGGGCCAGAGCGTCACGCACTGTGAGCGACTTGCCTTCGGCGTCGACGACCTTCGCGTAGCGGGTGAATACTGCCATGCCGGGGCCTATAGACGCTTGCGCGAGATCAACCGGAGCGATGTTGCCGCGTTGGAGTTGGCGCAACGCCTCAGGGAGTTCGGCCTTAAGCTGATTCAGGAAGTTGCGGCGCGGGACCGTCTCTGCATCGGCGTCACGCTTACGACAAACGAGGACGATGCTCGATGCGAGCGAATTTGTGTTAATCACACGGAGCCCGTGTGGCT
Organism: Methylocapsa palsarum; assembly: GCF_900114285.1. Lineage (GTDB taxonomy): Bacteria > Pseudomonadota > Alphaproteobacteria > Rhizobiales > Beijerinckiaceae > Methylocapsa > Methylocapsa palsarum. Next base: position 1,995 of record NZ_FOSN01000013.1, on the reverse strand, counting down.
GTTCTGTCCGCGCTGGCCATGTTCCGGTGATCGAAAGACCGGAACGAATTACAGCATCGAGGAATGTTTCCCATCCTGTGTTTGCCGTGCCTACATCACTTTCTGTTTCAGACTGCTTGAACGCGTAATAAATCGTAATCGGGAACGCCGGGTGGGTTTGGTCGGCGAGGCGGTGCATCGCCCTTGTCATTCCGTCGAGAAAGAACGCCTCCGCTTTATCCTTGCTACCGTGACGAAACGGAGCCGCTATCAGCTCTTCGGCTTTCGGTACGGCAAGGGTGCTAAACAGACAAGGGAAGACAGGCTTCAACGACCGACGAAGCCATACGTAAAAGAAGTCCGATAGGTCAGCATAGCCGATATTGTCATAATAGGGCGGGTCGGTTGAAATGACGGGCGAGAACTCCAGAGTTCCAGTCGCAGCATCGGACTGCGTCGCGTGGCTGATTGGACCCCCAGTGGCCAAAGCGCCTTCGAGAACTTCGGCTACCCATGAGGCTGTGGCAGCAATACTCCCCGTAGCTTCGAGAAGCGGATTGACTTCCGCGAAATCCCAGGTCATTGGGATCGCTTGCCGTGAGAAAGCAGCCATCGTCGAATCTCGGTCCCGATACCAGACTGTCTGGGTAGAATTTCGAGTTAGCGCCTTGCTAAGGGCAAACGCCAGATAAACGGCCAGAGCGTCAGCATAAGCGTCTGCGCCAACGCCACCAGCTGCGAGCGGCTTGCCGTCGTTGATTAGCGCAGCGGCATTTCCGTCGCGCTTTGCCTGGTCTCGCGCCTCTTGCACCAAGTCGCAGAATGTCACGAGCGTGACAAGCTGTCGGTTGCTAAAGAGGTCACGCCATCGCGTCATCCCATATTCCTGTACACGAAATCCGAGCGCCTTTTTCGGAAGATCAGTTTCCGGGACATCGTGCGGCCGCGCGCTAAGCGCGATCGTTTCCATATCTTCGCTCGGCGGCAAGTAAACCCGCCCACGCTCGCCTTGGGCCACCATCGCCATTAGCCGCGCGCCCATGCTCCCGGCCTTTGCTTGCTTTCGGAGATACTCGTAGGGCATCGGTACTCCCGACATCAGGCAAAGAAAGCTGCTGCCGGATTTAGTGCCGCGCTTTACTGCTTCGGCGTTCATTGGGACGCCGGTCCTCACTGTGAATCGGTAGCTACCATTCTCTATAATCGGCACAGCGTACGCTTCCTTGCCGGCCTTGGTGGAGAGCATAAAAGTGGGCGCTAGCGGCACGTCTACCCGTGTGAAGGCGGGGTTGGGACTCTTCACGGTACGTGCCCAGAGCCAAGCGATGATGGTGAGCTTCTCTCCCACAAGCTCGTTCAAATCGGGGCGCCCCTTCGCAATGTCTGGCGTGATTTCGACCTTGGGATACAAGTCCCCGATGCGCTTTTCCGCCTCGTCGCGCATCCATTGGCCGTAATAGCGAACGTCCGCCGCCAGCCCTTGCGCGCCTTTCCACGCCCGCAACGCGCCGTGCTCGGCTTCCTTGCGCGCCGCGGGGTTCACCGGCGGCTGGCCTGCGAACTTTGGCGGAATCTCGATCATCGCCTTGTTGATCAGCACCGCCACCGGGTTGAGATCGGAAGCATACGCCCCCAGACCCAGACGCTGCGCCTCCAGCGGCAGCGCGCCGCCGCCCGCGAAAGGATCATGGAAGGCGGGCAGCTTATGCCGGTTGAAGAGCTCAGCTGCGCGAGGATGGCCGACATTATCGGCGCAGGCGCGCCGCCAGCTCTGCCAGATTTCGGCGCGCGCTTTGTCCAGCACCGCCTCGTTGGTCGTGTTCTCCCACTTGACCAGCTCTTCGATGATGCGGAACAGGCGCTGGCGTTCGACATCGGCGGCGCAGTCGTCGAGCGTTGGCTCCGGGCCCGGCTCAGGCACTGTCCGTCGTCAGATGATTTGAGACAGTTTCAGGTTATTCGGAACGGAGGTTCTGGCTCATCGACATTAAAGGTTAAGCGGCCTGCAGTTGGTGC
>NZ_FOSN01000041.1 GCF_900114285.1 Methylocapsa palsarum | reverse complement strand
GCCGTCACATTGGTCGAAGACGGCTTCGAGTATGGCGGGGCGAGCTATCCGTCTCTGACCAGCATCGCCCACAAGATCACCGGCGCGCATTGGTCTGGCCCGCGCTTCTTTGGACTGCCCAAAGCGGCGCAGAGCCGAAGCAAGGGGGGCGCCGATGGGTGAAGCCAACACTACGCCGCGGCGGTTCGGCAAAAGGGCGCGATGCGCCATTTACACCCGGAAGTCGTCCGAGGAGGGCCTCGATCAGGCGTTCAACTCGCTCGACGCCCAGCGCGAGGCCTGCGCGGCCTTTATCCTCTCTCAAAAGCACGAGGGCTGGACGGCGTCGCCGGCGCTCTATGACGACGGCGGCTATTCCGGCGGCACGATGGAGCGCCCGGCCCTCAAACGCCTCATCGCCGACATCGAGGCCGGCCAGATCGATGTGGTCGTCGTCTACAAGGTCGACAGGTTGGCGCCGAATTTGATCAGAAGATAACGGAGTGGCGTGGGGATCAAACGATGTCCAGCCATTCTCACGCTAGAGAACCTCTCTACTTCCAAGGTTGACGCTTTTATGCCGATCGAGAATGGCCTGTGCTTGATTCGATCCTGCCTCATCGACTTTTAGGCTAACAACAATGGGTGGCGGCAGCCATCGTTAAGGCCCGCCAAGCCTATCGGAAAGCCGGCGGGGGGTACGAACGTCAACTTGCTTTGCGCGCCTTCGGCTTGGCGATTGTTTTGGCGGCCTTCGATTTTGGCTCGGCCTTCGCCGAAGCTCTGCCGTTCGACGTAAGGCTGGCGCGCAGAGCCGACATCAGGTCCACCACATTGGTGTCCTCGGGCTCGGCGACCTTGGCGGGCTTATGGCCCTTCGTCTTCTCTTCGATCAGCGCCTTCAGGGCCTCTTCGTAGCGATCGACGAACTGGCTGGGGTCGAAGGGGCCTTCCTTCTGTTCGATGATCTTCTCGGCGATGGAGATCATCGCTGGGTCCGCGGCCTTGTCGCTGACGCCGCCGAAAATCTCGTCGGGCTTGCGAACCTCGGCGTCGGTTCGGATCGTGTAGGCCAGGATGCCCTTGTCACGGGGCTCCAGCGCCAGGATGCGCTCGCGGGTGCCGATCACGACGCGGCCGAGCGCAATCTGGCCGGACTTCTCCATGGCGGTTCGAATCACCCCGAACGCTTCCTGGGCGAGCTTGCCGTCGGGAGCGAGGTAATAGGGATTGTCCCAATAGAGCCTGTCAATTTCGTTTTCGGCCACGAACCGCTCGATGTCGATCGTCTTGGTGCTTTCCAGTTTGACGGAATTGATCTCGTCGGTGGTGAGCAAAATGTATTCGCCCTTGGAGACTTCGTAGCCTTTGACGAGCTCAGACCTTTCAATCGGCCCGGTGTCCGGGTCGGTCGTGATCATCTTGATCCGATTATTGGTCTTGGGGTTGATCAGGTTGAAATGAATGTCGCCGGCGGGGTTGGTGGCGGTGTAAAGCGCGACGGGACAGGTCACGAGCGAGAGCTTCAAATGTCCTTGCCAGGTCGGTCGATAGGCCATTTCAAAACTCCCCAGGCGACGGCGCGCAGGCGGCGATCGAAGTCAACGACTCGCGCGGCGATTCGTTCGGGAACAAAAAAGGTCTAGCCGCAGGGGGTCGTCTCGCCGGACTCGAGATCGATGCGGAAGCAATGCTCGCGCCCCGTCCCGACCTCACGGACAATGACGCTGATGTCGGGTTCGTCGCCGAGCGCATGCAAGTCCTCGACATAGGCGACGGCCGCGGCCTCGAACGAAACCTCTTCCAGGACCCGAGCGTGATGGGCGTCGACGTGGCGAGCGCGGACGCTGAACTGCCGGGTCTCGCCCGAGATTTGGTTCATCTCTGTTCTCCAGCTTTGCCAACGCACACCGGCCGAAAAAGATTCATAGGCGCGACGCCATGGATCAGATGCGCTGAGAGTTTCGTTAGGTGCTTAACTTTGAGCCGGAGTAAATCATGGCCGCGACCAAGCTCGCAAAGTATCGGGAAAAGCGCGACTTCTCGCAGACGGCCGAGCCGTCGGGGGAAGGGGCCAGGGTCATGCCCTCCGAGGCGCTGCGCTTCGTCATCCAGAAGCACGACGCGCGCCAAATGCACTTCGATCTGCGCCTGGAATGCCAGGGAGTTTTCCACTCCTGGGCTGTTCCGAAGGGGCCGTCGCTCGAACCCAAGGATCGCCGAATGGCCATGGAGGTTGAGGATCATCCGCTCGATTATGGCGATTTCGAAGGGACGATCCCGAAAGGGCAGTACGGCGGCGGCGCGGTGATGCTGTGGGACCGCGGCTATTGGGCGCCGGAAAAGGGCTTCGAAAAGATCGGTCAGGCGCTGGCCAAGGGCGAGCTGAAGTTCGTCATGGAAGGCGCGCGGATGCACGGCTCGTGGGTGCTGGTCCGCACCCGGCGGGACAGTCGCGGCAAGGCCAGTTGGCTGCTGATCAAACACCGCGACGAAGGCGCGGTGGAAGGAAACGTCCCCGGTCCAACGGACGATGATCGCTCCGTCGCCTCCGGCCGGACCATGGCCGAAATCGCCAACGGCAAGGGAAGAGCGGCGACGCCCTTCATGACCACCAAAGCCTCCGCCGCCGGCGCGGTGTGGCGGAGCAATCGCGACGACAATCGGCCCGCCGGCATAATCCCGCCAACCAAGTCGAAGGCTTCGGCAATCAAGACCGTCGCGCGCCTGCCCGATTTCATCGAGCCGCAGCTGGCGAAATCGCTGGAGAAGCCGCCGTCCGGACCCGGCTGGGTTCACGAGATCAAGTTCGACGGCTATCGCATGCAGATGCGCATCCTTGGCGGCAAGGCGAACCTGCTGAGCCGCAAGGGCCTCGATTGGTCCCGGAAATTTCCGGAGATCGTCACGAGCGGCGCAAGCCTACGCGATGGCGTCATCGACGGCGAGGTGGTGGCGCTGGATCACATGGGCGCGCCGGATTTCGCAGCCTTGCAGGCGGCGATCTCCGACGCCAAGACCAAGGATCTTGTGTTTTTCGTCTTCGACCAGATGTTCGAGGGCAAGGAAGATTTGCGACCGCTGTCTCTCGTGGAGCGCAAGCAGCGCCTGAAAGCCAGCCTCGAGAACGCCCCGGCCAACATCCGCTTCGTCGATCACTTCGTGGCGGCCGGGGATGCTGTCCTGCTTTCGGCCTGCCGAATGGAACTGGAAGGCATTGTCTCAAAGCGGCTGGACGCGCCTTACCAATCCGGACGAAGCGAAAGCTGGGGCAAGTGCAAATGCCGTCAGGGCCATGAGGTGGTGATTGGCGGCTGGACGACGACTGGCGCGGCTTTCCGCTCGCTGATCGCGGGCGTCAACCGAAACGGAGAGTTGGCGCATGTCGGCCGCATCGGGACAGGGTTTGGGCGCGAGGTGGTGGCGCGGATCATGCCGCGCCTGAAGGCGCTGGAAACTGATGACACCCCGTTCAAGGGCGAGGGCGCGCCGAAGAAGGCGGCCGGGGTCCATTGGGTCAAGCCGGAGCTGGTGGCTGAGATTGAGTACGCCGGCTTCACCGGAGACGGCTCCATCCGCCAGGCCTCGTTCAAGGGATTACGCGAGGACAAGCCTGCAAACGAGGTCCAGGCGGAGGTGCCGGTGGCGGCGATGGAAATGCGTTCGCCCGAACCAACCCCGGTTCGCACCGCGACGGTAACGCCGCGCGGCTCGGTCCCGGTGATGGGCGTCACGATTTCTCACGCCGACAAAATTCTCTGGCCGGACGCGGGCGATGGCAAACCTGTGACCAAGCTCGAGCTCGCCCGTTTTTATGAATGGGTCGGCGAATGGATGCTGCCGCATGTGAAAGGGCGACCGTGCTCGATGGTCCGCATGCCCGACGGAATCAACGGCGAGCAAAAATTCTTTCAGCGCCACACGGCCAGGGGCCAGTCCTCGCTGATCGCAGAGGTCGACGTCTGGGGCGACCGCAAGCCCTATCTGCAGTTCGACCGCATCGAGGCGCTTGTCGCGGCGGCCCAGACCGGCGCGGTCGAGCTGCATCCCTGGAACTGCGAGCCCTTCTCGCCGGAACAGCCCGGCCGGCTGGTGTTTGACCTCGACCCCGCCCCGGACGTGGCGTTCGATAGAGTGATCGAGAGCGCGCGCGAGATTCGCGGCCGGCTCACGGACCTCGGTCTCGTCAGCTTCTGCAAGACGACGGGCGGCAAGGGTCTGCACGTCGTGACGCCGCTGAAGTCGAACGGGCTCGACTGGCCGTTGGCCAAGGCCTTCGCCCGCGATGTCTGCAAGGCGATGGCGGCCGACGCGCCAGAACGCTACCTCATCACCATGGCCAAAAAGGAGCGCGCCGGACGCGTTTTTCTCGATTATCTGCGCAACGACCGGATGGCGACGGCGGTCGCGCCGCTTTCGCCCCGCGGTCGTCCCGGCGCGCCGGTTTCCATGCCGATTAATTGGAGCCAGGTGAAGAAAGGGCTTGACCCGACAAAATACACGGTCCGCACGGTGCCGGCTTTGGTTCGCAAGCTTACCGCATGGGAGGACTATTTTGACGCAGAACGATCCTTGGCCGACGCGATCAAGCGGCTCGGCAAGCTCTAGGTTCGCGGGCCGCTGATGCGAATTGCCACCTTCAACATCAACGACATCAACAAGCGCCTGACGAATCTGCTAGATTGGCTGGCGACGGCGAAGCCGGATGTGGTCTGTCTCCAGGAGCTAAAATGCGAGGACCGCGCCTTTCCGATCACGGCGATCGAGGCTGCCGGTTTTGGCGCGGTGTGGAGTGGCCAGAGAACGTGGAACGGAGTCGCCATCCTCGCGCGCAACTCAACGCCAGTGATCACTCGACGCACCCTTCCTGGCGACCTTGATGACAACCAGGCTCGCTACATTGAGGCGGCTGTGAATGGCGTTCTCGTGGCCTCAATCTATCTACCCAACGGCAATCCGCAACCGGGTCCGAAATTCGACTACAAGCTCGCCTGGTTCGATCGATTAATCGCCCACGCCTACGAATTGATGGCGGCGGACATCCCTGTCGTGCTGGCCGGGGACTATAATGTTGTGCCGACCGAGGCCGACATTTACTCAGGCCATCGTGAGCAGGCCAACGCGCTTCTACAACCACAGAGTCGAGCCGCCTATCAACGCCTCCTCGACCAAGGCTGGACCGACGCGCTGCGAACCGTAAAGCCTGAAGGACCCCTTTGGACCTTTTGGGGATATTTGCGTCATCGCTGGCCGAACGACAAGGGAATGCGGCTCGATCATATGCTCCTGACCCCATCGCTTGCCAGGCGTTTATCGAGCGCTGGCGTCAGCCGAAACGTACGCGGCATGGGCGGGGCCAGCGATCACGCGCCTGCCTGGATTGAAATCGCCCTCCCTAGAGATGTCTTGCGCGGTGTAATGACGAACAAAAGATAGCCTTTAGAGCCTGGGTTTCTATCGGTGCCGCGTCCGCAAATAAAAACCAAGTCAACGTTTCGGCTTCCTAAGCGTCTGCCGACGCCTCAATTACCGTAAGATGTTCGGGAATGCGATTCCTGCAGTACAGGACAGCATCTGTCCCTATTGGCTCCCCGGCCAAAGGCGGTGACGGCGATGCAATGCCCCGTTGAGACGTCGGCGCTGGGCCGGCGTCCGCAAAGGAAACCGAAAGAGGGCGTCGCCTTGCGCCGGGCGCATCGTCGAATACGATTGAAGTCGCATAGGACTCGCTGCTCAAACCCATTGCGCGCTCACGCGGCTGGATGGAGGCGATCCTCTCTCGCAGGATGTTTCTTCGAGGTGGTCGCCGTGGCGGGCGCGCGGCAATTGGCTCGACCGTGCGATCCGCGAGGTGGCGTTCATTTTTTCATCAGGAAATGAGTGGACTTCCGCGCCGAAGAGAGCGTGACTGTGGGCATGCCGGGGTAAGGCCTGTCGCCCCCTCTCCTGGATCCCGCCCCACTGGCCCGCCGCCATTGTGGGGCTTCGGTCGTGACGGCGCATGGCGCCGCCGCAACCGAAAGGGATCTGAAAATGTCGCACAGCAAAACCGTGAAAATAACTGAGCCGCCGCACGCGAGAAGCCGCGCGGACGGACTTACGCACCCGGATTTCGTTTCGGCGGCGTCAGCCCGCGCGCAGACCAAGCAGGAGGCCGTGCTCATTCTGCTCAGACAGCCAAGGGGCGCGACGATCGCCGCCATCATCAAGGCGACCGGATGGCAAAAACACTCTGTCCGCGGCTTCCTCTCGGCGGTGGTGCGCAAGAAGCTGCGACTGACGCTGGTCTCCGAGAAGGCCGGCGAGGAACGGATCTATCGCGTGGAGGAGGACTCAAAGCCGCAGAGGGTCAAGCGCAAGATTTCCGCCAGGCCCGCCGCCTCGCCATGACGCCGCCAGACCCGGCGGCGATTAAGGCCGAGATCGAGCGCATCCGCTCGCTCGGCCTTCGGGACCTAAGGCGCGAATGGCGGCGGCTCTATCGCAGCGAGGCGCCGCGGATCAGCCGCGACCTGCTTGTCCTGGCCCTTGGATACAGACTTCAGGAAATCGAACAGGGCGGCCTTTCCAGGGCGATCCGGCGCAGGCTGCAGATGATGGCGAAGGCCTTGCGGACGACAGGCCGGCTGGACCCGACGCCGGCCGTCAGCCTGAAGCCCGGCACGCGTCTGCTGCGCGAATGGCGCGGCGTGACCCACGCCGTCACATTGGTCGAAGACGGCTTCGAGTATGGCGGGGCGAGCTATCCGTCTCTGACCAGCATCGCCCACAAGATCACCGGCGCGCATTGGTCGGGCCCGCGCTTCTTTGGGCTGCCCAAAGCGGCGCAGAGCCGAAGCAAGGGGGCCGCCGATGGGTGAAGCCAACGCTACGCCGCGGCGGTTCGGCAAAAGGGCGCGCTGCGCCATTTACACCCGGAAGTCGTCCGAGGAGGGCCTCGATCAGGCGTTCAACTCGCTCGACGCCCAGCGCGAGGCCTGCGCGGCCTTTATCCTTTCACAAAAGCATGAGGGCTGGACGGCGTCGCCGGCGCTCTATGACGACGGCGGCTATTCCGGCGGCACGATGGAGCGCCCGGCCCTCAAACGCCTGATCGCCGACATCGAGGCCGGCCAGATCGATGTCGTGGTCGTCTACAAGGTCGACAGGCTGACGCGGGCGCTCTCCGACTTCGCCAGGCTCGTCGACGTCTTCGACCGCCGCGGCGTGTCCTTCGTCTCGATCACCCAGCAGTTCAACACGACGACCAGCATGGGCCGGCTGACCCTCAATGTACTGCTCTCCTTCGCGCAGTTCGAGCGCGAGGTGATCGGCGAGCGGGTGCGCGACAAGATCGCCGCCTCGAAGAAGAAGGGCATGTGGATGGGCGGCATGCCGCCGCTCGGCTATGACGTCAAGGACCGCAAGCTCGTCGTGAACGAGAACGAGGCGAAGATCGTCGTCCATATCTTCGAGCGTTATCTCGCGCTGAAGTCGGTGCGCGCGCTTGGCGACGATCTGGCCAGCGCCGGGATCAACAGCAAACGACGGCTGCGGCGGGGCGGCGAGGTTTATGGCGGTCAAACGCTCACCCGCGGGGCGCTCTACGCGATGCTGCAGAACCGCCTGTACCGCGGTGAAATCAGCTACAAAGGCGGCGTCTATCCCGGCGAGCATCCGGCGATCGTCGAGGCTTCGCTCTGGGACGCGGCTCAGGCGACGCTCGCCGGCAACCGCGTTGAGCGGGCGACGGGCGTCTGCGCCAACCATCCCAGCCTGCTCACCGGCATGGCGTTCGACGACGCCGGCGAGCGCCTCACGCCGAGCCACGCGGTCAAGAGGGGCGCGCGCTATCGCTATTATGTTTCAACCTCCCTGGTCACAGGCGCGCGAACGAATCGTTCGGGGGGACGGCGGATCCCCGCCAGCGATCTGGAAACCCTTGTGATCGACAGGCTGCGCGCTTTTTTCAATGATCCTGGAGCTCTCGTCGACGACCTCGGCGCGGGAGCTCCCGACGCTTCAGGATGCGAGCGCCTGATCGAAGGCGGCCGTATCCTTGCGGAGGCTCTCACAGCCGATGCGCCAGACAAAGTCAAAGCGAGGCTGATGACGCTGCAGTGCCGCGTCGACGTCAAACCCGATTGCGTCGACATCACGCTCTCTAAAGGCCGACTGACCGAGCTGCTTTCCAGGTCGATCGGACTGGAGGCGCCTTGCCAGGGGGAGACCATCGCGGCGGACGAGATGCTGAGGTTGACGGCGCCGGCCGCGCTGAAGCGGGTCGGCCGCGGACTGCGCCTGCTGGTCGAGAACGCCGCCGACCGGA
>NZ_FOSN01000022.1 GCF_900114285.1 Methylocapsa palsarum | reverse complement strand
CAACTTAGAAGTTTCATGCGCTCAGATTTCCGTCGTAGTCAAATCGCGAAGCCGTTCGGCCGAGCCGCGAAAGACAGAACAGCCGCTTACCAATTGCGGGATCACGAGCGGACCGGCAGAAATCCAACCACCTGAGTCATTTGGTCAGCCAAGGTCAGTAACCGACCCAAGGCGGTCGTTCCAAGGCCAGGTTCCGATTCTCTTAAGCGGGCGTTCACGAAGTTAGGGTCCAGACTGCAGAGCGCCCATGCTCGTCGTTCGGTCGAACATTTGCTCTGCTCCGAAGCGGACGTTCGTATCAAATTCACGAATGGGCGAGATGGGCGGATTTCTGTCTGCTCCCGGGCCCTACAGTTTGGTAATCGGCCTTTCGGTCTATGGCGGGGTCGGGCCAGCTTATTCGACCGGTTGAGACCAAAACACCAAAAGGTGTACGGATACAATCACTTTACGTTTCGCCCGCGTGGCAATTTGCTTAGCTCAGGCCTTTCTGTCGTTGACCAATTGCGCAATAAAAGAGCTTGACATTTTATAAGCGTCATAATCCTCTGATATCCGGGGCCAAATGTTGATCATCTCATTTTCTATCTTTTGGTGAAGGATTTTCAGTCTGTCCCATTGAGCTACTAATTTTTCATCGTCATCTTCATATACGCGCAGGTAATTTTCAAGAGTATTTTTATTGTCGAATAACTCTTTAGCCAAAATATGAATGTATATGATACTTGATACAACCCCCGTATCTTCTAAAATCTCACAATCTAAAGCTCGCTGAGCAAGCAATTTGAATATTAATAAATCGTCGGCTGAAAAAATGTGAGTGGAGCAGAAATGCCTCGCTTTTGATATGGTGAAATCACCATTCAAAAACTGTTTCAGTCTAACATTGAGACCGTCCGAGGTTTCAGACCATCGAATCTTGAGCTCATCTCCCAGAAACGCAATCCTCCGTCGATAATCTTTGCCTTTAAGCTCATAATTAGCTTTCGAAATTACAGATTTAAGCTCTTGATCGGAATGTGGCCATCCTAATACTTGGTCCAATGATTTTGTATTTTCCGGGTTTTTTTCGTCTATCTTAGCAAACTCGTCCCACGCTCTGAGAAAACTCCACTGTTTGAATTCTTTCTCCGCAGCCGCTCCTTGCCCCCTAATCCCGTTTAGCTGATCCTCAGCCTCGGGCACTGTTATCGTTTTCCCATCCTCGCTTAAAAGATAATCGCTGGGCGTTTCAGGTTCCGGCTCCTTTGATCGAAGTCGTCCAAACCAACCATTGCGGTTGAGCGCAACCATGCCTTTACCGGGGGTCATTCGCACGACTTCCGCCAGCTTGTTTTCCAAACCTGCCATCAGCTCCTGTAAATTGGTCTCACTTTTATGTTCGCTTTTAAACCTCGCGCCATAAGCCCAAGCCAATCGCCCGTATCGCGAAAGCGGGTCCGGCGGATAAACTCCCAACTTGAGATCAAACCTGCCGTCCCGGATCGCAGCCTCGTCGAGCGTACCAATCAGATTTGTAATCAGCACATAGGCGACATGACGCTTTTTGGCTCTCTCGCTCAGAGTTTTGAGCTTTGGAAGCATACCAGGGGTAAGAAACGTAAAGATGCTCGCCGCCCGTTCGGCGCTGGTGTCGCGACGTTTCAGAAGAGGATCGAATTCGTCGAAAAGTATTACGACTCGCGTCAACAGTGAAAGCGATTCAAAGGCTACCCGGGCCTGCCGTTCGATATCGTCCTGCCCTCCTTTCGCAATATCACTTGGCGTAACTTCCACCAAGGGCACGCCACACGTCAAAGCCAAGGCTTCGACGAAGGTTGTTTTTCCTGTTCCAGCAGGACCATGCAGCACCAAGGAGTGAAGCCGTTCGCTTTTTGGAACGTCTCTGCCTCCGGTGATGTGCCTGCGCATTTTTTGAAGGACGATCGCCGCAGGCTCCTGGCGAAGTTCCGGATTGCGAAGATTGGCGAAACCATAATCGGGATAAAATAGCTGATCAAGCACCAAGCCAGTTGTTTCCTTAAGCTCGCCAGGACGCTTTACCGAGAAATGTTCAAATATAATCTCATTTATACCTTCGTCGTACATGTGGTTTATCGACGCCAGCACCTCAACAGCTTCGGCAGTCCGCTCCAGGTGTGGCTTCGGGGATCCATATTTTGAACGCCAGCCAGGCGGGTTGACCTCCGTTTTTTCTACGAACGTCTTCTCCAAATATTTGAGCATTTCCAATCTAGATTTCAAAAGATCGAGAGGATAGCCGACGCGCCTGATTAGCTCGGCAAAAGCATACAATCCGATCGTATCGCTGCTATATGAGCTTCCGCTTTCATCGGTGTAAAACGGATGTCCGCGAGGTATAGTCCCTTCTCCAGTAAACGCATTATCCAAACACGTGGCCGCATGCCGCAACCATTTGTCGTCGTCCTGTCGGGTTATTTCTTTTTCGGCGATCATAGCGTAGGCCGCCGCCGCCCATGCCAAATCCGGCGCGTCCAACTGGCGCTTGCTGCTGGGATCACCTGCGCTAAGTTGCCGGTCAATAACGGTGGAAAGGTAATTCTTGACCGGGCTCAAGCCTAAACGGACCTGATTCGCGCCATGTTTAATAATATCCGAAAGATCACTCCAAAACCTTGAAATTTCTGACGAGGCCGCAATTCGAGTCATCTTTCCTATTGACTCTTGAGAATGTTTCAAAAATGAATATGCTATTTCATGTGCTGTAGAAGAGGCCATAGAGGATCGACTATTTTCAATATATGATCGCTCGCTGTCGCGGAATTGAGTAATCTCTTCTAATATTTTATCGACGCTTGTTTGTGCTTGCCCGATCGCCCGGATAACACTCTCTCGGAGATCATTCATAAAATAAGCTTCATCGAAAGCTCCGATAGAATTTGGTAGAGAAATTTCAAAGCAAAGATTTTTAGATAGCTGTCTAAGAGTAACATAACCAGATTTCGCTAGACGTCTCTTGTCAATTTCTATCCATTGATCAGGAATTGTACTTTCGTTGAGGTCCTCAATTTGTTGGACAATACGCGCCACTTCGCTAAAAAATTTGGCTGCCGTGTCTAAGCAATTGACAAAATCGATTGTGGCCTGAACGCAACGCGCCGTGGTATAGGCGCTCACTTCATTGTTTTGTTCGGGTATTGGGCGCGCGCCCCCCACGCACCAGTCTGGATCAACAGCAATGTATAGTTCACGTACTATCCAATACCAACACCGGAAAAAAAGAGGCGATAAAGCGCAACTTGGCTCCGTAAGCAGCGCCCTCATTAATTCTGTCGCGACATGAATGGAATACTTTTCGTTTTTTATAATCTCGATATTAAATATCTCATTCATTATGGTAAGTCTTTGTCTTATAAAATCTACGAATGACGATTCAACGTTGCGTTTTTCGTAATTTGCAAATTTATTGAAAACTCGCAAAGCAGTCACGTAATCAACAAGACATCCACCTGAGAAAATGTCTTTATATTTATTTTCAAAATATCGCTTAGACAAATCATATGGAATGCTTTTAATGTTTAAGCTTCGTTTCATATTGTCTTTTTCTAACTCAAGATCTTCATTAAATAGATCTTTCCAACTTTTGCTATTGTCTTTCTCCCACTGTTCGATATATAATTCTTCTAATCTAAATACGCACGGATCATGCCCTAATATCAATTGTATCAGGGCCTCGTGCCCCTGATCACGCAATTCAGCGCTTCGCCTACGTAATTTATCGAGTTCCCGCAATGACTCTATATGATACTCGAGATCGTGACCTGTTGCTGGACCGCCATTCGAGTATGGGCCTATCGAGAAAGGCGTGCTTTCGCCAATGGGATTTAATGAATTAGGGAGCATCAATTGACTCCATCTCTCGGGAGGGCACGTTTTCGTGTAACTGACAATGCTATTAAAGCATTCAAATTGATCGTAGTATAGTTTTGTTTCGGACTAAGCCCCTACTTTTCTTCCTCGGTCGGCCGACGCAGGCAAGCTAAATGTGATCTCAGCCAATGAGTCGCGATCCACCGACCTTGGGCGGTCGGCTGGACGGCCCAATTGGGCGCTCTGCAGTCGGCAATCCAACTTCGGGGACGACCGGTTTGGACAATCGAACCCGAGTCTTGGAACGGCGTGTGTCTTGAGCTGCTATCGCCCAGTGATCTGAGAACGACAGCTAATCTGCTTCGGGCTCTCCGAACCAGTCATTCCCCTTTCGGCCCGATCATGTGAACCGAATGACCGGTTTCGCCCATCGCGGCTCCCAAGCGGACAGGCAGAAATCCACCCAGAGCTGCCCTTCCGCTCTCAATCAATTGGACCGATGCCAGACGGCGCCATTGCTTACGCCACCTCGCACCGGACGAGCGCCAGTGCACCGTCACCGTCTTGCTCAATGCCTTCAAAGGGCCTTGGCACGGGTCAGCAGATAATCCTGACGGATCATGTTGCCGAAGTAATACGGTGCAGCGAGTGTCTCGAACTCAGAACGCAAGGCAGCAAGCCGCTGCGGGTCCTTGGCGGCACCCTCAATCAGCTTCTGCATCGGACCAACAGAGCGCTCCATAAATTCCCGGAAGTGCGCTAGGCTGAGCGCCGGAAACAGCATGACGCCGCGAGCAAAAAAGGGCGCCTCGAACCTGGCGCCGAGGCGCTCGGCAACAATGCTCGGGTTCCCCCATTGCGGTGGTGGTGCAGCCCCAGGTGGAGGCGGCGGCGAGTTATTAGCCACGAAAGCGAATAGCTGACCAACAAAGTGCTCCGGCGGCCAGGTCGCAAATGCAATGCGACCTCCCGGCTTCAGCACGCGACGTATTTGTTCAATGGTGACTTCGGGCCGGGGCGCAAACATGTGGCCAAACTGGCTAACGACAACATCGAATTGGCCATCGGGGATAGGCAGATTCTCAGCGTCCCCCTCAAGCCATTGAATCTCCACGTTGGCTATACGCGAATTCTCGCGTGCTGCGTCGAGCAAGGCAGGCGTTAAGTCAATTCCCCTCACCGAGGCGCCCGCCCGCGCCGCCGTAATCGCAACGACACCCGTGCCGGTAGCGACATCAAGAACGGTCTCGCCGGGCTTGATCTGTGCGAACTCAACCAAGTGCCCTGCGACCGGTGTGGTGAAAGTCGCAGTCGGCGCGAATGACGACCACATTTCGCGCTGGCGTGTCTTTAGATCCTCAAACGGATCCACTGTCGAAGGCATTGTGCACCTCCACGGCCCAGGAGTGGTTTGCAATCGGACAATACCCCTGACGCGACCATACGGGAAGTGGCAAATGCGGGAGACTGGCGGGACGAATTCCGCTTCTGGCGGCACCCCTTACCGTTCAATAGATTCCTTTGACAGCCGGCTATCCACGGGCCACGCCATAGACCAGAATGGGCGCTTACCAATGTGCGGGCCCGGGAGCGGACTGACTGAAAGCCACCCAAACGGCCATCCGCGGTAAAAAATGCCAAATAATCTAGATCCGCGGACCGCCGGAGAAGAATGCTGGTTTTAATGAATGCGGTCAGCGGCGCTCGCCCCTTATTGGGCGGCGATCGAATAATCTTCGTCGCCGCCGAGTGCGTAGGCACGCAGTGTCATGGCGACGCCGCGGCCGTCCACAAGCTCGAGCATCAGTTCTTCGATCACCCCGGTTTGGGCCCCAGCCTCCATCTGCCCGCTCCTAACGCGATCCGCCTTCCGGCGTTCGATCTCTTTCAAGGCCGATCCGCGGGGGAATATCTTGGAGAGGCGGCGCAGGGCCTCGCTGAACCCCACTTTGTCGTAGAGGCGGTTGCGCAGCGCTGTGTCGCCCGGGGTCGTCGAAAGCGCCCACAATTCGATCGGGCCGAGGGTGTTGACAAGCAGCTGTTCGTATTTGGAATTCTCGACCTGGAGAACAGCAAGAAATGGAGCGCCGCCGGGTCCCGGACCATGCAGTCCATTGCGGACGATCGCGGCGCTCGCCTCGGTCAAATGGAAACGCTTGATGATTTCATCGACTTCTTGCTCGTCGCCGGCGCGCAGGATGAACCGGCCCGTCGATTGCGCAATCAATCCGTCGCCGAAATCGGACAGCCGCTGGCTTGAGAAGCCGAGCTGGACGTTATGCTTTCGCCCCTCGCGGGCGTCGAGTTCGGCCTGGGCGCGCACTTGCGGGCTCTTTTCCGTCCGATGCCATTCATCGAAATCGAGCCGCTTCACCGTCTCATAGGTCTCCTTGAACCGAGGCCCATGATATTTGCGCATGTGCTCGGGGATATAGTGAAGATAGTCAGGCCGGACGAAGAAGTTGCGCGCCAGGATGTGCCGCCCGAGGAGATACATCATTTCAGTCTGGCGGTTGTTCGCCGCCGATCCCGTCGGCGCGACGTCCTGCAAATCGAGGACGATGATCCGGGCCGATCCGAAATCGAGTTTCGTCGGATTGTTCAAGGTCGGATAATTCCGGATGGCGTCATAGATGTAGCGTTCGAACAATTCAGACGCATGCTCCGCCGTGATCGAAATCTTCAAGCTTGCGAACCGGTCCTTGACCTGTTCGGACCGCGATGCCTTCACCAGATCTTCCAGAATCGGAACGGCGTGACGCTGAGCGATTTCGGCGAGCCGATATTCCTCGACGTCGCAGAGCGCAGTGACGACGTCGCGCCAAATCGGATCTTCAGGGTGTAGTTGAATGGCATGCCGATCGATGGCGGCGTCCACGATCGGCTCGACATTGCGCCGATAGCGTTTTGGCGAGGCGCCGGGCAAGTCCATGCAGAGCCGATAGGCCTCGTCTAACACGAGCCGGATCATCTGCGGCATGCCCTCGAACGGCGTCGTTATTTCGGGCGGCAGCGTGATCAGCGACAGAAAGTTTTGCAGGAACGCCTCTTCGAGCGGCAGCGGCGTTTCGCAGCCGACCTGAAGATCGAAGACGTTGAACTCATATCCGGCCGCGAATTGCATGCCGACGTAGATCGCCTCGTGCCGGCGGGCCGGCCCGAGCGCTTCCTGGATGAGGCGCACAAACCCTTCCGCAGACGATCCGATGTCGAGCTTTCCGATCAGCGGCAATTTCGCGCCGTGAGACCCGAGCACGGCGGTGCTGAGACAAAGGCCAAGATTGATCGAATTCGCCAGCACGGACTTGCCTGAGCCGGGGGGCGCCACGAGGATATCGATGACCAGAGGCCGTTTGGAGCCGCCCGATGGATCATAAGGCCAGATCGCGCCATTGGGCGCGCGGAGCATGACGCTGCCTTCGCTCCAGGGCGAGGCCGTATGGTTCCACGGCAGCATGGGCAGCGACTCGCCAAGAAGGGCGAGCGCGGGGTTGCCGGTCGAAGCAAGGGACAGGCCCGGGACGGAACTCAGCACGCCTTCGAGAGGATCGCCGCTGACCCGCGTGGTTTTGCAATTGCCCCAGCCTTCGATCCGCTGTTGCAGCGCCGCCGCGCGCCTCCGCAAAATGCGCGTCTCGCCTTTTTGCGCCCAGGTCGCAAAAGAAGCGCGCAGCTTGACGCTGATGTGATTGTTTTGCTCGCGCTCTCGCCGCAAGGTCGCAAAAGCCCGCTGCAGATCACGATTGGCGGGAAAGATCGCGAGAAACGACGCACCGATTTCCTTGAACGCCATCCCGGCGCGGCCGGCGCTCTCGATGACGAAGCTGCTCCGGAACGGGATGCGGTCCCGCGCCAGCGCGCTGGCGAGCTCCACGAAGGGCCGGGGATCTTCCGGCCCGATCACCAGGTCGACGCTGGTATATTCATAATCGCCGAAATCGACGCGCTGGCCGCCGTGCGTTTCCGCATCTTCGTGAAAAATCTGGCTGCGGAGCGAGGGCCACAGAAGCCCTTCTTTGCTCGCCTTCCGGACGTCCTCTTCCGGCAGCCTCGGCATGACCTTGTCTCCCACAAGGATCGGCCGCCAAGGCGCCCCCGCTGTTTCCCGGTACAATCCCTCGCGGATCGCGACCAGCGCGTCCCGCGCCGTCATTTCTTCGACTGCGATGTCGGAGGCGCGCAGGGTCGCCGTGACGCGGGCGACAAAACCCGCGTGATGCGCCGCCATCACCTCGTTGCGCAGAAAAAACCTTTGGGCGTCTCCGATCGAGGGGCATTCCCGCGCCTGCGCCGCCTGCTCCTCCTTCATCTGCTTCAGTTCTTCTTTGCTAAGAACCGCGCGCCGCGTCCAGAGCACGAAATAAGAGGCCTCGACGCGCATCATTTGCGACCAAAGGCGCTGGCGCTCATCAAGAATATCCGTCAGATCAAGCCCCAATTGCCGGGCCACCTTCCGGCAGGCACCGATATTGACCCGCTCGATTTCGCGGCCCGCAAGCTCGGGGTCAGACAGATACCAGCCGACGATCGCATGACCCTTCGTCTCCAGGGCTCCCGACAATTCGATCCGCATCGCCTTGGCGAGGCTCTCGATGTCGGACCTTGTCGCCATCCTTTTCATGCCGTCGATGCGCAGGAACGAAACGTAATCGCCCTGTTTGGTGACGAGGGCGTCGCCATGGGTCGTTTCGAGGTCGCAATAACTTGCGAGCGGCTGCTTCACGGCGAGAGAGATTCCGGCCAGAAGGCGCGCGACGCTAGCAAACATGGTGAAACTCCATCACATTCGCCGCTTTGGGAGGGCCGCGAGCAGACTTGGATAAATGTCTTTTCCATCTCGAAAATAGCGTCCAAGCGGCAACAGCCGCAGGCTCGCCAAAAGCTTGCTCCGCCGTTCGTAAAGAGCGGGCATGCAGCGTAAGAGCGCCGCGCACAAATCGCGCGGCGAATGTGCACCAAGAATCGCCGCAGCCGGCTGCGCGCGATCGCGCAGAGCCAGCGACGCCGACAGCGCGCTCCGGATCTCGATGCTGTGCGCTAAGGACGGGCGGATGAGCGTCGGCGGTTCGCCGTTCCTGACCAGCTGGATGTGAACAGCCCGCGCCAGACTATTGACGACGGCTTGCGTCAATTCCGGCATGAAGATGGGCGCGGCTTCCTCATCGATCGTCTCGCGATCGAGATGTTGCAGGAGATGGCAAAGGATGCAGGACGACACGACGTTCCACGGCGAGAAATCCGTATGATCTCCGGTGACGTGAAAGAGCTCCTGCCAGTCTCGACGGCCAAATCCGCAGAACTGGCAGGAGCCCGGACCTGCCGCTCCCCAAGGCGCGTGCGGCAGGCCATGGGGGCTGGAGGCCGTCGCGTGCGCGGAGAAGGAGAGCGGCAGAAGGCGCATGATCTTATTGGAACGTAACAGCGGCGGCGGTGTCGGAAATCGTGGCGTTGGCGCCGGACGCGGTGTTCGCCGCTTTCTGGATCCAGTTGCCGCCGGTGACCAGGAGACCTGTTAACACGAGACCGGCGACGCCGGCTGCGACCTTCCCCGATTCGCGGTTTTCGGGCTGGCGGGATTGCCAAAGATACCAGGCCCCGGCGACGAAGCAGATCAGAGCGCCGACATACATCGCCGTGCTGGCGCCAAAGCCGCCCGCGGTCGAGAACTCCTGCGCGATCGCCTGCACCTGCGCGCCGATGCCGCCGGCGGCGAACGCGTTCGATCCGCTCAGCAGCGCGACCGCGGACAGCCCAAGGGCAAGAGACTTCACGCCCCCCGTTTTGTTGACGACGATATTCACACCTAATCTCCTCGGATGGGGTTCAAAAGGCGAGGGGTCCGCCCCTCGACGTCCAGACTCTCAAGCGGCGGCGCGAACACGAAATTGCTTTTTAAGCGCCGGTTTGAAACATCGAAACGAGCCATTGCGCCATCGTCAGAATGTTGATCAGCATAATGCCAAAGGTAAATTGGATAAGGCATCCGCCCTGGCTGCGATTGCCGACGCCGTTGATGACAGATCGCCACGCCACAGCCGCGAAAAAGCAGGCCATTGCGCCAAAGGCTTGAAAGAACCCTTGAAACAGCTGCACAACATTGATCAATGTATCGCCCGGCGCGCCGCCTAAAACCTCGCCCACATTTGGCGGCGTGTAGCTGGTCAAAGCCGTGATCGACACGACGAGATTGGTTCCGGCGCTGACGTTCGCCATGGTGAGAACGCTGTTGAAACTCGCAAAAGCCCCCGAAAGCACCAGGGAAACGAACGGAACCCATGGCTTGCCCCGGAATGGATTGTCGGGACTCGCCTGGCGCCAAAAGCCCCAGGCGGAAAAAATGAAGCAAATCAGCGCGGCCAGATAGCAGAACGTTGGCAACAAGATCGCCAGTGCGTTGCCGATCTCGCCCGCGAAACTCACCAGCCCTTGCATCGGTGACGCTCCTCTCTCGATGTCTATCGAGCGCTGATCACGCCGTGCTCCGTTTCGACCACCCAATCCGCGCCGCGCTGAACGATGCGAAGAACTTTCCCGAAACCAGGAATCTTCGCCCCGGGCGAGACTTGCAGCGGAGGGGATTGATCGCCGGGGATGCCGACTTCGGCGAGCATCGCGAGCTGCGGGGACGCCGCCTGAACGCGATAGCGCTTTGCCTCTTCGGCGGCGCTCGCCGCCGCAGGCGGGGATGGAGAGCCCTTGATCGCTGGGGTGATCTTCTTCGGCCCGACGGCTGGTCCTTCGGAAATCGAAGCTGTGACGGCGGGGGCTGGCGTCGACGCCGCCTTGGCGCCTTCGACGGCGCGCGCAGCTTCGCCCAGCGAGAGACGCCGATCGCTGTCATCGAACCGCGTCTGAACCAATGCAGAGAAGGCGTGGAGTTCTCCCTTGAGAGCGGCTAATTCGTTCTTTTGCTCCTTCACCATCGTCGCCAGTTGCGTGACCAGGGCGAGGGTTTGAGCCTCCGCCTTTTTGTCGTCCGCCGCCAAAGCCTTTGACTGTAAAGCCGCTGGCCCAGCGGCTGGCGCGCCGCCCATTTCCGTTGGCTGCGCTGGCGCCGCCGCCTCTGCGCGGCTGCTCTCAATCTTGACCGTCCCCGCCCCCGTCGGCTCCTCAGCAATTACTGAGGTTTTGCTCGGCGCAGTTAGGGTTGGGACGGAAGACGCCTCGATCGTGTTGCCCAGCGCGGGCGGCGATTTGATCAAAGGCGCGGCGGCGCCTTCGCTCCGCGCCTCAGAAGTTTTGACCGCGGCGTCAGCCCGAACTGCCGAGAGCCCCTCCCGCGCAGGTGTCGGCGGGTGCGCCGCATCGCCCTGCTCTTTGCCGGGTTGCGCCTCGCCCGCATCCGCTTTGAACGCCAGGATTTCCTTGAGCTGATCCTCTTTTCCCGCGAGGAGCGGGGCTGGTTTGACATAGGTCTCGCCGGTCGGCTGGCGGCCGGGAACCTCGGCGAGTTTCGCCGCAGGCGCCATCAGCTTCGGTTCCATTTCAACCGCGGCGCCTGTCCCCGTCTCGGCGACGCTCAGTGGGTTCGAAGGCAGCAGGAGGAACCCTGCCCCCGCGGCCAACAGAGCCAGGGCGGAGGCGGAACAAACAATCTCTGGCCTTCTCCACAACGGCCGCGGCGCGCGAGGCGCCTCATGAGCGCCGCCCGGTTTCTGACCTTCGCGGCCGATTCGCAAGACGATGCTTTCCTCGCCGCTATCGACGCGCGTTGCGGCGGGATCGCTAAAGGGATCGCTGCTGGCTCGTGCGTTCTCGCCGCCCTTCGTCCGCGTTCGAGCAACGCGGGCAAGAGCCGCGGAGAGGGAGACGTTAATCCGCTCTCGCGGGGAGGGTTTGTGCAGATCAGCCGGGCAGTCAAAGCGCTCTGCTGGATCCGACGCCAGCAGGCGAGGCTCTTCACCCGGCAAGGCGAGAGTCTCGCTCTCGTGCGCAAAATTCCCTTCGTCATTTATGCCAATCGTCTGTGTCTCGGCAACATGCACATTCATTTCACAACTCCTCTAGTCTGCAGGCTAGAGGGTCGCGCGCGGGCGCGCGAACGGGCGCATAAAATTTTATGGGCGGGGAAATTCGCGTCGGCCCTGTTCTTTTCGCCAAGGTTGCAGGCGGAGGCGTCCGCAAAATTGGAGTCCGCACGGCATTGCGGCGCTCATTTCGTTGGCGCAGCGACGTCCGCCAGAAACATCACGCCAACGCCGACATTCGCCGCGAGATGAACAGTCGGTCCCTTCGGAACCGCTTGCTGGATCGTCTGGCCAATTCGCCCCGCGGCGACGCCGCCCGCGAGCATCGCCTGCTGTTTGAAGTTCAGCGGATTGTAAGTCGTGATCGCGCCTCCAAACGGCGAAATTTGCGTCGCAGAATTCCCCAGCGCCACAGCCTGCCCGAGCCCCTCCACGAAGGCCGCCGCAAAAGGCAAGGCGAAGCGTTCGAGATAATGTTCGTCCACGCTGGAGGCCACGGCGGTCTCCATCGTATCGGGAGAGACGACGATCCCGTTCACGTCGACCGCCTTCCCCTTGTAGGTCATGGCGCGAACCCGCACGACCAGCCGTTCTCCCTCGTTCTTGGCGAAGGATCCGAGCATGCGCGAACCGGCGAGCGGCCCTGTGTCGGCTTCGAGAACGATCGGTCCACCCGTATCTGAATCGACAGCCAGGACAGTGTGCGCGTAAACGCCCCTCCCCGCGGGCACCAGCACCTCCGCAGGGACCCGCGCAACGGCGTTTGCTGCACCCGCCGCCGTCCCGAGAGAGGGCGCGCGGCTTTCCCCGTTGAGAACGGCTGGCTGCAAAATGACATCGGTGCGCGGCGGGGCGGCCGACAAGCCGTTGAACATATCCGCCATCATTTTCTTCGTCGCCTGATCGCTCTCCGAAATGTCCGTCGCATTCACCCTTTCGATCCGCGCCGGCGGCGGCGCCATGACGTTTCTGTCCGGCGGCACATAGGCGGGCGGCGGCGGGATCACGGCGTGAACCTCAGGCGTCGCAACGGGCTCTTCGGCGGGGATCGCCTCGACGCCGGTCTCTTTCGCGACGGGCGGGTTCAGCAAGCGGCTCCCGGGCATGGGCGGCGTATAGCCCGCCTTGACCTTTTCCGCCTTCGCCGCCTCTTCCTGCGAATGTTTCAGCAG
This sequence comes from Methylocapsa palsarum, assembly GCF_900114285.1. Lineage (GTDB taxonomy): Bacteria > Pseudomonadota > Alphaproteobacteria > Rhizobiales > Beijerinckiaceae > Methylocapsa > Methylocapsa palsarum. Next base: position 18,272 of record NZ_FOSN01000022.1, on the reverse strand, counting down.
AAGCGCCTCCTGCGCCGGCGTGCTTTTTGTCCCTCCGGGCAAGGCGTTGGTGATAGGCATTTTCGCCACTTTCGATTCGGGCGCCCCCGCGCCTCGCATCAAGGCGACGCCGGCGACCGCCGCAATCATCAGGCCGCCGACCGCTACGATCGCGATGAGACGCCCCGGACCGCCGCGGCCAATTCCATTGAACAACCCGTTCCTCCACAAGGACAGCATTGGCCTCATCGAAAACAACGACATCTTTCTACTCCGCGAGAGAGGCTGAAACGGTGCGCCCTTCGGCGGACAAGAGCACGACGGGGGTTTGGGGAATCGAATAGACGGTGAGGCCGCCCTCGGCGCTCTCCGAGGCCGTCCACTCCGGCGAGACCAATGTGTAGCGCGTCCGCAAAATAATCCGGTCGCCGACGCGCCAGGCCCTCAGGTCGTCGGGAGAAACGCCGCTGACCGACAAGGGCGTCGCCTCCGCCGGAGCCACGCCGTCCAGCAAAGCCGTCAGAAAGGGCGAGGCCGTGTCCGGCGCGGCGGCTTGCGCGATCGGCGTCTTGGCTTTCGGCCCCTTGCTCGACACTTGAACCGAGAGGTCGGCGTCATACCGGCTGCCGCCGCCAATCAGCACGAACGAAAACGGCTTGGGGGCGCCCTGCAAATTGACCAAAAGGCCCCCGCGCGGGCTGAGTGAGGCGGGAGTGATTTGCAAGACATTGCTGCCCTGGACTGGCGTGCAGACGTAAAACCCAACGGTCGCGATCGCCGCGCCGTTGCCGCTCGAATTTGAGTTGCAGTTCACGCCCCCGGTCGCGCCCGCGGGATTGGAATTCGTGTCCCACGCGATCGGCCATGGCTCCCCTGTCGTGTCGAAGAAGCTCACAGCGGTCGGATAGCCCTTGACCACCTGGATGATCGGGGTCGGCTGGCCGGGCGTGAACGACACGACGACGCGCCGGCTGTCCGGCGCGGCGTATTGCGTCATCACTTCTTCCTGCGCCCGCTTGTTTTCGCCGAGACGATTGCCGAGCGCTTTGATCATGCCCGGCGTGATCGGCGGGATCATGCTGTCCGCCCCTCGCTCGGCCTGCCCTCCGGGAATGGCCTGCACGCCTCCCGCCGGAGGCAGGCTGGCCGCTTGCTGCGCCTTCGCGTGTCCTGGATGGGCCGCTAACGCAAGCGCGCCGAAGATCAAAGCTTTCCGATTCATTTCACTGTTTCTCTTTATTGAGCGACCGCGACCAATTGATCGATGACCAACCCGTCGCGATGATCCTCCGCGTTCGTTCGCATCACGACGGCGGTCAGCATCATCCGCTGCGTATTCGCTTCATTGGTGTTCTGGCAGGTCTGAACGATCGGCGCCTGCACGCGATACGCCAGGGCGCCGTTGAGCATCTTGGAATCAACGATCACCGCCGAGCGCTGCGCTTGCGCGAAGCAGAGCAGCATGGCGCTTTTCATCTTCTCGTAATTGCCTGATTTGATGTAGCTATTGGCGAAGGTGCTCCAGCCGTTCGCGGTAAAGCGCCGGCCGGCGGTATTCAGCTCTTCGGGATAGTCGTGATAGTTCACATTGTAAGGAGCGAGCATCGCCTTGACGGACCAATCGAGCAGTTCGGAATCATTGACGATTGGGTTATCGACGGCTGTGATCGCTTTCGGCAGCGTTTTGCCGTCGACAATGAAATATTTAGGCGTTGGCGGGTTGGTCCACACATAAATGTCGTGAAGGGCGAAAGCCGCGACCAACACGGACAGAGCCATGGAGAGGCCAATGCTCTTGGTGACGAGCGAGGCCTGAAAGTCAGGATCCGATAATTTTCGCGTGATAGCCGCGCGCTGGTTTTGCATGCGATGACTTTCGCATCGCCCGGCGCGAACACGATGGGGCTTTCTGAGAAAAAGCTCTGAGGCAACATTTGCCTTCGCGCGATGCTCTCATAAAGATTGATGAACCATCGTCCAAACTGAGAAATTCATCATGTCGAAAAAGCTGCTTATGCCACTCGCAATTCGTCGCCAACGTCGAAGCATCGATAATGACTTTGCCGACTATCCTCGCGGCGATAGCGTCGGAGGGATTGTTCCAAATAACTCAGATTTGGTCGATTTCGACAGTTTCGTATTATTATGGATGCAATTCTTTGGCTGGATTAAATGGTGTCGCTCCGGCAGCGCGTACTACGGAACCGAATTGTTGACGAATGACGATCTTGCTGGCGATGAAGCACGTCTTGTGAAAATTGAAAGGGAAGCGGCGAGCCGCGGCGTCCTCGAGGAAACACGGAACGCTTGCGCTGCCGCGATCCGAAAGGAATGCGAACGGTCCCGGAACTATGAAGCGAATAGAAAACCTCGCGTCAAACACGTCGCCCCGCCGCGAATCCTGCGCATTCGAGAAATAGCCGATCTTTCTCTCGACGCCACGCTCACCAACGCGGAGGTGATTCAACTCAGGGCAAGTTTTCTTTTATGGATTCAAGGACCGCGTTCTGAATCTCTAGCGGCCGATCTCCCCGGAGATCGCGCCCGGCTCAAAGCGATCGAGGCCGTCGGGCGATCCCGGCGCATATCCTGCTTTATCGAGGTATGGCAGTAAATACGCTCGTGAATTGCTTGGATGGAGTTCTGCGTTGGCTAAATCGAATGCGATGAAAAAAGGCGACGGCGTCCAGCGTTCCTCAATTATTGTAGAGCGGGCGCCGGAATGTTACAACCATCCCCAAGGATTGTTGCTTCTCTTGTTTCTGTATTTTTTCGTTCGCGCTTCGCGGCATTCCGTCCGTGAGCCGCCACGCGTTTTATACCACCAGAACTGCCTTTCGACTGTCCCGCAAAAACCGACCGCCGCGCCCAGCGCGCTTTTGTTTACGCGGGCCTTTTCCATAATCTCTTCTGGGATATATTCACTCGACAACGCATTCCTGTCGCGAATTATCTCAAGCCGACTGATGCGATTGTCGATCGCGCATTTGTTCAACGGCCGGCCAAATTCCTCGCTCATGATCTCCGCGATGGTGCTCGATTGGAGGCCGCCGAAAGCAAGTTCCGACAAACGCTGGTCAGCTAATGACAATTTCAACCTGTTTTCATACGTAAGTCCGGACCGCGGGTTAGCCCAGGAAAAGCTGCCGTCGCGCGTCGCCCGCTTCTTAACCCCTCGGCACGAGGGCGTCTTTTCCCGCGGCGCGGGCGGATTGAATGGATCATGATCAATGGAAGTCGGGTCGATGACGGCCGGCTGAGATGGGTTGAGACAAAAGACCTGCACATCGTTAGCAGCCGCGGCCGCCGAGGACAAAAGCGCAGGTGGGGTTGTCGCATTCGTTTTAGGAATGAGAAGCGTCACGCAATCCGGCAACAAAACCCAAGGCGCCACGATCGCCCGGCACTCGTCGGTCAACAGATATCGAAGGCTCGCGCGGGAGCGCGGCGGCAATCCGATCCGCCGCCGCTTTGCATAAATTCCCCCGCGAGATCGGCCGAGCGCCTCGGCGATGCTGCGCACCTGCACGCCGTCGATCCAGAGTGCTACAAGCCGCCGGACGTCTTCCGGCGCCCACGGATTTTTGCCGCCCGCGCGGCGCATCGGCCGATCGTGCGGAATTTCAAGGCCGAGAGCGGCGACACGCTCAAGCAGGTCCGCTCGCGCCACGCCAAGATATAATGCGAGGGCCTCGATGCCGAGGCCGCCTCCAATCATCCCGGTGAGAATGACATCGAACGGCGCGAGAACCGTCGCAACAGTTTTATGGAATGCGTCTGGCCATGACGGCGTGCGGAAGGGATCGCTCCCCTCGTGTGGTTCGACAAGCATGAGTCCGCCCCTTTGATGAGGGGCAGACTATCGCATGATTAAAAACAGTCAATGTAAAACGCATGCGGCATGAAAAAATCATGCAATCATTTCGGTTTCTTCTTCGCCGGCGGTTGCGTCTCTTTTTTATGCTCTTCCACGATGATTTGCAGATCGTCGATGATTTTCGCTAAAGCATCCCGGCGCCCATCCAGCGCATTGCAAGCTCTTTGCAATTCGCTTGCGAGCTTCACGAACACAGGGATTGAGCTCTCTGTCACCTGAACCGCTTTTGCGCCATGGGCTGTGGGAGCCGACGCCGCGCCCTGCGATCCGGAAGATTGATCGTCGAAAAATGCGGTAATCGGCACACCGAGGACTTTTGACATTTTGAACAGGGAGGCGGCGCCAATGTTTGGGCCCCCTCCTTCAACCAGGTAGATCGTTGTTGGATTCATCCCAACGACCTGCGCAAACTGCCTCTGAGAGAGTTTTGCGGCGACGCGGTATTTCCTGATCCTCTCGCCCAAAGCCGTTAAAAATTGCTGAGACGATAAATCCTCTTCATCGTTTTCATGCCTCTTCATCATACCCCAGCCCCAAGAACTCCCCAGCAACGACGCCGCCCCCGCTTGAAGGCCGGACGCGTCAGGCGCCAGAGAAAAATCATACACTATACTGTTTTTTATATACAAAAAAGAATCCCAGCAGTTTTGCGTTGAACGCTTGAGCCGTTTTGGATTTTTATCAAAATTTCACATCGCATTCGCGCCGTCATCAGGCCCTCATCGCCAAATGGAGGCTCGAATGCGGAAACCGGCGCTCATTTTAATTACCTTCCTTGCTTTGCGGGGCCCAGCGATGGCTGATTTCACATTGATCGCAGTGCCAAATCCCGAACCTGGCGCCAACGTTCTGGCGGAGCCCGCAGGCCCCAATTCGCCGGCGAGCCCGGCGGCAGAGATTGCTGTTCATTCCAAATTGCGACGCCATGTCCATAAAGCGCTGGAAAGACGCAAAACGCCGCATCGCCAGATTGCGGCGGCTATAGACGCGCAAGGCTTCGGGTTTCAGGTTCCTTTGGACTTCGCCGCGCGCCAGATCGCGCCCTCTCAGGTCACGATCCATTATGCGCCCGGCGTCGATTCATCGGCTCTGGTGGACTGGAAAGGCGGCCGGCTCTGGATTCTTGTTCTCGGCGACGCCGTTCGTCCCCTTGGATTGGCTGCCCGAATTCTTCCTCGCAGCGTGACCATCGTTCAATCAGCGAAATCCGAATGAACCCTGTTCGCATTCGCGCCGTGCTGTCCGATCCTCCTCCTTAGAACAATCCACGGAGGCCAGATCATGGACCTGAACATCACCAAAGGGGGGCGGTCAGGCCCGCCGCCCCGTAACTCGCCCGCGGCTGCGGTCGACCTCAAACTGGAAGCGGCGATTGCTTCTCTTGGCGCAGCGATCGCCGATTCGAGCGAGAACGGGTTGCGGCGCGTCGCGGCGTTTTGCAACCAAGACCAGGGACAAGCGGCGCTGGCGGGCATCATCAGTCAATTGAGCGACCCTCATGCCGTCTCGCTCGCCACGAAATTGTTTGAGTCTCAAGGCTGCAATCGCAACCCCACACTGGTGCTTTTGCGTTCGGACCAACCAGCGCCCCAAACAGCGGCGGGGGCGCACATCTACAATCTCGGACGCCGCGTCCTTCTCAAGCGGATGTTTTCCGAAGAGCGCCTCGAAGCCCTCAGGCGCGCCTGCGCTTCGTTGCCGCCGGCAAGAACAGGAAGCGGCGCATGAGTTGGCTACGCCGCGCTCTCGCCGCTGGTTCAGTGGCGGCCTTTATCCCTTGCGCCGCCATGGCGCAGACCACCGGAAGCGCGGGATGCGCTGCTCTCATCCAATCCGCGGCCAATGGCGCCGCCGCGCGCGTCAATGCGGACGACAAGGACATTGCCCAACCGCAATCCGTCAAGACGTTCACCTGCCTTGACAAGTTTTTCCAGGGCGTCGGCCTCAACGTCGTCGTCAATCTCCTGAACCCGGCCACGCTCTTGCAGAATATTGAAGGTCAGCTCTGCAAAGCGCTGACTTCCGAATGGCAAAAGACGATCGGAACGACGCAATGCGGCATCACGCTGACAGGGTTCAATCTTGGGTTTCTCAACGGACACACGCTTGGTGGCGGCCTGTCCTGCCCGAAACTCAGCTTCGGCGGCGGCGGGCCGCCCGTCGGATACATCGGCGTCGGCGCGAACAATAGCGGCAAACTCTACATCACCGGCGATGGCGTGAAGCCCACCGGCTACCCGACTTCCAACCTGACCGGCCTCTTCTGAGAATTTCACTCATGAACAAATCATCGCTTCTGACATCGGCCGCCGCCGGCGTGCTCGTTGGCGCTTTCGTCTTCGGCGCGTCGCCGGCGCGGTCCCAGATGGCCGTCATCGATTGGGCCAGCATCGCCATCCAAAACGCGCTGCAATCGATCCAAAACCAGATGAGCAATACGCTCAACACGATCACCAGGCAGCTTGGGCTCACTGGTCCTCTTGGCAGCATCTTGGGCGACGCCACGAATGGTTCCGTCACCGCCCTTTTGCAGCAGGGGTTCACCCAAAACGCCAATTATTCAAGAGCGCAAGTCTCCGCCGGCCAGCAGATCGTCGACGGCGCGCTGACCTCTAACGCGCGGTTCAGCCGCGATATGCGAAACGCCCAGATCCGCGATGAACATACAGCCAACCCGCTTCACTGCGCTAGTCTCGACAATGGCCAGACCATAGTGGCCGGCGCCGGCGAAGCGTTTAAGGTGGCCGCCGCTATTCAGAACGTCACCGACCCGCGCGGAGAAGGCGGACCACATCAACCCGCTCATGAAGGCTATGCGCAAGCGATCGGGGCGATCAACCAGCTGCATCTGAGCCGCTATTGCGATCAAAACGAAGCCGACGCCGGTCTTTGCTCCTTATCTCAAACGCCAAACGCCGATCTGCGCGCAATCAGCCTTTTTGGCCCGGGCACGTTGCCTGGTCAGGCTGGCGTCAACGCCGCGAATGATTACGCGACGAACCTCGTGCAGGGGATCGTTCCTGCGGCCCTGCGCGGAGAGCAGCTGACCTCGTCGATCGGGATGGAGGCGGCGGCGCGGCGGCGGGAATACAACGCCCGCATGTCGCTTGCGCGCGGCGTTCTCAGCTACGCCATTTCAACCCAGGCCCCGAGCGTCACCCTTTCGGACGCGCAAAAGACGCAAATGCAAAACGAAGGCATGACGCCGGTCGACACCGGCTCATGGTATCAGGCTCTGATGCTCGATGCGGAGCGGCGCTACAGCGACGTCAACTGGGCGGCGCAACTGCAAACCATGCCGCCCGCCGCCGTCGAACGGGAGCTGGCGCATGAACTCGCCGCCACGAATTACCTTCTCGCCCATCTCTTCAAAATCGATCTCTTCAACGCAACGACCAACGCCGCTCTACTTGCGGCGACCGAAGAACATCATTTCCAGCCTCCCGGGCGGATGCCCACCCCGTCCATGTCCAACTGACCTTTCTCCCAGGAATTCAAGACAATGGCTGATGACGCCGCAAAAACAACTGACCATCCGCCCGACGCCCTGCCAAGGCGCCAGGTCGGCGACGACCCCGATCATTGGATCAATAAAGAGGCGCAGGCGGACCGGGATCTTTCCGACATGCGGGGGCTGACCGGCGCCGTCGAGCAAGGCTTCGCTGGGGGCAAATCGGCCCCCGAGGTCAAAGCGTCGCTTGGCGATAGGCTGCGGTTCGTTGAGACGGACCAAACGGCATTCGTCGTCAACGTTCGCGCCACCCTCGGCATTCCCTCTCGCGCGACGCCGCAAGGTGAGCAGGAGTTCCAGGTCTGGAAGGCGCAACGTGAGGCGCGGACGCAGACGCCTGACGCTGCCGGCGCGGCGGACAGGCCGGAACGGAAGAGCCCGGAGGCGGCAGAAAGCGAACGCTCAACGTTCGCCCCACCCCCCGCCTGGGACAACGCGTTGTCCCGCAGCGCAATGCTTAGCGCCGCAGAGCGACAAATGTCCGCGTTCAACGACGATTCGACAGGCGCGGCGGGCGCCGACGCGATAGCCTCGAGTCGCGTCAATGCTCACGTCCAGGAACCAAACCACCCCAATGACATGATCAACGGTTCGGCCAAAGCGACGATTGCGGAACGCCAGTCTCCCATAACGAGCTCAGCGGCTTCCGAAGCCACAGCCGCCAAGCCAGTCGACGAAGAAAGTGGTGACCAGAAAACCGCACTAAAGGACGCCGCGCAGGATCAGACCTCGCATCTGCGCGCTGTTCCTTACGCCGAGAAAGAGCGACAGGCGGTCCAGCAACCCATCGCTTACGGTCCAAACAGCGCCCTTGGCGCGCTCCTCGCCGGCTTACGCAAAACGACCCCGGCGGCGGCTCAATCGACCGCGAAGCGCGGCGATCTCGGCGCCATGGCGGACGCCTTCCAGGCCAACCGCATGGCGCCGCGGCGAGAAGGAGCGGCGGTCGAGGCCGTGATCCAAGCGGGCGAGGCCGCGCGACAAACAATCAAGGTTCTTGAAAAGAGCCGCACAGGCGCGATCCTCGAAAAAATAAGAGATGCGGCGCTGGCGAACGGCGGCATCGAGAAAGTCATGGACGGCATGAGGGCTGGCGGAAATTTCGAATATCTCCGTCAAGAATTCAGGGAGGCGTTAAAGGACGATTCCTTCGCCGCCGCTCATGATACGGCGTCCGGCGCGATCGCCGCCTACGCCCAGCAGCGCGTCAGCCTCGGGGATGCTCTCGGCCGCAGTTCCCCGACAACCGTCAAAAAGGTGCAAGAGATCGATCGGGACATTGCGAAGGCCTCTGTCGCCATCCCGGGTAAGGAAGATGGGACGAATATGCTGAGCAAGCTCTCGGAAGACGCAAAGGACTTCTTCCAGAAGATCGCCGAGACAATCCATTCCAAATTCACTCCGGGCGCCGAGCGCGGTCACGCCAGCCGCCCGTCCCCAAGCCCGAGTCCTTAGCCTTCATCAACGCATCGCGTTCGCGCCGACGCCTGGCATCCTCGATCATACTCTCTTGTCGAGGACGCCATGCTCCGACTTCGCTTTCCCTTTTCAGCCGTTTTCATATTTGTGATCGCCAGCTGCGCCCTCACTGCCACGAATGCTGCGGCCGCCAACTACGACGTCAGCTGGGCCGCCCTCGACCCAGGCGATGATTGGTCCTGGAAAATCATCCAGAGCGTTTTTCCGGCCAATGGAACACCGCCGACGTCCACCGGAACGGCGGCCACGATCATCGGCCAAATCATCGGCCAGCTGACCGGCTTCGTCATGGCGATCGCCATGAGCTACCTCGCCTATACCTCGATCATCCATATTCATCGGGTGGCGGAGACCGCGCAGCTGCTGACGAACGGCATGTCCTCCCTGTTTCTGGTCCGGACCGGCTTCGCCGCGATCATGATGTTCCCCTTGGCGTCCGGCTTTTCGACCGGGCAAGCCGCCGTCTTGCAAGCGGCCAAATGGGGAATAGGAATGGCCAAAGTCGTCTACGCCAATGCGGTCCAGGCCATTGGTCCGGACGCCGTGGTCATTTCGCAACCCATAATTCCAGGCGCCAGCACGATTGTCCTGAATCTCGTCGAAGACGAATTGTGCCGATCCTTGATCAACCAGGCCTCCAACAGCACGCTGGTTCCCACTCCGAACGCGACCACGATTCACAACGCGAACGGCGGCGCGGTCACCTACGCCTATTCGTTGGCGGCCGGCAATGGGACGGGCGCCCCGGCCTGCGGGACCGTGACCATAGCGGAGCCGCTGAACGGCGGCGCGACCCTCGGCGGCGTTTCCATCGATATGAGTTCCAACCAGAAGACGATTCTCGACAGCATCCTCACTTCCATTCGTCCGTCGATCGATTCTATCGCCCAAAACTATTGGACCACCCGGAATGAGACGGCGCTGACCGGCCTTCAGGGGCTCTATGTCACCGCGACCCAGAATTACACGACGCAATTGACGAATCTCGCAAAGACGATCACCCAGCAGATTCGCCAAAGCCTTCAGGCGTCGACCGACGCTCGAAACGGCAACCTCGGCCTTCTCCAGAACGAGACCCAGCAAGCGGCGTTGGGCTGGACCGGCGCGGCGGCCTATTATCTGGAATTCGCCCGCCTGAACGGGCTCACATTATCGGTGCTGAGCGGCATGCCTGTTGTGAATATGCCCAATTTTGACGGCCTGCCGGCCTCGCTGCGATCGGATATCGCGCCGCTGTTCGCCTCATCCGCCGCCTTTCTGGCGACCCTCAAGACCTATGTCGCGACGGCGGATGGCCTAATGACCCCAGGCGGCAATGCGGACACGGTCACCGGCCAATACAACGGCAGCGACGGCGCGAGCACGGTCGAGCAGCTTTTCCGCGCGCTCGATTTCACCCCGACGCTGCTGCATGACATCGTCGATTTGCTGACCCCTACGGGAACTCAATGGACCGATCCTTTCGGCGGCCTCGTCGCGCTCGGGAACAAACTCATCATCGCCTCGATGACCGCGCTTGGTCTTGCGGGCCTCGCCAGCTCGACCACCGGAAGCGCGGCGACCACGGCGTTCAATGTTCTGACCTTGAATTGGGCCGCCGCGGCCGCGAGCGCCGGCCTCAATCTTTTCATGCAATTCTTTTCGACGCCGGTTTTCGTGGCGATCCTGGCTCTTCTCATCCCCGGCCTGACGATCGCCTTCATTCTTCCCATGATCCCGTGGGTCATGTGGATGGCGGGCGTCGCCGGTTACCTGATCCTTGTCTGCGAGGCCGTGGTCGCGGTTCCTTTATGGATGCTGGCCCATATGACCTTCGAGGGGGAAGGCCTGCATGGCCGCGGCGTCGCGGGCTACGAATTGATTTTCAACATTCTTTTCCGGCCCGTGCTGATGATCCTTGGGCTCTTCCTTGGATATTTTGTCTTCACGGCGATGTCCTGGCTCATCCGCATGAGCTTTGGAATCGCCGCCGGTTTCGTGCTGGGGAACGGCTGGCTCGTAACGAATTTCCTCGGCCTCTTCGTTCTTCTGTCGATCTTCGTCCTGACCCATGTCGTCGCCGCCATGATGTCGTTCCGGATGATTTCGCTGATCCCGCACCATCTGCCGAAACTCATCGGGTTCTCCTCCGCCAATCGCGTCGACATGGACCAGTTCGCCAGAGACGCGGCCTTTGTCGGGGGCGCCAAGAGTTTGGGCGCAATTCAGCGCGGCGTTCAGCCTTCCGCTAGTGCCGGACAGAGCGGTCAAGCTCAGATCGGCTACACGCGCGCCCTCACTCATTCCTCCGGCGGCAATTCTTCCACCAGTGGCGCGGGCGGCGGGAGGGGCTCGGTTCATATGGATACGACGCTTCAGGCGACGACGGACATGTCGCACACGGCGCCGCCTCAGGAGAATTGAAATGGACGATAGCGACTCAAGCGGGTTGAGCGGGTTTCTTTGGTATGAACTTGGCCGCTCGTCCGCCGATGAAGACGAGATGCATCAACGGACCCTCGATTCTGTAAGGGGACGTCGCCCGGTTCAGGTCGACCAAAGCACCCTCGACGCTCTTCATGCCTCCTTGCATCGGGCCTGCGTTGAAGCGACCACCAACTATAATTCCTACGCGGATTGGAAAGCCTGTGCGACGCACCTGCGGGACGAACTGAAAGACGCCAAGGCTGTGATCGCAGGGCTCGATAGGCAAATCGGCCAAGCAGATCGCTGGACAGCAGAGTTAGAAGCGCGGCTCCAAATCAAAGAGCATAACCTCCTTTACTACTCCGACATGGTTCAGATCTTGTCCAGGGCGGAAAAAGTGGGCAAACGCGACACGTCCGAATATCGGGAGCTGCAACAGCTCCTGGAGGACATGGACCCGTTCATTTCACGAGGTGAGCGGATCCCTGGCTACACTGGCGAAAAATATCAGCGCTATCTCTTTCTGCTCCGAGCACTGAACCCGCGCTGACGCCAATTCCGCGCGTTTCGTTCGCGCCGCCATGATCCATGGTAGACTTCCTAAAGGAGTCCACAATGCGATCATCGACAATTGCAGCTGTTCTCGCTTGCGCCAGCCTCTTCTCAGGCTGCTCGTCTCCCAATGTCCGTGCGCCAGGCAGCTACGCCGCTGTGCAGCCGCCGCTCATCAAGAATTTCTATTACGACCTCTATGCACCTTATGGCTCGGCGAATGCGACTTGGCGTCCGCCCGTTTATGATCGTCAGGGAACGATCGTAAAACCCGCCGATCCGTCGACGCAATCCACTCGGCCCAATCTGGAGCACGCCCCATGGGCGTATGGAGCATCCGGCGGAAGCCCGTTGTCGCCGCCCGGAACGTTTTGATTCTCGTTTCCTCTGCGCCGCAAAAAGAGGCTTCTCACTTTTCTCGATTGCGTCAACCCGTGTTTGCCCTATATTACACCCTATTAAACCGGCAGAAAGGCTTCCAATGGCCGCTCCCAAGTCTCCCGCGACAACGACCAGGACGGTGACCCCTGTCCGCCGCAAGTCGCCGGCAAAGGCCGCGCCGATCGCCGGCTTTCCGGCCGGGCTGGAGCCGGCGCCCTTGGTCGCGAACCTGATGAACCACCAGGGCTTCGTCACGGTGGAAAAGGTCGCTGCGACTTTCGGCATGTCCAAGGGCCAACTCGCCGAAACCATCGGCTTGAACCGGGAAGCGCTTTACAAGCTGGCGCGTTTGGGGGCGCCCAAGACTCAGTCCCGCCTCAAGGAAATGCTGGAAATCGTCTCGCGGGTTTCCAGTTGGGCGGGCGGCAAGGAACAGGCGATGGCCTGGTATCGCGCCCAGCCGATCGCCGCGTTCGGTGGGCGCACCGCCGAGGCCCTCGTCAAAGACGGGCAAGCCCGCGCGCTGCGCGAGTATCTCGATCACATTGCGCTCGGCGGCTTTGCTTGAGGTTTCAAGCGACCTGCTACAGGGCGCACGATCCGCGTTGGTCCTTCGCGCCGCTTTCCGGCCAAGGCGCCGCGATCCGCGGCGCTCGCTTCAATCCCAAGGGCATGCCGGCGCTTTATCTCGCGCTCACCATCATGACCGCTGTCAAGGAAATCAACCAGGGCTTCGCGCACAAGATCCACCCCTGCGTGTTGTGCTCTTATGATGTCGATTGCGAGGATGTCGTCGATCTACGCAACGAGGAGTGCCTGAAGGTGGGCGGCGTTTCGTTCGCCGACATGGCCTGTGCCTGGTTCTCGGATATTTCGCAAGGCCGAGAGCCGCCCTCATGGCGGATCACGCGGAGTTTAGTTGACGCCGGAAAAGCTGGCGTTCTTGTTCCGAGTTTTGCGCCTGGGGCGACGCCGGCGGATCAAAATCTCGTGCTTTGGAACTGGGGCGAGAGACTTCCTCACAAAGTTTCAGTCTACGATCCAAGCGGCCGGCTGCCCAAGGATCAGCTCTCTTGGAAATAGTCTCGTTTCGGGCTTGGACACACCGAATTGGAGCAGTCTCGGTTAACTCGGCCAAAAGTCGTCTCTCGTTCGCAAATATTCGCCCGGCGTCGCCAGGCGGCGCGTTCGAATCTGAAAATTCTGCAGGGCGCTTTTGAAGGCCTGAAGAAAGAAGACCAAGACAAACGGGAGAAACTCCACCGCTGTTATGACGAAACCGCCCGTCCAGGGAATCGTTGCAAGGCGATAGATCCACCCGGCAAAGAACACCCACCCCAAGCCGAATGCGATATAAGCGAAGATCGCGGCGCCACGGCGCCAGCGGGACAAAGCGTTCTCGAGTTGAGCGCACGACAATCCGTATTGATCGGCGCTCGCCGGCACATCGAAAGAGCGATCCTGATGGAGTCTTAATGACCCGCCGCCAGGAGGTCTCCTTTTCATGTCGTCGATGAGTTCCCCGATCAAATCGGCGCCGCGACGGATTTCCTCCTTCGGAAAGAGACTGAGCGGGCTTGATGCGATCGTCTTCGTTGCGCGCCATAGGCGCGCAGGCCGCGTCATTTTAGCCGGCCCCAAACGCTCGTCATTCTCCGGCATGGGTATTTCCCCCCATCGAAGCGATGACCGCCTTCCAGTCTGTCGCCATCCCGTCGATGCGGCCTTCCGACCCGTCGGCCTTTCGCCAGACCAGAGTCGGCGTGCCCTGAAGCCCGATAGCGGCGGCGGCCGCCATGTTTTCGCGCAAGCGCGCGGCAACCTCAGGCCCTTCCGCATTCTTGAAATCACGATGCGACCAGGCGGCCGCCATTTCGTCAGCCGGCTTAGCCAGAAGCGCCAGAGCCGTCGGCGTGCTCCTTCCTCCCGTTTCGTAATCCAAGACCGACACAGGGATCAGCGCCAGCTGCACGAGGCCTTGCTCGACGAAGGGCTTCAACTCCTGCATCGCGCGGACGGAATAAGTGCACAGAGGATCGACAAACACCCAAAGGCGGGGCGCCCCTTGATTGCCCAAGAGGCCGAACGTCGTTTTTTGCACAAGATCAAGGGTGGACGCGGGCGCGGCCGAGGAGCCTGAGCGCGGGTCGTACCCGACCACGGCCGTTGGCGCAGCGCCTTCGACGCTTGAGACTTGGCCGCGCGTGATATTCTTTCCATTGGCGTCCCACATGACGCCGGCAATGAGCCGCTCGCCATCCGGCGTTGCATAAAGGACCTGGAATTCTGCTCCGTTGCGCAAAAACAATGTGCGCAGGCCGTGTGCTGCGCCGAGGTCGCTCACCTGCGCCCGGGCGACAGTCAGAAGCTTTCCAACAGAAAGCTCGGACTCAAGACCGGCGACCAATGCCTGTCCATCCGGCGTGATAAGGAAAAACATGATTTCGTCGCCTTGGCGCGCAACCACCGAGCGGAGCCCATGCGCGTCTCCAAGTTCGAGAAGTTTTGCTCCCTTGCCGGCAAGAAATTTGATAGCTGGTACTTGCTCGAGATCCACTGGTGGTCCCAGGACCCCATCAAAAGCCGGATCTTGAGCGCCGATTGCGCCACTCATCTGAAGACTGACGCGAGGATCTGATGACAGAGGAGGTAGCGGTTTTACCTCAGGCTTCGTCGATTGATCGTTATCGGCAAGCTTGAGGAAGGCGGAGCCGTCGCGCGAACACGGCGTGGCCTCGTTGGCCTCGACGCGAGCGCACACGCCGACCCCGAGCGAGAACAAAATGACAAGGGTTCTGCTCATTTAAGTGACCTCATATAACCTGGAATGCCAGGCTACAAATGAGGCGCGCGAACGCGAACCCGCTTATCAAAAATGGGCGAAAGCGTATTTCTCCTGCCTCATTCAGCGATATGGAGCAGATCAACCAGCTGGTGAAAATATTGGTTTCGATCGCCGAGTGAGGCTCTCAAAACCGAATCGAAGTCCTTAAAAAGGGAAAGGAGCAAGCCTGATTGAACATCGAAATCCTTCCCGGTCTGAAGCCATTCGTCGACGACACCCTTTTTCGCTATCAGCTCAAACAAATTGCTCGCCGCGAGGTCGGATAATCGATTTGTAGTATGCTCCCATTCCAGCCACAGCGCACTTCCGGACCAAAATCCGCCGGTATTACCTGCTGTCTCATTGCTGATCGCCTTCAGTCGATCTGAAAGTTTCCAAAAATCGGCGCACGCGTCCCGGAGGCGTTCATGATTGGGGCCTGCGTCCGTCAAACTTGAAACCCGCGCAGGCGCGACCGCGAAGCGCATTATGTCGCAGACTGTCAGCAGTTTATCAAAATCTGCGAATAGCGATTGGACGGCGACAGTCGCCGTAATTGGCGAAGACTCCATTTTCAGACATTCGGAGATGAGAGCGGCCTTTTGTAAAAAGTCCTGCAGGGTTTGCGCGGGGGTTTTGGAAACAACATTCACAATTCTCCGGTATTCGTCGATGACGGCTCTAGATTTTGCCGTCTGCATTTCGTCACATCCAAGAGGGTCATGTGTGTCCGGCAATCGGCAGTCAGGCGGCAACGCGAGCCAAAGCGTCCAAAAGTCATTATATATTGGCGTGAGGGCGGTGAGCAGGATCGGCGGCTCTCGGAGGAGCGAGGTTCTCCTTCCCCGGTCAGGCGCATCTTCGTTTAGAGCTTCGGCGCCCACTGGCTGTATTTTATCAGACATGGTCCTCTCTTTCGCAGTTCAGCGGAGGTGTGTTCCGACCCGAACGACTTGCGTTGAGAGCACGTCGAAGGAAGACGGCAAGTTGAATGAGGCCGGGGGCATGATCGCCTTTCTGCGGCGATCAATTCACACGGAGCAAGTGGCTGCCTGCCCGCCGACGCGGAACGTGATAATTGGGGTTCAAAACGAAGGTTACCCCCATAAAAGGGGGTTTCGACGGCGCCGAGGGGTCTGATGGGCCGTGCTTTCCGCTGGGACGAATAGCAGCGCTATTTGCGGAAAATTGAAGGGTTGATCTGTTTACTAAATCAATCCTGCTTTGAGCGCCTTTGAGACGGCGTGCGTGCGATTCAGCGCCTTCAATTTGTTCCGCGCGGAATCAAGATGTTCTCTCGCAGTCTGCGGCGAAATACCCATCGCAAACGCTATCTCCTCTCCGCTTTTCCCTGTGCTGGCGAGACTCAAAGCCTCAGCCTCTCTCTTGGTGATCTCGGAGAAGTCAATTTCGTCCTCGTTATTCAACAAGCCTGCGATGCGCCGATGCATGTGATGGGCGATATGTCGCAGATCTTTGGCGAGTTGGTCCTGACGTCCAGCCCATTCAATATCTGTTTCGTTCGATGTTGCGATGAGAAACGCCCAGACTCCGTTCGCCGAATGAACAGGAATGGACAGGAACTGGCGGCTCCCGCCAGCTCCAACAAGTATAAATGGCAAGGGGATGCTTCTTCTTTGCGTTTGCGACCACGCGACGCGGGTCATCCGCCGCAACGACGCTAACCAGCTGTTCTTTTCCTTATCGTGCGGGCCGGGCCATGGGCGTTGCGTCCCCTTTAACGCGCGGCGCTCGGGTTGAGACGGACTGAAGAAAATCAACCCTTGCAGGAGATACGCGGCGCGGATCTTTTCGAGAAACGTCTCAAGCGATTGACGGCTCAAATCGAACTCATGTTCGAGCAATGATCGCAGCGCAACGGGGGGATCCATGTTTCAGCTCGGTTGCATAAAAAGGGACCGCGACGGCACCATACCGAAATTCGGTCCAAAAGGCTCTCAGGTCTGCCGCAATTGGTAGCATAATCGCTCTTGTTTGAACGATCAGGCTCGGGTTGCGGAAATTGTCACGGCATAAAGTTGACTGTCCGGGGCCGTCACGGGAGGCTGGAATGCGTCAATCCGGCCCTCGCCGAGGCTTCATCCATTCCTGCAGCTTAGTCCAGCGCCGCCGCCCTGCCCCGGCCTTGACGGCGATCGCCATGGCGCGGCGCTGCCCGACGATGACGACGAGACGCTTGCCCCTCGTAACCGCAGTGTAGACGAGGTTTCGCGCGAGCATCGTATAGTGCTGCGTCGCAAGCGTGATGACGACGGCCGGATATTCGGACCCTTGCGACTTATGGATCGTCATCGCATAGGCCGGAAGGAGCGTATCGAGTTCGCCAAAGGGATATTCAACCTCGCGCCCGTCGAAGCCCGCGATCAGAAGACCCTCTGTCTCGTCGATGCGCAGCACGGTCCCCAGATCGCCATTGAAGACGTCGCGATCGTAATCGTTCTCGTTTTGCATGACTTTGTCGCCGGGCGCGAAGATCGCGCCAAACTTCTCGATGCGCACGGAGGGGTTGGGATTGAGCGCCTTCTGAAGGTCTGCGTTGAGCGATCGCGCGCCCAGAGCGCCGCGTTGCATGGGGCACAAAACCTGGATGTCGCGGATGGGGTCAAGCCCGTAACGCTGCGGAATGCGGCTGCGGACCAGCTCGACGACCTTGGCGGCTCCGTCTTCGGGATCCCTGGCGTCGACGAACCAGAAATCCGAGTCTTCGCCGCGCTTGGGCCATTCGGGCATTTCGCTGCGATTGATCCGGTGAGCGTTGACGACGATGCGGCTTTCCGCCGCCTGGCGAAACACTTCGGTCAACCGGGCGACCGGGATTGCGGCGGAGTCGATGATATCGGCGAGCGTCTGTCCCGGCCCCACCGAGGGCAGCTGATCGACGTCGCCGACGAGCAGCAAAGCCGCCTTGGAGGGAACCGCCTTCAACACGGCGAACAGCAGCGAAACATCGACCATGCTCGTCTCGTCGATGACGAGCAGGCCGCAATCGAGCGGATTGTCCGCGTTGCGCTTGAAGCCGCCGTGCATGGGATCGATCTCGAGCAGGCGATGGAGGGTCTTCGCCTCGATGCCGGTCTGTTCGGTCATGCGTTTGGCGGCGCGGCCTGTCGGCGCGCCGAGCAGGATTTTGACGCCTTTGGCGGAAACGATGCGCAGGATGGCGTCGAGCAGCGTCGTCTTGCCGACCCCGGGACCGCCGGTGATCACCGCGGCCTTTGCCCCAAGCATCATGTCGACGGCGG
>NZ_FOSN01000032.1 GCF_900114285.1 Methylocapsa palsarum | reverse complement strand
GCACCAACTGCAGGCCGCTTAACCTTTAATGTCGATGAGCCAGAACCTCCGTTCCGAATAACCTGAAACTGTCTCAAATCATCTGACGACGGACACGATTGGGATCTACGCATGGATCACTCCAAATAACTGAGATAAGCGGCGATAGCCGCAATCTGCGACTCCGACAGCTTGTGCGTAATCGGCTCCATAATAGCCGACGTGTCCGGGTTTTTAGGATCCCGGCCCCGCTCTTTGGTCCAGTTCGTCAGTTTACTGATGACATAATCATTGAGCTGACCGGCGAGCCGCGGAAAAGCGCCGTTGCCTTTAGCGTCCGGGCCGTGACAGGAGGCGCACGCGGGCACATCTGAGCTAGGTATTCCTTCGTGGTAAATCATTTTTCCGGCTGCAAGCTGCTCCTTCGGAGCCCCGCCTAATGGCTTGGGATTGAGATCCCTGAAATGCTCGGCCAAGCCTGCAACCATCTGCGGGCTCAAAACGTGAGCCACGTTGAACATGACGGGATTTGTCCGCCGGCGTTCGACAAAGGCTCGCAACTGATTTTCGATATATTCGGGCTGCTGCCCTGCGAGCCGCGGCATGGGATAAGCGCCACGAAATCCTTGCCCCGACACTCCATGACACGTTCGGCAATAATCAAATTTGGCTTGGAACTCTTGCTTCGAAACGCCGCCGGTACTGTTGTCTTCCGCGTGACCGAGCGCCGAGAAGGCTATTGAAAGGATTGCAGCGCCCGACAGCGCTTTTAAGCAAATGATTCGCATGATTCAGCCTCAGATTTGATCTCAGCCGCGCAAATTATTATGACAGCAAGCGCTGGTTTGTGACGTTCGTCAAAGGCGGATCTTCCTTTTCGGGGCGACGCCTCAGATTAGCTTTTCAATCGTAGCTGAGAACGGCTATGCTGGGAAACCGGGCTCGTTCTGCGAATTCTTTCTCCCTCCGGCAAGCAGTATCCCAGTGGACAGCAGCGAACGGAATGCGATCGATGATTTGATAATATTATAGTCGCAGCTTCTGTCATTTGCCTTCAACTAAATTACGCCAGCCGCTCGATGTGGCGACAATGTGGGCAGAGCGGCAATTGGCCAATGACGCTAAAGCAAGGGCGCGCATCATGAAGGTAACTAGTCTTCGATTAGCATTCCAAACAGCGCTGCTTGCGGTTTGTTTCGCGGCGACTGGCCGCGCCGACGCCGCCGACATGTCACAGCAGGCGCAGCAAGGGCTCCAGGGCAAGTTAGAATATTGCAAAACCTGCCACGGGCTGTCGGGGGAGGGTTACCGTGGATATTATCCCATGCCGCGGCTCGCCGGGCAGCAGCCCGAATATCTCGAAAATCAGTTGCAGGCCTTTATCAGGCGCAGCCGAACGAACCCCGTCATGTCTAACGTCGCCCACGGACTGACCCCGTCGATGGTGGCGGCCTTGGCCGCAAATCTGAGAGACTTGAACCCTAATCCTTACGGAGGCGCACCCAGAGATTCGCTGGCGTTGGGAAAGACCATTTTCGAGCAGGGATTGCCCGAATCGAATGTTCCCGCCTGCTCCGCTTGCCATGGTCCGGACGCAAAAGGCAAAGCTGAAATTCCCCGGTTGGCCGGTCAACTCTATTGGTACACAGTAAAGTCTTTGACGAATTGGAGCAGAGAGCGCGGACAAGGTTCGCTGAAAGACACCTCCGCGATCATGGTGCCAACGACGCACAATTTGACCCAAGCGCAGATTTCAGCGCTTGCGGCTTACGTGAGTTATCTAAAGTGAATCCGATCGATTCATCTGGCGCGTTTCTCGCCGTGGATTCAACGCGAGAACTCGGATCATGAATTTGAACACATCAAAAATGGCGATCCTCGTCATTGCTTTCCTGGCAGGAGGTCCGTTGCAGGCCGAGGAATCTCTCGCCATTCGGAATTGCACCTGGTGTCATGGATCGTCGGCGCAAGGACTTTCAACCGCGCCACGACTGGCTGGGCAAAGAGATCAATATATTCAGAATCAGCTTCTAAGCTTCAGCGAACACCTTCGCGATAATCCGCTTTCACAGCAGTATATGTGGCCCGCCACGGCGCACCTCAGTCCCCAGGCGGCGCACGACTTATCAGCTTATTTTTCAGCGCTGCCTCCGGTGCCGGCCAATGACGGAGATCCAGAACTCGCCGCCGCAGGTCGAGCGATATATGATGAAGGGATTGCAGATTCCGATGTCTCGGCTTGCGTCGTGTGTCATGGCCCAAATGCCGAAGGAGTCAGGGGAATCCCGCGTTTGGGCGGGCTATCCTATCCCTATTTGAAAAGGCGCCTCGAGCAATGGGGCGAAGGGTTTCACGCGGCAGCTGCGCCTATGCCGCAAATTGCGGGCCGATTGTCGCCCAACCAAATTGACGCCCTCGCCTCATACCTGAGCTTTATCGGGTACGAGTCCCTGGAATGATCCCGTCATCGAAGTAGCGGCCTGATTCGTGCGATTACCCAGCTTTAGAGCAGGTTGTTTTTTGACAGAATCGGGATTCCCGAATCGGCGGCTTTCTGATTCAAGATCCATGCTGGACTGGGAGGCCAGCATGAATGACCAGACCATACTCGGAAGATCTTCGTGAGCGGGCTTTGGCGCGGGCGGATAGGGGCGAGACAACGCGTTCGATTGCGGCGGCGCTGCGGATCAGCCCATCCTGGGTCTCGAAATGGAAGAAGCTTCAGCGGGAGACAGGAACCCTTGCGCCGGGCAAGATGAACGGCCACAAGCGGCGCGCGCTTTCGGGGGCGACCGCCGATTGGCTGCGGGACCGCATCCGTTCCGGCCCCTTCACGCTGCGCAAACTCACGGCCGAATTGGCCGAACGCGGGATCAAGACCGATCCCCGGGCGGTTTGGACATTACTCCACGCCGAAGGCATGAGCTTTAAAAAAAAACCGTGCTGCCGGCCGAGCAGGCGCGTCCGGACATCGCCCGCAAGCGCAAGCGCTGGAATGCACAACGAGGCAAAATTGATCCGTCGCGCCTCGTCTTCATCGACGAGACCTGGATCAAGACCAACATGACGCCCTTGCGCGGCTGGGGACCGAAGGGCGAGCGCCTCGAGGCGAAAGCGCCCTATGGCCACTGGAAGACCATGACCTTCATCGCCGCCCTGCGGCATGACCGGATCGACGCCCCCTTCGTCATCGACGGCCCAATCAATGGGACGCTCTTTTCCGCCTATGTCCCGCGCCAGCTCGCCCCTGCCTTGAACAAGGGCGACGTCGTCATCCTCGACAATCTCGGCAGCCACAAAGGCGCCGCGGCCCGAAAGGCGATAAGGGAAAAAGGAGCGCATCTCCTGTTTCTCCCGCCCTACAGCCCTGATCTCAACCCGATCGAACAAGTCATCGCAAAGCTCAAACACCTGATGCGAAACGCCCAAAAGCGAACCGTCGAAGCGACATGGCGAAAAGCCGGAAAGCTCCTAGATCTGTTCAAACCAGACGAATGCCTGAACTACCTCAGAAATTCCGGCTATGTTTCTGCCTAAAAACATCCCGCTCTAGCACTGCGCCATAGACAGAATGGCTGCTTACCCAATCGAGCCCGAGAACGGACTAACTGAACCCGATCCGACCTAGCCGTTCCAGGACCAGCTTCCGGTTCTCCGATCAGACGTTCACGAAGTTGGGGCGCCGACTTCAGAGCACTCATCTTGGTCACTCGACCGCATTGGCTCGCTTATCGAAAGCAGACCTTACGTCGGCGAGGGCCTTCGACAATCATGAGCGACGGCAGCGGATAACCGCGCCTGTCCGCCTTTTCTTCGAGTTTCACTGACTCGCCCTGTCTCGACGTCAAGCCGTCTATCGCTGAGCAAAAGCTGGCTTGCGTTGGCCAGGTGCTGGTGTTTTCGGTTTGGGGGCGGCAATCAAACCCTCCCGAATAGCAGTCTTGCGGGCGACCTTGCGAGCGCGGCGAATAGCTTCCGCTTTCTCCCGCACTTTTCTTTCAGACGGCTTTTCATAGGCGGACCGGAGCTTCATCTCTCGGAATATTCCCTCGCGCTGCATTTTTTTTTTCAGGAATTTCAACGCCTGGTCGATGTTATTGTCGCGGACTGTAACGAGCAAAATATCTCCAATCTGACTCTGGCCAACCGTAGGTGCGGCACATGAAGCCGTCACGCCAGCCCAAGGTCGCCAAGCTCTGCCCCCTTGAGTCAGCGCTGGCATAGCACGTTTCGCCTCCCAGTTTCGGTGCAATTTGTCAATGGGGGCGGGTCGCCTGTGTTGTCTTCTTCTTGTTCGCTTCTACAACTGGAAGGCCAAGTACGCCGGCATGGACGTCTCGGAGGCCAAACGGCTGAAGCTACTCGAGGACGAGAACGCGAAGCTGAAGAAGCTGCTGGCTGAGCAGATGCTGGATGCGGCCGCGCTCCGTGAGCTTCTTTCAAAAAAATGGTAGGGCCCGCCGCCAAGCGCGAAGGCGTCGCGCATCTGCAGGCCGTGATGGCCCTGTCGGCTGAATATCCGGTTTGCCGCCAATATGCGCAGACGGCTGTCGACGCGAACGCGCAGAATGTTCAGCACCATTGCGGATTCGGCGGCGGGCGCTGGCAAAATAATTTCAACGCGCATTTCCAATGGTGTCTCAACGTCGGCGTCGATGCGCCGCGCAATGAAACGGACGCGCGCAACCATCAACTGGCGCAATGCGTCCACCCGTCACCCCAAAATTACGCACATTGTAACGACGGCAGTTGCCAATGTGGTAACGGGTCAGGAGATCAGCTTTGCGCCAGTCACGGCGGAAACGACCCGAGCATCGGTTGCACTCAGCAGCCTTGATTTGAGTCGATGACGCCAAAGAGTGACCCAGCGCGAAAGCCGCGCCGGGTCATTTTCTCAATCGCGGCCCTACGGTCCGCCCGAGGAGGGATAGACGACTGAATGCGCGCCATCCGGATTGCAGCTCTGCAAAATGCCCCTCGCTTACACCCGGCGTCGGGACGTTTCTGTAGGTCAATCTTTGGCGATGGAAAGCGACGCGAGTCACCGGGGCAACGCCGCTATTCGTGAAGACGAAGAATAGTCCCTTGCGCCCGTCGACGTCATTCTCAGACTATGACGACGTTCTCGGCCATGAGAACTGCCGAAGCGTCGCACCAAACGGCCAATAACGGAATACTTTGCTTGGCCACTCCACCGTCGGTTTTCTTTGATTTTGTTGAGAAGCTGCCCTTCCGAAATCGGCCCGACCCGGTCATTTTGCGGGAGGCTTCGAGCGACCGTTCGTCGTGCAGATTTCCGATCGACACAGCCGTTTCTAGGCTCCAGCGAAACCCTAAGCCCGCGCCTGTGAATTGAGAGAAACGGCCTCTTCCAAACGGTACACGCGGTGGAGCGCCAAGTCTGGTTGCGCTGATATTCTTTTTCATTCGCGCGCCGCCAACTGGCTCTCCCGCCGGCGGTTTATCGATCGCCACAAATGCTTCATGCAATCCAGTCCGCGTCCACGCCGTCTCTCATGGCTTGATCTGACCGAAGGTCGGCTGCGCCTCGATCGCCTTCCTGCAATGGCTCCGTCCGACTTTTTTCCGCCGCCGGAAAGGCCCGGGCGCTCGGCGGAATGCGCTGGACCTAGATCAGAACGCAATCCAGGCGTAGAGCAACAGCGTGTTGTTGTCCGAAGCATTGTGCTGGAGCCCATCGAAATTGTTCTCGCCGCCGAACAGCTTCAGATAGCTTGTGTAGGAAACGCCGAGTCGGGCGTTGAGCCAAGGATAAAAAGCCGGGCCGCCCTTGCTGAACGGCAGGTAGGCGAGGTCGAAAACGAGGCCCTTGCCGTTCGGCGAATTGCGGTATGAATTCAGGCTGTAAAGCCCGAAATCGGATGAACCGTAGACGCTGAAATATCCGGCCGTGAAACTGTAGGTATGATCGTAGACATATTCCGCCGAAGCCTTGAAGCTGTTGAGCGTATTATATATCCCCGACGATCCGCCCTGAAGAAAGGTCGAATTGAGCTGCTGATATTCATGGATATTCGTCACCCTGAGAGTCAGGTTATGAGGGTCGCCAATATATTGATATTGCGCGTCGAACGCGACATCCGTGAAACTGTCAAACCCGAAGCCAGCGACACGATTAGGCAGCGTATTGGCGTACATGCCGAACGTGCCGACCTCAAAGGAATGTTCGCCGACATTGTATTCGAACGCGGCGCGCCAGTAGGGCGCCACACCATCGATTGAAGGACTAGAGGCAATGTCGCCCGGCGGCAATCCCAGCGTCTTCAAGGTCTGCGTCGACAGGTTCTGGTAGGCCGAGACGTCAAGATACAGCATGTCATTGATGAAGGTGTAGATTCCAGTCCCGATAACCCTTGTTCCCAGTCCACCCTCGATGAGCGTGCCAGGCGGCGAAAACTGAGGCGCCACGGTTGACGAGATGAAAGGGAAACCCCAGTTCGGGGTGGTGTTCCAGACGTCCTGAACGCTGGGATTGTTGTTGACCGAGACACCATATAGAACATCGAAATTCATCAACTTCGTCGTGTCGGCATAACGGACGTCGCTCGAATCGAGAAACATGTATTGCGAGGCGCCGTCATAGGTTCCCTGAATGAACGCCCCGATATTCCCGTAAATCTGACCGCCGTAGAGCAGGCTGAATTGTTGCAGGATCACATTGTTGTTCGTGTGCGTCTGCGGCGTCGGAGGCGCATCTTGATTCAGCTGAGTGTGAGAAAATGTCGGGATGACCATCGCGCTGATGGGGGGCGCCTGCTCCAACGTCATGCCGCCGCCCATCGTATAACCGCCGAGCTTGAACCGGCGGCCGAACGGCGTCAGCTGCGGAAAGGCCGTATGACATGTAGAGCACGGCTGACCTGTCTGGCGGGCGAAACTCGGAATCGCGGAGGCTGGGGTCGGTGCGATTATGAACGCGCCGAATGCCGTCAAGAAAGCCGTGAACATGGCAAAAATGCCCGCGCGGCGCCGCCCTTGCGCATCTTTTCGAACGCGATCGGGGTTTATCATTTGGCCTCCTTCGGTGCGGGACGGAACATAGGGGTCTGAGGACGCAGTTTTCCGTTGGATAAAAAAATCGAGTTTCCAACTTAAGGGAAACTACATATTATGAATGACGAACAGCAAGGGAATAGACGATTGCGCTTACGAAATCGCGGCAGTGCAGCACAAATGTAACACGGCAGGATGGCCTCGTGAGCTTTCCGATAAAGAGGCTATGGACGACGCTGGCTCTTTCCGGCTGGAATAATTCCAATATAAATGCATTCAATGATTTCTATTTTTGTTCGGCTCGTACAGTTTCAACAATACGTGTATTGAGTGATTCGACCCGAATCCCTTTCTTGCTGCTTTGCAGTTTGTGTTATCCCGCATCGGACGCGCCTAATTTTCTAGGGCGTCAACAAGAGGAATGCCTATGCCGCATGAAAATGGAAACGGACCTGAAACGTCGCGCCGCGCCTTCCTGCACGTCGCGGGCGTCGCAGTGAGCGCCCTTTCGATTATTGGCATGACGTCAAGAGCAGAGGCCAAGGCTTCGCAACAATCGGTGGGGTATCAGGGTTCTCCCAAAGGCAATCAGAACTGCGCGAATTGCCGCATATTTGTCGCGCCGAACAGCTGCAAGCAAGTCGATGGCGTGGTCAGCCCTAACGGCTGGTGCCGGATTTGGTCCAAGGCTGGTTAAGCGAAATCAATAGATGGCCAAAACCGGGCGCGCCTTGCTCGAAGGCCAAGCTAACCTGCCTTGTCTCTGCCATTCAGGTCGCGGCGCGTCATCTTGGCTGTGCCGGTTTTCCAGGTCGACCTGGCGCCATTATTCGCTCTGGTTTGGTGGCTCCCGGCTTATCCAGTTGGACGCCTCCAATAACCGCTTTTCCATTTGAGGAGATTCGCGGTTTCCGATCTGGCACAGCCCAAGTCTTGGTTCTGGGGCTTTTTGGGCGCCGTTCGACGCCGCTGGGGCCGCCTATTTTCTTCAGGCCAGCGCTCCTCTATCTGGCCAGCGCCCCTCGGTTTTGCAGCCAGACGAAGCCGCGTATGTTGTAGGCGAGATTGGCGAGGCCGATCTTGAGACGCGCCCGCGCCAGGCCGATGGTTCGCACGAATAGGCCCATGAGCCCCTTCTGATGCGCGAACACATGCTCTACGGCGCTGCGCACTTTTGACTTCTGGGCATTGGCGAGGCGCGTTCGCTCCGGCATCGGCCTACCCTTGGCCTTCTTGCGATGGATACGCGAGACGAAGCCGCGCCGCGACAGCATCGCCTCGTTCCTCGCGGAGCGATAGACCGTATCCGCGTAGACCTCGCTCGCCGTATTGGCTCCAGCGCCTTCGCGCGCTCCAGATCGTTGCCTTTGGCCGACAACTCCGCCAGGCGCTCATCGACATCAAAAAATCCAGGCGTTCCCTGCGCCATGTCCACACTCCCTCCGCGACATCACCAAGTGAATCAACTCAATGCCGATTCGGGCTAGGGGTTTTTGGAGGCGTCCAGCTGGCCTTGGAGCGACGAGGTGGGGTCGAATGTTGCCGATGGAAATAACGGGGCGAATGGCCGCTTCGCCGTCCTGCTCGTCCAAAGCCGCCATACCGTTCTCGGCCCGCCCACCCCATAGACAGAATGACCGCTTTCCAAATTACGCGCTGATGAACGGACTGGCGGGAAACCACCCCAAGCCCCCTGGCATCGAAGTTGATGGCGCCCAGTCTTTCCTTTTGGCCGAGGATGGCCGAAAGGAGAAAGGCAATGGGACACTCGGAATATGACCCGGGCACCAACGAGCGGCGCCCATGGAATGCGGGCCGGAAGCTTGGCGGCAAACGCGCGCTGAAGCCACAGCGGGTCTGGGCCATCAGGTTCTGGCTGGATCGAGAGCGCCGGCTTCGGGACCGCGCGATGTTTGATTTCGCGATCGATAGTAAGCTCCGAGGATGCGACGTCGTCAAAGTCAACACTCACATCAATGAATATCCCACCAGCCGACGACTCTTCGCGAGAACAGATCGATGACAGCCGCCACGTAGAGCCAACCTTCGGCCGTCCAGACATATGTGAAGTCGGCGATCCATTTGCGGTTCGGCTGATCCGTTACGAACTGCCGGTCGAGGACATTGGGCGCTACGATCGGTGCGCGTTCTCCCTCGTCCTTCGGCAGGCCGCGGCGGCGCGGTCGCGCCCGAAGCGCGTTGGTCCGCATCAGCCGCTCGACCTTGTGCAGGCCACAGGATGCGCCCTCGGCAAGCAGATCCCGCCAGACTCTTCGGGCGCCATAGGTACGGGCGCTGCCGATGAAGCTCGCCCGGACTTTCGCCGTCAGCTGTTCGTCGGCGACCGTCCGGGCGCTCGGTCCGCGATGCAGCCAGGCATGGAACCCAGATCTCGAGACCCCGAGCGCTTTGCAGAGCCATGCCACCGGCCAGACAGAACGGTGCTTCGCGATAAAGCTGAACTTCATGTCGACTCCCTCGCGAAGTAGGCAGCGGCCTTTTTTAGGATGTCGCGCTCCGCCTTGAGCTTCGCGACTTCGCGTCGCAGACGGTCGATTTCGACCTGCTCAGGTTTCTGTTGCCCACGGCCGGGGAAAGCCTGTTTCGGATCGGAGCCGAACTCCTTCACCCATTTGCGCAAAACGTTCTCGTGAACGTCGATGTCCCGCGACGTCTGCCCGACGCTGACGCCGCGCTCGCGGATCAGAGGCGTCACCTACGCGCCGTGTTTCATGGCGACTCCGACGTCCGCTAAACTCTGTGCCGGCGAAGCGTTGATGCCATCGCGACCATCGCGACGACGTTGCCCTCGCGCCGGAGGTAAATTACCAATGGGGTTAGGAGACTTGATCAGACATATAGAAGTAGCTATAAACTGACGTCTGTTTCTATTGTCAAGTTGGCGGCAAGAAGTTCAAAGATGCAAACCGTCGAAGAATTTCTCGCTTACTCAATCCATCTCGAAAGAGAGGCGGCGACCCGCTTTGGGCAATTGGCCGATGCGATGGAGTCATGCGGCAATCGCGAAGTGGGAAAGTTATTTCGCCGCTTATCGGATTATTCGAGACTCCACCTCGCTGACGCGCAAGCCCGCTCCGGATTTCGAGAGATTCCTGTTATAAAGATCGACGAATTCGTTTGGCCTGGGCTGGAAAGTCCTGAGACAGCAGCGATTTGGGCCGCTGATCCCCTCATTGGCCGTGAGCAGGCGCTTGAGATTGCGCTCGACGCGGAAACAGCGGGTTTTGAATATTACAAGCACATTCTCGAGGCGACCGACGATCCTGAGATCAAGGCGCTTGCTAAGGAATTTGTTGCCGAGGAGAGCGGCCATGTGGCTGAACTCCAAAAATGGCTCGCCGCGCATCGAGCCGGACAAGCGTTGCCGGTGGATCGCTGAGGCATAGCCGCTCGTCTTTACGGCTGTCGCAGAAAGCTGCGACCTGGTATGACGGGCGCAGTGCAGGTCGTCGACGATGTAAAGACTTGCTCACAAGGCGCCTTTGGCGCGTCGTTCAACCAAACAGCCAGACTCAAGTCGGTCGTTGACGAGACCCGACCGACCCAAATCATCGTCGCGACGATCTCGGCGACGTCAGCGATCATGGAGTCGCACACTTTGCCGTTCCCCGCGTTCCTTCCAGGGCGAATTCGGGGGCCAACTCATCGGCGCCAATTTGCGCGCTAAATCTTAAAATGCAGTCTCGAGCAGCGGCGTAAGTCAAACTGGCCTGTCGCAATTGATCATCCAGGGCAGCCCAAACTGATCAACAAGCGTACCGAATTTAGCAGCCCAGAACGTCTCCTGGATGGGCTTCGTCACGATTCCGCCGGCCGCGAGGGCATTGAAAATTTCCTCCGCCTCAACGGGATTTTTGACGGCGATCTGCACATGGAAGCCCTTTGGCGGCTCGAAACGTTGGGGAGGAACGTCCGAGGCCATCAAAGCCCGTTCCCCCAATTCCAGACGGGCGTGCATGATTTTGCCCTGCCATTCCTTTGGGACCTGCGCCGCCTCGGGCGTCTCGGCGTAAGGGACCATCATGACGATCTTGCCGCGAAGGATTGGCGCGTAGAAGTTAAACGCCGTTTCGCATCGTCCATCGAATCTGACGTAGACATTTAGATTCATCCAACCCTCGTTCTGACCGATATTCCCTCGGCGACGCTCGGCCCCCATTGCCCGGGTGACATTGCCCCTTGGGCATAATCCAGTTTGAAGTTCGCTTTGGCCCAATCAGAGGACCAGAGCATGAAGCGCAGTCGCTTTTCGGAAGAACAGATCATAGGGATTTTGAAGGAGCACGAGGCTGGGGTTTCGGTCGCCGATTTGTGCCGCAAGCACGGGGTCAGCGACGCCAGCATTTACAAATGGAAAGCGAAGTTCGGCGGGATGGACGTGTCCGAAGCCAAGCGGCTGAAAGCGCTGGAGGATGAGAACGCAAAGCTCAAGCGCATGCTGGCCGACGCGATGCTCGACAACGTGGCCCTGAAGGATTTGCTGGGAAAGAAGTGGTGACGCCCGCTGCAGAGCGGAAAGCTGTCGCGCATCTCATGAGCCTTCACGGAATGAGCGAACGGCGGGCGTGTAAAACCATTGGCTCTTGCCGAATGACGATGAGATACCAGACGACGCGGGCCGATGACGTCGCCCTGCGCGAACGCATGAAGACGATCGCGCACGAGCGCCGGCGGTTCGGCTATCGCCGCCTCCATGTGCTGCTGAAACGGGAGGGCTTCGTGATCAATCACAAGCGGCTGTTTCGCCTCTACCGCGAGGAGCGGCTCACCATGCGGCGCCGCGGCGGACGGAAGCGGGCGATGGGGACGCGAAGGCCCATGACAATCCCGATGCATCCGAACGATCGCTGGAGCCTCGACTTCGTCTCCGATCAACTCACCGACGGCCGCCGCTTCCGCATCCTCGCCATCGTCGACGACTGCACGCGGGAGTGCCTGGCGCTGGTCGCGGACACATCGCTCTCGGGGATCCGGGTAGCGCGAGAACTCGACCGGCTCATTGCTGAACGCGGCAAGCCCAGGATGATTGTCAGCGACAACGGCAGCGAGTTCACCAGCAACGCCATCCTGGCATGGGCCGACAAGACCAAGGTCGAATGGCATTATATCGCGCCCGGCAAGCCGATGCAGAATGCATTCATTGAGTCCTTCAATGGCCGATTGCGCGACGAGCTTTTGAACGAGACCTTGTTCTCCACCCTGGCGAGGGCCCGGATCGCCCTGGCCATGTGGAGGGCGGACTATAACGGATCGCGTCCACACTCGAAAATCGGCTGGCAAACGCCTTCCGCCTTTGCCTCGACCTTCCACCAGCGGCGGGATCTGGCGCTGCGCTCCGCCGAAGGCTCCGCGCCAGCTCCCGCCGCTGACACCGCCCAAATGGGCAATTGCAACCGCCAAAGCGAACTCACGGGTGGATAAAACTTGGGGGCAACGTCACGGGACCTGCGCATGCTCCGCGCGTTGGCGCAGCGCCATCGTCCAGGGCCGATCTTTGGCTTGTTGCATTAAAAGCTCCGGCTTCCTTGCCTGAGTTCTGTGCAAATGCCGTAAAGTGCGCCTTGCATCGCCGTTTAGCTGTCGCAAGCTAGCACTTAAGCTGTTCGTTCAGATGCTTAATCTGACGCCCAGCATTTCCCTCGACCATTTAAAAGCGAAGGATAACGCGATGACTTTATCCCTTCCATCGAAAGACGCTGACGATTACGTGCGCGAGGAGGAACGTCAAACCAATCGTCAGCAAAGGTTTGGAGATTTCGTTGAGATCTCGCTGCATGGCGTCTATGAAATCTCGAAAATTCTCGCCTCCCCTGCGCGCCTTGAGACGACGCTCGGCAATGTCCTGAACGTGTTGTCGAGCTTTCTGGCGATGCGCCACGGCGCCATCGCGCTTTTGGACGATCTGGGGGCGGCTGAGCTTGTCGTTGGCTCCGCCGGGAGCGTGGAGGCCGCAAAAGTTCAGTTCGAAAACATTCCGGAACGGGCGATCGGTCAGATCGTCACGACGAAAATGCCCGTCGTTGTCGAGGACACGGCCACAAGCCCATTGTTCGCCGAATGGATCGAGCCGCAATCGAACTCCGTTCCAACGCGAATCTGTTTCGTCGGCGTCCCGATCAAGGAAAGCGATCGCGTTGTGGGCACGATCACGATCGATCGGCTCTGGGACGGCGGCGCCGATTTCCGCATCGACGAAGACGTGCGGTTTCTGGTGATGGTCGCCAATCTGGTCGGGCAGACCCTGCGGCTGCATCGGGTCGTCGCGCGCGACCGCGAACGGCTGATGACCGAACAGCATCGTCTTGCCAAGGAGCTCTCGGAAACCAATCCGGCGGCGCGCGAGCCCAAGGCGCGAGGCATTCTTGGCGAAAGCCAGTCGATCCGCTCGGTGCTGGACAAGATCGGCATCGTCGCCCGCACGAACTCCACGGTTCTGCTTCGCGGCGAATCGGGAACCGGCAAGGAGCTGTTCGCCCGCGCTACCCATGACTTGTCGTCCCGGAAGAAAGGCCCGTTCATCAAGCTGAACTGCGCCGCTCTGCCGGAATCCGTGCTGGAATCCGAACTGTTCGGCCATGAAAAGGGGGCCTTCACCGGCGCGCTGGCGCTGCGCAAGGGCCGCTTTGAACTGGCGGACCGCGGGACGCTGTTTCTCGACGAAATCGGTGAGATCTCGCCCTCCTTTCAGGCCAAGCTGCTGCGCGTGCTTCAGGAGGGCGAATTTGAGCGCGTCGGCGGCATGCGGACCTTGAAGGTCGACGTCCGGCTGGTCGCCGCCACGAACAAGAATTTGGAGCAGGCGGTTTCGAAAGGCGAGTTCCGCGCCGATCTTTATTACCGCATCAACGTTGTGTCGATTTCGCTGCCGCCGCTGCGGGACCGGCCGGACGACGTCGTTCTTCTCGCCAATGAATTTCTCCTCCGCTTCAATGAGGAGCACGGGACGGATCATTCCTTGACCCCATCCGCCGATGGGATCTTGCAGGGCTGCTATTTTCCCGGCAATGTTCGAGAGCTGGAAAATTGTGTGCGCCGGACGGCGACCTTGGCTAAGGGCGACAAGATTGTCGCCAACGACTTCGCTTGCCGCCATGGCGAATGTCTGTCGTCGACGCTCTGGAAAGGTTCGGCACCGGTAGATCCAATCAGCGCTCCTCGCAACCGGCCTCAGGTCGCGCCGAAAGCGGGTGAAGAGGAAGAGCGCCCAAGAGCCAAAACGGGCGAGCATCAGGCCATCCGTCCGCATTTGCGCTCCGGGCTGGAAAACACGACGGACAGAGATAATTTGCTTGACGCCATGGAAAAGGCGGGCTGGGTCCAAGCTAAGGCCGCGCGCATTCTCAATATTACAACGCGTCAAATCGGCTATGCGCTTCGCAAACACAATATTCCGATCAAGCGCTTCTAGCTGAATGTCTTTTGACGAGGAATTGAGCGAACCCTGACTGTGGAAGAGAGCAACGATGTCGCGCTTGCTGATGACCCTATCCCAATGCGGCAGATGTCTCCCAACGGCTTGCTCGTATCGTTTTCCTATCTCATGCGGTCGATCGGGTCTCTTCTACAACTTCGAAGTCCACGAAATATAATAACTTGTGAAAACTTCCTCATGGCTGGGGACGTCATGCGTGTCGTAGCGAACCGAGAACGTGCCGCGACAGTTGCGCTCTAAAAAACAGCGCCCGCGGCCACAGTCTCGTTTATTCTCCTTCGATCGCGCCACCTGCGCCGATGATTGCGCGAGTTGCGACGCCCGGGTGTCGGAGTTCACTCCAAACATTGGATGAAAACATTCCGGCGGATTGTAGGATATCCTGTCTTCACTCTAGTTTATTGTTTTCATAGCCTAAAATAGGCGGCACGCATGTTGCTGAGGCGGGGTGGAGCAATCAGCTCCAGCAATTGTAAACAGTCAGATTAACAGGAGAAACGGGATGGCCAACGTAACTTTCTCATCCCCGGTGCTCGCGCGGGACATCACGGTCTACGCAATTGCAGGAGATCGCGGAACGATTTTGGCCGTCGCCAAAGCGCATAAGATTCCCATTCCATTCGACTGCCAGGACGGCGAATGCGGCTCCTGTCTTGTGGAGGTGAAGCACCTCAGCCCCCGCGTAAAATACGGGATCGCGTTAACGGACCGGGAAAAAGAACTGCTTCGGCAACTTGGCACGATCACAAAGGCCGAAATCGAAAATGCCGAAGTGAACGACATGCCGCCGCGTTACCGGCTCGCCTGTCAGTGTTTCGTCCGCAACGAAGACATCGTCGTAAGTTTTGAAGGCGACCAGACGTTGCCGGCGCAGGGACCGCACATTACACACGCCGCAAAGCGCTTCACCGGGGGAATGGAAATCGGTTCCGTCGACGAATTCCTCGGCTACGCCGTGAAGGTGGAGGAAGACGCCGCCATTCATTTCGATGAGCTTGGGACCGCGATGGAAGCCTGCGGCAATCAGGAAGTCGCGCGATTGTTCCGTCAGCTCGCCAGTTTCTCGCGGCTGCATTTGAAGGAAGCAAAAGCCCGCGCCGGCGACATTGACCTTTCGAAAGTTATTCCCCCGGATTACATATGGCCCAATCACGCGACTCCAGAGCGCACGGAAATTTGGGCCGCCGATCCGACCCTATCGCGGCTCGATGGGCTGAAGGCGGCGCTTCAGGGCGAAACCCGGGGCTATGAGTTTTATCGCGCGGTCGTCGCCACGACGAAATTGCCCGAAATCGAAGAGATGGCCAAGGAGTTTGTCAAGGAAGAGGCCGATCACGTCAAAATTCTTGAAGCCTGGATCACCCGCGAGGAATGGGCGGCCAAAAACGCCGCGGCGGACCACGCCTGACACTGGTTCTTTGGCAAGCGGCTCAAGCTTGGCATCTTCTCTGCGGAGTTTTTCATTGAAAATCACGCCGAAGCTAGGAAGCGTGGACTCTTGGGATTCCCAAGAGCGCCTGGTTGTGATTCAAGGCTGTCTTTTGGAAGGCAGTCATGAGTGTTCTCGACCGTCTTATTCTCCGGGATGATCAGTGGGAGCGGATGTCGCGCCACATCATCGGTGACGATCGGACGCGCGGATCATCTGGCCGCGACAACCGGATGTTCGTGGAAGCGGTGCTGTGGATCGTGCGGACGGGCTCGCCCTGGCGCGATCTGCCCGAGGCGTTTGGCGAGTGGAACAGCGTCTTTCGCCGCTTCAGCCGCTGGAGCCACAAGGGCGTCTGGCAGCGCATCTTCGCGGCGATGTCGGATGATCCCGACTTTGAATATCTGATCTGTTGATTTCCACTGAGAACTGACCCGGGCAGCCCGGGTTTTTCCGCCGAGAACTGACCCATGTTCGAACCTTACCCCTTTGGCCTGGCCGGGGGGCAACGGAGTGATCGACATGGAGTTATTGAGCGTCATCTGGCGCTGGCATTATCGAGACCATTTCTCGATCCGGGAGATATCGCGGCGCACGGGTCTGTCGCGGAACACGGTGCGCAAGCACCTGCGCTCTGACAGCATCGAGCCCAAGTTTCATCTTCCTGACCGGCCGAGCGGGCTTGACCCCTACGCCGACAAGCTGTCGCATATGCTGCGACAAGAGGCAGGGAAGTCGCGCAAGCAGAAGCGCACGATCAAGCAGTTGCACGCCGATCTGGCGGCGCTGGGCTATGGCGGCTCCTACAATCGCGTGGCGGCCTTTACGCGTGACTGGAAGGCCGCGCGGCAACTGGCACGACGAGCAAGCCGTGCTCACGGCTGTCGAACTAGCGCTGAAGGCTGGCGCGCCAACCAAGACGCATATTCTGAACCTGCTCCATAGGCTGGTCGACGGAAAGCCCATGGATACGCCTCCAATAAAGGCGCCGCAGGCTTTGACCTTGACCACCGAGCCGCAGGCGAACGTTGAACGCTACGACGCTCTGCGCAAGACC